>JBEEGH010000006.1:0-232194 GCA_041166745.1 Acidimicrobiaceae bacterium
CAGATATCGGGACGGGAGCCCGTACAGCGCAGTGACCCTGGCCGACTCGGCGCTGTCGACTTTGGCGACATCGACGCCGAGCGGGACGAGACGCAGGCGTGCGCCCGGCAGGCCGGCGGCCGCGCAATCGTCCATTGTCGCCATGCTGCTGCACAGGATCAGATCAGCCCGACGTCGTATCTCGTCGAGACTGCGCCGGAAGATTCTGTTGCCGCGTCTGGTGAACTGCGAAGGGTCGTGCAGGAACGCGAGGTCGTGCACCGTGACCACCATCGGCGCATCGGTCGCACATGGAATCAGGGTCGTCGCATGAGCCACGTCGATGGGACCGGTGGCGCGCTCGACCTTCGGCCAGTTCCGACGAAGCCACAGGTCGTAGAGCAGCGGCCCGCCGATCGGGAGATGAGCGATCGGTACCGCCGGAGACCACGGCTCGCTCGGCACATGACGATGACGGCCGGCAACGCCGAGCAGCGTCACGTCCTCTTCCGCCGACATCGCCTCGGCGATCCGCATCGCCGCCACACCGGTGCCACCCGGCACGCGGTGCCAGCATTGTTCCAGTGTGTAGGCGACGCGCACGGCCCCAATCATGCCCGCGAGGCGGGCGATCGGCACAGCGTCGCGAGAACTGTGGTCTACGCTTTTTCGGATGCGAACGCAGTTGCCTCCCAGCGCGTTGCAACGTGACCGTCGGTTCCACCGCATCTCGACCGAGGAACGCTTCGCGGATCGGAGGCCCAACGATCTCGGCCAGGACCGTCGGATGGATCCCGAATCGGCGGAATCGTTCGACCGGGCGCGGCGACAGATGCACGGAATCTTCGTGGGCGAGATCCAGGCTCTCGAGGGTGCCGGGCGCACAGCGTTCGACTACACGACCGACGAGACGCCGCTGCAGATGAAGCTCGACATGGCCAGGCAGTGCTGGGACGAGGCGCGCCACGTCGAGATCAGCCTGCGCCTCGGCGAGCACATGGGCACCGAGATCGGCGAGTTCAGCGAAGCGGTGACTCTGTTCGAGGCAGCGTGCCATGCGGATCCGGTGTTCAGGCTCGCCGGCGTCAACCGCGCCCTCGAAGGCCTGGCGATCGACGTCTTCACGACGATGCGCGACTTCGCCGGGGAGATGAACGATCCGGTGCTGTACTTCTGTGAGGACTGGATGCTGGCCGACGAAGTCACCCACGTGAAGATGGGCAGCGACTGGCTACGGCGGCTCACGGAGAAGGATCCCGAGCGTCGCGAACGCGCCCTCGAGTTCCAGCGCGTCGTCGACAAGCTGTTCTCCCTCGGTGGCTTCCGCGGTGAGGACGACGACAGTCCGATCCGACTCGCTCGCCGCTTCCGCGAGCTCGCGGGCTTCGACGAGAGCGAGATGGACGACCTCGCCGAGATCTCGCGCGAAGCCAAGGCCGACGCCGACCGCATGCGGGAAAAGCTCATCGTTGAGGCCACCGCTTGACCGTCAGCGTTTCGCCGGAGACCTTCACGCTGGTCAGCTACGACGCGGCAGAGATCGCGTCGATCATCGACGACCTCGTCGCCGCGATCGGCCTGCCGTCCGAGCTCGACGTCCGCCTCGAGGTCGACGAGTCGACACCGTTGGGGCGCGCGAGCGTCGCGTCGATCGATCCGCTGGTCATCACCGTCGAGAGCGGCGCGCTCGAAGACCCCAAGCGCCCGCGCAACCTGTCCCGCACCGGAAGCGCGGATGTGCTCGGTCGCCTCATGTTCCGCGTGCGCGACCGCCTCGACCCGGCGTTCGGTGAACCGCCGGATGACGACAAGCTGACCCTGCCGCAGTCGGTGGCGTGGGACGCGTACTGCGTCGGCCGGCTCGTGCGTTTGGGATTCACGCACTACGACAACCGGCAGCGACGGCTGTACCACTTCCGCAACCGGCACGGCTTCAGCGACGCCGCCGATGATGCCTTCGAACGACTCTGGACGGCCGACGGGCTCAGCTGGTCCGACATCACCGCGCTCAGCGAAGGCGCCGTCGGCACCTCCGCCGCGTAGCGCCGGCGCTCACGGGAGGAACGCCCGCTTCAGGTCGCCAAGCCTGCTGGCATTCTCGAACATCGGCGTGAGCATCGCGAGGTACATCGCGACGACGGGGAGCGCCCACGGAAGCGTGATGCCAGCGCTCTCGGAAGACGACGAGCTCGGTGCTTCGCACGCGAGCTCGGTGACGCTGACGACGATGAGAAGCGCGCCGCCGAGCGTGGCCCACCAGCGCAGCCAGTCATGTCCAGTCGCGAACAGCACGACGACCGCGGCAAGTGTGCCGGTCACGACGATCGGTCCGAACGGCGAGGCTCGCCACGCATCGAGCGCGGGATTCCTGCCCGCCCAGCGCCGTAGCGCCACGGCGTACGCCACTGCGTAACTGATCCCGATGGCCATCGACCTCGTGAGCGGGCCGCGGGGATAGTTCGCCATGATGTCGAGCGATTGGCGGAGGTTCAGGTGGAAGTAGTTCACCGCGTCCGGTGCCAGCCCGGCGCTGGCCGCGTCCTGGCGCAGGCTGAGGATCTGCGCCACGGAGGGTCGACCGTACGCAAGGACGACCACGCCCGCCGCGAGCGACGGGAGAGCGACGCAGGCGAGGGCGCGGCCGGTTTCCGCGGTTCGCCAGCGATCCTTCCCCCAGCGCGCGACGAGCACGACCATGACCAATGCGAACGGCAGGAACTCGAGCACGACGCCTTCGTGGAAGAAAACGAGCGTCGCGAACAGGACACCCGCAGCACCACAGAGCCGCAACTTCCACTTCGGCCGGTGCACGAGCCCCACTCCCAACAGCACGAGCAGGGGGATGGCCAACTGATCAGGCCCTCTCCGGGTGAAGGCGGAATCGATCGTGAACGGACTCGACGCGACGAGGAGGGCGAGGATGCAGCTCACGGTGGTCGCTCGGCGAAGCAGCAATTCGACGACGAGGATGAGCGAGGCCGTCGCCAACGACACGACGACCCACCCTGCGACGAGGATGGACGTCTCGGTTCGGCGGCCGGCGATGACCTGCAAGAGCGTTCCGGTGAGACCGCGGCGCACGAAGCCGTGGTCGTAGTTCGCCACCCAGTACGTACGTTGAAACGACCCCATTCCCAGCGGCGCTCCCTGAGCGACCTGTATCGCGACGAGCGCGTACGCGAGAAGTCGCACGTTCCGCAGCGAGATGGTCACGACCCGGTGGGCGCCGATGACATCAGATGAGGTCGTGGGCGGAGATGGCCTCGAGGAGGTCGATCTGCGGTGGGAGGGCGAGCAGGCCGTCGCAGGCTTTGGCCATCTCGATCATCTCCGGTGAATCGAAATGGGCGCGCTGCGCCTCTGGCGAGTCCCACTTCTCGATGATCACGAAGCGTCCGGGCGAGGTGGCCGACGCGCACAGGTCGATGTTCCGACAGCCGGGATGACCTCGGCTCAGCACGACGTACTTCGCCAGCACGGACTGCAACGGTTCGGGCTGTGCCGACTCGAACACCATCGTCACGATCGTCAACTCGACCTCTGACACCGCCGGAACCCTAACGGCCAGGCAGGAATCGCCCTGAGGGCAGCGAACTCCTCTGTGGACAAGCCCGCAGAATCAGACGAACCACGGTCAAGCCGCACTCTCCGGCGACCGAAGAGACCTTGTAGAGCCTGCGAAGATCACCCAGACCGGCAGGTTGGCAGGCTTGACCAGCCCAGTATCGTAAAGACCGGACTTTGAACGGCTGCGACCGGCGAAGCCCACCCTCGGCGGGGCAGTACCGCTCCGCCGCGGCCTCCCACTAATCCAGACCCTGCAGACCGAGGAGAGGGCTCTCTTGCCCAAAGAGCGTGTTGAACGCGACGAGGAAGATCTCGTCCGCCTCTACCTCACCGATATCGGGCAGTACCCCCTGCTCACGAAGGACGACGAGGTTCGCCTCGCCCAAGCCATCGAGAACGGCAACGAGGCCCGCGCCGGCCTCGAACGGGGTGGCAAGGAGCTCACCCCGGCCCGCAAGCGCGAGTTGCGCCGCTCCGCCCGCGACGGCGAAGACGCCGAGCGCACCTTCGTGCAATCGAACCTCCGATTGGTCGTTTCGATCGCCAAGAAGTACCAGGCCTCCGGGCTGCCCCTGCTCGACCTGATCCAGGAAGGCAACCTCGGCCTGATGCACGCCGTCGAGAAGTTCGACTGGCGCAAGGGCTTCAAGTTCTCCACCTACGCCACCTGGTGGATCCGCCAGGCGATCACCCGCGGTATCGCCAACACGGGCCGCACCATCCGCCTCCCGGTGCATGCCGGCGACACGCTCGCCCGTCTGCAGAAGGCACGAGCCCGGCTCGAGCTGAAGCTCGGACGCCCGGCCACCCTCGCGGAGCTGTCGGCCGAGGTCGAGATGCCCGAAGACAAGGTCACCGAGGCGCTGCGCTTCGCGGCCGAGCCGCTCTCGCTCTCCGAGCCCTTGCGTGAAGACGGCGATGCCGAGCTCGGCGACGTCGTCGAGGACCGTTCGGCCGAATCGCCGTTCGAGGTCGCGGCCACTGCGCTGCTGCCCGATGAGATCGCCCGTTTGCTCGCGCCGCTCGACGAACGCGAGCGCGAGATCCTCAAGCTTCGGTTCGGTCTCGACCGCGGCGAGCCCCGCACCCTCGAAGAGGTGGGCGAGCACTTCAACCTCACCCGTGAGCGCATTCGCCAGATCGAGGCGAGGGCGATGTCGAAGCTGCGACACCCGTCGAGCGACACCGGTGCGCGCGATCTTCTCGCTGTCTGATCCGCACCTGACTAGACACCGATCGCGCACGAAACCACCCGGTTAGGCCATAGCCGCAACGCGGCTTCTCGCGAAGACTGTCCGAATCGGGCTGAGCGGGGAGTTGTTTCCATGAACGTCAGGTTTCGTCGGTTCTTCGCGACTTTTTCCTTGATCGCGCTGGTGTCGGTGCTGGCCGCAGCACCATCGAATGCGGTCGATGCGCCCACCGGCGTCGGCAGTGCCGGCGGCGATGTGTCGCTCGTGTCGATCGACTACGGAGACCTCCTCGCCGCGACACTGCTCGGGGAGGGCAACAGCGCCACGATCGACCCGGCCATCGGGGTGCCGACGGCGACCGAGACCCTGTCGCCGCTTGACGTGAACTCGGTGACGTTGCCATTGCTCAACGCGCTGACCGTGCCTTCGGTCCAGACGACGAGCTCCGGCGCCGCCGATTCCAAGACCACGGCGCTCCTCGACCTCTCGACGCTCGGAGTTCCAGGCGTGACTGGCACTGTCAATCCTGCGTCGCTGACATCGCTCGTAGACGCGAACGGGGCGAAGGCGGCACTCACGTCGACGCTCGCCGATCTCAATGTCGCGGGCGTGCTCGGCGTCGACGCGGCCTCGCTCGACCTCGGGGGTCTGGCCGGCCCGGCGGCATCGTCCGCGACGCGAGGTGTGACCGTCGACGCGATCTCGGTGCTCGACCTGCAGGCGCTGTTGAACCTGCTCGGTCTCACCATCGGCGACTTGTCGGTTGAACAGGTGGCGACATTGCTCGACCAGCTGAATGAGCTCGACACCGTAAACACAATCCTCGGCACCACGAATTTCTCGAGTCCGTCGGATCTGACTTCCGCTGTCTCCGATCTGCAATCGCTCATCACGACGGTTACGACCAATAGGACAGCTCTTCAAGCGATTGCAGGTACGTGCACAGGGACCGAAGTGATCCTGACGCTGCTCGGCATCGACTGCACTGAGATCGGCACGACCATCGCGGATCTCACGACTCAGGTGAATGGCCTTCTCGACGAACTCAACAGCACGCTTCAGGCCGCGATTGACGTCCTGGGCGGTACACCGCTGCTGGCGATCGACGGCGTGACGGCCGGCGCAGCCGCGAGGGCCGCGGACACGATCGCCAACTCTTCAGCGATCGTTACTGCGGCGATCAACGACATCCGCGTCGGCGGCCTCGACTTCGGCGCGATCGACGCCAACACGACGCTCGATCAGATCGCCGCGCTTGCGACCAGCGTGATGACGACCCTCAACCAAGCACTCGCCACGATCGATCCGAGCCTGGCGAATCTGCTCTCGGTCGACCTCTTCCAGCGAGCGACGAGCGTGGCGCAGAACGGCGACTATGTGGAGGCGCTCGCTGGCATCACGGCACTCGCGCTGACGGTGACGCCGCCGGACATCTGCGCTCTCGTCAACAGCGTGCTTGCCGAGACGCCGATTGCGTCGCTGACCCAGGGCCTGACGTTGCCGGCGACGCCGGTCACCGACCTGCTCGACCAAGTCGGGTCGGTCGTTCTTGACTGCTTCACCCTCATCAACATCGACCGCTTGCAGGCGCAGGCGATCCCCGAGGGTGCAGTGGCCGCGCTGACGGGTCCGATCACATTCAAGGCCGCGAGTCTGAACAGCGTTGCAAACTACAAGGTCGTTGCGGCCCCGGCGGTGCCGGAGGTTCCTGCGCTGCCTCGCACCGGCATGAACGAAACGTTGCTGCTCGTCGTCGGTGGTCTCATGGCAGCGGTCGCGCTCGGCCTTCGTCGGGCCGCGGTGCCGGTGAAGGTTCGGGCCAACCGGAAGAAGTAGCCGTCAGCGGCAGCGAGCGGGCGACACGTCGTCGACGGTGATGCCCAACGCGATCAAGTCATCTGGCAGCCGCCGGTCTACGACGAGACCGGCGGCGGCTCGCGCCATGGCTGGGGCGGTCTGAATGCCATAACCGCCCTGCCCCGCCAGCCAGCAGAAGCCGGGGGCTTCGGAATCGACACCGACGACCGGGGTGCGATCGGCGACGAACGAGCGCAGGCCCGCCCAGGCACGCCGCACATGTCGAAGCCCGAGTGTGGTGGCATCGTTGATGCGCTCGATCGCGAGCGCGACGTCGACGGGCTCGGCGACCGCGTCGCACGGCGGCGAGGGAGTCTCGTCGGCCAGCGAGCACAACAGTTGCGGGCCTTCGGGCTTGAAGTAGAAGCGGTCGTCGATGTCCGCAACGAGCGGCCACGACCGAACGTCGACACCCTCCGGCGCCGGGCACGTGAAGGCGGTGCGCCGCAGTGCGTGCAATCCGATCGGCGGCACACCGGCGAGCGCGGCGATCTCGTCGCACCACGCGCCAGCGGCGTTCACGACCACTTCCGCCTCGTACACCTCCAGTGGGGTCGTGACGACCCACGTCGTGCCCGTGCGGGCGAGGCTGGCGACCGGAGCGGACCGTCGGATCTCGCCACCGCGAGCGCGCATCCCCTGCACAAAGGTCTGGTGCACCGCGGCGACGTCGATGTCCATCGCGTCGGGCTCGAGCACCGCGATCTCGGCCTGCGTCGAGCGCAATGCCGGACACATCGAGGCCGCTTCCGCGAAATCGATCAAGCGCACCGACGGCACGAGCGCGCGGCCGAGGTCTGCGGCAGCCGCCAGCGCCTCGGCGCGATCGGCGGCGCCGATCCACAGCAATGGTCGCGGCGACAGCATCGAGGCGAGGAACGACCGGCTGGCCACCGTCAGGCGTCGAACCGTCAACGAGCCGTACGTTTCGAGGTAGGCGGCCGCCGAACGCCCGGTGGTGTGGCGGGCGAGCTGCGCTTCCTGTTCGAGCAGCACGACGTGCATGTGCGCCGCCAACTCGTACGCGGCGGAGACGCCGGCGATGCCTCCACCGATCACGACCGCGCCGGTCCGGGTCACCACGGTGCGACGATAGGGCCATGCCTCTTTCAGGCGATCCGTGGTGGCGCGAATTCATCGCGGCATCGCCGCCGCGCACCGCGAAACTTGCGGTGGTCGCGGCCGACGGAAGTCCTCGTGTCGCTCCCGTCTGGGTCGCGCTCGACGGCGACGACATCCTGTTCACCACCGGTGACCAGACCGCGAAGGGCAAGGCCGTACGCCGCGACCCGCGGGTCGCCCTGTGTTGGGACGACGAACGGCCGCCGTTCTCCTTCGTGATCGTGCACGGCATTGCATCGATCTCGGACGATCTCGACGAAGTGCGTCAATGGGCGCGCGTCATCGGCGGCCGTTACATGGGTGTCGATCGCGCTGACGAGTACGGGATGCGCAACGGCGTACCGGGCGAGTTGCTCGTGCGGGTCACGCCCACCAAGGTCGTTGCAGCACGCGACATCGCCGATTGATGAGGTATACGGTGAGCGCACTCATCGCGGGATGAGCAAGCGGGAGGAATCAGCATGGGTGAGAAGGGCAACGTCGCCGACGTGCGGGCCGCAGGTGGGCACGTAGCCACCGCGACGCAGGCGGCCAGAGGCGCGCAAGACCTGGGTTTGGGTGGTCAGTCGCTGTCGGGCTCCGCACCGGCCGCTCCTCAAGGTGGCGGCGGCGGCGGCGGACTGCTGAGTGATCTCGCAGACACGGCGAAGGACAAGGCCAGCGACATCGGCCTCGGCGGCCGAGGCGGCGCGGCGGGGATCGTCAAGGGCGACAAGGACGACGAAGACGACGAGTCGTAGGGCATGCGCCCGCGTCCGGTCGAGGGATTTCCCCTCGACGTAGGGGGTCGCGCCGGCGCGCCGGTGCTCGGCATCGAGCATGAATATCGGGTGCTCGACGGGGACGAGCAACTCGACTTCGGACCGTTGTTGCACACCCTTCACGTCGAAGGACTCCGTCTCGACCCCACCGATCCCAACGCGTACCGCACCTCCTGGGGCGGCCTCCTCACCTCCGACGGCCGCGAAGCCGAGGTGGCGATCGCCCCCGTCATGCTGCGACCGGGCTGCACGTCCGAGATCGAATGGCGCGCGCTCGTCGCGCACCGCGTCTTGGCCGCGGCGTTGCCAGACCACTTGCGCCTCGACGGTTATTCGACGCACCTGAATCTCGAGGTCGACGACGACGACGTCGTCGGCGCCGGGCGGTTGTTCGTGAAGCGGTTCGCGCCGGCGATGATGCTGTTGCTCGACCGCCCGACGTCGCCCGGCTTGCTGGTTCGGCCTCGGTGCGGGCGCCTCGAGATCGGCGGCGAGTACTGCGCGGGAGATCAGCTCCGAGCGGCCGCAACGTTTGCCGCCGCCGGCGGTCTCGCCTGCGCGGCTGCCGTCCACAATCGCGCCGCGCGTCGCCACCTCCCGCGGGCCGTGCGATCGCGCGTGCGTCCGTCGAACATCCGCGCCGGGTGGTACGTCGACCGACGAGCGTTCGGCACGGACCTGTACAGCGACGGGCGATCGGCGCGGCTGCGCTGGGGTGCGGGCCGCACGGGGACCGCGCAAGCTCACTTGGAAGAGGCGTGGCAACGTGCTCGGCCGTCGGTCGAGCCGCTCCTCGACGAGAGCGAACTGCGCCTCGTTGACCGAGTCGTCGACGGCACGCTCCCCCTGCCGCTCGAGGCCGAGCCGAACACCACCCCTGATCCATTCGGACCGTTCGAAGGCAACCCCTTCGAAGGTGTGGTTCGCTCGCGGCGCCGGGCCGGCTATTCGGTCGAGCCGATCTCGATCGCGTGGGACGCGGTGGCCTTCCGGCTCCGGGGCGCACGCGACGGCATCGCCTGCATCCCGCGGGCCGCGCTGTCGGAGTTCCTCGATGATCTCGACGCCGGTCGGCTCGACGCACAGATCGTCCGCTTTCTGGCATCGCCGCCGCAGGGCCGTGTGCTGCGGGCCTCGGATCAATCGGGGAGTCCGGGGCTCTTCGACGAGATCGGGTCGACGGGAGCGCTGGCGCCTCCTGAGCGACCGCCCGGCGAACCGAGACGAAGTGGTCGCGGCGGCGGGTCGGCCGGCGAGAGTCGTGAGCAGAAGTCGCAGGAGCAGCCTCCGCCCCCGGTGCCGCAAGTCGCGCCTATTGCCGCGGCCGCGCCGCAGGTCACGACGGTCGTCAAGAAGCCGCGACGCCGAGGTCGAAAGGTGGCAGTGACGGTCGGCGCGCTCGTCCTGTTGGCCGCCGCCGCGGCCGGGGCCGCGGTGCTGCTGAAGAGCGACGACAAGACCGACAAGGCGGCGATCGGTGTCAACGCGCTCGCGGGCAAGTACGCGGGCACGTTCACCATCGACACGGTCAAGGTCGGCGCCGACTTCGTCGAGAACGTGCCAACGGTGGGCACCGCCACCTCGCAACAGCTCATCGTCACGTGCAAGGACAACCAGTGCACCGCCTCGTTCGATGAATCGGCACCGATCTCGACGGCGGTTCACGACCTCAGATTCCCGCCGCTCGTGATCTCCGGCGATCACTTCGAAGGAACGCTGACGACGAACCTCGGCAACGACCAATGTCCGGTCACCGACAAGGTGCAGTACAGCGTGACGGCCGATCTCACTCGTGACGCGGCGGGCGCGGTCACGGGGTTCGCCGGCCAGACGGCGATCACGCACCCTGATGGCATCTTCGAAGATCACGGAGACGCCGTGTGCGCTGCGGTCGACGTCACCTACGCACTGGTGGGCACCAAGATTTCGTAGCGGGCAGTTGTCGTGACCGTTCTCGATCCGATCGTGGGAGCCTCGGGAACTTTCACCGCGATGCGCGCCGAGACGTAGTCTCCCGCAGGACGAAGGGGGGACACATGGTGCAAAAGGCGCCGATTGCCGCGGGGCTGCCTACGGATTTCGAGCCGCCGACGTACGCGGCACCGGTCGACGATCCCGCGCTCGAGCGCGACGACCGCTACCTGCGATTGCTCCTCTGGCTCCTCGTGTCGGCCGCGTTCTTCGAGGGCTACGACGCATCGATCCTCTCGTTGTTGCTGCCCAACATCCAGGGCACCTTCCATGTGAGCGAAGCGGTGCTCGGCATCACCCGCATTCCGATCGAGCTCGGACTCTTCGCGGCGTTCTTCGTCGCTCGGCTTTCGGATCGCGTCGGGCGCCGGCCGATGCTGCTGTGGTCGGTCGTGGGCTACACCGTGTTCACCGCGTTGACCGCGTTGAGCTGGGACATCTGGTCCTTCGCCTTCTTCCAGTTCGCCAGCCGCATCTTCCTGGGCGCGGAGTACGCCGTGGGCGTCACGATGATCGTCGAGGAGTTCCCTGCCGCCCGCCGTGCGCGCGCCCTCGGCACGCTGCTCACGTTCGCCGCGCTCGGCACCATCGTCGTCGGTGTGCTCCTCGGCCTAGGGCTCCAGGACGGACCGCTCGAGTGGCGCGCGTTCTACCTCGTCGGCCTCGCGCCCTTGCTGGTGCTCAGCGTGTACCGGCGACGCATCAAGGAGACGCGCCGCTTTCTCGAGGTGAAGGCCGGGAGGGTGGAGGAAGACCCAAAGCCGTCGATGCTGGAGCCGTGGCGCCCGCGGTACCGGCGCAACCTCGTTCTTGTCGGCCTGATGCACATGCTGCGCTCCATCCCACTGTTCGGATCAACAGCGTGGTGGGCCTTCTACGCCGAGCGCGAGCGGGGCTTCTCGACAAGCAAGGTCGCGGTGTACATCATCTGTGCCTACGGGCTCGGGTGTCTCGGCTACTACGTGTGCGGCCGCGCGATGGAACGCTTCGGGCGCCGACCGACAGCGATGGTGTATTTCGCCGGAGGCATCACGTTCTCGATCCTGGTGTTCCAGACCACGTCGTCATCGGTGCAGTTCTTCGCGCTGATGTTGGCGGTGTTCTTCGGCCTGGGCATGGGGCCCGTGATGGGTGCGTTCGCCACGGAGCTGTTCCCGACCCACATTCGCGGACAGGCGGCGGCGTGGACCCGCAACGTGTTCGACATCGCCGGCTACGTCTTCGGCCCGGCGTTGGTCGGCATCCTCGGTGATCACACGACCGGGGCCATCGGCAACATCGGCGACACCGTCACCGTGCTGATGATCATCCAGATCCCCGCGTTGTATCTCGTGTGGCGGTACATGCCGGAGACCAAGGGCCGCGAGCTCGAGGAGATCACCGCATGAAGGCAGAGACCGACGCGCTGAAGAAGCCGTTCCTCATCGGTGTGCTCTTCGTTGTCATCGTCGTGGTGATTCTCGGAGGGCTCATCAGCCTGTTCGGCAGCACCGATGATCGGCCCGAGGGCGTCGCCGAGCGCTGGCTCACCGCGGTGGGCGATACCACGCGCAAGGGTGTACACGACGATGCCGTGAAACGTGTGACCGCGCACGGCGACCTCGCGCTCGGCGAGCACCTGCTCGACGGCGTCAAGGCCGACGACAAGAGCGCGTTCACGACGTTGGAGGTCGGCAAGGGCCTGCGGTCGAATGTAGGCACCACGTTGGTTCCGGCCAAGGTCGTGCAACGTGGAAGCGACAAGGTGATCTCGGAGGTGCTCGAGCTCACACCGGGGAACGGGACCTGGCGCGTGACGAGAGTCGGGCCGGGAGACCCCGATGTGTTTCGCGTGCCGGGCGACGGCGGTGACGTCGCGGCGAAGGCGCCGCTCGGTCTGTACGCGATCGCACTGCTGATCGGCGTCGGTGTTGCCGCGGCCGCGTCCGCGCTCGTGCGCGCCGCGGGCCGCGAACAAGAGCTCCTGCTAGACGCCTGACTGCCGGATCAACTTCGCAACGAGCGCGGTCCAGCCCGTCTGGTGTGATGCACCGAGACCCTTGCCCGAGTCGCCGTGGAAGAACTCGAAGAACGTCGGGTGGTCCTTCCAGTTCGGGTCATGATCGAAGTAGTCGACACCGCCGTTCACGGGGCGTCGGCCCTCGCTGTCGGGCAAGAACACGTTGATCAACCGGCGTGACAACTCGGTGGCGACCTCGCGCAGGTTCAACTCGTTGCCGGACCCGGTCGGATACTCCACCTTGAACTCGTCGCCCAGGTAGTGATGGAACTTCTGGAGCGACTCGATCATGAGGTAGTTCAGGGGAAACCAGATGGGGCCACGCCAGTTCGAGTTGCCGCCGAACAACCACGTGTCGGAGTCGCCCGGCTGGTAACGCACCTCGAGCATCTCGCCGTGGAAGTCGAGGCGGACGGGATCGTCCTCGTGCGCCTTCGAGAGCGAGCGCAGTCCGTACGGTGAGAGGAACTCGTCCTCGTCGAGCATGCGATTGAGGATGCGGCGCAGCTTGTTCGGGCCGACCAACGCGAGGAAGTGGCGTTCGCGGTGGCCGCCGAAGTCGGCAACGTGCAGCGCTCGGCACTGCTCAGGGCGCTTGCGGATGAACCACTCCGCTCGCTTGCGAAACTCGGGCAGGTCTTGCATGAGGCGCCCGTCGAAGCTCTCGACCGCGAACAGCGGGATGAGCCCGACCATCGAGCGCACCTTGAGCGGGATGCGGTTGTTCATGTCGTCGACGAGCACGTCGTAGAAGAAGCCGTCGTCGTCGTTCCACAACGACTGCCCGTCGCGATAGGTAGCGGCCGACGCGATCGTGAGGAAGTGCTCGAAGAACTTCGTGCAGATGTCTTCGTAGGTCGGATCGTGATGGGCGAGTTCCGACGCCATCGCCAGCATGTTCAGGCAGTACATCGCCATCCACGACGTGGCGTCGGACTGCTCGAGCGTGTGGCCGCTCGGCAACGGCCGTGACCGGTCGAACAGCCCGATGTTGTCGAGACCGAGGAATCCGCCTTCGAACAGATTGTTGCCCTCGGCGTCCTTGCGGTTCACCCACCAGCTGAAGTTCATGAGCAGCTTGTGGAAGATGCGCTCGAGGAACTCCCAGTCGCGCTCGCCGCGTTGGATGGCGTCGATCTTGAACACGCGCCACGCCGCCCACGCGTGCACGGGCGGGTTGACGTCATCGAACGCCCACTCGTATGCCGGGAGCTGACCGTTCGGGTGCATGTACCACTCGCGGCAGAAGAGCAGCAGCTGGTCCTTGGCGAAGTCGGAGTCGACGAGGGAGAACGCGACCATGTGAAAGGCGAGATCCCACGCGGCGTACCAGGGGTACTCCCACTCGTCGGGCATCGAGATGATGTCTGCGTTGTAGAGATGGCCCCAGTGCTGGTTGCGGCCGTGCTCGCGGTCGGCCGGTGGTGGCGGGTTGGCGGGGTCGCCCTCCAACCATTGCTTCACGTCGTAGCGATAGTGCTTCTTGGCCCAGAGCAGACCGGCGAGCGCCTTTCGCTGTACCGCCTTCGCCTCGACCGAAGCCTCCGGCGCGAGCTCGCTGTAGAACTCGTCGGCTTCGGCCTTGCGCGTCGCGAGCGTCGCATCGAAGCTCGGGCCGAACGGGTCGTCGAGCTGCTCGTTGGTCAGTCGCACCCGGACGGTCTTCGTCTCTCCCGGGCCGACGGTGAGGCGGTGCCACGCCGCCGCCTTCGTGCCGGACTTGGCCGGGTTCACGGTCGGAGCTCCGCCGACGACGTGATCGTTGACGCCGTCCTTCGGGTACGCGGTGGTGTTCTCCGAGCCGTAGATGCGTTCGAAGTTCGTCTCGTTCTCGCAGAACAGCCACGAGTTCTCGTCGATGCCTTCTGACGCGAACCAGTGGTTGCCGAGCAGGCCGTGCACGGCCTTCACGTGGTCGGCGTCCATCTCGAGCCAGGGCTTGCGGTCGTCGCGGCCCCACGACCACGTGTTGCGGAACCACACCGTGGGCAACACGTGCAGCGGCGCTGGGTCAGGTCCGCGGTTCGTGACCGCGATCTCGATGCAGAGGTCGTCCGTCGTCGCCTTGGCGTACGTGAGCTCGACGTCGAAGTAGCGGTCTTCGTCGAAGATCCCGGTGTCGATCAACTCGTACTCGGGGTCGTTCACCCCTCGCCGCCCGTTCTCGGCAACGAGATCGCCGTACGGGAAGGCGCGCTGCGGATACTTGTACAGCCACTGCATCCACGAGTGCGTCGGCGTGGAGTCGAGCGCCCACCAGTACTCCTTCACGTCCTCGCCGTGATTGCCCTCGGAGTTGGTGAGGCCGAAGAGGCGCTCTTTGAGGATCGGGTCGTTCTCGTTCCACAACGCGACGCCGAAGCACAGGTGCTGCCAGCGATCGCAGATACCGCCGAGCCCGTCCTCACCCCAGCGGTAGGCGCGCGAGCGCGCATGTTCGTGGGGGAAGTAGTCCCACGCGGCGCCGCCCGAGCTGTAGTCCTCGCGCACCGTGCCCCACTGGCGCGCCGGCAAATACGGCCCCCACCACTTCCACCGCGCCGTCCTGTCCCGGTCCGCGTCCAGCCGATCCTGTTCCGCATCGCCCCGCATGGCGGGACAGTGTGGCCGCTGCGCAAATCCCATGCATACGCACACACTTTTGTGTGCGTATGCATGGGATTTCGTCGTTGGTCAGATGGCCGAGGCGTTCCAGGTTTCGAGGGCGGGGGCTTCGCGCTCGTGGCCGAGGATCGACAGCGTGGCCGGCGACAGGATCAGGTGTCGGCCGAAACCGGGCCGCTGGTCGAGCCACCGAGCCGCCAGCACTCGCAGGATGTGCCCGTGGGCGAAGACGAGCACGTCACCGTCGACCTCACGCACTCGCTGGATCACGCGGTCAGCACGGGCTGCGACGGCCTCGATCGACTCGCCGTTGGGGACGCCGTCGTCCCAGAGGAACCAGCCCGGTCGGTCCTTGCGGATGTCGAGCGTCTTGAGTCCCTCGTAGTCGCCGTAGTCCCATTCGCGCAGGTCGTCGTCGACGATCGCGTCGCCGAACCCGGCGAGCGCGGCGGTGTCGCGGGCCCGGGAGAACGGACTCGTGAGCACGAGCGCGAACGCACGTCCCGACAGCAGGTCGCCCACCTGCTTCGCCCGCTCTCGGCCGGCATCGGTCAGCGGGACATCGGTGCGGCCGGTGTGCTGGCCACTCAGTGACCACTCGGTTTCGCCGTGGCGCACGGCGATCAAGCGGGCCGCCATGTCAGCGCGTGGCGCGGTAGCGGCGGATCAACTCGTTGGTCGACGAGTCGTGGGTGAGTGCCGGCTCGTCGGCGGACTCGAGCTCCGGAACGATGCGGTTGGCGAGTGCCTTGCCGAGCTCCACGCCCCACTGGTCGAACGAGTTGATGTGCCAGATCGTCCCCTGGGTGAACACCTTGTGCTCGTAGAGCGCGATGAGCTGTCCCAGCGTGTGCGGCGTGAGCGCGCTGACCATCAGCGTGTTCGTCGGGCGATTGCCCGGGAACACGCGATGCGGTACCTGATGCGCGGGGACCCCTTCGGCTTCGACCTCGGCGCGCGTCTTACCGAACGCCAGCGCCTCGGTCTGCGCGAACAGGTTGGCCATCAGCAGGTCGTGATGCGAACCGAGCGAGTGCGCCGGCTGCAGGAACCCGAGGAAGTCGCAGGGGATGAGCGTCGTGCCCTGGTGGATCAGTTGGTAGTACGCGTGCTGACCGTTCGTGCCGGGCGTTCCCCAGACGACGGGGCCGGTGTCGACACCGACCGGGTTGCCCTCGAGGTCGACCGACTTGCCGTTCGACTCCATGTCGAGCTGTTGCAAGTACGCGCTGAAGCGCGCCATGTAGTGGTTGTAGGGCAGCACCGCCTGGCTCTGGGCTCCGAAGAAATCGCGGTACCACAGCCCGATCAGCCCGAGTAGCACAGGAAGGTTGCGCTCGAACGGCGCAGTGCGGAAGTGCTCGTCCATCGCGTGGAAGCCGGCGAGCATCTCGCGGAAGTGATCCGGCCCGATGGCGATCATCAACGACAGGCCGATGGCCGAGTCGTAGCTGTACCGGCCGCCGACCCAGTCCCAGAAGCCGAACATGTTGTCGGTGTCGATGCCGAACTCGGCGACCTTCTCGGCGTTGGTCGACACCGCCACGAAGTGATTTCGCACCGCCGCCTCGTCGCCGAGATGCTCGACGAGCCACGAGCGAGCCGATTTCGCGTTGGTCAGCGTCTCGATGGTGGTGAACGTCTTCGACGCCACGATGAACAGCGTCTCGGCGGCGTCGAGGTCGTGGGTCGCTTCCCACACGTCGTTGCCGTCGACGTTCGACACGAACCGGCACGTCAACGACCGGTCGGTGAAGTCGCGCAGGGCGTCGTACGCCATAGCGGGCCCGAGATCGGAGCCGCCGATGCCGATGTTCACGATGGTGCGGATGCGCTTACCCGTGAAGCCCTTCCACTCCCCACTGCGGACGCGCGTCGCGAACTCACCCATCTTGTCGAGGACGGCATGGACGTCGGCGACGACGTCTTGCCCATCGACCACGAGCTGCGCGTCGCGGGGCAGGCGCAACGCCACGTGGAGGACGGCGCGGTCCTCGGTGATGTTGATGTGCTCGCCGCGGAACATCGCCTCGATGCGCTCCCGCAATCCCGCCGCCTCCGCGACCGCCAGGAGCAGCGGCATCGTCTCCGCCGTGATGCGGTTCTTGGAGTAGTCGAGGAAGAGATCGCCGAACTCGACGGCGAACCGAGTCCCGCGTTCGGCGTCGTTGGCGAAGAGGTCGCGGAGGTGGAGCTCGCCGACCTGAGCGTGGTGCTCGCCGAGCGCCTTCCACTCCGCGGTCGAATCGACGGCGCGTGCCACTACTTCATCGACTCGGCTTCGACGATCTTCTCGACGTGCCCGCCGAACTGCTTGCGCATGGCGGACTGCAGCTTGTTCGCGTAGTCGGCGTTGCCCTGCGACGCGAAGCGCGAGTACAGCGAAGCGGTGAGCACGTGAGCCGGCACGCCGATCTCGACGGCGGCCTGCACCGTCCAACGACCCTCACCGGAGTCGGAGACTCTCCCGTTGAACTCCTCGAGACCGGGCGATTCAACCAGCGCTTGCGCGGTGAGATCGAGCAGCCACGATCCGACGACCGAACCCCGGCGCCAGAGCTCGGCCACCTCCGGGATGTCGATGTCGTACTTGTAGAACTCGGGGTGCTGGAGCGGCGCTGTCTCCGCGTCTTTCTCGTGATCGCGCTTACCGATGTCGGCGTCCTTCAGGATGGCGAGACCCTCGGCGTAGGCGGCCATGATCCCGTACTCGATTCCGTTGTGGACCATCTTCACGAAGTGGCCGGCACCGGGAGGTCCGCAGTGCAGGTAGCCATTCTCGGCTTGTGTGGCCTCGCCCTGTCGCCCCGGGGTGCGGCCGGCGGAATCGGCACCGGGACACAGCGTGCGAAAGATCGGGTCGAGGCGCGGTACGGCTTCGTTGTCGCCACCGATCATGAGGCAGTAGCCCCGCTCGAGACCGAGCACGCCGCCGCTCGTGCCGACGTCGACATAGTGAATGCCCTTCTCGGCGAGCACGGCGGCGCGGCGAATGTCGTCGCGGTAGTAGCTGTTGCCACCGTCGATCACCGTGTCGTCCGCGTCGAGCAGCGGTGCCAGCTTGTCGATCGTGTCGTCCACGAACGCCGCGGGCACCATGATCCAAATGTGCCTGGGCTTGGTCAGCTTGCTGACGAAGTCCTCGAGGTTGTCCGACGGCGTCGACCCTTCGTTCGCGAGGTCTTTCACCGCGTCGGGACTCACGTCGGACACCACGCAGTCGTGGCCGCCCTTCATCAGCCGCCGCACCATGTTGGCGCCCATGCGGCCGAGGCCAATCATGCCTAGTTGCATCGCAAACTCCTTTGGCTGTGTTCGCTGGGCAGCCGTGGTCGGCGCCGTCGCCGGTTCGGCCCCAACTCTTGCCTATCCGTCAGCGCTTCGCTTGCCCCGAAGCACCTCGGCGACCGACCACGCCTGAAAGGGACACCCCGTGGCGGCGTACGGCGCGTCGCCGTCGGTCGTCTCCGAAATCGAGCCGAGGCCCCATTCGCGCAGGTGGGCGAGCAGGCCGTCGAATACGCCGGCAACCGGCACTCCCGCCCGCCGGCACGCGTCGGCGTACGGCCCGATCATCCAGGGCCACACCGTGCCCTGGTGATAGGCGCGATCGCGGGCGCCACCGTCGCCGCGGTGCCGGCCCGTGTAGCGCGAATCGGCGGGCGAGAGCGATCGCAGCCCCAAGGCCGTGACGAGCGGACCGCAGGCGCGCACGATCTCCGCCGCACTGGCACGGTCGTTGGCCGGACCGAACGGGAGCGACGCGGCCAGCAGCTGGTTCGGACGGACCGAAGCGTCGTCGGGATCGGCGACGTCGAGCAGGCCTTGACCGTCGCCCGCGAAGTGCGACCGGAACGAACGAGCCGCGACGTCGGCGGCGAGCTGTACCTCGTCGACGCGGCCGTCCTTCAGTTGGGTGAGCAGGTCGGCCACGACGCGCAGGCCGTTGACCCACAGCGCATTGACCTCGACGGGCTTGCCCGTGCGGGGGGTGACGGGAACGCCATCGACGCGGGCGTCCATCCAGGTGAGCGCCCAACCCTCGGCGCCTTGGGTGATGAGCCCGTCACCGTCGACCCGGATGCCGAAGCGCGTGCCGGCCTGGTGATTGTCGATGATCTGGTGCAACGAATCACGCAGGTCGGCGGCGAGATCCATGTCGGAGGTGACCGCAACGTGACGGCCGACGGCGTGGAGGAACCACATCGCCGCGTCGACCGTGTTGTACTCAACTCCGCCGGCGTCGGCCGTGTTGGCCAGCATTCCCTCGGAAAGCCCGGCGGCCGCTCGCGTGAGCAATGTGCGCCCTTCGTCCCAACGGTTGGTGCGCAGGAACAGGCCCTCGTACGACGTCATCGTGTCGCGCGACCAGCCGCCGAACCACGGGTACCCGGCCACGACCGTCGGACCGCTCGGCGTGGCCACGATGAAGTGGTCGGCGGCGAGCGCCAGCGTGCGATCGGTGTCGTCGTGAGGCTGCGCTCGCATCACGACATCAGCGGCGCGCCGCCGAGCGGCCGCGAGCATCAGCGGCGCGGCGGGGGTCGGCGCGTACTTGTCATCGGCCCACGCTTCGATCGAGGTGCTGCCTCCGGCGACGAGCTCGGCGCTGAAACGCCCGGCGAACCACACGTCCTCGACCGCACTCAATCCCCGCTCGGCCTCTTCGCGGTGACGCATGCCCCGGAACCACGACGCGCCCGCGGAATCGAACTGCGGGCCGCGCACTCGGTACGCGTCCTCGAACACGAAGCCGTCATCGGTGCGCTCGACCGCCGGCTCGCCCCATGCCGTCCGCTCGCCGTGTGCATCGCGCCACGTGCACAGCGCTTCGACGTCGAGACGAACGCGGTCGGGGGCGCGCACGACGCGGTACATCACGCCCACCGCCGGCCGGCCGTGCGTCATGGCCAGCTCGGCTTCGAGGACGACATCGGCGACCGCCCAGCGCCACTTCGGGATGCCGTCACGCAGCTCGAACGATTCGAGGTGCGTGTATCCGTTCGGAGAGATGGTTCCGTCGGTCCATTCGTGGGTTGCGAGGCGGATCATGGTGTTCCCGATCGTGAGCACGGGATCGAGCGCAGCCAACCCGAGCATGCGACCGATGGGCGGTGCGGTCGCGACCATCAACAGACCGTGGTACCGGCGCGTCGCGAGACCGCCGACGGTGCCCATTGCGTAACCGCCGAGCCCGTCCGTGACGAGCCACTCGCGCGACGAGGCCGCATCGAGATCACCCGTGATCTGTGGCCCGAACTCGATGACGCTCATCCGGCGCTCACGTTTTCACACGTTCGCTCCTCTAAGGAGCGACAGCGGCGCGATACGCCACTTTTCCTCCGGAGAGTTGGCGGAGGTGGACGGGAATCGAACCCGCCGTCGTGGGAGCACCACGACCACCCGCTTTGAAGGCGGGGGAGCCCACCAGGTACCCAGACACCTCCGCGCCGGAAGCTAGCGGGTCAGCGTGCGAGGGCGAGCTTCGCTCAGTGTGAGGAAGTCGCTTCTGCTCGCCGCAGCCGTTCGTTCAGCTGCAGCGCCATCGCCTTCAGCACCCCAGGGTGTTCCACGAACGACGCGAACGCCGACGGTCCGATGATCAGCAGCCGCATCAGGCTGTCGGCCCGCACGGTGGCGCACCGAGGGTGGTTGTCGAGCATCGCCATCTCGCCGATGAATTCGCCGGGACCCACGGTGGCGATGACTTCGCCGTCGACGAACACCTGCCCGGTTCCGTCGACCACGACGAACGCTTGCCGCCCGGACGTGCCTTCGCGAGCGAGGACCTCGCCCGGTTGCACGGTGACCTCGTCGACCAGCGGCACCAGGTCGGCCAGCGCCCGGTCGGGCAGGTTGGCCAGGCCGGGCACGGTACGGAGCAGGTCGAGGACGGGATCGGGTTTCTTCATGGTTCCTCCTTGGGGATGCCATGACGATGCGCCCACGGTGCCGCCGGTCCATCGGCCAGAGCGCGCAAATCCGGGGGCTGGGGGTACGAGGGCCGCGAAAGATACGCGTAGGAGGCGGCGACACATACGCGTACGCGCCGATGTTCTGGCCGGTTTTGTAGGTGATCCTGCCTTTGTGGGCGAAAATGTCGACCAGACGCTGACGTCGGCGGGGTGGGGAGAGCGCCCGTCGACGGGGGATCAGCGGCCTCGGGAGGGCCAAATCGTGCTGCCGGTCGGGACAGTCACGTTGTTGTTGGCGGACGTGGAGGGTTCGACGCGCCTGTGGGAGTCGGATCCCGCGGCGATGACAGCGGCCGTGGCCCAGCTCGACAAGGTGGTCGGCGAGGTCGTCGAGCGGCACTTCGGGGCTCGGCCCGTGGAACAGGGCGAGGGTGACAGTTTCGTGGTCGCGTTCGCCCGGGCATCAGACGCGGTGGCGTGCGCGCTCGATCTGCAACTCGCCGATCTCGCACCGATCAAGTTGCGGATCGGGTTGCACACCGGCGAGGTGCAGTTGCGCGGCGAGGGCAACTACATCGGATCGACGATCACCCGCTGCGCCCGGTTGCGCGATCTCGGTCACGGTGGCCAGACCCTCCTGTCGAACTCCGCACAGGACGTTGTTGAAGGTCGGCTACCTGACGGGGCATGGCTGACCGAGCTCGGCGCCCATCGGATGCGCGACCTCGACCGAGCCGAGCGCGTCTATCAGCTGTGCCACGCAGACCTGGAGCGCGAGTTCCGCCCGCTGCGATCGCTTGACGCCCAGCTGCACAACTTGCCCGTGCAACTCACGACCTTCATCGGCCGGGTCGCCGAGATGGCCGAGGTTCGGGAGCTGCTCGGCGACCATCGACTGTTGACGCTCACCGGTTCGGGCGGGGCCGGGAAGACCCGGCTGGCCCTGCATGTGGCTGCGGAGATGTCATCGGGTTTTCCTGACGGCATCCGGCATGCCGAGCTCGCGCCGATCACCGATCCTGAGCTGGTTGCCACCACCGTGGCTCGCGCGTTCGGGTTCAAGGACGAGATCGGACGAACAGCAACGGAGACGATCATCCGTCACGCCGCTGCGGCCCGCGCGCTCGTCATCCTCGACAACTGTGAGCACCTCATCTCCTCGAGTGCGTCGCTGGCGGACGAGCTGCTGCGGTCTTGCCCGGCGCTCACCATCTTGGCTACGAGCCGCGAGCCGCTCGGGGTGGGCGGCGAAGTGGCGTACCGGGTGCCATCGTTGACCGTGTCCGCTGACGACGCGCTGGGAGCGGTTGCGTCGGAGGCGGTGGAACTGTTCGTCGACCGGGCCCGACGCGCGAAGCCGGGGTTCGACCTCACAGAGGCGAACGCGGCCGCCATCGCCGAGATCTGTCATCGGCTCGACGGCATGCCGTTGGCCATCGAGTTGGCCGCGGCGCGGATCCGTGTGTTCACGCCGGAGCGGATCGCCGCGGGGCTCCACGATCGGTTCCGGCTTCTCACCGGTGGCGCTCGCACGGCGGTGCAACGCCAGCAAACGTTGCGTTCGTCGGTTGATTGGAGCCATGACCTGCTGACCGAGCCGGAGCAAACCGTGTTCCGCCGGCTTTCCGTGTTCGCGGGTTCGTTCGATTTCGAGGCCGCGGAGGCGGTCAGCTCGGGCGACGGCATCGACGCCCATCAGGTGCTCGACCTACTCGCGCTACTGGTGGACAAGTCCCTCGTCCTTGCCTACGAGATCGAGGGTGAATCGAGGTACCGGCTGCTCGAAACAGTCCGCCAGTACGGGCTCGACAAACTCGTCGACGCCGGAGAGCCCGACGACGTCCGCCGTCGTCACCGCAACCACTACTTGAACTATGCGGTCCGAACGGCGAACACGGGACGCAGCGCGGATCGCCTTCGTGCCCTCGAGCGCGAGTTCGACAACATCCGTGTGGCGTTCCAGTGGAGCCTCGACGTCGACGACATTGATCACGCGCTGCTCGTTGCTATCTCGTCGACCAGCCTGATCTTCCAACGGGGACACTTTGCTGAAGGCCGGGAGTGGATCGAGACCCTCGTGTCTCGCACAATCGACTCGGATTCGGTGCTCCGGGCGTACGCGTTGGCGTTCAGTGCGTGGGTCGAGAGCTTCGCGTTGGGCCCGTGTGCACGGTCGCGGGGTTCCGAAGCGGTCGCTCTCGCGCGGGACGCAAACCGCTCCGACCTGCTTGCTTTCGCATTGTTGGCATGTGGGGTTGCCCACGTCTTCGAATACAGCGGAGAGGGAGTCGCCATCCTGCGCGAGGCGGTTCACGAGGCTCGCGCCGCGAATAACCGGACCGCGCTTGCGCACGCACTCTTCTTCCTCGGCAGCGGCCTGATCGATTGTGGTGCGCCGGATGCGGCTCGCTCGGCCATGCAGGAGGCATCGGTCCTATTTGAAGAGGATGGGAACGACTTCGGCGCTCGAACATGTCAAGGCTTCACCGCCATGGTGGACCTCGTGCAAGGGGGCATTGCGGAGGGCCACTCGCGGGTGAGTGGCGTGGTCAACGAGGCGCGTGCGGTTGATGACGAGGCCGCTCTTGTTGGAGGTCTGTCGATCCAAGCGTTCGCTGACGCGATGCTCGGGCACACCGAGCTCGCGCTCCCCGCCGCAGAAGAGAGCCTCGCAATGGCGAGCGACATGGGTATCCGGCTGTACGAGGACATGGCCAACTTCGCTTGCGGCATGACCGCGCTCGCGGCAGGCGATCACGACGCGGCGAATCAGTTGCTCGAGAGGTACACAGGCGACGCAGACAACTCCTTCGCGGTGTGGTTCGCGATGACCGCCGAACTCAAGCTGGCCGTTGGCGACGTTGCCGGCGCCCGTGCGCGCACCGACGAATACCTGCAACGTGGCGCCAATTCCGTCTTCAGATGGCAGTTCGGTAGCGCGTTGACGACTCGCGCCCGCATCGCAATTGTTGACGGAGAGCCCGACCGCGCGGAGGAGTTTGGTCACCAGGCGTTGACCGTCCAGCTCGACATCGGCGACAAGATCGGGGTCGCTGACTCTCTCGAGCTGATTGCGTCGGTCTCGCAAGGGGAGAACGCGGCGCGCCTGTTCGGCAGCGCGGCGGCCCTCCGGCGCGCCATCGGCTACGTGCGCTTCAAGACGTACCGCGAGTGGTATGAAGCGGCTGTCGCAGCATTGCGCGGCGAGCTTGGCAACGATGAGTTCGAGCTGGCGTGGTCCGAGGGCGAAGGGCTGTCGATGCATGAAGCGGTGGCCTACGCGCAGCGGGGTCGGGGGGAACGCAAGCGGCATTCGACCGGATGGGCGAGTCTCACGCCGGCGGAGCTCGACATCGTGCGCCTCGTGGCCGATGGGCTTGCCAACAAAGAGATCGCCGCAAAACTGTTCGTCTCGCCGCGCACAGTGCAAGCGCACCTCACCCATATCTACGCGAAGCTCGGCACCAGCTCCCGGGTGCAGGTAGCGAAAGAGGCGGCGGCGCGGGCATGAGCCAGTTGCCGACCGGCACGGTGACGTTGCTGCTCGCCGATGTGGAGGGTTCGACGCGGTTGTGGGAGTCGGATTCGGCGGCCATGACGGCGGCGGTTGCGCGCCTCGACGAAACGCTCGCCGAGGTCATCGAGTGCCACCGCGGCGCTCGTCCGGTGGAGCAGGGCGAAGGTGACAGCTTCGTCGTCGCGTTCGCGCGGGCGTCGGATGCGGTGGCGTGCGCGCTCGATCTGCAACTCGCCGATCTCGCGCCGATAAAGCTGCGCATCGGACTCCACACCGGCGAGGTGCAGTTGCGCGACGAGGGCAACTACATCGGCCCCGCGATCAACCGTTGCGCCCGTCTTCGGAATCTTGCGCATGGCGGCCAGACGGTGCTGTCGCAATCGACCCATGACGTGGTCGACGATCGCGTCCCGGCCGATGCGTGGCTGCTCGATCTCGGGACGCACCGCCTGCGCGACCTCGCCCGACCGGAACGCGTACTCCAGCTCTGCCATCCCGACCTTCAAGTCGAGTTTCCGGCGTTGCGCTCGCTCGACGCGCTTCCCCACAACCTGCCCGTCCAACTCACGAACTTCATCGGGCGCGATGCCGAACTCGCGGAGCTGCAGTCGCTCCTTAGGGAAACGCGCCTGTTAACGCTCACTGGTGCAGGTGGTGCAGGCAAGACGCGACTCGCTCTGCAACTCGGGGCCGACATCCTCGATGCGCATCGGGACGGAATCTGGCATGCCGATCTGTCGACGATCACCGAACCCGCTCTTCTCGCTCTGGTTGTTGTTCGGGCCGCTGGACTCCCCGACCAGCCAGCACACGAGCCGGTCTCGCTGTTGGTGGAGCACTTCCGTAACGGAACCGTCCTGCTCGTGCTCGACAACTGCGAGCATCTCATCGCCGTGTGCGCAGAGCTGACAGAGACGTTGCTGCGCGCATGCCCATCGTTGACGATCGTCGCGACGAGTCGTGAACCGCTTGGGGTTGCGGGCGAGGTGACATGGCGAGTTCCGTCATTAGGGCTGCCGGACGACGACACCTCGTTGAGGTCGGAGGCGATGCAATTGTTCGAGGATCGCGCTCGTCATGCCCGCCCGGGTTTTCAGATCACCGACGGCAACTTCGCCGCCGTCGCAGAAATCTGCAGGCGACTCGACGGCATCCCTCTCGCGATCGAGCTCGCCGCGGCTCGCGTTCGAGTGCTCTCCCCGGAACGCATCGCGAAGGGCTTGCACGACCGGTTCCGTTTGCTGGCTGGCGGTGCACGCACCGCGATGCCGCGACAACAAACTCTCCGTGCGTCCGTCGACTGGAGCTTCAATCTTCTGACCCAACCCGAGCGCGTGCTGTTCCGACGCCTTGCGGTGTTCGCTGGCTCATTCGATCTCGACGCCGCCGAAGTAGTTGGCGAGGGCGATCCGCTCGAGATGCATCAAGTCCTCGACCAGCTGTCGCTGCTCGTCGACAAGTCGCTGGTCGTGACCGACGGATCGTCAGGCGACACTCGTTACCGTCTCCTGGAGACAGTGCGGCAGTTCGCCATGGACCACCTCGCCGACTCCGGGGAGGCGGAAGGCGTGCGTGGCCGCCACCGCGACCATTACCTCTCAGTCGCCGAGCGCGTGCACACCTCCATCGTGGTAGGGCAACCGCTTGCACACGCCCGCACGTTGCTGCCGGACTGGGACAACCTTCGCACAGCGTTCCGTTGGAGCCGTGACAACAGCGATGCTGTCGACTCATTGCGTATCTCGGTCTCGACGTACTTCCTCGCCGCTCAGGGCGATACCTGGCGTGAGGCGAGCGGCTGGCTAGACGAGGTGCTCGAGGATGACTCAGTGACCGACGCTCCGCCCGCGCTTCGAGTACGCGGATTAATTGCCAGCGCACATCTGATCGGAGTCGGCAGCCTCGATCCCCGCGGGCCAGCACGTGCCGACGAGGCCGTTGCGATCGCTCGGGCTATCGAGGACCCCATCCTCCTCGGTCATGCCCTAGTCGGTGTGGGGATGGCATGCACGTACCTGGATCAGGAACGCGGCGAGCCCGCGCTCCGGGAGGCGGTCGCTCTTGCGCGTCAAACGCAGAACGAGCCGTTGCTGAAATGGGCTCTCACGTGGCTCGGGGCAACAGTCATCGGTCGCGATCTCGTTGAGGCGCGAGCGGTTCTCGAGGAGGGTGGTGCCGACACGTGGGCCGCGTGCGCGATGGTGATGCAAGGCGACCTCGACGACGCGCGAGCAACGATCTCGCGAGACAGGACAGGAATCGAGCAACTGCACGGGTACCTCGCGCGTGGGCTCGTGCTCATCTTCAGTGGTGAGTACGAGGCTGCCGCCATATGCGGTAAACGCTTGATCGAGGCTGCACTTGGGTTCGGGCTTCATCTCGAAGCCGTTCACGGCGACGCCCTGCTGGGGCTCGCCGCGTTGGCGGTCGGCGATATTGGCGCGGCACGCAGCGCCACGGCCTCCGATCGAGGAATCCTCAGTGGACCTGGGCAGATCAGCGGACACTGGATCGGCACGATCCGCGCCGAGGCCGAACTCGCTGACGGCAACGTCGACGCCGCTCGGCTCGCCGCAGACCAGACGATCGGCAGAGCGCGCGCCGCGGATATTCGCTACGGGCTCGAGTGGGCGCTACGAGCCCGCGCTCGCGTCGCGCTCGCCGAGGGTGAGATCGAGAGCGCAGAAGCGCTCGCTCATGAAGCCCTCACAGTGGCCCACGAGCTCGGCGACAAAATGGGCGTTACGGAGGCGCTCGAACTCCTTGCACTGCTCTCGAATGGCGAGCACGGGACGCGGCTGTTCGGTTCGGCTGTCGCGTGTCGAACCGCGAGTGGGTTCGTGCGCTTCCCGATCTACACCGGGGCTTGCGAGTCGTCAGTCGCAGCGCTGCGCGCCGAACTCGGTGATGAGTCCTTCAATCGAGTCTTTGCTGAGGGTGCGGCGCTGTCGCTGGAGGGTGCGGTGGCGTACGCGCAACGTGGTCGCGGTGAGCGCAAGCGTCCCGCTGCGGGGTGGGCGAGCCTGACTCCCGCGGAGCTCGACGTCGTGCGACTGGTTGGCGACGGTCTTGCGAACAAGGAGATCGCCGAAAAGCTGTTCGTCTCGCCGCGGACCGTTCAGGCGCACTTGACGCACATCTACGCCAAGCTCGGCACGAGTTCGCGAGTGCAGCTCGCCAAAGAGGTGGCGCGGCATGGATGAGCTTCGGAAGGCGCCGCACGGTGGAGGTTCACCTGAGCTGGCTGCGCTCGACCGAGATGCTTCCCTGCGTGGCTACTGGCCGGGATCAGCTTGGCCGGTGGAGTGCGGCGGGAATCGCCGGCAAAAGCTGGCCCGATCTCCGGGGCTAGGGCTGAAGCCAAACGATCGTCTCACGTCGACCTCGCGCACCAACGGCCGCTGGAACGTGATGTTCGTTCAACGCGATCCGGGCGAGCTCTACCTCTATTCGACCGACATGATGGGAACGGCCAACCCCGTCGGGCGCGTCGAAAGGGTCCACCCCGAATCCCTGGAAACCGAAGCTGTTTCACCCGATCTCGCCACGGGCGGGCACATTTGGTGTGGCGCGATTGTCGTGCACGAGAACGGCGATATCTACTGCGCCAACGGGCGCTATGTGCACCGGCTCGATGCCGACTGCTCGGTTGTGGCCGAACGGGAGCTCCCGACTGATGGGCCGCACAACGGGCTGCTCGTCACGTCCGACGGCATGATCGTCACCAAGGACATCCGGCTCGGTCCTCCCTCGTCGGTGATCCTGCTGCTCGATCCCGCTCGGCTCGACATCGTGGCTCGGGTCGAGGCACCCGAGCCGTCGATGGGCCGCATCGCGATCGACGGGGAGTGGCTGTACGTACCCGGCACCGAGCATCTGTTTCGCTATCGCGTCACAGCCGGCGAGCTTGCGCTGGATGACAGCTGGTCGCCGCGTTACCGACGTCCCGGCGGAGGTCTCGCATGGGACAGCTGCCTGTACGACGGGTCGGCGTGGCTGATGGACAACGGCGACACCGAGGCCGTGCACATGATCGTCGAAGCGCAACCGTCGGGAAGCCGGGTTGCGGAGGTCGAGCGCCTGACCCGTTACGACGTGGCCCAGGGCGTCATCCGCGTCAGCACCGAGGACGGAGGTGCCACCAGCTTTGAGCCGTTCGGAGCCGCCCGAGGCTGGATCATCGCTCCGCCCTTGGTCCACGACGGTCTCGTGATCTGCTGGGACACCGGCAACTCGCTCCTCGGCGCGTTCCGGGCCGACACGTTCGAGGAGGTCTGGCGCAACACGATGTGCGTCTCGATGCAGCCCGTGTTGTATCCCGACACGGGCGAACTCGTCGTCGACGACCAAACGGGAGGGGCTCACGCTGTCGTTGTCGACGTGCGCACCGGCGAAGAGCGAGGGCGGGCACTGACGGACTGTCCGATGTTGCCGAACGGCATGTTCTTCACTCCCGGCTTCGAGCGAGACCTCTACATGTGTGAGCCCCTCGCGGTGGCAAGAGTCGCGGCGAGGTGACGCGGCACGAAGCCGCGCTACCACGGTCCGATCTCAACGACAGTGAGGAGTACTAGGTGGCTGCAACGGAGCCAGATCAAGTCGTCCGCCTGTGGACCGACTTCTTCAACGCCCGAGATCTCGAAGGACTCGCCTCGATGTACGAGGATGACGCAGTGCTGGTTCCGGCGCCGGGCGAAGCACCAGTCGGCGGTGTCGTCTCGATCCTCGATGCATGGAAGCCGTTCATCGAGAGCGGCGCCACCATGTCGATCGTCGCGGGCACGTCGATCGTTCTGGGCGACATTGCCCTCACCCACAACAGGGCGCGTGTTGACATTCCAGGAGTTGATGCGATCGAGGGATCGTCGGCCGAGGTCGTTCGCCTCCAGCCCGATGGCTCGTGGAAGTACGCCATCTGCAATCCGTACGGAGACTCCCACCTTCAGGGCTGAAGCCAACGGTGAGCTCACGCACCGCTCGTCTCGACGCCGACTCAGCAGCAACTACAGAGCATGGTCTGGATACGGGAGACTGGCTACGTGGGTGAGCTCGGTGATCTGCTCGAGGTGATCTCAGGGTCGCCACACGCGCGCACGGTGCACACGGTGGGGCGGATGTGGTCCGATCCGGGCGCATTTCACGAGGTCTTCGCCGCATGGAACCACGGTCACGGCGCGAACGTGGCCATTGGGATCGCCTCCACCGGCTCGGAGCCTCCGGACGCGGTGACAGGCAGCCGCATCGAGACCTGGTGGACTCACGATGGGCGCACGCGCGTCGACCGCGACGGGCAAGTTGCGATTACCACTCCCGACGAGGTGCTCGTCTACACGCCTGGCCACGGCGGGATCCGGTCGCGGCCCGACGAACGTCATGGGAGCGCGCCTCTCATCGGGGCGGCTCCGCTCCTCGGCTGGCTCGACTTCGAGATCGAACAACGCGCGACGTGGGAAAACCGCAACACATGGGACGTCCTGGGCCGGCCAAGCGTGGGCCGTGCGTTCTTCGGCATTCCGCCTTGGCTGCATGAACTGATGGGCGTCGAGTTTCGTCTCGGTATCGACGCCGCAACCGGCCTGATCCTTCACGCGCAAGGCACGCTGAACGGCAGCGTCGTTTCGTGGATGGCACTGGACGACGTCGTCGTCGATGAGCCCGTCACCGACGACATGTTCCAGTTCACGCCGCCCAACGGCGAACGCATTCGCAGCAACACGGAGATGCTCGTTGAGCACTTGCAATCGCTCGGCGTCGACGTTTCTGCAGTCGATCCCGAAGACGAGCAACAAGTACACGACCTGATGCGACGATGGCGCGAGTCGCAGATGCCGTCGCATCATCGGCAGCCAACGCTCGACGAGCTTGCCGCGAACCACGTCGTGACCGGCCCACTGCCCGTAGACGAGCCCGCTGAACGCGAGCGGGTCGAGCATGTGATCAAGCTGATCGGCACGGCATCCGACGACGGCGAGGACGTTCCCGCCGTCGACCGCGGTGAGGGCCTCGGTGTGTGCTTGCGGACCGCTGCGAGCCGCGTGAACGCGACCGAGCCGACAGTCATCGAGGTCGATCACATGAAGTTCCTCAACGATCGCGAGGCGGTGGTCTGGTACAGCCTCAGCGTCGGCACCAACCGCTACATCCAACGCCAAGAGGCCCGCGCCATCCGCGTGGACGGCGACTGGTTCGTGAGTCGCGCGAGCTTCTGTGAACTGATGGCCCGAGCCGGCGTCACGTGCCCACCCCCCGCCGAATGATCTAGCCCACGGTCAGCCCGGCTTGGAGAAGCTGAGCGTCACCATGCCGTCACCGGCGCGGACGCCGGACTCGAACGTTGTGCCCGCGGGCCCGTGACCGGATCCACCTCCGCCCGCGCCCGCCATCTCGCCGCCGCCACCGCCGCCGCCGCCGAACCATCCGCCGCCCCCACCGCCGCCGCCATCGTTGCCTTCGACGCCGTTGTCGTCGCCTCCGGTTCCTCCGGTGCCCGCCGTGCCGTCGAGTCCCGGCGTGAACCCCGGGGGAGTAGTGCCGGCGCCGCCGCCGGAACCGCCGCTGGTCTGCGTGCCGGCTCCGCCGCCGACACCGTCGCTGGGCCTGGTTCCGCTCGTCGCGCCAGCGGTGCCCTGCAAGCCCCCGCCGGCGCCCGCTCCGGTGTTCGTCGTCTGTGGGGCCGCACCGCCCCCTCCGCCCGCCACAACGACGCGGTTCGTGAACGATGTTCCGCCCTGGCGAACGTCGGATGCGCCGCCTCCGCCTCCGGCTCCCGTTCCGCCGGACCCTGAGCTTCCCTGACCTCCCGTGCCGCCGCCGTTGATCCCGGCCAGGCCGCGAGTGGGATTGAACTTCCCGACGACGTCGCCACCCGCTCCCCCCACGTTGATCTGCAGGGTCTCGCCTGGCGTCACCGCGATCGTGGCGGTGGCCCGGCCCCCCAACCCACCTTCTTTGGAGGAGATTTTTCCGCCGGCGGCGCCGAAGGCATCGACGGTGATCGTCGTCACGCCCGCGGGAACGACGAAGTCGAACGTTCCCGGAGCGCTGAAGGATTGCGTCACGGGCACCGGCAGGGCGGTGTTCGCGCCGGTGGCCGGTGTGGTGGCGGCCGGTGCGGTCACCACCTTGTCGTCGCCGCGGTCGCGGGTGACCGCGAAGACCGCAGCGGCAGTCGCGACGACGGCAACGACAGCGACGGCCGCGGTCACGGGGAGCCGACGCGGGCGCCGGGAGCGCTTGTTGCGACGGGCTTCGGCCGGAGTTCCGCCGCCGCGTCCGAAGCCGCGGAGGCGGCCCGGCCCGCGCTCGGGTGGGGCGATCGTGGCTGTCGCGGCGAGCTCATCGAACAGCCCGGGCTGGGACGTCTGTCCGGATGATGACAGCACTCGACCCGAAGCCGGCGACGCCAGGAAGCGTTCGATCGGCTCGTCGAGCTTGCCGCCATCGAGATCGACGAAGAAGCCCGCGAGCGCTCGCCGCGGAACGCACGCCACTGCATCTCGTTCGCCGCGCAGTCTGAACGCCACTGCGTCCCAGGTGATCGTCGCGGGCTCGACCACGAAGCGGGGACGGTGGTGCACCTCCGTGACGCGCTCGAAGGGGTTCGCTTCATGCGGGCTCGAGGCAACGGTTCCAACACCGCCCGTAGAGATCGTCGTGCGCGACGACCTCGAGTCCGCTTTCGTCATCCCCCACCCCCGTCCGCTGGACGCGACGGTAGTGCTACGTCCGGGAGTGATGTCGGCGAAAGAAGGCAGGCCGCCGGCTGCCCGTAACGCGTCGACACCAGGTGCCGATATGTCACATAGTGCACGGGCGAGCAGAGAAGCCTCGACGGAGAGTGATCGCGGGCCTGGAACCCGCGAATCTCGATGCCGCGACCAGTGAGTTCTTCGTGTCGCGCGCCTCTGTGATCGATGCCAAGCCGAGCCCGATCGTGCGGATCGAAGGCGCGCACCCGCTGCGGCTCGCGATGTTGGAGTCGGTGCTGACCGCCGGCGGGATCGTGCAGGCCGTCATGTGGGCAGCCCGACCCGACATCGACGGCGGGCCGCGCGGACCGTGGGTCACGCCGTTGTCCGATGAGCTGACCGAAGGGCTGGCCGGTCTCGGCGGGTTCGACGATGTCCATCAGGTGGCCGGACGCTGGCTGGAAGCCGGCACCTGGGAGACCAAGCCCGGTCTGCGGGACGAGCTCACGGTCGGTTTGCTCCTTTTGGCGCATCTCTCGCGTGATGCGCGGCGCATCCAGGGGCGCGTTTGGTGCTGGACGGAGTTGCCGTCGGACGCACCGACGCGACCGACGAGACGGTGGGGGCGCAACTTCTCGAAGCGGGTCTTTCGAGGATTTCTCTCAGATCGGAAGGTTTGACAGCCGAAAAGACGTCGTGACATGCGATTGTGGGCGCCGTGATGCTTGAGGCGGGCTTCGAGGCGGTGCTCGCTTTGGCGCAGACCGGGGACGAACGCGCCATCGGTCAGCTCTACCGGACCTACAACCCGTCACTCGTCCGGTTCTTCGCCGGGCAAGCGCCCGCCGTGAAGGAGGACCTTGCGCAAGAGGTGTGGCTGTCGGTCGCGGCCTCGCTCGCGTCCTTCGAGGGAGGCGAGGGCCAGTTCCGTGCATGGTTGTTCACCATCGCCCGCCGGCGGACCATCGACCATTGGCGGCTCGTCAGACGACGCCCGCCGGAAGTTGCGGAGGAGATCCTCGATCTCGCGCAGGCCGAGCCACCGGATTGGTTCGCGATCCAGTCGGCGATCGCGGAGCTGACCTCCGGACTGACCGACGAACAGACCGAAATCGTCTTGTTGCGGGTGGTGGCGGGTCTCAGCGTGGAGCAGGTCGCGACGATGGTGGGCAAGACTCCAGGCGCCGTCCGGGTGGTTCAGCACCGTGCCCTTCGGCGCCTCGCGTCGCACGCCCGGAACCGGGTTGTAACGCCATGACCGAAGAGTCCGATCTCTCTATCGACATGATCGATCACCTGCTTGACGAATACATGGCCGATGCCATCGTGGGCGGCTGGGTCGATCGAGAAACGGTCGCCCCGGAACTACAACGGATCGTCCAGTTGGCCGACGTCGCCCGAAGCCCGGCGCTGCCGGAAGAGCTCGCCGATGAGGACGGGGTGGTCGATGCCTTTCTCGAGGTCATGGGCGCCGCCCAGGAGCGAGTGGATGTCGAGTGTCAACGGCGTCGACGCCTCCAGCGGCGGGCGGCCAAGGCGGTTGCGGCAATGGCACTCGTCGCGCTCACGGGCACCGCCGCCGCGGCCACGAATCATCTCCCCGACGCGGTCCAGGCCGTCGTTTCCGACGCCGGTTCGCACGTCGGGCTCCACCTGCCGAAGCCGAACCACGAGGCGAAGTCCGACACGAAATCCTCCGGCACGGGCACCGACTCGGCCCCGTCACAGGGCCAGGGACCAGACGCCACCGGCCCGGCGAAGGGTGGCCTGTGCACGGCGCACGCCGCGCGCGGCACGAGTCCTTCCGACAATGCGGGCGGAGTGGCCGAGCAGAACCTTCAGGCCGCGGCGGCCACGGCCGGCCAGACCGTCGACGAGTTCTGCGCCGATTCCGCCGACGCCAACGCAGCACCCTCGCCGGAGCCGCAGGCTCCCGACGACGGCACGGCGAGCGACAACACCAAGTCCAACGAGAACAAGCCGGCCGACCCAGGCGGGTCCGGGGTTGCCCCGCCCGCCAGCGACCACCCGAACAACGGGAAGCAGCCGGTCGCGCCGAACGCGCAAGGACTCCAGCCCAAAGCGCGACCGTGACAGCCGCGCCTTCGAGCAACTTCTTGTAACGCCAGACCGGCGGTCAACGCTGAACGAGTTGACATGCCTCGCTCCCAACGCGCCAAAGGTGACTCCGGCGCGGTTCTCGTCGAGTTCGCCATCACTCTTCCCTTGCTCGTCATGCTGCTCCTCGGCATGTTCACCGGTGGGCTCGCATGGAACCAGAAGCTCGCCACCACGAATGGTGTCCGGGAGGGGTCGCGCTTCGGAGCGACACTCGGGGTGTCTTCGGCTTCGTGCAGTTCGGGCGCAGGAACGCTGGATTGTTGGCTGAAGCAGGTCGCTGATGTCACGCAGTCCGCCAGCGAAGGTGAGTTGGGATCGAGCGTCGCGTCGCGGAACATTTGCGTCGCATACGTGTACCCGACGGGTGCGACAGCCAATGACCGGACCAAGGCCTTGGTGCGTACCGCCAGCGGAGACAGCATCACGACGGGAGCGACGTGTTTCTCTGACGGGCGGCCCGACACCGAGCGGCGGGTGCAGGTGACCGGCAGCCGCCAAGCGACCATCGAGTTCATGCTCTTCACGTTGACGCCGACCCTGTCGACCGAATCCGTCACGAGATTCGAAGCGTCGACATGAACCGCGCCACTCGCGACGCAGGTGTTGTTCTGCCGTTCGTCGCGCTGTCCATGATCGCGTTGCTGACCGTCGTGGCCATCGTCATCGATCTGGGCGCGACCCGGAGCTTTCGGCGTGACACCCGTCTGGCGGCCGACGCTGGTGCGACCGCCGGAGCGCTCGGCGTCAAAGACACGACAGGGACGGGCGTGCCCTGCATCACCGCGATGGCGTACGCCTTTCGCGATGTCGGAGGCACGCAGCCGTCGTCGGCGGCAATCGCGTCGGCGTGCGGAAGTATGACCGCGACCTGCTCGGGCACCTCGGCACGTACAGCGACCATGACCGTCGACTCCACCACGATCACCGTGACCAATCCTGTGCCGGACGGCAGTCCGTTGATGGACGGCACGTCGCTCGGCAGCGGAGTGACCCAAGGTGTCAATGCCACCGTCGACGGTGTGCCGTGCGATCGAGTCGGTGTCCAGATCACGCGACCGCAGCCGAGCTTCTTCCGCGGCATCATGTCGAGCAGTCCGGGCACCTACACCGTGCACAGCGTCGCTCGTTACTCGCCGAACGCCCAGCCCGGCTCGATCCCACCAGCGCTGGTGGCCCTGAATCAGACGGCATGCAAGGCGATCGACGCGGGGAGCAACGGAAACATCGTGCTCGTGTCGAACAGCGTCGGGCCGGGGATCGCGTACAGCGACTCGAACGGTCCGGGCTGCAGCGGATCGAACGCGATCCTGGCGAGCAGAAGCTCGGCGCGCTTGGTCGCCGAGTCTTCGGGAGCAGTCGTCGGCGAGCTCGGTTGGTTCTCCGCACCCGATGCGAACGGTTACAACAGTGCCTCGACCACGAACCAGGTGGCACCGGCCACCTTCGGGTCGACGAGCCAGAACTACGTCGGTCGGCTTTTCGCCCGCGACCAACGCGTGACTCGCGCCAAGGTCGACGACAGGTATCACTGCAAGAACGTTCCGGTCACGGTGCAGACGTTGTGCACCACTACGGACCCGATCCTGGCCCTGCAGGCGTTGGCCGCCGGCTCGACCGCCTCCGCGCCTTCGGGCTACGCCACCTATTCGGGCGCCTGCGACACCACTGCCGCCGCAATCGTGTTCCCGACGGGCAACCTGTGGGTGAACTGCCCGACGTTCACCGTGAAGGGCAACTCGTTGCGGATTCCGGGCGGTAGCACCGTCATCTTCAACGGAGCCCTCTCCGTCGAATCCAATGGGACACTTCTGGTGAACACGACGGGCAGCACTGACGGAAGTGGCTACCCCGTACCGACAGACGGCTCCAAGCAATCGACGGTGCTCGTGAACTCGACGAGCTCCTCCGCCGTGAGCATCTCGTCGAACGCGTCGAGCCTTCTCATGGCGCAGACGATGCTCTACAACGGGGGCGGGTTCACGCTGTCGTCGAGCCAATCGATTCACTGGACCCCGCCGACAACGGGCGATCTCAAGGGGCTGCTCTACTGGAGTGAGTCGACGCAGCCGTTCTCCATTCAAGGCGGGCCGCAGATCAAGGCGAAGGGCGTCGTGTTCCACGGCAACGGGCAACTCATCGGCGGCGGCGGTGGCACCATCGACTTGACCAAGGTGCAGATGTGGGTCGACACCATGGCGACCGGCGGCAGCACGACTGTGCGGCTGGCGGCCGACCCCGAGAACAGCATCACGCTCACAGGTGCGGGCTCGGCGCTCATTCGCTGAGCCACGGTCGCGCCTCGCGACCTCGAGCTGCAAGGTTCGCGGGACGCCCAGCGGGGTAAGGGCTCGGGTCATGACGGCCGTGCGCAAGATCGCCGAGATCGCCGAGGCGGCAGAACAGCGTGTCGACGACATCCGCAGCGAATACGCCCCGGAGGGCGAGCACCCCATCGGGTCGTACGCGGTGCTGCTCGCGACGTACGGCACCATGACCGCGGCACTGGGTGCGCTGGTGGCGAAGCGGCGCAAGCTGCCGGCGCGATTCGACGGTCGTGACTACGTCCTGCTCGGCGTGGCGACGCAGAAGTTGAGTCGGTTGGTGGCAAAGGACTCAGTAGGGGCCGCGATACGGGCGCCGTTCACTCGTTTCGAAGGGGCGACGGGCGAGGCCGAGGTGCAGGAGAAGGTGCGTGGCAGTGGTCTCCGTCACGCCATTGGCGAGCTCGTCACCTGTCCGTTCTGTCTCTCCGTTTGGATCGCGACGATCTTCTCGTTCGGCTTGGTGCTCGCGCCTCGCGCCACTCGTTTCGCGGCGTCGATCCTCGCGACGGTGACCCTTAGTGACTCGCTGCAGTTCGCGTACGCCCGGGTACAGCGCGCCGAGCACTCATAGATTCGGCAGCGTCGACAGCAGTTGGTCGACGATGTCGGGCGGCGGTTCGCTGGCGTCCACCACGACGTTCGCGAGCTCGCCGTAACGGCCGGAGCGAGCCTCGGACTGTTGAAGGAGCTGCGGTGTCGGGTCCGAGGCGAGTGGGCGATGGCCTGCATGTGCGCCCGGTCGGCAAGTTCCTCGACATCGGCGCGCAACCAGATCACGACGGAGCGATCGTGCAACCGTGCTCGCAACGATGGGTCGTCCACAACCGACGCCGCCGCGGCGATCACGGCCGGGCGTTGTTCGTCGAGCGCATCCGCGAGCGCTCGCGCCTCCAGCGCGTGGAGGGCGTCTGGTCCTTCCTCGGCCTGCACTTCGCGCGCCGTGCGGTCTGTCATCGCCGCGAGTTGCATGTCGTTGTCGATGAATTCGCGCCCTGACCGTTGCGCCAGCAGGCGGCCGACCGTGGTCTTGCCCGAGCCCATGAGCCCGACGAGCACCCAGTGTCGTGACAAGGGTGGCAATCAGCGTGCGAGCTAGAGACCCGTCCCGTGGGCCTGGTCGCACAGGCGTTGCTCGCCCGGCTTGATCTGGCCGGCGCCGACCCCTTCGAGCGCGGCGAACGGCCCGCACTCGTTGGTGGTGATCCACACATGGATCATCGGGACCGGTTGCAACTTCACGAATGGCGAACGGCAGTTGCCGCTGCCGTCGGTGAGGCCGGTGACGCGTGGCGCGACGGGATCGTCGGTGAAGCAGAGGTTGTCGTGGATGTGCCACTGCGTGAGCGGCCCGCCGATGTCGGGAACGGTGTCGAGCGTCGAGCCCGGCTTCAGCATGAACATCGCGGCTTCGAGCACGCGCTTGCCGGTGCGCGTGCTGTACACGAGCGCCTCGGGATGATCGGGATCGAGCACCTTGTCGTCGTCGATGTACGTCCAGTTGATGAGGTGCTCGTCGCCCGTTCCACCGTCACCGATCGTGTGGAAACCCGCGGCCTCCGCGACGGCGGGATCAGACCATTGCGGCAGGCGAACCAACGTGACGGCCACGAGGTTCTCGGCGCGCGCCTGCTGTTCGGGCGTGACTCCCGCAATGCCGCCGAGGTCGATCGGCTGGGTCGGGTCGTACCGCTTCACCGGCACGGCCGCGGCGGTATCCGTGAGCGTGGCCTTGCCGTCGACCACCACCACCGACGCGTGGCTGTGACTGTGCACGTGGTTGCCGGCTTCGATCATCCCGGGCAGCGCGATGGCGACGAGCAGCCCCGCGGAGAAGTTCGCGAGTCTCGGTCGTGCGAAGACCTGACGAGGTCGCCACGCAAAGGCCCCGGATTCGAGGGCGGCGTACAGCGCGAGCGCCGCGCAGAGCGCGTCAGCGAACTGGATCGGCTCGGCGACATCGAGACCCTCGATGAACGACAGGCCACTCTTCTTTGCGACGGCCCAGCAAACGACGAGCGCGCCGTTGAGCGCCAAGCCGACGAACGCCAGCCGCCGCGACGGCCATGCGAGCGCGGCGACGCCCCACGCGACTTGCAGCAGCGCAACGGCGGCGAAGACCTTCGCCGCTTGTGGGTGTTCCGCGTGCGAGCCGATCGCGGCGGCGTGAATCGCTCCTGCACTGATCGACGCCGCGCCGGCGATCAACAGCGGTCGTAGGTGATGATCACGAGAAGAGTCCCGCGGTGGTCGTTCGGTGGTCGCGGTCACGCGGGTCCTTCGTTCTGGGTGCGGCTCAAGGATACGGGGTCATCAGCAGCGAAGCGTTGGCAGCATCGAGCTCGCCGGGCTGGATGACGGCCGAAACCAGACGAAAGGAACGTCGGCGACGTTGGTCCGCCGGAAGGGAAATGCGAGTTGGCCGAGATACGTCTCGGGCATCGCACCGTCGACGCCATAGCGCTCGGGCCACTCGCCCTTCGGCATGTGGAGCGTTCCGAACATCCAGTCGACCAACGGGAGTTGGCCGGCGAAGTTGTTGTGGTACAGCGCAGGGTCGTCGACGTGATGCCAATGGTGGAACTCGGGTGAGGCGATCAGCCAGCGCAACGGACCGAGCGAGATCCTGACGTTCGCGTGCACGAACAGTCCCTGGGCCCGCTTGATCGCGTAGTGCGCGGCGATCGTCGGAACGGTGAAGCCCAGCGCGAGCAACGGCAGTCCGACGGCGAGGCGCGACCCGATGAGATCGACAGGATGTCGACGATTGGGCGCCAGCCAGTCGAGCACCGGCGACGAGTGGTGCACTCGATGGAAGCGCCATAGACCGGGCCAGTCGTGCTGGGCCCGATGACCCCAGTAGCCCGCGAGCTCGCCGACAACGAGCGCCTCGACCCACCGCACGAGCGACGACTGGGCCTCCACGAGCGTGCGCATCGGCGCGACCAACCACTCGAGCACCGGCAACGCCACGATCAAGCCGAGGGCGACGCCGATCGCCGCGATGGCTTCGTCGGCAACGAAGTGCACAGCGTCGGTTCCGAGACCTCCGCGGCGCATCGGCTGCCGGTGCACGGGTCGCATCCGCTCGAGCGGGATGAACACGCAGCCGAGGATCACGAGCGCAAGCGCAACATCAGGTTGGTACCGCGCCGACGCCACAAAGATCGCGGCTGCACCCGCAGCCATGAGCACCGATCGGCTTCCCCCGAGCACGAGTGTGAGGATCGCGCCGACGGCCGGTGCTCAAGATAAAGGCGGCTCGAGATCGAGAGCTTCGCGGAAGGCCTCCGTCCACCCGGCGTAACCGGTGTCGTTCGGGTGGAAGTGGTCGGCGCTGAACTTGCCCTGCCACGGAGGCCCAGTGTGACTCCAGAGGTCGACGACGACGAGATCGTGCTCGGTCGCCAGCGCGGAGATGAGCGCGTTGATGTGAAGGGCGCGACGAGACGCGAGACCCTGTGGCAGGTTCGCCACGCGTGATCCGGCCGGAAGGCGGCTGGCCAACTCACGCAGTTCGCGCTCCAACCGCCGCTGCGGCGTCGGCACCAGGTCGTTGGCGCCCGCGGCACACGAGACCAGATCGGCATCGAGCGCGTCGAGCAGCGGGAGCTGCTCTCTGATCACGTCGCGCACGCGTGCTCCGCTGCGGGACAGATTCACCACCCGCCAGGCCGGATCGCGCTGCTCCCGCAACGCCCGCAGCACCACGAGCACGTAGCCGTGCTCGCGACTCGATGTGCCGATGCCTTGCGCCGTGGAGTCGCCGAGCACGACCCACAGCGGTCCCGCGGCCTGCGAGGCCGCGTCGTTGTCGGCCGCCCACGCCGCGAGGTAGTCGGCCGTCTGTCGCCGGCGCTCGTCCGCGCCGGGTAGGAACCCGCCCACCCAGCGGCGCAGCCGATCCACGAGACCGCCGGCGCGCGAGGCCACCGCTACTGACTAGCAGCAGCGAGCGGCGGCTTCGGGTACCGAGGCGCAGCCGAGCTCGTCCTTCGCGTCGGCGAGTTTGTCGGACACATGGGCGGTGGACTGGCCGAAGCTGTCGGTGTCCTCGAGGACGGTGTAGATCTCCCACGAACCGTCAGGCCCGTCGACCCACACCTTGTCCTGCTTCGCGAAGCAGCAGGTGCCGTTCTCCTCGACGGTCGAGACACCTTCGCCGGTGAGGCGGGCTTGGTGCGCCGTGACCTCGTCGGTCGACATGACCTCGACGCCGAGGTGGTTGAGGCGGCTGTCGGCGCCGGCCTTCTCGAACAGCACGAGCTTCAGCGGCGGATCGGCGATGGCGAAGTTGGCGTAGCCCGGCTTGCGCTTGTTGGGCTCGGTGGCGAAGAGCTTCGAGTAGAAGCCGACCGCCTCATCGATGTCGGGAACATTGAGGGCGAGCTGGAGCCGTGACATGCGTTGGGTCCTCCGGTAGATTGACCGATGTCGATACATCGACTCTTGCAAATGTATCGACATCTGTCAATAGGTGTTCCGAGAGGGGAGCAATCGTGGCGACGAAGCGGACGGCACTGATCGAGCTGGATGCGGGTGTCTGCTGCGCGCCGCTGCTGGCCGCGCCCTTGGCCGACGACGAAGCGGCCGAGCTGGCCAAGGTCTTCGCCGCCCTCGGTGATCCGGTTCGTCTTCGGTTGCTGAGCCTCGTCGCGGCCGGCGGGGAGGTCTGCTCGTGCGATCTCGAGGTGCCGCTCGGGAAGTCGCAGCCGACGATCAGCCACCACACGAAGGCGCTGGCCGATGCTGGTCTGCTGGTCGGCGAGAAGCGCGGCCGCTGGATGATGTGGCGTGTCGTACCCGATCGGGTCGAGGCGCTCCGCGCCGCCCTGGCCTGATCATTCGTCATGGCTCGTGACCTCGCCCGCAAGGCGACGGCGGAAGCCGTCGGCACCGCGCTTCTCGTCGCCGTTGTTGTTGGCTCGGGCATCTCTGCTCAACGCCTTTCGCCGAACGACGTCGGACTCGAATTGCTCGAGAACAGCATCGCCACGGGCGCCGGCCTGATCGCGCTGATCCTTGCGTTCGGTCCCGTGTCCGGCGCGCACTTCAACCCAGTGGTGAGCGTGGCTGACCGAGTTCTCGGTGGTCTGACCACGAGAGAGCTCGTCGCCTATGTGCCGGCGCAAGTCTTCGGCGGATGCGTGGGCGCGGTCGTCGCCAACGTGATGTTCGAGCTCGACGCGATCGCATGGTGCACGCACACGCGATCGAGCGGTGGTTTGTGGCTCGGCGAGGTCGTTGCCACGTTCGGACTGCTCATGGTGATCCTCGGTGTGGTCCGGAGCGGGCGAGCCTCGACCGCGCCCTTCGCGGTCGGCGGCTACATCGCCGCCGCCTACTGGTTCACGAGCTCGACGTCGTTCGCCAATCCCGCGGTCACCGTTGCCCGGTCGCTGACGGACACGTTCACGGGGATCCGACCATCATCCGTTCCGATGTTCGTTGTCGCCCAGGTCGGCGGCGGCAGCGCCGCGCTCGCACTCGCGCGTTTCCTGTATCCGAACATTGTCGCCGACGACATCGTCGTCCCCCACGACGAGGTCGCGTGATGCCCGGCAAGCGCTACGCGGATGGGAGCCCGACGATCAGGCAAACAGCGCGTCGAGGACGGGTCGCCCGTCGGGCGGAGCATCAACGCCGAGCCACACACCCCGCGCGTCGACGGTGATGCTGAACGAGAAGAACGCGCAGCACTCGGCCTCCCTCGCCGCGAGGTCAGCGATCGTTGCCGCCACGTCAGGATCGGTGTCGAAGCGCAGTCGCATGCCGGTCGTCGTCGGCTCGCGCTCGGTGGCGCGACCGAGCAACTCCGTCCACGCGCTCGAACGATCGGCCATCGCGTCGGATGACAACGTGCACACGATCGGTGTCGAGAGGTCGGCGTCGCAGCCGCATCCGGGTCCGCAGCGGTCGGTGGGCTCGAGCGAGGCCAGCGACACACGCAGATGCTCGAGTTGCGCGGCGAACCCGTTCAGGTCAGAGAGTTGCTGACGAACATCACTCACCTTGTCGTCAAGAAGCACACGCAACCGGTTCTGTACGGGTGCGCACGGTCCGTCGGCCCACAGCGCGACGAGCTCGGCGATGTCGTCGAGCGACAGACCCATCTGCTTCGCCCTGGCGATGAACCCCAAACGCTCCAGCGCGGTGTCGTCGTACACGCGGTAGCCGGCGCTGGTCCGGTCGGGGTCGGGCAGGAGCCCCACGGATTCGTAGTAGCGCAGGGTGGAAGCTGCGAACCCCGTCCGGCGGGCCAGCTCGGAGATTCGGTAAGAGCTCATGACCGGACGGTACGCCTTCAAGTCGACTCGAAGGTCAAGCCCACTGGGGAACGGAACAATTCAACCCAGCAGGCCTGGCCGGCGGTCCATCGTCGCTCAGCTCCAAAAGCGCAGGCTGGGCGACCGTCGTAAGATCCGCCGCCATGAAGAAGCTGCTCCTCCTCCTCGCACTCGTCGCACTGGTTGCTGTTGCCGCCAAGAAGGTGCGGACCGCTTAATCGAGTTCACCACACCAACGGCTTTGGCCACCGGCGTCGACGGCGCTTTGTGTTCGGGCTCGCGGTGCAACCACCACCAAACGCCACCACCGATCGCCGCAGCCGCGGCGACCGATCCCGCGGCCGTGGTGGAGCGGGCGGTCGGCATCGGCACCCGGTCTCGTAGCCGAACCTTGCGAGTGAACGTCTTGACTTCCCACCCGAACTCCTCCGCGGCCCGCGCCAACTCGCGGTCAGGGTTCACGGCGACCGGATGGCCGACGCACTCGAGCATCGGGATGTCCGTCGCCGAGTCGCTGTACGCGTAGGAGTGCAACAGGTCGATGTCTTGCTCTTCGGCGATCGCGTGCATCGCTTGGGCCTTGTTCGGCCCGTAGCAGTAGAACTCCGTTGTGCCGGTGTAGCGACCGTCCTCGTCGATCGTGCTGCGGGTAGCGAGGTACGCGTCGACGCCGAGGTAACGGCTCAACGGCGCCACGATCTCCTCGGGTGACGCCGACACGATGAACACCTTCCGCCCGGCGGCCTTGTGCTCGTTGATGAGATCGAGCGCTTCGTCGTACACGATCGGCTCGACGACTTCTTCGAGTGTCTCCTCGACGATCTCGCGCACCTTGGACTGCTCCCAACCCTTGGTGAGCGCGAGCACCGAATCGCGCATGCGCTCGAGCTTCTCCTCGTCGGCCCCCATGTACATGTAGATGAGCTGGCCGTAGATCGCGCGAGCGAGCACGCGCCGCGAGATCATCCCCTCGCGGTAGAGCGGGCGACCGAAGGCGACCATCGATGCCTTCGCGATCACCGTCTTGTCGAGGTCGAAGAACGCGGCCTCCATCGATCTGACCATAACGCCCAAAAGTTTCGACGAAACCCTTGTTCAGTGTCGTAGGGGTTACGTAGTGTCAACGATTCGCGGTGCAGTTCGCCGCTTTCCCCTTCCTTCCCTGTCCGTTCATTCATCGCGGGTTCAGGGAGGGTGGCGTGCTGGTGTGTTGTTGGTCGGCCAAAGGGGGCGCGGGCACCACCGTCGTGGCGGTCGCTCTTGCGTTGGTGATGGCGCGCACCGCGCCCGCAGGTGCGTTGCTCGTCGATCTCGCCGGCGATGCGCCGGCGGTAGCAGGGTTGCCAGACGATCCCGAGACGGCCGGGGTCAGCGATTGGCTACGCGAGGGTCCGCTCGTTCCGGCCGACGGATTGGCTCGTCTCGAGATCATCGTCGGTCACGGGCTGTCGCTGTTGCCGCGTGGTCACGGGCCACTGGCGAGCGAGCGCGGGCACGCACTCGCGGCGTTGCTGTCCGCCGACCCGAGGCCCGTTGTGGTCGACGCCGGCCTCGTGTCGGGCACCGATCTTGGCTCCATCGTCGCCGCATCGGCCTCCGAGTCGCTGCTCGTCACGCGGCCGTGCTTCCTCGCGCTGCGGCGCGCCTTGGTTGCGCCCGTTCGCCCATCGGCGGTCGTGTTGGTCGTCGAAGAGGGGCGAGCGCTCACAGCGTCTGACGTCGAAGCGGCTCTCGGCGTGCCGGTGCGAGCCGAAGTGTCCGTCACCGCGCAAGTGGCGCGGGCGGTCGACGCGGGCGTGCTCATGGCCCGGTTGCCCCGCTCGCTGGAGCGCGAGTTGCGTCATGCGGCTTGACGAGCAGGTGGCCGCGCTGGTCGACGCTGTCCACGACGAGGTCGTCGACCAAGCCGACAGCGGGCGCGCCGCCGTCGCGCAGTTGGCCCGCGCTCATGCCCCACTGGCCGCCGCCGAGGTCGTCGATGCGATCGTCGAACGCGTACTGGCGCGAACCGTCGGCCTCGGGCCGCTCGAGCCGCTCTTGGCCGACGCCGACATCACCGAAGTCATGGTCAACGGCCCCGGTGCCGTATGGATCGAGCGGCGGGGAGCGGTCGAGAGCACCGACGTGACCCTCGATCGCGCCGGCATCGAGTTGCTGGTCGAACGCATCGTTGCGCCGCTCGGATTGCGCGCCGATCGCACGAGCCCACTCGTCGACGCCCGCCTGCCCGACGGCTCGCGCGTCAACGTGATCATCCCTCCGCTGGCCATCGACGGCCCGTGCATCACCATTCGCCGCTTCGGCGCGCGGGCCATTCCCTTGAGCGACCTGTGCCCGCCCGACGTCGCGGCGTTCCTGAGGCGAGCGGTGCTCGAGCGCGCCAACATCATCGTGAGCGGCGGCACCGGCGCAGGCAAGACCACGTTGTTGAACGCACTGGCGGCCGCGATTCCCGACGGTGAGCGCATCGTGACCGTCGAAGACGCGGCCGAGCTTCGCCTGCCCGGTCGTCACGTCGTGCGGCTCGAAGCACGGCCGGCCAATGCCGACGGCGTGGGTGCGGTCACGGTGCGGGCGCTCGTCCGCAACGCGTTGCGTATGCGACCCGATCGCATCATCGTGGGAGAAGTACGCGGCCCCGAGTCGCTCGACATGTTGCAGGCCATGAACACCGGGCACGAGGGCTCGTTGTCGACGTGTCACGCCAACGCGCCCGTCGACGCGCTGCGCCGAGTCGAGACGATGGTGATGATGGGCGATGTCGGCCTCCCGCTCGGCGCGATCCGCGAACAGTTGGTGTCGGCGCTGGATCTCGTCGTGCATGTGGCGCGGCAGCCAGATGGAGATCGCGGCATTGTCGCCGTCGCGGAAGTCACGAGCGACAGCCGGCGCGTTCGTTTGCTGGCCGACGCACATCAGGTCGTGGCGACTCCCGAGCGACAGGCGCGCCGATGAATGCCACCCGTCGTCGCGTCGAGCGAGAGCTCGTTCCGCAGCGCGAACGCATGGTCGTGAGATGGCCCACGTTCGTGCAGCCCGCAGTGCGCGTCGACATGGCCTTGCCAGAGACCCTCGAGTCGATGGCGCGCTCGTTGCGGTCAGGGTCATCGCTGCGGCTGGCCATCGCCGAGGCGAGCGCGTCCGCACCCGCGCCGCTGGGTGATGGGCTGGCCGGCGTCGCCGACGTCGCGGGCCGCGGACGTCCGTTGACCGCGGCGATCGATCAATGGAGCGCGAGCGCACCAGGTGACGGCGTCCCGCTGGCGGCGGCGGCGCTTGGTCTCGCAGCCGACCTCGGAGGTGCCGCGGCGCGATCACTCGATGGGGTCGCCGACACGTTGCGCGACCGCAACAGCGTGCGCCGCGAGGTGCGAGCGCTGTCGGCCCAGGCGCGTGCGTCGGCCGCCGTCATCGGGGGCGCGCCGATCGTGTTCCTCCTGCTCGTGGCCGCCGCCGACCCAGGGGCGATCGCGTTTCTCATCCGATCACCCATCGGATGGCTGTGCCTCATGTCCGGACTGGGGCTCGACGCGCTGGGTGGGTGGTGGATGCGGCGCATCGTCGCCAGAGCCGGAATCGACCGCGACGCGGTGGCCGCGCAACAGGCCGACGTGATCGACCTGTTCGTTCTCGCCTTCGGCGCAGGGCTCAACCTCCGGCTGGCGCTCGCCGCGGTCGCTCATCGCGCGCCGTCGGCGTGGGCGCCGTCGCTCGGCGACGTCGTCGACCAAGTCGACCGCGGCCAACGTGCCGCCGATGCACTCGACGCGCTTCCGGTCACGCTCGGCGAACCAGCTCGTCCGCTGGTGCGTGTGTTGGCCGGCGCGGAGCGGTACGGCACGCCCTTGCTGCCCGCTCTCGATCGGCTCGCGCTCGACGCGCGCCTTGATCGCCGGCGACGCGCCGAGGAGGCCGCTCGGCGCGTCCCGGTGAAGTTGCTGTTCCCCTTGGTGCTGTGTGTGCTCCCCGCGTTCGGGTTGCTCACCGTCGCACCGCTTCTCGCCGGCGCTCTCGAGTCGCTGCGCCTCTAAACCCGTTCTCGACGCAACTGGGCATCGCTCAGCGATGCGTACTGCGTCGAGTTTCAGCGAAAGCGAGTTTTCGATGCTGCATCTCTACGTGGCCGCCTATGCGGCGGCCGTTTCCGCTTCACCTCGCGCCCGTGGCGACCGCGGTCAGGCCACTGCGGAGTACGCCCTCGTGCTGCTCGGCGCGGCTGCCGTGGCGCTGCTGCTCGTCGCCTGGGCGATGAAGTCCGGCAAGGTCACCGCTCTGCTCGACGGCGTGATCGACAAGATCCTGTCGCAGCTGTGAGTCGGCGCCGGTGCGAGCGCGGCCAAGCCTCCGTCGAGGCCGCGCTCGTACTGCCGCTCGTCGTGATCCTGCTGTTGGCCGTGGTGCAGGTCGGCCTGCTCGTGCGCGCCGAGGTGCTCGTCACCCACGCCGCCCGCGAGGCTGCACGCGCCGCGGCTGTCGACCCCGACCCGCAGGCCGCGGCTCGGGCCGCGGCGCAGGCGACGACGCTCGATTCGCACCGGCTGACCGTCAGCGTGCAGGGCCGCAAGGGTCCTGGGAGTCGCGTGCAGGTCGAGGTCACGTACCGCGCGCCGACCGATGTTCCCTTTGTCGGGGGCCTGCTCGGCGACGTCACGCTGCACGCCAGCGCCACGATGCGAGTCGAGCAGTAGCCGACGCGGAATCGTCCAGCCCGACTCCAAAGCCACCAAACAGACTCGCTAACGTTGTCGAGCCCATGATCGTCGCTGCGCTCGCCGCCGGTTTTCTCATCGTCGCCCTCGTGGCTTGGCAATCCGCACTGCTCACCGTGGCCAAGCGCCGGCAGCCCGCTCCAACCGTTCTTCCGGAACGGCCGCGCATTCCGTTCCGCAAAGACCCTCAGGGTTGGATGGTCGATGTCCTGCGTCGTCGCAAAGGGCTGCGACTGTCGCTGTCGCTCGGTTCGCTCGTGGCGTTCCTGTTCGCGGTCGGGGTCATCGGCTACCCCTTCTACACAAACCTGGTCCAGAGCCGAATCCAGCAACAGCTCGACCGGCAGTTCGCCAGCCCTGAGCTCAAGCAGGCGTATCTCGAACACCGCTTGCAGGAAGGCGACAGCCTCACCCGCATCAAGATCCCGGCGATCGACGTCGACGTGGTCGTTGTGGAAGGCACCGGCGCAGACGCGTTGCGCGCGGGCGCGGGCCACTACCGCGAGACCGCTTTGCCGTGCGAGGACGGAACGGTCGGCATCGCCGGCCACCGCACCACGTACGGTCGACCGTTCGCCAACATCGATCTCCTGAAACCGGGCGACACCATCACGCTCGAGACGCCGATCGGTTCCTGTACTTATCAGGTGCTGCCGCCGCCACCGAAACGCAAGGCGGCCGACAGCAACGGGGCCGCGTTCATCATCCAACCCAACGAGATCTTCGTGATCGCAGGGCCAACCGTCGCTCGTGCCGGTGAGAGTCCGCCCCCGGCTGCGCTGCTCACGTTGACGACGTGTCATCCGAAGGGTTCCGCCGCGCAGCGCCTCGTCGTGCAGGCCGTGCTCGTGACCGGTCCAGCACCCCCACAACCCGGAGCATGACCGCGGGCGCTCGGCGCGGGCGAGCCCAGGCCGCGTCCGCGCTCGCGAGCGCCTTCGTGACGGGCCTTGCCATCGCGTTCATGGGATTGATCTGGTCGGCACCGAGCCGCGCGCAAACGATCCCCTGCGCGCCCCTGCCGTGCGACTCGACGACGACCACACTCGACACGACGACCACGCTCGACGCCACGTCGACGACCACCACACCCGGGTGGGAAGGATCGCGGTGGACCGGTCCCACCGCGAATGGCGAGACAGTCACCGACGGAACCTTCAGCGGCACGTTCGTTCATGCCTCACCGACGCCCGCCGTCACCAGCGTTGACCTCACCGTGTCGTACACGCCCGGCGACGTTCACGCGAGCGCGTGCGGAAGCGGCCCTGGAAAACAGGCGCAGCACACCGCACCGACGACGTCGACCCCGTCGGGATCGGACTCGACGACGATGAACTTTCTGTTCGAAGTGGCGTTCACGTGCAACGGCATCTACGACGCGACCGCGACAGGAACGCTGGAGAACGACCTCGACAGCTACGACCTGACGTTGAAGGTCCTGCACGTCGCAGTTCCGCCCCAGTCCCCGCTCTCCTTTCTCGCCACCGACAACGGCAACCGAACGGTGACGCTCACCTGGCAACCGCCGAAGAGCGCGCCGCCCGACCTCATCGGCTACCGGCTGAGCCGGCGCGACCCCTCCGGGCAGGACTTCTACGGAGCCGCAGACGTCGCGCCAAACGTCTTCTCCTACACCGACACGAACATCCCGGCCAACGGGGGCTCGTACTTCTACAAGGTCGAGACGTTGCGGAAGTCGCCGAACGGCACGCTCCTCTCCAACCCCGTGGTCACGAGCGAGGCACTGGTCGTCGGAGGCGGATCGGACGGAGGCGGTGGCGGCGGCAGTGTGGGTGGTGTGCCGGCGCCCCGAACCGGTGGTGGCGGCGACCAGCACTTCGACGTGCCGTCCACACTGGCGGCCGACGAAGGCGAGCCTGGTGCCGGCGACTTCGCCTTGCCGGGCGCGGGCACGATCCAACGCTTCGCGGGCCGCGACGGCGCGGGACTGCTCAAGCCGTTCGCGGCGGCGCTCGATCTTGCGGTGTGGGCCGGGTTGTTGCTCTTCCTGACGCGCCGAGCGGCGCGCGCGGAACGGGAAGCCGAGCTAGCGGTCGAGCTGGAGCACCCGCCGCAGCACCGCGGCGGCGCCGACCTTGTCGAGGGGCTCGTTCCAGTTGCCGCACTTGGGCGATTGCACGCACGAGGGGCACCCGTCGGTGCACCCGCAGCCATCGATCACCTCGAGCGTGGTGGCGAGATGGCGATCGGCTACGTCGTAGCCGAGCTCGGCGATGCCCGCCCCGCCGGGATAGCCGTCGTAGATGAGGATCGTTGGCTGGCCGGTGTCGGCCTGGAGCACGGTGGATACGCCGCCGACGTCCCAACGGTCGCAGATGGTGAACAGGGGCAGGATGCCAATCGCCGCGTGCTCTATCGCATGAAGCGTGCCCGCTGATCGAGCTGACATGACGCCCGCGGCGGCGAGCTCGCGCGCGTCGATCGTGTACCAGACGCCCCGTGTGACGAGCCGCGAGGGCGGAAGCTCGAGCATTTCGGTGCCGAGCACCTCGCCCGACGTCGCGTCCTTGCGTTGGTAACCGGTCACCTGCGAGGCCACCTCGATCGAGCCGAGATGCAACTGAGCGCGGCCCACCGCTCGCGAGCGATCGACCCCGAGCACGCGCATCGACATGTCGGTACGGGCCACGGTGTATTCGCGACCGTCGCAGGGCTCGACGTGCGCGAGATGCTCGTCGAGGTCGAGCGCGCGGACGCGGTACGTCGTGCCTTGATGCAGGTACACGGCGCCCGGATGCACGAGATCGAACGCCCGGCCTTCGTCGACCGTGCCCACCAACGAGTCGTCGGCGCGCACGATGCGGTATTCGGTGGACGATCCAGAGCGCAGACCGATGCCGTGCGCGGGAAAGCCGCGCGCCGCCCACACGGCCGACACGGACCGCCGCCGGGAGGTGGGTGGGCGGATCTTCAGACGGTCGTCGTGCACCATCGCCCGCACGCCGTCGTCGAGCAACTCGGGCCACCACCGTTCGTCGGCGGGGGTGAGGGGCAGCTCGAACGCGGCGCAACCGAGGTGGGGGTGCAGGATGAAGGGGTTGGCGGGGTTGATCACCGCGGGCTCGGCCGGGCGGGTGAACACCTCGGTGGGGTGGGCCATCAGCCACTGGTCGAGCTGATCCTCGCCGGCGACGAGCACCGAGAGCGACAACTGGCAGGCCCGACCCGCCCGGCCCATCTGCTGCCACATCGACGCGATCGTGCCGGGGAAACCGTCGAGCACGCACGCGTCGAGTCCGCCGATGTCGACACCCAGCTCGAGGGCGGTGGTGGCGATCACGCCCTGCACGTTCCCGTTGAACAACTCGTTCTCGATCTCACGGCGCTCTTCGGGCAGATAGCCGCCGCGATACGGGCGAACGCGATCGGCCAGCTCGGGAGGCAGGCGCCGGCGGACGTCGGCGGCGACGACTTCGGTGCCACGACGGCTGCGGCAGAACCCGATCGACTTGTGTCCGCCGCTGATGAGGCTCGTCAGCACCGACGCGGTCTCCGAGTGCGACGACACCCGAGTGCGACTCCACGTCTCGTCGAGCAGCGGCGGATTGCACAGCGCCACGAGGCGCTTGCCGCGCGGCGAGCCGTCGTCGGTGACGGCATCGACGGGCCCGGCCCACAACGCCGAGGCCAGCTCGGCGGGTGCGCCGAGCGTGGCCGAGCAGGCCACGAAAGAAGGACGGGCCGCGTAGGACGCGCTGACGCGTCGTAACCGGCGCAACACGTGGGCGACGTGCGTACCGAACACGCCGCGGAACGCGTGCAACTCGTCGAGCACCACGTAGCGCAGGCGCATGAGGAACGTGGCCCACCTCGCGTGATGCGGAAGCACGCCGTAATGCAGCATCTCCGGATTGGTCAGCACCACGTTGGCGTTGCGGCGCACCCACGTGCGCTCCTCGGGCGTGCAGTCGCCGTCGTAGGCCGCGGCAACGAGACCAGGGATCTCGAGGTCGGTGATCGCTCGCAACTGATCGCGGGCGAGCGCCTTTGTCGGGAACACGAGCAGCGCGGTGCCCGGCCTGATCGGATCGCTGACCGTTTCGGCCACTGGCGCCTGGAAGCACAGCGACTTGCCCGAAGCCGTTCCTGTCGCGATGGCGACGCTGCGACCGGCGCGCACGAGATCAATGGCCTCCGCTTGATGCGACCAGAACGCATCGACACCGAGCCGGTCGCGCACCTCGACGGGGAGAGGAGTGGTCAGTTCCGCGTACCGCGCCGCTCGCGCCTCGATGCGCTGAACGTGGACGAGGCTGCCGTCGGCCGCGAGGTCGGCGAGCACTCCATCGATCCGTGGAAGCTCGAGAACAGCCATGCCGAATCGAACTGTAGGCGTTTCATCGCTGTAGTTACAGAGGTGTCATAGGACCACCACGCGCACGTCAGGTAGGGTCCATGAGCCATGGAACTCGGACTTGTCGTGCGTGAGCAGGACGGATGGACCGTTTTGGCGGTCAGCGGTGAGATCGACATCGCGACCGCCCCCAGCCTCCGGGAGCGCCTCCACGGACTGCTCGCCGAAGACAAGCGCCAGATCGTGGTCGATCTGGACGATGTCGGCTTTCTCGACTCCACGGCCCTGGGCGTCCTGGTCGGCGTGCTCAAGCGAGCCCGCAGCGAGGATGGCGAGGTCCGCATCGTCTGCACGCAGCCTCGGGTGCGCAAGGTGTTCGAGATCACCCGGCTCGACAGCGCCTTCGACCTCTTCGACTCCGTCGACGAGGCCGTCAGGGGTGCGCGGGAGTAAGAGGCACTCGGGCATGGGCGACCACATCGAGCTCGAAGTTCCTGCCCGCCCGGAGTTCTTGGCGATGGTCCGCGCCATCGTCACCCTGATCGCCGAGACCGGCTCCAAGCTCCCGAGCCCTCGCATCGACGATCTGCGGCTCGCAGTCACGGAAGCGTTTGCGAATGCCATCGATGCCGAACGCCGAAAGCCCGACGGCGATCGCCACTCGGTCGTCGTGCGGTGCGATCTCGAGGCGGACTTCGTCGCCGTCGAGGTGCACGACGAAGGCGGCGGGTTCGATCCTGCGGAGCTGACGCCTCACCCCGATGTCACCAAGCCGGCGCGCCTGCAGTTCGAGCGCGGGCTCGGCATCCCGCTGATGCGCGAGCTCACCGATCAGCTCGAGTTCCGGCACGAAGGCGGTGGCACCACCGTGAGGCTGGTGCTGAAAGCCCATCTGCGGGGCTAGTTGATCGAATCCGCCACCGAGCTGAACGTCGAGGCCGAATTGCCGCCCAGGTCGAGGTGGCACTTCTCGGTGGCAAACGTGGTGACCTTCTGCGACGCCGCGTTGAGCGAGTCGCTCTGCGACGAGACCTCCGCCGCGCGCGACGACGACCGGCTCGCGCTCGGATCCTTCGAGAGGTTCGACGCCGCGGCGATCGACCCTTTCAGGAATTGGAGGAGCGTGTTCATCTCGGCCTTGATCTCGCTCGGCGCCTTCTTGACGAGATCGTCGAAGAGCTGCACCGCCTGATCGCTGTCGCTCGCGGTGTTGCCGAGCGTCTTGAAGATGTCGTTGTCGGCCGTGAGTTGCGCACAGAACCCTTCGACGGTGCCGCCACCTCCGCCGCCACCGCACGCGGCGGTCACCGCGATCAGCATCGCCATCGTCGTCGCAACCAGGAGTTTCTTCACACCTTCGCCTCGTGCTTGCGCAGTTCGCGACGGGCCACGGTGAGGCGGTGGACCTCGTCCGGCCCATCGGCCAAGCGCAGCGTGCGGATGTGGGCGTACATCGACGAGAGCGCGAAGTCGTCGCCGATGCCGGCGGCACCATGGGCCTGGATGGCGTGGTCGATGATGTCGAGCGCCATCTGAGGGACCGCGACCTTGATGCCGGAGATCTCGGTGCGAGCGGCCTTGTTGCCTTCGTTGTCCATCAGCCACGCCGTGTAGAGCGTGTAAAGGCGGGACTGGTCGATGTTGATCCGCGCGTCGGCGATCCACGTTTGGATCACGCCTTGCTCGGCCAACGACTTGCCGAATGCAGTGCGCTTCGTGACGCGTTCGCACAGCATGTCGAGCGCACGTTCCGCGGCGCCGACCGTACGCATGCAGTGGTGAATGCGGCCCGGGCCGAGACGTGCTTGCGCGATCGCAAACCCGCCGCCTTCCTCGCCGAGCAGGTTCGTCTTGGGAACGCGCACGTTCTCGAAGACCAACTCGCAGTGGCCTTCGACGTCTTGGTAACCGAAGACCGGTAGCGACCGGACGTTGGTGACCCCGGGCGTGTCCATCGGCACGAGCACCATCGACTGCTGCAGATGGCGCGCCGCGTTCGGATCGGTCTTGCCCATGACGATGAGGATCTTGCAGCGAGAGCTCGCCGCACCCGAGATCCACCACTTGCGGCCGTTGATGACGTAGTCGTCACCGTCGGATTCGATGCGGCATTCGATGTTGGTCGCGTCGGACGAGGCCACCGCGGGCTCGGTCATCGCGAACGCCGAGCGGATCTCGCCCTCGAGCAGCGGATGCAGCCACTGTTCCTGCTGTTCGGGGGTGCCGAACATCGTGAGGATCTCCATGTTCCCGGTGTCGGGGGCGGCGCAGTTCGTGGCCTCGGAAGCGAGCGCCGACCGCCCCATCACCTCGCACAGCGGGGAGTAGTCGAGGTTCGAGAGTCCCTCGGTCCACTGCGTCTTGTGCGGGAGGAACAGGTTCCACAGGCCCCGCTTCTTGGCGTCGGCCTTGAGGTCTTCCATCACCGGCGGGTGGAAATGCGGGTCGCCCGACTCGTGTAGCTGCTGGCGATACACCGGCTCGGCTGGCAGCACCTTCTCGTCCATGAAGGCCAACAGTTCGCCTCGCAGGCGCGAGGCAGTTTCCGACAACGCGAAGTCCATCACCGGGACACTACGTTGCGTCTTCTATGTCGGTCTCATTCGAACGTGACGGTGCCGTTGCAGTCATCTCGATCGACGACGGGAAGGCGAACGCCTTGTCGCCCGACGTCTTGAGCGCGATCGCCGAAGCGCTCGACAAGGCGGAAGCGGACGGCGCCGCCGCCGTGCTTCTCGAAGGTCGGCCGGGCCGGTTCTCGGCCGGATTCGATCTGTCGATCATGACGTCGGGTGCCGAGCCGATGCGCGCGCTGGTCACGCAGGGTGCTGAGCTGCTGCTGCGCATCTTCACCTATCCCGCGCCGGTGATCGCGGCCTGCACCGGGCACGCGCTCGCCGCGGGAGCGCTCGTGTTGCTCGTGAGCGATGTGCGCGTCGGGGCCGAGGGCGAGTTCAAGATCGGGCTCAACGAAGTGGCGATCGGCATGGGTCTGCCGATCTTCGGGGTCGAGTTCGCCCGCTACCGGATGCCCCCGTCCGCGTTCGACAGCGCGTTGTTGGGGGAGGTGTTCGACCCGCGAGCCGCGGTGAGTGCCGGCTACCTCGATCGCACGTCCGACAATGTGATCGACGATGCACGCGCGACCGCGCAACGGCTGTCCGCCCTGCGCACCGGCGCCGTCAGTCACACGAAGCACCTCGCGCGAGCTGCCCTCGCCGCCGAGATCAAGGCGTCCCTGCAAGCCGACATGGCGTCGCTCTCCGGCCCCGCCCTCTCCTGATTTGGGAATCAGGAGACGTCGACGAGCATGCCCTCGCAGGTGCGGATGAGGACTCGGGAGGCGTCGGCGACGTCGCGACTCGAGAGCGGGTTCTCGGCTCGTCGTTGCCAGCGGCCGATGGCGTTCTGCAACGCCGTGCGGATCTCGCTTTCGCCCGAACCGCCCTCGAGCCCGAGCCGGGTCGACGGGGTCGGGCCTTCGGCGCCGAGCAACCGTTCCATCTCCTCGCTCTCGGCGGCCTTCACGCCCTTCACGGCGCCGGCCCGCAGCGCGTTGAGCAGACGCACCTCGGCGAACTCGTGCGCTCCCGCCGTCACCCGCTCGAGTTCCGACGCGATCTGATCCGAGCCCGGGACGGTGGACTCCCGCACGATCGCCTCCAGCGCGAGCAGCGCGGAGCGCGATTTCAACACGTCGCGCCGCGCCGCGAACTGCGACAACAGCACCTGCTTCAACTCGACCAACCCGCTGCGCAACACGAGCTCGTTCGCGAGCTGACTCGACGTCGTCACCGCTCCCTGACGCACGAGCGCGGCGCCCAACCGCACACCGAAGAGCCCGAAGCGGTCGAGCAGGTGCTCGCGTTCCATCGACGTGAGCGGGATCTGGGTCGGAGCCTGCACGAACCGATCGGCCGACAAGAACAGCCGCTCGGCCTCCTCCGCGGGTGCGGTGCCGATGAGGTGCAGCGCCTTGTACTCCGCCTCGCGTAGCGTCGAACCCGACTGCGCGAGCAAGCCCGCGACCGGCACCACGGTCTGGCACAACCGGCGCACCTTCGGGTCGTGCTTGTAGCGGTTGGCGATGCGCGACGCCGATGACATCGAGTCGAGCCGCCCGACGCCCACCTCATCGGCCCGCGACAGCACCGCGATCGCATTCACGGGCGTAGCTTGCGCGAACTCCTGGTCGTGGAACGCTTCGAGGAACCCGATGTCGGTCGTGTGCAGATGGCGCATCAAGTACAGGACGGCATCGGCCGGCGTCACTTGGTCCTCGCCGGGCGCCAAGAACGCTTGCGCGCGTGCCGACACGTCGATCGACAATGACGCGATCCCGGGCGTGTCGATGAGCGTGATCGACCGCAACGACGAGGAGGGCCACTCCACCTCCAGCCGCTCGACGCTGTCGGCGGGAATGCCTTGGAGATCGACGTCGATCGCGCCGGCGTCACGCGAGAACGGCACCTGCCGCGGCTCACCCTGGTGCGGGTGCATCATCACGCGATACGTGATGCCGTCGCGGTACCAGGTGACGATCTTCGTGCACTCTCCCGCGTCGGTCGGGGCCAGCTCCTCGCCCACGAGCGCGTTGAGCAACGTGGATTTGCCTGCCTTCACCTTGCCGGCGATCGCCACTCGCAAGGGCTCATCGAGCCGCGCCCGCTCAGCCGCCAACACGGGGCCGTGCGGCGTGTCGCGATACACATCGCCGGCGCGCGTGAGCAGGCCGCGTACTTCGTCCAACAGCGATGCTCGTCGGACCATCAGCTGGTGCCCGCCAGATCGGGCGCGATGGCGGCGACTTCCGTCCGCAACGCGCGGATCCGCGTCAGCTCGGCCTCGACGTCGGGAAGCCGCTTCGTGCGGGTCTTGGCATCGATCTCGATGGCTTGCTGCGCCTTGTGCAGCGCTTCGGTCGTCGAGCGATACAGCTCCTCGGCCCGCGCCGTGAACTGATCGCGTAGCTGACGCTGGATGCGACGCACGGTGTCGCGCGCATCCTTGCCGACCTCGAAGGCGAGCTCGTCGGTGTACTTCCGATGAGCGTTCTTCGCCTGTGACCGCCGTTGTGCGAGCGCACGGTTCTTCTCGTCGCGATACGCCTTGCCGCCGAAGATGATGCCGGCGACCACGCCGACGGGGTTGATGAGCGCCAGCCCCACCATCTGGCCGAACATGCCGAACATGAGGGCGCCGCCGTATGACGAGCGCAAGGTGCTCATGCCAGTACTCAAGCCGTCGCCCTCTTGCAGCTCGACATCCGCCGACGCCTCCACTGCCTTCAGGAGCTCCGCTGGATTGAGCACGTCGAGCTGCACGGCGATGTCGTGGCCGTCCGCCGAGAACAGCTCTGCCACCCGCGCCGCGATCTCCCCGGCTCGTCGTTGCAGCATCGTGTAGTTGGCGACGACGTGGTCGGAGGCCTGGCGGTAGAGCCACGGCTCGAACTCCTCCCACGACTCTGCCGGGTCGCTCTGGTCGATCGCGTTGTCGGCGTCTTTCGTGAGCTGGCGCAGCCGTGCCCGCAGATCGTGATCCACATCGGTCAGCAGGTCGGTGAACCCGTCGTTGAGCGTGAGCTGCCACCGAGACGCCGTCGAACGCAGCCGATCGCTCTGCTCGGTCGCGATCTGAAGCTGATGGACGAGGTTGCCAGCGCGCTCGGGATCGGCGAGGGCGGTGCGCTCGGACGAGAACTGGCTCTCGAGCTGAGCGATGGCCGACAACATCTCGGCGGCGGCGGTGCGCACGACGAGCAGCTCCCGCTGCCCGACGATCTCCGTCGAGAGATACGACTCGAGTTGCGCGAAGCCTGACTCCTCTTCGACCGACGCGTCGCCTGTCTCCGCCGCGACGCGTCGCAAGGTCGACGAGATCGGGAGTATCGGCGCGGTGAGCCCGGCATCGGCCAGGTGACCCAAGTCGAGATCGAGGATCTTGCGCCACGCTGGGTAGAAGTCGATCTTGGTCATCACGCAGCCGACGTTCGGGCAGAGCGAGCGAGCCGTGCGCATGAACTCGAGCTCGGGCCCCGAGTACTCCTGCGACGCGTCGCTCACGAACAACACGGCATCGGCCATGGGCAGGGCCCCGATGGTGATCGTCGAGTGCGTCGATCCCAGCCCGCCCACGCCCGGAGTGTCGACGAGCACGAGCCCGCCTTGCAGCAACGCCGCGGGCACGCCGACATCGACCGACTCGATGTGGCGCACGTTCTCGGGATTGGCCGCCTCGGTCACGTATTGGCTCACCTGGTCGAACGGCACCGGTTCGGTCGTCGAGGCGGTGCCTTCCGGAGCGTCGGACGCGGGACTGACCGACGCCGACGCTTCCGGCTTCGGCGCGTAGTGCAACTTCGTGGGCACCGCGGTGGCGATGTCGTCGTCCACCGGGCATACGTCGACCCCGAGCAGCGCGTTGATGAGCGAGCTCTTGCCCTGCTTGAATTCACCCACCACGAGCACGTGGAACAGCGGGTCGACGAGTCGCTCGCGGGCCCGCGCCAGGCGCTCGCCCAGGTCGTCGCGGTGGTACGCGTTGGCCGCCCGGATGCACAGGTCGAGCGCTGCGGTGGCGGTTTCTCGCTCTGTCGGAGGGGTCTTCGCCTTGGCCATCGAAGGCGCAGAGTAGTGAAGGTATCTAGGGTTGCGTCCGTGGGGTGGGTGTTAGGCGTCGATCTTGGGACGACATTCACTGCCGCGGCGGCGTGGAGAGATGGACGGGCGGAGATCATTTCGCTCGGCACGCACACTGCGGCGGTGCCGTCTGTCGTGCTCTTCCGCGAGGACGGCTCGACGATGTTCGGCGACGCCGCCGAGCTCCGGTCGGTCACCGAGCCCGAACGAGTGGCCCGTGAATTCAAGCGGCGGGTGGGTGACAGCACGCCGCTGATGATCGGCGGCTCGCCCCGGTCGCCCGAGTCGGTGATGGCCGTGCTGCTGCGAGCCGTCGTCGACGCCTCGATCCAACTCGAGGGCTCGAGGCCCGACCGCATCGCCGTGACGCACCCCGCCAGCTGGGGCGAGTACAAGCTCGACGTGCTGCGCCAGGCGATTCATCTCGCCGACCTGGGAGTCGAGACCGAGCTGGTGCCCGAGCCGGTGGCCGCCGCGGTGCACTACGCCATGCTGCAGCGGGTCGAGCTCCACGACTTCGTCGCCGTGTACGACCTCGGCGGCGGCACGTTCGACGCCGCCGTCGTGCGCCGGACGGCCGATGGCTTCGATCTCTACGGCAAGCCGGAGGGCATCGAACGCCTCGGCGGGATCGATGTCGACGCCGCAGTGTTCAGCCACGTGCAGTCGTCGCTGGGCTTGCAGCTCGACACCCTCGACCGAGACGACCCGGCCGTGATGTCGGCGTTCGCCCGGTTGCGATCTGATTGTGTCGCGGCCAAGGAAGCGCTGTCGTCCGACACCGACGCGGTGATCCCGGTGATGCTGCCCGGGCTGGCCACCGAGGTGCGCATCACCCGAAGCGAGCTCGAGACAATGATCCGGCCGGCGATTCGCGACACCATTGTCGCGCTCCGCAGGGCGATCACTTCCGGCGGGCTCGTGCCGGAGCACCTGGCGCGCGTCCTGCTCGTCGGTGGTTCGTCGCGCATCCCGCTCGTCGGCGAGATGGTGAACGCCGACCTCGCCCGTCCGATCGCGCTCGACACGCACCCCAAACACGCGGTCGCTCTCGGCGCCGCGCTCACTGCCGCGCCCGAACCCGTACCGGTGACGGCCGCGCCCGCGTTCGCGCCGCCGCTCCAACCGCCTACGCCACTACCCCCACCGCTGCTCTCGACCCAACCGTTCCCGTACACCCCATCGCCGTCTCCGCCCTCGACGGCGAGAGGGGTCTCGCCCGCGCTCATCGCCGCGCTCGCGGCGCTGGTCCTCGCCCTCGGCGGAGTCGGTTACGCGGTCACGCAGTCCGGTGGCAGTTCTCGCGCGACCACCACGACGACCGACAGCTCGCCGGAGGACACGACCACGACGACCGACAGTTTCTCGGATCTGACCGCACTCGAGGACAGCGACGCCCAATTCGCGGCCGAGCACCTCATGTCCACGCTCCTCACGTTCGGACCGGACGACGTCGAAAGCGTGCAGAGCTCCATGCTCGAGCTCACGACCGGGAACTTCAGCGATCAGATCAGTTCGGACAACACCAGCTTCGTGCAGTCGGTGCAGGACAACCAGACCTTCTCGATCCCGACGGTGGGGGATTCCACCGTGCGCAGCAACGATGGCTTCACCGCGGTGGTGGAGGTTCCCGTCCAGATCGATCTCGAGGATCTCGAGGGCAACAGCAGCAGCGAGCTCCGCGACGCGACCTTTCTCGTCATCCTCGTGAACGTCGACGATCAGTTCTTGGCGGCAGAAATCGTCGACTGCACCGATGGCAGCTCGTCGTCGGCCACGGACTTCCCGGATCTCGGGTCGGACGCCTCTTGTTGACAGGGGGCCCTCCCGCCCCGTAGGTGTGGAGCTTCGTGGCCAAACCCCTCGTCATCGTCGAATCGCCCGCCAAGGCCCGCACCATCGCGGGCTTTCTCGGCCGCGATTTCACGGTGCTGGCCTCGATGGGCCACGTCCGTGACCTGCCCAGCAAGGGTTTGAGCGTCGATACCGAAAATGGGTTCAAGGTCGACTACGAGGTCCACGCCAGCAAGAAGAACGTCATCAAAGAGCTCCGAGATGCGCTGAAGGATGCCGACGAGCTGTATCTCGCGACCGACGAGGACCGTGAGGGTGAGGCCATCTCGTGGCACCTGCTCGAGGTCCTCAAGCCCAAGGTGCCGGTGAAGCGGATGGTCTTCCACGAGATCACCCAGGGCGCGATCGACGATGCCATCGCCAACTGGCGTGAGGTCGACTACGGCCTCGTCGACGCCCAGGAGAGTCGCCGCATCGTCGACCGCCTCTTCGGCTACCCGGTGTCGGAGGTGTGCTGGCGCAAGATTCGAACGGGCCTGTCCGCGGGCCGTGTGCAGTCGCCCGCCGTCCGTCTCGTCGTCGAGCGCGAGCGAGAGCGCATGGCGTTCGTCGCCGCCGCGTACTGGGACTTGGAAGCCGCCTTCCCGACGGAACCGCAGTTCACCGCTGGACTGGTTGCGGTCGGCGAGCAGAAGGTCGCGGAAGGCAAGGACTTCGACTCGTTCGGCCAGCTCAAGCGGGCCGACGACGTCGTCGTCCTCGATGAGGCCGCCGCTCGCGGGCTGGCCGAACGCCTCGACGGCGCGGACTTCAGCGTTCGCAGCGTCGACACGAAGCCGTACACATCGAGACCGAAGCCGCCGTTCATCACGTCGACGTTGCAGCAGGTCGGTGGCAGCCGACTGCGCATGAGCGCGCAACAGGTGATGCGGGTCGCGCAGGGACTGTATGAGCGGGGCTACATCACGTACATGCGAACCGACTCGACGACGCTCTCGGCTACCGCGCTCTCCGCTGCTCGTCAGCAGATCGAGCAGCTGTTCGGGCGCGACTACGTCCCCGATGCGCCGCGCACGTACGCCAGCAAGTCGAAGAACGCGCAGGAGGCCCACGAGGCGATCCGGCCGGCGGGCGAGACCTTCCGCACGCCCGATCAGCTGCGCAGCGAGTTGAGCGGCGACGATCTTCGGCTCTACGAGCTCATCTGGCAGCGGACGATGGCGTCGCAGATGCCCGATGCCCGCGGCTCGACGGTCACGGCGCGCATCGTGGCGAGGACGAACGCCGACGAGCTCACCGAATGGACGGCATCGGGCCGCACGATCACGTTCCCCGGTTATCTCGCGGTCTACGGCTTCGGGGGCGACGACGCCGAAGCCGACGGCGACACGTCGGCGAAGCTTCCCGATCTCACCGAAGGCCTGACGCTCCCTGGTCCGGCGATCGAGGCGCAAGGCCACAGCACGCAGCCACCGCCGCGTTACACGGAGGCCACGCTCGTGCGTGCGCTCGAGGAGAAGGGCATCGGCCGGCCGTCGACGTACGCGTCGATCATGACCACGATCCAAGATCGCGGTTACGTGTGGAAGCGCGGCCAGGCGCTCGTGCCGACGACCGACGCGTTCGCCGTCGTGAACTTGCTCGAGCAGCACTTCACCGACCTCGTGAACTACGACTTCACCGCCCACATGGAAGACGATCTCGACGAGATCGCCGGCGGCCGTGAGCAACGCGAGCCGTGGCTGGGCAAGTTCTGGTTCGGCAACGGCACGCCGGGCGTCAAGACGCTGTGCGCGCAGGCACTCGAGCAAGCCGACCCCGCGGCGATCAACGCCATCCCCATCGGGGTCGACGAGAACGGCGAGCTCATCGTCGTGCGCAACGGCAAGTACGGCCCGTACGTGAAGCGCGGCGACGACACCGCGTCGCTCCCCGACGACATCGCCCTCGACGAGCTCACGATCGATCGGGCGGTCGAGCTGCTCAATGCGCCGAAGGGCGACGAGCCGATCGGCACCGACCCGGCCTCCGGTCTGCCGGTCTACGCGAAGAACGGCCGCTTCGGCCCGTACGTGCAGCTCGGCGACGCCGACACGCTGCCCGAGAAGCAGAAGCCGAAGATGGAGTCGCTGCTCGCCAGCATGTCGCTCACCGAGATCACCCTCGACGACGCTCTCAAGCTGCTGTCGCTGCCGCGCGTCGTCGGAGCTGACGACGACGGCATCGAGGTCACCGCGTTGAACGGGCGATACGGGCCGTACATCAAGAAGGGCGACGAGACCCGCAGCCTCGAGTCAGAGGAGCAGATCTTCACGGTCACGCTGGAAGCGGCCCGCGCACTGCTGGCCCAACCCAAGCAGTACGGCCGCCGCAACGCGAAGCCGGCGGCGCCGTTGCGCGAGCTCGGCAACGACCCCGTATCCGGGCAGCCCGTCGTCGTCAAAGACGGTCGCTTCGGTCCGTACGTCACCGACGGTGAGGTGAACGCGTCGCTGCGCAAGGGCGACGTCGTCGAAGGCATCACGATCGAGCGAGCCGCGGAGCTGCTCCAGATCCGACGCGAGACCGCGCCCAAGAAACCCAAGCGCGCCGCCGCCAAGAAGAAGGCCCCAGCGAAGAAGAAGGCCCCGGCAAAGAAGAAGGCGGCCGCCAAGAAGAAGGCCGATTGACGGAACGGTCATCTGGGGGCACTCCGGTCGATCACTAATCTGAATTTCGTGGTGGAGCCGGCCTCTGAGCGACACGAGGTCGAGGAGACCGAACCGGACGTACCGGTGGTCGCCTTTCCTCCGCTGGTCGAGGAACCCGTCGTCGTCGTCGAGCAAGCCGCGCTGCACGTGCGGCTCTTCGGGACCCACGCCTTCTTTCGGCTATGGCTGGCGCAGGTGGTGTCCGCCCTCGGCGACTGGCTCGGGTTCCTGGCCATCACCATCCTCGCGGCGTCGCTCGGCAGCGGCACGGGAGGGGCAGCCGTCGGCCTCGTGATGTCGGCGCGCATCATCCCGGGCTTCTTCCTCGCTCCGGTCGCGGGGGTGATGCTCGATCGCTGGGACCGCAAGAAGGTGATGGTGGTGTGCGACCTCGGGCGGGCGGCCGTCATCGCCACGCTGCCGTTCGTCCACAGCGTGACCGGACTCGTCCTCGCGTCGCTGGTGCTCGAAGTCTTCACGTTGTTGTGGTCGCCGGCCAAAGAGGCGTCCGTGCCGAACATCGTGCCGAGCGACCGCCTCACGTCGGCCAACTCGCTGTCGCTGGCGGCGGCCTACGGCACCTTCCCCATCGCCGCCATCTTCTTCGCGTTGCTCGCCCAGCTGGCCAAATGGCTCGGGGGCATCGACGCCCTCGACTTCTTCCAGACCGACCAGACGGCGCTGGCGTTCTACGTCGACATGGCCACGTTCCTCACATCGGCCTTCCTGATCTCGACGCTCGCGTTGCCCGACGCCGCCCGGCGCGCCAAGAAGAAGGTGAACGGCGACACCGGCAAGCGGATCAACCTCACCCAGACGTTCCAAGAGCTCAAGGAGGGCTGGCAGTTCATCTTCCTGAACCCCGTCGTGCGATCGGTCAACCTCGGCCTCGCCACCGGCCTCATCGGCGGCGGCATGCTCGTGCCACTCGGCTCGATCTTCGCGACCGACATCCTCGGTGCGGGCGCCGCCGGCTACGGCATCTTCATCACCGCGCTCGGCGTCGGCGTGGCCGCGGGCGTGCTGCTCCTGTCGGTGACGCAGAAGAAGCTGCCGAAAGTGAGGGTGTTCGAGCTCGCGATCTTCGCCGCCGGCGGCACGCTCATCTTCTCGGCGTCGACGTCGACGCTGGCGTTGGCGGTCATCGGCGTGTTCGGCCTCGGCATCTGTGGTGGTGCGGTCTACGTCGTGGGCTTCACGCTCCTGCACGAGAACGTCGACGACGAGTTGCGCGGCCGTATCTTCAGCGCGCTCTACACGATCGTGCGGCTGTGCTTGTTGATCGCATTCGCACTCGGACCGTTCCTCTCGGAGCTGCTCGATCGCGTCTCGAGCCGGCTGTTCACCAACCGCACGATCACGATTCTCGGCCGCGACCTGTTCGTGCCCGGCGAGCGTCTCACCCTGTGGTTCGCCGGAATCATCATCCTCGCCGCGGGCACGATCGTGGTGTGGTCGCTGCGCGCGGGCGCCCGTGACACGCCCGCGGAGCAGCCGGTCTGATGCTCATCGCGTTCGAAGGCGGCGAAGGGTCGGGGAAGTCGACCCAGGCGAGCATCCTCGCCGACCGTCTCGGTGCCGTCCTCACGCACGAACCCGGAGCGACGCGCCTCGGCGCCCGCCTACGGGAACTCGTGCTCGACCCCAACGCCAGCATCGACCCGCGCGCCGAGGCGCTGCTCCTCGCCGCGGACCGGGCGCAGCATCTCGCCGAGGTGATCGGTCCCGCGCTGGCCAAAGGCCGCGATGTCGTGACTGACCGCTACCTCTATTCGTCCCTCGCGTACCAAGCCTTCGGCCGAGGGCTCGAACTGCAGAGCGTGCGTTCGCTGTCCGCCTTTGCCGGCGCGCCGGAAGCCGACCTCGTCGTGCTCATCACCGTGTCGCCCGAGACCAGAGGGCAGCGCCTCAAGGCGACGCCCGACCGTATCGAAGCGTCAGGCGACGACTTCCACGAGCGCGTCGAGCTCGGGTTCAAAGCGATGGCCGACGCCGATCCGCGCCGATGGGCGGTGATCGACGGCGACGGAACGGTCGACGACGTTGCGGCCAGCGTGTGGCAGGCGGTCACCACTGCGAAATCCCGTGCATAGCCACACATACATGTGTGGCTATGCACGGGATTTGCTCAGGGATCAGTGCGGCCAGAGGGCCGTGCCGTCGTGCGGCAAAATCAGGTCCGTGTAATTCGAGACCGAGGTGAAGTCGTCGAGGAGGGTGCTTCCCGCCCACTCCTGCAACTGTCGCGGCGTCACGGTGATCGGTCCGGAGACGACACCGTTGGCGGCGTTGCGCAGCGAATCGACGTAGGGCGTTCCGAGCTGTTGCTCCGCGAAGGCGATCGTGTCCGCTTGCTCCTTGGTGAGCGTCGAGCCTGACTGCTGCGCGCGCACCGCCGCGATCAGGTGTCCTTCGGCCACGACCAACCGCTCGTGGTCGAACGCGGAGAACTCGGCGAGGTTCGTCGTGTATCCGGCGTGCTCTGCGTTGTTCGCGTCGCGGGACAGCACATTGTCCTTGAGGGTGTCGAAGCCCTTGTCGATCGCCTTGTCGACGAGGCCGCTGCCGGGGAACTTGGCCAATCCGACGACGCCCATAGCAATTGTCTGGAACGTGTCGAGGTTCTCGTTGTAGTTGCGGGCGTCGGCGTCGAGCTGACGGGCGGTGACGAACACCTCTCCGTTGTCGCCGGACAGCACGATGCCGTCGAGGTTGGCAAGGCGTTGCGCCCACGGCGGATGCAGGTCGGTGTCGCTTTCGAGGCCAAGAACCACGGTCTGGACGTCGAGGGCATCGCGCATTGTGAAGATGGCGTCCCTCGAACCGTCGTCGTGCATCGCGAGCGAAGTGAACTGCGCGGCCTGCATCGACCCGATCGAGAGGTGGTCGTCCCGGTTCGCCGCGTTCAGGGTCAGGGCCGGCGAACGAGCGAAGTCGGGCAGGTACTGAAGCACCATCTGCCCGTACGCCGGCGCGAGCGCGTGTGACGCGTCACCCGGCCCGGCATCGAGCGAGGCGTTGATCACGTTCGCCGTCGCGTCGCGGGCGAGCGACGGATCGCGCTCGGCCGCGTACACGGTTCCCGACACGATGAGGTCGCGAATCGACGGACCGATGATGTTCCAGTCGGGCGGGTGGCGTCCGTCGCGCCCGAACTTGTTGCCCGTGAGCCAACCCGCGTTCTCGTCGTCGCGCAGCAGTGCATTGGCCGCGTCGGGCGTTCGGGCGGCCGCTGCGACGAGGAGCGTGCCCCGGTCCTCCCAGTTCGTAGCGACTTGGTCGAAGTTCGGGTAGCCCGGGCTGCCGGCCCCCCGATCGACGACGACGGTGCCGTGGAGCACATCGAGGCCGAGCTGTCCGGCGGCCTGCGAGAACTCCGTGGAGTAGTGGCCGTAGGAGAACAGCAACGGAAACGAGTCGTCGAGCGTGCCGTCGCGGACGGCTCCGTCGAACAGGTCGTCGCGCCACGCGGTCGACAGATTCGGTGACGCCAGCGCCAGTGCCGAGTCCACGTTGGCGAGGACATCGTCGATGCGAAACGTCGGCTCGCCCGACGTGCGCTGGTAATCGCTCCACGAGGAAAGCGAGATCGCTCGTGGCAGTAGCGCGGTCGTATCCGGGCCGAGCGCTTGATAGAAGGCCGTGGTGAACGCGGGATCGAACCGGCGTCGTCCGAGCAGGTCGGTCAGCGTCTCGAGTTGTCGCACCAGCGCGGCCGGGACGATGTCGTCATCGCCCGCCCCGTGGAGCACCACCCACGCCTGGTGCACCATCTCGAGGTCCGTCAGCGGGGGGTCGCGGTAGATGTTGCTGTCCTGTATCGAGAAGAGCAGCTCCTTGAGCCGGTCCTTCATCGCGTCGACGTCATCGCCGTCCATCGAGTCATTGATCTGACCGAGGACTGATCCGACCCGCCCGGCGAGCTCGCCTGGCGTTCCCGTGAGCGAATCGAGCGCGAGCTCGTAGACGTCGGCGTCGGCGTCACCCGGATGAGCAAGCCGCGACGCGACCAGCGCGTCGAACAAGTCGAGATCGTTCGTGTACAGGTACGTGCGATCTCTGGGCATGTCCGCCACGAAGTGGTCGAGCTGTCGAAGCGCGAACCCAAAGGCGGCCGGCCGCCGGTCGACGTTCCCCACGATCGTGAGCTCACCCTCGATCCACGCGCCCAGGTTGCTCACCGCCAAGGCGAGGCTGCTCGGAGCGTGATTGAGCGCGTTGACGATCGAGCCGTACGCCATCGCATCGGATCGAGCCGGTGGAAGGGTCGCCAGCGTGATCGAGCTGTACTCCGCGAGGCGGTCGGGGTCGCCCTTGATCGTCACGGCGGACTCGTTTGGCTCAGCGCGTCGAAGTAGTGCGCGGTGGCGATGGTCGAGCGCAGTTCGTCAGCGTCGCCCTCGAGGGAACGAGCGAACGCGGACAGCGTGTCCATCGTGCTGGCGAAGTCGCGGTCGAACTGATCGCGGGTCTCGCCCTGAAAGTCCGTGTGGGCGATCGTCAGCGCGTCATCGTGGGCGTTCACGACTGCCCGCAGCCGCGTCGCGAGGTCTTCCATGGCGGCTACCGCCTGTTGTGCGATGGCGAATGGAAAGACGAACGACCCCACGGTCGACCTCGCGACGGCTGCGGCTCGGCAACGGTCAGGAGTACCTGATGGTCTGGTCGGTCTGCTCGAGCGCCGAGGCAAACGTGGTGGCGCCGTTGGCGAGTGTGCTGTAACGGTCGTTGACGTCGGTCATCACTTTGTTGAACTGACCGCGAATGGCGTCGTCGAACGCGGTGACCTGCTTGGTGACGTCGGCCCGCATGCCATCGGCTGCGCTCAGCGCTTCGTCGAGGATCTGTCCGACGGCCGCGCTGAGGTCGGCTTCGGCGGCATCGGCCGCCGCTCTGCTGGTGCCGTCCCAGTCGGACGTTTGCAGCGAGTTCTTGGCCGTCGTGATCTGATCGCGCAGGCCCGTGGCCATCGTGGTGAAGTGGGTCTTCAACGTGTTGGTCACGCTGTCGACCTGCGCATGCAGCTCCGACGACACCTTGGCGGCGTCAGAGCCGGCCGTGGTGGCCGCCCCTCCCGCGTCGCCGAGCCGCTGGCTCGCCGCTTGGATGTCGGCCACGTTGCCGCCGATACGTCCCATGTCCTTACCTCGTTTCGTCGGGAGAAGTCTTCGACATCTGACAATAACTTTCATTGTGTGTCAAGAACTTTGATATGAGATCGTGGATGTCCGGTCAGGGCGCGCTGAAGATCACATGCGTACCGATGCGGCGCCAGACGACATGCGGCTCGTCCTGCACGACGGCGGTGCCGTAGTGAAACGTTGCTCGTCCGTCGCCCGCCCAGCTCATCTCGAAGACGCCCGAGGCGCCTTGGACTCCCTTCACTCGGAGACCGTTGCGGAATGGTCGTCCGGCCCTCATGTCCTCGACGAACTGCGCGACCGCAGCGCGAAACGCCGCCTGCTGCGGGGGCGTCAATCGGTCGAAATCCGCGCCGAATCGCGCGAGCCACGCAAAGGTCGGCACAAAGCGTCAGCGCTTCTGTCGGCGCGGGGGACGCTTGGAGCGGGCCTTCAGAGCTTCCTGGAACTGTTCGCCTGAAGCGAAGACCTCCACGCGTCCCGCGGCGAGGTCGGCATCGGCTTGGCGCTCACCGGCCTGCCACTCGGGTGTCCAGAACCACGCTTGGGTGGCGTCGATGACCTTCTGCGGCCGCAACAGGATCCCGTTCTCCGTGATCTCTGCCTCGAGCAGGTCACCTTCCTCGAGCCGCGCGGCGACCCGGATCTCCTCCGGCAGGGTGAGCTGTCCCTTGGCGCGAAGGGTCATGCGTGCCATCAATCCATCGTACATTCCGAGAATCGGATTGTCGTACTCGCCCGAGCGGATCACGATGTGCCGCGCTCGGCTGCCGCGAGTTGCAGCAGCGCCGCCTGGCCGTCTTCGACGACGAAGCCCCGTCCGGGTACGAGAGGAACGGCCAGCCGTCGCGGGAGCCGCACGCCCAGGAGGTCGCCGTCGGCGGCAAGGTCGGGTTGGAGCAGAACGCCGGTGCGCGACTGACGCACGATGCGCAGCCAGTGGCCGTACGCGGCGCGCACGTCGTCGCCCCGCCCCGCGGCTACGACGTGGAGGTCAGGCCGGCCAGATCGCAACGCGGCCATGAGCACACCGTCGCCGTCGTCGACGCTGGGCGCGTCGTCGACGAACACGAACCACCGCCGGCGGTCTGTCGTAGCGGCGCGCACGATGTGGTGCAGCTCCGCGAGTGAGCCGATCGCGTCGAACGCATCGACAGCGTGCAGGAGCGAGCGCGGCTCGCACACGCCGACGAGCACCGTCTCAGGGTCGGCAGCGCGTATCACTCGTGCCATGAGCGCGAGCGCGCTTGTCTTTCCGCTGCGCGGCGGACCGGTGATGAGTACGTGCTCACCGTCGTGCACGCACAAGCCGGTGACGTCGAGGTCGTCGTCGCCGATACCGAGTGGAATGTGACAGGGAGACTCGAGGCGTGCGGCCGGAAGCACGCTCGCGGACACCTCTGTGGGAAGCGTGCCGACCGATGGCGCGACGCGTGGCGCCGCCAGCGCGCTGAGGTCGCTTGGCATCCCGACTTGCACGATGCGGTTGCCGTCGCTGTGGACGGCGCGGCCCGGCACGAACCGCGGTAGCTGCGCCGCTCGCAACCCCAGCGTCGAATAGTCCGACGCGTCGGCCAGCCGGAACAGCAGTTTCTGGCTCACGAGCGACGCGAGCCGCAACGGCAGCGCACCCATGCGATCGGCGGTGACGATGAAGTTGATGCCCACGGCCGGCCCTTCGGAGAAGATCCGCCGGAAGGCGTCTGACACCTCCGTGCCGTCGAGTCCCTCGTGTTCCGCGAGAAACGCACCGACGCCGTCGATGCATGTGACGATGCGCGGGAGCGACTCGCCGGTGACCCGCCGGCGGTCGACTTCAGCGCGCAGGAACCGCACGAGTCGGCCCTGCGCCTCCCGCTCGTTGGCGGTGATGACGGCCCCGACGTGTGGCAATGCGCGCAGCGGCGCCAGTCCGTTTGGCCCGTAGTCGATTGCATACACGTGGCACTCGGGCGCGTCCCGCGTTTGCACCAGTGCCTCCACGACGGACAGCACCGCGGTCGTCGTGCCGCTGCCGACCATCCCGAAGAGGGCGAGATGGCCATCCGCCGGGGCCCATCCCACCGCGGCCTGTCGCTGCTGATCGGGCTCGTCGGCCATGGCGAACGCCACGACTCCAGGCGACCCCGCGGGCACGTCCGTGAGCTCGATCCGCTCGCTGAGCATCGGTAGCCAAGGGCGCCGCGGCAGCGGTCGGCCGTCGAACGCACCACGGATCGCGTCGACCAGCGTCGTGAGCTCACTCGGCCCCTCGTCGTCGAGCTGCTCACCGTCGGCTTGCGGTCCGCGGCGGAAGGCCTTCACGCGCAGCGGCCCGCTGCGCCCGGCCCGCTGCGGGGAGGTGGCCAGCGCGGTCTGCGCGAGCACGACATCGGTGGGGCCACGACGCAAGTACGCCCGCCCCGGTGTCGTTCGGCTGATCGTCGCCGCGCTCGGGCGATCGACGATGTCGGTGGACTCGGACGCGTCCTGCACGCGCAGCGCAATGCGCAGGTTGGTGTTGGCCTTGATGTTGGCATTCACCGCGCCAGACGGACGTTGTGTGGCGAGCAACAGGTGCACGCCGAGGCTGCGCCCTCTCTGGGCGATGCCGACGAGTGCACCGAGGAAGTCAGGCAGCTCGGTGGCCATCGTGGCGAACTCGTCGATCACGACCACGAGCCGAGGCAACGGGCCCCGAACCGAACCGGAACGAAGGTAGGTCGGCAGGTCTGGCACGCCCGCTTCGCGCAACGTTCGTTCGCGATGGCGCAGTTCGGCCTCGAGCGAGCGCAGCGCCCGCTCGGCCAACTGCTCGTCGAGGTCGGTGACCAGCCCGACCACGTGGGGCAGCCGGCTGCACTCGTCGAACGCGCTGCCGCCCTTGTAGTCGACGAGCACGAACACGAGATGCTCAGGGTCGACGCGTGCGGCCATGCCCGCCACGAGCGAGCGCAACAGCTCGCTCTTGCCTGAGCCGGTCGTGCCACCGACGAGGCCGTGAGGCCCGTCGCGCACAAGGTCGACGTGCACGACACCTTCGTCACCTATGCCGATCGGTGTCGACGGCGACGGGTCGACCTCGCCATGCCGCCACGCCTCTCGTATCGCGGCGGGCGAGGGGTCATCGATGCCGAGCAACGGGAGCAGCCGGACGACGTCGGTCAAGCCGGCCCCGGCCAGCTCGAGCTCGGGGTCTTCGTACCGTGCAAGCGACCGTGCGCATTCGCGGGCGGTGGCGTCGTCGATCCCTGCGACGAACAGCTCGCGAATGTGGAGACGGTCTTGCGGACGGCGCAGCTCGGCGTCGCCGAGGTCGTCGCGGATCACGACGATGCTGGTGCACATCGAAGGCAGCTGATCCTCCGTGGCCGCGATGACGATGCCGGACTGGCGCTGCAACAGTTGCCGCACCGGAGCGCGACGCCCCTTGATCGACGCGACGTCGTCGACGACCACCAACAGGGCCCGGTCATCGTCCTCACCGGCGAGTGCGTCGCCTTCGAGATGCGGCAACCACTTCACCCAATCCCAATCGGCTGCGCCGAACACCGCGATGCCGAGATCGGCGGGGCCGTGGTGCACCGCCGCCTGGCTGACGAGCGACCGGGCGAGCGCGAGCGCCATCGAGCGTTCACCCACGATGCCGACCACGCCGCCGGACGAGAGGTCGACGTCGACCGGAGCCCGCGGCAACCCGTCGTGTTCGTCGAGGAGCGCCCGGACTTCGGGCGGTGGAGCGTCGCGGCCTGCTGGTACCGCTGGGCTCCACGGCGGCCGACCGATGCCGGCCCTCAGCCGCAGGAAGTCGGCATCCGCCGGCCGCCTTTGCCACAACTTCACGCTGGGCCGCGTGGCGCGGCGGAGCACCTCGGCCGGGTCGGTCAGTTCGTCCTCCCGCCGGTTCCGTTCGTCGACTGCACGGACCGCGAGGTCGAAACGAAACTGCTGGAGCGCCGCTGCGAAGGTGCGGCTGTGGCGCCGACGCTCCTTGCGCGACGAACGCTTCGACGCGATCCAGTTGACCATCGCAATGATCGGTCCGAGCGCGGCGAACAGCGCGAAACGCGGGTTGCCGTAGATGACCACCATGCCGGCACCCATGAGGACCGGTCCGACGATCATCGCGATGCCGAAGGCGCGCGATGACGAGGAGGCCTTTGGCGCTTCGGGGGCGACGAGAGGCTCGAGCGGACTGGGCAGCGCGGCGCGAGGCGGGCGGTTGAACGGGACGAAGCCGCCAACCGGCAGACCGACCGGTCGGTCGTCGTCGTGGTCGAGCCGCAGTCGTAGGTGGCTCGCGCCGACGCGAACGAGGGCGTTCGGCGGCAACGGTGTCGACGCCGTCACCGGTACGTCGTCGATCCACGTGCCGTTCGTGGAACCGAGGTCGGTGATCGTCGCGTTGGCACTGATCGACGCATGGCGGCGCGAGACCGAAGGATCGTCGAGGACGATGTCGCACGACGCGTCGCGTCCGATGGTGACGTCGTGCTTGTCGATCGGATACGTACGGCCCGCAACCGGACCACCCACCACCGCGAGCACGAGGCCGGTGGCGCGTGGCCCCGGAGGACGTTCAGCGACGCGACGTGTGATCTCGGCGACGGCCCCCTCGTAGAGGCCCACTTCGTGAAGGCCGATGTCGGGACCGAACCATCGACCATCGATCCGGAGCCCGAGATCGTCGGACCGGGTGCCGTCGAGGCCCGTCGTGAGGTCGCCGACGCAGGCCTCCGGGTCTTCCATCGTGAGCTCGACCTCCGCCGCCGCGCCGCCGTAGGCCAGAACTAGATGCATAGTCATGTTATTTAGTGTATTCTCATGAACTATGCCTGTCATTGGGCAATACTCGCTCGAGCAACTGCTCAGCTCGAACGCCGAAGCCAACGTGTGGCGGGGGCGCTGCCATCGTCCGGTCGACCGCTCCGTCGCGGTCAAGCAGGTGCTGCCGCGCGACCCCGACGACGCCGCCCGCCTGCTCGAGGAGGTCACGACCCTCCTGGCCCTCGATCATCCGCATGTCGTTCGGGTGCTCGAGGTGCTCGACGGCGAGGACGGCGTCATCGTCGTGATGCAGTACGCCCCGGGTGGTTCGCTGGCGGAGCTTCTCGCCGAGCGCCGATGCCTCGACGCCGGCGAGACCGTGGCGATCGCCGCCCCGCTCGCGGATGCGCTCGCGTCGGCGCACCGGCATGGCATCGTCCACGGCGATGTGAAGCCCGCGAACGTGCTGTTCACGTCAGACGGCGAGCCGCTCCTTGCTGACTTCGGGGGTGGCATGCGAGGAACCGACGGCTACATCGCGCCGGAGGTGGCAGCGGGCGCAACGGTCGACGAGCGGGCCGACGTGTACGCGCTCGGCGTCGTGTGTCGCGAAGCCCTGGGGGGCGACGTACCCGACGAGCTCGCGTCAGTGCTCGATGCCGCGGTCGCGCCGAACCCGAACGATCGGCCGGCGAACGCAACTGAGCTGGCGCGTCTGCTGCGGGCCGCGGTGCCGGGTGACTCGGTGCGCCTGCCTCGTCCCGCCCTCGGCGCCGCCCGCGTACTCGGACCGCCGACACGACTGTTCGGACCGCGGCCGCCAGCCCGCAGCATCGCCCGCCGGGCGCGGTCGAAGTCACCGTTGCTGTTGATCCCGCTGTTGCTGCTGGCCGCGTTCGCATGGGTCCGTCAGGGTTCCGCCCGCCGCACCGCCGAACCGGTCGCGTGTGCCGGCGCGCCGATCCCGGTGCCCGCGGGCGCCCAGATCGTGCGGGCGGACACCGCGGGCATCGGCTGTCTCGCCACTGGCGTGTACGCGAGCGGCGTGCTCACCATCCGGTTGCAACCGACCGACCCCAGACCACGCCGCTTCGCGCTCGGGCTTCCCGGCGATCGCATTTTTCTGGGTGATTGGGATTGCGATGGTGCCGCGTCGCCGGCGCTGTTCCGTCCGTCGACCGGCGCGACGCTCTACTACGACACGTGGTCGGCGATCGAAACACCGTCAGACAACGCGAATCGCTGTCGTTCGATCGGCTGACTGCTTGTGGGTGTTCCTGTGGGCATCCGGTGGACGAACGTCGAGAAGTGGGGACAACGAAAAAGGTTCGGGGATAACCCTGGGGATCTCGCGTTCTGCTATTGACGTTCGACGCGCGTTGATCGAAAGTCCCCTTACCGCAGCGATCCGAACGGAACGTGAACGGGAGGAGACCGAAAGCTTCGGCTGACGGAAGATCACCCGGGAGCGAACCACGTAGGAATGTTGCGGGAGGGCGAGAAGTTCTGCCGCCCGCCTGGAAGAGCGGCTTCGGCCAATCGGAAGGGCGGTCCGCAAGGTGGTGGGGGCAACCCCAAGAACCGGCGGAATGTGGCTGAACCGCTTCGGCGGAACAGCTGCAAAAGGGCATCGCCCGCCAGAGCCTCGGCTCCGACGGGCGATGTGAGTGATTTGAAGTGAGGGTAACCCCTCACCAAGATCGCTTGGCGGACTCTCGACCGACGGGTAGCCCTGGGCTGCGAACGGCTTCGGCCAATCGGAGTGCAGGGCTGCTTGCTTTTTGCGCCGGGATACGGTGACCGTCATCGCTGAACCGACCATCGATCCGTGGGCCGCCATCGTCGGCCAAGACTTCGCCGTCACGCAGTTACGCGCCGCGTCGAAGCGTCCGATCCACGCGTACTTGCTCGTCGGGCCGCGGGGGAGTGGCAAACGCCAGCTCGCGCGAGCGTTCGCGGCCACGCTGCTCGCGTCGACGTCCGATGACCCCGATCGCGCCGTGCGGCTCGTGCTCGCCGGGCGGCATCCGGATCTGCACGAGTTCGAGCGCGCCGGTCCGTACATCACCGTCGAACAGGCCGACGCGATCATCCGTGAGTCGAGCCGCAGTGGGGTGGAGAGCGACCGCAAGGCGTTGGTGCTCGTCGATTTTCATCTCGTGCAGGCTGCGGTCGAGGGCAAGCTCCTCAAGAGCATCGAGGAACCGCCGGGCGACACGGTCTTCATCGTGCTGGCCGAGTCGGTGCCCACGTTGCTCGAGCCGATCGCCTCGCGCTGCGTGCGCATCGATGTCGATCCCCTACCCGACTCGGTCGTCTCGACGGCACTGGTGTCGTCGGGTGTCGACGCAGCTGTGGCCGACGAAGTCGCGATCGCCGCACGGGGTGATCTCGAACGGGCTCGACTGTTGGCCACCGACCCGCGCTTCTCCTTGCGACGCGCACGATGGCGCACGATTCCGGAGCAGATCGACGGCACGGGTGCCGCGGTCGCGCGTCTCGTCGCAGAGGTGCGAGCGATGATCGACGACGCCGCCCAGCCGGTACAGGCCCGTCACGCCGAAGAGATCGCCGAGCTCGAGGCGCGCATCGAGCGTTACGGCGAACGCGGCTCCGGTAAGACGCAGCTCGTCGACCGGCACCGTCGCGAGCTCCGGCGCCACCGCACCGACGAGATCCGCTTCGGGCTTGCCACCATGGCGGCCCGCTACCGCGACGAGCTCACGCTGCAGCCGGGGATGGCGATCGACGCGATCGGCGCCATCGAGGACTCGCACAAGTCGATGGAGCGCAACCCCAACGAGACGTTGCTGCTGCACGCGCTGCTCCTGCGCCTGCCGGCCATCGCAACTGCCGTGCCGGCCTGACACAGGCTGCTGCTACCTTTTCTCCTCCCGCCCGGGTAGCTCAGACGGCAGAGCAGCTCACTCGTAATGAGCAGGTCAGGAGTTCGATTCTCCTCTCGGGCTCCGAACATTTTTCGTAAGAACACGCATCTCCCTGGATCAACCGTGCAGCACGACGATCCGGGAGGACGCAATGGACGCATCACGCACTATCCGCACGCAGGACTCGGGATCTGCCCGCGTCCGTCTCTCGCTCTGGTTGGCTCAGGCCGACGAACTCCTCGCTGAGCTCGACCGCGAAGACCAGGTGCAGCGGCTGCGAGTACGCCGAGCCCGCGAAGCACGAAGCGCGGGTCTCCGATGAGGTTCCTCATCACGGTTCTGCTTCAGGCCCACTACGGCCGTCAGGCTCGCCGCGCTCGCTGAAGGCTCACGTCGAAGGCAGGAGGGCGTCCTCTTCGGAGGGCGCCCTCTTCGCGTTTCCGGAGAAATGGCTCCTCGGATCTGTAAGAACCCCGAGCTGCGACGGTCACTCAGGCATCACAACGACCCTGGAGGATTCAATGCACAACAAGACCCGGTCATCCGCCCGCTGGTTCATTGCCCTCGGTGTCGCGCTTGCGATGCTCACGGCGCTCGGCGCCGACCGGCTCGCCGGGTCGCACTCGTCAGCGGTGCCAGCGAGCCGCTCGAGCGCCTCGCAGTCCAAGGCGGGCGCCACCACCACGTCGCCGTCGTCGCCCGCGGCAACGCCTGCGCCCGCGGAATCGTCCAAGCCCGGTCAGCCCGCGACCTCGAAGCCCGCGACGCCTGCGACACCGACGCCTGCGGCGCCGAACCCCGCGACGTCGAAGCCTGCGAGTGACACCAAGGCCCCGGCGGACGGAACCAAGCCCAACGCGCCGACGCCGGCCACGACCAATCGTGCCCCGGTGATCTCCGATGTCACCGCCAGCGTGCTGGCGTTCGGCCCGAACGCCTGTCCCGACGGACCCAGCTACGGCACGGTCGCCGCCCGAGTGGTCGACGAGGACGGGTTCAAGGCCACGCTGCACACGACCGTTGTTGGCCCGAGGCGTGACCAACGTCGCGTCGAGAGCATTCCGATGAGCGTGTTGAACGACGGCCGAGTCGCGACATCGTTCGGCCCCTACGAGCAGGGCGCGTCGGTCTTCTACTGGGTCGAGGCCATCGACAGCCACGGCGTCAGCGCTCGCACCGCCGAGATGGTCGTCTGCTGAATCAGATGACGTCGATCGCCGCTTCGGTCGGCTGCATGCTGACGTCGAGCTCGACGTCACGCGTGCGCCGGCCTGGCGTCGCGAGTGCCGCCGCGGCCACCACGGTCACTGTCCCAGCAAGGCCGAGGCCGGCGCGCGGGTTCCAGTGTTGGCACACCCAACCGACGAACGGTCCGCCCACCACCGTGGTGCCGAGCGTGAGGAAGCTGTAGATCCCCATCACGCGACCGCGGAAGTGTGGCGCTGACCACATCTGCATGTGGGCGTTGGCCGACGATCCGAAGAACGTGGCCAGTGCTCCGATCGGGACGAGGGCGATCATGACCATCACCTCGTTCGGCAACAGCGCGGCGACGACCAGCGCGCTGCCCAGCGCCGCGGCTGCGGCCAACACCGTGCGGGTCGACTGCCGCGAACGATGGGCGGCGTACAGCGCACCGATGACTGTCCCGATGCCGAGCACCGCCATCAGCAGGCCGGCGAGGCCGGCGCCACCGTGAAACGTGTCGCTCGCCATCAGCGTGAGCGTCGTCGGGAAGTTGTAGACGAGCGTGCCGACCACACCGACGAGCAGGATCGTCGCCCGGATCTCGGTGATGCTCCACGCGTAGCGGAGGCCCTCGCGGACACGAGGGCGAGTCGTCGGCCGGTGAAACGTCCGCAGCTCCGACCGGCGCATCGCCGCGAGCGCGGCGACGACCGCAGCGAAGGTGACGGCGTTCACGAAGAACACCCACGCTTCGCCGACGACCGCGATCAGCAGTCCGGCGATGGCCGGCCCCGTGATGCGCGCCGAGTTGCCGACCGCGCTGTTGAGCGCGACCGCGTTGGAGAGCCGTTCCCGACCCACCATCTCCTCGACGAACGTGTGATGGGCGGGCTGATCGACGACCGTGACGAGTCCGAGGCCAACCGCCAGCGCGTAGACCATCCAGACCTGCACGACGTCGGTCAGCACGATGAGCCACAGCACCACCGCGAGGCCGGCGGCGACCGACTGCGTGATGAGCAGGACGGTCCGGCGGTCGTAGCGATCGACGATCGCTCCTCCCCACAGACCGAGCAGCAGCACCGGCAGGAAGCGGAAGGCGAACGTGGCCCCGACGGCCGCCCCGTTGCCCGTAAGGGTCAGCACCAGCCAGGCCTCGGCCATGGTCTGCATCCACGACCCGGTGTGCGAGATCAGCTCGCCCGTGAAGAACAGCCGGTAGTTGTAGGTGTCGAGCGAGCCAAAGGTGCGGCGTAGCGCGGCGCGGGTCGAGGCCATGACTGGACTGAAGGTACCGGTCGCCTTGGGCTGGTCCCCAGTCGATTCGGCGCACGGCGTAGCGTTCCCGAGCGGTGCGGGCAGAAACAGCGATGGTCTACGTGCTGGTGCACGGCGGCGGCTCGACCGCGCGGTACTGGGATCGCGTGCTGCCGCCGCTCGACGCGCCGGCGCTGGCCGTCGATCTCCCTGGGCGTAACGACAAGCACGCCGACCTCGCGACCATCACCGTCGACGACGAGGTCGCGTCGGTGCTCGGCGATGTCGCGGATGCCGGTCTCGACGGGCCCATCGTGCTTGTCGCGCATTCGTCGGGTGGCCTGGTCGTCCCCGGTGTGGTTGCCGCGCTCGGCGATCGCGTCACGCACATCGTGCTCAGCGCCGCGTTGATCCCACCGGAAGGCGGCTGCGGCGTCGATTGCCTCAAGCCGGCGCAGCGCGAGGGACTCACGGCCGTGGTCGAGCAGGCCCGCGTCGACGGCACCGCGATAACGCTGCCGGGCCCGCCCGCCGATCCCGAAGCGTTCCGCACGGCGTACGGCGGTGATCCGCTGAGCGACGACGACCTCGCGTTCGTCGTCGACCCGGTGCGTTGCGTGCCGGACGGGGTCAACCACTACTTCCAACCGGTCCACTGGTCGGCCGTCGGTGACGTACCGGTGACGTACGTGCTCAACGAGCGTGACCGACCGATCTCGCCAGCGCAGCAGGAGACGATGATCGCCTCGCTGGCCCGCCCGCCGCGCGTCCTGCGCCTTCCCGGAGGGCACCTGCCCGCGGTCACCGACCCTCGGGCCTTCGTGGCCCTGCTCCGGGCGTAGCGGTGCGAGCAGTGCGAGCCGCGCGGGCCGTCCCCGCCACCGTCGCGCGGGCTCGGCATCTGGCACTCGCCGGTGTCGTCGGTCCGGTGGTGTTCGGCCTCGCCGCGGTCATCGGCGCGACACGAGTGCCGGGCTACAGCCACGTCCACAACTTCGTCAGCGAACTCGCGGCGGAGGGCTCGGAGGCGCGCGTGCCGATGACGATCGGCTTCCTCGGGTTCGGCGCGTGCATCCTGGTGTTTGCGTGGGCGCTGCGGCGGTTGCGCCCGTCCGCGGCCGCGCTCGTTGCGGTCGTCGCGCTCAGCGGCATCGGCACGCTGATGGCCGGAACGTTCTCCTGCGACGAGGGCTGTCCCACGAAGGGCGACATCTCGACCCATCAGCAGCTGCACAACGTGGCGAGCGTCATCACGTTCTCGGCGTGGATCATCGCCCCGCTCGTCGCGGCGCGGCAGCTGCGCGGCTCGCGGTTCGCTCGGGTGTCGCTACTGCTCGGCCTCGTCGAGCTCGCTTTCGGGCTCGTGCTCGGATCGATGAACGATCACCAGCCCGACGACCCGGTCGGCCTGCTGCAACGAATCGTGCTCGTCAGCGTGGCGGTGTGGTTCGTTCTGCTGGCACTCGAGCTGCGTGGTCGGCCAGACCGTTCACCGCGTCTCGAATGAACTTGCCGAGCGCGAGGCGATAGATCCATCCCGTGCCCCGCCACTTGGGGAAGAAGGTCGAGCGCCAGCGGATCTGGGTGCCACCGTCGCGCGGCGTGAGATCGATGTCGGCCCGGTAGTCCTTCAGCGGCAGTCCGGTGAGCAGCGCGTAGCTGAAACGGCGGTTCGGCACGAGCTCGACGATGCGCTCGCGGCTCGTCGTCCGTCCCGTGCGGAAGGCGCGGATCGCGTTGAGGCTCTCGCCGCCGTCATCGCCGGCCTGCTCCAAGACGAACGAGCCGATTCCCGACCAATCCGGCCACGTCGAGCCGTCAATGAGGAGCGCGAACACATGGTCCGCGTTCGCAGTCGTGGTGGCCTGCTTGTCGATCACTTGCTTGCGCATCGGAGCCTCCAACTTTGTACCATATGGTACATGTACCATATGGCACATGCCGAAGCAACTGGAGATGTCAGACGCCAAGGCCGCGCTCCTCGACAAGGCCGTCGCCTTCGTCGCGGTGCACGGCCTGGGCGACGTCAGCCTGCGGCAGATGGCCAACGCGCTGGGCACGAGCCACCGCATGCTCAGCTATCACTTCGGGTCGAAGGAGGGCGTGTTCGTCGCCGTCGTCAACGAGATGGAGCGACGGCAGCTCGAGCAGATGGCCGCGCTCGACGCCGACGACGCCACGACGCCTGACGAGTTGCTGCGGCGCATGTGGCGCCGGCTGTCCGACCCCAAGCTGTGGCCCCACGAGCGACTCTTCTTCGAGGTCTACGGGCAGGCGCTCCAGGGTCGGGCGCACACGAAGCAGTTCCTCGACGACATCGTCGACTCATGGCTGGTGCCTGCGACGGAGATCGCTCAGCGCCAAGGGCTCCCGAAGCGCGAGGCGCGAGCGCGGGCGCGTCTCGGGCTCGCAGTCGTGCGAGGTCTGCTGCTCGACCTGCTCGCCACCGGCGACCGTAAAGGCTGCAACGACGCGATGGAAGCGTTCATCGCGTCGCTAGCGCGTTCCACTGTCTAGAGTCCGCGGTTCAAATCGACGGATGGAGGCGACGATGGCGGGGAAAGCGAAGTTCGCAGAGCGGATGGCGAAGTACCTCAACGAGCCGGTCGATGCCGCGTGCCCGATCACTCGTCCCGGCGGCACCGCGGGACAGATCGGCGGCAGCGTCGGCGGTGCGGTGGGGGCGGCGATCTCGTCCGTTGGTAAGCAGCGCGACAGCGATGTGCAGGTAGGCCAGTTCGCCTGGCTCGGTCTCGGTGCCGACCATTTCGCATTGGCCAAGGCTTCGATGATGGGCAAGCCGACGGGTGATCCGTTGGCCCGCGTGGCCTACGCCGACGTATCGGAAGCGACGCTCACCGAAGGCAAGATCACCATGCGCGTCGACCTCGCGCTGCAGAGCGGCGGGCACATCGCCTTCGAGGCGAAGCGGCACGGGCAGAACAAGCCCAGTGTCGAGGTGCTCGAGTTGTTGCGCGATCGCTGCACCCGCGCCTGACGCGTAGGTTGCGGTGATGCGTTTCGGACTCGATGTTGCGCAACAACGGATGCCATGGGACGAGGTCGTGAGCCGCGTCCAGTTCGCCGAGGAGCTGGGTTTCGACGGCGCCTGGGGCTTCGATCACTTCCAGCCGATGTACGGCGACGGCCCGGGCGAGGTGTTCGACGGCATGACCACGCTCGCCGCGCTGGCCGGCCTCACGTCACGGATCCGGCTCGGACTGCTCGTGGCCGGCGTGACCTACCGGCACCCGTCCGTGTTCGCCGCGCAGGCGCTCACGATCGACCACGCGTCCCACGGCCGCCTCGAGCTCTCGCTCGGCGCCGCCTGGTTCGACAAGGAGCACCACGAGCTCGGCATCCCGTTCCCATCGACGTCGGAGCGCTTCGACCTGCTCGAGGACGCGCTCGAGATCGTGCAACGGCTGTTCACGGGCGACGTCGTGTCGTACGACGGGCGATCGGTGTCGCTGCGCGACGCGCAGCTCCTTCCCGTGCCTGTGCAGCAGCCCCACCCACCGATCTGGATCGGCGGCAGTGGCCCTCGCCGCACGCTCCCGCTCGTCGCGAAGTACGCCGACGTGTGGCACACGTGGGGCACACCGAACTCGTTGCGCGACGCGAACACCCGCATCGACGAGCTCGCCGTCGAAGCGGGACGCGACCCCGCGTCGATCATGCGCGCGAACTCGCTGTCACTCGACGATCTCGACACCGGTCGCAAGCACGCTTCGAAGTGGGTCGACGCCGGCTACGGCTACCTCGTGTGCGGCTGGCCCGACGCGGGCCGCGCCCAGGTCGAGGCGTTCGCCCGCGACGTGATGTCCGATTTCGCCTGACCATCCATCGTCCGGTCAGCGCAACGTACGCTTGCGCTGAGCATTGCGGGGGCTTCGATGGGAATGGTGTGCGGGTCGTGCGGGGTCGCCAACCGCGACGCGGCCCGCTTTTGCTCGGATTGTGGCGCTCGCATGTTGCGTCGTTGCACGACCTGCGACGCCGAACTGGCGCACGGCGTGCGCTTTTGCGACGCCTGCGGTGCGCCGGTGGCGACCGACACCGAGAGCCCCGTCACCGTGGATCAATCGCGCAAGATCGTGACAGTTCTCTTCGCTGACCTGGCCGGGTCTACGCCGATGCAGGAGCAGATGGATCCGGAGGCCGTCCGCGCGTTCAACGCCCGCTACTACGCCGCGATGCGCGCGGCAGTCGAGGAGCGCGGTGGACGGATCGTGAAGTTCGTCGGCGACGGCGTGATGGCGGTGTTCGGTGTGCCTGAGGTGGCCGAAGACGACGCCGCCCGTGCGCTGGCCGCGGCGGTCGCCATGGTCGATGCGTTCGAGGTGCTCGCGGCCGAGTTGCGCCGCGAGCGTGGTGTCGACATCGCGCTGCGCATCGGCGTGAACACCGGCGAGGTCGTGGTGGACGAGGGTGACGACGACGTCGTCGGCGACGCGGTCAACGTCGCCGCTCGTCTCGAGCACGTCGCGCCGCGGGGCGGGATCCTGGTCGGAGAGGACACGTACCGGCTCACTCGTGAGCGCGCTGTGTTCGAACCTCCTCAGGAGTTGCAGGTCCGCGGTCGCGCCGGGGCCGTTGCCGCCCGCGTCCTCACGGCACTCGATCATCGCCGCGCCGACGGTCCGGCCGTCGTGTTCGTGGGCCGCGACGACGAGCTGACGACGCTCGTCGGCGCGCTCGGGGTGGCGGAGGCGACGAACCGGGCTCGACTGGTGACGATCATCGGCTCGCCGGGTGTCGGAAAGTCGCGGTTGCTCGAGGAGCTGCACGACGCGGTGACCGACGCGGCCGATGTGTTCGCCGGGCGCTGCGACGTCGCCAGCGCGTCGGCGTTTGCGCCCGTGGCGGAGGTCGTGCGGGCTGCGGTCGATGCCGCCGGCGGTGTCGACGCGCTGCTTGATGACGACGCGGAGCGCGAGCGTGTCGCTCCGGTGATCGAGGCGTTGGTCACCGGCGGCGAACCGGGCACACCCCAGGAAACCTTCTGGGCCGTCCGCCGCGTGATCGAGGCGGCCGCCCGCCGCCGGCCCGTGGTCGTCGTGCTCGACGACCTGCACTGGGCCGAACCCCTGCTGCTCGACCTCGTCGAGCACCTCGCCGAATGGTTGGGCGCGGTGCCCGTGTTGCTCGTCGCGGCGGCCCGTCCCGAGTTGCGCGAGCTGCGACCGACCCTCGTCGACGCGGGCACGCGACCCAAAGCGGTGCTCGCGCTCGAGGGCCTCGACCCGCAATCGACACAGCGGCTCGCGGTCGAGCTGCTCGGATCGGACGCGTTGCCCCCGGATGTGGTCGCTCGCATCGTCAGTGCCACCGAGGGAAACCCGCTGTTCGTCCGCGAGCTCGTGCGCATGCTCGTCGACGACGGCGTTCTGCGTGCCGACGGCGACGGGTGGGTCGTCACGGTTGATGCGCGCGACATCGACGTGCCCCCGACGATCAGCTCGCTCCTGGCCGCCCGCGTCGGGCGGCTACGGGCCGACGAGCGCACTGTGCTCGAGCGCGCGTCCGTCATCGGTCACGAGGTGTACCGGGGCGCGCTCGTCGCGTTGCTTCCCGCCGAGAGCCGCGCCGTGCTCGACACGGTGCTCGAGTCGCTGCGGCGCAAGGAGCTGCTCGAACCCGCCGGTACCTACTGGATCGACGAACCCGTGCTGCGGTTCCACCACGCCCTGATCAGAGAGGCCGCCTATCGGCGACTGCTGAAGGAGGCACGCGCCGACCTGCACGAGCGCACGGCAGACTGGTTGCGAGCGAAGACGGGCGGGGGCACCGACCACGACGAGGTCATCGGCTTCCACCTCGAGCAGGCGCAGGCCAGCCGGCGCGAGCTCGGCCCGCTCGACGAGCACGGGCGCCGCGTCGCGACGGAGGCCGCCACCCGGCTGGCCGGTGCCGCCCATCGAGCCCTGGATCGCGATGACCTGCCCGCGGCGGCCACGCTGTCCGGTCGCGCCCTGCTGTGCGTCGACCCCGACGACCCCAGCCGCACGGACATGCTGCGCGTTCGGTGTGAAGCCTTGCTCGGGACGGGGGACATCAGCACGGCGCGCGGGGCGGTGGACGAGCTCGAGACGCTCGCGCGCGGTGTCGTACACCTGTCGGCGTGGGCGACGGCGTTCCGCGTGCAGCTCGCCACGCTCACGGGGGAAGCCGATCTCGACGACGCCAGCCGGCGCGCCAGCGATGCAGCCGTGCAACTCGCCGAGCTCGGCGACCCGACGGGCGCGGCCAAGGCGCACCGCGTGCACGCCTCCGTGCTCGCCCGCCAGGGGCGCGTCGGTGAGACGGAAGCCGCGCTCGACCGGGCCTTGACCGCGGCGCGCGAAGCGGGTGACAGCCGGCAGATCAGCGGCGTGTTGGCGGCGGCGCCGCTCGCCGCGCTGTGGGGCCCCAGCCCGGTGCCCCGCGCGGGAGGACGCTGCCTCGACGTCGTTCGCCTGTTGCGCATCACCACCGGAGCGCGACCCGTCGAAGCCATCGCCACGCGCTGCCAGGCGGTGCTCGAGGCGTTGCGCGGTCGCACGGACGCGGCCCGCACGATGATCGCCACGGCGCGCGGCACCCTGGAAGACCTCGGCCTCGGCCACGGCCTGCTCGAGCTCGAGCTCTTCTCCGGTCTCGTCGAGCTCACCGCCGGCGACGCGGTCACGGCGGAAGCGCACCTGGCGGTCGCATACGAGGGGTTCCACCGCCTCGGCATCGAAGCCGACGCCGCTCAGGCGGCCGCGTTGCGCGCTCGCGCCGCACTGGCCGTCGACGATGGCGAGCGGGCGCTCGCGTTGGCCGAGACGGCCGAGCAACTGGGCGGGCGTGATCTGAAGACCGCGATCGCGTGGCGCGCCGTCAAGGCCGAGGTGCTCGCTCGCCGCGGCCAGCATGCGGAGGCCATCGCGCTCGCGCGGGCCGCGACCGAACTGGCCGAGCCGACCGACGCACTCCTCGACCGCGCCGACGCACAAGCCGCGCTCGGCGCCGTGCTCACGATCGCGGGCGACGTCGACGGCGGACAGCGCGCCACCCACCACGCGCGCTCCCTCTACGAGCAGAAGGGCGCCACCGCGCTCGCCTCGCGGTTGGCCGGGAAGGAGACGCCCACCGATGCGCCGCGACCGCAGGTCGCCACCCCTGTCGGTGATGCCGACGACGGACACGAGAACGCTGCGACCACGGCGTTCTACGACTTCACCGATGCGATGGCGCGTGGCGAGGCGAGCCGCGTACACACGTCGAGTTCGTTCCTGCTCGAAGACCGTCGTCGGGGTCTCGGGGCTTCGATAGTGGGCGAACCGGGCGACATGGTGAGCAGCCTGCCGCCGCTCGCGCACATGCAACGGCACACGCTCGCCGTGCGCGGCGAACGGTTGTGCCTCGCATGGGGACGCTACGAGTACGTCGACAGCGAGTTCGTCAACGAGTCGATCAGCCTGGTGGGCACCGACGCGGATGGCCGGGGTGAGTTCACGGTGGTGTACGACGTCGCGGATTCCACCGACGCCATCCGCGAGATCGACGAGCGGTACGCCGTCGGCGACGGTGCGCCGCACGCGCAGACGCTCCTGGCCGCCGCCCAGTTCGGCACCGCGTTCAACAGGCGCGACTGGAACGCGTTCGAGTTGGTCTGCACTCCTGACGTGGTCCTCGTCGACCATCGCCGGGCGTCGTTCGGTCCCGCGTCCGGTGTCACGGCGCTCGTCGAACGCTCTCGCAGCCTCGTCGAGGTAGCGCCCGACTTCGTCGTCATCGGGCGCCGTCTCCTCGCGTTACAGGGGCGCGTCGTGCTGGTCGAGGCCGACCTCCGGCGCGGCGGGGGAGCGGAGCCGTCATCGCGGCAGTTGATCTTGTTCGAGTCCGAGCAGGGGCGGGTGTGCCGGTACGAGAGCTTCGAAATCGACGACCTGTCGACCGCGCTCGCTCGTCTGGAGGCGCTGAAGGGCCACGATGCCGGCGCCCTCGAGAACGGGGCCACGCGGGCGGTGGCGCGATGGCAGGCGGCGTTCGTCGAGCACCGCTGGGACGACATGGCCGCGAGCTACGCCGACGACATCGTCCACGACGACCGGCGCAGCGTTGTCGGCGGCGACCACGCCGAGGGTTCCGCCGCCCTCATCGGCCGCCGCGCCGGGCTCCAAGAGCTCGGCGTGACCGACGTTCGCTCGACGGTGATCGCCGTCCGGGGCGATCGTCTCTCCCTCACGCGTGAGATCTACACGTACCAGGACGCGTACGAGCTCGACATGCTGCGCGTGAACGAGATCAACGACGGCGGGCAACTGGCGTTCGGCGCGTTGTTCGATCCCGACGATCTCCCGGAGGCGCTGGCGTTGCTCGACGACCGGTACAGCGCGACGCTGACGCCCGCCGTGCAGGAGACGGTGCCAAAGGCGAACTGGCTGGATCAATTGCTCGACACCCCTGCGATGCGCGCCGCGCGTCGGTACGCCGACGCGAACCAACGCGGCGACCTCGACGCGCTCGCCAACCTCGTGAGCGACGATCACGACGGCGAAGATCGGCGCGCCGGGTTGAGCTACCTGATTCGCGGCCGGGCCGCCCGCCTCGAGGTGGCTACCGCGGCGGCGGACTTCGGTATTTCGTCGATCGAGATCGCACCGGTCGCGGTCAGGGGAGACCAGCTCGCGTTGGTGCGGGCCACGATGCACGTGAGGAGCGGTGAGATCCGGATGTTGGTGCTCGGGGAGATCGATCGGGATGGGCTGATGTCCAGGGTCGTCAACTTCGACGAGCACGACCTCGGGGGTGCGATCCAGGAGCTCGACGCCCGCTCGATCGCGCTCCTCCCGCCGCGAGAGGCGGCCGCGGCCGTCATCGGCGACCGTTTCAACGCCGCGCAGCGCGCCGGTGACGCAGAGGCGGTGGCCGCGTGCCTGACCGACGACTTCGTGGTGGTCGACCACCAGCTGCTCGGCAGCGGCGTCGACGGCAGCGACGAGTTCGTGGACAGGACGATCAGTCGGACCGAGCTCACCACCGAGTTGGTCGACGTCGTCGCGTACTACGCCGCGGCACCGCACGGCGGCGTCGCCGTCAGCACGGAGGTCGGTGTGCTTGCCACCGGCGGCGGCTTCGAGGTTCCGCGCGTCACGCTCTTCACCGTGCGCGACGACAAGATCGATCGCATCGAGATGTTCCACCACGAGCAGTTCGACGCCGCGCTGGCGCGCCTGGCCGAGCTCGCACCCAACGCGACGGCGGGCCACTGAACACCTGAGTGTCCAGTGGCCCGCAATGCGAGGGTCTCGCTAGCGCGTGGTGGTCATTGGATGACGCCGAAGGCGGGGCCCTCCGGTCCACCACCGTCGATCGTCGGCTGCTCGGCAATGCCGCTGCCGAAGCGCGTGGCCGGACCGGTCGGGCCGCCACCGTCGATCGTCGGCTGCGTCACCCGGTCGAGGGGGACGTGTACCGCTGGCCCGGACGGACCGTCGCCATCGGGGTTGGGATACTCCCCGGTCGGCGGGCAGTTGGGCGTGCAGTCCTCGGGCGGCTCGCCGTCCTTGTCGGCCTTCGAGCTGTCGATCTTGTCGTTGGTGTCACTGCCGCTCTTGGACGTGTCGTTGATCGTCTTGTCGGTCGGCGTCTCCTCCTTCGGCGGAGGCGGCGTCGTGTCCTTCGACTTGTCCGGGAACGGGATGATGCCGGGGTCCAGAGGGACGCCGCCGGGAACGCCACCGTCGACCGGTCCGCTCGGCGATCCGGGTTGGGGAGCGCTGTGTATTGCCTCGACGGCGCTCTTGACGCCGTCCTTCACGAGGTCCTTGCCCACCTGGATCACGATCTCGACCGCGGCCTCGCCCAGCGACACCGCGCCGCTGAACACGCCGCCGAGCAGCCCGAGAGCCGGGAGCGGAACGGTGCCCTCGCTCTTGACCGGGTTGTCGCTGTGCCCCGGCCCCTGGATGTAGCCGTCGCCAAAATTGACGAACGACCCGGCTTCTTCATCGGTGAAGTGCACGTGCGCCACGCCCTGGGCTGACGCCGCGCTCGCACCGAGCCCGAGCGTCATACCGGTGAGCACGACACCGCCTACCAACTTCTTCTTGAAGCTCATCACGATCTCCTCTGGTGTGTGGATTGGTTGCGAGGAAGACCGCGCCGTGCACGCGAACTTTCAATTCCTTCGGCAAAACGCAAACGACGACGCGCCCCAGGCGCGTCGTCGCGTTGCTGTACTCCGTTGCGTCAGGATGGGGCGCGCGTCACCAGGAGCTTGAACGTGTCGCTGCGCTCGCCCTTGGCACCGATCGCCACGACTGTGTAGGTCTTCGGATCCGCGGTACTGCAGTCGAACGATCCCCGGTACGTGGCCATGTTGGCGTCGACCGTGGAGGGTGCGTCGTCGGCCGGCGACTTCACGTCGACCTGCACGGCATTTTCCGTCTTCCAATGGATGAAGATGTCGACGATCGGCGACGCCGTGTTCGAGGGACACTGCACCGGATCGTTGGTGACCGACACGACCTTGGGCGCCGTGGTCTGCGGCGTCGTCGTTGTCGTGGTTCCCGGCGGACGGGTGGTGTTCGGTCGTGTGGTCGACGGCGCCGTTGTCGTCGTGGTCTGCGGTGCGGCCGACGCGGACGAGCTCGCGGTGGCGTTCACCTTTGTATCGTCGGAGCCCGACGCCAACAGCCAGATGATGAGCCCGATGAGCAGGGCGAGCACCACACCTCCGGCGATGATCACCTGTCGTCTTCGATCCATCACTGCCTCCTTGTTGTCGAGTCGATGCGAGGGAGATCGCGGCTCGACGCCCGACTTACGAAAAGCTCAGAAGAGACACGAGTGCGCGACGGTGATCGCGTGATGCGCACTCTCGACGACGTGTCCGCCAGGGTCGCTGGCGGTCACCCACCACTCCACCGTCTGGTCGCCCTTGAATGGACCCAGCGAGCCGACGTAGTCGTTGCCGGAGTCGTTGGGAGCCATCTGAGCGGATCCGTTCCCGTCGCCCGGCGACGACCAATGGAGTTGTACGGAGGGAATGCCGCTGCCGTCGCTGACGGACACATCGACGTCGGTGCGCTCGGGCAGGGACGGACTGGCGCAATCGGCGGCCGCCAACGAGTTGCTCCGTGCGGCTTCGCCGGAGATCACGGGCGGTCGGTCGACGAGCGCGGCGAGCGTCACGGTCGCGTGATCACCGCCCGCCGTCACGGTGACCAGTCCGGCGAGTGACTTCTCCGGTGCGGCAGCCCGATCGAGCGCGACCGTCACCTGCTGTTGCGCTCCCGGTTGGAGTGTCCCACTCGTCGGCGTCACCGAGAACCACAAGTCTGAGCTCGACGCCGACCAGGACAGCGCGCTCTGGCCCTTGTTCAGGATCGTCATCGGAAGCTGCGTCGCGCTCGAACCGAAGTCGAGCCCGCGGGTGCTCAAGACCAGCCCCGCCGGGGTGGGATTGGTCGGGCCATTCGATGCCGTCGAAGCATTCGAGCTCGAACTGCTCGAGCCGTTCGACCCGGTCGACGCGGGATCACCCCGCGTCGTTGTTTGGGGGGCGCCGCTCGAACCGGAGCCCGTTGGCGTTTCGGTCCCGTCGGGCAGTCGGGTCGAGCCGGCCTGCAGCGAGCGCGGCGACGAGCTGTGAGAGACCAGCAAAGCGATGATGACCACCGCCACCGCGGCGGCGCTGATGCTGGCGACGAGCGCGCGCCGCGCGCTGAGCGCGCTGGGCGCGGGGAACCCGTCGGCGCCGGAGCGAATCGAACGGGCCCCACTCGTCGGCCGGGCCGATGGCGCCAACACGTGCTCGCGCACGATCGCAGGTGCGGCCAGGAAAGGAACGGCGCCGTACGCCGCGAGAGGGCTGACGAGCGTGCGCCGACGTTCACCACACGTCTCGCATGCTTCGACGTGACGCACGACGCGCTTGCGCAGCAGCGGTGAGAAGCGACCGTCCCAGCCGCGCAGGATCTCGCCGAGTTCTTCGCAGTCGCTGCGCCCATGACGGGCAACGAGCAGCGCGCCGACCGACCGCTCGATCTGCTCGCGCACACGGAACAACAGCACGTAGGCGTGCGACGACGAGGTGCCGATGGCGTCGGCCAGCTCCTGGCCCTCGAGCCCGTGGCGCACGTTCAGCTCGAGGATCGACCGGTCGCGTTCGTTGAGACCCTCGGCCCCGCTCCAGACGAGCTCGCGCACTTCGTCGGCCGCGAGGCCCGTGTCGACGGCGCTGCCGGTGGCGGGGATCATCGTCAGGTCCTCGACCGGAGCGACCCGGGCACGTTTGCCGGACGTCCGCATCGCCTGATTCCGAGCGATGGCGTACAGCCAGGCTCGCAAGCGCTCGGGATCGCGCAGCTGACCGAGGCGCTGCGAGGCGAGCACGAACGTGTCTTGGGCGGCGTCGGCCGCGTCGGCGTCGTTGCGCAGCATCGAGCGGCAGAAGTCGTAGATGCGGTCGCCGTAGCGGTCGTAAATCTGCGCGAACGCGCCCGAATCGCCCTGAAGGTACGCGCCCACGAGTTCGCCGTCGTCCGCCACCACGAAGGGATGATGCGCTCTTGCTTCCGGTATGTCACGCGTCGAACCATCTCCTGTGTTCCGGTCGGTCGTTCGTGGTGATCCCGGTGCGGCGAAGGTCTTACGAAAAGTTGTAAGGACTTCGCCCCGCTCCGCTCTTTGGGTCTGTGAATCCCCGAACGGAGACCCCAATGCACACCACCACTCACCAGCCCGCCATCCACACCAGCGGCCGACCCAGCCGCTTCGCCGTCGCCGTTGTCGTCTCGCTGGTAGCGCTCGCGGCGATCGTCGCCGGCGTGCTGGCGACGGCACACGAGCGCACGTCGACTACCCGCAGCGCGAGTGCACCGGCCGGCTCGGTGGCGCCGAGCGGCTCGACTGGCTCCACCGGCTCGACCGGCTCGAACGGCTCTTCCGGTTCCAACGGCACCGCCGGGACCGGCTCCCAAGGGCAGACCTCGAACAACAGCTCGTCGATGCCTCCGGCCCAGCCCGGCCAGCCGGCGTCCGTCGCTCCCGTGGCGATCGACCTCGGCGCGGGATACACCGATGCCTCGTTCCAGATCCGCAACAGCTGCGATGCCAAAGCCGACTTCACGGTCGACACCTTCGACGAGGCGATCGGCACGAAGTTCGTCACGGCGTCACCCGATCACGGCTCGCTCGAGCGGTGCGCCGTGGTGGATGTCGGGCTGCACCTCGACCGTGCCCACAGCCAGAAGGGTGATTTCGCGGAGCCCACCAAGGTCCACCTCGGTTCGGCCACGCTGTTCGTCGTGGTGAAGGCGGTCGTCGATCGCAACCCGGTGATCAGCAACGTCTTCTTCGACAACAACGACCCGGCCAACTGTTCCTCGACCCAGCTGCTCGGCGCGGTCTCGGCCAACGTGGACGACCCGAAGGCGGCGGTGACCCTGTACTCCTCGGAGCCGACCGGAAAGCACTACACCCCGATGACCCGCAACAAGGCGGGACAGTTCGTTGCCCTGCTCGGCCCGTTCCCCCCGAAGACGGTCGTGACCTACTGGATCTCGGCCGTCGACACCCGCGGCAGCAGCATGGTGACTCGGCAGTTCACCGCCAGCTGCTGAACCGTTGGTTCCGAAGAGCGCCTGCGCCCCGTGCGCAGGCGCTCTTTCGCGTCGGGGCTGTCCGTCAGCGCCGCGGAGACACGATCAGCGCAACACGTGACCGGATCCGTTACACGACGTGCACGTGGGCCCGCCGAAGCCCGCGCACGTGACACACGTCGAGCGCCCAGACCCGCCACACATCGTGCACGACGTTCGTTGTCCACCCGGCCGGTTCATCGCGAAGGTGGTCTTTCCCCCCGATCCGCCACACGATGTGCATGCGACGCGGCGCATGCCGTTGCAGCGCAGGCAACGAGTTCGTCCTGTCCCCGTGCACGTCGGACAGCGCACGCGACTGGATGCGGCGCGACCGGAAGGCGGAAGGGGGAGCGGGGCAACAACCGGTGCGCCCGCTTGGGTGACGCGCAACGTGGTGCTGTTGGCGATCCTGACGACGTCGTTCGCTCCCACCCACACCGCCCCATCGATCCGGTGACCGTTGACGAACGTGCCGTTCGTGGAGCCCACGTCGTGGATGGCGACGCCGTCGGCAGACACGCTGAGGGCCGCGTGATGTCCGGAGACGTCGGGCTCCAACAATTGAATCGAATTGCCCGGCGCTCGACCGACCGTGACCGTGCCGTGCTGAAGCTCATACCGGGACTGCGCGCCACCCGCGTGTTCGACCACCAGGTGGAACTGATCGCCCACTGTCCACCCCCCTTGCTGCGACTCCCGCCGGCGCGATCGTATGCTCTGCGTGGCGCGAGGCTCCGTTCGGCCGAGGGGTGTCGACGTCGAGTCGAAGACTTGAATTCCCGTGTGCGCTGCTTCGGTCGGGAGGCTGACAATGCTCGAGATGCGCCCCGCATGTGAACGGTGTTCCGTCGAGCTCCCCGCCACGGCATCCGACGCGCGGATCTGTAGCTACGAGTGCACGTTCTGCGCGTCCTGTGCGGCCGAGATGAACGGTCGCTGCCCGAACTGCTCCGGCGAGCTGGTCCGCCGACCGACCCGAGTGGCGTGAGCAAGGACACTGACGGCGGATCCCGCGAGGGCGTGCCGCTGACGAACCTCGATCAGCCGTTGTTCGACGGCGCCGGAGCGACGAAACGTGATCTCGTCGACTACCTCGACGCCGTGTCCGACCGAATCCTGCCCGTGCTCCGCGACCGTCCGCTCTCGGTGATCCGGGTGCATCGAGGTCAAGAAGCGTTCATGCAGAAGAACGTGCCGAAATACACACCCGACTTCGTGCGCACCGTCACGTTCTGGGCGGAAACGTCGAAGCGCGATGTCTCGTACGCGCTGTGCAACGACCGACGGACACTGTTGTGGTTCGCGAACCAGCGCGCCATCGAGTACCACCCGACGCTGGTGTGCGCGGATCCTCCGGATCGAGCAACGCACCTCGTGCTCGACCTCGATCCGCCCGCCGACGCGGCGTTCGACGTCGTGGTGCGCGTCGCTCACCTCGTGCGGCAGGTCCTCGCCGATGTCGGGCTCGAAGGCGCGGTGAAGACGAGCGGTGCGAAGGGCGTCCACGTGTACGTTCCGATCGACGACGAGGCCACGCTCGAAGACGCGGCTGCGGCCACGCGCGCGATCGGGTCGCGGGCCGTCGCGCTGGATCCGAGCATTGCAACGTCGGCGTTCATGAAGGAAGACCGCGAGGCCAAGGTGTTCGTCGACACCACGCGCGTCGGAGGCGCCACGGTCGTCGCTGCGTACAGCCCGCGCGTACGGCCGGGTGTGCCGGTGTCGTTCCCCGTGGCCTGGGACGACCTCGACGACGTCGCACCGGCAGACTTCACGGTGCACAACGCGCTGTCCCTGCTCGGCGACTCCGACCCTTGGGCCGAGCACATGCCCGCCGCGCAGCACCTGTCGGAGGCGCTGCTGGACGAGGGCCGCGCCATCCCGATCGCTCGGGTGCAGGCGATGCACGAGGGCAAGCGTCGCAAACGCGCCCGCAAGGCGTCGTCCTGAGCGCTCACGCGATCGGGCGCAGCAGTTCAGGCGCGAGCGGTGACGATCCAGACGGCGCGGCTGAGGTGAACGACACCATCACGCGATGACCGGGCGAGAGCATCCCGGACACGGTCAGCGGCCGCCGCCCGCACCTCATCGCTCGCGTTCATCAGCGCTCGAGCCGCTGGTCCCTGTCGCAGGCTGAACTCCACTCGTTGGTCGAGGTTCTCGACGATCTCGTCGCGATACGCCCGCACGTCAACGTCTCGCCATCCGCCCGCGGCGAGGACTCGCCGGACGCGATCGGAATCAGCGAACGCGAACGGTCCGGGCTCGTCGGGACCGAGCGGAGGCGGCACTTCCAGGTCGGGCAGCCCCGAGAGCGCTATGAGCGGCGCCAGAAACCACGGGTTGTCTTCTGGCTTCTGCCAACACACGAACGCGAGCCGACCGGCGGGTGAGGTAGCGCCGTGCAGATTCGCAAACGCGGCGTCCGGGTCGGCGAAGAACATGACACCGAACCGCGAGAACACGGCGTCGAATGGAGACCCGGGCGGGATCGTCGTTTGCGCGTCAGCCTCGACGAAGCTCACGTTGTCGACTCCGGCCGCGCGTTCACGCGCGAGGGCGAGCAAGGGGGCCGAGATGTCGAGACCAACGACCCGACCGGCGGGACCGACATGCTCCGCCACGATCAAGCTGGTGGTGCCGGGCCCGCATCCGACGTCGAGCACCGACTCGCCCGGTGTCGCCGCCAGCGCCTCGAGCCCCGCGGTGCCGAGTGCTTGCAGCTCGCGATCTTGAGCATCGGCATTGCTCGCCCACGCCTCCCCGGCCGGGCCGTTCCAGAAGGCGATCATCTGCTCGTTCTGCGTCACGGCCGACAACCTACGACGAGTGACCGTTGACGACGGCGCTGCAGATGCCGGTGGCGTTCGTGCGGTGTGTCAATGCGCTGAGCGCCCTCCGGGTGACCGCGCGAACCTGTCGAGCATGGAGTTCGACACGTTCAACACCGACACGTTTCGTGACGAGCTGGCGTCGGCTCCGGGCAACCAAGCCATCGGGACCTCCGTGTTGTTCGAGAACGATCGCGTGCGCGTCTGGGACCTCACTGTCGAACCAGGGGATCGGCTGCCGTTCCATTGCCACACGACCAGCTACTTCTTCACGTGCGTCGAGGGCGGTCGCATGATCAACCGCTTCGCCGACGGCAACCAGGTGACGCTCGACGTGGACGACGGCTTCACGTGGTTCACCGACATCGGCGACGAGCCCGAGATCCACGATCTCGAGAACGTCGGATCGGCCCGCGTCCGCTTCGTGACCGTCGAGTTGCTCGCCGGTCAGGGCATGGGAGACAGCTGACGGTCATACGCACCTTCACGATGGTGCTTCCCCGAGGTCGACGATTGGTTGCCGCACGGAAACCGGTTCGCGTTCGTGCATCTCGGTCGGTGAGACTGCATCACGATGCGGGGCGGGGACGGGAGGAGTCGGTGGCGAACACCGTGTCGCTGATCGTCACCGATCTCGACGGCACGCTCTGGGAACACGAGTCCACGATTGCGGCGCGCACGTTGGCGGCGCTCGCTCAGCTCGCGACTGCGGACGTGGCCGTGCTCGTCGCCACCGGTCGCCGAGTCCGCTCGACGCGCACACCGTTGGCGGCGTTCGGATGGACACCGCCCGCCGTCGTCCTCAATGGCTCACTTGGCCTCGATCTCGGCTCAGGGCATCGGTTCCACCGTGGCGGGTTCAGCCGAACCGACGCCGAGGCGGTCCTCGAGTGCTTCTTCGCCCACAGCATCCATCCCGTTGTCTACGTCGATCACGAGGATCGCCCGGTCTGGGTCACCACGACACCGTCGACGCACCCGGATCACCTCGCCGACTTCGGCAACGACGTCGGAGTCGGTGAGCTCGACCGGATCATCGAGACGGAGGACGTCCTCGCGTTCAGTGTTCTCGGCCTTCCGCAAGACATCGCGGAAAAGCTCGGCCGCGAACTCGCCCCGATTGCGTCACCGCACGTGGACCGCGACCGGAACTATGGCGGCTACTCGGTCACCGTCGCGCCGAGCGCGCAGTCCAAGTGGGACGGGGTCCTGGCCTTCTGCTCCTCTCGTGGCCTCGACCCCCACGCCGTGCTGGCCATCGGCGACGGACCGAACGACGTCGACCTGCTCGCCAACGCCGCCGTCGCCGTCGTGCCCGACGACGCCCATCCCGCGGCGCGAGCGCACGCGCAGCACATCGTTGGGCGCGCCGCGGACGGGGGATGGGCGGACATCCTCGATCTCCTCGACCTCGTCGGGCGACACCGTTGATCCGAACTCATTTCCGATCGCCGCGCATGCGCCCGACAGGAGGCGATGCGCGCCATCCTCGAGAAGCGCGCCCCCGAGTTCCGCGGGCGTTGACATGACGAACCGCGCCGCCGAGCAACAAGCCGCGGTCGACGAGTTTCTCGACCTGCTCCGGCACGAGCGCGAGGGCGACCACTGGGTCGGTCGCACCCCCGACTGGTACGGACCGGTCGTCTTCGGTGGGGTCGGGCTCGCTCTCATGGTCAGCGCCGCATGTGGGGACGCGCCGCCGAACAGTCGGCTGCACTCGCTCCACGCGCACTTCCTGCGCCCGGTCCAAGGTGACCGGGACATCGTCTTCCGCAGCGACGTCTTGAAGGCGGGCCGGACCTTCAACGTGCACACCGTCACGGCGACGCAGGACGACAAGCCCGTCATCACGATGACGTGCTCGTTCACGGATGACACCGACGGGTACGTGTACGACCTGTCTGGCATCGCTGACGGCACACCGTTCCCCGACACGCTGCCCGAACCCGACCACGACGAGTACGGGCCCGGGCCGTGGGACGTGCGCTGGCTCGGACCAAGCGAGCTGCGACCTGACGGCACGCGGGAAGCAACCCACCGCCACTGGTTCCGCTTCGCCCGCACCCTTGGCGACGACCCGCATCTCCACACGGCGCTGCTCGGCTACGCGACGGACTGGACCGGCGTCGGCGGACGCCCGCTCTACCTCGACGGTGACACCACTGGCATGATCAGCCTCGATCACGCCGCGTGGTTCCACCGGCCCGCTCGCGCCGACGAGTGGCTGCTGCAAGACGTGCAAAGCCTCGTCAACGCCGGCGGCCGCGGAACCCTGCGAGGAGTGATCCGCGACACCGACGGTCACATCGTCGCCTCCATGACGCAGGAGATGCTCCTCCAACCGTGGAGTGCGCCGTAGCGGCGGAAGCATCGGTCTTTCGCTACGTACGCTTTCGCGATGACCAAGTTCACGCCGCCGACGAGAGAGGAGGCGTTGGCGCGTCTCGGGATGCCGATGGCCGACGCGATGCGAACCCAACGCGCCGTGCGCAAGCTCCACACGGAACCCGTCGATCTCGACCTGGTGTACGAGCTGCTGGAGCTGTCGTTGAAGGCGCCGACGAGCTCGAACTCCCAGGACTGGAACTACGTCGTCATCACGGGCCGCGAGCAGAAGGAACGGCTGGCGAAGATGTACGTTCCGCTGTTCCGGGTGTTCGACCCCATCGCCCGCCGGAGCGCCGCCGGCGACGAGAAGCTTCTGCGCCAGATGGCACCGGGCCAATGGCAGGCCGAGCATTTCGCCGACATCCCGGTGTTCGTGATCCCCTGTTACGAACGCAATCTCAAGCACCACCCGGTGGGCTGGCCCCAGATCTCGGTGTCGTCGTTCTACGGGTCGGTGTATCCGGCCGTGCAGAACCTGTTGCTCGCGTGTCGCGCGGTGGGACTGGGTGCGTCGCTCCAGACGTTGCCGATCTGGCTCGTGCCCGTCGCCCAACGCCTTCTCGGGCTGCCCCGCAAGATGGTGCCTGTGTGTGTGATCCCGATCGGCTGGGCGAAGGGGAACTACGGCCCCACGACACGACGCCCGATCCGCGAGATCGTCCACATCGACCGCTACGGAAACCAACCCGACCGAGACTGACCATCAGCCCAGGTGCACGACGACGGCCAGCTCGCGGCGCGCGTCACGCAGACCCAAGCAGTGCTGTGGCCGTGACGGCAGAGGCGAAGTGTTCGTCGATGAGGGCGGCTGCGGCGCGGTCGCCGTCGTCGGTGGGCTGCGCGTAGATCCTGAGCGTCAAGGCCGGGTCGGAGTGGCCGAGCCGGATTTGGGCGGTCTTGAGGTCGACATTTCGCTGGACCAGGACAGTTGCATTGGTGCGCCGCAGATCGTGGAACCCGATGGCCGGCAACTCGAGGCGCGCGATGGCCGGCCGCCAGACGCGCTTGCGGAAGTTCGAGTAGCGCAGCAGCCCGCCGGTCGGCGATGTGAACACCAAGGCGTCTTCGTCGTCGCTGTCGACCTTGTGCGCGTCGAGGTGGTCGCGCAACATCGTCGCCAACGACGTCGGCAGGCACATCGTGCGTCGCCCGGCTTGTGACTTCGGCGGGCTGCTGTTTGGCGACGAGCGCCACCTCGTCGGGCTGCAGCGCGTAGGCGAACGCCGGCGCGCTCGTGGGCAGCCGGACGCGCCGGCACGGTGATCGGTCGAGCATCTCCAGATCGACGGCGGCGTTGATCGCGGCCCGCAATACGGCGTAGCGGCGGTGCACCGTGCGCGGCATCACCGTGTCGGCCCACTGCGCGACGAGCAGGCGAATGTCGAACACGGTGATGTCGTCGAGCCGCTTGTGGCCGAGCGTTGGGTACACGTGGAGCTCGAGCGAGCTGCGGTCTTCCTTCTTCGCCTTCGGTCGCTTCACCGCGTTGGTGGCGAGCCAGTACTCACACCATTCCTTCAGCGTGGGTTTGCGGCGAAGGAACCCGGTAGGGAAGGGGGTCTCGTGGTTCCGGCGCACGGCGGCCTCCTCGATCGAACGGACTCGTGAGGAAGCCGGGACCGCGGGCTTCGAACGCTTTGCAGAGCGTAGAGCCGGGGTGTGTCACCGAGGTCGCGGAGGTCGACGACGAAGCTCCGGACGGCTTCACTGTCACACGTCGTCAGTACGGTCCGCGACGTGACTCGGGAAGAGGCCGTCGCGCGTGTGGCAGCTCACGGGTGGACCGTCGCGCGGGTCACGACGCGTGGCTACCTCATCATGCGATGTTCATGCGGGAACCACCAGGAGACGCTGCATAAGACGCCATCGAACCCCAATCACTTCAAAACAGAAGGCGCAACGCATGGTGACCACATGTTCGAGGCAAGTACCGTGAGCCGGATGTTCGTCGTCGAGATAGTGGCAACACTGGGTGCAGCCCGGCGCCTGAGCGACGACGAGATCTCTGATCTCATCGAGACAATGGTCGATGATCTCGACCGACTATCACTCGAGCCCTCGGTCGGAACCTCCCGCCAGGATGAGGGCGTCGATGTCACCGTGACGGTGACCGTCGGTGAGGTCGAGGAGCTGGAAGCGTTGACACTCGGGGTATCCGCCATCAAGGCCGCATTTCATGCCGCCGGCATCGGCACGGCCGGATTGATCTCACCTCGAGACCTGCGCTCGAGGGTTCTCCCCTTGCAATCTGCGTAGCACTCGCCGCCGGTCGGTCTCTTGCTGACCCTCGAGCTCCAATTTGAGCAGGTCTCCGTGATGTGACTTTGCTGTCAGACGTCAAGCCGGGCGCGGACTGATCCGACGCACGCCGCCCGTCGACTTGTGCCATGCCAAATACCCTTACCCACCCAGCCTCGGCTGGTGGCAATCCGAAGCCAAGAGCGGGGATGAGGCGCTCACTCGGGATGCGGGAGTCACGTGGTGAGAAAAGCCCTTCGAACTTCCGCGATCGCCTCCGCCGGATCGCGGCGCTCCCATATCCGCCGACCCATCACGACTCCGGCGGCACCGAAGGCGGCCGCATCGGACAATTGCCCGAGCAACTCCTCGTCTGCCGAGTTTGGTGGTCCTCCAAGAAACAGGACCGGAATCGGGATGTTCTCCAGGATTGTGGCGACTTCGCCTTTGGTGGGGAGCGGAAGCTTCACGAGATCGGCACCAGCCTCCGCCGCCATCCGTCCCGCGTGCGCGATTGCGGAGGCCGTGTGACACTCCGGCCGCGAGAAACCGCCTGGGATCACCTCCGCCATTATCGGAAGAGAAAGCTGGGTTCCCTTCGCAACTAGGCCCTCCAGCATGCGGAAGGTCTCGCGTTCCTGATCCGTATCAGGGAAGACCTCGTACTTCACCGCCGATGCATCGAGTCGAAGAGCGTTCTCAACCGCAGCGTCGGGGGAGTAGGTATCGATGCTCACGCTGACGACCAACGGCGTTGCACCGCACTGTTCCTCGAACCGTGCCGCCATCGGTGCGGTCAGCATCAGTCCTGTCGCGCCCCCTTCAAGAACCTGCTCGATCACCGTGGGGACATTCGCCAAGCCGGGTGAATACAGGGTTCGAGGATGGTCCAAGGCCACGATCACCGCCGGCCGAGCGGACAGCAGCCGGTTGATACGGCGTCGATTACTCACGGCCAGGAGTGTGGCGCGGCTGGGCAATGACCGGTGGGGGATCAAAGGCGCTGATGCAGTCTCCCGTGTTGAGTGCGACGAGCCTCGGGACCCCAAACTCCCATTCGACGACTGCACATTGACCGTTGTCAAGCCGAAGCCGTCGATGATCTGCTGCATTCCCTCCCAGGATCTCGGTCGCGATGAGAATGCGAAGTAGGTGGCTGTGCGCGACGACTACGACCGTTCCTAGTAGGTGTTGCGAAGCAATGTCGCGGTAGAACGCGCGGACGCGGGACTCCGCGTGTCGAAAGTCCTCGGCGCCGTCCGGGTACTGGACCGGCCACCCCTGTCGCCATGAACGGAAGGTTTCCGCGAGGCCATTGGCCGCGATTTCCTCCGCGGTACAACCCTCGAAGGCACCCATCCCAAGCTCAGCCAGTCGTTCATCAACGGATATCGCGTGGCGGCGAGACAGTTCGGCCACGATTCCTTCTGCAGTCGCCAGCGAACGTCGTGCGGGAGAGCTGTACACGCCATCGACCTCAGCCTTACTGAGGACGCGCCCGATGAGCTGGGCCTGTCCTCGTCCGACATCGTCGAGCTCGAGGTCGGTTGTCGCGATGTACCGCTGCTGATGATTTCCTGTCGTTCGTCCATGGCGAACCAAGATCAACCTGTCCACATGGGCTCCCAGCCGTGTTCGGCTAGATGGTGCAGTACCTGAGAACCGATGTCCGCTGAGGGGAGTGTCATATCGACAACGATTGCATCGTCCGGAAGGCGCTCGAAGCGCGCCGCGACGCGATCGACTAGATCAGCATTGCGATCAGCTGGCACCCACTCCAGCGTTGACAGATCGCGCTCTACGCGGTCCTTGGCTATGTCGATCGGACACTGACAATCGAGCACGACCGTGTGCGCTCCGTGGTTGCGGCCAACGGCAACGATGTCGTCGAGGTCTGCGCGAGTCGTGAAGCAGATTCCGTCGGGAAACGCGGACCGTTTGAGCTCGATGTTTGCTGTGAGTCCGGTCTTCATCACGTCATACGCCACACGCTTCTCCCGCTCTGTGTATGTGCACACAGGAAATAGGGCGCGCCGAAGTTCATCGCGCGACACGAGCACAGCGGTAGTCCGTTCAGCAAGCCACCTCAGAAGCGAGGTCTTGCCGGCGCCGGGCAGACCGGCGGCAACGATCATCAGCGGAGTCATGCGGACTTCAGCCTGTCTCGGATCGAGCGCGCGCGCTTCGTTTCGTCGGATGCCTCCAACGTCGCGACGACAGCGTTCACGATCGCGTCGTCGGACAGGTCGTCACCTCCTGCACAGGCTTCACGGAACCAGCGCATCATTGACTGACGGTCTCCGAGCGCCAGGGCGAGTTCGCCGAGCGAGGTTGCGGTCTCACATCGACCGCGCAGGTATCCGATGTCCTCGTGAAGCGCTACAGCGTCCTGAAGGTCCCGCGCAGCACCAACAAGGTCTGCTGGAACTGCTTCCATCTCGAGCATTCCACGGTAGTGCAGGGCGATGGCAAGAGATCGGCGAGCTCCAGTTTGTTGGCTCCAATCGAGGACCCGGTCCACAACTCGGCACGCGTCCTCGTGACGCCCCGCGTATCGCAAGGTCTTTGCGTACGAGATGAGTACCTGGTGGGTGGCGACGCGAGGGTCGCTGAGGGAAATCGCCTCCTCGTACAGCGCGAGAGCCGCGTCGATTTGACGTTTCCGCCGCCGGCGCTTCGCCTCGTTTCTCAAAGCACGCGCACGTGCTTGGTTGTCGGGAACTACCTCGGAGAGTCGCAGTTGCTCGTCGAGGTACCTCTCACTGAGTTGTCGATGCTCGGTGCTCTGCTGCGGGTTGGTGCCGGCAACGCGCTCAGCCTCCCGATCGTGAAGCTCGGTCAGGTCTGCGAAGACCTCCAAGAGCAACGCCGCATCATTCGCTTCCTCAGCAAGCTGCCGCGCGCTCGCGTACACCTCCTTCGCCTCTTGTACCTGGCCGCGCGTCCAGTGGATGTCGCCGAGGTGATCGAGGGCCCAGCCTTTCGACACACGGTCTGCGTGAGGTGAATCGACGACAAAGTCGACGAGACTGGCAGCCGCCTCGTATTCATTCGCAAGCTTCAGTGCCGTCACAAGCTCTAATTGGACCGCGATCCGATCTGTCGCGCCGAGCAAGTCAGCCTGAGAATCCGCCTCGAGGACTCGGCGAAGCTGAGTCGCGGCCTCGTGTCCGGCATGTAGTCGCAGCAGTCCTGCCGCCGACGTTCGAAGGAGGGGGAGGGCTTCTGCCATGCGACCCGCGCGGAACAGGTGCTCAGCGAGGAGAGCGTCCCAGTCCTCGGACATGGCGGCTCGGGAGTCCTTGAGGACGTCGGCCACTCTTCCGTGCAACCGCCGTCGCCGCAGCCGCGACATCGCGTTGTAGAGAACATCTCGAATCTTTCCGTGAGTGAACTCGAAGAGTTCTTCCGATCCCGGTAGCTCGTTGAGGAGGTCAAAGTTGATGAACTTCTCGAGGTTCGCTACGAGTTCTGATTCCGAAGCCTCGACCAGCTTGGCCATGACTTCGAATGCGAAGCGACGCCCGATGACCGCGGCCGTCTCGAGCTGTTCCCGCTGAACTGCGTCGAGCACCTCGAGGCGCGCGACGACCGCCTCTTCGATGGACTGCGGTATCTCCCACTCGCGCGAGGGATCGACGATGCGCCAGCGATCATCAACGATCGCGACGACGGGGTCGCTGCCGCGCGGCGGCTGCTGCAGCGACCTGAAGACCTCGCGTACATACAGCGGGTTTCCCTCTGTCTCCTCGTAGAGGTGGTCGAAGAACGCGCTCGGGAAGTCGCAGGAGCCGCCGGCCAGCATCTCCACCAGCTGCGGTAGGTCGCCTCTCATGAGCGCGCCGAGTCGGACTTCCTCCGCGACGTCGGGCATACGCCGAACGGCATCGATCAGAGGCATGATCGGGTGTTGTCTGCCCACGCGCTCAACGAAGTCGGTGCGATAGAGCCCGACTACGAGAACTGGGCTCTCGTTGCTTCGGCTCAGAAGGCACAGGAGCGCGTCGACCGAGCCCGGGTCGATTCTCTCCAAGTCGTCGAGCACCAACAGGAGCGCAGGAGAACTTGACGCTCGCCTTTGGCCGAACACCAGGTTCGATGCGGTCGCGATTAGCGCTTCGCGACGCTGTTCCGATGGGGTGCTCGGATCTTCGGCGGCAATTGCGTATGCGGCTTGACTCGATCCGACCCCATACAACGCCTGCACCGCAGCAACGACGTCGCCAGTTCCGCTGATCTGTCGCATGAGTTCACGGATTGGGAAGAACGACATCCCTTCGTGAAACGGCTCGCAGGCGACCGACGCGATGTCCCATCCCTGGTCAAAAGCCGCGCTGGCGGTTGCCGATACCAGCGCAGACTTCCCGACGCCACTTTCTCCGCCGATCAGGACGAAGCCGACGTGCGTGCTGTTGTGATCCGATGTCACTGCAGGAAGCAACGAGCACAGCGACGCAAGTTCTTTTGTGCGACCAGCAACCCGGGTGATGCGACTCAATCGATGATCGAGCCGGGCGATTGGCAAGGGCGGTGACACATCGGGTGGAGTCGTCGACGGCGCGTTGTCGATGCCGAGACATCGGCGAACCGCGTCTCGTACTTGTGCCGCTGTTGCGGATTGATCCCCCGTCGGACTGACCCAGTGACTCGAGCTGAGGAAGTACTCGAGGCTTGGGGTCAGCGGCGTGTCGTCGAGCCGAACCGGTAGGAGTGCGACCCTGTTGCTCGCGGCGCGCTCCACTTCGCGGACGACCTGAGGCGACTCGATGGACGACTTCGTCAACAGCACCACAAAGATGCCCGCTGCCTCGATGGCATGCAGGATGTCACTCGCGTAGTCGCGACCCGGGGTGACATCTCGAGGTGCGATCCAGCATGGTGCGGTGTCTACCTCGATCTGGGCACATACCTCGTGCGCGAGCGAGTGATCCACCGACGAGTGACTGATGAAGACGCGCTTCGTGTCAACGCACATGCCGACCAAGCCGATCCGCAAGAGAGGTCGCGCTCAAAAGTTTCAACATCTGCCCAACCGCCGCGTGCATCAGCCTGCCATCCCCATGGCAGGCACCACAGGGTACAAGGCGTGGAGGATTGCGGCAGGCGCTCAGTTCGCGAGCTGCATCTGGCGGGATCCTTGAGGTAGGCAGCGGAACCCGTGACGACATCGTGACAAATTCACGGCCGTAGTCGAGGTGGCAGACTCGCTAGGTGCGTAGTCGGCGGGCACAAGCGCCTCCTCCTGAACGCGGTGACAGCTCGAATGTGCTCGTCGTCGCCAGCGAGAGGGATGCAAGTTGGGGCGAGTCGTTGACAGCCTTCCTTCGAAGCGCTGGCTTCCATGTAGACGATCACACTCCAGACACCGCGCAGAACGTCGTCGTTCTTCTCTCTGCAGCCGCACTCGAGGATCCCGTTTGGCGGTCAGCAGTGGAAGCAATCTCGGCAACGCGCGTGGTGCCGATTCGACTGACACCTTTGGATTCGACCCGTGTCCCTGAGGCACTGTCCGCCATCAACTGGATCGCTATCGATCCGGTTGCGCCCCAGTCCTCGTTCGGTGTCGTGATGGCAGCTCTCCGAAGCAACCCGGAACTCCATCTCGCGGCGAGGAGTCTCCGTCTGGAGGCAGAAGCATGGGCGCGTGGGGGAGCCCGCTCCGAGTTGTTGGTGCGGGACCGTCGTCACGCCGTGGACCTTGACCACCTCCTTCGGCAGCTTCAGAGTGATCCGCTCCTCGCGCAGGACGCGATGGTGTTCGAGTTTGTGCGACGGTCGCTCCGGTCGTCTTCGCGAGTTCAGACTCGGACGTGGCTCACGCGCGCGGGCGCTTTGGTGGTCGCGCTCATCGCGGTCGCCGTTGCACTGACGTTTGTTCCCTCGATCCGACTGCTAGGTCGGAACAACCACTCGACAATCGGGACGGTCGGCGATAGAGCGATTCAAAGTCAGCTGCCCGAGTGGAGTTCGCTGCTGTCGGGCGGGTTGCTGCTCAACGGCTCGACGAAGCAGAAAGAGCTTGCCCGGACGACTCTGCGCCGAACTCTGTCCCAGCCATGGACGCTAGGCGCCGTAGATGTCGGAGCGGGGCGCTCGAACGCGGCAATGGCGGCGTTCAAGAACGGTGATGTTGCGGTCGTGCTTGGCACGGACAACGGAAACTTCGAATTCGGCTATTTCGACTCGCGTACCGATTCGATTCCCTGGCGAACGCCCCTCGGCGGTGAGTTCTACTGGCTCGATATCACCAAGGACGAGCGGACGGCGGTCGCAGTCGGGGCGGGCGGTATTGCCGTCGTCGATCTCGTGACGAAGCAGGCCCGTCGGTTCGAAAACGCCGGCCAGTGGGACGAGGTAGTAGTGACCGACACCGACCGCATCGTCGTCGCGGCCAGGACAGGAGACTTGGGCACGGCGGGAATCAACGACGACGAGGTACAGGTCCTTGGGAACTTCAAGCGCCACCTCAGCCTTCGCCGTACCACTGACGGAGGTGCGCGCCTGCTTGTAGAACCGGAACCCGGCTCCTATGCGCTCATCGATGGCTTGACCGGCAGCGAGCTGGTCCGGACATCACTCCCGGCACCGATCATCGATGCCGGGGCTGTCGTCCCCGACGCCGTCGGCGCTGTGGTCATCGGTCCGGACCACCAGCTTTGGATGTTCGGCTCAGATGCCCAACCGACTCCAACCGGGGTGGCGTTGCCCGACCGAACCGACAGCGTGGTCGCACTCCCCGGTGGCCGAGTGGTGATCGGCGGCCAGGTCGAGCCGGCGCGGGTCGTGCACCTACCGAGTCGAGGCGAGCTCGGCAATGTGTGCCGAGAGTCTCCGATGCTCCACGCCATCATCCCGTCGCGCGACAACGAGTTGCTGGTGTGCAAGGCGCTTGTTCTAAGCACGGTCTGGCGAGCCCCCGCTGGTCCAATCGCGCCGCCTACTGCTCAACTGTCGAGTGCGCTCGAAGCGACGAGCGGAGAGCTCGTGGTCCAAGCTCGAGCGAACACCATCAAGTTCGAGCGTCGAGACGCCCAGGGGTCAAGTGTTCACACCGATTGGTTCGCGCCGGTGACGGGGGAGGTAACGGCAATTTCGATCGCACCGGACGCGTCCCGCGTGCTGGTCAGCTCCGCATTGGGTGAGGTCGTAGTCGTCACGGCGGAGCTGCCGACCGTCGCCATCGTGGTGGAGTGGGCTACGCCGGATCGATCTCCCGTTGTTGCTGCAGGGTGGGACGACGGCCCCGTCGTCGAGACCGTTTCGGGATTCTTCTGGCGCACTCCCGACTGCGCGACGTGTGGCACCGATGATGGATTGCTCAGCCTCCTTCGCCAGAAGGTCGAGCTGTGCTGGAGCGAGACGCAGCTGTCGCCCATCGACTCCGAGACGCAAGCCAGGTTGGGAGTCCAGGTCTGTAAGGGTCCGGGGAACTGAGCGCCCGTGCATCACGTCTTCGTCTCCTATAGCCGAAAGGACGATCCATGGGTGAGGCAGCTGATCTCGTATCTGTCGTCTGCAGGAATCGAAACCTGGGTGGATCAACGAGACCTTCCCGTGTCACTCCCGTGGTTGGACGAGGTTCGGGATGCCGTCGAGGAAGCCGGGGCGTTTCTCATATGTGATTCGTCCGAGTGGCGCGCCTCGCCGGCGTGCGCAGCGGAGAAGGCGGTTGCGGAGGAGTGTGGCAAGCCGATCTTTCTTGTCCCCGTAGGCGCGGACCATACGTCGTCGTCGGCGTCGGTGGTTGGCCAGCTGCAGATGGTCGCGCCTGGATTGCGCGACGGTACCGAGCTCCGTATTCGGTCTCGCGACTGGGCGAGGGCGGGACGTCCGAAGGGGATGCTCGTCGGTCGTCGAGTTCGACGCCGCCTAGCGAAGGCGATAGCGCTGTCTCCGGAGGCAGCGGTCGTAGGGCGGGAGTTTCTGCGGGATAGCCGCCGAAGAACCATCCGCCGAGCTGCAATCTCCATCGTGGCCGGCGTGACGATCTCGATCGCGCTCTCAGTCGTGGTTCTGCTTCAGGCAGTGCGCGTCTACATCACGAAGATCAATGAGGAGCAGGCGCAGGAGTACCAGGACGAGAATGACGCTCTCTCGCGGATGCGCGTCGACGTGTACGCAGGCCTCGACACTGCCAGGTCGAGTGGCACCGACGAGACAGCGGCCCGAGCCGACATCATCGATCAAGCCCTCGCGACTCCAGTGCCGGATGATGCCTTCCGGGTGCCTGCCGGAGCGAGCGGGTTCGCCTCTACGGTCGTGGGTGAGCAGGTCTTCGTCCTGGCTAAGGACGGCACAGTGTGGAATCGCGCTTCGGCAGCGACTGATGTCCGAGACGCGACGTCAGCAACAATGACGCCGCCAACCGTGGTTGAGACCGGGTGGACGGTCGCCGTACAGCCAACGTCGGCAGTCATCAGCTTGCGAAGGAACGGCACGCTGCTCCGGACGATCGTCGCATCAGCTCCGGTGACGGTGGGCGTCGTTTCCCCTTCTGGACGCTTCGTAGCGGTATCGACGGCATTCGGTGTGGAGATCTTCGATGTGGAGACGGGAGACCATCGCACGACCCTCCGGGGTGCCGATCGGGCCGACGCCCTGGCATGGAGCTCGGCGAGCGACCGCGTGTGGGCGACTGCGGGAGGGACAGTCGTGTCGTGGCCCTTCAGCCTCGGTCGGCTCCTCGTCGACGAACCCGCGGAATGGTTCCAAGCGATCTTTCCGGGGCGAGAGCTAGGAACTGCGTGGGTGGCCGATCGCGACGGCGCGCTGCGCCTGATCTCACTCGAGACCGGTCAGACGCAGAGGACAGTGCGCGTGAACGACGTCGCGTACTTGGTGGCGGGTGACGCAACGCTGGACGAAGCCGTCATCATCGGCAGCGCCGCAAGTTGGATCGTGAATCTGACAGACGGGAGTTCCCGCACGTTCAATGCTGGAGCATGTGATCACGGTCGACCCGCGCTCGACAGTGGTCGATCGGTCATCCTGCTCCCCTGCAGCGGAGGACCGGTGAAGATCCTCGACGCTCGCGATGGCCACGAGGAACAATCGCTCGACGTCCCGTTCCCCGGCTCCCGGACCGTCGTGGTGAGTGCCACCACCGGTCGCGTGTACGTCGGGAGCAAGGGCGGCCAAATGTATCGAGCATCCGATGACCTGACGCGCATCAGTTTGCTGACGACGGTCCAATGTCGTGCAGAAATTCTCGCAATTGCGATAGCGCCCGAAGACGCGGCCCTATCGCCGGTGGGAACGGGTGCTGGCGAGGTCGGATGCGGCACTCGCGCCATCGGCAACGGCGGCGGATATCAATGGGACGCGCTCATCGACGCGCTCCCGAACTCGATCTCCTCGCAAGCGACTTCATTCATGGACGATGGGCAAGTCCTCGTGGTTGGTTACAGCGATGGCACCGTTGTGTTCCGTCCAACAGCGAATCTCCTGCCAGCGATCGAGATCAACAGTGTCTCTGGCGCAATTCGTGACATGTACTACCGCCAAGACACGAACGAGCTGTTCGTCGTCACGAGAACTGGCGTCGTAGAGGCCTTATCGGTTCGGGCCGCTGACGTGACCAATCGGTCGCTTGCCGATCGTGCTGGCCGCATTCTGGATCGTGCACGTGAGCTCGGTCTCGCGTCCTGACGCACCGACGGCGCACATGCCGGCGCTTTATGTGGCGGCCGACGCCGCGTCGCGCTCTGGTCAACGGCGATACACGAGCGCGATGGCGACTCGGTTGTGCCTTGGCCTCATTGCTGCCATCTGCGCGGCGTACTCGTCAACCTTCATGGCGGGCGATGTCGAGCTCGTCGGACTTGGCGCGGCGCTCGCCTTCTTGTTCGCTCTTGCCATCGAGCTTTGGCTCATCGCGAGGCGACCCGACCGAGCTTGGTTCGACGGGCGGACCATCGCCGAGGCAACCAAGACCCTCACATGGCGCTATGCCGTCGGAGGAACACCGTTAGGTCTCGTCGACGCGGGCGCGGACACAATGTTCGACGCGGAGATGCTCGACTTGGGCGAGGAGGCGAGAGAGAGTCGCATCAGGTGTTCGGATCCACACTCCGAACGAGCGTTGCTGTCCAGACTGCGAGCGGAGCCGCTTGACGTTCGGCGAGCGATCTACATCCGTGACCGCGTCGTGGACCAACAGCGCTGGTACTCGATGAGAGCGAGCCGAAGCGCTGACCGAGCGGCACGATGGAAGGTCGTGCTCATCCTCGGTGAGAGCGGAGGTGTGATCGTGGCGATGTCGAAGGCACTTGGCTACCTCCATGTCGACCTGAGCGGCATCGCGTCGACGGCGATCGGGGCTGGGGCCGCGTGGCTCGCCGTGAGGCAGCACGAGTCGGTGGCCCGCGTCTATCGATTCACAGCGGACGAACTCGGCGCTCGTGCGGAACACCTACAAACCGTGGTCGACGAGCACGCGTGGGCCGACGAGGTGGCCAACACCGAGAATGCCATCTGTCGCGAGCACTCGATGTGGCGGGCGGCCCGAGTGACGCGCCGACCGAATCGAGGTCAGCCGAGCGACTCGCCCAACGCCCGTCGCGCCTACCGTGATCTCGATCCGGGAGGTCGGCGCCCCATTGTCTGAGATGAGTGAGTCCACACATCGGCTTGAACTCACATGACCAGCGAACCCGTTGACGAGCTTCACGCGTCGGGCAGGATCCCGCTTCGAATTCGTATCGGCGTCACTGGCCATCGAGAGCTCGAACACTCACATGCGTTGACCGCGGCGATTGACGATGTTGTTTCGCGCATTCAGGCGAAGGTTTCTGCTACAGCGGAGACGCCGGTGCTGTTGACGGTGGTGTCGGCGCTCGCCGAAGGCGCTGACCGACTCGTTGCTCGCCGCGTGCTTCAGGTGCCGGGCGCAACTCTGGAGGTACCGCTACCGCTCGAACAGAGGGACTACGAGAACGACTTCGACGCACCGGGATCGACAGATGAATTCCGGTCACTGCTCGCACTCGCGCGGCTGACCATTCCCGCGACGGAGACTCGCACGCGCGACCAGGCGTACGAGCGTGCTGGTTTCTACGTTGTCGATCGCTGCGACGTCCTGATCGCGATCTGGGACGGCGCGGAAGCGAGGGGTCGCGGCGGGACAGAACGGATCGTCGAACGCGCTCGACAAAGCGCGTTGCCGCTGTATTGGATCGACTCGAGGCCTGACTTCAACATCACGGAGGAGAACACCGGAATCATCGCGAGAGGTCTGGTCGATGAGGCCAGGACCTACAACGAGAGCGGACCGACTCAAGCGGAGGTGGCGTCGGCGGTCGCCGGCGAACGAGCCAACTTGGTGCCGCCGAACCGCACTGAGGCGCGCGAGCTTCATCTCGACGCCCTTGCGCTGTGGGTTCTGCCCTACTTCGTTCGCGCCGACCGGTTGGCGGTCCGGTTGCGACGCCAGTACGACGGCGGCACCCTCCTCATCGTCGTCGCTGGCGCGGTCGCCGTGCTGAGCGCTGCTCTGCACGCGGAGGTCTGGTCTGAGCAGCAGGCGTTGCTCTATGTCGAGGCAGCGTGCATCGCCGGCGTTGCCGCACAGTTCCTGTGGGGCAGAAGCCGACAGATCCACTCCCGCTGGATCGCGTATCGGTTCCTGGCCGAGCGCTTCCGGTCCGCCTTCTATCTCGCGCTCGCCGGACTAGGGCAGCGCGTCGAGGGCGGTCTCGAAGCAGACGAGAGTCGCGACCCTCGTGAAGAATGGATACGACGAGCGTTTGCCGACGTGTGGGACCGTCGCCCGGAAGTGGAGCTTGGCAAGGACGATCTGCGCGAGGTGACGCGCTTTCTCGCGTCCTCTTGGCTGGGCGGAGTAGACCCCGATGAGCCGTCTGGCCAGATCGCCTACCACCGCAAACAGAGCGCACGGCTACACAAGCTTCATCACCGCCTTTCTCGCGCACTACTCACCGTCTTCGTTCTCGTGCTCGCCGCCGCCGTCGCGCATCTCTTCATCCACGAGGGTGGCTGGGCCGAGTGGCTCAGCGTCGCGTCGCTCTCTCTGCCTGCCGCCGGCGCGGCGATGGCAGCGCTCGGGGCCGACCGGGAGTTCGACCGCCACGCACAGCGCTACGAGAACATGGCGCGGCAACTCGCCCGAATGCGTGACGAGTTCGAGGGCGTCAAGTCATTTCGTCGGCTTCGCGAGGTGACGGAGCGGGCCGAGCAGGTCATGTTGGAAGAGAACCGAGACTGGATCGGCGTGTTGCGATTCCACGACTTCGAGCCTCACGCATGAACAGAAGCAGCCCGCCGCCCGCAAGCGCCAAGACAAGGCTGACGAGCACGAACACCGCTGACCACGGTGGTGACGGTGGTTCGCTGACATGCACGCCGATACGCACGACGTGGGCGTCGCCCTGTGGATCCGTGCCCATGATGACGATCTCGTGGTTGCCGGTTGGCGCGTTGCGAGGAATGGCGATGGAGGCGCGTGCGGTTCCGTCGTCACCGGCATAGGTCTCGGCCAGCGCAATGGGACTGGACTGCAGGTTCACTGATATCGGACTGCCCTGGAGATATCCGGTTCCGACGACGGTGTAGATGCCGCCCGTCGTGAGGTCTGCTCGCCCGCCCTCCACGGTGATCGTCTGCGTCGGCGGCCCGTCGGTCACGATGAGCTTCGGCCCCGGCGGCTGATGACTGACAGGGTGGTACGCGGCGCGGCCGTCGTCGGTGTTCGACCAGCGGATGAGGCCGCGCGTCAGCGCCTTGTAGCCGTCGAGGTTTGGATGGAACAGCTCCTGAAGGCGGCGACCGAGCGCCTGGAATTTCACGTACAAAGCGGCAGCCCGACCAACGCCGGTGCCCGTCGCATCGGCCACATCGATCGTGAGCTGCTCAGCGAGGGAAGGCTCGGCTTCGCGCAGTTTGTCGATCCCCCGCGCGTACGGATCTCGGTCGCACAGGGTGTGGTCGGGGAGAAACGCGTCCTCCGTTTGCGGCACGAAGAAAACCGGGATCCCCTGATAGTTGGCGTCGTGGACCGCGCCGCTGACGACCAAGTTCAATCGAGTCACCAGCTCGGAGCCGAAGTCGAGCTCACCTTGTCCGATCGATGGCAGTGACAAGCACGCCCCCCGATCGGCACCAGGAAGGACTCGCGGATAGGCGGGCACGATGATGGGAGCGAGGTGGCCACGCTTGGCGACGGCGTCATCGCTGTTGAGCACGGCGTTGATCGCCGCGTACGCGTTCTCGAGCGCGTCTGGGAGCGGCTGGAAATACTCGTCGAGATACTCCTGGCTGTCCTTCGGCAGCTTCAACCCGAGCGTGTAGATCGTGTTGTTGCACGACGGGAAGATGAGACACGACTTCAAGATGTCGGCGAAGTGCACATCGTTGCCACCACTGGTCAGCGCGACCGCGTCGAGAGGTCCTTCCTTGTTTTGGAGGAGTGCGAGCTTCACGACCTGTGCGGGCTCACCATTGCCTTTGTTCGGTCCGGTGAGGTCGGCCGTGACGGCGCCTGAGCACGCAAGATTGAACGACCCGTCGGCTTCGTAGAGCGGGAGCAGATAGGTGTGCGCGCTGCGGTGGCACGAGTTGTCGGGAGTGTCGGTGCCCTTCACGTAGTCGCCGGACCCCTCGCCGGCTGAGTAGGAGTCGCCCATGATTGCGAGCTTCGTGGCTTCCCGGAGGACCTGGCCGGCGTCGTGGAGCGTGTTGCCGTCGACGACTTCGACAGTTCCCGGCGCGAACACGTCGGTGGTCGAGTTCACGGCTCGGACCAGTACCTGGTAGCGGACGGTCTTGCCCGCCAAGATCAATCCCGCCCGGAACGTCCAAACCACTTGGGTGGTCGTCTGGGTTCGGGTGATGTTGCCGACCTGTTGGATCAGTGCCGGGCTGATACCCGGGTTTTGGCCTGCAGGGGCATCGGGATCGCGAATGATGTCCAGCGCCGCTTCGACGTCTCGGGCTTCGACATCACTGGCGTTCGTGACGCGGGCGGTGATCGTGACGAGACCACCGCCTCCAGTGCCGACATCGGCGATCACTCGTTGCTCGGCCGGTAGCAGCGTTACGGCAAGGTGGGGGCGAGTGAGATCGTTGAGCTGATCGATGAGTTGGCGGTTGTCGGTGACACCGATGTAGCGGCCGTGGGCGGCGTCGGCGATGCAGCTCAGTTCCTTGGCGCCCTCGTCGTCCACGCGGAATCCAACAGTGATCACTTGGATCTGTTGGCCAGAGTCGGTGATCTTCTTGGCCGCGGCGCACGGATCGGCACTGCACGTGTGGTGGCCGTCGGACACGAGAATGATGGTGCCGTCGCCGCCGTCCTTACCGAGCGTGTCGGCGGCGGCGGCCAGCGCCTCTCCGGTCGGAGTTCCGCCCACCGCGGTGAGCGTGCGCACGGTGGCCGACATCGCGGCGCCGTTGGCCTTGGCGACCGGAATCTGCTGCGAGCCCGCGCCGCAGTCGGAACCATTGAAGGGGTACGTCCACAGCCCGAGTCGGGTTGATGGTTCCACGCTCGCGATGAAGTTCAGGATGGCGGACTTGGCTCCCTCGATCTTCACCGCTCCCGCCGAGTCCGTCTCTTTCATTGATCCGGAGGTGTCGAAGACGAGCTCGATGGCACCGGGCCCTGAGCGTTGCACTTGTGATTCCGAGCTCGGCGACCGCGATGTACCCGGCGCGGCCATGGCCGGCACGGGCGCGACGCTCAGCGCCGCAATGACGATGCTGACAAGAACGCGTGGCGCGCTCATGCGTGGGTCGAAGCGACAAGCGCGTCAATCGCGTCAGGTGCACCGACAAAACGCGCGTTGGCGAGCACCGCTCGCACGCCGGACCCACAGCAGCTTTTCGGATCGGCGGCCACCACCATCTCGACTCGGACTCGAAGTGCTCCACTGATCGGAATCGAGATGTCGACGGTCTGACCAAATGCAACCGTCTGGGTATCGACGAGCTGGTCATCTACGAAGGTCTGGAACTGAACCGAGAACCTTGTCTCCGCCCGATCCGATTGTCCGAACGTTGCATCAAACCTGGTGACAGACCCGTTGACGGCGTAGTCGACGACAGCCGGGCTCGCGGCATTGGCGGACGGTCCGCACGTGAGCGCGCTCTTCACGTCGCTCCCCTTGACCGTCGCCGTACCCGTCGAGCAGTTGGTCTTCACTGGCTTGAGTTCCGTGAGAAAGACGCTCGACGGCGCCTCGGCGACCGTGATCGTGACCTCGTCGGTGAGCGGGGCGCCGGCCGCTGGCTCAATGGCAAGCACAGCGCCTTGCGCGGCGTTCGGATCGAACGTCTCCTTACGCTGCACCCGTGCACCGAGCGCGCTCAGCGCGGCCCGCGCCTCCGTCTCGGTCTTGCCGACCACGTCCGGAACGGTCGCCGGTGCCGAGATCTTCAACGTGACCGCGGCGCCGGCCTTCACCGTCGCGCCCGGAGGCGGATCCTGTCCGACGACGACTCCGCCCGGCCCCGCAGCCGCGGTCGGCGTCACGGTGACGGCGGAGCCCGTGACACCGATGAAGGCCAGCGCAGCCCGCGCGTCCCCCTCGCTCAGCCCGGCAAGGCTCGGCATCGGGCGATCGCTCGGCACCGTTGTCGCGGTGCCGGCGGCGACGTTGACCACGACGGGCCGCAGCTGCTTGTCGATCTGGCGCCCGCGCAACCACCATCCTGTCGATCCGCCGGCGGCGATCAGACCGACGATTACCGCGAGCGATGCACCCACCTGAAGGCGGCGCCTGAGCCGGGGGTCGGTCAGATGCACTCGCTCACGCATCCATGCGGCAATCCGTCCCCGCGGGTCAGGTGCGTCCTGTCCGGTCGGGGTGCCGGCACGATCCTCGGTGGTACCGGCTGATTCGGGCTCGTGCCCGCTCGCATCGCTCATGTCCGACCCCAGCGTCGACTGCCGCCCCGATCGAGAATCTAGGGCATCACCCACACGTTGACAGCCGAGCCGCAACTGTGGCGACCCGCGCTAAAACTCGGGATTCATGCTGGGCGCTGGCTGATCGATGCCGATCATCCCGATCTTCGTGTCGTCGACGTTTCGCGACTTCCACGCCGAGCGTGACCGCCTCGTGGGTGACGTGCGCGCGGCGCTCGACGACAACGTGGCAGATCTGGGGTGCCGAGTCGAGATGATCGATCTGCGGTGGCGGATCGACACGACGGCGATCGACGACGAATCGGTCCAGCAGTCACGAGTTATGGACGTACGGTCGACCAAAGCGCGGTGCCCCCAACCGCCGGATCGCGGAGCGCATACGCGCTCTCATTCTCGTGCATGGGTCAGCCGAGGCATGATGTGCGGCCCGAGCGACGAGGCGCCGCGCAAGCCAATCACCGAGTCTCTCAACCTGTGTGCGCTCTGTCCCCTCCACCATCGATTACATCACCATGGTCTCCTCGAGATCCGGGGCAACCCGAACCGTCGCGATGGACTGCACTTCTTCGACAAGCAGGGCCGCGAGATCGCCGCGCCACCAAAGGCACCTCCTGAGCGACCGTTGCATCCGCCATCCAAGCCGTACGTGCATCCGTCCGGCGAACCAATCAACTGGTACTGGTTCGACTGGCGCGACCTCGAACGGGAACGCGATCTCAACTGAGCAAGCTGCGGAGATGGACGCGCTGTCGGCGCAGGTGATGCTCGAGGAGACGCTGCGCATGGTCCGTGCGCGGTTCGACGAACGCTGAGTCAGTGAGGAATACGATCATGACGATGACCGAACGAGTCAAAGTGACTGAAGCGGTGCGACGCACTGGCGTCAGCGGCACGGCCATCTTTCTCGCCATCCGCCACGCCGACATCTCGACGATACGAGATGACCGCGGCTACGACTTGGTCGATCTCGAGGAAGTGATGGCAATCAGCGACCGATAGGTCTCCCGTCGTCGTGCACGGCGCCGGCTCCATCATCCAGGCCGCGAGGCGGGCCGGCTCGTCGCGAGGTTTGTCCCCTTGGTCCCAATCGCGCCACTAGCCTGCCCTCGCAATGGCCGAGGCGCTCGTAGTGATGGAGCAGGTCAACAAGTCGTTTGGCGATATTCATGCGCTGCGCGACATCGACCTGACCATCGATGGCGGCGAGGTCGTCGTGGTCATCGGACCGTCCGGCTCGGGCAAATCGACCCTCTGCCGAGCGATCAACCGGCTCGAGCCCATCGACAGCGGCCGCATCCTGTTCGACGGCAAGCCGATCCCCGAGGAGGGGCGTCCGCTGGCGCGGCTCCGCGCCGACATCGGGATGGTCTTCCAGTCGTTCAACCTGTTCGCTCACAAGTCCGTGCTCGACAACGTCGCGCTCGGCCCGATCAAGGTGCGCAAGCTCTCGAAGGCCGACGCTCGTGCCCGGGCGATGGACCTGCTCGAGCGGGTGGGCATCGCCGAGAAGGCGAACCGGTATCCGGCGGAGCTGTCCGGCGGGCAGCAGCAGCGGGCCGCCATCGCTCGGGCGCTCGCTATGGAACCGAAGCTGATGCTGTTCGACGAACCGACATCGGCCCTCGATCCCGAGATGATCAAAGAGGTGCTCGACGTGATGCTCGAGCTCGCGGCCGAGGGCACGACGATGCTCGTCGTCAGCCACGAGATGGGCTTCGCTCGGTCCGCGGCCCAGCGCGTGGTTTTCATGGATGAAGGCGCCGTCGTCGAGGTAGCACCCCCCGGTCAGTTCTTCTCCGCGCCGCAGACCGATCGAGCGCGGGACTTCCTATCCAAGATCCTCGTTCACTAGGAGGCGGTACAGCGTGAAGCATCGATTGGGAAAGTTGTTCCTGCTGGTTGGGCTGGTCGCGGTCATCGCCGCCGGCTGCGGTGACGACAAGAAGACAACGACGACGGCCAGCAGCGGCGCGGGCACATCGTTCGCCGCCGGTACGACGATGGCCCGCATCCAGCAGGCGGGCAGGATCAAGATCGGCGTCAAGTTCGACCAGCCCGGGTTCGGGCTGAAGAACCCGACGAACGGTCAGGTCGAGGGCTTCGACGTCGAGATCGCGAAGCTCATCGTGGCCGCCATCGGACCGAACGTGCAGATCGATTTCGTCGAGTCGGTGTCGAAGAACCGCGAGCCGTTCCTCCAGGACGGCACCGTCGACATGGTGGTCGCCACCTACACCATCAACGACACCCGCAAGCAGGTCGTCGACTTCGCCGGCCCGTACTTCGTGGCCCGTCAGGACATCATGGTGAAGAAGGACGACACGGCCATCAAGAGCGTGACCGATCTCAACGGCAAGAAGGTCTGCACGGTCAAGGGTTCCACGTCGGAGAAGAACCTCGCGGCCAAGGCACCGTCGGCCGAGGTGACGTTGTTCGACACGTACTCGCAGTGCGCGGAGGCGATGACCGACGGTCGCGTGGTCGCGGTGACCACCGACAACACGATCCTCGCCGGTCTCGTGCAGGCGAGCAGCGGCGCGTTCAAGCTGGTCGAGGCGCCGTTCAGCGACGAGCCCTACGGCATCGGTGTCAAGAAGGGCGACGACGCGTTCCGCACGTTCATCAACGACCGGCTCGAGGCGATCTTCGGCAACGGTGACTGGGCGAAGGCCTTCGAGAAGACGTTGGGGGCGATCGGGCTGAAGACGCCCGCGCCGCCGAAGGTCGACCGGTACACCGCGACCCCGCCGGCGCCGACGACCGCGCCGGCGTCGGGCGGCTCCGGTTCGTCGAGCAGTTCATCATCGAGCAGCTCGGGGTCGACCACCACCACGGCCAACTAGGAGCGGCCGGTCGTCGTGGACGTCGTCCTCGACAATCTCGACGTCTTCATCGCCGGGCTCCGCACCACGGTGGGGCTCACGCTGCTGTCCTATGCCGTCGCGTTGGGCGTCGGCATCGTGATCGCGGCTTGCCGCGTGAGCCCCATCCCACCACTGCGGTGGGCGGGGGTGTTCTACGTCGAGACGGTGCGGAACACGCCGTTGACGGTGTTGTTCGTGCTGTTCTTCTTCGGGCTGCCGAAGGTCGACATCCTCTTCGAGCCGTTCCCCACCGCGGTGATCGTGCTCGGCGGCTACACCGGTGCGTTCGTCGCTGAGACGGTGCGGTCGGGCATCAACACCGTCAGCCGTGGCCAAGCGGAGGCGGCCCGCTCGCTCGGGCTGACGTTCCCGCAGGTCCTCAGGATCGTCGTGTTGCCGCAAGCGTTGCGTTCGGTGGTGGGGCCGCTCGGCGGCTTGTTCATCGCGTTGACCAAGAACAGCTCGATCGCCGCGATCATCTCCGTGAGCGAGCTCGTGTTCCGCACCGACAACCTCGCAAACGAAACCGCGCGGGCCGTTCCCGTGTACCTCGGAGCGGCGGTCGCCTACCTGCTGGTCACGATCCCATCGGGAGTCGCGTTCCGCGCGCTCGAGCGTCGAGTGGCGTTCCGCCGGTGACGGCTCCCGTGCTGGCCGACGCGCTCGGCCCGCGCGCCCGGCGCAAGGTGCTCATCGCGTCAGTCGTCACCGGCGCCGCGTTGGCCGCGCTGCTCGGCGTAGCGGTGCAGCGCCTCGTCGACAAGGGCCAGCTCGAATGGGCCCGCTGGGAGCCGCTCACACAATGGTCGGTTCTGAAGTTCCTCCTCGGCGGTCTCGGCGACACCTTGCGCGCGGCCTTCGCCGGCATGACCCTCGCGCTGCTGATCGGCGCGGCACTCGCGCTCCTGCGTCTCGCCCAGACCGCGGTCGTCCGTTGGCTGGCGACGGCGTGGACGGAATTCTTCCGAGGTGTGCCGCTGTTGTTGCTGATCTTCTTCTCGTACTCCGGGCTGCGGCAGTACGGCATCGACATCAGCCCCTTCCGCGCCCTCGTTCTCGCCCTCGCCCTCTACAACGGCGCCATGCTCGGCGAGATCTTCCGGGCCGGCATCCTCTCGCTCGACCGAGGACAAACCGAAGCCGCCTATGCCATCGGGCTCAGCTACTGGCAAGCGATGCTGCAGGTGGTCATCCCTCAAGCGGCTCGGCGCATGACGCCCGCCATCGTGAGCCAACTCATCACGTTGTTGAAGGACACGTCGCTCGGATTCGTCATCACCTACGAGGAGCTGTTGCGGCGGAGCCGCAGCACGGGTGAGTTCTTCCGGAACCCGTTGCAGGTGACCGTGTTCGTGGCGGTGCTGTACATCGCGGTGAACTTCACACTCAGTCGCATCGCCCGCCGGCTCGAGGTCCGACAACGTCGACGGCTCGGTGCGGGAGCGATCGCGACGACGACCGGGGTGGAGGATCTCGCCGTCGTGAGCGTCAGCGCCGCCGCCGCGGTTCGCGACGATCACTAGCGCGCCCACCGGGTGCTCAGCGGCGGCGAGAAGGTGGTGCGGTCAGATCTGTATGACGAGTCACTCGTGTCCGCTGGCGGTGAGGTTGGCGAACGCCAGCCAGGAGTCGGGCAATCGATCGAGATCTTCGGTGTAGGAGTCGTCGTCGCACGGCCCGTCGTTCGACGCGGCGCTGGAGACGTGTTCCAGCGCGGCGTAGCACAGCATGTGCAGCACTTCGTGCGGTTGGTAGCCGGCGTCGAGGAGTCGCACCGCCGTCTCACGTGCCGCTGGCGGGTCGTTGTCGAGCAGTTGATCGGCCACGGTCTCGTGTAGGACCTGATGTAGGTGGAGCTGCCGCTCGAGCACATCCGCCGGAGCAGCACCCGACGTCCGGACCTGGTCGTACAGTCCTGCGTGCGCGGCTTCGATGCCGACGCGACGATCGTCACCGTTGTTCGGGTCGAGCAATGAGCACTCGATGCCTTCGTGTATGTCGGGCCACTCGATGACGAGCGAGGCGAGTTGCGCCCAGTCCACGATGTCGGCGTGCGAGACGCGCCGCCGGGGGTCGTCCGGGCCATCCTCGCCGGCGATCCACTGGGGTGGCGTCGGTGCGAACTGCGGCAGCGAGTACGCGAAACGGCGGTCGGCGACGATGAACCAGTCGTAGAGCGTGACGCCACCTTCGGCGGCGTTGGCCACGAGTTCCTGCCATCGGAGTTCGTCGCCAGGTCTGTCGAGTGGGACCTGCCCCGTGCGGTCGGACACGAGCACGAGCCCGGTCACGTCGGTTTGGTCAGGACTACACGTGACATACACGAACTGCGGGAGGAAGTCGTCGACGGAATCAGCGTCTTGGATGACGAACAAGTCGACGATGCGACGGTCGTCGTCGAGGAACACGGCACACACGTTGCCGGGATCGGATCGCCGACTGATACAGGCGACGAGTTGTAAGGCCTCGGCCTGCGTTCGCAACTGGAAGCACTCGTGCAGCTCGGCAAGCTCTTCGGGCACAGACATGGTCACTCCATCCGTTCGGGATTGCCGGAGGAGCGGCTGGCGCTCGAGCCCTTGCGGGTGGAGGACGGCGATGCCGTCAATGGGCCGATCTTACGAGGCTTCCAATGTTGAGACCAGCACTTGACGATCGAACAGATGTTCGACTATAGTGTCAGTAGCTCGTGAGTCGGCTGACGACTCTCCTTCCCCGCTCGGTAGTGCCAGCGTCGTGAGGAGGTGTCGTGTCCCTAGATCTGTTGCCGTCCGCCGAAGCGTTCGTCGCGGCGATCATCGGGTTCGACCCGTGCTCGTGCACGCCCGACGAGTGTGTGGACCTGGTCGAGATCCTGGCGCGCATCGAGAAGATCTGCGCGGCCGCTCGGGCCAGGGTCGCAGTGCTTGCGACGACGAACGGCGCACATCGCAACGAGGGTTTCGCCAACCCGGCTGAATGGGTCGCGCGGCAGACGGGCTCGACGTCGGCTGAGGCGGAGCGCGATCTCGACACCGCGATGAAGCTCGATGATCTCCCGGCGACGAAGGCCGCGCTCGCGAACGGCGACATCTCGATGGCGCAAGCCGATGAGGTGAAGAAGACCGAGGCGGCCTGCCCGGGTTCTGAGCAGGAGATGGTCGAGACGGCCAAGACGCAAGGCCTGCGCAAGACCAAGGAGAAGGGACGGGCGAGGCGCTTGGCCGTGATCGATCCGAGCGATCTTGATCGACAGCAGCGGGCGGCGCTCTTTCACCGACACTGGAAAGACGAGCTCGGGATGGTCCGGTACTCCGGGGCGATGATGCCGGCACCGGGTGTGGCCTTCACGAGTCGGCTCGACGCCGAGACCGATCGTGAGTTCCGCAAGGCCTACAAAGAAGGTCGCATCGAGTCTCGCGAGGTCTACGCGGCCGACGCCTTTGCCCGTCTCGTCAGTGGTGAGGGCAAGGGCTCGTCCTTGCGCGCTGATGTCGTGTTCGTGTGCGACGTGACGACGGGCGCGGCGCACATCGTGGGTGGCGGACCGGTGCCGATGTCCACGGTGCGGGCCGCGGCGAGGGACGCGTTCATGAAGGCGGTGCTGCACGACGGCGTGAAGGTCGACACGATCGTGCACTACGGGCGCAAGGCACCACCCGCCCACCTACGAACGGTGCTCGAGCTCGGCGATCCTCCCGCATTCAACGGCGCCACGTGCGTCGACTGCGGTCGCGAGTTCCGGGTCGAGTGGGACCACGACGATCCGGTTGCCAACGGGGGCCCGACGTGCCGGTCGAACGTCAAGCCCCGGTGCCATGAGTGTCACGGCGCCAAGACCGAGCGCGACCGGGATGCCGGATTGCTCGGGCCTCGAGCGCGGGGTCAGCCGCCATGAGGCCGCGACGGCCGCGCCGGCCGCGGCGGGCGTGGCTAGGCCTGCGGTTGCGCCTGCAGCTGCTGCTGCTGGCGAGCGGCGCCGGTCGGCTCCATTCGTCCACGGTAGAGCGAGTTGATCGTCGAATGGGCGAGGCTGTTGGTGTGCGCTTCGACTCGCTGACGGCGTTCGGCTGGAACGAACACTGGGCTCACCTGCTGAGCGAGGTGCCGGGCGAACCCGTTCCTGGTCGGGTTGTCCGCCACGATGGTGTCGCGCTCGTCGTCGCGGGACCCGACGGGATCATCACCGCGCCGCTCGCCGAGCGTCTCGACCCCGAGCCCACGGTCGGCGACTGGGTGGCGGTCGTCGACGGACGACCCGTCGCCGTCCTCGAACGTTCATCGCTGTTGCGGCGGCGCGCTGCCGGGCGCGACGCCGAGCAGGTGTTGGCGGCGAACGTCGACGTCGTCCTCCTCGTTTGTGGCCTCGATCGGCCGGTGAAGGCGGGCCGCATACGGCGGGGCGTGACGCTGGCGGCCGACGCCGGCGCCCGGCCCGTGATCGTGCTGACCAAAGCGGCGCAGGTCGACAATGCGCAACGGGTCGCCGACCGGATCGGCGCCGCCAATCCGGAAATCGCGCTGATCGTTGCCTCCGTGCGGGAAGGCGTCGGCGTCGACGAGCTGCTGGCGGTGTCGCGCGACAAGACCGTCGCGTTGCTCGGTGAGTCGGGCGCCGGCAAGTCCACCATCGTGAATGTGTTGCTCGGCAAACCATCCGCCGCGGCCGTCGGCGCGGTGCGAGCGAGCGACAGCAAAGGGCGGCACACCACGACCACCCGGTTCCTCCACGAGCTGCCGGGGGGCGGCACGCTCATCGACAGCCCGGGCATCCGGTCCGTCGGGCTCTGGGGAGACAGCGAAGCGGTCGCGGAGACGTTCGCCGACATCGCCGCGCTCGGTGATGGCTGCCGGTTCGCCGACTGCGGTCACAACACCGAGCCGGACTGCGCGGTCAAGGCGGCCGTAGCGGAGGGCACGCTGACGCAGGAGCGCCTCTCCGCGTGGATGGCGCTCACGCAGGAGAGCGCGGACAATGCCGAGCGCGAGCTCGCCGCCAGTCGCCGCACCGCCCCGCGCCAGCGGGGCTCGTCCCGTCCCCGATCGTCCCGCCGCCAATCATGAAGGCGCTGACGGGCATCTCCGTCGTGGGCGCGCCCCGCGACCCGGACGCATCGCCGAGGTGATCGACGTCCCCTTCGTGACGCAAACCAGGTTGCCCGGCAACCTCCGTCTTCCGTCGCGTTGTTACTCGCAGCCGACGCCGTCGTTGTTGTTGTCGAGTCCGTAGGGATCGCTTCCGGTGACAGAGACCGGCCCATCGACGTATCGGGGGCCGTTGCCGCTACCTCCTGCGCAGTCGACATCTGGTCCGGGCGGGATGCACGGGTCGTAGCCCGGCGTGCAGTCGTTCACCGGCGTCGTGGTCGGAGGTGGCGTCGTCGGCGTGAACGGCTTCGCCGTTGTCGGCGGGACGGTGATCGGTGGAACCGTAATCGTGGTCGGTGCAACGAAGTCCGTGCACGTGTGCAGGAGGTTGACGAGTGCGTCGCGCTCGGCTGGATCGACCGACAGGCTCCACTGCGCCTTCACGCGCACGACGGTCGAGCTCCACAAGCAGTTCGCCTCGGATCGTGCCGGGAACCATTCGCTCGCATCGCTGTCGCTCTTGCGCAGGTTCTCCGAGGCGGTGACGGCGAGCAGGTTCGGAGCGAAGTCCGCGAACTCGTCGCGTTGCGCCGCGGTCCAGCGATCGGCGCCGGAGTCCCATGCTTCGGCCAGCGCGACGACGTGATCGACGTGGAGCTCGCTGGTGTTGCTGGTGATGTAGCCGTCCCACTCGGACAACCAGCTTCCGTCGGTGCGACGTTGCGCGGAGAGAACCTCGCAACGCGTGTCGCAGCTGTCGTGGTCGACGTCGTCCCAATGCGGGAACAGGTCGCGGTTGTAGCCGGTGCGGGCGTGCTCGGGTTCGACGGTGAGGGACGCAAGCGTCGTGAGCAATGTGTCGGTGGTCAGGCTGCGGTCGATGTCTGCGCCGGCGCTTGCTGTACCGATGTCGGCGCCGCTGCCGGATCGCCGCAGTCCGTCAGTCGCCGCGGGCAGCGTCGCAGTCGTCGTCGACGGCCCGTGCTGCTCCGTCGTCGAAGTCGGCGTCGCCGGCGCGGCGGCCGCGAGCTTCTGGTGTCCGCTGCTAGCGGACGACGAGATGCCAGCCGTGAACCACACGACGCTGCCGACCACCGCCAGCGCCCACCACTGGCGGCGCTGATCAGCGGGCTTCGACAGGGCGAGCAGGATCAGCGGCACCGGCCAGATCAGCCAGAGCAACGCCTGGCCCCACCACGGCCAGCTGCGAAATCGGGTCCAGAGGGAAGATGCGCCCGACGCACCCTGCGCGGCCGCGTCGGAGGAGGAGGGGAAGTTCACTGCTACCTGCTTGGTCCGCTCAGCAGCGTCCGTCCCGCCGCGCCCGCCTCGTGCGGACACCGCTATTCAGACAGTTCGGATGTACCGGTGCAATAGCCCAACTGGGGCACTCGAGAACCACGGTGTAAACGTCATGCCGAGTTCAGTGTCGTACCCCCAAGCCATACTCGTGGACGAGAAGCGATGAGTTCTGCGCAACGACGCCGTCTCACGTGGTGACGACCCAATTCTCTGGAGGATCCATGTCCTTTCATCCCTATCTCTTCTTCAGTGGCAACTGCCGTGAGGCGTTCACCCGGTATCACGAGATCTTCGGCGGCGAGCTGTTCATGATGCCGATGTCGGACGTACCCGAGGGCACGGACGTGCCTGAAGCGCAGGCCGACCTGATCATCCACGCCGCGTTGACCATCGATGGAAACCTCCTCATGGCATCAGACGACCCCACCGGCGACGGGGCGCCCGCGAGCGGGATCTCGGTCAGCTACGTCGTGAAGGACGTCGGCGAGGTCAAGCGGGTCTTCGATGCGCTGGCCGAAGGCGGACAGGTCACCGCCCCGCTGGCGGAGACGTTCTTCTCACCGATGTTCGGCATGTGCGTCGATCGGTTCGGTATCCCGTGGATGGTCAACGCCGAGGCCGCCGACGCGCCCTGACTCGAGACCAGGCGGTACTCGCGAGTCAGCGCAACGACAGTGCGCCGTTGATCAGCTCGTCGACGTCTTTCACTGCGCCGGCCTGCCAGCGCTCGTGGAACGCGTCTGCCCCGAGCCGCGATCGCAGGTCGACGATGGTGTCCTCGAGGACCGCTCGGTCGTTGGCGAACATCGTGATGCCCGACTCGTCGAGTAGCCGGCTGGCGCCGGCGATCAGTTCGGCGGCGAGCACGTCGTGGCCGCGTCGAGCAGCGTTCGTGCCGATGCCGATGATGGAGAACGCCACCCCGTCGATTGCCCCGAGCTCGATGCGGGCGCGCAGCGCGTCGATCTCGTAGCGCAGCGACTTCTCGTCGTCGCCGAGGGACGCCCAGATCTCGGCGAGGTTGCCCAGACACTGGGATTCGTCCCACACCGCGCCGGCGGCGCGAAAGAGCTCGAACGCCGTCTCGGTGTTTTGACGGGCCGCCTCGTACTCGCCACTGATGGCGTTCGCGACTCCAAGGTTGACCAACGCGACCGCTCGCCCGCTGTCGGTGGTGGCGAGCGAGAACGCCTCGTTGAGGAGCGCCGTCGCGCGGGCCGGTTCATCCGAGCGCAGGGCGACGAGTCCTCGGCGGCCGGTGATGAGCGACAGCAGGTCCGGGTTGTCGATGCCGGCGAGGTGCGACTCGGCCTCGTCGAGCAGCGCCGCGCCGGCCGCGAGGTCGTTGAGCTCGATCCACAATGTCGCCGCCCTCGCCAGCAGGTAGGCGCGCTCGTGCGCGGGTTGCGGGAACCGGTCGAGGATGCGAGCGAGGACCGCAACACCGCGACGGGCCTCACCCGAGGCGCGGTAGTGGTTCGCGAGGCGATCGGCGGCGCGCAGGGCCACTGCCGGGTCGACGTCGCCGGTCGTGAGTGCGGCTTCGAGGGTCGGAAGCCCGTCGTCGAGGGCGTTGCCCGTCATGAGATGCGGAAGGTCGTCGTCGCGTGCCAGTTGCAAGGCCCACTCGAGGACGCGTTCGTAGACGGGCCGCGCCTGATCGGCGGCGGCGAGCTCGGCCAGCGCGAAGGCGCGCACGCTCTCGAGCAACCGGTAACGGGTTGCGCCCGCGAGATCATCGACGTGCACCAGCGACCGGTCGACGAGTGAGCACACGATGTCGAGCACGTCGAGCTCGTCGATGGGGTCGAAGGCGACGACCCACTCGGCCATGCGCAACGTGAACGTGCCAGCGAACACGCCGAGGCGCCGCAATACGAGACGTTCGGGTTCGGTGCAGAGCGAGTCGCTCCACGCGATCGCCGCCTCGAGTGTCTGATGGCGGCCCGAGCGGCCGGTCGAGCGCAGCACGCGGAACCGGTCGGACAGGCGGTGGGCGATGTCGTCGAGCGACAAGGCCGCGCCGCGGGCGGCGGCCAGCTCCAACGCGAGTGGCAGTCCGTCGAGGGCGCGGCAGATCGTGGCGGTGGCGGTGGCGTTGTCGGGTCCCAATCGGAAGTCGGGGCGCACGGCCGTCAGGCGGTCGACGAACAACCGCACCGACGGGCACTGCGTGAGCGCGTCGAGATCGTCGTCGGCCGCGGGCGCTTGCAACGGACCGAGGCGCACGATCCGTTCACCGTCGACGCCGATGGGGATCTGTGTCGTCACGAGGAACGACGTCGTCGACGCGGCTCGGCCTTGTTCGAGGAACGACCGCACACCGGCCACGACGTGCTCGCAATTGTCGAGGACGAGCAGGCATGGTCGCTCGTCGAGGTGGGCGGCGATGCCGTCGAGCAGTTGCGCGTCGTTGGCGACGCCGAGCGTGTCGCCGATGGTGCGGGGCACGTCGTCGGCGTTCACGGTCTGGGTGAGATCGACGAGCCAGGCTTCGTCGAAGCGATGATCGTCGAGCAGACGTCGGGCGGCTTCCATTGCGAGGCGCGTCTTGCCGGCCCCGCCGGCGCCGGCGAGCGTGACGACGCGCGCACCCGCGACCAGGTCGCACACCCGACCGAGCTCGAACTCGCGGGCGATAAAAGTGGACGCGTCCGTCGGCAGGTTGCCCGACGCGTCGCGGATGGCCCGCAGCGGCGGGAACTCCGTGCCGAGCCCCGGGCCCGCGATCTGGAACAGCGGGAGGGGTTCGTCGAAGTCCTTGAGCCGGTGGGCGCCGAGCGGCAGCAGCTGCATCTCGGTCGGTACGGTCACCGCCTCGGCCGTGGCCGCGGATGCGACGATCTGCCCGCCGTGCGCGGCCGCGGCGATACGCGCCGCCTGGTGGACCGACAGCGCCACGTAGTCGTCGTTGCGGGGCGAGGCCAGGCCCGTGTGCAGTCCCATGCGCACGCGCACGCCTGAGCCGTCGCGGGCCGTGATGCCGGGGAGCTCACGTTGCGCCGTCACCGCGGCGAGCACAGCATCGGACGGATCGTGGAACGCGGCGAAGAACGCGTCGCCTTCGGTCTTCACGACGCTGCCGCGGTGACTCTCGATCGCCGTTCGTAGCGCGGCGTCGTGGGCGTCGAGCAGCTCGACGTACTCGTCGCCGAGTTGGCGGAACAGTCGCGTCGAGCCTTCGATGTCGGTGAACAGGAACGTGACGAGTCCCGCCGGAAGCGCCCGCTCGCTCGCCTTCACCGCACCGAAACTACTTCCGGGCGGAGGTTTGCCAGTCGACTCCGTGTCCGATCCGGGCCGACCCCGGGTAGGCAGCAACGATGGACGTAGCGCAAGGAACGATCGTCGTGTGGTCTGACATCGCCTGCCCGTGGGCGACGCTCGCGGTGCACCGGTTGCACGAGGAGCGCATTCGACTCGGTCTCTACGGGCGAGTCGTGCTCGACCATCGAGCGTTCCCGTTGGAGTTGGTCAACGGCCGGTGCACGCCTCGCCGGGTGTTGGCCGCCGAGGTGCCGGTCGTCGGCGCGCTCGAGCCGGACTTCGGTTGGCAGGTGTGGCAGGCGCCCGAGTCCGAGTGGCCGGTCACGATGCTGCTGGCGCTCGAAGCCGTGCAGGCGGCGAAGGACCAGGGGTTGGAGGCGTCCGACGCGTTGGATCTCGCATTGCGGCATGCCTTCTTCGCCGAGAGCCGCTGCATCTCGATGCGTCACGTCGTGCTCGACGTCGCATCCTCGGTGCCGGAGCTCGACTGCGACGCGCTGGCCAAGGCACTGGACAACGGGACCGCCCGGCACGCGGTGATGCAGCAATGGCACGAGGCCGTCGACGGCCCGGTGCAGGGGAGTCCACATCTCTTTCTCTGCGACAGGACCGGGACCGGGAACGACGTCGCCAACCCGGGCATCACGATGCACTGGGAGGGCAAGCCCGGCCAGGGCTTCCCGGTGGTCGACGCCGACGACCCGTCGACCTACGAACAGCTCCTGCAGCGATCGCTCGGCTAGCGGCGGATCGCCGTAGGAGCGCGACCGCTACTGAGGCAGCGGGTCCGGTCGCGTCAGCGCCCGGTAGAGCTGGCCGCCTTCGCCGAGCCCGCCCCAGTGCTCGACGATCTTGCCGCCATCGACCCGCCACATCTCCACGTGCTGCACGGTGGCCTCACGTCCCGTCGGCGCGACGCCGAAGATCTCGCCGACGTGACGCACTCGATGGGTCGAGCGATGCACGACGAAGTCGCCGTCGGCGATGAGATCGCTGGACACCTGGTCGAGGAACTCGAGGGCGGCGAAGAACCGACCCTGACGCGCGCCGGTGTGGGCGAGGTCGCCGTCCCAGGTGTGCGACCAGTAGCGGTCGTCGAAGCATTGCTCGATGACCTCCATGTTCCAGTCCCCGTCCTTGGCGCCGTGGTCGAGGAACAGCCGCACCACTTCCTTTGGCTCCATCTCGACTCAGCCGGCGTTGGCCAGCCGGCGGTCGTAGTCGTCGGCCAGCGCGAGGAGCGCCTTGCCGCCGTCGCCGGAGTACGTCGAGCCGTGCATGATCGCGATCAGCGTGGGCTCGAGCTCGGCGAGGCGGCGGATGGTCGGCGCGGTGTTCGGCGTGAGACCGGTCTGGCCGAAGACGTCCTCGGCTTGCGCGGCGCCGTCGAGCAGATCGCCGGTGGACACCGCGGGACCGTCGCCGAGCTGCGTGAAGATGTCGCCGCTGAACAGCGTGCCGGTGGTCTCCTCGTAGAGCACGTGCGCGTCCCAGCCGTGGGGCACATGGGGCGTGTCGATGCTGCGGATGCGCTTGCCGCCGATGTCCATGACCTCGTCGGGACCGAGCGGCCGCGGCTCGCGGTCGGCGAGGTCGTTGATCGACACCATGCAACCGAGTCCGGTGTGGGCGATCTGCGCGTTCGGCGCCGCGGCGAGGAAGAGGTTCATCGCGCCGCACTCGTCGGATTCGAGATGGCCGAAGGTGATCCAGCGCAGCCGCTCGACCGGCATCACGGTGGCGATGGCCTCGGATACGAGCGGGAACATCGCCCGCGGTCCGGTGTGGAAGATCAGCGGCTCGTCGGCGTCGACGAGGAACTGGTTGAAGGTGAAGCCGGTCGGTCCGATGTCGGGGACGAACGTGGACAGGCGGTAGATGTGATCGGCGATCTCGTCGACGTTGGTGGCCATGGAGCTGTCTCGATTCTCTGCTGGGGTGGGGACGTTAGAGCGGAAGTGGGTTGCTGAGTACGCCGGTGCCGGTGAGACGACCGGAGAGCGTGCGGACGAAGTCGAGGGCGTCGATCTCGACGCGCTCGCCGTCGGGCTCTCCATCGGGGGCGTAGGAGAACTTGCCGCCGGCCGGGCCCTCGAGCACGAGCTCGAACGGCTGGCGGTAGATGTCTGCCCACTCGCCGACGATGTCGGCGACGAGCCGGCCGTCGTGGTCGGCGGTGAGGTGCATCGGCCGGCCGATGGCGGCGTGGACGTCGATGCGATGGGCCCACACGTCGCGCGTGAAGCCGACGTCGAGCAGGTACTTCAGCGATGTCCAACCGATCGGCGGACCGAACGGGATCGGCAGGTGCCGCATCGGCGGCGGCGTGCGCCACCGGCCCTTCACGGCCTTCGGACCGATCGCTTGGAGCTGCGCGACGAGCTCGTCGTTCGACAGATGATCGCGCTCGCGGATCTGCAACTCATTGAGGCCGTCGACCCAGTGGTGCGAATCGATCTCCTTGTTGAGTGGGAGTCCCTTGCGGAACTGGTGCATGAACTGCCGGACCGACGCCTGCGCGTCGCCCGAGCCGAGGACGTGCAGCACCATCTTGCGAACGTCCCACCCGGTGCAGTCGGTCGGCGTCGCCCATTCGTCGGGCGTGAGCGATGCCGCCATCTCGGCGAACCGCACGAACTCCTCCCCGGCGAGGACGCGGGCTTCGGGCCGCTTGATGCGTGCGCCGGTTGTGCTGGTTGCGTTCATCGCTTGCTCCTTGCTTGCTGTGAACGGACTTGTTTCGAACGGAGGATCGCATCGTCGACGTAGAGATCGATGAGACGGTTGAGGTGACGGGTCCAACGGTTGCCGCCAGGATCGTTGCTGAGCTGTCCCTCGACGAGTCCGGCCGTCATGGCGATGATGCAGTCGATGTCGCCCTGCGCGGTCACGCCGGCTTCGTGCATCAACTTGCCGACTCGCCCGAGTGCGTCCTCCGCGAGTGCGTACGACTCCGGCGACGGCACGAACCCGGGGACGTGTCGCTGGAACAGCAGCTCGTACCGCGCTGGGTCCTCCACCGCGAACGCGACGAACGTGCCCAGGTACTGCTTGAGCGCGGCGCGGGGTTCACGGACGACCTTCAGTGCTTCGAACCGGTCGAGCAGTTGCCGGTTGCCGTCAGCGAACATCGCGTCGTACAGCGCGTGCTTCGAGTCGAAGTACTCGTAGAGCGACGGCTGGCGCATCCCGACCTCGCGGGCGAGGGCGTGCAACGAGACCCCGGCGATGCCGTGCTCCTGAGCGAGCCGCCACGCCGCGTCCACGATCGACGCCACCTTGGCCTCTCGCCGCTCGGCCACCTTGCTGGCCATCAGCTCGCCCGCCGGCTGCGCCCTATCACTGATAGGTACTTTACCTATCGTCGATAGGAAGTCAAGGGGTGGAAGAGGGGTGGTAGAGGGGTGGCAAGAGGGGTGGCAAGAGGGATGGTAAGAAACGGACATGAGCGGCGTGCAGTCGAGTGCAGTGGGTGCAGTGGGTGCAGTGGGTGCAGTGGGTGAAGCCTTCGTCCGTGCGCTCGCCGCCAAGGATGCGGACGGGTTGCGGGAGGTGTTGCAGCCCGACCTCGACTTCCGAGCGATGACGCCCGGCCGTTTCTGGGAGGCCAGCGACGTCGACACGGTCGTCGACAGCATCCTGCTCGGCCAGTGGTTCGAACCGACCGACGAGATACGCGAGTTGCTCGCGGTCGACACCGACATGGTCGGACGTCGCCACCGTGTGGGCTACCGGATGCGTGTCGAGAATCCTGACGGCGAGCACGTGGTGGAGCAGCAGGCGTACTACGACCTCAGCGACAATCGGATCTCCTGGCTGCGCATCATGTGCTCGGGTTTCATCAGCACCGCCAGCTGAGTCGCGGTGCTTCCTTTGGACGACGTCGCGGAGCGTCTCGACCTCGGGGGCGGTGCATGGGTCGACGTCGCTCGAGGATGGATGAGCGGGGCCGACGAGTTGTACGCGCACCTGCTCGACGACGTGCGCTGGGGCACGAGCCAACTGTTCCGCTACGACCACGTCGTGGAAGAACGGCGGCTCGGCGCGTGGTGGCGGCGCGGTGACCCGTTGCCGCATCCCGCCCTGGCGGACGCGACCCGCACGCTGCAGCACCACTACGGGGTGCAGTTCAACGGCTTCGGGATGATGCAGTACCGCGACGGGCGCGACGGCCAGGCGTTCCACCGCGACACCGACATGCGCTGGCTCGACGACACGGTGATCGCCATCCTGTCCCTCGGCGCGCGGCGGCCGTGGTTGCTCCGGCCCCGCACGAGCCGGTACGACCATTCGCCGGGCAAGGGCGCCACCCACGATCTCGCACCCGGCTCGGGCGACCTGATCGTGATGGGCGGACGTACGCAGGCGGACTGGGAACACTCGGTGCCGTATCTCCGCGGGCAAGATCTCGTCGGGCAGCATCTCTACGGGCAACCGGTGACGCCGCGCATCTCGGTCCAGTGGCGCTTCGCCCGTCGCAGCGGACGGCCGTTCATGGGCGCGGGCTACAGCGCTCCGCTCACGTACAGCCGCCGATCGCCCCAACGCTGATGCTCGATGCGGTGGCGAGGTCGAGCAGGTGACGCATCTGATGTGCGGCCCACTGGCGCATCACGATCTCGACGGGACGCTCGAGCATCCTGGCGGGACCGCGACCGATGCCGTGGACCTCGACGCCGACGTCGCATCCGGTCGATGTCGGAGTTGCAAGGCCGATCATCCGGGCGTCGAACGGTCCTTCGACGGACCGCAGGTCGACGGAACCGGCCGTGTCGTGCGTCGGCTCGTCGACCGACCGGACGATGCAGCCCATCCGGATGTCGCGGCGCACGACCCGCAGTCGCACATCGATGCGATCGTCGACCGTCACCGTGCGCTCCGGGCCCACGAGCACGACGCCCGCGAACGCATCCCAGCTCCGGAGGTCGGCGATCGTGCGGAACACGTGGTCAGCCGGCGCCTCGGAGTGTGCCTGCAGTTCGAAGGAGATCGCCATCGTCACAACCATCACCCGTGAGCGATGTTGCTTAGTAGCGACAACTTCCTTACTGCCGCCGGTCGTCCGTCACGCGAGCTAGCTAGCCGCGGCGGGTGACACGCCCGCGTTGCATCGCCGGTACAGCAGGATGGCGACGATGAACGTCCACGGCGCGAAGAGCAGGAACGCGAGGATCCCGAGCGGCCCGGCCAGGGCGAGGATGCCGAGCACCAGCGACACCCAACCGATCCACCTCGGGAGCGAACCCGATGACAGGACGTGCCACGCGGTGGCGAGCAGCAACACGCACACGCCGATGACGGCGGGCGGGAAGTTGTTGTTGTCGACGAAGTTCAACGCTTGGGCCGCACCGAGGGCTTTCTGGTCGGCGGCGTCGAGCAGCGCGAATTGACTCGAGGCGAAGCCGGCCAACCCGACCGTGAACACGATGCCACCGCCGAACACGGTCGTGGCCAACCATTCAGGCCCGGTTGCGGCCAGGTGCCTGCGCAAGGACGCCGCGAAGAACATGAACAGCACCGCGCCGAGCCCCAGCGTGATGACCCCGATGAAGAACTTGCCGTTGTCGTAGTGCTTGATGACTTCCTCGGCACTCGCATCGGTGCCGAGCGGCTCGCCCGCGGCCAGGACACCGACGACCATCAGCACTCCGAACAGCGCCCCCGCGAGCGGTACGAGTCGTTCCAAACGTGATCCGCCCATGGCGCACCCCCTTGCTCGGGCCGTCGCCGTCAACGGTGGCAGCCGCTGCACTTGCCTCGGGACCGTAACCTGCTCGTTCGATCTGCTTGGGGATGCATGGGGATGCACGGGGATGTGCACGCTAGACAGGCGCGGTGATCGATCCCCGCACGCCGGTGCTCGTCGGTGTCGGTACGTGCTTCGACGACGCCGAAGCCGTCGAGCTCATGGTGCGAGCCGCCGAGGCCGCGGGAAAGGGCGCGGGAAGCGCGGCCGTGCTCGGGGCCATGCTCGGCGCCGTGCAGCGTGTCGCCGTGCCGCGGGGCACGTGGTCGTACACCGACCCCGGTCGCATCGTGGGCGCGCGTATCGGTGCTCGCGACGCGCAGACGCATCTCGTCGATCTCGGCATTCCGCAGCAGACGCTGATCAACCACGCGCTGTCCGCGATCATTGCCGGCGAGCTCGATGTGGCCCTGGTGGTCGGCGCGGAAGCCAAGGCTCGCGCCGCCCGCTCGGCGAAACGCAGCCGCACGGCCAACGCCGAAGGAATCGCGAACGTGATGCGGCGCATCGGGCCAGACGACGACGAGCCCGCGGAGATCGATCAGGGCGGTGCGACTCCCGACGTACACCAGATCCCCGAAGGCGAGGTCATCGCCCGAGCCGAGATCGAGGCCGGTCTGTTCGCTCCGGTGGAGCAGTACGCGCTCATGGAGTCCGCATTGCGGTCGGCCGACGGAATCACCGTCGATGCGCATCGGCGCGAGATCGCCGCGCTGTGGTCGCGCTTCAACGAGGTGGCGCGAGCGAACCCTGAAGCCGCGTTTCCCATCGAGGTGACCGCAGACGCGTTGCGCGAGTTCGGGCCCGACAATCGTCCATTGGCGTTCCCGTATGGAAAGTGGCACGCCAGCCAGTGGACCGTCGACCAGGCGGCCGCCCTGTTGCTGTGCTCAGTCGAGGCGGCCGAGCGGTTCGGCGTCGATCGGGATCGATGGATCTTCCCGCTCGTTGGTGTCGACTCGAGCGCGGCGGTGTCGCTCACGAAGCGACGCCATCTCGCGCAGTGGCCGGCGATGCGTGTGCTCGGTGAAGCGGCATCCGAGCGCATCGAGCGCCCGCTCGCCCAATGTGAGCATGCCGAGCTGTACTCGTGCTTCCCGCTGGCGGTGCGCGTGCAGCAGCGCGAGCTCGGCCTGCCTGTCGACGGCACCCCGACAGTCACCGGCGGCATGACGTTCGCCGGCGGACCATTCAACAGCTTCGTGTTGCACGCGACCGCGGCGATGGCGCGTCGACTGCGGGAACAACCCGGCCTCGGGCTCGTCACGACAGTGAGCGGGATGCTGACAAAACCGGGTCTGGCGGTTTGGTCGAGCGAGCCGGACGGACGACCTCCGCTCGTCGCCGACCTCGCGGCCGCCGCCACCGCCGCGACCGAGACGATCCACGTGACCCGCGGCCACGACGGCCCCGCGACGCTCGCCGCGTGCACGGTGACCTACGACGGCATGGAACCCAAAGAGCTCGTCGCCATCCTCGACACGAACGATGGCGATCGCGTCATCGCCAAGAGCATGGACAACGATCTGATGGCGCGTGCGATCTCCGAGGAGCTCGTCGGCACGACCTTCACGGTCTCCCGCAACAGACTCGACTAGTCCCGTAACAAGCTCGAGTGCTGATGCACGGAGACGGCGTAGTTGCCACCCTCGACGTTGCCGCCCTCGACGAAGGGCTCTCCGTCCCAGGTTGCGTAGCGCGCCGTCACCTCCAATCCGGCCGCCCGGCAATGCTCGTCGTAGTCGGTAAGCGAGAAGCCGCGGTCGAGTTGGAAGCCGGCCACCAGTACGCCGGCGGGCGCGACGTGGCGAGCGCAGCCGGCGACGAGCGCCGCTTCGGTGCCGGGGGGCGTGAACAGCGGCACGTTGCCGGCCATGAGCACGACATCGAAGACGCGGCCGAGGTCGAGCGCGGTGAGCTCGCTGTGCACCCACTCGAGGTGCGGTGCTCGCTGGCGGGCGACGTCGAGCATCGATTCGTCGATGTCGACACCGACGACCGCAACGCCCTGTCGCGCGAGCTCGATCGCGACGCGCCCTGTCCCACAGCCGGCGTCGAGCACGGATTCGGGACGTAGACGCAGCGCGAACGTCGCTTCGCCGTGCACGTCCTGGCCGGAGTCGGCCAGCTGGTCGAAGCGTCGCTGGTAGTCGTCGCCGTCCCAGGTCATGAGCAATGCTGTCGCGCATGGCGACAGAGGACGACATCCGGCTCATCGCGCTGTCGTTGCCCGAGACGGACGAGCACGCGTCGTATGGCGGACGTCCTTCGTTCCGCGTGAAGAAGAAGGGCTTCCTCTACCTCCGCGAGGACGGCGAGAGCATCGTTGTGTGGGTGAACGACCTCGGCGAGAAAGAGGCGTTGCTCGCGTCCGACCCTCGGAAGTTCTTCACCGAACCGCACTACGACGGTTATGACACGGTGCTCGTGCGCTACGGCAAGGTCAGCGTGAAGGAGTTGCGCGAGCTGATCACCGACTCGTGGCGCGTGAAAGCACCGAAGCGCGTACTCGCGGGGTTCGAAGCCGGCACCACATAGATCGCGCCGACATGACTAGTCCGTCGGTGCTGATGGTTCATGCGGCGCGAGTGCGCTGAAAACGCCCGATCGGGCCATTGTTGGCGGCGCGAGGGTGGGGGACACTGGCGCGAACACGGGGTGGTCCGTGGCCTGGGGTCGGGGGTACGGCGTGGTCTGGGGTACGGCGTGAACGGCGGAAAGACGATGACCGAGACGGCCATCATCCTCGTGACTGACCTACAGGGCTCGACCGAGCTTCGCTCGCGAGTAGGCGAAGAAGTGGCCGAACAGTTGCGGCGCGAGCACGACGATCTGCTCAACGACGCCGTCCTGCAGCATGGCGGCGTCGTCGTGAAAGGCCTGGGCGACGGCATCCTCGCCCGCTTCGACGGTGCCAGCGACGCGGTGTCGGCGGCGGTCACGATGCAGCAAGCCGCCGAGGCGTACTCGCGTGCGCACATCGACACGCCGCTGGCGATCCGCGTCGGCATCAGCGCCGGCGACGTCTCGCTCGAGGACGACGACTGCTTCGGCACTCCGGTCATCGAGGCGTCGCGGTTGTGTGCCGATGCCGCTGGCGGGCAGATCTTTGTCGCCGAGTTGGTGCGACTACTCGCTCGCGGGCGTGGAGGCCACGGCTTTCGCACGATCGGCGAGCGCGAGCTCAAGGGACTCTCGGAGACCGTCGTCGTGGACGAGGTCACGTGGGAGCCGCTGCTCGACGAGCGACCCGAGCGCGATGCCGTTGTGCCGCTGTCGATCCCGCTGCCCGTTGCGCTCGCCGGCGCCGAACGCTTTCCATACGCGGGACGCAGCGCGGCGCTCGAGCAGGCGTGGACGGTGTGGAAGCAGTCGACCGATGGCCACCGTCAGATCCTCCTGCTGTCGGGCGAGCCCGGCATGGGCAAGACCCGACTCGCCAGCGAGGTCGCGCGACGCGCCCATCGCGAGGGCGCGGCGGTGCTGTTCGGTCGGGCCGACGAAGACGTCGATACTCCCTACCGCCCGATCGTCGAGGTCGTGCGTCACCTCGTCGAACATGCGCCCCCCGAACTGCTCGACGCCCATGTCGCCGCGTGCGGGCCCGTGCTGCAGCGTCTCGTTCCCGACATCGCTCGGCGCACCGCGACCGACGCATCGAACGCGGTCGACGAGGGTGACCGCATCGTGCTCTTCGACGCGCTGGTGGATCTCCTGGCGCGCGCATCCGTCGCGTCGCCGATCGTCGTCCTCCTCGACGACCTGCATTGGGCCGATCATCCGAGCCTGCTGTTCCTCCGTCATCTGGCGCGCGCCAACGTGCCGATGGCGGTGACGGTGATCGGCACGTACCGCGACACCGATCTGGTGCGCACGCATCCGCTCGCGCTCGTCCTCGCCGATCTTCGGCGCGAGGTCGACGTGTGCCGGATCGCGCTCGACGGGCTCGACCAAGGTGAGATCGGCCTGCTCATGTCGCTCACCGCGGGCAACAATGTCGGCGACCCCGACCGCGCCGAAGCGCTCGCCGAGGCCATCGCCGCAGAGACGGGCGGCAACCCGTTCTTCGTCGGTGAGGTGCTGGCGCACCTTGTGGAATCGGGCACGCTGTACCAAGGGGCCGACGGCAAGTGGACCTCCGACGTCGCCAACATCGCGGACATCGGCGTACCCGAGGGGGTTCGCGAAGTGGTCGGTCGCCGCCTGTCGGCCCTGAGCGACGAGGCCAACGAGGCCCTGCGGGTCGCGAGCGTGTTGGGCTTCGAGTTCGACGCGTCGGTCGTGGCCGAGATGCTCGGCCAGTCGATCGACGACGTCGTGGGAGCACTCGAAGTACCCGTGCGGCGCGGCCTGCTGACCGAGGCGCACGCCGTCGATCGGTACCGCTTTCCGCACGCGCTCGTGCGCCAGACCCTGTATGAGGAGCTGACGATGAGCCGCCGCATCCGGCTCCACGCGCGCGCCGCCGACGTTCTCGAGGCCACGGGCAAGGGTGCACTCGAGGAGCGGGCCCACCACTCGGTGCTGTCGGCCGCAGTCGCCGCTCCGGAACGCGCGGTGGCATTGGCCGTCGACGCGGCGCACGCGGCGATGGACCGGCTGGCGTATGAACAGGCTGCGGGTTGGTACCGCCGCGCGCTCGAAGCCGAGGAGATCATCGAACCCGCCGACGCGTCGCGTCGAGCGGAGCTGCTCATCGGCCTTGTGGACGCGCGCAACGACGCGGGCGAGGCGGGCGAGGCCCTCATCGATGCCGCGCAGGCCGCCGACCTGGCCCGGCGCGCAGGAAACACCACGTTGCTGGCGCGCGCCGCCATCAGTTACGGCGGCACGTACGGCGCCTGGCTTTCGTACGACGACACGATGGGTCTCGCGCTGGCGGACGAGGCACTGCTCGCAATCGATCCGGCGGAAAAGGTGTTGCGGGCGCAGCTGCTGCTCGCTCGGTCGCGGTGGCTGAAGCTCTCCGTGGACGAGCACGCTCGGGACGACGCGGTGGCTGAAGCGGTCGAAATCGCCAAGAGCGTCGATGACATCGTCCTGCGGATGCACGTGCTCAACGAACGGATGGAGTTGGGCCGAGACGACCTCGACCCGTCAGTGCACCTCGCGCTGGCCGAGGATGTCGAAGCCCTCCCGCTGCAGACTCCAACGACCCGCGGGGTCGCGTTGTATGCGCGCTGCTTTCACGCCGGACGAACCGGCGATCTCGTCGTTCTTGCGGAACTGGCTCGGGACATGGCTGCACTGGCAGAGGAGACCGGGCATGCGCTCCCGCAGTGGTCCTCGAGGACAATCGCAGCGTCGCTGCGAATCCAACGAGGTCACTTCGACGAGGCCATCGCGATCAGCGCTGCCGCGATGGCGGCGGGCGGTGTGGTGGGTGTCACCGCGGCCCTCGTCGAGTACACCCAACTCTCGCAGATCGCTGAGTACCGCGGTCGCTGGGACGAGTTCCGCACGCTGTGGCAGGACCGGCACGCCCCCCTCGAAGCTCTGCTCGTCAACTTTCCGATGCACGTGCGTCTCGCGGAAATCGACGGTGACCTCGACCGCGCCGCCATCCTCGCCGCGGAGTGGTTCGACGGGATCCCGCGCCGCTACGCCCTGGGTCGGATGTTGAGCGTGCACAGCGCCAGCGTGTTTGCTCCGCTGCTGCCGCGGGCGATGGCCGAGATCGCCTACGAGCGGCTGCAGCCGTATCCCGATGTGTGGATGTTCGCCGGCCCCGAGGCGATATGGGGCTCCTCGGCGTTCGCGCTGGCGCGCTACGCGCTCCGCCTGGGTCGGATCGATGACGCAGTCCACCATTTCGAGATGGCGTTGGCCTCGCACGAGCGCGGCGGCGAGGTTCCGGTCCGCGCCATGATCGAGGTGGAGCTGGCGGCCGTACTGGCCGCGCGCGACGCGCCCGGCGATGGCGAGCGCGTGCTTCCCCTCGCCGCGTCCGCACTGGCCACCGCGAACGCGATCGGCATGGCCGACGTGCGCGCCGCCGCATCCGCTCTGGTCTGAGTTCCGGAGCGCAGCCGGCGGTTAACGTCGCCCGTCCTGACGATCGGCTGCAGTGACGGGAGAGGGTGTGACGGTTACGGGCCTGGCAAATCTCGCGGTGAAGGTCGCCGACCTCGATGCTGCGTGTCTGTTCTACGAGGGTGCCGGCGCGCAGGTGCGTGATCGCATGCTCTGGAACAACGGCGAACGGGCGGACGTGCACCTCGGCCCGGTCATGATCACACTGTTCACGCACGCGATCTACGAGGACCAGGTCGAGGTGCCCTCGGAGGGTTTTCTCCATCCAGCGTTGTTCACCGACGACCTCGATGCGGAGCTCGAGGGTCACACCGTCGTGTGGGGCCCGACGATCGTCGAAGGCAGTTTTGGCAAACGCCGCATCGCGTTCGTCGATGCACCTGGGCACATCCGCCTCGAGTTCATGGAACAGCTCGAACCTCCGCCGCACCACGATGCGAGCGTGGCATGACGTTCACGCCCTACGACCGCCCCGTGCGCGCCGCCTTCGTCGGGCTCGGACGGATCTACGACCTCAACATGCGTGCCTACCTCGACAATCCCGACGTCGAGGTGGTCGCGCTCGTCGATCCGAGCGAAGAGCGCCGTGCGCAACGCCTCGCCGACTGGCCCGAGGCGCGAACGTTCGCCACGACGGCCGAGCTCGCGGCGAGCGACCTCGAGGTCGACGCCGTCGAGGCGTTGTTGCCCATCCCGCTGCACGTCGACGGTGTGATCGAGATGCTCGGCCACGGGTGGCACGTCAACCTGCAGAAGCCGATGTGCAACGACCTCGACAGCGCGCAGCAGATGCTCGACGCCGCCCGCGCCAACGACAAGGTGCTGCGCGTGATGGAGAACTACCTGTTCTACGAGCCGATGCGGAAGCTCAAGGCGACGATCGAGTCGGGCGACCTGGGCGACGTGAGCGGCTACCACATGAAGATGGTCGCCAGTGGCCGCGGCGGATGGGACGTGCCGGCGAGCAGCTACGACTGGCAGTTCCAGCAGATGCAACGCGGCCGCGGCATCCTCGTGTTCGACGACGGCTGGCACAAGCTCTCGACCGCGCTGTGGCTCTTCGGGCCCATCAAGGAAGTGCGGGCGTGGGTCGGCGGCACCGAGGTCGTTCCTGGCATCGCGATCGACGCGCCGACGACGATCGTGTGGGAGCACACCAACGGCGTGCGCGGCGTATGGGACATCACCCTCGCGGTCGACATGTATCTGCGCTCGGACTACTACACGAACGACGAGCGCTGGGAAGTCACCGGGCGCAAGGGCTATGCCCGCGTCAACCGCTGCACCGGACGCGGCATACAGCAGCCGAGCCTCGAGGTGTACGTCGACGGCGAGATGCGTTCGTACCACGCGCTCGACGATGACTGGGCCAGCAGCTTTCGCGACTCGGGTCGTCACTGGCTGCGGTGGTTGCACACCGGCGAAGGCCCGCTGCTGTGGAGTGGCGAGGAGGCGGTCGACGTCTTGCGTTTCGCCCTCGCGGCCTACGCGAGCAGTGCCGCCGGTGGCACCGGCGTCGATCCCGCGGGCGTGGCGTAGTCACAGCGTCTTCTCGAACCAGTGGTGGGCGTACGGCTCGTCGTTGAACGCGTCGACTTCGACGTAGCCGGCCGAGCGGTACATCGTGATCGCTTCGGTCAGTGCCCTGTTCGTGTCGAGCCGGACGGACCGGCTGCCGTTCGCAACCGCTTGCGCCTCGAGCGCCGCGAGAAGGCGACGTCCGACACCGAGGCCCCGGGCCGACTCGGCGACCCACATGCGCTTGAGCTCGGTCGCCTCGTTGCGATGGAACTTGAGGGCACCGCAGCCGATCGGTTCGGACCGCAGACTCGCGACGAGGAACAAGCCCGCGGGCGGGCGGACCTCATCGAGATCGACCGTGCGGGTCACCGCGGGATCGAAGCCGGAATCGAATCGCCGGTCGAGCTCGGCGAAGTACTCGTTGAGGCAGTACTGCGCGTGGCGGTGGCTCGGATCGACGACGTCGATCTCGACGAGCGCGGCGTCGGCAGGCTCCAACAACGATCGGGCATCGTACGCGGATGGATGGCGGTGGACGCTGTGTCGGTGTAGACCGCAGCAATGAGCGCGACGCGGCCGGCTCTCGATGCTCTTCTCATGACGGGCAGGAACGCGGCGGACGTGACGGTGGCGTCGTCGGCCACCGTGCTCGGCACGGTGTGGATGGGGCGGCACAGCATGCTGGCCCAGGGCACGGCGGTGCGCTCGGTCGACGGGCACGTGCGTATTGGCTCGACCTCGATGGTGCTCGAGAACTCGGTGGTGATCGGGCGCCCCGAACTGGTGACGACGATCGGCCACAAGTCGGTGTTCGGTCACCGGTGCACGATCGTCGGCGCGACCGTTGGTGACCTGTGCGAGATCGGGAACGGTTCGACGTTGCTGCCCGGTTCGCGTCTCGGTGACCGTGTGTTCCTCGGCGAGCGCACGCTCGTGCCATCCGGCATGCACCTTCCCGACGACGTGGTGGCCGTCGGCAACCCGGCACGCGTGGTGCGGGCGGCGAACGCCGCCGATCTCGAGCGGCTGCGCGGCCTGCGCGGCGGCGATCTTGCGCTCCCGACCGATACGAACCTCACCGAACTCGTCGGCCGTCAGGAAGTGGGACCAACCATGGGTCAGCTGTACGCCTACCGCGACAAGACGCCGATCGTCGCGCCGACGGCCCGAGTGTTCGACAGCGCAGAGATCACCGGCGACGTCGTGATCGGCGCCGATTCGATCATCGGCGCCGGGGTGCGCATCATCGGCGACTCGCACGGACCAGTGCGCATCGGGGCGCGGGTGCAGATCCTCGAGAACACGGTGCTGCACCTGTTGCCCGACAACGAGCTCGTGCTGGAAGACGATGTGATCATCGGTCCCGCGTGCATGATCCACGGCTGTCACATCGGTGCGCGCACGGTGGTCGAGCCGGCCGCAACGGTGTGCGACTCGTCACGCGTCGGGGCCGACAGCGTCGTGGGCGCGGGAGCGGTCGTGAAGCAGCGGGCCACGTTCGACGATCACGCCGTGATCGACGGCTTCCCCGCGAAGCAGGTCGACACGGTGGCCGGGTCTCCCCGCACACCCCTGTGGGCCTTCCAACTCGGCGATCTCGACACCTTGGGGCGTGCGCAGTGAGCGACGTCGTCGACAACGCGGCCGAGGAACGGTTCGAGATCAGGGACGACGGTCACCTCGCCGAGCTCGTGTACCACGTGCACGGCGATCGGCTCACGCTCATCCACACCGAAGTTCCCGACGAGCTCGGTGGGCGAGGCCTCGGCGGCGTGCTCGTGCAGGCCGCGCTCGAGCGGGCCCGCCGCGACCACCTGACGCTCGTGCCGAGCTGTCCGTTCGCCCGCAGCTGGCTCGAGAAGCATCGCGACGCAATCGGAGATGTCACCGTCGATTGGTGACATCGTGCTCACACCAATGGAGGAGAAGACGATGTCACTTGCCGTCGTAGGTGCCGGTGTCGGCCGTACGGGGACGCATTCGTTGAAAGTGGCCCTCGAGCAGCTGCTCGGCGGTCCCTGCCATCACATGATCGAGATCCTCGGCGATCCGAGCCAGATACCCGCGTGGATCGACGCCATCGAGGGTGGACCGGTCGACTGGGCGAAGATGCTCGAGGGGTATCGCGCCATCGTCGACTGGCCCGGGGGCGCATTCTGGCGCGAGTTGCTCGCTGCGAATCCCGACGCGCTCGTGTTGCTCTCGGTGCGTGAACCGAACGTGTGGTACCGCAGCGCGGCCAACACGATCTTTCCGGCGGTCGCGCACGCGCCGCCGGAGGTGGCGCCGTGGCTGAATTCGGTGCGCCGACTGTTGCACGACCGGTTCAGCGACCAGTTCGACGATCCTGCGGCGATGATCGCGGCCTACGAAGAGCACAACGCGGCCGTGCGACGCGAAGTCCCGCCTGCACAGCTCTTGGAGTGGCAGCCGTCCGACGGTTGGGAGCCGATCTGCGAGCGCCTCGGCCTGCCCGTCCCGGCCGAGCCGTTTCCCGTGACGAACTCGACCGACGACTTCCGCGCCATGGCCGGGATGCCACCCCTCACGACCTGAACGCACGCGGTCAGCGTCCGCCGCGCCAGCGATCGATTTGGCGGCGCTCGCGTTTGGTCGGACGTCCCGCGCCGGGTTCTCGTTCCGCGGTGCGCATCGTGTCGCGCGGCGGTGCGGGTGGACTGTGGTCGACGTAGCACTCGACAGCGAGCGGTGCGCCGACGCGATTGTTGATCGTGCGCGTCACCTCGACGACACGGTCACGGTCGTGGATGCGGGCCTCGATGCGATCGCCGACGTCGACGGCTGAGGCGGGCTTGGCGGTGTGTCCGTTCACTCGCACGTGACCGGCGGTGCACGCTTTCGTCGATTCGGCGCGCGTCTTGAACAGGCGGATGGACCAGAGCCACCGGTCGACGCGCACGCCCTCCATCCGCCCAAACGTAGAGGTGCTGCCATCCGGAGCGGGCGGCGTCGCCCGGCGGGAGTCGACTTCGTGAATCAATTCACATTACGGTGACGGGCACTGCAATTCGGACAGCGCAAGGACGGCACTGGGGTGCGACACGCGCGAACGTCGAGGTCAGGACGGTGGCTGCTCGGCAGCGCCGCCGTCGCCGCTGCGGTCGTCGTGGTCCGCAGCACGCAGCACCGCATCACGCAGCACCGCAGCACGCGGCACCGCATCGCTGCGACCGGTCCGGTGCGGGCCACCAGCCGCGCGGCGCGCAGCGGCGAACTCGTCCGATTGGGGGCTCGAGTCGGCTCCACGGTGGCGAGCAATCGCGCCCGGCGGGTGTTCGCGTCGGCGGAGCGCAAGGAGGCACTCGACGCGGAGTTGGAGCTACGCACCGCGGAAGACGTAGCGGCGACGCTCGGCAACATGAAGGGCGTGCTCATGAAGCTCGGCCAGGTGGCGAGCTTCGTCGACGACGGCATGCCCGAGCCCGTGCGCCAAGCCCTCGAACAGCTACAGGCCGATGCACCGCCGATGAGCGCGGAGCTCGCGGCGGAGATGATCGAAGCCGAGCTCGGCGCACCACCCGACAAGTTGTTCGCCGAATGGGATCCGGTACCGATCGCGGCCGCGTCGATCGGCCAAGTGCACCGCGCCATCACGCTCGACGGCAACGCGGTGGCCGTCAAGGTGCAGTATCCGGGCGTCGAGGACGCGATCAAAGCCGATCTCGCGGGCATGGACACAGCGATGCTCCCGGCGCCGATCATGTTCAAGAATTTCGACATGCAGCCGTTCCTCGACGAGATCCGCGAGCGCATCACCGAGGAGCTCGATTACCGCGCCGAGGCCGCCAACCAACAACTCTTCGCCGATTGGTACCGCGGCCATCCGTTCATCCACGTGCCCGACGTGATCCCCGAACTGAGTACGGGCCGGGTGCTCACGACCGAGCTCGCGACGGGAGCGCGCTTCGCCGAGCTCGACACGTGGAGTGAAGCCGAGCGCCAGCTCGCGGGCGAGACCATCTTCCGTTTCGTGTTCCGCAGCCTCTACCGACTGAAGGCGTTCAACGGCGACCCGCATCCGGGGAACTACTTGTTCCGTCCGGGGGGACGAGTGACGTTCCTCGACTTCGGGCTCGTGAAGCGTTACACCGACGAGGACCTCAGCCAGCTCATGGATCTCGTCGACGCGATGGTGCTCGACGACGACCTGGACAAGATCACCGCGGCGGCGACGCGGTCGGGGTACTACCCGCCGGGCGCGCCCGTGTCTCCCGAGGAGATCCGCGAGTACAGCATGGCGTTCTGGGAGATGGTGCGACTCGACGAGCCGTTCCGGTTCACGCCCGAGTACGCGACCGAGGTCGTGCGACGGTTCATGTTCGGGCGAGCGACACACGGCGACGCGGTGAAGTACGCCAACATGCCGGCCCGCTGGACGATCCTGCAGCGCATCAACGTGGGTTTGATCGCGATCCTCGGTCGCTTGTACGCCGAAGCCAACTTCCGGCGCATCGCGGAAGAGATGTGGCCCATCACCGATGGACCGCCGTCGACCCCGCTCGGTCTCGAAGAAGCCGCGTGGTGGGCGACGCGTAGCTAGCTAGCTAGTTGTAGTGACCACGGACAACGCCGCGATCCCAAATGTCCCAATCGGCCGCGCCGCCACACACGAACTGACCGCAATCGCCATACTGACGCTCGAGCAGGGAGGGTCGGAGTGGTGGGGCGAGTCGAGACACTGACGGTGCTGTTCACCGATCTCGTGGACTCGACCGCGTTGCGTGTGCGGGTCGGGGAGGAGCAGGCCGATCGGGTGCGTTTGACGCACGACCGCGCCGTGTCGGGCGCGATCGAGGGCAATGGCGGCCAGATCGTGAAGCACACGGGCGATGGCTACCTCGCCACGTTCGACGGCGCGAGTGACGGCATCCGTGCGGCGGTCGCGATCCAGCAGGCGATCGACGCGCGCAACCAGCGCGACGACAACGAGTTGCGCGTGCGGGTCGGGTTGTCGGCGGGCGACGTGACGCTCGAGAACGGCGACTGCTTCGGCCTGCCGGTCGTCGAGGCGCAACGGCTGGAGAGCGCGGCGACGCCGGGCCAGATCCTGTGCTCGTCGCTCGTGCGGGCGTTGGCGCGCGGTCGGGGTGATCACGAGTTCCGCAGCGTCGGAGCGCTCGACCTCAAGGGGTTGTCCGAGCCGCTCGCCGCGGATGAAGTGCTGTGGGCGCGTGGCGCGCAACGAACGTCGGCGGACCGGCTGCCGCCAGTGCTCGCGCAGCTCGGAGGATTCGGCTTCGCGGGGCGGGAAGCCGAGCGGGCCGCCGTAACCGCTGAGTGGGAGCGTGCCATTGCCGGTGAGACTCGCGTCGCGCTGCTCGCGGGCGAGCCGGGCGTCGGCAAGACGCGGCTCGTGGCGGAGGTGGCGCGCGAGCTGCTCGACCGGGGCGCAACCGTGCTCGGCGGCCGATGCGACGAGTTGATCGCCGCGCCGTATCAACCGTTCGTCGAAGCGTTGCGCGTGCAACTGCGCGCCGATGGCGCGTCCGCCGAGCTCGGGCCACTGGCCCATGAGTTGTCGCGGCTCGCCTCGGAGGTGAACGACGTCGTGCCGGGACTGGCGGCGCCATTGGCTGCCGATCCGGAGGCCGAACGTCGGAAGCTGTTCGACGCCGTGCGCGGTTGGCTCGACGCGAATGCGACGTCGGGGCTGGTACTCGTGCTCGATGATCTGCATTGGGCCGATCTCGGCTCCCTGCTGCTGCTTCGGCACATCATGTTGAGCGATCCGATTCCTCGCTTGCTCGTGATCGGGACCTACCGCGACACCGACCTCGACCGCACCCATCCGCTGTCCGGGATGCTCGTCGACTTTCGCCGTGCGTTCGACATCACCCGCGTCGCGCTCGAAGGGCTCGACGAAGGCGGCGTGATCGAGCTCGTTACCGCGGCGGCCGGCCACACGCTCGACGCCGCGGGTCTGCAACTCGCCCAGTCGTTGCACGACGAGACCGACGGCAACGCGTTCTTCGTCAGCGAGGTGTTGCGCCATCTCGGCGAGAGCGGGGCGGTGACGCGCCGCGACGGCCAGTGGGTGGCGGGGGAGGCGGCCGAAGGATTCGCGTTGCCCGAGGGTGTGCGCGACGTCGTCGGCCGCCGGCTCACGATGTTGCCGCAGGCGAGCCAGGATGCGCTGGCCACCGCCGCCGTGATCGGTCCGACGTTCGCGCTCGACGTCCTTGCCGCCGTCGCGGGCAACGACGAAGACGCCGTGCTCGGGCAGCTCGAGCCGGCCCTGCATGCCCACCTCGTGGTCGAGACCGGCGTCGGCACCTACCGCTTCGCGCACGCACTCGTGCGCTCGACGTTGCACCAAGAACTGTCGAGCACCCGGCGATCCCGCATGCACAGGAGGGTGGCCAACACGCTCGAGGCGCGCTCACGCGACGACCTCACGATCGAGACGGCCTCGGCGCTCGCGTATCACTGGTCGGAAGCGAACGCGGCCGGAGCGCCGGAGGAAGCGCTCGTCTACAGCCAGCGCGCCGCAGAGCTGGCCACCGCGGCGGCGGCGCCCGCGGAGGCCGCGCACTGGTACCGCCATTCGCTCGAGCTGCTCGACGGCGAGGGCGACCGTCGGCTGACCGCCGAGCTGATGGCCGCTCTGGGCGAGGCCGAGCGGTTGGCCGGAGTCGCTGGATCGCGCGAGACCTTGTTGCAGGCCGCGGTACTGGCCGAAGAGCTCGGTGACATCGAGCTGATGGCCAAGGCGTTGTCAGTCAGTCGTCGCAGCAGCTTCGATCAGAGCCAGCCAGAAGACCGCGAGTGGATGGCGTTGCTGGAGCGGGCGTTGGCGCAATCTGCGGGTCTCGATGCCCCGACTCGCGTGGCGCTGCTCGCGACGCTCGCCACCGAAACCATCTACACCGGAGACACCGAACGCAAGGCCCGTTTGTGTGAGGAGGCGACCGAGCTGCTCGACTCGATCGAGGACTTCTCGATTCGCTTCCGGCTGCTCGCGCGGGTGAGCCGAACTCGATCATGGGCAGACGACACGAGTGTGCTCCGCAGGAGCGGCGGCTTCAACGAGGACGCCGAGCGCGCGTGGAACGATCCAGATCCACTGATCCGGCTCGAGTCATCGCTGGGCATGTTGTACAACGCTGTCGCGCTGGGTGACGGCGAAGTCATGCACAAGGCCCTCGAGCGATTTCGCACGCTCGCAACGATCGGCCATCCTGCGATCGATGACTCGCTGCTGATCGGCGAAGCCGAGGTGGCCATCGTCGAGGGCCGCCTCGACGATCTGGCCGAGCTGGCCGAACAGCTGCATCGAACGTTGACCGCCCACAACATGCCCGAGGTCGAGACCTACTACTCGAGCATCCAAATCCAACTGGCGCGTGAACGCGGGTTCCTCGGATTGGTGGCCAACACCATTGTGGACTTGGCGGCGGAGCGGTATGCACCCGGAGTCCCGGCCATCGTCCCCGCGCTCGCGGCGCTTGCGCTCGTCGAAGGAGGCCGCACCGACGAGGCGATCGAGATCCTCGAGGAGCGGGGCGGCAACGGGTTCGCCGACATCCCCGACGACGCTGCGCTGTACATCGCGCGGGCAACCTGGGCCGAGGTGGCGGCTCGGGTCGCTCACGTGCCATCCGCCGAAGCGTTGTCGCCGATCCTGGAACAGGATCCCGATCTCCACGCCTTCACGGGAGGCTGGTATCTCGGGTCGCAGCGGTACTACCTCGGCCTTCTGGCCGACACGCTCGGCCATCCCACGCAAGCGATCACGTGGTTCGAGCAAGCCGTGCACGCGCACGAGCGCATCGGCGCGCCGGCGTGGATCGCACGCGCGCTCATCGAATGGGCGGCGGTCGAGCAGCGATCGGGCAACGCGGGCCGCGCGGGCGAGCTCGTGCAGCAGGCACTCGACGCCATCGGTGATCTCCCGCTCGATGCCGTGCGGGCCCGCGCGGAGGCGCTGCAATAGGGTCGGCACCGTGACCCCCGAGGAATGCCTCATCATCTACGGCAAGGCGTGGTTCGAGCGCGATCCACAGCAGCGCGTCGAAGTGCTCCGACAGTGCTGCACCGAAGACGTTGTCTTCATGGATCCCGGATTGGGCCGACTCGAAGGCCTCGAGGCTGTCTCCGACATGATCGGCGGCCACATGGTGGGCATGGCCGGAACTCCGGAGGGTTTGCCGATCGAGAGCAAGGGTCAGGAGCGCGGCCGAACCGGCGGCGGCGTCGGCGTCGAAGTCGTCACACCGATCGATGTGCGCCACGGCTTCTTCCGTTACAGCTTCGTCTGGACGTTGCCCGACGGCTCACGTTCCGGCGGTACCGACTTCTGCGAGTTGGCGGAAGACGGGCGCATGAAGCTCATCACGGTGTGGCCGGCCGATGATGACTTCCCATTGCCGAATCGGTGAGTCGGAGGTAGGTCGCGCTCAGCCGGTGATCGTGGCGCTGCCCGGGGGCGCGAGTGACACCCACGTGCGACCCGGTGTCAGCCTGATCGGCGCGCCGGTGGCGTCGAGGAACTGCGTCGGCGTCTCGGGTGCGGACTTCACCCACGTGCCTTCCACGATCTGGCCGGCCGTGAGCACCCACGCGGTGCCTTGGCCGAGCAACTGTCCATCGGGGATGCCGCCGTTCGGCACGTAGTCGACGAACTGGATGATCACGTTCGGCGGCGCCACTTGGACGCCGTCGCTGTCGACGTGCGGCACGCCGTTCTGCGAACGCATCCATCCGCCGACGCCATCCCACACGTAGTCGACGGGTGCATTCCCGCCGTACGACCCGTACACGATGTTGACGCTTCCGAGTGGTCGGGCGTTGGCGCCGAGCGGATCGGTGGCCGTGCGATACGCGAACAACGGCGGCGGCGCGCCGGCGTCTTCTTGGTGGCTCGCGAGCATCGAGAGGTAACCCTGGATGAACAGGTTGTGGGGCGCAACGCGCGAGCCGTCGCGGTAGTACTGATCGACCGCCGGCGTGTTGCCGACGTCGACGATGTTGGCGTTGCCGATCATGTCGCGCACCCACGTGTTCGCCCCCGACCATGCGAACAGCGGCCGGCTCAATGGCGTGAACAACAGCACGTCGGTCGGGCGGGCCGATCGCACCGGACCGATCGGGCCAGCATCGGTCGACTGGAACAGCGCCATCAGCCGCGTCGAGCTGTTCTCGACCAACTCCTCGTAGACCACGTCGGCTTGGTTGATGCCGTATTGCGGGTGCGCCTCGGCAACGTTGTCGATCTTCACGACGAGCACCGGCCGGGCCATCATCGCCGGATCGACCGGCAGGCCGGACAGCGGCGATGTCGGCGGTGGTGGTGGCGGTGGTGGCGTCTGCGTCGTGGCGACGCCGGAGGTGCCGGGTCCGGTGCCCGTGTCGGTCGCCGCGGTCTTGTGGATGGCCGACGCGTTCGTGCCGCAGGCGGACAGGATCAGCGCGAACGCGATTGAAGGGACGGTCCAGCGCCGTCGAGCGCGAGTCAATGTTGCCGGTGCCATGGTGCGGATGAGCTGCTGCCGTGGGCCTGGGACAGGACGACGACAACTGTGACGCCGCCGCCTGCACCATTCGTGGATGGTCCGAACCGCGGTCCGGTCTATTTCGTCGAGCTCGCGTCTCGTCGGAGAGACACGCGCGCGCGGATCGGACGGTGATCGGACTTGCCGACGCGCACGACCTTCGCGTCGGTCACCGCGACCGACGGTGTGGTCATCAGGTGATCGATCTGGAACACCGACACCGGCGTCGGCCACGTCGCGCCGCGGACCGTGTCTCGCCAACCTGGCACGATGAATCGCGCCACCCAGCGCCACATGTTGAAGTCGCCCATGAGCACGGCCGGTTCGTGCGGGTCGGGCACCACGCCGCGCAGTCGCCAGCGCAACAATGGCGAGATGTGTTCGAGGTGCGGAAAATGCGATGCGCACACCGCGAACGTGCCGCCGTCGAGCTCGATGTCGGTCGTCATCACGGCGCGATCGATGTTGTCGTAGAGAAATCCGTCGAGCCGGTGCTCGGTCACCGGACTGCGAGGCACACGGGTGAGCAGCGCTTGACCCCAATCGCCGGTACCCACCGCCTGTCCGGTGCGGCCGACGAGGCGACACTTCGGATCCTGGACGGCTCGCGCCGACCACACCTGGTGGATCTCGTAGCCGAGCGCGTCGGCGACCTCTTCGGCGACGCTTCGTCCGCCGTCAGGCCGCCAGACCTCCTGCAGCGCGAGCACGTCGGCGTCGAGCCGGCGGCACGCCTCAACGAGGTCGTACGGCTTGAACGACCGCGGCGCACGTCCCCAGTGGATGTTGAACGACGCGACCGTCACGCTCTGCATCGACATCGGCATCGGCATCGGCATCTGCATCGGCATCCGGGCCGAGGCTACGACTCCGACTCCGACTCCGACTCCGACTCCGACACACGGTGCGAGACTCGGGCGGTGAGCGAACCAACGCCGCACGGGGCCGCTCGACCGCTCGACGGGCTGCGCGTGCTCGACCTGTCCCGCGTGCTGTCGGGTCCGTCGTGCGGCAAGGCACTCGCCGACCTAGGCGCCGATGTGATCAAGGTCGAGCCACCCGAGGGTGACCTCACCCGCACGGCGCAGCCGCGCGTCGGAGGATTCCCGGTGTACTTCGCCCAGCAGAATTGTGGGAAGCGATGCATCTCCGTCGATCTGCACATCGAAGCGGGCCGCGCTCTCGTCGCCGATCTCGCGGCGGCGTGCGATGTCGTGCTCGAGAACTTCCGTCCCGGCGTCTTGGAGCGTCTCGGTCTCGACTACGCCGCGGTCAAAGCTCGCAATCCGACGGTCGTGTTCTGTTCGATCTCCGGCTACGGTCAGCGCGGCTCGATGGCCAACCGACGTGCGTACGCACCCGTGATGCACGCCGAGCTGGGATTGATGGAGTTCACCGCTCGCAAGCTGCACGCCGAGCCGCGTCAGGAGGCGGTCTCGCACGCCGACCTATCCACGGGTGCGCAGGCGACCGTCGGCATCCTCGCTGCGCTGCTGCAACGCGAGCGCACCGGCGAAGGACAGCACGTCGACGTGTCGATGGCGGAGGTGATGTTGCAGGCCACCGAGTGGACCGCTGTGGAGTTCGCGGCATCGGCCGACGGTGGAAGCGACGACCTGCTGCACATCTTCGGCAGCTTCAACGCGCCGGTGCTCCGACTCGGCGACGGCACCGTTGTGCACGTGCCGGGCGACCCCGTGTCGAGCTTTCCTGCCTGGTGCGCGGCGATGCAGACGCCCGAGCTCCTCACCGACGAGCGCTTCGCGACGCGTGAGGCGCGCAACATCAACCGCGAAGCGATGCTCACCGTGTTCCAGACGTTCGCGTCGGGCTTCTCGCGCTTCGACGACTTCGAGACCGCGCTCGGAACGGCCCGGCTCGCGGTGGGGCAGATGCAATCGCTGCGCGATGTGAACGTGTCGGACTGGGCCCGCGAGCGCGACGCGATCGTCGATGTGGGCGACGGCGAGAGCGGTGCACTGCGGCTGCCGCGGTCGCCCTTCCGGTTCTCCGCTGCGTCGGCCGGCACGACCGGGCGGCCGGCCTGGCAGGGCCAGCACAACCATGAGGTGCTGCGCGAGGTGCTCGGGTTGAGCGACGACGCGATCGACCAGTTGGTTCGCGACGGCGTGCTGGTGCAGCGAGCATCCGTAGGATCGTTCGATGGCCGCGGCGTCGGAGGGTGATCCGCTCAGCGCGCTGTGCCGGCTCCCGACACCGTTGGTGCACATCGAGGACGGGTTGTTGTCGCGGCGCGGTGTCGACCTGTGGCTCAAGCTCGAGGGCGAGAGTCATCCGCAGTTCGGCGGCAACAAGCTGCGCAAGCTCGCGCCGAACCTCGAGCTCGCCCTGCGCTCCGGTGCTCATCGGGTCATCGCGTTCGGCATCGGTCGTTCCACGTTTCTGTTCGCGGTCGCGAGCGCCTGCCGCGAGCTGGGCCTGCAGAGCGTGGGCATCGTGGAGGAGTCTCGGCACTCGGCGCGCGCACTCGCGCGGTTGCGCGCGCTCGGCATGGAGCTCATCGACGTTCCGTCGGCGGTGTACCGGCGGGCCGCGCCGATGGGCCGCGTCGATCTCGTCCGGGCCAAGGTCCCCGACGGCTACGTCCTGCCCGAGGGTGGCTCCAATCCCACGGGCATCGCCAACTGTGGAGCCATCGTGCGCGAGATCGACATCGACGTCGACCTCATCACCACACCGATGGGCACCGGCGGGACGCTCGCCGGGCTCGCACTGGGCGCCGCCGGTCGCGCCCGCGTGCTCGGCTTCACGGCATTGCAAGGACAGGACTACGACGTCGATCGCGTGCACCGCTTCACCGAGGCGGCGGGTGGCGAGGATCCGCGCAACTGGGATGTGTGCCTCGACTATCACAGCCGTCAGCTGCCGGACATGCGGGTGCGATCGTTCATGCGCGCCTTCCAGCAGGCGCACGGAATCGAGCTCGACACTCGCTACAACGGCAAGAGCATGTACGGCCTGTGGGACCTCATCGAACGAGGCGAGATCGCCCGCGGAACGCGCGTCGTCGCTGTCCACACCGGCGGACTGGAGACCGGTGAGAACCGCCTTCCGCCCGAGGCCGAGATCGAGCACCGAGTTCCGGCGCGTCGCACCTACCGAGCGCGGCTCGCGCGAAAGGTCGTCAGAGTTGCGCGAAGGAGATGACGAAGATCGCGGCGTTGCCGATCATCATCGCCAACGCAAACGGATGCGTCAGCCCGTCGCGCAGACTGAGCTGATCGGCCACCGGCCGCGTCGCTGACGCCAGACCGCCGTGCCGGCGCAATGCGACGACGCCGACGACGCCGAGCGTGATCGCGGCGATCACTTCGAACGACGCCGCCATCCACGACAACGGGCTCACGTTGCTCGCGCTGGTGAAGGAGTCGCTCAGCCAACTGCGCGCGGGCAGGAAGTGAACGAGCACGTAACCCGCGGCCAACGAGAAGCCGCCGGCCGTGGCTGCGAGTGGCGCGAGGCGGTGACGCCGGCAGACGAGTACGACGATGGCGACCTCGATGAACAGGGACGACGTGCCCGCCCAGAACACGTCCTTGTTCACGGCATCGGCGCCGCGACGCACGTGGTCGCTGTTGTGGAGGAGCACCGCGACGGTGAACAGCGCGGCGGCCGCGAGCAGCGTGGCGTCGCTGCGGGTCTTGGCGCGTTCCGCCGTGTCGATCGCGGTCACGCGATCATTGTTCCAGTCGCGTCGGTGCGCGCGCACAGTGATGATCCCGACACGCCACGACTGGCCGCCGGAAGGCGCGGGTAGCCCGTACACGGCTTGTGCCCGCGGGCATCAACGGGGAGCTGAAGGCAATGCCCAGAACGTGTCCGGAGTGCGACTCACGCGTCGCCGTCAACGCCAAGTTCTGCTCGAAGTGCGGGTCGGATCTCTCCGATCAGGTGACGGTGCCGTCCAGGGGCTCCGCCCACGACGAGGCGCAGGCCTCGAACTCCACAAGTACGTCCGCACGCCAAGCTCCAGCGCCGGTGCGCGTTGCCTCACCTCCGCCGAGCTACGCGCCGCCTCCGCCGACGTATGCAGCACCGCCTCCGCCGAACGCGGCACCCCACCCGGGGTGGGCGCAGCCGCCGGCCCCAGCGCGCAAGGGGATGGGTGGCTGTCTCAAAGCATTCTTGATCGTCGGTGGCGCGTTCTTCGTGCTGATGGCCATCGTCATCATCGCGGTCAGCAGTGCAACCAAGGAGAAGACCGCGTCGAACGAGGCGTCGTGTGCGGCCGTCACCTACGCCGATCATCAGACGGGTGATCAGTGCGCGGATGCACAATCGCAGGTGAAGCTTCAGGGCTACACGATGACGGCGACGAATGTTCGTCGGGAGCCGGAAGCCGTGTTCGGCCCTGAGATCTGTGCCGACGTGACGTACCTCAATCGCGCGGATGCCGCGAGTAGTTACAACGAGTTCGAGTGGAAGCTGCAGACGCCGTCCGGCGTCGTGCAGTCCTTCGAGCTCACCGACGCCAGCCTCGGTTCCGGCCAGATCGTGCCCGGCGGCACGAAGTCCGGCACCGTGTGCTTCAAGGACAACGCCGAGACCGGTCAGTTCGTGTTGATCTGGAAAGGCGAGTTCTTCCAGTCCGACCGCGGCATCTGGATCGTCAACCTGTAGAAGGCGGTCGAACGCATCGGTTGGGGGCCCTCGCCTTCACGACCATCGACAGAACCGAGTCACCGACGTAGTTTGATCCTGTCAGGGGGCAGGGGTGACAGACACGGCGCAGGCGGCGAAGTTCGTGACGGACTGGGACACCGCGCCAAACCCGACGTACGACATCTGGACGTCGGTCAATGGCTCCGAGATCATCCCCGGCGTTCTGAGCCCGTTGGTGGCGACGACGTTCAATCACTACGACTACGTGGGGCTTCGTCGCCTCATGGCGACCTACCCGGGCGGGCACAACGCGACGCTCGTTCCGCCACCGGCCGGCAACTTCTTCGGCGTGTTCGGTGGGCGGCTGGCGCTCAACAACGGTTTCTCGGTGGCGGCCGTGTCGGCGCTCGACGCCGACATCGCGCAAGCGATTTTGCAGCAGTTCTTCACCGGCGCCAGCGGCGGGGAGCGCTTCATCGTCGACAGCACGGAGCAAGAACGCGCTGACGCGGCAGCTACGGCAGCCAAGCAACGCGCCGCGGCGCCGGCTGTGCTCTCCGGAAGGCGCGAGTGGCTGTACGCGGAGCGGGCGACGGGACGGATGGATCGCGACCTCGACCTCGATCTCGTCTCGGCCTGGGAGCGGTGGAACGAGATCCATGAGGACGACTTCTCGAACCACCTCAATCTCCACTACGTCGTGTCCGTGGCCGCAGCCGATCATCAAGTACGTCTCGCGGGCGTGATCCAGGCGGGGGAGGGCGACCCGAACCTCGTGGTTGCCTTGTGCTCGGGGCTCGGCGAGGTCGAGAGTTCGCGTCCTGCGGTGCGGCTCTACGGACTGGCCGCGATGGTGAGAGAACGCAAAGAGCTGCGAGACATCGCGGAGCACGGCGACATCGACACGCTGCGACGCACGCTCGAAGGCGACACGTCGAAGGTCGGGGACGCATATCGCAGCCTGCTTTTCGACTTCGGCTACCGCGGTCAGGGCGAGGTCGATCCGACGAACGCCGACTGGTCAGAGGAGCCCGCGTTCGCACTGTCGCAAGTGCGCTCGATGCTGGCCGTGCCGGACGGCGACTCGCCCCTGACCAACATCGCCCGCGCCGTCGAACGCCGACAAGCGCTCGAGGCCGAGCTGCGGGCCAGCTTGCCCAGCGAGTTGCACGACGCGTTCGACGAGCAACTCTCCGCCGCGCAGCACTTCACGCGGCTGCGCGAGTTGTCGAAGGCCACATGGGTGCTCGCGTGCCGTCGCGCTCGTTCGCCGTATCTCGCGCTCAGCCGTCATTTGGCCGAGGCCGGCGCGGTGCGTGACAGTGGCGACGCTCGTTTCCTGACGTACGACGAAGTCGACACGATCGTCGGAGGCGGCGTCGTCGCCGACGCGCCAGCGCGCGTCGAGCGCCGCCGGGCGCAAGCCGAGGAGGCCGAGCATCACCGTCTGCCGGACAACTGGGTGGGTGAACCGCTGGGTGAGCGGCTCGGGGACTTCGATTCGGGCGCCAATGTGTTGACCGGGCTCGGCGTGAGCGTCGGCGACGGACCCGTACGGGGCATGGCGCGCATCATCCTGTCCGCCGAAGCCGGATTCGCACGCGACATCGAGGTCGGCGACGTGCTCGTCGCCCCGTTCACCGACGCCCCGTGGACGCCGCTGTTCGTCATCGCCGGAGCCGTGGTGGTCGAGACGGGTGGAGTGCTCTCGCACGCGGCAACCGTGGCCCGGGAGTTCGGCATCCCCGCGGTGGTGATGGTGAAGGACGCCACGCGCATCATTCGCGACGGCGACGAGGTCACCGTTGATGCCGCCGCCGGAACGGTCACCATCAAGCGCTGAATCTGAGCAGTTACGAAGCGCTGCCTTCGACTGCGGCCTTGATGCGAGTGAGCGTGGCCCGCATGTCGTTCTCGAGATCGGCCTTCCGGTCCTTGACGCGCATCACGGTCTTCTCCACGAACGTGACCACCCCCGGCTGGTCGGCCAGCATCTCGAACGACTCGGTGACCTTGGTGCCGTCGCCGTCCGGCTCGAAGCGGTAGCTCCACTTGGTCAGGTCCTTGCCGCGCACGTCCGTGGCGAACGCGAATTCGCGGCCCTCGTCGGCCACGAGCACGTGCGGCTTGGTCGACCACCGAATGAGGCCGTTGCGGTTGGAGCCCTTGAAGCGGGCGCCGACCGCCGGGCCGGTGGCGCCGTCGAGCCACTCGCATTGGCGGCACTCCGGGCTCCACTCGCCCATACGGCGCACGTCGGTGACGAGCTCGTAGACCTTCTCCGGCGGCGCGTCGATGTGGACGCTCGCTTCCCCCTTCGTGCCCTTCTTCATCTTGAGCCCTCCGCTCGTCGACCCGGCCAGCGTGACCGCTGGGACGTGCGTCGAGCAACTGCACGTGCTCGACTGCCGGGGTGACCGATGGCGGAATGACACGGCGCTCGGCGCTGAAGGTGTTGGGCGGTGGCGTGCTCGGTTCCGCACTGATGCCGTACCTGCCTGGCGTGCAGTCAGCGGCCGCGGCGCCGACGGATTTCGTCACCGGGTTGAAGAACAACGTCGATCACATCGTCGTGTTCATGCAGGAGAACCGCAGCTTCGACCATTACTTCGGTCTGTATCCCGGCGCTGACGGACTGCCCGACTGCGTCGCTCTGCCCGACGCGACGGGCACGTTCTATGGACCGTTCCACGAGACCGCGATGTGCACGCTCGACCAGACGCACGGCTTCGACGAGATCCACGGCCAATGGAACGACGGCGCGATGGACGGCTTCGTGCGCTTCGGCGGCCCGCAGACGCTCGCCTACTACACCGGCGACGAGATCGGCTTCTACTGGGCTCTCGCCAGCCGGTTCACGCTGTGCGACCGGTACTTCGGGAGCTTCCTCGGCGGCACGTTCGCCAATCGGTTGTACTCCTACTGCGCGAGCAACGGGACGAAGCCGGGGTGGCCGGGTGTGCTCAACAACCCCGCCACGGTGAACGACGAACAGTCGCAACAACTCGCAGGCGTGCCCACGATCCTCGACCGCATGGGACTTCCCGAGGACGGTCCGCTCACCGTCACGTGGAAGGTCTACGGCCTCGGCGGCATCGCCGGCGGCAGCCGTCCCGATCCGATCGAGAGCGACAACCCCCTTACGTTCTTTCCGCAGTATCAACCGGACGTGCGCCCGCTCACCTTTCAGCGCATCAGCGCGGACCTCACGGAGCTCGAGCTCGACCTCGCCACGGGCCAGCTCCCCCAGGTCAGCTGGATCATCCCGGAGATCGGATTGTCCGAGCATCCGCCGTTCCCGATCTCGACCGGAATGAGCTCGGTCGCGGCCACGCTCAAGCTGCTGATGGAGAGCTCGGCGTGGGAGCGCACGATCGTGATCTTCAGCTACGACGAGGCCGGCGGCTACTACGACCATGTCCCCCCGCCGATCATCGAAACGAAGACGGTCGACGGTGCGAGTCAAGGCGTCGAACCCGGCACGTACGCGTACGGGCGGGGCTTCCGCGTGCCCGCCATGGTGCTGTCGCCGTTCGCTCGACCCGGCGCGATCGTCTCCGACGTCTACGACCACACCTCTGCGCTCGCACTCATCGAAGCGCGCTTCGACATCGAGCCGCTCACTGCGCTCGACGCGGCCGCCGACCCGTTCATCGCCTGCCTCGACTTCAGCGCACCGCAACCAGCGCTGACCATCGAGGTTCCCGACCCCGGTGTGGGGCTGGCCGACTGTGCGGTGTTCGCCCCGCAGGCGGTGGCCGACAGCGCGGGCGTCCCTATCCCAATCGCGCGCACGTACACGGCGTCGGCCGCGTGCCCTGGGGTGGTCGCGGGCGAGGGCAACCCCGCGCCGCTGGTGGCGCGCACAGGGAACGACGCGACCACGCCGTTGCTGGCCGCCGGAGCGCTGACTGCGGCCGCGCTCGCAGCCCGCCGCGTCAGCCGCCCCATCTGCTCCTCTAAGGAGTGATCACGGCGTCATACGCCACGTTGCCTCCGCAAAGCGCCCGCCGCGTCAGCCGAGAAACGTGAACAAGAACAGTTGCGTGGCGTACGCGACGAGACGGGGAGCGTCTGTGCCGTCGGGCCCGCAGTCCCACAGCGCCATGTCGGCCGACGCGTAGCCGTCGCCCGCGTACCGCGACCGGTTGTGCGCCAAGAGCCACGGCGAGCGGCACTCGTTCAGTAGGTGCACCGTGAGGTCGATGCTCGGCGCGAACCAGTTGTCGTCCGTCCGCCCGACCTTCTCACCGACGGCGCCAGGCATCGTGTCGGCCAAGACCACGACGGCGAGCGGATCCATCGTGCCGTCGTCGAGCATCGGCGGCTCGTCGAAGCGATACCACATGGCCCGCTCGGCCCGGTCGGGCACGTAGTCCTCCCACGGCGGATGTCCGAGCGCGGCACGCCCTTCGACCAACTGATCCCAGAACGGCATCGGGCCGAAGTCGAACTCGAACTCGACCGGCGGCGGGTCGCGGAACGATGGACAGTCGGCGGGCGGCGGAACGCCCACCGGCGGCTCGAGATCGGTGAACTCGAACCCTCGCCGAGTCGATCCGAAGATCGCGGTGGTCACGTGCCCGCCTGGGGCGCCGACGTTTTTCACTTCCGCTCGGAGGTGCGACATCGAGCGGCCGGCGCGCAGCAGCTCCACGTCGATCTCCACCGGCCCGCACGCAACCTGGGTGACGAACGCTGTGTGCAGGGTGCGCAACCGTTGCTCGTCGTGACCGAGCGCGTCCTCCATGGCCCGTAACGCGATTGCGGTGACGATGCCGCCTTGGGGCAGTGGTCGGAGGTTCCAGGCCTCGCGGATGTTGCCCGCGTAGCGGTTCGGGCCAACGGACGCGACCGCTGTGGTTTCGGCGAACGGGTTCCCCATAGGGGCGCAACGTTGGTCGTCGCTCCACGCAGACGTCAACCGGATTGCTGAGTACGGTTTGACCGGCGAAAGGGGTGGGACCATGAGTGCGACGCGCCGGCGGTACCGGAATCTGATCATGGACAGCCAGCGATGGGATGGCTTCGAGTTCCGAGACGACGACATCGTGATCTCCACGCCGTCGAAGTGCGGCACGACGTGGATGCAGATGCAGTGCGCTCTGCTCGTCTTTCAAGACACGGCGTTGCCCGCTCCATTGACTCGCCTGTCACCGTGGATCGACGTGCAGACGGAAACGGTCGAGAGCGTGTTTGCCGAGCTCGCCGCGCAAACGCACCGCCGGTTCATCAAGACGCACACGCCCTTCGATGGGATCCCGCACGATCCGCGGGTCACTTACGTCGCGGTCGGCCGCGACCCCCGCGACGTGGCGTTGTCGTGGGACAACCACTTCAGGAACATGAACATCGAGGTGATCATCGGACACCGCATTGACGTCGCGGGCCTCGACGATCTCGCCGAGCTCATGCCCAACGGCGTCCCGGTGCCATCCGACGATCCGGTCGTGCGCTTCTGGGAGTGGATGGAGCCGAAGGACCGGACGGAGGAGGACTTCTTCGGTCTCGAGGGCATGCTCGACCATCTGGGCACGTTCTGGGACCGACGCGACGACGACAACGTCGCGCTGTTCCATTACGCCGACATGAAGGCGGATCTCGACGGAGAGATGCGCCGGCTGGCGGGGGTGCTGCAGATCGACGTCGACGAGGCCAAGTGGGACGAGCTGGTTGCGGCGGCGACCTTCGACCGCATGCGTGACCGCGCCGAAGAGCTCGCGCCGCAGGTCACCCACAACTTCTGGAACGAGACCGGACGGTTCTTCAACAAGGGCTCGAACGGGCAATGGCAATCGTTCTTCGACGACGACGACGTGGCTCGCTACGAGGCTCTGGTGACCAAGTTGGCCGCTCCCGACCTCGCCGAGTGGGTCCACGCCGGATGGCACGGCGTTCGCACCGCCTAGATCATCGGGCAGGATGGCCCCGTGACGACCACCCGCCGGCATGAAGACGTCGCCGCCGGAGCGAGGGCGATGGTGTTCGGAGTCGCCGTGTTCTCCGTGCACGACATGGTCGGCAAAGTGGTGGTCGAGAACTACCCCGTGTTGCAGATGCTGGCCTTGCGGTCCGGCTGCGCGCTGCTCATCCTCCTGGTGATCACCCTCACGCGCGGCGGCCTGCCGCCATTGCCGCGGGCTGCGGTACCCGCGCACCTGGTGCGACTCGCCTCGATGCTCGGCGCGATCTTCCTCTTCTTCTCCGCGCTGGAGGAGTTGCCGCTCGCCGACGCGACGGCCATCGCGTTCGGCGCGCCCTTCATCATGCTGGCGCTGTCGGGACCGCTACTGGGCGAGCGGGTTCCTCGATCGGCGTGGGCGGCCGTCGGGGTGGGCTTCATCGGGGTGGTCATCATCGTGAAGCCCGGGGGCGACGTGCGCCCGGCGGCGATGTACGCCGTCGGGGCCAGCGTGCTGTACGCGCTCGGCATGTTGACGACCCGCCGCCTCGGTCGTACCGAGTCCGTGCTCAGCCTGCTGTTCTGGATGATCGCGGGACAGTTCGCGCTCGCCCTCATCGCACTGCCGTTCGTCTGGCAGCCCGTTGAACTGCGCCACTGGCCGTTGCTCGTCGGTCTCGCTGTGCTGAACCTGTTCGGTCAGCTCGGACTCGTTCGGGCGTTCGCCAACGCGCCGCCGTCGGTCGTCGCGCCGTTCGAGTACACGGCATTGCTGTGGGCCGCCGCGCTCGGTTTCATCGTGTTCGGCGACGTGCCCTCGGCCCGGCTGTGGGTGGGCGCGGCGATCATCATCAGTGCGGGCCTGTACGTGATGTTCCGCGGCCAGCCGGTGCCTGATCCGGTACCGCTGCCCGGCCAATCCGAATGAGTCAGACCGTCGCGTAGCGAGTGCGCTGCAGCAGCGCAGCCGACAGCACAGTGGCGCTGACGGCACCGGCGGTCGCGAGGAACAGCCCGTTCAAGGGTTGGGCGATCCGTGCGACGTGCACGACCTCGTACAACAACACCGCGCTCGTGGCTGCGCACAACACGAGGCTCGTGGTCAGAGCACCGCGGCGCACGCAACCGTCCAATCGCCAGCGGGCGAGGAGCGCGCCTGTGATGCCGCCGAGCAAGAGGGTGAGGTTGCCGGCGCCCTCGGTCCCGCGCGCCGTGACCAGCAAGTGACTCCACGGCAGGAACGAGCCGAGAACGATCGCGGCGACCGCGATTGCCATCGCCATCGTGAGGTCGTTGCGCTCGCCGGTAGTCGTCATTCCGGACACCATGCGACATATCCGTGCAAATCGGAAGAATCATTCGAAAAACGACCCAATGTGACTAGCCCGTCGGTTTGCCCGTCATCGATCCCCCAACCGTGAACTCGCAGCGCAAACACGACCGATGGGTCGTGTTTGCGCTCTCAGAACGCGCGGAGGCCGGTCGATCAGCCCGGGAGCTCGCCCCTCGCGAGGAGCTCGACCGGGTCTTGCATGCGCACCATGCCGAGGTAACCGCCGCCGCGCGGGATGCTGTCGTGCACCGAGTAGCCGATGAGCTCCTGGGCTTGGCGCGGGAGTTTGGCGGCCATTGCCGGAGGGATCGACAGGTAGTTGTTCTCCTCCGTGCGCAGCCAGCCGAGGCAGTAGCTGAGGTGCGCGCCGCGCCGCGGCACGTCGGTGGTGTTCGACCCGCCGGCGTGGATGGTGCCGCCGAGGTACACCACCGCGGAACCGGCCGGCATCTCGGCGTAGGCGATCTGATCGGGGGCGGGCTGCGTTCCCATGACCTGCTCGGCCGGCGTCAGCGAGCGGTCGGGCCACAGATGACTGCCGGGCACGACGCGGGTCGCGCCGTTCTCACGCGTGAAGTCGACGAAGGCGATGACCGTGGCGAGCTGCAACTCCGGCCCGGGGCGAGGCATGTCGCTCCACACCGCTTCGTCGCGATGCAGCCACTGCTCGTCCGACCCCGGCCCGCGCTGGAGCAGGTGGCCGAGGTTGAGCTGGTAGCGCGCGCACGACGGCAGGAGGATCCGGTCGGCCAATGCCAGCAGCAGTGGATGGCACATCACGTCGACCGCGAACGTGGGGGACAGGCCGGGCGCACCGCTGACCTGACGCGTGTGCGGGCCGTGGAACGCCTGCATGACGGGGTTGAACATCGCCGCGTCGGGATCGGCTTCGTCGAGCGCGGCACCGACCTCCTCGTTGACGCGAGCGACGACGTCCGCCGAGAGCAGTCCTTCGATGATCGCCGCGCCATCGCGCACGATGGCCGCGTGGATCGTGTCGGGATCGCCGTGAACGTCGAAGCGTTCGAGCGTCGCGCTGGTGGTGGTCGGTGTCCCCATGATCGTCATCCTCTCAGGGCGGCGGCGATGGCGGCCACTGCACCCGGGCCGTAGCTCATCGATTCCTCGTAGCCGTCGGTGAACGGCGACGGGAGGTAGCCGTGCCACTCGGGCGCGAGTCCGGCGAGCAGCACCTGCCCCTCGCCGGGGCGCTCCTCGATCGAGCGTCCGAGCTCGTGGAAGGCCTCACCTGGAATCGACACGAGCCGTACTGGTCCGATGGACCACTCGACCAGCTCGATCGGCACGCGGCGACCCTCGCGCCCGCCAGTCAGCAACGTGGAACCGAGCTCGACTTCGATCGTGCGGTGGCGTTCGACGGTCGGACCGCCGGCCTCGATGGGCTCCGCGTCGCGCAGGACGGCGTCGACACCTTCGGCGACATCACGGCCGAGTTGGTCGGCCTCGGCGAAGCCGTCGTGGGCGCATTCGTTGTGTTGGCGGTGAACGTGATGCGGGTTCACGTCGCCGAGCGCGCCCGATAGCAACACGGCGGTGCCCCCGGCCCGTTGTTGCAGCGCCGAACGAAACGGACCGACCCAGTCGCTCGACACTGCGAGACACTCCGGCCCGAGAGCCACTGGGTGGATGGCGACGTTGGCGAGCGTGCCCACGCGTGTGCCGTCGGGCGCGATGGCGTCGAGTACGGCGAAGGTCGGGTGATACGGGAGGCCGCGTCGATTGATCGACAGACCGTCGGGGAGGGGCCAGCGCCCGGCGCGCAGCGAGGCCGGGATCGCGTTGGCCGCGGCCGACAGTGCCGCCGCGAGGCAGCGCTCCACGAGCAGCTCGCGGTAGCCCTCGGGGGTGATCCACCCGAGCGGGTCGCTGCCCTCGATGGTGCTCGGCCCCGCGTGTGTGTGCACGCACGACGTGAGCACGGCACCCAACTCGAGCCCGAGCGCGTCGGCCACTGCCATGCGCACAGGACGAGCGAAGCCCGGGGACATGCCGAGCAAATCGCAGACGAGGAGGCACACCGCGCCCGGCGCACCGCGCAGGAACATGGCGCGGACCTCGATGTCGTCGTGCACCTCGGTGGCCGGCTGGTGCTCGATGAATCCGGCCAGCTGCACCGGCGTCGGCGGCGTGATCACCGCCGAACCGAACCCGACCTCGAGCGTCACGACACCGTCACCACCGTGCCGTCACGGGCGGACCGGTAGGCGGCCTCGACCACGGCGACGGCGGCCCGCCCGTCGTCGGCGGTCACTGATGGCTGGCGTTCGCCGCGCACCGCAGCGAGGAATTCGTCCAACGGCGAGCTCGTGGTCTCCGGAAGGGCAACGCGCTCGCGCTCGCCGTCCAGGGGGAACCGCGTCAACGCCGTCCGCGAATCGAGGTGCAGCGTGCCGTTCGTGCCGACGATCGTGAGCTGATGGTCCGGCCCGGGTCGCGACGACCAGCTCGCATGCACGGTTCCGATCGCGCCACGGCGCAGTCGTACGAGGAGCTGCGCGTCCGTCTCGACCCCGTCGGCCTCGCGTGTGAGCAACGCCCCGACCTCGACGATGTCGTCGCCGGTCACGTAGCGCACGAGGTCGATCACGTGCACGCCCAGATCGATGAGACAGCCGCCGCCCGCGAGCTCCTTGTCGAAGAACCAGGTGGCATTCGGCGCCCACGCTTGCGGGCCTCCGTGGCCGAACGCGGCGCGCACGCCGGTGACGTCACCGATTCGACCCGTTGCGATCACATCGTGCGCGGCGACGAACGGCGCCAGGAACCGTGTGTTCTGAAAGGGGATCAGCACGACCCGGTGATCGTCGGCCGCCGCAATCATCTCGTCGGCCTCGGCGGTCGTACGGGCCATCGGCTTGTCGACGAGCACGTGTTTGCCGGCCGCGGCCGCCGCCATCGCGACATCACGATGCTGAGCGTTGGGCGTGGCGACCATGACGGCATCGACGTCGTCGCGGGTCACGGCGTCTTCCCAGCGATCCACGACGAGACCCGAGCCCCACCCGTCGCGTGCCGCTTCTGCAGACGAGGGCGACCGACTCGCGAACACCGTGACCTCGACGCCCGCCGCTTGCAGCAATGGGAGGTGGATGTGCACCGCCGCGGTGCCACATCCGACGATCGCGAAGCGTTCGCTCATGCCAAGAGCCTGCCGGCGACCTTCTGCACGGCGGTCGCGACGTCGTGACAATCCTGGCTCGTGTAGCCGACGCCGACGGGCACGATCACCGATCGGGCCACGAGCGCCTCGGTGCGCGGGCACAGGCCCTCGCCGTACGTGCGATCGGTCGGATGCTCCGCGCACGCCCACGGACCTCCTTTCTCCGATGCAGTACGCATCGCGATGACCGATGGGCTCAGGTAGACGGGCCGGCCGCGGTACATCTGCGCGCACGGCACGCTCTCATCGCGCAGCTCCGCCGCGAAGCGCTTCGCCGTCGGCGCATCAGGCAGGAACCAGGTGATGCTCGACGAGCCGTCGCCCGCCGGGTCTGGGCGCCGCCGCCGCACGAGCCCGGGCACGTCTCCGATGGCGTCGACGATGCGCGCCTTGTTCGTTCGCAAGGCCGAGAGGATCGATGGCAGTCGACCGAGTTGCACGCCGGCCACCGCTCCCGCCAGCTCGCCCATGCGCAGGTTCTCGCCAGCGAACGGTTGGCTGAGCTCCTCGCCCCGCGAGCTCGCATAGCTCGTGACGAACTGGCCGCCCTGATCCTGATAGCGCGCCGCTCGCAGATACAACGTCTCGTCGTCGGTCACGACGAGCCCGCCCTCGCCGCACGTGATGTTCTTCTCCTGCTGCAACGAGAATGCGCCGAGCGCGCCGAACGTGCCCAGGGCGCGGCCGTGATACGTCGCGCCGAACGCCTGCGCCGCGTCCTCGAGCACGGGAATGCCGTGGCGGGCGGCCACCGTCTGCACCGCGTCGAGGTCGCACGCCACGTTCTCCAAGTGCACGGCGATGATCGCCGCGGTCTTGTCGGTGATCTGTGATTCGAGATGCGTGGCGTCGAGCCCGAGGGTGTCATCGACCTCGGCGAAGACGGGAACCGCGCCCGCGGCGGCGACGGCGTTCACCGTCGCGATGAACGTGAATGCAGGGACCACGACCTCGTCCCCACAGCCCACTCCGAGCGCGGCGAGTGCACACCGCAGCGCGGCGGTGCCGTTGGCGACGGCTACGGCGTAGGTGCACCCGAGCGCTGCGCAGGCGGCTCGCTCGAAGTCGGCGACCGTGCCGCCCGCGAGGTCGCCCTTGTAGCGGAAGAGGGATCGGCCGGAGATGACCGCGGCGACCGCGTCGGCTTCCTCCGCTCCGAGCAGCGCGGCGCCCTTGGAGAAGTCGAGCGGCACGGGTCGGAGCCTATGGCGCCTGGTCAGCCGCCGAAGCGGGCCACGAGGCGCTGCACCTGTTCGATGAACGCGGATTCGTACCGCGCGTGGAATTCCTCCCACGTGCACAGGGTGCGCGTGTCCGTCACGCGGTCGATGAACAACGTGCCCCGCAGGTGGTCGGTCTCGTGCTGGAACGTTCCGGCGGAGAGGCCTCGGACCACGCTGTCGATCGGCTCGCCGTTGCGCCCGCGAGCTCGCACCCGCACCTCTACAGCGCGATCGACGACACCCCGCAGGCCGGGTACGGACAGGCAGCCCTCGTAATTCGCGAACGTCTCGGCGGTGAGCGCCTCGATCTCGGGGTTGATCAGCACGGTCAGCGGGATCTCCGGCTTGTACGGATAGCGGGGATTGCCCGGCCGTACTTCGATCACGCAGACCTGCACCGGCTCGCCGATCTGGTTGGCGGCCAGCCCGGCGCCGTTGGCGGCCCGCATGGTGTCGATGAGGTCGTCGACGAGCTGCTGCACGTCCTGCGGATCGACCGGCTCAGCCACCGTGCGCAACACCGGATGCCCGATGTGCAGGATCTCGCGCACGCTCATCGCACGACCTGGCCGCGCTTGATCACGGCGTGCACCGGGTTGGCGCCGATCCAGTACACGAGCTGCGCGGTGCGCTCGACGTCCCACACGACCAGGTCCGCCCGCCGGCCGCGCAGACCAAGGGCACGCGCCGCATTCGTGGTGACGCCGGCGAAGGCTTCGTCGACCGTGAGCCCGAAGCGCGTGCAGGCGAGATGCAGGGCAACGAGCAGCGACACCAACGGCGACGTTCCCGGGTTGCAATCCGTCGCGACCGCCATCGGGACACCGGCGGCCCGGAGTGCCTCGACCGGTGGAACGGCACTGTCGCGCAGCACATAGGCCGCGCCGGGCAGCAACACGGCGACGGTTCCCGCGGCGGCCATTGCCGCGATGCCGTCGGCGGAGACGTGTTCGAGGTGATCGGCCGACAGTGCGTGATGCCGCGCCGCCAGCGCGGCGCCCCCGCCGTCGGAGAGCTGGTCGGCGTGGAGCTTGACTCGCAGGCCCAGACGAGTGGCGGTCGTGAACACCCGGTCGATCTGTTCCGCCGAGAAGGCGATGCGCTCGCAGAAGCCGTCGACCGCCCGAGCCAGTCCCTCGGCCGCTACCGCGGGGAGCACGACCTCGCACACGAAACGGATGTAGCCGTCGGCGTCGCCGTCGAACTCCGGCGGCACGGTGTGCGCGCCGAGAAACGTGGTGACGACGTTGATCGGTACTCGCTCGGGGATACGGCACGCGATGCGCAGCATGCGCAACTCGGTGTCGAGATCGAGCCCGTACCCCGACTTCACCTCGATCGTCGTGACACCCCCGGCCGCGATCTCCGATGCGCGCCGCACCGCCCCGTCGAGCAACTCGTCGTCGGATGCTTCGCGAGTGGCGCGCACCGTCGAACGGATGCCTCCGCCCGCCGCGGCGATCTCCTCGTAGGACGCGCCGGCCAGCCGTTGCTCCCACTCGCCCGACCGGTCGCCACCGAACACGAGGTGCGTGTGACAGTCGATCAACCCCGGCGTGACGAGCCGCCCCTCGACGGACAACACCTCGACGGCCGATTCAGGCGGTTCTGGTCCGACGTACGCAATGTGGTCGCCTTCGACCGCGATCGCGTTGCCGCCGGCAGTGTCGGTGATGAGCAGATCCCACATCAGCGCACGGCCGCGATGGCAGCCCGCAACGCGGCGGCCACGTCGATCGAAACGTGTCGCCGGTCGCGCACGACATGACGGCCGTCGATGACCACGTCGGTGACATCGGCGGCGGTCGCGGCGGCGACGATCATCGGCACGGGGTCGTCGGGATCGAACCCGGCGAGACGCGTGCTGTCGAGATCGATGGCGCAACTGTCGGTGACGCCGGTGGCCGCGGCGAGCAGGGCGGCCGGTTGGTGGAGACCGCGCCGACCGGTGGCCAGCCGCTCGTCGAGCTCGATCGCTCGCACCTCCTCGAACAGGTCGACGATCGCGTGCGAGTCGGTTCCGACGCGCAACTCGCAACCAGCGCGCGCCAACGCTGCTGCCGGACCGACGCCGTCCGCGAGATCGCGTTCCGTCGTCGGGCACAGACACACCATCGTGTTGGTCGAGCCGAGCAGCGCGATGTCGTCGACCGTCACGTGGGTGCAATGCACCGCGGTGGTCGACGGTCCGAGCACGCCATGATCGTGGGCCAGCTGCGTCGGCGTCCTCCCGGTCGCCGCGATGCAAGCCTCGTTCTCTGCGGGTTGCTCGGAGAGATGCAGATGCAGCGGCACCCCGCGGGCACGGGCCCACGACGCCACGAGCTCCATCGACGCCGGGTCGACGGCCCGCACGCTGTGTATGGCCGCGCCCACCAGCACATCCGGGTTGGCGCCGGCGACCTTCTCGGTGCGAGCGGCCCATTGCTCGACGTCACCGTCGGAGAACCGTTGCTGGACCGGATCGAGGGGCGTGCCGTCGAATCCGGCGTGCAGATAGCACGTGTCGAGCAGCACCAGCCTGATGCCTGCTCGCCGCGCCGCTTCGCAGATGGCGTCGTCCATGCCATCGGGATGGTGGAGGTAGTGGAACTCGTGCACGGTGGTGACACCGGCGAGCACGAGCTCGGCGAACGACGCGGTGGCCAACGCCAACAGCGAATCTGGATCGAGCCGCTCGACCAGCGAGTACATGTCCGCCCGCCACGCCCAGAAGTCTTGGCCCGTCGACCGTCCCCGCAACGCACGGTGAAACGCGTGCGAGTGCGTGTCGACCAGCCCGGGCAGCCATTGCGATGTCATCGCTGCATGGGAAGCTGCATGGGCAGCTGCATGCCGGTCTCGCGTGCCACGCGCAGCGCCTCCGGATAGCCGGCGTCGGCGTGGCGAGCCACCCCGCTGCCAGGGTCGTTGGTCAGCACGCGCTCGAGCTTCTGCGCGGACAGGTCGGTGCCGTCGGCCACGACCACCATTCCCGCGTGGATCGAGCGGCCGATGCCGACACCACCGCCGTGGTGGATCGACACCCAACTCGCACCACTCGACGTGCTGAGCAGCGCGTTGAGCAGCGGCCAGTCGGCGATCGCGTCGGATCCGTCACGCATCGCCTCCGTCTCGCGGTACGGCGACGCCACCGACCCGGAGTCGAGGTGATCGCGCCCGATGACGATCGGCGCTTGCACGCGTCCGCTGGCGACGAGCTCGTTGAAGCGCAACCCCATTCGTTCGCGCTCGCCGTAGCCGAGCCAGCAGATGCGGGCGGGCAGTCCTTGGAACGCGACCCGGTCCGATGCCAGACGGATCCACCGCGCCAGCGCTTCGTTCTCCGGGAACTCCTCGAGCACGGCCTTGTCCGTCGCGCCGATGTCGGCCGGCTCACCCGACAACGCCGCCCACCGGAACGGGCCCTTGCCTTCGCAGAACAGCGGTCGGATGTAGGCGGGGAGAAAGCCTGGATAGTCGAACGCCCGGGTGTAGCCGCCGAGCCGCGCCTCGGGCCGCAAGCTGTTGCCGTAGTCGAAGACTTCGACGCCGCGGTCGAGAAAGGCGACCATCGCCTCGCAGTGTCGAGCCATCGACTCGCGCGCCCGCTTGATGTACGTCTCGGGGTCACGCGTGCGCAGTTCCGCCGCTTCGTCCAACGAGAGACCGGCGGGGATGTAGCTCAGCGGATCGTGTGCCGGCGTCTGGTCCGTGACGATGTCGACCGGTGCGTTGCGCGCCACGAGTGCCGGAAGCACGTCGGCCGCGTTGCCGAGCAGTCCGATCGACAACGCGTGTCGATCGGCACGGGCCGTTTCCGCGCGGGCCAGTGCGTCGTCCAGGTCGTCGGCCACCACGTCGAGGTACCGAGTTTCGAGGCGTCGTTCGATCCGATGCGGGTCGACCTCGATCACGATCGCGACACCGCCATTCATCGACACCGCCAAGGGCTGCGCGCCGCCCATGCCGCCGAGTCCGGACGTGACGGTGACCGTCCCCGCGAGCGTGCCGTTGAAGCGGTTCTCGGCGATGGCGGAGAAGCACTCGTACGTGCCCTGCAGGATCCCCTGCGAGCCGATGTAGATCCACGAGCCCGCGGTCATCTGGCCGTACATCGTGAGCCCGAGCGCTTCGAGTCGCCGGAACTCCTCCCACGTCGCCCACTCGGGCACGAGGTTGGAGTTCGCGATCAGCACGCGCGGGGCCCACTCGTGTGTGCGGAAGACGGCCACTGGCTTGCCGGACTGCACGAGCAACGTCTCGTCGTTCTCGAGGCCGCGCAGGGTGGCCACGATCGCGTCGAACGCCTCCCAGCTCCGCGCCGCGCGACCGGTGCCGCCGTACACGACGAGGTCGTCCGGCCGCTCGGCCACCTCTGGGTCGAGGTTGTTCATCAACATGCGCAAAGCGCCTTCTTGGGCCCAGCCCTTGCAACTGCGCGTAGCGCCTCGCGGCGCGCGCACGACCCGAGCTCCTTCAGCCAAGTGCGCCGACCTCCTGCTCGATCGCCGCGAGGATCGTGCCGTCGGCCACGAGGTGCGCGGCGGCTTCGAGCTCGGGCGAGAGGAGACGGTCTGGCCCTGGTCCGGGCACGCCTCCGTTGCGCAGCGCGTCTCGGGCCGCGCTGGTGCCCCGCGCGGGCAGGAGCGGTGCGCGAAGGTCGAGACCGCGGGCGCCGGTGACGAGCTCGATCGCCAACACTTTGGTCAGATGGTCGAGCGCGGTGCGCAGCTTGCGCGCCGCGGCCCAGCCCATCGAGACATGGTCTTCTTGCATCGCCGAGGTCGGGATGGTGTCGACGCTGGCGGGCACCGCGAGACGTTTGCATTCGGCCACCAACGCTGCCGCGGTGTACTGGCCGATCATCAAGCCACTGTCGACTCCCGGCTCGTGTGCGAGGAACGGCGGAAGCCCTTGGCTACGGGACGCGTCGAGAAATCGATCGATGCGCCGCTCGCTCATGGCCGCGACGTCGGCGATCACGATTGCCAGGAGATCGCAGGCGTACGCGAGGGGAGCGCCGTGGAAGTTCCCGACCGACTCGACGCGCCCGTCGGTCAGCACGACCGGATTGTCGATGGCTGACGCGAGCTCGCGGTCGGTGCACGTCTCCGCGAACCACAGCGCGTCGCGGGCGGCGCCGTGCACTTGGGGCGCGCACCGCATCGAGTACGCGTCTTGCACCCGCGAGTCGCCGGTGCGGTGCGATGCGACGATCGACGACCCTTCGAGCAGCGTGCGCAGGTTGGCCGCCGACACCTGTTGGCCTGGATGCGGCCGTAGCAACACGAGATCGGCCGCGAACGCGCGGTCGGTACCGAGCAGGCCTTCGACGCTCATCGCCGCGGCGACGTCCGCGGTTCGCAACAGCCGCGAGAGATCGGCACAGGCGAGCACCAACATGCCGAGCATGCCGTCGGTTCCGTTGATGAGAGCGAGTCCCTCCTTGGCTTCCAGCGGGAGATCGAGTGCAGCCGCGACGTGGGCCAGCGGTGCGAGGTCGCCGCTGCAACCGAGCGAACCGAACTCGGGGACCTCGGGGAGGCGACCGTGGTCGAGCAAGCCGAGCAGCGCGCGGGCGAGCTCCGGCCGTGCGCCGGTCACGCCGGTGGCCATGGTGCGGGCGCGGAGCAGGATCATCGCCCGCACCACTTCCGCCTCGATGGGCGCGCCCATGCCCGCGGCATGCGACGCGATCAACGACTGCTGCAGTCGGGCGCGCTGCTCAGCGGGGATGTGCGTGGTGGCGAGTCCGCCGAAGCCTGTGGAGATGCCGTAGACGGGCTCCTCCGACGCCGCCATGGCCTCGACGTGCGCCCGCGTGGCGGCCATCGTTGCAACCGCTTCATCCGACAACTCGACGTCGGCGCCGTCGCGCGCCACCGCGACGACGTCCTCCCGGCTCAACCCTCGAGGACGGAGCACCACCGGCACGGTGGGACCGTAGCCAGTCAGGCGCCGGGGTGTTCTCTACATCGTTTCGTCGCGCAGCACGTCGAGGTTGCGGAACGTCGGCGGCCCGTCGCAGAGCTTGGCCAGCCGGGCGGCAAAGTCGGCCGTCGCGGGGTTGTTCGAGTTCTCCATCGCGGCCTCGTACGACGGGAACTCGACGATCTGCATATACGTGTCGGCGGCGTCGCGGTCCTGCACCTGGACGCCCCGCGTGGCGGTGCGGGTTCCCTCGGTTTCCTTGAGAAAGTCATCGACCGTCTTGGTGAACGCGTCGATGTCCTTGGTCTTGAACTCGATGATCTGGATGAACTTCATGCCCGGAGCTTAGGAGGGCGCAGGGCGGAAGGTGACGCCGCAGATCGTTGCTTCGTGCGAGAAGTCGGCGAGCTCCACCACCGCGATGCCTTCGTCGCTCGCGTCGACGGCCGGCTCGAAGCGGATGCCATGCTCGGCGAGGGACGCGTCCAGCACGCCGCCCCACGCGAGTGCCGCAGCATCGACGTCGAGGACGCGCACCACCAGCCCCGCGACCCTTGGTGTGGGGTGGGCATCTGCGGGCATGCCGTCGATCCAGCGAGGCCCTCCCCATCGCCACGATGCCGGCACGGATGGCGTGTCGAACGAGACGATCGCGCCGCGGACGTCTTGTGGGTGCAGATGTGTGCCGGAGATGTCGGGAAGGTCGGCCTTCCAGACCACGCGCAGGCCCATCGCGGCGGCCCGCCGGCGGGTGCTCTCGGTATCGGCCACCTGGAACAGCGCCATGTACCCGGCGTCACCGCCGCGGCGCTCGAGGTACCGGCCGGCCGTGGTGCCCTCGACGGCAGGGGAAACGACCTCGAGAAACGTGTCGCCGATCTCGTAGACCGCGTTCGCCAGCCCGAACTCGGCAACTCCCGGATCTCGGAACGGATCGTGCAGGCCCAGCTCCTGTTCGATTCGCGCGCACGCCGCGTCCAGATCGGCGGCGACCAGTGCGACTTGACGTAAGCGCGGTAGCGACATCATGCGATCGGCTCGAAACGCGCCGTGAAGTGGCGCAGCGACTTCGGTTGCTCGACGATGCGGTAGCCCGGCAACTCCGCTCCACGACTCGCGACCTCGGTGCACACCTCGATCACATAGTCGATGTGGCTCTGCGTGTACGTGCGACGGGGGATCGCCAACCGGACGAGATCGAGATTGGCGGGATGCTCCGTGCCGTCGGGATGCATCCCGAACATCACCGTCCCGATCTCGCACGCCCGAATGCCGCCGGCCTCGTACAGCGCGACGGCGAGTGCTTGGCCCGGGTACTGCAGCGCGGGGATGTGCGCGAGCAGCGAACGCGCGTCGATGTACACGGCGTGACCGCCGATCGGTCGCACGACAGGCACGCCGGCCGTGACGAGGGCATCACCGAGATAGCCGGTCGATCGGATGCGATACCGCAGGTAGTCGTGGTCGACCACCTCGCGGAGTCCTTGTGCGATGGCCTCGAGGTCGCGGCCGGCGAGACCGCCGTACGTCGGGAACCCCTCGGTCAAGATGAGCAGGTTGCGGCAGCGCTCGGCGATGTCGTCGTCGTGGAGGGCGAGCCAGCCTCCGATGTTGGCAAGACCGTCCTTCTTGGCGCTCATCGTCATGCCGTCGGCGAGCGCGGCCATCTCCTGCACGATCTCGCGCACGCTTCGATCTTCGTTCCCCGGCTCACGCTCCTTGATGAACCACGCGTTCTCGGCAAAGCGGCACGCGTCGAGGAACAGCGGCACTCCGAAGCGATCGCACAGCGCACGGACGCCGCGCAGGTTCTCCAGCGAAACGGGCTGACCGCCACCCGAGTTGTTGGTCACGGTCACGAACACGACCGGAACGTCCGCGTGGCGTGCGCTGAGCAGCGACTCGAGGCCGCCGAGGTCCATGTTGCCTTTGAACGGATGCAGCGTTGCCGGGTCGAGGCCCTCGGCGATCACGAGGTCGACAGCCTCCGCGCCGGTGGCTTCTACGTTCGCTCGCGTGGTGTCGAAGTGCGTGTTGTTCGGAACGATCTTTCCCGGTCCGCCGATCACGCCGAACAAGATCTTCTCGGCGGCGCGGCCTTGGTGTGTCGGGATCACATGCCGGAACGGGAACAGGTCCTGGACGCTCTCGAGGAACCGGAACCACGAGGGCGACCCGGCGTAGCTCTCGTCGCCGCGCTGGATGCCGGCCCATTGGTCCCGCGACATGGCTCCGGTACCTGAGTCGGTCAACAGATCGATCAGCACGTCGTCGGAGTGGATGCTGAACAGGTTGAAGCCGGCCTCGCGCAACGCCCGTTGGCGCGCCTCGACCGTGGTCATCTTGAGCGGCTCCACGGAGTGGATCCGGAACGGCTCGATGATCGTCTGGAACGCCATACGACCGATCATGCCGTGTCTACAGCGGCGACCATCCGCCGAAGCCGGATCCGGTCGACGGCCGCACGTCGCGGTAGAGGAGACCATCGGTGCCGACGACGAACACGGTGGTCCGGTCGAACGTGCCGAAGGCGTCGGGATCCGACTTCGTCCGGCCTCCCTGGAGCGGTGTCCAGGGCAGCCATTGCGCGCCGTTCCACGTGCGGAGATAGACGTTGTCGTCCGTCCCGCGGGCAACGATCTCGTAGCGGTTCGGAGCCGGCGATGCGGACGCGGGGCCGCCGACGATCTGTCCGCCGAGCGGCTCCCACCCGGCCCACTGTCCGCCGAAGTAGAGGTGCCACGTCTGGCCGTCGCTGCCCCGGCCCACGATGTCGAGGCGACCGCTGCCCCACGACGAAGCATCGGGTCCCGCGGTGAGGTAGCCACCGAGTGGTTCCCATCCTCCCCACGTGAAGCCGTCGTTGCTCCATCGATGCCACAGCTTGTGGTCGAGCCCGGTGGCGAAGGCGTCGAGCCGGCCAGGGCCCCACGAGACGATCGTCGGCGCGTCGATGATCTGGCCGCCGAGGTCGGCCCAACCGCCCCAATTCGAGCCGTCGAACGAGCGCGTCCACACGTGGTTGTCGGTCCCCCGGGCGACGACGTCGATCCGCCCGGACCCCCACGTCGCCGCGTCGGGCGCGCCGACGATCTGACCGCCCAGCGCGGTGATGGACGAGCCGGACCGCTCATGCAGCGAGCCGTCGCCGGCTCGGTAGAAGACGGAGCTCACACCGCCCGCGTCGACGCCGCCGGGGCCGCTGGTCGCGGGCTCGACGATGACGGCGCGGCCGTCGGGCTGCAGCGCGAAGTTCTGGTTCGTCGTCGCGCATGGCGACACCGGGAGCCCTGCGCCATAGTCGTTCTCGAACCAATAGGTCGTTCCGTCGGTGAGCTGGAAGCTCAGTGCGTACGACTGATTCGGTTCCAGCTGCGGGACGATGAACGAGCCGTCCGCACTGCCGGATTGGGCAATGGCGACGAAACCGAGGATCTGCCCTTGTCCTTCGTTCGCGCGAGAGAACGCGAAGACCGCGCTGACGGTCACCGGTGCGCCGTTACGCGTCAGCCGTCCCGCGATGGCGCCGTTGTTCCCGCCCGGGGTGCAACCGAGCGGCAGGAGCAGGTCAACGCCCAGTGTCACCGGGACGAGCCGGCGCATCGAGCCGCCGTACCGCGAGTAGTCGGTGGTCGCGACTTGGTTCGACTTGGGGTACGCCTCGGCCCACACCGTCGCGGCGTTCGCGGGTAGCCCGTCGATCCGCCACGTGTTGGCGTACCGGGTGTCGGTGGGCGGAGCGCCGAAGGCATCCAACTGGAAGCAACACGTGCCGATGCCATTCACGAGGGTGATGAACGTGTAACCGGACGGTCCGTCGTCACCCGGTTGCTTCGGGCAGCCCGCGGCGTTGATGGGCCGGCCGGCGCTGTCGAACAGGACGATGCCGACCATTCCGGACAGACGGCGGGCGTCTTCGCCCATGAAGGCGCCGCCGACGGACTTGTTCTGCGTGGCGCACGTGGCCGCGGACGCTGTCGGTGCGGGGCCGAACGCGAAGGAGGACAGGAGTGCGGCCGCGATGATCAGAACGGCTGTTACGCGGCGCATGGCTGAGGTATCGGCCCTTTGCGACCCGCGGTTGAGCGCCGGGCCCTGGTCACGCGTCGTGCGCGTTCGATGCTTCGAACTGCCGCAGCACCCGATCGAGGTCGTAGGGCTCCTCGAGCCGCGTGTCGGCATCCCACTGGCTGCGGGGCGTGGCCACGAAGTCGCCGCCGTACACGTGGATCGCTCCCGTGTAGGAACGCAGCGGGTTCGTCACGGAGTGGATGGCGTCGTCCCCGAGGAGGAGCACGTCGTGTTCGCGCAGCTCCTTGCCGCCGGAATCAGTGAGCGTCTCGCCGTCGCGGCGGAAGAACGCGTTGTCCTCCTGGCCGGCGTAGATGCCGATGGCAGCCCACATACGGTGGTCGTGCGGCTGCAATCGCATGCCGGGGCCCCACACGACGTTGAGCACCGTGAGCGTGTCGGTGTTGTGCAGCAAGGTGATGCCGGCGTGATGGTGCTCCAGCGCATTGGCGACAGCCGACGGGTCGGACACGGCTCGCGTCAACACCTCGCGTACCGCTCGACGCGGCTCCTGCTCGGTCAGCGCGCCCCGGCAGTCCTGCACGAATTCGTCGATGTCGAACACCGCCCCCATCATCGCGTGCCGCGATGGTCGGAGAGTGATGCCAGAGTTCTCGCCCGTGGCTCACCGCAATCGCGTCACTCCGTACGGCGAGATCGTGGCGTCACCGTTGCGCGGCGAGTGGATGGGCAACCGGGGCTGCCTGCACGAGGGCGTCGACATCGTGCGCCCGTGGAACGGCAAGCGTTGGATCACCTGCGCGCTCGAATTCCGAGGATGGGTGGCGCCGAAATGGGAGAAGGGCCGATGGACCCCGCTGTTCTTCCATGACGAGGCGGTTGCACTCGCGGCCGGCCACCGGCCGTGCGCGTTGTGCCGGCATTCCGACTACGTGCGCTACTGCGCGGCGCTCGGCATGGCGGGCGCGAACGCGATCGACGCGCGCCTGCACGAGGATCGCCTCGACGGGCGGCGCAAGCGGTTGCACGCGATGCCATGGCGGGAGGTACCCGCGGGCGCCTTCGCGGAGTTCGACGGTGGACCGGCTCTGGTGATGGATGACGGTCTGCGTCAATGGTTCGCGCCGTCTGGCTACGGAGCGACGATCGAGCGTCCGACTCGCGGCGCGGCCACGGTGATCACACCGATGGCCAGCGTGGCTGTGCTCCGCGCCGGCTACCTGACTCGACAAGACTCGGCGGAGTGCGGAAGCTGACGGTGTTGGTGCTCGTGATTGCCGCCTGTGGTCACAGCACCGCCCCCCGAGCGGCGGTCGCGACCAGCACCACCACAACGGCGTCGACGGGCTCGACCACAACAACGTCGGCGTCGACAACTACGACGTCCGCGTCGGCGACGACACTTGCGTCGACCAAGACGACCGCGGTCGCGCCCGGCATCGCGGGCACGGTGTTCGTGATCGATCCAGGGCACAACGAGGGCAACTCGCGACATACGACAGAGATCAACCAGCAGGTCGACGTTGGCAACGGCACGAAGGCGTGCGACACCACCGGCACGTCGACCAACGACGGGTACAGCGAGGCATCGTTCAACACCGATGTCGCCAACCGCGTGGCGATCATCCTTCGAGGGGCGGGCGCCGTCGTTGTGTTGACGCGCGATGGCTCGACGGCGTGGGGACCATGCATCACCGAGCGGGCCGCCATCGGCAACGACGCGCACGCCGACGCCGCGATCTCGATCCACGCCGACGGTGGCCCTTCCGGCGGCCGCGGCTTCCATGTGATCGAGCCCCTCCTCGTCGCCGGGTACAACGACAACATCATCGAGCCGAGTGAGCGGCTTGCGCTTGCTGTTCGCGACTCGTATCGAGCAGCAACGGACTTGCCGTACTCGACCTACGCCGGCGACGACGGAATCGACGCCCGCGACGACTTGGGCGGCCTCAACCTCTCGAACGTTCCGAAGGTCTTCATCGAGACCGGCAACATGCGCAACGCCGCGGATGCCGGGCTCCTCGAAGACCCGTCCTTCCGTCAGCAGATCGCGATCGGCATCGCCGACGGCCTGATCAGCTTCGTGAACGCAAGGTAGCGACGCCGTCGCCCTCGAGATCGTCGAGCGCGACGTTGCGCCCGGTGAGCGCGAGGATCAAGGCCTCCGACGGGCCCCGTACGAGCTGCCCCTCGCCGTGCGACCATTCGACGTCGGTGGCCTCGAAGCGCAGACCGGCGAGCCGCTTCTTCTTCACGAAGCCCTGCGGAGCCTTGGCCAGGAAGTCGAGCACCGCCGTAGCGCGCTCCTTGGGAATCGGCACCGTCTGCCCGAGCGGGCGACGGATGTCTGAGCCATGGACGGTGAGCTCCGTGAGCGGAGCTTCGGGCCCGAGGAACGGTGGCTTGAAGCGATGTTCGGCGTTGTCGCGCAACGCGGCGGCCAGTTCCTTCGGAGAGAGCTTTGCGGCTCGGGCCCGCGACAGCTTGTCGTTGGCCTTGTTGAAGCTGAACCCGTTGGCGACGATCGCCGTCAACACCTTCGGCCCTGGCGTGCTGAGCGGCATCGAGAGATGGGCCGCCACCTCGCGCACCGTCCACTCGCTGCACAGGCTCTGCGTTTGCCATGCCTTGTCGTCGAGTGTGTCGAGGTAGTCCGCGAGATCGCGGCGGGCCTGCGCGATCTCCCCGTACACGTCCATGCGCTCGACCGTAGACCTAGAGCGCGGCGGCGCGGCGAGCGACGTCGCCGAACCGTTCGAAGGTGTCGTCGTCTGTCTGCGCGCTCATGCCCGCGAGGTACAGCACGGGTTGCACCTCGTGCACCGTGAGCGGTTGGCAGCGATCGGCGATGCGTTGCGGCAACTCGTCCCACGTGCCCTCGACGATGAAGTGGGCAAGCAGGTCGTCGGAGATGACGGCGGTCATTCCGGCCATGTCGCCGGCCTTCTGTGCCGCTCGCAATTTGTCGGTGGTGCCTTCGAAGCCGAGTTGATCGAAGATGAACGAGTAGTTCGGCGTCGACCCGTAGAAGCCGACCATCGAACGGCTCACCTCACGCCAGCGCGCTCGTTCTTCGTCGGTGTCGCCGACGGCGGTGAACAGCGGTACGTACACGGCGAACGACGCGAGATCCCGACCCGATGCCGCGAGGTTCGGCAGCAACGTGTCGCGGTAGTACGTCGGTGTGTTGAGCGGGTGCACGTGCACGCCGTCTGCGAGCTCGCCCGTCATGCGCAGCATCCACGGGTTCACAGCGGCGACATCGATCGGCGGATCGGGACAGCGCAGCTTTCCCGGCGACCACATGGCCGGTAGCAGCGAGAACTTGTAGTACTTCCCGTCGAACGAGAGTTGCTCGTCGCCGCGGAAGGCGCGGTAGATCGCACGCAACGCGAGGACGTACTCGCGCATGCGCGGACCCGGCGGATCGAATTCCGATGAGTAGCGCCGCTCGACGTGCGCCCGCACCTGCGGGCCGATCCCGAGCCGGAACCGGCCCTCGGTCGCGTCGGCCAGCTCCCACGCAACCGAGGCCGTGACCATCGGGCTGCGCGGGAAGGCAACGGCCACGCCCGTGGCGATGTCGAGGTCCGCGCCGGACAGCGCCGCCGCGGTGCACGCGAGATAGGCGGTGCGCCCGCTCTCGGTGATGACGAGCCCGCCGAAGCCGGCGTCCGCACTGCGCCGGGCGAACGCTTGGAACTCCGGCAGCCGCGTGGCCCCGGTCATGACGTGCACCTTCATCCGAGCAACTCTTGCAGCAGTCCGATGGAGTCGCAGTCCTCGACGGCACGCGTGGCGCGCTCCATCGCTTCGATCGCCTTCTCCGACGGCTGCCACCGGCTGCCCACCGCCGCGGTCGACGTGAACGACACCCACGAGAAGACCGTGAAGAGGCGGTACTGCTGCGCGGCGTGCGCCGGATCGAGCGCGATGCCGTGATCGGCGAGCGTGTGGCGGTACAGCGAGAGCAGGTCGCCCTCGGTGGCGCGCCGCTCGTCGGTCGTCACCGAATTGGTGAGGTGGTACGCGACGTCGCGCATGCCCGGTGAGTGGCTGAACATCGCCCAGTCGTAGAAGCCCGTCTTCCCGTTGTCGCTGAACAGGTTGCCGCGGTGTGGATCGCCATGGATCAACGTGCGCTCGCCTTGGTCCCACAGGTCGAGGATCTCGGCGGTGCGCGTGGCGTACAGCTCGCCGATCGCGCGGAACACGGGCGGCATCTCGTGGGCGAACTGATGGAGGGCGATGTGGATGAAGTGGCCGGCCGCGGCCGCGGCTGCCGGTCCTTTCCCCCCGCCTTCGCCGAAGCCGGCGCGATCGGGCACCCACGCCAGGTCATCGTCGAAGCGCGGGCTCTCCCAGAACGCAGCATGCAGCTGGGCGAGCTCCTCGATCGTCGATCTCGGGTCGGAGTCGTACGTGCATCCGGATGCGTCGAGGTCTTCCAGCACCATCACGTACGCATGACCGTCGGTGGACGCGTGCCAGCAGCGCGGCAGCCGAACCGGCACTTCGGGACCGAGCTCCGCATAGAAGCGCGCCTCCATCACGCCGATGCCGGTGAAGTCGAGAAACGCGCGTTGCTTGGTGCTGAACGGGGCCAGCTTGCAGAACAACGTGTCGGGAAGCGCACCTCCCGATACGACCCGTACCTTCGCCCGTCCTGTCGTTCCGGAATGCGAGTCGATGATCTCGACCGACGTCACGTCTGCTCCGAGCACTTCGCTGAACCACGCCGGCGTCAGCTCGTCGACCTCGACCGGGATGCTCACGTCCGCACCTTACGTGCGGGTCTGTGCGCTACAAGGAGGACGTCGATCGGGCCCAAAGCCGCGGGTCTCGACTGCCGGGCAGGAACGGCACTCGTGGCGCCCGAATCCTTGGGTGATGGGGGTTCGCCGGACGGCATTCGCTGTCTTCCTTGCGCTGGTCGTGGCCGGGTTGTGCCCCGCGAGCGCCGGCGCCCGGGGCTCGTCGATCGACCCGCCCTCCTGGCTGCACGTCGCCCAGGTCGGTGGTGGCCGAGCGGAGCTCGTCGACAACTCCGGTCGGACGGTCCTGCTACGGGGCGTGAACGTCGCCGGGCTCGAGGACGACTACCACTACACCTCGACGAGTGAGCCGCCCTGGGCGATCTCGCCGAAGTTGTACAGAGGCGTGTGCCCCGCGATGAAGCACGACGTCGGCGAGGCGCCTCTCTGTGAGGTCGACGCGTCAAAGCCCGCGTATCAACAGTCGTTCGCCGATGGAGCGCGCAACGATCTCGCGCAGATTCGAGCTCTGGGGTTCAACGTCATCCGGTTGGCGGTCTCGTGGAGCCAGCTCGAGTTCACGCCCGGGACCTACAACGCGACGTACATCGATCGCATCGCGCAGGTCGTCGGATGGGCGCGAGAACAAGGCGTGTACGTCCTGATCGACATGCACCAGGACGACTACACGCGTTTCAAGCCCGAGTCCGCGCCGGTTTCCGTTCCGCCGTTGGTGACGCCGACATCGCAGTCGCCGAACCATGCGGATGGTGCGCCAGCCTGGGCGGTGATCACCGATGGCGAGCCGGCCGTCGCTCCCTTCGGCGCGGGGCCGTTCAACGCGTACGTCGCGGCGGCCTTCGACTCTTTCTGGCACAACCGCGCGCCCGCCGTTCCGGTCGGCGCCTCACCCGGTCCTGGTCTGCAAGACCACTACATCGGCGCGATGGCTGCACTCGCTCGCCGCTTCAAGGGCGAGTCCGCGGTGGTCGGCTACGAGATCATGAACGAGCCGTTGCCTGGGCTCTTTCCCCCCGGCGCGTTCTCGACGGCCGAGCTGTACCCGTTCTACCGCAAGGTGATCGACGCGCTGACTGGTGTCGGCGACGGCGCGTACACCGACCTCGGCGTGCACGTCGATCGGCAGGCGTTCTTCTTCGAGCCGATGGCGTTGCGCAACCTCGAAGACGCGCCCGACCAGCTGCCCTTGCCGTTCTCCTCGTATCCGAATCTGGTGTACGCGCCGCACGTCTACACGCATGTGCTCAGCGGCGACGCAGTGGCCGGCGTCGACAACAGCCCGTACCCGCTCTCGTATGACCAGGCGTTTCAGGTTGCCGATGCCGAAGCGCAGGCGATGCGAACGGCGTTGTGGATCGGCGAGTTCGGTAACTCCGCCGGCGATGACGACACGTTCCTGCGGGCAGCCACCACCGCCCAGGACAAGGCTCGGGTCGGCTCGGCCGTCTACCAGTGGAAGAACACGTGCGGCGCCGGCGACACGCCTGCGCAGTGCGCCAACATCTGGTCGATCTACGCCGGCGACGGGTCGACGACGCCAGCCCAGAACGGTCCGCTGATCGCCAGCCGCGTGAAGTTCCTCTCCCGAGTCGTGCCTCGCGCCGTGGCCGGCCGGCTCGAGTCCTTGGCCTACGACCCGGACGACCAGTCCTTCACGATGGTGGCCACCGCGGACCAGTCCGTCCGCCCCGGGCAACGAGACCAGGAAACCGTGCTCTTCATCCCCACGACCGTCCACGGAGCCGTCTCGGTAGGCGGATCGGCGGTCCTCGACCGTATGCTGACCAGTCCCGACGGCACGAGGCTCGCGTTCATCGCCCCTGGTGGAGGCGGGTATACCGTCGCCGTCTCGCCCTTTTGAGGCGCGACTTTCTAAGGTAGGTCCCTATGGGTGCGCAGCGAACAACGTTTGACAAGCTCCAGCGCGACCGCGCCAAGAAGGCGAAGCAAGCCGCCAAGCGCGAACGCCGGCAGGAGAAGGCCACCGAAAACGGTGAGGAGACCGAGGCCGACATCTCCCTCCCCTCGGGCGAGGGTGCGCTCACGGCCGCCGAGCTCATGCAGCAGGTAGAGGCCATCACGAGGCGTCTCGAGGCGGGCACGATCTCGCTGGAAGACTTCGAAGACGCGAAGGCCGACCTCATGGAGCGCCTTCCGATCGATTGAAGTAAGCCATGGGGGTGACCACGGCCTCGCCGTCTCCACCTTCATCGGCTCCGGCCACAGCGCCGGCCACCGCCGCAAGCCTCCTGATCATCCTGTTGGTCGGCACGCTGGTGTCGCTGCTGTTCGGGGTGTACTCCAGCGTTCACGACCCGACGGGCGAGACCACGATTGCCCTGTTCTTCTCGAACACCGTCGGGATGAAGGTGTGGCTCACCACGGCCGCGCTGTTGTTGGCCCTGCTGCAGGTGCTCACGGCGTTGCGCCTCTACGGCAAAGTCACCATCCCGAAGGCGTTCCCGAAGTGGCTCCCTGATGCCCACCGGCTGTTCGGCACGCTCGCCTTTCTCCTCACACTGCCCGTCGCGTTCCACTGCCTCTGGTCGTTCGGGTTCGAGTCCACCTCCACGCAGACGAGGCGCTACGTGCACTCGGTCGCCGGGTGCCTCTTCTACGGCGCGTTCGCGTCGAAGGTCCTCGCCGTGCGCACGAAGCGGTTGCCGGGCTGGGTGTTGCCCGTGATCGGTGGCATCACCTTCGCACTCCTCGTCGTGTTGTGGACGACGAGCTCGCTGTGGTTCTTCCAAAATCGAGAGTTCCCGGGCTTCTGATGTTGAAGCGGGCCGTTGCCGTCGTCGAGGTCATCGCGGTCGCCGGTTTCGTGATCATGGTCGCGTTGCTCTTGGTGAAGCAGCCGACGAAGCACCTGACCGCCCTCCCGCCCCGTACGACGGTGCCGGCCGGTCAGACCGGAACGACCGCGCCTCCTGATGGCGCGCAGCTGTACAAGTCGAGCTGCGCCGGCTGCCACGGCGGCGATGGCGGTGGCGGTATCGGGCCGCAGCTGCGCGACGGAGCGGTCACGAGCTCGTTCAAGGACGCGGCGAGCGAGGTGTCCTTCGTGAAGAGCGGGGCGGGAGGCATGCCCGCGTTCCGCGACGAGATGAGCGATGCAGAGATCCAGGCGGTCGTCGACTTCACCCGCACGACCCTGCAAGCGAAATGAGCGCTTGACAACAACTGAAATTGCATGACAATGGCGGAAACATCATTGTCGATCAGTTGGGGAAAGGTGTCTCATGGGAATGCGCGTACTCGCCGACCCGGTGGCCAAAGACCGGATCATGCAGTTCCGCCGGGTGCTCGACAGCGGTTTCATCGAGTCGATCCAGCAGTTGCTCGTCGCCGGCGACGACTTGTCGCAGCCGTGCTTCTGGGACGGCCCGAAAGCCAAGGAGTTCCAAGCGATGTGGCCGGGCCTGCGTCAGTCACTGCTCGACGTGCACGCCGACCTGTCGACGCTCATGGGCTCGGTCGACGCGATCACGACCCAGATCATGACCGCCGGCGGCGCCTGACCGTTTTTCGGAATCGCTAGTGCTCGGTTTCGTCGAGGAGGTTGAGCAGGTCGTCGGCGTGCTCCTCCTCCACGGCGAGGATCGTCTCCAGCATCCGACGCGTGGTCACGTCGTTGTCGCCGAGCCAGCGGATGACCTCGCTGTAGGACTCGATCGCAACGCGCTCGGCGACGAGGTCTTCGGTGAGCATCTCGCGGATCGTCTCGCTGTCGTCGTACTCCGCATGACTGCGGGTCGTGAGCCCCTCGGGGTCGAAGTTCGGCAAGCCCTGGAGCTGGGTGATGCGCAGTGCGATCTCGTCGGCGTGCCCCTGCTCTTCGGTCGCGTGCTGCAAGAACTCCGCCGCGACGGCTTGTGAGTGGATGCCGCGAGACGTGAAGTAATGACGCTTGTAGCGCAGCACACACACGATCTCGGTGGCCAACGCCTCATTCAGCACTTCGATGACCCGCTCGCGGTCGGCGCCGTACGCGGACGTGATCGGACCTTCCTCGATCTTCTGCCGCGCTCGCTCTCGGAGGGTCTTGATGTCTGTCAGGAATTCGGCCACGACGGGAACCTACCCCCCTTCGGGGTTGTCACACCTTGGGGATAGGTTGTCGTCAATGGCCGACCAGGCGACGTTCGCCGAGGAAGCGACCCCGTTCATGGACTCGCTCTACGCCGCGGCCATGCGGATGACTCGCAACCCCGCAGACGCGGAAGATCTCGTACAGGAGACCTATCTCAAGGCGTACCGCGGCTTCGGCGGCTACGAGCAAGGCACGAACCTCAAGGCCTGGCTGTACCGCATCCTCACCAACACGTTCATCAACACGTATCGGGCGAAGAAGCGGCGGCCGATGGAGTCTGATCTCGATGAGGTCGAGGATCTCTATCTCTATCGGCGATTGGGTGGGCTCGAGGCGGCCGCGGCCGGTCGCAGCGCCGAGGACGAGCTGCTCGACATCTACACCGACGACGAGGTCAAGCGGGCGCTCGAGGAGCTGCCGGAGCAGTTCCGCATGGCCGTTCTGCTGGCCGATGTCGAGGGCTTCAGCTACAAGGAGATCGCCGACATCCTCGACATCCCGATCGGTACGGTGATGAGCAGATTGCATCGGGGAAGAAAAGGCCTGCAGAAGAAGTTGTGGGAGTACGCCGTAGCTCGCGGCCTAGTGGCATGACGGTGATCGATGGCTGACGGAAACTGCGACGACGCACTACACGAGCTGTACGGCTACCTCGATGGTGAGCTGACGGTCGAGCGTCGTATCAGTATCCAGCACCACCTCGACGACTGCCCTCCCTGTTACGAGGCCTTCGACTTCGAGGCCGAGCTGCGGGTCGTGATCGCCCGCAAATGCACGGAGACGGTCCCCGAGTCGCTCAAGCAGCGCATCGCGGAGGCCATTCAGCGAGAAGGGGCCTCTCCCGACTCCGTCGGCTGACTTCGCCTCTCCCTCCCGGCTCCCTCTACGATCCCCGCCGATGCATCTGGCCGTCATTTGGCACTTCTGGATCGGGCTCGTCTTCTTCGTGCTCTCCCTCCTCGTCGTGGCGGCGGTCATCGTCGGCTACCTCGTTCGAGTGCAGTCCCTCAAGTATCCGAAGCGGTAGCTTCAGGCCAATGGCTGCGCCCGTCGATTGGAAACTCGCCGAGCGCATCGCCGTGCGGGTCAGCGGACGGGAGCCATTTGCCGAGTCGTACCACTACGCCTCGCTCCTTCCTGATTTCGAAGAGCTGACGGCGCAAGCCGAGGAGCTCGTTTACCAGGCGACAGGACTGCGGTCGCTCGCGGGACCGGCGCGCGCTCGTGTCACCGATCGCGCCGGGTGGGTCCGCGCCAACATCGCCTCGTTCTCTCGCCTGCTGCGGCCGCTCACCGACAAGCTCGGCGAGCGCATGGGCGATGGCAAGCTCACTCCCGTCGCCCGGCGCGCCACCGGAGCCGAGCTCGGACTCCTGCTCGGATGGATGAGCACGCGCGTGCTCGGTCAGTACGACCTGCTCATCGTCGAAGACGAGAGCCCGGAAGACCAGGACATCGTGTACTACGTCGGGCCGAACGTGATCGCGCTCGAGAAGCGCTTCGCGTTTCCGCCGCGCGAGTTCCGGCTGTGGCTGGCGCTCCATGAGGTCACCCATCGTGCGCAGTTCACCGGCGTGCCTTGGCTGCGGCAGCATTTTCTCTCGTTGGTCGAACGCAGCCTCGACAGCGTCGAGCCTGATCCGAAGCGTTTCTTGCTCGCGCTGCGTCGTGTCATCGAGAGCTCTCGCGAAGGGCGCAGCGCGCTCGAAGACGGCGGGCTCGTCGCGTTGCTGGCCACGCCCGAGCAGGGCGCGCTGCTCCAGCAGATCGGCGGAATGATGAGCCTGCTCGAAGGGCACGGCGACGTCACGATGGATCGGGCCGGTGCTGGCCGCATCCCGAGCGCTGAACGATTCAGTCGCGTGTTGCGGCAACGCCGCCAACAGGGCAACGCCACGGCGAAGTTGCTCCAGCGGTTGCTCGGTTTCGAAGCCAAGCTCAATCAGTACGAGCAAGGCGAGAAGTTCATCGCGGCCATCGAGGCGGAGGGCGGGCCGGAGCTGCTCAATCGTGCGTTCGTCGCGCCTGAGTTGCTTCCGAGCCTCACCGAGATCCGGGACCCGCAGTTGTGGATCCGTCGGGTCGCGGTCGAGCGCGCGACTGCGGTGTAGGGCGCGCTGATGGCCACGATCCTGATCGTCGACGATGAGCCCGACATCCGGTTGCTCACCAAGCTCAACCTGGAGCGCGACGGTCACGTGATCGTCACGGCGAGCAACGGTGCCGAAGCGCTCTTGGCCGTCCAAGACGCGCCGCCCGACTTGATCCTTCTCGACGTGATGATGCCCGAGGTCGATGGGTGGGCCGTTCTCGATCAGTTGAAGGCGCATCTCGGCAAGCCGATCAGCGACATTCCCGTCATCCTGCTCACCGCGTTGGGCACCCCGCTCGATCGCGTGAAGGGCGGCATCGAAGGGGCGGTGCGCTATCTCACGAAGCCCATCGATCTCGACGAGCTGCGCGAAGCCGTGACGGGTGCACTCGTCACGCCGGAAGGTCCGCAGCGCCGTAAGGCGCAGGGCGCGGCCCTCGAGATGTTGGCGCGGATCGAGCGCAACGTCTCACCGACGGCGCCAGACGACGCCCCCCGGCCCCGGCTCAGCGGGCTCGAGCGCGGCCCGGAACCGCCTCGACCGAGCCTGCCGACGGCGGGTCAGCAAGCGGCGGCGAACCTCGACCAGCTCACCACGAAACAGCGCGAGCTGCTCGACGCCGTGTGGCGATCACCGACCGTGATGGAAGCGGCGGCATCGCTGCACATGAGCCGGTCCAACGTGTACTCGAGCCTGCGCCGCATCAGCCGCAAGCTCGGCACCAAGTCGGTGCGCGACCTGTTGCATCTCGTGCGCCACGGCGACCTCTTCACCGAATGATCGACGCGGTCGAGCGTCTGCTCGTCCGCTGCCGTTTTCCCCCCGCCGGTGGTGCAGCGGTCTGCGCGGTATCGGGCGGCGCCGACTCGCTGGCGTTGCTGGTGCTCGCGTGCGCCGCCGGTTGCGACGTCACCGCCGTGCACGTGGATCACGGGCTACGCGAGGGCTCCGGAGCCGAGGCCGATCTCGTGGCGGCGGCGGCCGAGCGATTCGGCGCTCGCTTCGAAGCGCGACGTGCCGACGTGTCGCGTGGCCCGAACGTCGAGGCGCGGGCGAGATCGGCTCGGTACCGCGTTTTGCCCCCAGAGGTGTTGACCGGCCACACGGCCGACGACCAAGCAGAGACGATCTTGCTCAACCTCGTGCGGGGGGCAGGCCTCGACGGGTTGCGAGGAATGCCGGTCGAGCGCCGGCCGCTCATCGCGATCCGAAGATCGGAGACCCACGCACTCTGTGAGACGCTCGCCCTCCAGCCGTTCAACGACCCGACGAACCAAGACCGATCGCTGCGCCGCAACCGCGTACGGCACGAGCTGCTCCCGATGCTCGACGCGATCGCCGCGCGCGATGTCGTGCCCATCGTCGCTCGACAGGCCGAGCTGTTGAGCGACGATGCCGCATTGCTCGACGCGCTGAGCGAGGACATCGATCCCACTGATGTGAAGGCGTTGCAGGCGGCACCGCTACCGCTCGCGCGGCGAGCCATTCGCACGTGGCTGCGGTGCGGCTCTGATGACGAACACCATCCTCCTGACGCCGCCACCGTGGAGCGCGTGCTGGCCGTCGCCCGCGGCGAGGCGAAGGCTTCGGATGTAGGGGGCGGACGTCGCGTCGTGCGCTCGCGCGGACGGCTTACGATCACTCCGTGATCCACACATGACCGTGGGCGATGTGGTTGTGGGCGAGGACGAGCTCCAGGCTCGTATCGCGCAGCTCGGCAAGGAGATCACCGAGGACTACGACGGGCGGGCCCCACTTCTCGTCGGTGTCCTCAAAGGGGCATTCGTGTTCATGAGCGACCTCGCCCGTCAGATCGATCTCCCCGTCGAGGTCGACTTCATGGCGGTCGCGTCCTACGGCAGCTCGACCAAGACGAGCGGGATCGTGCGCATCGTGAAGGACCTCGATCTCGATCTAGTCGACCGCCACGTGCTCATCATCGAAGACATCGTGGACTCGGGTTTGACCCTGCGCTGGCTCCGTCGGAACTTGGCCTCCCGGAATCCGAGCAGCGTGGAAGTGTGCGCGCTCCTCGTGAAGGAGGGCTTGCAGCGAGAAGACCCCGACATCAAGTACGTCGGATTCAAGATCCCGCCCGACTTCGTCGTCGGCTACGGCCTCGATCTCGACCAGCGGTACCGCAACCTGCCGGCCATCCGCCGCTGGGTCGACTAGCGAACCGCCCGGGTAGCCTCCTCCGGTTGTGAAAAAGCGTCTTTCCCGTCCGCTGGTCATCTACCTCGCCATAGCCGTGCTCGCACTCGTCGTCGGGGCGGCGTGGCTGCGCACGGGCGATGGTCCGAAGAAGCTCTCGCTCGACGAGTACGAGACACAACTCGCGGACGGCGGGGTGGCCGACGCCACGCTCAAGGACCAGGACCACCGCGTCACCGGCAAGCTGCGCGACGGCACCGCGTACACGGTGTCGTTCCCCGAGCAGTACGCCGACGAGCTCACCTCCGAGATCACCGGCGCACACGTGAAGATCACGGTGGACCAGCAGAAGGAGTCGCTCTGGCTCTCGCTGCTGTTCACGCTGTTGCCGATCCTGCTCCTGGTCGGGTTCTTCTTCTTGATCATGAACACGATGCAGGGCGGCGGTCGCGTGTTGCAGTTCGGCAAGGCGCGCGCGAAGCAGCACGGTGATGCGAACGTGCAGGTCACGTTCGCCGACGTGGCCGGCTGCGACGAAGCCGTCGAGGAGCTCCAGGAGATCAAGGAGTTCCTCGAGAACCCAGCTCGCTTCCAAGCGATGGGCGCCAAGATTCCCAAGGGTGTGCTGCTCTACGGTCCGCCCGGAACGGGCAAGACACTGCTCGCACGTGCGGTGGCTGGTGAGGCCGGCGTGCCCTTCTTCTCGATCTCCGGCTCGGACTTCGTCGAGATGTTCGTCGGTGTCGGCGCCAGCCGTGTGCGCGATCTCTTCGACCAGGCCAAGCAGACGGCGCCCGCCATCGTGTTCGTCGACGAGATCGACGCCGTCGGCCGTCACCGCGGGGCGGGGCTGGGCGGTGGCCACGACGAGCGCGAGCAAACGCTCAACCAGCTGCTGGTGGAGATGGACGGTTTCGATCCGCGCGCTGGCGTCATCCTCATCGCCGCGACGAACCGACCGGACATCCTCGACCCTGCGCTGCTCCGTCCTGGCCGCTTCGACCGCCAGATCGTCGTCGACAAGCCCGACATCATCGGTCGCACCCAGATTCTGGAGGTGCACGCGAAGGGCAAGCCGCTCGCCGATGGCGTGAAGCTCGACACCCTGGCGAGGCGGACCCCTGGTTTCACTGGCGCGGATCTCGCCAACCTGTTGAACGAGGCCGCGCTGCTGTCAGCTCGGCGCGAGCTCTCACAAATCGGGATGATGCAACTCGAAGAGGCGATCGATCGCGTGTTGGCTGGTCCCGAGCGGCGCTCGCGTGTGATGAGCGAGCACGAGAAGCGCGTGATCGCGTATCACGAGGCTGGTCACGCGCTCGTCGCCCACGTGATGCCAGAAGGCGACAACGTGCACAAGGTGTCGATCGTGTCGCGTGGTCGAGCGCTCGGCCTCACGTGGTTCTTGCCCGAGGACCGCTACACCCACAGCCGCGCCCAGCTGCGCGCGCAGATGGCATCAGCGCTCGGTGGTCGTTCGGCCGAGGAGCTGGTGTTCGGCGAGATCACCACCGGTGCGGCCAATGACATCGAGAAATGCACCGAGATAGCGAAGGCAATGGTCACGCAGTACGGCATGAGCTCGGTGCTCGGCCCTCGCAAGTTCGGTCAAGAGCAGGGCGAGGTGTTCCTCGGTCGCGATCAGGGACATCAGCGCGACTACTCCGACGACGTCGCTGCGCAGATCGACGGTGAGGTGAACATGCTGATCGAGCAGGCGCACGACGAGGCGCGCGCGATCCTCGTCGCCCACCGAGTCACGCTCGACGCGTTGGCCAATGCGCTCATCGAACGCGAGACGGTCGACGACTCCGAGCTGGCGGAGCTGTTCAAGGACATGGAGAAGTGGCCGGGCCGAGCGGAGGACGAAGCACCGACGCCCCGGCCCGTCGAACCCCCGACGGTGATCCCGGTTCCCGTGCTCGATCCGCTTCCCGGACATGTCGTGCCCGTGGCACCGGTGAGTCGTCTCGGACGCGTGTGGCGCCGGGCGCCGAGACCGAGCTCGCCGTGAGCGAGCCGAAGCCGGTCACGCGGCTGCCGTTGCCGGCCGCGGTCGACAAGCCGCGCATCGAGCGTGCCGTCCGAGAGATCTTGGAAGCGATCGGCGAAGACCCCGAGCGCGAAGGCCTGATCGACACTCCGGCGCGTGTGGCCCGCATGTACGAAGAGATCTTCGAAGGCATGCGCATCGATCCGTCGGAGTACCTGCAGACGCAGTTCGAGACGGATCACGACGAGATGGTGATGGTGCGCGACATCCCGATGTTCTCCGCGTGTGAGCACCACCTGCTGCCGTGGATCGGTAAGGCGCACGTGGCCTACATCCCGAGCGAGGACGGCCGGGTGACTGGCCTGTCGAAACTGGCCCGCCTGGTCGACGCCTACGCCAAGCGACCGCAGGTGCAAGAGCGGCTCACGTCGCAGATCGCCGACGAGCTCGATCGCAGCCTGCAGCCGAAGGGCGTCATGGTCGTGATCGAGGCCGAGCATCTCTGCATGACGATGCGCGGCATTCGCAAACCCGGAGCGAGCACGGTCACATCGGCCGTCCGCGGCCTCTTCCGCCAGAACGTGGCAACCCGCGAGGAAGCCATGCGCTTCATCCAAGGTCGATGAGCGCAGCGATGAGGTTCATCCAGGGCCGCTGATGCTCGTCATGGGGGTCATCAACGTGACCCCGGACTCCTTCTCCGATGGCGGACGGTTCCTCGATCACGAGGCGGCGATCGCGCGTGGCCACGAGATCATCGCCGAGGGCGCGGAGGTGATCGATGTCGGCGGCGAGTCCACTCGACCCGGCGCCGAGGGCGTACCCGTCGGCGAAGAGCTCCGGCGGGTGCTTCCCGTCGTCGAGGCGTTGTCGCCGCACGTTCGGATCTCCATCGACACGCGCAAGCCCGAGGTAGCCGAGGCGGCCATCGCGGCCGGCGCCACATTGCTGAACGACGTGTCGGCGACGCTCTACGACGTGGCCGCGGCTGCCGGCCGCGGCGTCGGATATGTCGCCATGCACATGCTCGGTGACCCTCGCACGATGCAGATCAACCCCACCTATGGGGATGTGGTGCGCGAGGTCCGCGACTTCCTCGTTTCGAGGGCCGACGCGGCGGCGGCGGCCGGCGTCGAGGAGGTGTGGATCGATCCGGGCATCGGCTTCGGCAAGACCACCGACCACAACCTCTCGTTGCTCAAGCACCTCGATGTGCTGGTTTCGACCGATTTTCCGGTGGTGGTCGGAACGAGCCGGAAGCGTTTTCTCGGCGCACTGCTGGCCGACGCCGATCGCCCAAAAACCGCGGAAACAGTGGCACTTGACGACCGAGTCGAGGGGTCGGTGGCCTCGGCGGTGTGGGCGATGGTCCAAGGCGTACAGATGGTTCGGGTGCATGATGTCCGGGCCACGGTCCACGCCGCGAGGGTGGTGGCCGGGTGAACGTCACTGAGCAGGGAGCGCTGTTGTGCCGGGCATGAAGGGCAAATGGGCCCAGGGGATCCAACCCCGAAATTTCTCGTGGGTGGTCAAGGACAAGCTGGCGGTCTGTGAGCGCCCCGGGGGTTACGGGGCGAACCATCGCCGCGTTCGGCGTCAGGAAGAGATCATCTGGATCCGCGAGCAGGGGTTCGGGTGCGTGGTTTCGCTCATCCCATCGCCGCACAACCTGCACAACTACGACGAGCTCGGCGTCACGTGGCGTCATCGTCCGTTCACGCAAGGCGACGACGCCCAACGCTTCGTCGCGACGTTCTTCCCCGAGCTGCGCACGTTGATGTCCGAGGGACAGAAGGTGCTCGTGCACCAGGACGAGCTCGGCGATCGCGTGTCGGGCTTGATGGCCGGATTCCTGTTGTGGTCTGGCATGGTCGAGTCGGGGCCTCAGGCGATCTCGATCACGGAGCAGCTGGTGCATCGTCAGCTCGGTCCGATGGCGCGGGGGCTGGTCACGATCGCCGCGGAGCTCCCGCCGCCCGTCTGAGTCGTATGGATCAAATCGAACTGCGTGGGCTCGTGGCGTCGGGCTACTGCGGCGCGCTCCCCGAAGAGCAGGAGCGGGTGCAGCCGCTCGAGGTCGACCTCGACGTGTCACTCGACCTCAGCGGCGCGGGTGAGTCGGACGCGTTGGACGACACGGTCGACTACGGGGTGCTGTGCGCGATGGTCGAGCGGATCATCACCACCGAGCGGTTCACGCTGCTCGAACGTCTTGCCACTCGCATCGCTGAGGTCGCGTTGGCCGACGAGCGAGTCGATTCCGTGACGGTCTCGGTGCGCAAGCTCGAACCTCCGGTGCCGCAACAGCTCACGACCTCGGGCGTGCGCATCACGAGGCGTCGGTGATGGCGCGTCGCGTGCTGTTGGGTCTCGGCTCGAACCTCGGGGATCGGCGTCGGTTGTTGAAGGACGCGGTCGACTCGTTGCCGGGCGTGTCCAAGGTGTCGGGCGTGTACGAAACCGACCCGATCGGCGGGCCCGCGGAGCAGGCCAAGTACTTGAATCTCGTCGTCGCCATCGACTCCGCCGCAACGCCGCGACAACTCCTCGGCATGTGTCATCGCCTCGAGTCGGCCGCGGGACGAGTACGAGGCGAGCGGTGGGGTCCGCGTCAACTCGACATCGACATCCTCTGGATCGACGGTGAGACCGTCGACGAGGAGGATCTGCAAGTGCCCCATCCCCGCATGTGGGAGCGGCGTTTCGTGCTCGTTCCGTTGGCCGACGTCGCGCCGGAGTTGCTGCCCGAAGGTTGGGAGGATCGCGTCGACGGCTGGGTCACTCCGGTCGAGCCACTGTGAGCTCCGTTCGCGTCATCGGGCGCGGTCGTGCGGGGCGCTCGCTCTCGATTGCGCTCGGACGCGCGGGGTGGGGGCTCGGTGGCGTGCTCGGCCGCGAGGACGATGTCGGCGAGGCGGCGCAGGGCGTCGACCTGTTGGTGATCGCGGTACCCGACGACGCGGTCGCCGCGGTGGCGGCGTCGGTGTCGCCTGTCGCCTCGACGGTGATCGCTCATCTCGCCGGCTCGCTCGGACTCGATGTCCTCGCGCCGCACGTGCGCCGCGGCGCGTTGCACCCCCTGGCGTCGCTGCCCTCGCCCGAAGTCGGGGCCGAACGACTGCGCGGCGCGTGGTTCGCCATCGCCGGTGATCCACTCGTCGCCTCCGTCGTCGAAGCGTTGGAAGGCCGCTGGTTCGAGGTGTCCGACAAGCGCCGCGCCGCGTATCACGCAGCGGCGGCGATCGCCTCGAACCACCTCGTGGCGTTGCTGGCCCAGGTCGAGCGGGTCGCCGAGGGCGCGGACGTGCCGTTCGACGCGTATCTCGATCTCGTTCGGGCCACCGTCGAAAATGTCGCGGCCCTCGGCCCGGTAGAGGCGCTCACCGGCCCGGCAGCCCGCGGCGACGAGGCCACGATCGCCCGCCATCTCGCGGCGCTGCCCGACGGTGAGCGCGAGTTGTACGAGGTGCTCGCCGAGGCGTGCCGGAAGCTGGCCGCGTGCAAGTCCTGACGACGATTGCCGAGACCCGCTCGTTGCTCGACAGGGTTCGAGCGGGAGGGGAGACCGTCGGCCTGGTTCCGACGATGGGTTACCTCCACGAAGGGCATCGCACGTTGATGGACCGCTCCCTGGCATCGCACGACGTCACGCTCGTGACGATCTTCGTGAACCCGTTGCAGTTCGGTGCGAACGAGGACCTCGCGACGTATCCGCGCGACTTCGACCGCGACGCAATGATGTGCGAGGCGGCGGGTGTCGATGTCGTGCTGCATCCGAGCGTGGAGGAGATGTATCCGCACGGGACACCGACGCTGACGTCGGTATCGGTCGCGGAGGTGTCGGCTGCGATGGAAGGCGCGTCACGCCCTACGCACTTCGCCGGCGTGGCCACCGTGGTCGCGAAGCTGTTCAACATCGCCGGACCGTGTCACGCGTACTTCGGTGAGAAAGACTGGCAGCAGCTCGCAGTGATCCGCCGCATGGCCGCGGACCTGTCGTTCCCCGTCGAGGTGGTGGGCTGCCCGACCGTGCGTGAGCCCGACGGCCTGGCGATGTCGAGCCGCAACGCCTACCTCACCGCTGAAGAGCGAGCGGCCGCGCCCGTCGTGCACTGGGCCCTCGTCGCGGGTGCGGCCTCCGTTGCCGCGGGCGAGCGCGATCCGGCCAAGGTGCGCGCCCTGGTGTCGGAGCTCATCGGAGCCGAGCCATTGGCCGCACTCGACTACGTCGAGGTCGTCGATGCGGAGACCTTGCAGGAGGTCGACCCCTTGACGGGGAAATTGCGTCTACTTGCAGCCGTCCGCTTCGGACATGCCAGACTTATCGACAACGAGGGGGCGACCATTCCGGCGCCCACCTGACTCAGGAGAAGCCCATGCGCCGTCGCATGATGAAGTCGAAGATCCATCGCGCCACCGTCACCGACGCCAACCTCCACTACGTGGGCTCGATCACGGTCGATCGAGAGCTGATGGACCAGGCCGATCTCTACGAGTACGAGCAGGTCGCGGTGGTCGACATCGACAACGGCGCCCGCCTCGAGACGTACGTGATCGAGGGCGAGCCCGGCTCGGGGGCCATCTGTCTGAACGGTGCCGCCGCCCACCTGATCCACCCAGGCGACAGGGTGATCATCATCAGCTACGCCGAGTACGACGACGCCGACCTGCGCGCGGCCGGTGGCCACACGCCGACCATCGTCCACGTCGACACGGCCAACCGCCCGATCCCGGAGGACCTCGCCCGCCAGCTGGCCGGCGACCGCGTCTACACCGAGGTCTCGGCCAACTAGCCCCAAACTCGACGAGAATGAGCAGCGTGGACCTCGACCTGCTGGTGCTCGGGTCCGGGGTGGCGGGATTGTCGGCGGCGGTGCGGGCCTCGGAGCACCACGGGATGCGGGTCGGCGTGCTCACGAAGGGCGAGCTGCACCAGGCGACCACCCGCTGGGCGCAGGGCGGGGTCGCGGCCGTGCTCGGCGGTGACGATCCCGACTCGACCGATCTCCACCTCGCCGACACGCTGGCCGCGGGAGCCGGGCTGTGCGACCCCGACGCCGTGCGCGTGCTGGTCGACGAGGGCCCGGGGCGGGTCAACGAGCTCATCGCCCTCGGCGCGATCTTCGACGTCGACGAGCAGGGTCGGCTCGAGCTGGCGCGCGAGGGCGGACACAGTCGCGCGCGGGTCGTCCACGCCGGTGGCGCGGCGACCGGCGCCGAGATCGAGCGCGCGCTCGTCGAAGCCGTGCGCGCCACCGCTGCGGCGATCTACGAGAAGTGGTTCGCGCTCGACTTCATCGTCGAGCACGACGAGTGCCGAGGGGTCGTCGCCCTTGACGAGAACGGGGTGCGTACCGAGGTGCGGGCGGCCAATGTGCTCGTCGCCACTGGCGGAGCTGGCCAGCTGTACGCCGTGACCACCAACCCCGCGGAGGCGACAGGCGATGGAGTCGCGATGGCACTGCGCGCTCGCGTCGCGGTCGCGGACGTGGAGTTCGTGCAGTTTCACCCGACGGCACTGCACCACCCGGCGATGCCGCGTCCGCTGCTCTCCGAGGCATTGCGCGGTCACGGCGCGTTGTTGCGCGACACGAAGGGCGAGCAGTTCATCGACGAGTTGTTGCCGCGCGACAAGGTGTCGAAGGCGATGACCGCGCGCATGTTGGAACAGGGCATCGACCACCTCTGGCTCGACGCAACCGGACTCGCCGACTTCGACACCCGTTTTCCCACGATCGCCGCGGCGCTGCACGCAGTCGGGCTCGACCCGACGAACGACTGGCTTCCGATCGCACCGGCCGCCCACTACTTCTGCGGCGGGATCATCGCCGATCTCGACGGTGCGTCGTCGCTACCGGGGCTCTGGGCCGCCGGGGAGACCGCCTGCAACGGGGTCCACGGCGCGAACCGACTCGCGTCGAACTCGCTGCTCGACGGCATGGTGTTTGCGCCTCGCGTCGTCGAAGCCATCGAACGGGGGAAGCACAAGCCCGAGCCAACCGGCGCGATGCGTGCCGTCTTGGGGGGCGGAGGAATCGAAGGACATTCGCTCGAGCTGAAACTGGAGTGGGATGAGTCCGGGTCTGCGTCGCGCGACGACCTGCAGAGCGCGATGACGAGACTCGCCGGTGTGTTGCGGTCTGCCGAATCGCTCGTGGGCGCGTGCGAAGTAGTGCAACGCGCCCACAGCGACGACCCTGAGCTCCGCAATCTCGCAACCGTGGCGCAAGCGGTGATCACTGCAGCCCTCGCTCGTGAGGAAAGCCGCGGCTCGCACACGCGCATCGACTTCCGCGAGACCCGCGACGACCTGCGCCTTCGTTTCGTGCTCCAATGACGACATGAGCGAGAGCGGCATTACCGCACCCGATTGGTATCCGGATCCCTTCGGGCGCCACGAGATGCGCTACCACGATGGGGCGCAGTGGACCGAGCACGTATCGAGTCACGGAAAGCAGTCCGTTGATGCGCCTGGCGGAACCAGCCATGTCCCGACCGTGAACCGCCCCACGGAGAAGCTCCAGCGCGACCTCGTGAAGGCCGGCGTGGAGTCTGGCGCGGCGCAGGGCGGCGGTTCGATCTTCACCGAGCCGGTGCTGGTGGTGAACCAGAAGGCCAAGATCATCGAGATCAACAACGAGTACGCCATCTACGACCAGCACGGCACCCAGATCGGCGCGATACGCCAGGTCGGGCAGAGCAAAGCGAAGAAGCTCATCCGCCTCGTGTCCGACGTGGATCAATACCTGACGCACAAGTTCCAGATCGTCGACATGCAAGGGAACGTGCTGCTTGCGATCACGCGGCCGGCGAAGCTCATGAAGTCGAAGGTCGTCGTCCAGGACGGCACCGGCCGCGAGCTCGGCACGATCGTGCAGCAGAACATGATCGGCAAGATCCATTTCGGCCTCGAATCGGGCGGCAACACCTACGGATCGATCAATGCCGAGAACTGGCGCGCGTGGAACTTCAACATCCAAGACCACACCGGCGCCGAGGTCGCGCGTATCACCAAGACGTGGGAAGGCCTCGCCAAGACGATGTTCACCACGGCCGACAACTACGTCGTGCAGATCCACCGTCCACTCGAGGAGCCATTGCGGAGCCTCGTTGTCGCCGCCGGCCTCGCAGTCGACACCGCGCTGAAGCAGGACTCCAGAGGCCTCAACTAGCGCAGCTCATCCCGCGTGTCGTTCAGAGCGGCATCAGCTTCCTCCACCGGATCGAGTGGTCGCGCGGCCAGATCGATGGCCGCCCACATCGCTTTGGCGAACGGATACGTGATCAGCGGGAGGACGATCGCCGTCGCCAATCCGATGAGCAACGCCGGCCCGACCGATGCTTCGCCTTCCTGCGCGTTCGCATAGATCACGTAGACGAACAGCTCGAACACGATCGCTACCGCGATCAGCGAGTAGTTCACGAGGTACACCCCGGTGAAGAAGCCCTCCTCGCGCTCAAAGCGATACCCGCAGGTCGGACAGCGATCGCGCAGCTTGAGCCACGACGAGAAGATCCCCTTGCCGCCGCACCGGGGACACCGCCGCCGGACTGCCCGCCAGAGCAGCGTGCTTGTGGGGACGCGACTCATCTCTGGCAGGCTGACCGAATGCGCGCAGGCGTGCAACCCCCCATCGGCGCCGTACGTACCGCGGTCGCGCGCGCCCTCGAGGAGGACCTGACGCCGCTGGGAGACATCACCTCGGGTCTCCTACCCCCGGGGCTGGTCGGCAATGCCGACTTCGTCGTGCGGACGCCCGGCGTGCTCGCCGGTGTCTCTTGCGCAACCGAAGCCTTCGCCCAGGTGGACGCTTCGGTTGTGGTGGATTGGGCCGCCGACGACGGTGACGACGTCGACGCCAAGCAGGTCGTTGGCCACGTCGCCGGACCGCTCGCCTCGATCCTGACGGCCGAGCGCACCGCGCTGAACTTTCTCGGACATCTGTCCGGCATCGCGACGCTGACCCACGAGCTCGTGCGGTCGACGGGAGGCGGCGCTCGCATCTGGGACACCCGCAAGACCACGCCTGGGTTGCGAGCGTTGGAGAAAGCCGCCGTCCGTGCCGGAGGGGGCGTGAACCATCGCGGCAACCTGTCCGACTGGATCCTGTTGAAGGACAACCACCTCACCGTTCTCGGGATCGACGAGGCGGTCAGGCTCGCCCGCGAGCGATGGCCGGCGCGAACGGTGCACGTCGAGTGCGACTCGCTCGATCAAGTCGCGCAAGCACTCAATGCCGGTGCCGACGCACTGCTGCTCGACAACATGACTCCCGACGACGTTCGCAGCGCCGTCGAGCTCGCGAACGACCGCGGCGACAAGCGTCCGCTGCTCGAAGTGAGTGGCGGTATCACGCGTGAGACCGCGGGTGCGTACGCGCGTACCGGCGTCGACTGCATCTCGGTCGGCGCCATCACCAACTCCGCGCCGGTGCTCGACATCGGCCTCGACATCGAAGTGGATTCGTAGTGCTACTTGCAATCGACGTTGGCAACACACAGACCGTCATCGGCCTCTACGGCAAGGACGACAACAACTCCACGGGAACTGGCGCCGAACGTGATCTCATGGATCATTGGCGCATCGCGACGTCGCCCGAGCGAACGTCCGACGAGCTCGCCTTGCTCGTGCAGGAATTCCTCGGCTTCCACGGATTCAGCTTCGACGAGGATGTCGATGGCGTCGCGCTGTGCTCGTCGGTACCGAGCATCACTGCTGCGGTGCGCGAGATGACCGATCGGTACTTCGGCTTCCCTGCCATCGTCGTGGAACCCGGCGTCAAGACCGGCATGCCGATCCTCTACGACAACCCCAAGCAGGTCGGCCCTGACCGAATCGCGGATGCGCTGGCGGCCTACGACCTCTACGGCGGCCCCACGATCGTGATCGACTTCGGAACGGCGACCACGCTCGAAGCGATCTCTGCCAAAGGGGAGTACCTGGGGGGCGCCATCCTCCCTGGCGTCGAGATCAGCATGGACGCGCTGTACGGCCGCGCTGCCGCGCTGTTCCGCGTCGAGATGGTCGAGCCCCGCAGCGTGATCGGCAAGAACACCACCGAATCGATGCAATCGGGCGCGCTGTACGGCTTCGCCGCGCAGGTCGACGGCATCTGCGCTCGCATGATGAAGGAGTTGGGAGAAGCGACCGTCGTGGCCACCGGTGGCTTGGCCGCGCTGATCGCGCCGTTCTCGGATGCCATCCAGTACCACGAGCCGTGGCTCACGCTCCACGGTCTGCGACTGATCTTCGAGAAGAATTCCCCGGATTGACGCAGATCCCCTATCGCTACGAGCCCGATGCCACGGCAGCGCAGCTGCAAGCAGAGTTCGACGCGCTCGAGCCCGGTACCGAGACAGACCGTCGCGTGACGGTCGCCGGCCGACTGATGTTGCGCCGCGTGCAAGGGAAGCTCGCGTTCGGAACGCTGCAGGACGGCACCGGGCGCATCCAGCTCTTCGCGCCCGTGCAGACGACGCCGCGCTTCGACGAGTTCACGTCGCTGTCGCTCGGCGATTGGATCGGCGTGACGGGCCTCATCATGACAACGCGGCGAGGCGAGCTGTCGATCAAGGTCGACGACTGGACGTTGCTCGCCGAGACCAAGCGTCAGTTCCCCGACAAGTGGCACGGCATCACCGACCCGGACACGCGGTACCGCCAGCGGTACGTCGACCTCTGGGTGACCGATGAGGCGCGCCACACGCTGCTGTTGCGCAGCAAGGTCGTGTCGCTGACGCGGCGCTGGCTCGAGGATCGCGGGTTCATCGAGGTCGAGACGCCGATCTTCCATCCGATCCCCGGCGGAGCGACGGCGAGGCCGTTCGTCACGCACCACAACGCGCTCGACATGGACGTGTACTTGCGCATCGCGCCGGAGCTGTACCTGAAGCGTCTCGTTGTCGGCGGGTTCGAGAAGGTGTTCGAGATCGGGCGAGTGTTCCGCAACGAAGGTCTCGGCTACCGCTGGAACCCCGAGTTCACGATGCTCGAGCTGTACGAGGCGTACGCCGACTACACGGACATGATGAAGCTCACCGAGGAGCTCGTCGCCCACCTCGCTGTCGAGCTGTGCGGCACGACCTCGTTGCCGTATCTCGGCAAGACGATCGAGCTCGCACCACCGTGGCGTCGAGCGACGATGAGCGACCTCATCGAGGAGCAGATCGGCAAATACGTCGATCTCCGCACCCCCGTGGAAGAACTACGAGCGCTGTGCGACGAGTACGGCGTGCCGTACGGAGACGCCGACGGTCCGGGGAAGCTCATCCTCGAGTTGTACGAGAAGACGACCGAGGCCGAGCTGTGGGGGCCGGTGTTCGTGACGGACTACCCGCAAGAGGTCTCGCCCCTCGCGCGGCCGCATCGCGAGAAGGACGGCTACGTCGAACGGTTCGAGCCCATCATCGCCGGTCGGGAGATCGGCAACGCGTTCTCGGAGTTGGTCGACCCGGACGTGCAGCGCGCCAACTTCGATGCGCAGGCAGAGCGCAAGGCCGCGGGCGACGAAGAGGCGCAGCCCGTCGATCACGACTACTTGCGGGCGCTCGAGTACGGACTGCCGCCGACCGGTGGCCTTGGTATCGGCATCGACCGGCTCGTGATGCTCCTCGCCGACGTGCCGACCATTCGCGACGTGATCCTGTTTCCGACCCTGCGGCCCGAGCAGCAGGGGCCGGAACAGCAGTGAGCGCCAACTCGACGCACCGAGCGTCGGTCGGCGATGCCTATTGCGTCGAGAATGACTCGACGCGGGCAACGAGCTGATCGACCGCGGTTCGAAGCCACACCGCGCCTTCGCTGTCGCCGAACGAGTCGAGCGAACTGATCGCTCCGACGGCGTACTCGCGGGCGGTGCCGAGTGCACCGGTGACCGCGCCATCGGCGCGCACGGCCGACAGCGCCGCTGCGAGCTCGTCTCCTTCGATGGGGGCGCCGAGCTGCTTGCGCAGATCGTCCCCCGCCGCCAAGGCCCGTAGCACCGGCAGCGTGTACACGCCCTCTACGAGGTCGTGGCCCGCCGGCTTGCCCAACTCCGCCTCGGTCGACGTCACGTCGAGCACATCGTCGACGATCTGGAAGGCCATGCCGTAGGCGAGGCCGAATTCGGTCAGCGCGTCGACCTGATGGCGCGGCAAGCCGCCCACGATGGCTCCGATGCGGCACGCCGTGGCGAACAGTGATGCCGTCTTGCCCTCGATCGCCGAGAAGTAGGCCTCCTCCGTGCGGTCGACGTTGTACGCGGTGCGCAACTCGCCGACCTCGCCCTCGCACAACCGTCCGATGGTCGCGGCCAGGAGCCCGGCCACCTCGGTGCCGAGCGACGCGGCGATCTCGGAGGCCTTGGCCAGCAGGAAATCGCCGGCGAGGATGGCCGTGAGGTTGCCCCAGCGGGCGTTCACGCTCTCGACCGTGCGCCGGGTCGGAGCCTCGTCGATCACGTCGTCGTGGTACAGCGAGCCGAGGTGCACCAGCTCGACCGCGACCCCGCCCCGGACGACGTCGTCGCTGATGTCGGCACCGGCGGCCGTGGCCGCGGCGATGGCGAAGAGGGGACGAACGCGCTTTCCACCCGCCAGGATCAGGTGGCTCGCGATCTCGGTCAAATACGCATCGTCGCTGCGTACGGCCTCGCGCAGGGCGTCCTCGACCCGCGAACGCCACTCATCCACGCTCCGAGGCTAGAGGAGAGGTTGTTCGATGGCCCAAATGGGGGCGCGCCGAGGGAAGCGCCAGCGACGAGGCGCCCGTTTGCGGAGACAGCGAGCACAGCGAGCGCTCGGAGCAAACCATCAAGACCGCACATGGCGGGCCGATAGGTCACGGGTAGACTCACGCCACTAGAACCCCGCCAGGGGAGGCGATCTTGTTCGAACGTTTTACCGACCGGGCCCGTCGCGTCGTCGTCCTTGCTCAAGAGGAAGCGCGGCTGCTCAACCACAACTACATCGGCACCGAGCACATCCTGCTCGGGCTGATTCACGAGGGCGAGGGCGTAGCGGCCAAGGCGCTCGAGTCGCTCGGCATCTCGCTCGAGGCCGTGCGCAGCCAGGTCGAAGAGATCATCGGCCAGGGGGGCTCGTCTCCGAGCGGCCACATCCCGTTCACACCTCGCGCGAAGAAGGTCCTCGAGCTGTCACTGCGCGAGGCGTTGCAGCTCGGTCACAACTACATCGGTACCGAGCACATCCTCCTCGGGCTGATCCGCGAAGGCGAAGGCGTCGCCGCGCAGGTGCTCGTGAAGCTCGGCGCCGACCTGTCGCGCGTGCGCCAGCAGGTGATCCAACTCCTCTCCGGCTACAGCGGCCCCGGTGGTTCGCAGGAGAAGGCCGGTCAGACCGCTGGCCCAGGCAGCGGCGAGCAGACCCCTTCGGGCTCGCTCGTGCTCGACCAGTTCGGTCGCAACCTCACGCAGCAAGCGCGTGAGAAGAAGCTCGACCCGGTCATCGGCCGTCACCGCGAGATCGAGCGGGTCATGCAAGTGCTGTCTCGCCGCACGAAGAACAACCCCGTCCTCGTCGGCGATCCCGGCGTGGGCAAGACCGCCATCGTCGAGGGATTGGCCCAGAAGATCGTCTCCAACGACGTGCCGGAGACCTTGCGGGGCAAGCAGCTCTACACGCTCGACCTCGGCGCGCTGGTCGCCGGCTCCCGCTACCGCGGCGACTTCGAAGAGCGCCTCAAGAAGGTGCTCAAGGAGATCCGCACTCGCGGCGACATCATCCTGTTCATCGACGAGCTGCACACGCTCGTCGGCGCGGGTGCCGCGGAAGGCGCCATCGATGCCGCCAGCATTCTCAAGCCGATGCTGGCCCGCGGTGAGCTCCAGACCATCGGAGCGACGACCCTCGACGAGTACCGCAAGCACCTCGAGAAGGACGCGGCCCTCGAGCGGCGCTTCCAGAAGATCGTGGTCGACGAGCCCACCGTGGCCCACACCATCGAGATCCTGAAGGGCCTGCGCGACCGCTACGAGGCCCACCACCGGGTCACGATCACCGACCAGGCCCTGGTGGCCGCGGCAAACCTCGCTGATCGCTACATCTCCGATCGCCATTTGCCCGACAAGGCCATCGACCTCATCGATGAAGCCGGGTCGCGCCTGCGCATCAAGCGCATGGAGACGCCCCCCGACTACAAGGAGCTCGAGAACTCCATCTCGCAGGTGCAGCAGGAGAAGAAAGAGGCCGTCGAAGCGCAGCGCTTCGAAGAGGCCGGAAAGCTGCGCGACAAGGAGAAGGAGCTCCTCACCGAGAAGGAGTCGAAGGAAGCCGAGATCAAGGCGTCCGGCGTCGATCTGTTCGACGAGGTCGACGAAGAGGCCATCGCCGAGGTGCTGTCGGTCTGGACCGGCATCCCCGTCTACAAGCTCACCGAAGAAGAGACCCAGAAGCTCCTCCGCATGGAAGACGAGCTGCACAAGCGGGTCATCGGCCAAGAGCAAGCGATCAAGTCGGTGTCGCAGGCGATCCGCCGCACCCGCGCCGGTCTCAAGGACCCGAAGCGCCCTTCGGGCTCATTCATCTTCCTGGGGCCGTCCGGCGTCGGGAAGACCGAGCTGGCCAAGACGCTCGCCGAGTTCCTCTTCGGCGACGAGCAGTCGCTCATCGCGCTCGACATGTCGGAGTACATGGAGAAGCACACCGTGTCGCGCCTCGTCGGCTCGCCCCCGGGCTACGTCGGCTACGAGGAAGGCGGCCAGCTCACCGAGGCCGTGCGGCGCAAGCCCTTCTCCGTGGTGCTCTTCGACGAGATCGAGAAGGCCCACCCCGATGTGTTCAACACGTTGTTGCAGATCCTCGAAGAGGGTCGCCTCACTGATGCGCAAGGTCGCTCGGTCGACTTCCGCAACACCGTGCTGATCATGACGTCGAACCTCGGCACCGCCGATCTGCGCAAGGTGAACCTCGGCTTCGGCAAGTCCGACGAGGCCGTGTCGTACGAGCGCATGAAGGAAAAGGTCAACGACGCGCTCAAGCAGCACTTCCGGCCCGAGTTCCTGAACCGCATCGACGAGACGATCGTCTTCCACGAGCTCTCCAAGGATGAAGTCGTCGAGATCGTCGACCTCATGATGAAGCGAGTTGCGACCCAGCTCGAAAGTCAGGGCATCGGCATCGAGCTCACGCAAGAAGCCAAGATCCTCCTGGCCGATCGCGGCTACGACCCCACGCTCGGCGCCCGTCCGTTGCGGCGGGCCATCCAGCGGCTGGTGGAAGACCCGCTCTCCGAGCGACTGCTCCACAAGGAGTTCCGCGCCGGCGAGATCATCATCGTCGACACCGAGCCCGATCCCGAGAACGACAAGGGCGACAAGGTCATCGTCTTCCGCGCCGTCGAGGGTTTCGAGCCTCCGCCACCGGTCGAATTGGCCGAAGCGGGCGGACCGGCCGAATAGTCAGCGCGCCTGCGTAGGCAGCCGCACACGCTCCGACACGGATGTGACGGAGTTCACGCACCGGGTTAGCCCTTTCTACCTAGTTAGGTAACCCCCCTTCCCCGCACACTGCCGTCAACGGACGAGATCAGGGCAACCGGGTGAGGGAAACATGAGCAACAGCTGGGTTCGGCGCGGTGTGGCCGCAGCCATCACGATCGCACTCACCGTAGGGCTCCTCGCGGTGCCACAAGCATCTGCGGCGACCCCACCTGCGGGGTCGGCGGGGACGCTCGACACCGGGTTCGGGTCTGGCGGCATCGCGACGATCTCCGTCAGCGGCCTGACCCTCACCTCGATGACGAAGACGCTGGTGCAGCCCGACGGCAAGATCCTCGTCGGCGGCCTCAAGCCCGGCACGGCCGGCAGCGTGACCGTCGCCCGCCTCAATCCCAACGGCTCGATCGACTCGACCTTCGGCGCCCCGAACGGGTACGTGAAGCCAGGGCTCGGCAGTACCTCGACGCAGGACGGCGCACAGATCGGCCTCCAGCCGGACGGCAAGATCATCGTCGCCGGAGCAGACGCTGGTGGCGGAAACCTGGCCGTCGCCCGCTTGAAGGCCGACGGCGCCCTCGACCCGACCTTCGGGACGGCGGGCATCGTCAAGACCTCGGTGAGCGGCAGCCCCCTCGTCCACGGCACCGGGATCGTCGTCCTGCCCAGCGGTCAGATCCTGGTGAGCACTTGGGCGGGGTCATCCGGGAACTTCACCGTGGTGCGCTACACGTCCTCCGGAGCGCTCGACAGCAGCTTTGGATCGGGCGGAGTCGCGCAAGTCACGACCGCCGGCGGACCAGTCGAGGCTCAAGACCTCGCGGTGACCGCCGACGGCAAGATCGTCGTGGTCGGCATCGCCAAGATCAGCAGCAAATACGACACCGCCGTCGCTCGGCTCACCCCGACTGGGGCGGTCGACACGACGTTCCCGGGCGTCGGCGCCAAGAACGGCACGATCACGTTCGACGTCGGCGCCGGAAACAACGAGACAGCGAACGCGTTGACGCTCGATTCGTCGGGGCGGATCATCATCACGGGCACGGTGAACACGACCGTCCCCACAGCGTTCGCATTCCGGCTCAGCTCGATGGGCGTGCCGGACACCAGCTGGGGCAACCAAGCGATCGTCAAGGGCACCTTCGGCGGCTCGGCGGCGACGGGCTACGGGTCCGCGCTCGACGCCAACGGTCGCTTGCTCGTCGTTGGCGGTGACGGACCGTCGTCCGCGACCAACGCGATCGGCGTGGAGCGGCTGCTGTCGACCGGTACCAACGCGTACGACCCGGCCTTCGGCGTCAGCACGACGCCCGGCCGTGAGTCCATCAGCTGCGCCACGGGACAAACCGGCGGGGGCACGGCCGTCGCTGTGCAACCCAACCAACAGATCCTGGTCGCTGGGAACTGTGGTGGCGCCCTGAAGGTGGCTCGGCTCAACGTCGGGACCATCAGCAACCTGACGATGACGACGACGACCCCGAATGCGTCCTCCGGTCACCCGGTCGTGCCGCTCGGAAGCATCCCTTCGAGCGTGCTCACGGCGAACGCGCCGGCGTTCGCCGGCAGCGACCTGCGCGCGAACGCCTTGTTCGGAGCGCCCTTCAACTCGCCGTTCAACAGTCCGTTCAATTCGCCGTTCAACAGTCCGTTCAATTCACCCTTCAACTCACCGTTCAACTCGCCCTTCAACTCACCGTTCAACTCCGCGACACCGCTGACCAGCATCCCCCTCGTCGCGCCCGCGACTTGGCAGCAGGTGCTCGTTGGCACTTCCTGCGCCGCCATTCCTGAGCAGTCCCTCACGCTGCAGTTCGTACTCAACAACTGCAACACGGGCCTTGGCTCCCTGACCGTCGCAAGCGTGCTGGCCAACAACACGGCGTTCAGGAATGTCAGCCTCGCGGCCTACGCCATGTCGCTCACGCCGTGCTCGTCGTACCCGGCGCCGCAGCCGACGTGCCCCGCGGGCCAGAGCATGCTCGACCAGGAGCTCCAGAACGCCAGCTTCGCGAGCTACCTCTCGAACACCGCCATCAACTTGAACACGACCGGCTGGGACCTTTCCCATTCACTGCTGTCGTCGGTGTGGTTGGCGGACATTCGTCTGACCGACACAACGCTCGGCAACACGCTGGTGAGCGGGCTCGTCACGAAGAGCAAGTTCGTGACGTGTGGTACCTCGTGCCCGGCCGGCCTGACACTCGCTCAGGCGCAGGCCAACAACCAATTAGTGAAGGCGAGCACGGCGAGCTTCGGCGCGCTGCTCGCCGATTCGCCGAGCGCGGTCGGCACGATCACGCTGGGCTCGCTTCTGGTCGCGCTGATTCCGCGCGGAGCGCTTCCCACCGAGCTCGTTCCGCACACCGACCTCATCGCCAGCTCGCCCATGCCCGCGAGCGGCAACGCCAACTACAAGATCGACTTCGACCTCGGCTGCGGCGCGGCGGCAGGCCTGACCGTGCTTCCGACGCTGCCCACCGGGTTCCGCGTGATCCCGAGCACGGTGACCATGACCGTCGGCGGCGCCGGCAAGCCCGTGACGGTTGCTGCGAATGGAGCCATCACTCCGCAGTCGGCAGTCTCGTGCAGCGGCGTACAACACGTCACCGTCAACATCGGTGCCGAGCCGACCGCGGTGCTGAGCGGTCCGCTCACCTCCGGCGTCACGGTCAGCACGACGTCCGAGAGCCTGTCGGTGACAAACCAGGCGCCAGTGGCCACCGTCGACGCGACGACAGGGTCCGCGAGCACCACGTCGAACCCGTCCGGCACGCCGGTCAGCAGTGACACCTTCTATGTCGATCACATCGGCCAATCCGGCAACGTCGACTACTTCACGGTGCCGAGCCAGCCCAAGGGCTCGATCATCATCGCGACGCTGAGCCACCTCCCTGCGGACTACGACCTGGTGCTCTACGGCGCAGGCGCCACATCTCTTCGCGGCGCCCCGTTCAACTCGCCGTTCAACAGCCCGTTCAACAGCCCGTTCAACTCGCCGTTCAACTCGAAGCTGGTGACGGACAGGGCGGATTACCCCGTGTCCGACGGCACGATCACGCCGCCGGAGCAGTTGGAGGACATCCCACTGCTCCCCGGGCGAGCTGTTCGCGACGCCTCGATCCAGCGCGGCACCACCGACGAGGGCGTGTACACCCAGACCACCGAGGAGGACACGAGCGGGTTCACGATCCAGGTCAGCGGCTTCAACGGAGCGTCGAGCCCGCAGCCGTACGACCTCAAGGTCACCGTGATCAGTCCTCTCGCGCAATCCATTCCGTGCTCGGCACGCACCTTCCCCGGTGGTGGCACGCGCGGCTCGATCCCCGCGCAACTGCCGGCGGACACGCGCACCCTGATTCTCGTCAACCAGAAGCGCCTGGGCGACATCTACGGCCCGTCGGCCGCGACCGACGTGATGAACAAGTTGAACGCGTTCGCGAGCTACCACGACGCCGGTGGCAAGACCGACTTCGACGTGCGGGGCGCGGTCATCGCCGTCGACGGGAACGATGCGGTCAACGCGGACTACACCGCTTGGGATGCCGATCCCTGCGGCGTCGCCAGTGCGAACAAGGTCGTCACCGACATCAACAAGGTGATCGACAGCCTCCGTGGGAGCCTGACGGATCTTCGCTACGTCGTCGTCGTCGGCTCGGACGAGGTGATTCCCTTCGGACGCGTACCCGACCGCTCAGCGGAGAGCAACGAGTCGACCACGGGCGGCGATTTCGCCACTCGAGGCAAGCACAACGCGCAGTCGGCCGCGCTGGCCGGTGGTTTCGTGCTGAGCGACAACCCCTACGGCGACCTACAGCCCAAGACGTTCGGTGCTGACCCGTTGTATGTCCCCCAACTCGCGGTCGGTCGACTGGTCGAGACACCGACCGAGATCACGGGCGCCCTCGATCAGTACATGAGCACGAACGGGGTGCGCGCACCGAGCGCGTCGTACAACGCGGCATACGACTGGATGACCTCCACTGGCCAGGCGGTCGACGATGCCATCAGGCCACGCGTGCCTTCCGGCAAGGCGACCGCGACGTTCACCGACACGTGGACGAAGACCGACGCGAAGAACGCTCTGGCTGCGAACGCGCACGGCTTCATCTCCGTCAACGCGCACTCCAACTCGTCGCAGTCGCTTCCGGCCAACGACTGGAAGACGAACACGGCGCCGCCGAACGTTCTCAGCACCGCCGATCTCCCGGCGAGCCTGAGCGACGGTGTGCTGTTCACGCTGGGCTGTCACGGCGGCTTGAACACGTCTGACACGTACATCGCCAACCCGAACGCTCAGGAACAGGCGGCCCTGTTGGACTGGGCCCAGGCCGTGCTCCGCAATGGCGGTGTGTTCTCCGCTCCGACGGGCTACGGCATCGGTGAGAAGACGTCTCTGGCCTACTCGGGTCGTCTGCTGGCCCTCTATGCACAGAAGCTCGACGGCGCCTCCTCGATCGGCCAGGCGCTCATGTTCGCCAAGCAGGCCTACGTGCAAGTGGGCGTGGCCAGCGTCTACGACGCGAAGGCACTCCAGGAGGCGACGTTCTACGGCCCGCCGATGTACCGGCTCGGCGCGACTGGCACCGTGGCGCGGTCGAACATCCCGGCCGATCCGCCCCAGGGTCAGTTCGTCTCCGGAGTGTCGTCTGCGCCGTTCAACTCGGCCCTCCAGCAGGTGAGCACGGCCGACGGCAGCTACTTCGTCGTCGGCAACGAGGCTCCGCAGGTGACCCCGAACGAGCCGATCGAGCCCCGGACGGTCATCGACCTCACACCTCCAGCTTCCGGCATGGTGGCCCACGATGCCGTGATGGAACAGGTCACCACGCAGGACTTGACCGGTTTCAATCCGGTGTACTCGGTCGTCGCTACCGGCGGCGCGAGTCCCGGCCCCGAACCGTTGATCACCACGGCCGCGTTCCCATCGCGCGCGCATCAGGTCGTCACGTCGATCGAACCGACGGGGACGAAGCAGAAGCTCGTTGTGGTGCCTGGCCACCTGTGGGCGGAAGCGTCACCCGACGGCATCGGGACGCAGACCAACATGACGTCCGCACAGTTCACCGTGAACTGGTCGAACAGCGCCGATTTCGTCCGGCCTGAGATCAGCACTGTCTCCGGCGTCGTCACCGGTTCGACGGCGACCTTCCGCAGCTGCACGACCGCGACAGACGTGACCCGGGGTGTGCTGTTGTTCCTGCCGGCGGGCAGCCCGACCGCGCAACCGTGGACGCACGTCGAGATGGTCAACACCGGTGGCGGCTGCTGGACGGGTACCGCCAAGCTGGCCGCGGGCGTCAACGACATCGGTCAGTTCAATGTGACGCTGTGCGACGGTGCCGGCAACTGCGGGCACAGCTCGAACAAGGCCCGCAACTACTCGGCGTCGTCGGCGAACAACCGCTTCTCGTTCACCGTGGACCCGGGAGCATTGCCAAACGGTTTGTTCCGGGATCCCACCAACGTGACGGTGAACGGGCCGAGCGGATCGTCCTTCACCGTCAAGCTCGACGGCGGCTCGCCGCAGTCGTGCACCACGTCCTGCACGATCACGGTCACCGGTGACGGTGCTCACTACGTCACGGCTACTGCGTCCGACGGCACCACCGCTGATGCCGCGATTCCAATGGCGCATCCGCCCGTGGTGACCGTGAGTCAACCCGTGGCGAACAGCCGGCACAAGCAGGGTGCACTCGAGGCGACCGCCTTCACCTGCACCAGCGGCGTGACGATCACCTCATGCGACGGGCCCGCGACGATCGACACGTCGACCCCTGGGAACCATACGCAGCTCTTCCAGGGGACCGACCAGTTCGGCCAGACCACGACGGTGACGGTGCCGTACTACGTCGACGGCACTCCGCCGCAGTTCTCCTTCAACCAGACGCCGCCGACGATCACGAACGAGGGACAGGCCACGTTCACGTTCGCGGCGACGGACCCTGACGAGCCTTCCTACACGGTGACCTTCACCTGCAAGCTCGACAACGCCGCGCCGGCGGCGTGCACCTCGCCGTACACGGTGAACGTCCCCGCGCCGATCGACGGCACGCACACGTTCTCCGTGGTGGCATCCGATCGGGTGGGCAACCTCACCACGGAGGCCTTCCAGTGGCGCATCGACACGACCGCCCCCACGTTCCAGTCGTTCATGGGACCGGTCGACCCGAGCCACTACGGCACGCCCGCGAACTTCTCCTGGCAAGCCGACGATCCGTCGGACGGCGCGACGCTGTTGACGTACACCTGCACGCTCGACGGACAGCCACTGACCGCGCAGCAGACATGTGCCCCGACGACGCCCGGCAATGGAGCGGCGTCACTCGGGGTGTTGCCGGAGCGTGTCGCCCCGTACGTCTTCACGGTCACGGCGAGAGACCCGGCGGGCAACACGTCGACGAGAACCCACCAGTGGCACATCTACCGCGACACCGAAGTACACGCGAATCAGGTCATCCCCAACGTGCTCCAGCTCACCGCCACGCTCGTCCGCGCTGGTGGTGCCGGCATCGACGGGCAGGTCGTGAAGTTCACCCTCGGCCAGGCGGCCGGAGGCCTTCCGGTGCCGTGCAACGGCACCACGTCGAACAGCGTGACGACCAGCGGCGGTGGCGTCGCGACATGCAACGTCTCCGTCGGTCAGCTCGCCTCGGTGATCACCGCGAACGGCTACCGGGCGACGTTCGATCCGAACCCGCCGTACTTCGGGAGCAGTGGTAGCGCGGGCATCGCTTCTTGACGTGGGTGCTCGGGCGCACGGAGCGCCCGAGCACGCGTCAGTGGCGCGCGGCGATGAGGGGAGTCCGGGCCTCGCGCCCTACCTCTCGGCCTTCCACGCCTCATGGCTCGCGCACGACCTCGGCGAGGGGTGGCGGGAGGTACCCGGCACGTTGGTCTTTGCTGATGTGTCGGGGTTCACGCCGTTGGCCGAACGACTGGCCAGACGAGGAAAGGTCGGCGCCGAGGAGCTGACCGACACCCTCAACGTCGTCTTCCGTGAGCTCCTCGACGTGGCCGGGGCATTCGGAGGCGATTGCCTCAAATTCGGGGGCGACGCTCTCCTGTTGCTGTTCACCGGCGACGCGCACGCTCGGCGCGGTGGCGCCGCGGCCCATGGGATGCTGGCCGCACTTCGATCGCTGAGACGCAGCCAGTCCGGCGTGGGCTTGTCGAAGCTCAACATGTCGTTGGGCGTGCACACCGGCACCGTGCACGCGTTCGTCGCCGGCGCGTCTCATCGCGAGTTGCTGGTCGCGGGTCCGACCGTCTCGGGTGCACTGGCCCTCGAGTCGTTGGCCGAAGCCGGGCAGATCCTGATCAGCGAAGCCACTGCAGCCGAGCTCGAGCCCGGCGATGTCGACGACACAGCCGGCGCCGGACTCAGATTGAAGCGCGCGCCGCAGGTTCCGCCGACGCTCCTGGACCGGCCGACGATCCAGGCTGATCCGCACCGAGGGATCCCCGAACTGCTCCGTGACCACCTCGATGGCAGCCTCAAGGACGGCGAGCACCGACTCGCGGCCGTCGGGTTCCTCAAGTTCGGGACGACCGACCAGTTGCTGCTCAATCGTGGCCCGGCCGCGCTCAGCGCGGCGTTCGACGAGCTGATCGCCAGCGTGCAGGTCAACTGCGAGGACCACGATGTGACCTTCCTCGGAACCGACGTCGATCGCGACGGAGGCAAGGTGCTCCTCGCGACCGGCACACCGTCGGCGTCACCCGACGACGAAGATCGACTCCTGCTCGCGCTGCGCGGCGTGCTCGACTCGGCCAAGGTGTTGCCGTTGCGTGCTGGTGTTCATCGAGGTCGCATCTTCTCGGTCGACCTCGGGAGCGCGCGCCGCCGCACGTTCACGGTGATGGGCGACGCGGTCAATCTTGCAGCTCGCGTGATGGCACACGCGGAGTGGGGACAGCTCCTGGCCACCCACGAGGTTCTCGAACGCCGTCGAACGGAGTTCAACCTCGTTCCCCTCCCGCCGTTCGCGGTGAAGGGCAAGTCCCAACCGGTGGTCGCGCAAAGCGTCGGCTCGGCGAGTGGTCGCCGCGAGGAAACTCGCGCGCTCGCGACTCCTCTCATCGGCCGAGCGACAGAGGTGGGCGTGATCCGCGACGCCTTGACGGCGGCCCATCACGGCGAGGGCCGCATCGTTCAGCTGGTCGGCGATCCCGGCATCGGCAAGTCGAAGCTGCTCGGCGCAGTGACGGACCTCGATCACGGCCTGACGAGGTTCTCGTTCGAAGCCGGCCGGTACAGCCTCGCCACGCCGTACTTCGCACTCCGTCGAGGCATGCGTGGGGCCATGGGCTTGCCCCCAGACGCGCCAGGCGACGAGATCGAGGCTGCGCTGCAGACGATCGTTCAGCGATTCGCACCCGAGCTCGAGCCCTGGTTGCCCCTGCTCGGCATTCCGTTGGGTCTGGAGCTGCCTGACACGCTCGAGACCGGCCGGCTCGATCCGGCCAACCGGCAAGCGAACCTGCACAACGCCGTCGTCGAGTTGCTGCGGCGAGTGCTCTCGGGTCCGACGCTGATCACGATCGAGGATTCGCATTGGCTCGACGCTGCCTCGTGCGAGTTGCTGCGTTCGCTGCTGTCTGGCATCGAGCGCCGGCCGTGGACGGTGCTGGTGACGCGGCGGAATGTCACCGGTGGGCTCGAGCTGCCCGATGCCGATGCCGTGACGACGGTTCGGCTCGAACCCCTGAACCACGCGGCCCTCGTCGCGCTGGCGTCGGCCGCCGCGCAGGGGGCAGCCCTGCCTCCCGGCGTGATCAACGATCTCGTGGATCGCAGCGGCGGGAACCCACTCTTCCTCCAAGAGCTGGTCAACGCGGCGATCACCGGTGGGCTGAGCGAGCTGCCCGACAGCATCGAAGCGGTCGTGGCCACGACGATCGACACGCTGATCCCCGAGGATCGTGCCCTTCTCCGTCACGCCGCGGTGCTGGGGAGCAGGTTCCCCAAAGCCATCCTCGCGTCCATGTTGGACGTGCCCGGTGAGCGCGTCGATGAGGACATTCGCCGTTTGGAGCACTTCCTGTTGCCGGACCCCGACGGCATGGTCCGGTTCCGTCACGTGTTGCTCAGAGATGTCGCCTACGAAGGTCTGCCGTTCCGGGCGCGGCGCGCGTTGCACGAGCGCGCCGGCACGATCCTCGAACACTCGGTCGCGGATGTGGATGCCGTCGCAGAGCTGCTGTCCATTCACTTTCATCGAGCCGGCCGCTTCGACGAGTCATGGCGGTACTCGCGGATCGCGGGCGAACGAGCACAGCGAAATGGGGCTCCCGTCGAGGCGGCTGCATTTTTCGAACACGCACTCGAAGCAGGGCGGAGGCTCGAGAACGTTTTCGAGGATGAAAAGGCCGACATCGCGGAGCGACTCGGCGACACGTGGGAGCTCGGCGGACGGTACGACGCCGCGCGCAAGGCCTACGCGCACGCGCGCCGGCTCACGCGCAACGATCCGATTCGCCGCGGGCGATTGTGTCGCAAGATCGGTTGGGTCCGCGACCACGAGGGCCGTTACGTCGAGGCGGCGCGGTGGTTCCGCCGCGGCCTCCGTGAGCTGGAGCCGGCGGCCGACCTACCAGAGGCCGGCGGACTTCGCGCACAGCTGACGACGGCGTCGGTGTCGAGCAAGCTGCGGCAGGGTCGGCACGCGGGCACGATCCCGATGATGGAGTACTCCATTCACGAGGCGGAGAGGAGCGGTGACCGCGCCGCGTTGGCGTACGCGTACTACGTGCTCGATCAGGTCCTTGTCGAGGAAGGTCGGCTGACCGACGCGCATTACAGCGAATTGGCCGTGCCGATCTATGAGGCGCTTGGAGACGAGCGCGGTGCCGCGTGTGCGTACAACGAGCAAGGCAACATCGCGTACTGGCTGGGTCGCTGGGATGCATCCGTGGGCTTTTACGAGCGGGCCATCGAGTCAGATCGCCGGGCCGGCGCGCTCGTGAACAATGCGATCTACCTCAACAACATCGGCGAGATCCGCTCGGACCAGGGACGGCTCGAAGAAGCGGAGGCGTTGCTGCGAGACGCTCACGAGCTGTGGACGGGGGGCGGCTGGCGTATCGGTTCGGGATGGGCGCTCAGCAACCTCGGCCGGGTGGCGTCGAGGGATGGCCGTCTGGCGGAAGCGTCCGAGCGGCTGTACGAGGCCATCGATCTGTTCGGCGAGATCGGCGCAGAGGCGATGCTGATCGAGACCGAGGCGCGTGAGATGGAACGCCTCATCTTCGCGGGCGAGTATGTGGTTGCACTTGCGATGGCGGACGAGCTCCAAGGTCGAGCACGAAAGCTCGGTCTGGGGCAGGTGGTGAACATGCTCGACCGCCTTCGAGGATGTGCGTTCTGTCAGGCGGGGGACTTCCGACGGGGCCTGGCACTGCTGGAATGCAGCATCATCGAGAGTCGGGAGCAGGGTGCGGACTACGAGGCCGCCATCAGTCTCGATGTTTTGGCGCAGGTGGGGCGATTGACCGGCCGGCCGGGCACGGACGAGCTGGCGGCCCAGTCGGCGGCGATCCTCCAGCGTCTCGGCGTCGTGAGAATTGCGAACGTGCCGCTGGGTGACGGCCGACGCGAGTTGCCGGGTCGAGCCTGAAGTATCGTCCGCGCCGATGTATCAGAGGATTCTCGTCGGCACGGATGGTTCCAAGACGGCAGCGAAGGCCGTTGATCGCGCCGTCGATGTTGCGAAGGCGGCGGGTGCGAGCCTCACGATCTTCACCGCCGCGCAGAAGGCAAAGGGAGAGCAAGTCGTTGGGGCCGAATCGCAGCGTCACGCGAGTTCAGGCGTCGAGATCGACACCCGGGTCGTCGACGGCGAGCCGGTTGGCGCCCTCATCGACACGGCGCGCACGGGCGGCTACGACCTCATCGTGATCGGCAACCGCGGCATGACGGGCGTGACCCGCTTCCTGCGCCTCGGCTCGGTGCCGAACAAGGTGAGCCATCACTTGCCCTGCAGCCTCCTGATCGTGAAGACCACTTGACGGTGCGGCGAGCGCCGCGTCTCAGGCTCGTTCTCCTCGTACTTCTTGTCGTCCTTTGCTCCGGCGCGTGTCGGGTGCACACGGACATCGGGATCGAGGTCAAGGAGAACGGCAGCGGCACCGTCACCGTCAAGATCGGTCTCGACGACGACGCCATGAAGAAGGCGCCGAACTTCCAGCAGGCACTGAAGGTCGACGATCTCACCGCGCACGGGTGGACGGTGACCGGGCCGGTGAAGGAAACCGACGGCTTCACGTACTTCTCGGCCGCGAAACCGTTCGCCGATCCCGACGAAGCGAAGAAGATCTTCACGGAGATCTCCGGCGAGAAGGGACCGTTCCGCGACTTCTCGATCAGCCGCACGAGATCGTTCGCCACTACGAAGTTCCGCTTCGCGGGCACGGTCGACTTCACGGGCGGTATCGAGTCGTTCAGCGACAGCGAGCTCGCTCAGCAGCTCGATGGCAAGCCGATCGGCGAGGACGTCAAGGCCATCGAGGCGCGCATCGGTGAGACCCTCGACAACGTCTTCCAGATCCGGATCGCGGTGCGCATGCCGGGCGATGTCGCGTCGAATGCTCCGGGACAAGCGGCCAACGGTGCCGTGTGGCAGCCGCGCTTGTCCGAGCCCCAGGCGATCACCCTGGAAGCATCGAGCACGAGCACTCGGTGGTTCACGATCATCGGCACCGCGGTGGCCGCGCTCGCCGCCCTGGGGATCATCGTCCTCGTGGTCGTGCGACTGGTGCTGCGAGCTCGGCGCAGACGGCGGGTACCCGCCCTCTGAAAAACGGGAGTGTCACACCTCCTGAATAGGTTGCGGACATGGCGAAGCAGCGGGTGGAGTTCCGGTGTGAGGAGTGTGGGGCGTCGGCTCCGCAGTGGTCGGGCAAGTGCGCCGCTTGCGGCGCGTGGAACTCGTTGCGCGAAGGGGCCGCGCTGGTGGCCTCGGCCGCACCCGTGCCGCGGCTCGAGCCGGCGGTGCCGGTGTACGAGGTCGACATGGCCGAGTGGGAAGCGCGGTCCACGGGCATCGCCGAGCTCGATCGCGTGCTGGCCGGCGGGCTCGTTCCGGGCTCCGTGACCTTGCTCGGCGGCGAGCCGGGTGTCGGCAAGTCGACGCTGCTCACGCAAGTGGCCGCGGCGATGGCGCACGCCGGTGGCCGTGTGCTCTACGTGTCCGCCGAAGAATCACGCCAGCAGGTTCGTCTGCGGGCGGAGCGTCTCGACGCGCTCGCGCCTCGGCTCTGGCTGGCCGCCGAGACGAATCTGCCGCACATCATCAGCCATTTCGATGCCGTGCGGCCCGATGTCGCGATCGTCGACTCGATCCAGACGGTTCACGATCCAGATCTCGGCTCGGCCCCTGGCTCCGTCGTGCAGGTGCGCGAGTGCGCGCATCGTCTCGTCCGCGAAGCGAAGGATCGCGGCGTTGCCATCGTGCTGGTCGGCCATGTCACGAAAGACGGGGGCCTCGCCGGGCCGCGTGTCCTCGAACACGTCGTCGACACCGTGTTGGCATTCGAAGGTGAGCATCATCACGCATTGCGGCTCGTGCGAGCGGTGAAGCACCGGTTTGGATCTACGAACGAGGTCGGACTCTTCGAGATGGGCGACATCGGGCTGATTCCGGTCCCCGATGCCAGCGCGCTGTTCCTCGCGGACCGGCAGCCCGGGGTGCCTGGTTCCACGGTCGTGCCTGCGCTCGACGGCCACCGGCCCTTGCTCGTCGAGGTGCAGGCGCTCACCATCAGCACGAACGCGCCGATGGCGCGCCGTTCGGCCCAAGGCCTCGACGCCGGCCGGTTGGCGTTTCTCCTCGCCGTGCTCGAGCGGCGCGCCAAGCTCACCATCGCCAAGCACGACGTCTTCGCGCTCGCGGTCGGCGGCGCGCGTGTCGTCGAGCCCGGCGCTGATCTCGCGATTGCGCTCGCAGTGGCATCGTCATTCGCCGACGTGGCCCTGCCCGACGACTTCGTCGCGTGCGCGGAGCTCGGTCTCGGCGGCGAGTTGCGCCAGGTGAGCCAGACGCCGCGACGACTGGCAGAGGCGGCACGACTTGGGTTTCGACGCGTCCTGCTGCCACATTCAGCACCCGAGCCACCACCCGGCCTCGTCGCCGTGCGGGCTGCAACGATCAGCGAGGCGATCACGCTGGCAGGTCTCGACTCGTAGACTGCCGCGATGACCAAGCCGGGGGGATCGAGGCGGGGGCGCACGCCCGACGTCCTCTCGACCGGCGGTTACTCACACAGCGTGGCGCCGCGACGAAGCATTGCGCTCCTCGACGCGTTGGCCGCGGTCGCGCCTGGCCGCCCGTTACGTGAGGGTCTCGATCGAATTCTCCAGGCTGGCATGGGCGCGCTCATCGTCGTGGGTGACGGGCCGCAAGTGCTCAACATCTGCTCGGGCGGGTTCCTGCTCGATGCCGCCTTCAGCCCACAACGGTTGTCCGAGCTGGCGAAGATGGACGGCGCCATCATCCTCGCCGGCGATGCCAGCCGGATTGCTCGCGCCAACGTGCACCTCGTACCCGACCCGAACGTGCCCACCTCAGAGACCGGCACCCGCCATCGCACCGCCGAGCGGGTTGCTCGCTCGATCGAGGTGCCGGTCATTTCCGTGTCCGAGGACATGCAGGTCATCGCCGTCTACGTCGACGACGAGAAGTATCCGCTCGAACCCATTCCTCGACTGCTCAACAAGGCCAATCAGGCGTTGTCGACCTTGGAGCGCTACAAGAGCCGGCTCGATGGCGTATCCGGCGCGCTGTCCGCCCTCGAGGTCGAAGACCTCGTCACACTGCGCGACGTGGTCACCGTGCTCCAACGCACGGAGATGGTGCGGCGCATCGCCGAGGAGATCGAAGGTCACATCGTCGAGCTGGGCGTCGACGGCCGCCTCGTCCGGCTCCAGCTCGAAGAGCTCATGGGTGGTGTCGACGACGACCGCCGTCTCGTCATCCTCGACTACTTCCACGAAGACTCGGAGTGGCATGTCGGCGACGCGCTCGAGGCGCTGGCCGAGCTCGACACCGACGATCTGCTCGACCTCAAGATCGTTGCATCGATGCTCCATCTCTCGGGCGGCATCGATCTCGACGTGAGCCTGCAACCGCGCGGCTATCGGCTGTTGGCCAAGATCCCGCGGCTACCAGATGGCGTGATCGACAAGATCGTCGATCGCTTCGGCAACCTGCAGAAGATCATGCGCGCAACGATCGACGATCTCGACGACGTAGAAGGTGTTGGCGAAGCGCGGGCCCGGGCCATCAAGGAAGGCCTGTCTCGCCTCGCCGAGTCGAGCATCCTCGACCGTTACAACTGACGCGGGTCTGTCGAGATGTCAGTTCCGTTGTTGACGGAAGGGATGCAAGCGCGCATCGAAGCGTGTACCGGGGCGTTCCACACCCGATGGCTCGAGTTGCTCCGCGACCACCCGGGCAACCCGAGCGGCGTCGAGATCAGGCGCTTCGGTGACGACGTCGTCGCCACCTCGGCCCGTGAATGTCCTGAGATCCAGTGGATGCAGCACGTCACGGGGCTCACTCCGGCGGACGCCAACGTCGTGCCGCAGGTGGGCGCTTGGTATCACGCCAAGATGATCCGTCCCCGATTCGAGATCGTCCCGTGTTCGGACTTCGAGCCGTTGTCCGTCGCGCTCGTTGATGTCGGCGCGCGCCAGTCAGGATTCATCGATGTGCTGTGGTCGCGAACGACGCCGCACGCCGACCCGCCGACTGCGGTCGCGGTGCGGGTGGTCGAACCGGGAAGCGACGACGCCCAGCGGTTCGCCCGCGTGCTGCTCGGCGGTCACGAAGTGCCCGACGACACCTTCACCGACCACTGGGCCGCGGTCGCGTTGTGGCCCCTGGAACCCGAGTGGTGGTGCTACCTCGCGGAGATCGACGGTGAGCCCGTCGGAGCGGGCGCGCTGATCGTCAGCGACGGCATCGGCTACCTCGCCAATGCGGCGACGTTGCCCGCCGGCCGCCGGAAGGGCGCCCAGCAGGCACTCATTCACCGCAGGCTGGCGGACGCCGCGGCGGCAGGGTGCGAGCTGTTTCTCACGATGGCGACGCCGGGATCCGTCAGCCACCGGAACCTCGAGCGCGCCGGCCTCGGCGTCGCCTACACAAAGGTCGTCTGGACGGTCACGTGATGGGCGAGTGCGGTAGAAACGGCGTTCGTGCGCACCAACCTGCCCTCCGGTACCTCAGTGGAGATCGCGTCCAGCGACAACCCGGCACGCGGCGTCGTGCTCGTTCCCGACATCATGGGCCTGCGACCGCTGTTCGACGACCTCGTCGCTCACTTGGCGGATGCGTACAGCTGGGCCGTGGTCGCCGTCGAGCCGTTTCCCGGCCGCGAGTCGATGAGCATCGAGGAACGAATGGCCGCCATGGCCGGCCTCGACGACGAACGTCAGCTCGCCGATCTCATCGCCGCGGCTCACCTGCTCGACATCGAGCGCGTCGGCATCCTCGGCTTCTGCATGGGCGGCATGTACACGATGAAGGCCGCCGCCAACGGCCGATTCGACCGGGCAGCACCGTTCTACGGAATGATTCGCGTGCCCGAAGCCTGGCGAGGCGAGAAGCAGCGCAACGCCATCGATGTGCTCACCGAAGCTCCCGGCGCGGCGGAGCGGATCCTGGCGATCATCGGGACGGCAGATCCGTACACGCCGGAGCGCGATGTCGACGATCTCGAAGCCGCCGGGGCGACAGTGGTTCGCTACGAAGGCGCGGAGCACGGCTTCGTCCACGATGCGTCTCGGCCCTCACATCGTGCCGCCGATGCCGCGGATGCATGGCGGCGGGTCGCGGAGTGGTTCAGCCAGACCTGATCAACGAGCTCGTAGTTCGAGCTGCGGCCGGTTGATGATCTTGTATCGACGTTCCGACTGCTCGACCCAGTCGAGCTTCACGAAGGCGGCAATCGCCTTGTTGACCCGCTCGCGGGATGCACCGACCATCGCCGCAAGCTCCTCCTGCGTCACCGGAAGCACGAACTCGTCGGCCTCGCCGGCCAGCTCGAGCAATCGTTTGGCCGTGCGGCCAGTGACATCGAGAAAGACGGAATCGGCCAAGGCGGCGTCCATCGCGCGGATGCGCCCGGAGAACAGCGCGACCACGCTCCACAGCAGGGTCGGGCGTGACTCGTAGACGTCCTGGACCGGTGCGTACGGAATCGCGATGATTTCCGACGGCTCGAGGGCGCGGGCCTCTGTGGATCGACCGAGCCCGTCGAACAGCGGCATCTCGCCGAACACGTCTCCGGCTTCCACGAGGGCGACCACGGACTCGCGTCCGTCCATCGACTTGTTCGCGAGCGCGATGCGCCCGGACACGACAACGAACAGCTCGTCGGGTTGATCGCCCTCCGAGAACAGCACATCGCCGCGCCGGAGGCCACGGTTCTCGGCGGCGGCGCTGATCCTCTCGAGTTCCTCGGGTAGCAGCTCGGCGAACAAGTCGACGCGGGAGAGCAGATCGAGCGCGGCCATGGCGCGCGTCAATGTAGTGCGGGCCGTGGCGCGGCCAAGATCTCACCAGTTCCTTGCCTCGTGACCCGGCACTACCCTTTGGTCATGCCCTTCGACGTTGGCGACAAGGTCGTGTATCCGCATCACGGCGCGGCGGTCATCGAGAAGCGTGAGAAGCGAGACTCACCCTCGGGCGAGCCCCGCGAGTACTTGATCCTGCGGCTGGCATACGGCGACCTCACGCTGATGGTTCCGGCCGACAACACCGACTCGGTCGGCTTGCGAGACGTCATCAACCTCGAGGAGGTCGAGGAGGTCTTCGCCGTGCTCCGCAAGAAGGAAGCGCGTATGCCGACGAATTGGTCGCGGCGATTCAAGAACCATGTCGAGAAGCTGAAGTCCGGTGACGTCTATCAAGTCGCGGAGGTGGTGCGGAACCTGTCACTGCGCGAGAACGAGAAGGGGCTGTCTGCCGGCGAGAAGCGCATGCTCGCCAAGGCGCGCCAGATCCTCGTGTCCGAGCTCACGTTTGCGATCAATGTGAACGTAGAAGAAGCGGAGAAGAAGCTCGATGAGGCGTTGAGCTGATCTCGACCATCGTGGTTGCCGCCGGAGCCGGAACTCGGTTCGGCAAACCGAAGCAGTACGAGCCTCTCGCCGGCCGGCGGGTCGTCGACTGGTCGCTCTTCATCGCCCGTGAGCTCACCGACCATGTCGTTCTCGTCGTTCCCGCCGACCGAACGAGCGACGACGAGCCGCTGGCCGATGTCGTGGTTGCGGGAGGAACAACGCGCTCCGAGTCCGTACGAGCGGGCCTGGCGGCGCTTCCCGACGCGGTGACGCACGTGCTCGTTCACGATGCCGCTCGTCCGGTGCCGGTGACCGACGTCTGGCGACGTGTGTTGGACGCGCTCGAGAAGGGAGCCGATGGTGTGGTGCCGGTCGTCCCGGTGACGGACACGTTGCGCGAGCGCGACGGGGCGACGGTTGATCGGGAACGCTTCGTCGCGGTGCAGACGCCGCAAGGATTTCGCATCGAGGTGTTGCGAGCGGCGCACGAGCAGCAAAGTGACGGAACCGACGACGCATCACTCGCAGAAGCAAATGGCGCAAGCGTGGTGGTGGTCGACGGCGATCCGACCAACATCAAGATCACCGAGGCGTCGCACCTCGCGATGGCGGAGCTACTGGTCCGATGATTCGCGTCGGTCTTGGCTTCGATGTGCACGCCTTCAGCGAGGATGACTCGCGTCCGCTGATCCTCGGCGGCGTCAGGTTCGAGGGCGAGCGCGGGCTGGCAGGTCACAGCGACGCTGACGCGGTCGCGCACGCGTGCGCCGACGCGTTGTTGGGCGCCTGCGGGCTGGGCGATCTCGGCGAACTGTTCCCTGACACGGACGAACGCTGGCGTGGGGCCGACAGCCTCGAGCTGTTGCAGCACGCGGTCGACCGCGTTCGTTCGGCTGGCTGGTCGCCGGTCAACGTCGACTGCTCGGTCGTGTGCGAGACGCCGAAGCTCGCGCCCCGGCGCCAGGAGATGAGCGAACGGCTGGCCGAGGTCGTCCGTGCCCCGGTGACGGTCAAGGGCAAGCGAGCCGAAGGGCTCGGCGCGCTCGGTCGAGGAGAAGGCATCGCGTGCTGGGCGGTCGCGCTGGTCGAACGGCCATGAGCAGCCGCCGAGCAAGCGCGGCCATGAGTAGCACTCATGGCCGGTCGGCCGGGCGAGCGCCAGCGAGCCGGACGACGATGGGGACCGGGGGCGCAGCCCCCGAGCAAGCGCGGCCATGAGTAAGCCTTCGCGTCGCGATCTGGGCGGCGATCAGGTCGAGGGTCGCCAAGCCGTGCGCGAGTTGCTGGTCGCGGGGCGTCGCCGCGTGTTCGAGCTGATGGTCGCGTCGAGCGACGATGCCCGCGGTCCGTTGCGCGATCTCGTGGATCTCGCCGGCAAGTCGCGCGTCCCGGTGAAGCAGGTGTCGGCCACGAAGCTCGCGGCCGCGGCCCGAACCGAGTCGCCCCAAGGGGTGATCGCCCACTGCGCTCCGCTCGAGGAGGTCGAGCTCGAAACCCTGACCAAGCGGCGCAAGGGCGTGCCCCCACTGCTCCTCGCGGTCGACGGCGTCACCGACCCGGGAAACCTCGGAGCGCTGCTGCGGGCCGCCGAGTGCGCCGGGGTCACGGGAGTCGTGTTGCCGCGCCACCGGTCGGTGCACATCACCCCGACGGTGGCCAAGGCCGCCGCCGGGGCCATCGAGCACCTCCCGATGGCAGTCGTGCCCGGTTTGCCCGCCGCCCTCGAGCGAATGAAGGCGGCCGGCGTATGGGTTGTCGGCCTCGACGGCGGCGGCGACGGGCGCATCGACCAGCTCACGCTGGCCAGCGAACCCCTCGTCCTCGTGTTCGGCGCCGAGGGCCGAGGCCTGTCGCCGCTCGTGCGCAAGCGCTGCGACGTCGTGGCGGCCATCCCCTTGCGGGGCCGGCTGGCATCGCTGAACGTCGCCGCCGCCGGCGCCATCGCCTGCTACGAGGTAGCCCGCCAACGGGCCGAGGACTAGTTCGCCGCCCCAGCGAGCACTTCCGACTCTTCCGGATTTCCGGCGGTATGGAACGGTTCGACCACTGATTTCTTGCGTTTTTCCTGGCTGTGACGGTTGACATAGGGACCCCTGCATGGTTCATAGTGACTAGTCCCCGGTGGCTACTCCACGTAGCGACTCGCACCCACCTCACAGCAGCAGCAGGAGAACCCGCGTGGCCGCAACACCGCTCACCGATGTAGCAGACGATCAGCTGGCTGCCCGCTTCCAGGGTGGCGATCGCCTCGCTCTCGAAGCGCTCATCGCCCGCTACCGCCGCTTCGCTCGTGCGAAGAGCCGTGGCTACTTCCTCGTCGGCGGCGATGCCGACGACATCGAGCAGGAAGCGCTCATCGGTCTGTACAAGGCCGCCCGCGACTTTCGTCCAGAGCACCAGGCGAGCTTCCGAGCCTTCGCCGAGCTCTGCATCACGCGTCAGATCATCACGGCGATCAAGACGGCCACGCGCCAGAAGCATCAGCCCCTCAACCAGTACGTCTCGATCTCGGGCGTGCGCGGCGGCGACGATCCCGGTGAGCGTTCCGTCGAGGAGTTGCTGCACTCCCATCACGACGGCGATCCCGCCGAGAACGTGGTGTCCGGCGAGCGCATGCAGTCGATGCGGACCTCGATGGCGGAGATGCTCTCCGGCCTCGAAGTCGATGTCCTCAAGCTGTACGTCGAGGGCAAGTCGTACCAGGAGATCGGCGAGCAGCTCGGCCGCCACGTGAAGTCGATCGACAACGCGTTGCAGCGGATCAAGCGCAAGCTCGACCAGCATCTCCAGCTCGAAGCGGCCCACGAGGCCGACGAGCTCCTCACGATCGGCTAGCCGCAGAGCGAAGCCGCAGGCGAAGCTCTGCCAAGAAGCACAGAGCCCGAGGTGGGAATCGAACCCACGACCTGACGCTTACAAGGCGCCTGCTCTGGCCGACTGAGCTACTCGGGCGAACGAAGGCGCGAGGCTAGTGAGGTTGCGGAACGCGGCGAGCCGATTCCAGCCGGGTCAGGCGAAGGCGCCGCCAGGAGCGAAGCGACAGGCGCTCGCCTGACAGCACAAAAGCAGCGAGGCCGAAGGGCCGAGCGATTTGTGTCGAAGTAGGGTCCTTCCTTTGGGTCGCCGGGCGGGGCAGCATGTACACAATGGTGCTTACCGAGCGCGATCGGGCGATCCTAGATTTCGAACGCAGCTGGTGGAGTGAGCCGGGGCGCAAGGAACTCGCAATCAGGGAGCGATTCGATCTGTCCACCACGCGGTACTACGGGATTCTCAATGAGCTGCTCGACGCGTCCGAGGCGCTCGAGTACGACCCGCTCGTCGTCCGCCGCCTTCGCCGCGTGCGCGACCGTCGCCGGCGCGCCCGTTTCGAAGGTCGCTCGATGATCGAACCGCGCCAGTGAGCCGCCGAGCGGCGACGCCGCCCGCGGGGTCGCCGGCGATGCGCGGTGCCCTGCTCATCATCGTCGCCGTGTTGCTCGGTGCTGGCCTGCTCGCAAACGGATTCCGAGACGACCACGTTGCGTCGGGATCGGGAACCACGCCAACGACGACGAAGGGGAGCACGGTGCCGGGCACGAGTGTCCCTGTTGTGCAAGCGCATGACCCCGCCCAGGTGAAGGTGCTCGTCCTGAACGGCTCCGGGAAGTCGGGTGTCGCGAAGACGGCGAAGGATCAACTCGCGGCGGCGAACTACACGGTCCTCGAGCCAGGCAACGTCAGTGGTGGCACCATCACCGCGTCGATCGTCTACTTCGTTCCGGGCTACGACGCCGATGCGGGCACCGTCGCCGCCAAGCTCGGGCTTGCAGCCAGTGCGGCACAGCCCCTGCCGAATCCGCTCCCCGCGTCGGTTGCCGACGCGCAGGGCGCCAACATCGTGGTGATCATCGGTACCGACGCTCCCGTCGCGGGTGGCGCCGGAGCCGGCGCGGGCAGTGCGACGACCACCACCGTGGCCGCGAACTAGTGCGGCACTAGCTCGTTCTGCGGATCTCCGACCGCAGCTCGACTGTCAGCGCGCCCCTGATCGGCACGCCGGGCTGACCGGCGGGAGGCGCGAGCAGGACGTCGAACTGTCCGGTCGTCGCGGAGGTCGACTGCCGAACCGATCCGTCCGCGAGGTCGTAGACGACGGTGATCGTCGTGGTCTGTGTACCGGTGAGCGTCTGGACGCCATTCGCGGTCGTGCTCGTGGAGGTCAACGGCAACACGGTCGCCGATGACACGGTGGCGGTCTTGTGCCCGTCGATCACGCCGAGTTGTACGAGATGGCCCGTTCCGGTGAGGCGAGTGGGTGCGTCCATCCCGGCGAGCTGCACCTGATCGTCGATGACCCAATGGTCGCCGGGTCGCAACGGGCGGTCAGGGGGCGCACCCGCGGCCGCCGGGAAGATCTCGGACAGGCCGAGGGAACCGAGCGCTTCTGCCGGGATGCCTTCGACGCTCTCGACCGCGGTGAGCTGCGCGGCGCGGTCGAACCGCATGATGAAGGTGCGCTCGCCACCGCCCTCCCTGGCGAGTCGCACTTCGACGCGCGTCGTGCCGTCCTGCGCATCGAGCACCTGATGGCGCGCGGTGAAGTCGGCCGGAACTCCGGGCGGCTGTGAGGCCGGCCGATCAGGAAACGAGTCGGTCGTCGACGACGTGACGTGGATTGCGTAGGTGAACGTCGTGCCCCGGCGAGGTTGATACGCGATCGTGACGTGGTCGTCACGGCATCCGGTGGTGACCAGTGCGGCGAATGCTGCGAGCAGCACGATCGTCCGTCGCATACGGCGAAGGTAGCGGCAGGGCGAGGTACCGTCGTGTCGTGGCGCGTCGTGCAGCCGTCAATGCGGTGTTCGAGATTCTGCGAGCGGATCCGGCGCATGCGGGAATCCTCACGGACTTCGACGGAACGCTCTCGCCCATCGTCGACGAACCCGCGGCGGCGCGGCCGCTCGACGGCGTCCCCGCGCTGCTCGATGAGCTGGCGCACCGCTACGCCGTGGTCGCGGTCCTGTCCGGCCGACCGGTGACCTTCTTGCAGCAGTGGCTTCCGCCCTCCCTGCTGTTGTCCGGGCTGTACGGCCTCGAGGTCGTTCGGGATGGCGTGCGCGACGACCACCCGTCGGGCGGTATGTGGCGAGAGGTCATCGACGACGTCGCCACCGTCGCTCGCGCCACCGGGCCGCGCGACATGCGCGTCGAGAGCAAGGGCTTGTCGTTGACGCTGCACTACCGCGGGCATCCCGAGCTCGAGACCTCCGTTCGCGGTCTCGCGGAACGCCAAGCGGCGCGGTCCGGTTTGTCGATCCGACCCGCGCGGATGTCGTTCGAGCTGCACCCACCCATTTCCGCCGACAAAGGCACGGCCGTGCGCGACTTGGCCGACGGGCTCTCATCGGTTTGTTTTCTCGGCGACGACGTCGGCGATCTCCCGGCGTTCGCGGAGCTCGAGCGTCTGGCCGGCGATGGTGTCGCCGCCGTACGCGTTGCGGTCCGCAGCGACGAGGCCCCCGAGGAGCTCCTCGACGCGGCGGATGTCGTGGTCGACGGTCCTGAGGGCGCGCGCGACTTGCTACAAGAGTTGCTCGCCTAGCCCGCGGCGGCCAGCTGGTCGCGCAACCAGTTGCGCGGCGTGCGCGAGGCAACTACCGCGCGCAGTCGTGCGTGGCGGCTCCCGCGCTCGTCGCTCGTCATGTTCAACGCAGTGTGCAATGCCTCGGCCGTGGCACCGACGTCGAAGGGGTTGACACCGATCGCTCCCGCGTCGCCGAGCTGCTCCCATGCGCCGGCCTCGGTTGACAGGACGAGTGCGCTGGCGTGTTGGCTGACGAGCACACCTTCCATGGCCACCAGGTTCAGACCGTCCTTGATCGGATTGACCAGGACGACATCGGCCAACTGCAGCGCGGCCACCGAGCGCGGGTAGTCGTCGCTGGTCTTCATGTGGATGGGTGTCCAGTCCGACGTGGACCACTTGTCGTTGAGGCGAGCGACCAGCCCTTCGATCTCCTGGCGATACGCGAGATACTCGGCCAGTCCCTCGCGCGACGGATACAGAAACGCGGCGAAGACGACGCGCTCGCGCCACTCGGGATGGCGCTCGAGCAGATCGTCGAATGCATGAAAGCCGCGCAACACGTTCTTGGAGAGCTCGATGCGGTCGACGCGCACGAGCAGCCTGCGGTCACCGACGGCCTCTCGCAGCTCGACCGCAGCGGCCGCGCACTGACGCGACGCTCCTGCCGCGGCGAGATCCTCGGGGTCGGGGGCCAGGGGGGAGACGCCCACCGACGGCGGCGCTTCCGTGCCGAGTACGGCGCGGCACGACGCCTCGAACGCCGACGCCCAGCGGCGCGTGTGAAAGGTGCTCGCGTGATGCCCGGCGATGCCACCGACGAAGCTCGCGGCCACGTCGTCAGGGAGCGGACGCAAGCCCTCCGGATCACACCACGGCGTATGGGAGAAATGCACAGTGCGTAGATCCGGGCGCAGCCTGCACAAGCGCGGCCCCATCAACGCGAGGTGGTAGTCCTGCACGAGCACCGCCGCTCCTTCGGGAGCGATCTCCGCCGCGATGTCCGCGAACGCGTCGTTCATCGTGCGGTACGCGTCCCAGGCTTCACGCCACCGATGGTCGATGCGAGGGCGCCGCGCCAGATCGAACAGTCCGTGCAAGCAGAACCACAACGTGGCGTTGCACACGACGTCGTAGGCCATCCGGTGCAGCGCCGGGTCGAGATCGAGGAGACGCACGCGCAGTCCGTCGGCGTCGGCGATGCCCTGGGCGGCGGCTTCGCGGTCGGCGTCCGACAGCGCGGCAGCCAGCCAGATGGCGTCGGTGCCGGCCACGATCGGCGCCAAGCCGGTCACGAGCCCGCCTGCCCCGCGCCGTGCCACCAATCGCTCGCCGTCGTGTTGGAACGACACCGGACCCCGGTTGGACACGATCACGACCGGCCGATCGGCTGACACCAGGCCAAACTAACGGCGATGGCAGACATCGCCCGCCGGAGCGCCGAACGAACGGCGATGCGAGTGGTGGCTGCTCCCGACAAGTTCCGCGGGACGGCGCGCGCCGACGACGTCGCTGCCGCAGTCGGGCGCGCCGCCAGAGCCTGCGGATGGCACTGCGACGAGCTGCCATTGGCCGACGGCGGCGAGGGCACGCTCGAGGTGCTGGGGGGCGCCAACCGCTCGACGACGGTGACGGGACCGCTCGGCGATCCCGTGAAGGCGAGCTGGCAACTGCGCGACCGGCGGGCCGTCATCGAAATGGCCACCGCGTCCGGGCTCGAGCTCGTCGGCGGAGCGCGGGGCAACGATCCGATAGCAGCCTCGACCTACGGCACTGGTGAACTCATCTCGGCCGCGATCGACGCGGGCGCGCGGAGGATCCTCGTCGGAGTCGGCGGCTCGGCCACGACCGATGGTGGCCTCGGAGCGCTACGCGCGCTGTATCCGCTGCCCCGCGCACGCGGCATCGACATCGAAGTCGCCTGCGACGTCCGCACGTCGTTTCTCGACGCCGCCGATCTGTTCGCGCCGCAGAAGGGGGCAAGCCCTGCACAGGTCGAGCTGTTGCGGCGGCGACTGCAACGACTGGCGCAGGTGTATCTCGACGAGCACGGCGTAGATGTCCTTGCGCTGGCGGGCGCAGGCGCCGCGGGTGGACTCGCCGGCGGATTGGCCGCCGCCGGCGCCACACTCGTCGAGGGATTCGATCTCGTGGCCGACGAAGTCGGTTTCGACGACGTTCTCGAACACGCCGACCTCGTGATCACCGGAGAAGGCTTCCTCGACGAGCAGTCGTTCGACGGCAAGGTCGTCGGCGGTGTGCTCGATCGGGCCATGGAAGCCGGTGTCCCGGTGCTCGCGGTGGCGGGCGAGGTCTTCGACGACGCCGGGCTGCGGCTGCAGGCCGTCTCGCTGGTGGAGCGCTTCGGCGAAGAGCGCTCGCGGAGCGACACCGTCGCGTGCGTCGAGCAGGTGGTCGCCGAGGCCCTCGCGAAGCTCAAGCGCTGAGCTCTCTCGCCGTCCGCGCGCCACGTCCGCCGCTCCGTTTCTGTGGACGCTCGGCCGTGATCTTCACGGCTCACAGTCCACAGAACCACGCCCCCTGCCCACTGTGGACGCTCGCATCCCGCCAGGCACGGCTCAGAGCCCACAGTGGGCACAGAGCTGGCGCGCTCGAGGGCTCAGCGGCTGGCTTTGCGGTTCGTCGCCCACGTGATCACGACGACCGCGAGCAGCACCAGCAGCACGATCTTCAGGAAGCCGACGATGATCCCGACGATCGCTCCGACGAAGAGGAAGATCGACGCGACCACGACGATGGCGGCGAACAGCGACCACCCGAGAGAAGGAGGCCGGTCAGGGGTTGCCATCGCCTGCAAGAGTACGGCGAATGGGACACGATCTGGCATCGATGGACGCGACGGCACAGGCCCAGCTGGTGGCCAAGGGGGAGTGCTCACCGGCCGAGCTGGTCGACGCGGCCATCGCCCGCATCGAGAAGGTCAACCCCGCGATCAACGCGGTGATCCACGAGCTGTTCGACAGGGCTCGGGCCGAGGCGGCATCACCGGCGCTGCCTGAGGGCCCCTTTCGTGGCGTGCCCTTCGTGATGAAGGACCTCGCCTGCCACATGAAGGGCGAGCCGTTCCACGAGGGCATGGCCCTGCTGAAGCGCGTCGGCTGGAGCGAGGACTTCGAGACCTCCCTCGCTCGCCGCTTCCGTGAGGCAGGCCTCGAGGTGGTGGGCAAGACCAACACGCCCGAGCTCGGCATCCTCCCCACCACCGAGCCCCTGGCCTACGGCCCCACCCGGAACCCGTGGGACACCTCGC
>JBEEGH010000007.1:0-92100 GCA_041166745.1 Acidimicrobiaceae bacterium
GACCGCCGGGTTCGTCACGGGACGGGCCGACGGCACGTACAGCGCCGATCAAGGCGTCACCCGTGACCAGATGGCGTCGTTCATCACCCGTGTGGTCGCGAAACTCGTTCGCGACAACGGCGTGCAGCTGCCGGCGTAGCAGCCCGGTCCGGAGTGCGCCCGCAACCCACGTTGGGCGGACGGCGCATTTGAGCGGACGACGGGATTCGAACCCGCGACCCCAACCTTGGCAAGGTTGTGCTCTACCAGCTGAGCCACGTCCGCGAAGGGTGGTCACGTTAGCAACTCGCTGCCGCGGCCCGAAAGCAGTCGAGATGCCCTAGTGTGACCCGAGTCACCCGTGGGAAGGGATGAACGAGGCCGACAGCGAAGGATGTAGACCATGACGTGGTCCGCGCTCTCGGGGGTCGCATGAAAAGCCCGAAAACCAACTTCCGGCGCACGCGCCTGGCCGCGTTCGCCACGTTTGGCGCCTGTGTGATCACGTTCTTCGCCATTGGGGGCGAGGGAGCGTCCGCTCAAGCCGAGGTGAAGGCGGGACGCGGCCTCGCACTCGCCGAAACCGAGAAGATCGACCCCCGAACCGGGTCGCTGTCGTTCGCCATCACCACCGGGCGCTCGATCGCCGGCCATCAGAACACGGTCGCCCAGGCCTCGTCGCAAGCGTTCGACTACGGAGTCATCGGCTCGACCGCGGCGAGCAAAGGGTGCGACGGCGGCGATCCCAGCCTGCCGGCCGACAGTCAACCCAGCGCCATCCAGGTCGACTCCCGGCAGGCCAACCCGTCGCAAGACGCCGATGAGGACAAGGTCCCCGCTCCCGCTCACAAGCATGCGGCGGCCAACCCCACGCCCTACGGCGAGGCGATCACGACGACGGCGCCGCAGACGATCGGCGGCTTCATCAACATCGGCGGCGGCGTCTCCACCGCCCACTCGGGGCTCGTGGAGGACGGCACGCAACGGGAAGCGCAAGCCACCGTCGACATCAGTGGGATCTCCGTCCCGCTTGCCGGTGTCCAGATGAGCAGTTTGCATTGGGAAGCGACCTGGCGATCCACGGATCCCGAAAACGGGGTGACCGGTGTGTTCTCGATCGGGAGCGCATCGATCCAGGGCCAGACGTTGCCGACGAATGACCCGAGCCAGACGCTCATCCAACTCAACGGCGCGCTCGCGGCCATGGGCATGTCGATCGTGCCGCCCACGGCTCACAAGGCCGGCGACGTGATCTTCGTCGACCCGATGGGCATCTCGATCTTCCAGAGCCCGGCTCGCGACACGGCGCTCAGCCCGATCTTCGGCGGCGTGCAGCCGGTCCGCCAAGACCTGTTCGCGGCCTTGCTCGAGCAGAGCTGCAAGAACGCCACCTACATCACCATCTTCGACATCGTCGCCGCCCCATTCACGGGAGCGGGCTCGTTCAGTGTGATCCTCGGCGGCGTGCAGGCGTCATCCGGTGAGGCCTACGACAACGCCTTCTGCCTCGGATGCGGCGGCGCACCGACGCTCAGCACGAACCTCAACACGAACACCCTCTCGACCGGCAGCTTGGGTGCCCCGAGCGTCGGCGGCACGACCTTCAAGGGCGGCACCGCTCCCGCTCCTGCCGCCGGAACGGCAACGGCCACACCTGTGGCCGCGAAGAAGCTGGGCGGCAAACGCGGCGGCGCGCTGGCTGGCGTCGGATTGGCGGGACTCGGCATGATCGCGGCGATGGCCGAAGGCGACCGGCGCAAGATGCGCCGTGCGCAACGTGAGATCCCCCAATTCGAGGAGTAGCGCTACCCGTTGGCCTCCAACATCCACGACGTTTCCAACCCACCCCGCACGTATTTCAGCGTCTGGCAGCGACTCCTCCGTGGCTACGGGCCCCTCGCGGTGCTCATCGTCACGCTGCTGTTGATGTCGCTGCTGATCCCGTCGAAGGTGCAGGGCTCGGGCACCAACGTCAGCACGACCAACAACCGCGGTGCGGGCTCGACAGCCAGCGGGGCGAATCCGAACGGCGGCACGGATTCCGGCGCCACGGCCAACGGCGGCGCTCCCGGAGCCGCACCAGCCGGCGGTGGTGCCGCCGCCGTCGTGCCTGGTTCCCCCTGCGCCGATCGACCGGATCAAGTCACCGGAGATCCCTACTCCCCTCCGTGCATTGCGTTCGCCGGTGACAACGGAGGCAACACCTACCACGGGGTGAATGCGACAGAGATCCACGTGTCCGCCCGCATGCTCAACGAGAAGGGCTTCCAGCAGACGCTGGCCGCTCTCGCCGGCGCGACCCTCAGCGACACGCCCGACGACATCAAGCGCACGGTCGATGCGCTGGCGCAGTACTTCAACGATCACTATCAGTTCTACGGTCGCAAGATCGTCATGGACTACTACAACGGTGTCGGGTCGAACACTGACGAGTTGTTGGGTAAGGGCCGCGACAAGGCCGAGGCCGACGCCACCACGGTGCAGTCGATGGGCTCGTTCGCCGACTTCTCGGCCAACTCCGAGCCGTACGCGAACGCGCTGGCGAACAAGGACATCATGGGTTTCGGCGACCCCTACCTCTCGGTGAAGTGGCACGACGAGCACTCGCCCTACATCTGGTCGATCGCCAGCGCCGGTACCGACGTCGCCAACTTCGCGGCCGAGTACGCCGTGAAGAAGCTCTGCGGCAAGCCCGCCGACCGCGCCGGAGGCAACCTCAAGGGACAACCTCGCAAGTTCGCATCGTTCGCCCCGGAGAACTCGTGGTACCAGGAGTCGGTGCAGGTCGCGCGCGAGACGCAACAGGCCGCAGGCTGCGACCCGGGTGTCAACGTGCAGTACCAGCTCGACCTCGGCACGATGTCGAACCAGGCCGCCAACCTGATCGCACAGATGCAGAGCCAGGGCGTGACCACGATCCTCTGCGGTTGCGATCCGATCATTCCGGTGTTCTTGTCGAGCCGGGCCGCCAGCCAGGGCTACTACCCCGAGTTCATCATCGTGGGCACCGCCCTCACCGACACCGACATCGTCGGCCAGCTGTGGGACCAGAACTTCGCCGCTCACGCATTCGGAGTGAGCTCACTCACCGAGCCTCGTCCGCCGCAGCAGTCGATCGGCTACGCCGCATACAAGACCGTCCGCCAGGACGAACCGGCGTTCAGCGTCGAGCTCATCTACTACCAGATGGCCCAGATGGCGATCGGTCTCCAGATGGCGGGGCCGAACCTCACCCCGCAGTCGTTCCGCGACGGCATGTTCGCCTATCCGCGAAAACTCGGGCCGGCCGGATCCTGGGGCTTCAGCGATCACGACTACACGACGTCTGACGACGTGCGCGAGATCTGTTGGGATCCGAACGCGGTCTCAAACTACAACCAGAAGAAGGGCGCGTTCGTCGAGACCGACCACCAGCGCTATGCGAAGGGCTCCATTCCCGGCGGCGACCCGCTCTGCCCGATCCCGCCGTGACCGATCTCGTAGCGCGTTGGCGGGCGCTCAATCCACGCGCCCGCGCACTGCTCACCATCGGCGTGCCAGTCGCGCTCTATGTCCTCGTCGCGCTTGCTACCGGCACGACAGGACTCGTGCGACTGCGAGACCGCGCACCGTTTGGCATCGTCGTGATCGGCGTCGTCCGCGGAACCGTGACGGCACTCGGCGCGATGGGCATCATCCTGATCTATCGCGCCAACCGCTTCATCAACTTCGCGCACGGCGCACTCGGCAGCCTCGTCGGCGTGCTGTGCATCGGCATGGTCCTCGAGCATCACGTGTCCTACTGGGTGATGCTGCCGGTCGCGGTCGTGTCCGGTGGCCTCATCGGGGCATTGATCGAGTTCGCTGTCATCCGTCGATTCCAGAACTCGACCCGTCTCGTTCTGACCGTGGCGAGCATCGGCCTCGCACAGCTGCTCGGCGGGTTGGAGCTGATCGGCGCGCAGAAGATCCACTTCACTGCGCTGGTCGGTGGCTTCAACGCGCCGCTCGACCTCAGCTACAAGTTCGATGGCGTCACCTTCCGGGGCGACGAGATGTTGATCATCGCGATCGTGCCGGTCGTGATCATCGGCCTCGCCTGGTTCCTGCTGAAGACTGACGCCGGTATCGGCGTCCGCGCTGCCGCCGAGAACGTCGACCGCGCTCTGCTGCTCGGCATCCCCGTAAGGCGCTTGTCGACCATCGTGTGGGTCATCGCCGGCAGCCTCGCCTCACTGACGTACATGCTCCAGGCCCCCTTCGCCGGCGTGAAACCGGGAGTTGCGTCGAACGGCCCGACGGTCCTGCTCCCCCTGCTGGCGGCCGCGGTGGTCGCGCGCATGGATTCGCTACCGCTGGCGTTCGCCGCCGGCGTGGGGCTCGGGGTCATGGATCAGGTCGTGCGGTGGAACAGTGCCGAATCGCCGTCGGTGATCTACGTCTTCTATCTCGTCGTCATCGTCGCGGCGCTCTTGCTCCAACGCGGGAAGCTGTCGCGCGCGCAGGAGGGCGGCACGTCGTCGTGGTCCGCCGCCAGCGTTGCGAAACCCATCCCGGAAGAGCTGCGTCACCTGCCCGAGGTCCGCTGGGCGAAGATCGGGCTTCTCACCCTGGTGGGCCTCGCATTCGTTTTTCTCCCCAAGGGCTGGAACGCGACGAACCAACTGCTGCTCTGTTACGCCATCACGTGGGCGATGATCGGCGTATCGCTCGTGGTCCTCACCGGATGGGGCGGCAACATCAGCCTCGGCCAATTCGGCATAGCCGGAATGGGCGGGATGGTCGCGGCCAACCTGATCTCCAACAACAATGCCGACTTCTTCGCGGTGATGGGCGCCGCTGGTGCAACCGGCGCGCTCATCGCGATCCTGGTCGGCGTGCCCGCGCTGCGAATACGCGGGCTGTTCCTCGCGGTCACGACATTGGCGTTTGCCATCGCGCTCGACAACTACTTCCTCAACCAGAACACGTTCCCGCAGTTCGTGAAGAGCAGCATCAAGCGACCGTTGTTGTGGGAGCGCTTCAACCTGAACGACAACTACCACCTCTACCTCGTCACGCTGGCGTTCCTCGTGCTCTCGATCCTGGCGTCGGTCGGTGTTCGGAAGGCTCGAAGCGGACGAGTGCTCATCGGTACACGCGACAACGAGCGGGCCGCTGATGCCGCCAGCGTGCCGACGACGAACATCAAGCTCTCGGGATTCCTGCTGGCGGGCACGATTGCCGGTATTGCCGGTGCATTGAACGTGATGGCGATCCAGGGATTGGCCGTCGGCACCTTCAACCCGGCCGACTCGATCACCGTGTTCTCGACCGCGGTCATCGGCGGCCTCGGCTCGATCACCGGGGCAATCACCGGCGTGCTGCTCTTCAAGTACCTCGAGACGCTGACGTTCCTCGGCGATCTGCGCCTCGCCATCAACGGATTCGGCCTGCTGCTCGTGCTCTACCTGCTTCCGGGCGGGCTCGGACAGCTGCTGTTCACGGCACGCGACAAGCTGCTGCGACGCGTGGCCGACCGGCGCGGCATCCTCGTTCCCAGCCTCGTCGCCGACAAGCGCGCCGACGACGGCGAGGAGAAGCCGACCGACGAAGTCGACATGCTGCGCGGCGCGCTGTCCGGTGTCCCCGTCGGAGCCGGGAAATGAGCGCCACCGCGACCCTCGAACACCAGGTTCCACCATTCGGTTCTGGTCCGTTGCTGCAATGCCGTGGCATCGACATGGCCTATGGCCCCGTGCAGATCCTGTTCGGTGTCGACTTCGACGTGCAGGAAGGCGAGATCGTCGCGCTGCTCGGGACGAACGGCGCCGGCAAGTCCACACTGCTCAAGGGCGTGTGCGGGCTCGTGAAGCCGAAGCGCGGTTCGGTCATCTTCAACGGCGAAGACGTCACGAACCTCCCGGCCGACACCACCACACACCGCGGCATCTCATTGATGCCGGGCGGCAAGGGCGTGTTCCCGACCCTGACGGTGACCGAGAACCTGCGACTGGCGGCTTGGCTCATCCGCAGCGATCAAGCACGAGTCGAGGCTGCGAAGGAAGAAGTCGAGCGGCTCTTTCCGATCCTCAAGTCGCGCGCCAACCAGATGGCGGGCAACTTGTCCGGCGGCGAGCAGCAGATGCTCGCTCTGGGCGGCGCGCTGATGACCATGCCGAAGCTCTTGATGATCGACGAGCTGTCGCTCGGGTTGGCTCCGACGATCGTCGCGCAGCTTCTGGAGGTCGTCCGCGAGATCCACCGGCGCGGCACCACGATCGTCATCGTCGAGCAGTCCATCAACGTTGCGTTGAACCTCGCCGAGCGGGCGGTGTTCATGGAGAAGGGCGCGGTCCGCTTCGAGGGACGAGCGGCCGAGTTGCTCGAGCGGCCCGACATCCTGCGTTCCGTGTTCATCGCCGGCGCCAACGCCGCGCAGGCCGCAGACGAGGTCGACAGCCCCGACATCGCGAAAGCCGAAGAGCTGGCCGCGAAACGGGTGATCCCTGAGGACGCCAAGGTCGTGCTCGAGTGCGCGGGCGTCGTCAAGCGATTCGGCGGCATCACGGCCGTCGACGACGTCGACCTCAAGCTCAAGTCTGGTCAGATCCTCGGACTCATCGGCCACAACGGCGCCGGCAAGACGACACTGATGGACTGCATCTCCGGATTTCTCGAGATCGACAGAGGACGCATCCGCCTTCGCGGGGTCGACATCACGAACTGGGCTCCGCACCAGCGAGCCATTGGAGCCCTCGGACGGTCATTCCAAGACGCGTTGCTGTTCCCATCACTCACGGTTGCGGAGACGATCGCGGTGGCGCGTGAGCGACACCTCGCGTCTCGCGACATGGTCGCCGCGGCCTTCCAACTCCCCGCCTCGTACGAGTCTGAGCTGGCGGTGTGGAACAAGGTCGATGAGCTCGTCGAGCTGATGGGACTCAGCGCGTTCCGCGAGAAGCTCACTGGCGAGTTGTCGACCGGCAGCCGGCGCATCGTCGACCTCGCGTGCATCCTCGCCCAGGAACCCAAGGTGCTCATGCTCGACGAACCGTCAGGCGGTGTCGCGCAGAAGGAGACAGAAGCGCTCGGCCCGCTTCTGCTGCGTGTCCGCGAGCACACCGGCTGCTCGATCCTGGTCATCGAGCACGACATGCCGTTGCTCAGCGCGATCTGCGACACGATGGTGGCGCTCGAGCTCGGCGGCATCATCGCCGAAGGCCCACCCGAGGAAGTGCTCGCCCATCCGCGAGTCATCGAGTCGTACCTCGGCACCGACGAGTCGGCCATCAACCGCTCGGGCACGCGCGGCGCGTCCAAGCCGACGGACGCAACTCCGCCAGCCGAAAAACCGCCCCGTCGCCGGGCGCCGCTACAGGCACCCGGCCGGGAGACCTCTTAACCCTGTCCGGCGGCGCGCGCTCGAATGCGTTGCGCGATTTCCTGAGCCAGGGGCTTGTCGGCGATGCGCTCGATCTGAGCGGACAGCTCGGCGCGCTGCACGAGCAGCGCGGCTGCTCGATCGTCCTGCCAGCCCTGCACGTTGATCGACGGGTCGACGACGAACTCGAGCACGTCGGGACGGAACTCTCGATCGTTCACGATCAGTAACCGACCGTTCGTCAGCAACACGACCGCGTTGGAGCCGTAGAGCTGGCCCTGTACCGCGCACTCGACGATCTCGCCTTCGCGTAAGAGCACGGCGGCGGCGTTGGCCGCGACCTTGGCGCCCTTGCGACCGCCGCTACCGAGGCGAGCAAGCGCCGCACCGAGACCGGCAGGGTCGTTCGCCATCGGCGGCGGTGCCGCAGGCGGCGCGGCCGGTGCCGGTGCGGGCGGGGGCGCGGCGGGTGCCGGTGCCGGCGCGGCGGGCGGCGGTGCCGGAGCGGGAGGTGGCGGCGCCACAGGAGCCGGGGGTGGCGGCGGCGGAGGGGGCGGGGGTGGCGGTGGCGGAGGGGGCGGGGGTGGCGGTGGCGGAGGTGGCGCGGCCACAGGAGCCGGCGGCGGCGGGGGCGGCGGAGGTGGAGGGGGTGGAGGGGGTGGAGGGGGTGGCGGTGCCGCGGGTGGAGGGGGCGGCGGAGGTGGAGGGGGCGGCGGGGGCGGCGGAGGAGGGGGTGGCGGTGCCGCGGGTGGAGGAGGAGGGGGTGGCGGTGCCGCGGGTGGAGGAGGCGGGGGCGGCGGAGGAGGGGGTGGCGGTGCCGCGGGCGGAGGAGGAGGGGGGGGCGGGGGCGGAGGCGGCGGAGGTGGCGGCGGTGGTGGCGGAGGTGCACCGCCCGGAGGGGGCGGCGGGACCGGGGCGCCGCTCGGCCATGACGCTGGCTGTGCGTTCTGGTCGCTCTGGTCACTCATAGAACCGCCTCCTCTGTTGCCCGAGAGCGCGTGAGACTACGCCTGTTCCGCGGAGGCGAGCGCACGACCGACGAGCGACACCGCGTCCGCCGGAAGGTCGAGCGCGAGTGCCGCCTCGATGCCCTGCTCACTCATCTTCACGACGGTCTTGCGAATGATGTCGACGGTCTTGTCGTCGCCTTGGTCACGAGCGAGGTCGAGCAGTTGCGTCTCGAGGAACACGAGGCACAGCGCGTCCTCGTGCGTCTGCACCATGGCGTCGGTCTTCAACCCGTCCTTGCGCACGATGTGTTGCACGAGCTCGATCACGTCCGGCTCGTACCCCTCCCGCTGGAGGATCTCCCCCACTTCCTCGGCGTGCTGCTTCTTCAGCTTGGTGCGCCATCGCAGATAGCCCTGTCGACCTTCGGGAAACGAGGCGCGCGGAATCGACCATCGGCGCAGGTGGTGGGCCCGAGCCGCCAGGATCTGGGCGTCGACCGCGGCGGGATCGAGCCGGCGGACCCACTCGGTCATCATCTCCGCGTGGGCCTGCTCCTTCGGGCGGCGCTCGCCTCGAACATCGATCGTTTCGGGGTCGTCGGCGTTGACGGAATCGATCGCGGCGATCGCACGCGCCAGTCGATCCGAGTCGGCCGTCATTGCGATGGCCGCAGGTCGATCCTGAGAACGAGCACGCCGTCCTCGACGCTCACCGCGGCATCGCCGACGATCGCGAAGTCTTGGAAGTCGAGCTGTGCCTGACGGATGAACGCGGTGCGCTCCTCACCGGCAATCGGAGGCAGCGGACGGTTGCGCACCGCCGCGGCCCGATCGCGGAAGCGTTGCAACATCGCCTCGACATCGAGCTCATCGGCCATTCACGACACCTGCCCTTCGGTCGGAGCGGGCCTAGTCGGCCTCGTAGGACGCGTGTTGCGCCAGAACCAATACGTGAGGAGAGCGAGCAGCAATGCCACGACGAGGAGCCCGGAGATCACGAGCGCGACCACCGTGCCGGTGTTGTCGGAGTTGCTGGTGTCCGCCGCAGAGCTCGACGCTGCGTCGGGCTCGCCGGGAACGAGCAAAGGTCCGCCGTTCGGCGCGGTCTCGCCGGGCGCGACGGCCGCGGTGGTCGACGGCTCGGTGGTCGTCGTGGTCTTGCTCTGGGCGTTGGCCGGCCAAGGATGCGTGACGAGCAGTGAGCCCAGGACAAGTGCCGCCACGATCACGGCCCGCTGGGCCCGGTGTCGGTCAGTCACAAGAGGCAGGATCGTACTGGTAGCGCTCACGCCTGATGAATCGGGCACGAGTACGTGGTGCGGCCACCAACCGTGCGACGCGAAAGCTCGGCGCCGTCCTTCGGACACCGCCCGCCGCGCACCCGCGCCAGCTGCAGATCGCCCATGTGCGAGCCGCCTCGGGCTGCGAGCTGGGCGACCGTCGAACGGATCTGACGATGGAGCCGGCGCCGCTCGCCGGTGGACAGCGACCCTGCCGGTCGGGCGGGATCAAGCCCCGCGCGCCACAGCGTCTCGTCGGTCAGGAGATTGCCGAGGCCGGCCACTCGCCGTTGGTCCATGAGGCGGGCCTTGAGCGGCGCCGTGCTCGCGTAGAGCGCGTCGGCCAGCTCTCGGTAGCTGATCGCCGCGGCGTCAGGGCCGAGAAGCTCCTCGTCGGGATCCAGGAGCACGCCCCCGAGCCGGCGAGGATCGTTGATGCGCAGATCGCCGCCGTCCTCGAAGTGCACGACAAACCGGTCCCAACCGACGTCCAACCGGTGGCTCGAGTACTGCATGTCGTTCACGCCGATCGCGTCGTCGACCAACAGACGACCGGTCATCCCGAATCGGAGTCCGAGGGTCGGCCCGTGGTCGACGTCCATCAAGAGCAACTTGCCCACCCGCCGCGTGCCGGAGAACTGGCGGGCGATCAACGCGTCGCCCAACTCGCGACTGGTCACGCCACCTTTCAGGAACCACGCATCCGATGCGTCAACCGTCGCGATGCGACGTCCGATGGCGCGATCCGCGAGCTTCCGGTACGCCTCGACCTCGAGCAGCTCCGGCAACTAGAGGTTGTAGAGCTTGACGGCGTTGTCGTGGAGGATGGCGCGTAGGTCGTCGTCGGGGACGCCGGCGAAGTCGCGCTCGATGACCTTTTGGCTGTGCGGCCACGTCGAGTCCGAGTGCGGGTAATCGCTGGCCCACATGAGACGGTCGATACCGACGCGCTCCCGAGTCTCGACCGCGACTGGATCCTTCTGGAACGTGAAATACGTGTTCGTGCGCAAGTACTCGCTGGGCTGACGTTGCAGTCCTCGCGACTTGCGGCCGAGCCAGTTGTGATGGCGCTCCCACATCTGGTCGAGCCGATAGGAGTAGTGCGCCACCCAGCCGGCGTCGTGCTCTGCAGAGACGACCTTCAACCCCGGGTGCCGGTCGAAGACCTTGCCGAAGATGAGCAGCGCGAACGTCTGCTGCACTTCCTGCACGATGCTCATCACCGTCATCATTCCGAGCCCTGATCCGAGCGTCGGGTCGCCGCCGATGCCGCCGGTGAGGATGTGGAACGACACCGGCCAGCTCGTATCGGCGAACGCCGCCCACATGGGATCGAAGCGCTCCTCGGCGTAGTGGCCGTCCGCAGGCATCCCGGGCACCATGGCGCCGCGCAGCCCGGCGGCGGCGCACCGCTCGATCTCTTCGACGGCCGCTTCGGGGTCGATCGTCGGAATCAGCGCCAGCCCGACGAGTCGCCCCTTACCGCCGGCGCAGTAGTCGAGCAGCCAATCGTTGTATGCGCGGATGCACGCCAGCTGATAGTCACGATCCTTCGACTGCGCGAGCCTCATGCCGATCGACGGGTACAGCACCTCGGCGGAAACGCCGTCAGTGTCCATGTCGTCGAGACGCGCGACGGGATCCCACCCGCCCGACCGCAGCGACTCGGCCTTGTCGCCGCTGGCTCGCAGCTCGGACGACGCCTTGCCCGCCGCGCCCGCGAGCCCGATGGGAAACGGCTTCAACCCGTCGATGATGAACAGGTGGCCGTGCTGCTCGTGCTCGACCATGTGCGGCGCACGATCCTCGAATTCGGTGCCGGCCAAGCGCGTGGTCCAGAGATCGTGCGGCTCCAACACGTGCGAGTCCCCGCTGATGACGGTGTACGAGGTCATGCCGTTCCTCCACGAATCAGGCGACCGGGTCTGGCGCCGTCGACATCCTTGCCATCGAGACGGATCGCCTGGCCATTGACCCAGACGTGCTCGATACCGCTCGAACGGGCGAGCAACCGGTCGGCGCCGCTCGGCAGGTCGAACACCCGGTCCACGCCGGCGACCCCGACCGTGTCGGGATCGAACGCGCAAAGGTCGGCGAACGCACCCGCTCGGATCACGCCGCGGTCCGGAATGCGGAACACGTGCGCCGCGTGAGCTGTGAGTCGGTGCACGGCCTGCTCGAGTGAGATCGCTTGCCGCTCGCGGACCCAGTGGCCCAACAGGTGCGTCGAGAAACACGCGTCGCAGATCTGCGACGCGTGTGCGCCGGCATCGGAGAGTCCGATGACCGCGCGATTGTCGTTGAGCAACTCACCGATCTCGTCATTGCCGTCATTCGCGAGCACGATGGCGAAGCGGGTCTTGAGGTCTTCTTCGAGTGCGAGGTCGATCATCGCGTCCATCGGATGCTGACCGCGAGCGGCTGCGATCTCGGCGATCGATGGCCCCTGGCGGAGAGCGACGTGCTTCTCCGTCTCGTCGATCCAGTCTTTCCCCCACGTGTGACCCCACACCCGATCGAGTTCGGGCCTAACACGGTCGCGCCACTCGGGGTCGGAGTAGATGTCGGCCCGAGCCGCCCGTGGTGCCGCCAGGATCTCGTCGAATCCCTTGGCCATCGCGAACGGGAACGGGTCTTCGAGGGTGATCTGGAACACGAGCGGACGGCACGCGATCTGCGGCCACACCTCACCACCGAGCGCCGCCTGCTTGTCGAGTGTCTCCTTGGCGTGGCCGGGCGCCTCGGACAACGTGAGCAACGCCGTCCACGTCACAGGGCGACCGATCTCCTCGGACAGCGCGGCCATCTCCTTCACGTAGAAGCCCGGACCGATCGTGGCCTGGAACGTTCCCCGGTTCTTCTCCCCCATCACCGACGCGATGCGCGTGATCTCGTCGATCTCCGCGAACCGACTGGGCACGGGCTTGCCCGCGTCGCCCGAGTGCGTCGGCGACTTCGATGAAGCGAAGCCGATCGCTCCCGCGTCGATCGCCTCGCCGACGATGGCGCGCATGCGCTCGACTTCTTCGGCCGTCGCCGCCCGCTCGGTGGCTTCATCGCCGAGCGTGTAGATGCGCAACGCGGTGTGCCCGATCATCGCCGCAACGTTGAGTCGTGTCGGGGTGCGGTCGAGGGCGTCGAGGTATTCGGGGAAGGTCTCGAACGACCAGTCGATGCCTTCGGTCAACGCCTCGACGGACATGCCCTCGACGTTCTCCAGTGTGCGAGCGATGACGCCGCGGTCGCCTGGCCGTGTCGGAGCGATGCTGAACCCGCAGTTGCCCATGACCACCGACGTGACGCCGTGCCAGCACGACGGCGTGAGATCGCCGTCCCACGTGACTTGCGCGTCGTAGTGCGTGTGGATGTCGACGAAGCCGGGAGCGAGAACGAGCCCGCCGAGGTCGACGACCTCCGCACCGTCGGTCGATCCGATGTCACCGACCGCGACGATGCGATCACCCTCGACACCGACATCCGCCGACCGCGCCGGTGCGCCGGTGCCATCGATGACCCTGCCGCCTCGGAGTACGAGGTCCATGGTCTCCCCCTACAGCTCGAACGTCCCGCGACCAACGATGACCGTATCGCCTGCCACCTCCACGGCGTCCAGCCCAGCGTCACTTCCGCACGCGACGGCATAGAGCGTCGACGGTCGACCGATCTCCGCTCCCTGGCTGATCGTGATCTCCGTGCCCCACGGCACCAGCCCGTGCCGGCACAGGTGCACCACCAGCGGACCGGCAGCCGAGCCCGTCGCGGCGTCTTCGTCGACGCCGGCCGCCGGTGCGAACATGCGCGTCTTCCACTCGGTGCCTGCGCCGGCCACACAACTCACGCCATGCCGGGGAACGACGGCGGCGAGCCGATGGAGGTCGGGGGCAAGGGCCGCGACCGCGGCCGGCGACGGCAACACGACGATCTGGTACTCCGGCCCGTTCACATAGGTCTCCACCGGCACCACCGACGCCGCCACACCAAGCGCGCCCAGCAGCGCGTCGACGGGGCCGAACGGCTCCACCGACGGTCGCGGCTGCACCATCCGTCCACGACCGCCGTCGTCGAACGTCAACGCCACCGGGCCCGCCTTGCAGGTCAGCTCGACCGCGGTCGTGCCACGCTCCCGGGTGAGCACGTAGCCGGTGCCGAGCACGGGATGACCGGCGAACGGCAGCTCGGTCGCAGGCGTGAAGATCCTGATGTGGTCCTCCGCGCCGACGTACACCGTCTCGCTGAAGCCGATCTCCTTCGCGAGCGACTGCTTCAAGTCGTCGCGAACGGCGTCGCCGTCGAGGAAGACCGCGAGCTGGTTCCCGGCCAGCGCTACATCGGTGAAGACATCGGCAATGACGTAGTCGTATGTGCCACTCACGAAGACAGCCGGTCGAGGCTCTGACCAAAGTCGGCGATCACGTCGTCGACATGCTCGAGCCCGACCGACACGCGAATCATCCCTTCACCGATCCCCATCGTCGCTCGCTCATCGGGCGTCAGCGTCGCCGCCGTCATCGTGGGTGGGTGCACCACCAACGTCTCCGGCCCGCCCAGCGACGGCGCCACCTGCGCGATCTCGACGCCTTCGACGAAGTTGCGCCCAGCCTCGAGCCCGCCGGCAAGCTCGAACGTGAGCACGGTGCCGCCGGAAGTCATCTGCCGCTTCGCCACATCGCGCTGTGGGTGCGAGTCGAGACCCGGGTAGAGCACGCGAGCGACCGCCGGGTGCGATTCGAGGAACTCGGCGAGGGCCTGGGCGGTCTCGGACTCTTGACGAACGCGGGCGTGCAACGTGCGGATCCCGCGCAACGCGTTCCAGGCGTCGAACGGCGAGCACACCGCGCCGTGCATGAGATGGTGCACCCACACCGCAGCGATCAGATCTCGCTCAGCCGCGATGACACCGAGCATGGCGTCGTTGTGACCGGCAATGCCCTTTGTCGCCGCGTGCATCACGATGTCGATGCCGTGGGAAAGCGTTTGCTGCACGGGCGGCGGGGCGAAGGTCGCGTCGCACACCGTGAACGGACCGGTGATGGCACCGATGGCGTCGAGGTCGACCACGTCGAGCCCGGGGTTCGCCGGGGACTCGACGAAGACGAGCTGCGTCTTCCCGGGGCGCACCGCGGCGCTCACCTCGTCGGCGTTGGTGGCGTCGACGAACGTGACGTCGATGCCGAGGCGAGGGCACAGCATGGTGAACAACTGGTTCGTCACCGAGAACGTCCTCGACTGGGCGACGACGTGGTCGCCGGAACCGCAGAACGTGAGGAGCACCGACGCGATGGCCCCCATTCCCGACCCGAATGCGAGCGCGGCCTCGGCCCCTTCGAGCGCGGCGATGGCGTCCTCGAACTCGAGCACGGTCGGGCTGCCGTTGCGGCTGTAGAACTTGCCCGGGTGCGCCGATCGAGCCATCGCGAAGTTCTCGTCGACCGACCGGTTGAAATACGTGGTCGACGGCCAGAGCACCGGCGCGAGCGAGGAGTCGTTGTACGTACGCCCCGCGCGTACGGCGCGGGTCTCACTGCGCCAGTCGTCTTCAGCCATCGTTCTCAATTCTGTGTAGGAACTTGGTCAGCGCCTCGCCCAGCTGGTCGAACTCCAAGAGGAACGCGTCGTGGCCGTGCGGGCTGTCGAGCTCGACGTACTCCGCCTCGCCGCCGGCCGCGTTGACCGCCTCGACGATCTCCCGGGACTGATACGCCGGATACAAGAGGTCAGACGTGATGCCCATGGCTTGCACGGGCACCTCGATGCGGGTGAGCGCGGGCACGAGCCCACCACGGCCCCGGCCGAGGTCGTGTAGGTCCATCGCCTTCGTGAGCAGGAGGTAGGTGTTGGCGTCGAAGCGCCGGACGAGCTTGTTCCCGTGGTACTCGAGGTAGCGCTCGACCTCGAAGCGCTGCCACAACGAGAACCCGCCGTTGAGGGGCTCGACGACCTCTCTCCCGAAGCGGTCGGTGAACACGTCGTCGCTGCGAAACGTGATCTGACTGATCATGCGAGCGAGCGCGAGGCCTTCGTGCGGTCCGTCGCCCGGCTCGGCGTCGTAGTAGTCGCCGCCACGGAACTTCGGATCGAGCTGAATGACACGGCGACCGCTGCTCCACCAACCGATCTGCTGCGCGGTTGCCGCCACGCACGTGGCGATCGGTACCACCGATCGCACACGGTGGGGGAACATGATCGCCCACTCGAGCACCATCATCCCGCCCATCGATCCGCCCAGCGCGGTGAGCCAGGTCTCGATGCCGAGGTGATCGGCCAGCGCCGCCTGGGTGCGCACCCAATCACGAATCGAGACCACCGGGAAGCGCGAGGCGTACGGCCGACCGTCGCCTGGGTGCGCCGATGCCGGGCCGGTCGTGCCCTGACAGCCGCCGAGCACGTTGGCACACACCACGAAGTACTTGTCGGTGTCGAGGGCCTTTCCAGGACCGATCAGGCCATCCCACCATCCCGGGGTGGCGTGGCCTTCGATCGCCGGACCGGCGGCATGGCTGTCGCCGGTCAGCGCGTGGCAGACGAGCACCGCATTGCTGCGGTCCGCGGCCAGTGTGCCCCAGGTTTCGTAGGCGAGCGAGATGTCGCGCAGCGCGCCGCCGCCCTCGAGCACGAACGGGCGGTCGGCGGCGATGGACAGGAACTGGCGCTGCCCGGGCGGATCACCGGCCCGCCACGCGCCGGACGCGGGCAGCATCGACGGATGTACCCGGCGGTCCACCCCTCCATGATGGCCGAACCCCTCAGGAGGGCCGCCACCTATTGGCCCACCAGTCGAACACGTCGCTCTCGCAGCCATAGGCCTCGGTCATCAAACGGCCCGCGTCGAGGAGGTCGCCGGCCCGCAACGCGGCGGCGGCGCGTTGCCACTCATCGTCCCGAGCGGGCAGGGGAATCTCGAGCACCTGGCGAGCCGAGAGCTTGATCGCATCGGAAGCCAAGGCGACGCCGGCGTAGCGGGATGCGGCCCATGCGCTCACGGGCGGCGCAAGGAGCACGGCCGCGACCCGACCGAGCACGTCGGGGCTCGCGTGAACGGCGATCACCGGTGTGGAGGGCACCCACGTGCCGCCGGCGTCGACGGCCGCTTCCAGCACCTTGGTCTGCGTCGCCAGCACCACTTTGGGCACCAACCGATCGACGACCCACCGACGCACGCGCCCGTCGGCCATCGCGGCGAGGTCGACTCGAGGATGCTGCCACCGCTTCCCGGCGAAGCGCAGCGACCGCTCGCCCCAGGCGCAGTGCCCGGGATCGATCACTCCGCACGTGACGAGGCGGGGAAAGGAACGATCGTCGGCGTCGAACCGGTCGACGACATAGGGCACCAGTCCGTAGAACTCGTCGCGAAACCCGGCGGTGGCGGTTGCGATTCGGCCGAGCGAGTGGGAGCTCCCGAGCGCGACCGGCGGCGCGGCATGCGCACGGACGAGCAAGCGACTCCACGTCGCGCTCCGTTCCCACCGAATCTGCGTCGTCGCGTCGACTCCCCGATCGCGCCAGCGCTCGACGTGGTCTGGCTGTGAAGCGCCACGAACGATGACCGGCGCGCACACGCGTGCGCTCGCATCGAACACGAACTGATTGCACGTCCACATTCCGGTGAGCGCTCCAGCGGCCAACACCGAGTCGCGGATGACGGCTGCATCGCGAGCCGCGGCGATCGACTGCGGTTGCACGAGAACGACACGGCCGCCGGCACGCACCAGGTCGAGACCGGCCAGCAAGAAGAGAAATGCCGTGTCCGCGTAAGGCCCCACCGCGGCCGACCAGCGCGTCGCGTGGTCTCGCACCGTGGCACGTTCGAGCTGGTTCAGGAAGGGCGGGTTGCCGACGACCACGTCGAACCGACCGGCCCAACCGACGTCGGCGAGGCCATCGCCGACCACCACATGGTCGCTTGGCGCGACACCGGCCCACTCGGTGATCGCCCGTCGCGTCGCGTCGACCGCGATCGGGTCGACATCGATCCCCCACAGCAGATCGCGGGCGATGCGGTCACGGGCGACGCCACGCGCCGCGAGCGCCCGGCCCGCGGCCAGCAGGAACACACCGTCGCCGCACGATGGATCGCACACGGCGGGCGCATCGCCGGCGCCGTCGAGCGCGATCGTGACCAGTCGGTCGGCTACGTCGACCGGTGTGTAGAAAGCGCCCAGCTCGCGCCTTCGGGTCGGCGACAACACGTCGTCAGCGTATGGTCGACGCATGCGTTGGACCGTGCATGGCGAGCGAGCGCTCTACGAGAGCGACTGGGTGAACCTGACGCTCGTCGACGTCGAGATCCCCGGCAGGGAGCGGTTCGACCATCACGTGATCCGGATGCCACACGAAGCCGCGGGCACCGTCGTGTACGACGGGGATCGCGGCGTCTTGCTGCTGTGGCGCCACCGTTTCGTCACGGACACGTGGGGTTGGGAGATCCCAGCCGGCGGGATCGACCGGGGCGAGAGCCCGGCCGAGGCCGCGGCGCGCGAGACGATCGAAGAAACCGGGTGGGCCCCCGGCCCGCTGCGTCACCTCGTCAGCTATCACCCGAGCAATGGTGTGAGCGACCAGAAGTTCCATCTGTTCGTCGCCGAGGGTGCGACCCATGTCGGTGATCCGACCGACCCCGGCGAGGCCGAGCGCATCGAATGGGTACCGCTCCACGAAGTGCGAGCCATCGCGGAACGCGGGGAGATCACCGACGGGCTGTCATTGACCGCAGTGCTCTACGCGCTGACGTTCGCCGCGATCGGCTGAGGAGTCGCAGGCGTCGAGCGGCTCTTCCAGATGAAGCCGTCGAAGAGGAAGTGCGTCCCGCCGAGGAACAGGACGACCCACAGATAGAAGTCGTCGTTCTGCCGAGCAAGGACGTAGAGCACCTCGAACACGATGAGGTACGTGCAGAAGAACCGCCACCGCGACACCGTCGGACGGCTTGTCGCGAGCCGGTGATCGACGATGAAGAAGTATTCGATCGCGTGCGCACCGGCGAACCCTGCGAAACCCGCGACGGGATCGATGAGTACGGCGACCGCGAACATCGCGGCGGTGGACACGACATAGCGCTGCTTGGCGCGGCTGGCGGTACCGGCCGACATGCGGCCGCGCTCGGTCGCGATCCAGCGGCCGGTCGACACCGCGGCGACGATCGCCGACGGGACGAGCAGCGCGAAGGCGTAGGGCCGCAACGACGTGAGGACGTCGAGGGCGGTGCCGTTGAGCTGACCGAGCGGAACCGTCGCCACGCGTTCAGAGGTGCGGACGTCGGCCGCCACCCAGAGGAGCGTGGAGATCAACCACGAGAGCAGCATGGTGCGTTCGACGCGACCGTCGTTCTCCCCGGCCCGCCGGCCGTAGATGCGTACGAAGCCGTAGCGCTGCATGAGCGTGTGCTCCATGTTCCACATCGCGCCGACGATCGCGACGAGGGTGAACGAAATCGTCAGGCCGACCGCGATCACACTGGCCAAGACGATCGGACCGACGACCCACAACCGCCGGCGCGCCGCAAACTGCTCCGCATCGCCGTAGACGAGAGCCAGGGTCAATGGCTGATGCACGAAGCTGAACGCGATCAGCGCCTCGATCAGCACGACCAGCTGACGACCGTCGCCGCGCGACCAGAACGCGGCAAGCGCGAACGGGATCCAGGCGAGAGCGAGCGCGGTGTCAGCGCCTGCTGATCGAATCCAGGGTGCCTGCCCGCGGCCCACCCGGAGGAACTTAGCCAGTCGCCTCGGTGAGCGGGTCCCAGGCGACGAGATCGGCGAGGCGAGGATCGTTGGAGAACACCTCGACCAATGGCTGCTTCACGCCGATGCGCGGCAGCAGACGCTTGATCTCGAGCTCTTCGTTCCACAGGACGAGCGTGACGACGAGGCCGGCCTCACCGGCCCTCGCGGTGCGGCCCGATCGGTGCAGGTACGACTTGTGATCCTGGGGCGGGTCGTAGTGCACGACGACGTCGACGTCGTCGATGTGCAGACCGCGGGCAGCAACGTCGGTGGCGACGAGCACCGGCAGGCGGCCCTGCTGGAAGTCTTCGAGCGCGCGTTCGCGTATCCGCTGTGGAAGATCGCCGTGGATGGCGGCGGCGCGCACGCCTTCCTGCTTCAACGATGCGGCCAGACGGTCGGCGCCGCGTTTCGTCCGCGTGAAGATCATCGTGCGAGCGACACCGTTGCTGATGGCCGCGGCCACCTTGGCCTTGTCCATCTCGTGCACGAGCAGGAATCGGTGGGCCATCTCTTCCACGGTGATCGACCGCGACTCGACCTCGTGGTGGACGGGATCGCGCTGGTAGCGCTTGACCAGCACGTCGACGGCACCGTCGAGGGTCGCCGAGAACAGCAGCGTCTGGTGCGGACCGCCGACATGACGCAGCACCCACTCGACCTGCGGCAGGAATCCCATGTCGGCCATACGGTCGGCCTCGTCGAGCACGACGCACGACAAGGCGTCCAAGAACACGGACTTACGGTCGAGCAGGTCGATCAGCCGGCCCGGCGTGGCCACCACGATCTCGACGCCATCCTCGAGCTGGCGGGCCTGCTTCTCGAGCGACTGACCGCCGTAGACCACGGCAACCCGAACGTTCCGGGTCTTGCCGAGGGGTTCGAGCACCTCTTGCACCTGCACCGCGAGCTCACGCGTGGGAACGAGGACCAGCGCCGTCGGGTGGCGGGGTTCGGCTTTCGGCGTGTGCTCGAGGAGCGGCAGCCCGAAGGCCAGCGTCTTGCCCGACCCCGTCTTGGCCTTGCCACAGACGTCGCGGCCCGCCAGAGCGTCGGGAATCGTGAGCGATTGGATGGGAAACGGGTGTGTGATGCCCGCTGCGCTCAGAGCATCAACCAGGTCCGGTGACAGCCCGAGCGACTCGAAGGTCGTCGTCATGTGGGTCGATCCAATGTATCCGTCGGCTCGGGAGTTGCGCTCCATGCTGCGAGTTCCGGAAGGAGCCGTGCCAAGACAGCGACACCAGCCACGCACGCGATCCCGCCACTCACCACGGAAATCTGTGCATTGGTCGCACTGGCGACGACCCCGGCTTCGAGGTCACCGACGCGTGGTCCGCCGGTGACGACCGCGATGTTGAGCGCCTGTAACCGACCGCGGAGCCGGTCCGGCACGTGCAGCTGCAGGATCGTGCCTCGAAAGACCGCAGAGATCACGTCGGCCGCGCCGGCGATCGCCAGCAGGAGAAGCCCGAGCGGCAACCAGTTCGCCACGCCGAACGCGGCGATGGCGAGCCCCCACACCGCGACCGCCCACAGCACCGCTGCGCCCTGACGGCGAACGTGACTCACCCAGCCCGTGGTCACGGCACCGATGAATGCGCCCGCAGCCGGCGCGGCGTACAGCAGTCCGACCGTGCCCGCCCCGCCGTGATACAGCTCGGTACCGAGCTGGGGGAACAGCGCTCGCGGCATTCCGAAGACCATGGCGTCGATGTCGACGACGAACACGCCCTGGATCGCCCGCTCGCCGCGCACGTAGTGCAGCCCTTCTTTGATCGACCCGAATCCCGCCTTGGTTCCGCCGCCTTCAGGAAGCAGCGGCGGCAGCAACAACAGCGTGAACAGCGCGACTCCGAAAGTAACCACGTCGATCCAGAACGCGGCCGACAACGAGACGCTCGCAATCACGATGCCCGCGAACGCCGGGCCGCCGACCGAGCCGAACTGATAGCCGGTCTGGTTCAGCGCGGCTGCCGCCGGGATCTGATCGCGTCGAACCAACGAAGGCACCACCGCGCTCCTCGTCGGAGCATCGATGGAGGTGAGCCCGGCGCTCAACGCCGTGCACACGTAGATCGGCCAGATCCGCGGGTTGCCGAGCGTGGCGTTCACCGCGAGCCCGGCGCTCGTCATCGCCATCAGCACGGTGGCGACGATCAGCACCTTGCGGCGATCGATGGCGTCGGCCAACGTCCCGCCGAGGAACGAGCAAAAGATGATCGGGCCAAGCTGCGCGAGGCTCAACAACCCCACCTGCAACGACGAGTGCGTGAGCAGGAAGATCTGGAACGACGACGCAACCAGGGTCAGCTGGCGTCCGAAGAAGGACACCAGCTGACCGGTGAACAGCAGCCGGTACTCCCGCGATTCGGTAACAGGGGAGACGTCCAGCAGCACGCGCCGCTTGGGCGCGCTGTTGGAACGCGTGCGCCGGTTCAACGTGTCGAATTACGGGAGGGCCTTCTCGATGGTCTCGACGACCTCGGGCGCTTCGGGATCGGTCATCGGATTGAACCGAGCCACGATCTCGCCACCCGGTGCGATCACGAACTTCTCGAAGTTCCAGCGGATGTCACCCGAGTGCCCTTCGGCATCGGCGACGTCGACCAACTGCTGATACAGCTCGTGCCGATCGTCGCCGTTCACGTCGACCTTCTCGGTCATCGGGAACGTGACCCCGTACGTCGTCGAGCAGAACTCCTGGATCTCGTCGGGGCTGCCGGGCTCTTGCCCGCCGAACTGGTTGCACGGCACGCCGAGCACGGTGAAGCCCTTGTCCTTGTACTTCTCCTGAAGGCGCTCGAGACCGGTGTACTGCGGGGTCAAACCGCACTTCGACGCCACATTGACAACGAGCACGGCCTTGTCCTTGTACTGGGAAAGGTCGGCCGAGGTGCCGTCGAGGCCCTGCATGGAAACGTCATAGATCGACATGGCCGGAAGGCTACCGACCAATGGCTCTACGCTCCCAAGCTGTGAGCATCGACCTCCGCGGACACGTGACCGAATTGGCCGAACAGGGCTACACGATCATCGAAGACGCCATCGATCTCGACCATGTCGACGCCTTGGCCGCCGACCTCGAGCGCCTCGAAGATGAGCTCGACATCAAGCCGGCGACCAACAGCTTCGAAGGCTCGTCGACGTGGCGTATCTACAACCTGTTGGTGCACGGCGACCTGTACGAGCGAATCCCCGTGCATCCGAACGTGCTACCGATCGTCGAGGGCGTCCTCGACTACGGCTGCCTCGTCTCCTCGCTGTCGTCGATCGCCATCGGGCCGCAAGAGACCGCACAGCCGATCCACGCCGACGACCAGTTGATCCCGTTGCCGAAACCGCATCCGCCCACGGTGTGCAACACGATGTGGGCACTCACCGACTTCACGGAGGCGAACGGCGCCACGCGCATCATCCCGGGCTCACACCTGCTCGACCACAGTCCCAACTACGGCCAGCACTACGACTCGATCGCGGCGGAGATGCCGAAAGGCTCGGTGCTCGTGTGGCACGGCAGCCTCTGGCACGGCGGTGGCGAGAACACCACCGACCGACGCCGCGTCGGGGTCGCGATGAACTATTGCGCGGGCTACATCCGTCAGCAGGAGAACCAACAGCTGGGCATCCCCACCGACATCGCTCGCGGCTTCTCGCCGCGGTTGCGTGAGCTCGTCGGCTACGGCATCTACAACGGGCTCATCGGGCACATCGACAAGCACGACCCCGCGCACCTGTTGCTCGACCGCAGCGAAGACTCATCGCTGGTCTGGGACGCCGTGTAGCTACCGGCCGCTGCGCACCAACTCGCGAGAGCGATCCGGTGGACGGTCGTCGACGAACTCCTCCAGCCTCTCGCTTCGAGCGAGGACGCGACGACGGAGAGCACGCAGCGGGAGCAACCCGACGACGAGCAGGAACAAGGCGAAGGCGGTGGAGTCGAAGATCGACCGGTTCCGGCTGACGTCTCCCACGGCCAACGCGAGCGGCGCCGGAGCGGTGGTGGGCGGAGGCAGCGACGCATCGGCGACAACCGGGGGCAGGTGATCCAGGTTGGCCTCGGCCGTCACCGGAGTGTTGAAGCCCTGATCGAGCAATGCCCCGGCTGACGCGTAGGAGTCGACCGCGTCGAACACGACGGCCAACATCGTGCGCCCGTTCCGGGTCGCGGAGCCAACGAACGTGTGCCCCGCGAGATCCGTGGTTCCGGTCTTCAAGCCGTTCGCGCCGGGATACAGGTCGAGGAACAGGTTGTGGTTGGTGAGCGTGTGGGCCAGGAGATCTCCACCGGTGAACTTGTAGTTGCGCGTGTTCGCGACTTCCATCAGACCCGGCGTCGCGATCACTGCTCGGGCGATGATCGCCAGATCGCGCGGGCTGATGCGGTCACCGCCCTTGTTGGAAAACTCGTCATCGAGGCCGGCGGGGTCGAACAGGATCGGGTTGTCCGCCAGACCGAGGCGCGTCGCCGTTTGGTTGGCGACCAGCACATAGCCGTCGAGTGTTCCGCCACCGATCTTCTCGGCGAGCGCGACCGCGGCGTCGTTCGCGGAGACCATCATCATCGAGTACATGAGATGGTCGTAGGCCCACACCTGCGGAGCCTTCACGTTGATCTTGCGAGCGGGCATCCCTTCGGCGGTCGGGCTGATCGGAATGGGATCACCCGGCCGTAGTCGTTGGCCGGCGATCAGCCCGGTGAGGAGCTTGATCGTGCTCGCGGGCGGACGCAACGTGCGCGCGTCCTGCTGCGCGAGCACCGCGCCGGTGTCGGCGTCGACGAGCACATAGGCCTTCGGCAGCGGAGGAGCCGGCTGCGCAGCGGCTGCGGGAGGGGCGACGGCCGCCAGTGCGGCCAGCAACAGGAGCCCCGTCGCGACGAAGCCTGCGGAGCGTCCGCGCATCAGGCCGACCCTAACGAATTCCGCCCACACGGTGGTAGACCCCGAGGTCATGCAGGCCCTGGCCGCCATCGACGACTGGCCCGTCGCCACCGCGGCCGCAGGCGTCGTCCTGACCGACGGCACGACCTGGACGCACGGCCTGAGCGGGCGGCCGTTCGCGCTGGCCTCGGTCACCAAACCGCTCGTTGCCCTGGCGGCGCTCGTCGCCATCGAAGAGGGCTCGCTGGACTTGGACCAGCCGGCGGGACCGGCCGGTTCGACGATCCGCCATCTGCTCGCCCACGCATCGGGCCTCGCTCCGGACAGCGATGCGATCCTCGCCCCGCCTGCCACTCGTCGCATCTACTCGAACCGAGGGTTCGAACGACTGGGCGAAGCGCTTGCGGATGCCGCCGGCTTCTCTGCGGCGCGCTACCTGCACGAAGCGGTAGTCGAACCCCTCGGTCTGTCCGCCACCGCGCTCGATGGTTCGCCTGCGTCAGGCGCACGCGCGTCGGTCGATGATCTCGTTGTCGTGACGCGGGAGCTCCTCGCTCCGACGCTCGTCACGACGGCGACCTTGCAGGATGCGGCCACGGTCGCGTTCCCGGGACTCGACGGCGTGCTGCCCGGCTTCGGACGCCAATCACCGAACGACTGGGGACTCGGGTTCGAGTTGCGCGATGCAAAGTCGCCACATTGGACGAGCGCCGAGAATTCTCCGGCGACGTTCGGCCACTTCGGACAGAGCGGCACGATGTTCTGGGTGGACCCGATTGCGGGCGTGGCGTTGGTGTGCCTGACCGACCGGGACTTCGGTCCGTGGGCCATTGAAGCGTGGCCGAACTTGTCGCAGGCGGTGCTTGCTGAGGCCGCCGGCTGATTCATGGGACGATGACGGGGATGCGGGCTGGGGCGAGCACATCGAGCGGTTTGGCATTGGCACGAGCCAAACACGCCCTCGAAGCGGCCCATCTCGACCCGAACGTCGAGCTGACTCGGGCCAGCAGCGTCACGAACGAGGTCTGGCTGACCTCCGACTACGCCATCCGGGTCAACCGCCGCCCCGACCATCGGCTCCGGCGGGAAGCGAAGATCGGGCCGCACCTGCCGTCCGAGGTGCGCTACCCGGAGGTCATCGCCTACGGAACCGGTACCGGATTCGACTGGCTGGTGGTACGCCGGCGGCCGGGCAACGTGCTGAGCCGATGCTGGCCGACGATGGCCCCCTCGCAACGCCGGCTCGCGGTGCGACAGCTCGCGTACATGTTGCGCGCGCTACATCAGTCGACCTCACCGGTCGGCCTCGAAGACGCGGGAGCCCCGCAACTCCTTCAGGGCGGGCAGGGACAGAATCCGACCACACCGCTGCTCGTCGGCCTCGAGCGAGCGCGTGCACTCGAGAACGTCGACACCGCGATCGTCGACGCGTTGCTCGACATCGTCCGCACCACCGCCCGGTTTCTCGAGCCGTTCGATGTGCAGACGCTGATCCACGGCGACCTCACCTTCGAGAACGTTCTATGGGACGGGGATCAAGTCACCGCGCTCATCGACTTCGAGTGGTCGCGTGCCGCCCCGGCCGACCTCGACCTCGACGTCATGCTGCGGTTCTGTGCTTTTCCCGATCTGCACGTGGCCGAGGACTACGTCGAGCAGACGAAGCCAGAAGACTACGAAGACGTTGCGTGGTGGTTGCGGGAGGACTACCCGCAGCTGTTCGCGTTCCCGCACGCCATCGAACGCCTGCGCTTGTACGCGATCGCGTTCGACGTCCGCGACCTGCTCGCGTTCCCGCCGGAGCTGCCCCCCACCAAGCTGCCGCCCGAGCACTCGGTGAACCGCCTCACGCGTCTCGTGACTCGCCGGAGCTACCTCGACAACTTCGCCGGACCCGACGCCCGCTTCTGAGTCAGTACGAGCGGAGTTGTTCGGGAGTCAGCGCGAACAGTAGATCGCTTCCGGCGGTGATGGCGGCGGAGAGGCCGTGCACCTGCGGCAACAGCTCTTCGAGGTAGAAGCGTGCCGTCTCGAGCTTCGCCTCGTTGAAGGGGTCGTCGACGCCCAGCCTGCGCGCGGCGATCGCCTGCCGGGCCATGACCCAGCCGCCGGCAACGAGCCCGAACATGCGCAGGTACGGCGTGGCCGCCGCGAGCGCGTTGTTCGGGTCGGTCGCGCCGTGCTCGAGCAACCACGCCGTCGCCTCGCGGAGCGACGCGACCGCCTTCGGGTACGCGTCTTCCAGGTCGGGGTCGACAGCTTCGAGTCGTTGCAGGAAGTCCTCGACGACGCCCCCGGCACGCATCGGCAGCTTGCGGCCGACGAGGTCCATTGCCTGGATGCCATTGGTGCCCTCGTAGATCGCGGCGATGCGAATGTCGCGGTAGCGCTGCGCGATCCCGGTCTCCTCGATGAAGCCCATGCCGCCGTGCACCTGCACCGCCAACGACGCCAGCTCCGTGCCCATGTCGGTGCACCACGCCTTCGTGACTGGCGTGAGGAGATCGACGAGCTCCTGCGCCGCGCCCCGCGTGTCCTCGTCAGTGGCATGGCGGGCGAGGTCGATGTTCTCGGCATTGACGTACACCAGGCCGCGCATCGCCTCGACGGTCGAGCGCATCGTGAGGAGCATGCGCCGCACGTCGGCGTGCTCGATGATCGGACTCGACGCGCCGGCCGGCGCGCCGATCGCCCGCCCCTGTCGCCGTTCCATCGCGTAGCTCAGCGCCTGTTGATACGAAGCCTCGCCGATGGCCAGGCCAGAGAGGCCGACGGACAGCCTGGCGGTGTTCATCATCGTGAACATGTACCGCATGCCCGCATTCGCTTCACCGATGAGGTAGGCGACGGCGTTGTCGTACTCGAGCACGCAGGTCGGCGAGGCGTGGATTCCCATCTTGTGCTCGATACCGATGCACTTGACGTTGTTCCGCTCGCCGAGCGAGCCGTCCTCCTTCACGAGGAACTTCGGGACGATGAAACACGAGATGCCCTTCGTGCCCGGCGGCGCATCGGGCACACGGGCGAGGACGAGGTGGACGATGTTGTCCGTCATGTCCTGCTCGCCGTAGGTGATGAAGATCTTCTGGCCGCTGATGCGCCACGAATCGTCGCCATCAGGCGATGGCACCGCTCGTGTGCGGAGCGCGCCGACGTCCGAGCCCGCCTCGGGCTCGGTGAGGTTCATCGTGCCGGTCCACCCGCCGGCCACCATCGGACGGAGATAGCGCTCCTGCTGCTCCTCGCTGCCGTGATGCATCAGCATGTCGATCGAGCCCTGCGTGAGGAGCGAGCACAGCGACCACGCCATGTTCGCGGCCGTCAACAACTCCTGCATGGCGATCGCGACGAGCCACGGGAACCCGCCGCCGCCGTGCTCGGCCGGGAACGGCACACTCCCCCAGCCCGCGTCGACGTACTTGCGATACGCGTCGACCCAACCAGGCGGCGTCGTCACCGCGTTGGTCGCGGGGTCGAACGTCGAGCCGACGGTGTCACCGACGCGATCTATCGGTGCGAGCACCTCGCCGACGAACCGACCGAACTCCTCGAGTAACCCGTGGACCGTTTCGGGATCTGCGTGCTCGAACCCCGGCAGCTTCGACAATGCCGCCAGGTCCACGAGGTTCTCGAGCGCGAATCGAACGTCGCGTAACGGTGCGACGTACTCAGCCATCAGGGAAGTCCCGCGCCGGGGACATCGACCCGAACTCGTTCGAGTTGTCCCGTACGCAGTTGCGTAGCTTTCTGGGGATCGAGCCCCTTGCTCGTCAGCATGTAGAGCGTGCGACGATCGTCGTCGCCGAGCATGCATGCGATCGCCATGCGACCACCCGTCGAGATGCGCGTCGTGACCTCGCCGCCTTCGCGCACACGCAGGAACTCATGCGAGGCCGGCGACGACACCCAGACGCAACCCTCGGCATCGAGACAGATGCCGTCCGGCACCGCGCCACCTTCGAGGGCCGCGAACTCCCGCCGATCGGCGAGGGAGCCGTCGCTCGCGATCGTGAACGCCGTGAGGCACGCGCCGAACGACTCGCCGACGATCAAGGTCGAACCGTCCGGCGTGATCACCATTCCATTGGGGAAACGCATTTCGTCGGCAGCGACACGATGGCTGCCGGTGGCGATGTCGACCGCCAGCAACACGGTTGTCCGGAGCGCTTCGCCGGCGTGCAGGTCGAAACCGAACGACCCGATGTAGGCCGTGCCTCGCGCGCTCACGACCATGTCGTTGATCGGGTGCTCGGTGTACGCGGACAGGTCGGTGACCTCGCTCAGCGCGCCGTCGACGAAGCGCAGCAGGCGTCGATCATCCATGGAGACGATGAGCATTCCGCCGTCGGCGTCCCATCCGAGCCCGGACGGAGCACCGGGCACCGCAACGATCGTCTCGAGCGTGCCACTGTCTGGTGCGAAGGCCTTCACGGCGTGATCGTGCATGTCGGAGAACCACAGCCGGCCGTCGCGCCATCGGGGTCCTTCGCCGAACGCCAGGTCTTTGACGACTACCTCGGAATCGGGCATCGTTCGCACAGTACCGTTGCCCCGTGAGCGACAACATCGTGATGGGCGTGGACATCGGGGGTACCGGTATCAAGGGCGCCCCCGTCGACATCGACAAGGGTGAGCTCGCCGGGGAACGCTTCCGAATTCTCACGCCGCACCCGGCGACGCCGAAGGCGGTGGCCGACGTCGTCGGCGAGGTCGTGGAGCACTTCGACTGGAAGGGCCCGGTCGGAGCGACGTTCCCCGCGGTCGTGAAAGACGGCATCACGCTCAGCGCGGCGAACGTCGACAAGGAGTGGATCGGCGCGAATGCCGACCAGATCTTCACCGACCGGCTCGCCATGCCCGTGACCGTGTTGAACGACGCCGACGCCGCTGGTCTTGCCGAGATGCGCTTCGGAGCGGGACGCGATCGCTCCGGCGTCGTCATCGTGGTCACACTCGGCACGGGCATCGGTTGCGGCCTGTTCCTCGACGGCAAGCTCGTACCGAACGCCGAGCTCGGGCACATCGAGATCGACGGCAAAGACGCCGAGACCATGGCGGCCGACAGCGTGCGCGAGCGCAAGGAGCTGTCGTGGAAGAAGTACGCCGGGCGGGTGGAGCTGTACATCCGCAGGCTCGACGCGCTGTTGTGGCCCGACCTCATCATCATCGGTGGCGGCGCCAGCAAGAAGGCCGAAAAGTTCCTCCCGCTGATCGACGTCCGACCGCAGGTCGTTGCCGCCGCGTTGCAGAACGAGGCGGGCATCGTCGGTGCGGCCCTGGCTGCCGCTGACGCGCGGCCGTGAGCGCTACGGAGCGCGCCGGGGACGCAGTCCTGACGACCGGCGCCAATTCGGGCATCGGTCTCGCCACCGTCATCGAGGTGGCCAAGCGCGGCTACCGCTCGTTTGGGTCGGTGCGCAGCGAGGCCAAAGCAGATGTCGTGCACAAGGCCGCCGCGGAAGCGGGTGTCGAGGTCGAGACCGTCATCCTCGACGTCACCGACGCCGACGCTTGCACCGCCGTCATCGACGACCTCGACGTTGATCTCTTCGGGTTGATCAACAACGCGGGCTACGGGATGACGGGCGCGATCGAGGATGTGACCGACGAAGAGGCTCACCACCTGTTCGAGACGATGGTGTTCGCTCCCCTTCGCCTCGCTCGGCTCGTCCTGCCCGGGATGCGAAATGCCGGACGGGGCCGAATCGTCAACGTGTCGTCGATCTACGGCCGAACGACCACGCCGTTGACCGGCTGGTACCAGGGCGCGAAGCACGCGCTCGAAGGCGCATCCGACGCGTTGCGTCTCGAGGTCGCCGGCGCCGGCGTACAGGTCGTGCTCGTCGAACCCGGAGGGTTCAAGACCGGCATCTGGGAAGACCTCGAGCGCGACATCGAAAAGCGCGGCGATTCCCGATACGGCAACGCCTACCGACGAACGCAGCAAGCGATGATGCTGAGCTCGCCGATCATGGGCGAACCCAAACAGTGCGCCAAGGTCATCGCCAACGCGCTCTCATCGAGACGGCCACGCGCTCGCTACCTGGTCGGGATCGACGCCATGGCCCTCGCCACGGTCGAGCGGTTCACACCGACGGCACTGAAGGATCGCGTGGTGCGTTTGACGCTCGGCTTGTGACGGTCTTGCTGTTGGCCACTGGCGGGACGATCGCCAGCAAGAAGCAACCCGACGGCGGTGTGGCGGTGGCGCTGACCGGCGCCGAACTCCTGGAGTCCGTCTCCGCCGTGTACACGTCCGACGTCGAGGTGATCGACGTGACCCACGGGCCGAGTTGGAACTTCGACATCTCGACGATGGCGTCGATCGCCATCCATGCCCGAGACGCGTTGATCGATGGCACCGCTACGGGCGTCGTCGTCACCCATGGCACCGACTCCGTCGAGGAGACGCTCTGGCTGACGGATCTCCTCGCCTTCGAGGCGACCGCACGCGGTCCGATCGTCTTCACGGCTTCGATGCGAAACGCCGGCGAGCCCGAGAGTGACGGACCTCCGAATCTGCGTGACGCGCTGGCGCTCGCACATTCCAAGGAAGCTGTCGGGCGCGGCGCGCTGCTGTGCGTGAACGGCGAGATCCACGATGCGCGGTGGGTGACGAAGACCGACTCGCAGAGCACCGACACGTTCAAGTCCTTCGGCGTCCGCCCCTTCCAGCGACCCCCGACCAACGGGCAGATCGAGCCCAACGTCGTGGTGATCCGCTCCTCCGGCGGCATGGACGGCGAGATCGTCGACTGGCACCTGTCGCGCGGCGCTCGTGGGCTCGTGATCGAGGGAGCCGGCGCGGGCAACGTCTCGGGCGAGTTGCAGCCGGGCATCGAGCGCGCCCTCTCGTCCGGCGTTCCTGTTGTCGTCGCGACTCGCTGCCTCACGGGCGAGGTCGCGCCGATCTACGGCGGGCCCGGCGGCGGGCACACGCTCGCGGACATGGGCGTGATCGGAGCCCGGGAACTGAGCGCAGCCAAAGCTCGCCTCGCGTTGGCCGTCGCGCTCGGCGCCGATCCGTCGATCGACGCGGTACGCGCGTGGTTCGAGGTGCTCGGATGACGCTCGACCTCCTCGTGCCCGGTGTGTACTCGTGGCTGCAGCTTCCGAGCGGGCCGGGCCGAGCCAACGCAGGCGTCGTCGTCGACGCCGACGGCATCACCGTGATCGACACGCTGCTGACGCCGGCGCAGTGGACGCCCTTCGCCGAAGCGGTCGAAGCGTTGGGTCCGCCGGTTCGACGAGTCGTGCTCACGAGCAGCAATGCCGAGTACTCCGGCGGCACCGCCCACTTCCGCACCGCGGCGATCTACGGACGCACACAGGCGAGCGCGCACCTCGACCAACCTGCCGACCCGAACGTGCTCCGGCGCTTGTACTCGGCGCACGCCGACGAGATCGACGACGAGTTCGCGACGAGGCCGGTCAGCCACATCGTCGACGCGATGGTGCAACTGACGCCCGCCACCGTCGTCGTGCCGATGACCGGTCAGCAGGAGGAGAACCTCGTCGTGAGCGTGCCGGCGGCCGAGATCGTGTTCGCTGGCGCAATGTGCACGTTCGGCGTCACTCCGCTCGCGCACCAAGGCAATCTCGCGGCGTGGGCCGACTCGCTCGACGCGCTCCTCGAGCTCGCGCCGATCATCGTCCCCGGCCACGGCCCCATCGGCGGCGAAGAGGAGGTGCGCGAGCTGCAGGGCTACCTGCGGGCCTGCGTTGCCGCCGACGGCGACCCGGCGCGCATCGGATCCGGTCCGTGGGACGCCTGGACCGCTCGCGAGCACGACGTGATCAACGTCGAACGTGCCGCGATGCTGGCAAAGGGCAACGACGACATCCCTCCGTCGCTCCTGCAGATGCTCGGCCTCTAGATCCCGCTAGCTCGACTCGGCGCCTTGCTTCTTGACCAGTCCGTGCTCCCCCGTGTCGACGGCGGCCTTGCGGACGAGATCTTGGTCGTCCTTGATGATCTTCTCGGGTGCGTCTTCCAGGCCGACCGTGCGCGTCAGGAGCGCCTCATCATCGTCGATGTCGAGCCGCTCGGCGACGAGCCGCAACACCTCGCTTTGCGCGTCGAGCTTGGCCTGCATGGCGCGACCTTCGCGGTTCTGGGTGTTCTGGATGATGAACACCATCCAGAACGTGATGATCGTGGTACCGGTGTTGATGACCAACTGGTACGTGTCGTTGCCGAATTGGCCGCTGACGAAGAAGCCCCCGGCGAACCACACCAACACCAGCACGAACGACAGCAGGATCGCCGGGAACGATCCCAGCCAGCCCGTGATGTTGCCGATGATCCGCGTGAGTGCCGTGCTCTTGTCATCCGGCTGTGTCTGAACACTCATTCGGGCTCATTACCCCGACCGCGAGGACTAGAACCGGCCTACGGGTACCGGCCAGACTGCCTCATCGCCGAACCGAAAGGATGACAACCCGATGATCCGTCTCAGCGTCTTCTACCCGTCGACCGAGGGCGCGACCTTCGATCACGACTACTACCGCGAGAAGCACGTGCCGCTGGCCGTCAGCACCTGGGGACTGGACGGCGCAGAGATCGACAAGGGTGTCGACGGTCCGTACGTCGCTGCAGTGCACTTCACGTTCGAGTCCCTCGAGGCCCTACAGGCGGCGATGGGTGCAGCAGGAACAGGCGACGTGCTCGCCGACGTCGCCAACTACACCTCGATCGCGCCGGTGCTGCAAACCAGCGAAATCGTCGACTGAACGCGCGCGAGCTGCGCGATCCGCGGCTCCGTCATGCGGTGAGGGTTGGTGGTGGTCGTTGGCGGAGGGCGGTGCCGTCGGGGCGGGTGACGATCCATCGGTCTTGGGTGTCGTCGTGGACGATTTTGATGTGGTGGGCGTGGAGCAGCTTGTGGTGGCGTTTGCAGAGCAGGACAAGATTTTTGATGTTGGTGGGGCCTTCGGGCCAGGGGATGACGTGGTGGGCTTCGCACCAGCGGGGGTTGCGTTTGCAGCCGGGGACGATGCAGCCCTGGTCGCGGGCGGTGAGCGCTCGGCGTTGCCCGTCGGAGGCGGTGTAGGTGATCTGGCCGACGTCGACGGGCATTGACTTCCCCTTCATGACGACTCGGCCGATGCTGGAGTCGCAGGCCCAGCGTTCGAGCACGGCGAGGGGGATCCGCAGGCCGTTGTCGAGCTGCGCGTGCCCGGTGGGTTTGCCGGCGAGGGCGTCGATGTCGACGACGACGATGATTTGCGGACGGCGGGGGCCTCGTTGGCGGGGAGCGGGTTCGTCGACCGGGTCGGCGTCGCGGTCACCGGCGGCTGAGGAGCGTCGGGCCATCTCGACCTGCGCCGCGGCTCGGCGTTGCGAAGCCGTGCGGAACTTGTCGGGGTCGGTGAGATCGGCGGCCTGGTCAGCGTGCCAGAGCTCGTCGTAGATGGCGTCGAGTTCGGCGAGATATTCGATGGAGTCTTCGAGGCCGAGTTCGCCGTCGACCCGGGAGCGACCGTCGAGCAGCGGCGACGTGTGCCACTCGCTGGGCGGTTCGTTGCCCGGGTCCGGTCCGTTCTCGTCGTTCAGTTGGATCCAGCGCGACACAGCCTGCTGAAAGTCGTCGACCTCGAGCAATGTTGCTTGTTCGACCAACATCGCTTCATCTCGCCCGAATGCTTCTACAAGACGCGGATTCAGACACCGGCCCAACGCGATCACATGACCGAAGGTCACCTCCCCGGCAGCCAACGCGGCGGCCATCAACGGCATGTGACGCAGCTTCTTGGCCGTGGCCAACCGACCGCCGGAGACCGCTCGCGCCACTCCGGTGTGGTGCGCCAGCCAGGAGCGGGTGTTGACCATGCCGTCGTCGACGAACCCGCACTGCTGATCGAACGCATACAGCGTCGCGGCCTCGGCCGCGTCCAACCGGGCCCGCGCCCGGGCGAAGTCGACCAGGTTCGCTTTCAACCCTGCGACGTCGAGCGCGGCCGGATCATCAGCGATCAGCGCGTCAATCGAACGAGCAAGGGACGGAGCAGGCATTGCCACCTTCTGGTCGCCGCAGCGGGAAGGGAGCCAAAGCTCCGAGCAGTCCACCCGAAGGTGAACGTACCTTCAAATTACACCGCTGTAGTTTGCACCGCAACCCGAAATCCGAAGAAGTTTTCTGCGCCTTGCTGGCGCACGTTGTGCGAACATCTGTTCGTGTCCGGCGACGCAACGATCCTGCACGCCGACCTCGACGCCTTCTACGCGTCCGTCGAGCAACGAGACGATCCCCGCCTCCGCGGCCGACCGGTCATCGTCGGTATGGGTGTCGTGCTCTCGTCGAGCTACGAGGCCCGGGCGTGCGGCATACGGACAGCGATGGGCGGCCGGCAGGCCAAGCTGCTCTGCCCGCAGGCGATCGTCGTCTCCCCTCGCATGTCCGCCTACTCCGAGGCGAGCAAGGCCGTCTTCGCGGTGTTCGACGACACGTCGCCGCTCGTCGAAGGGGTGTCGATCGACGAGGCGTTCCTGGATGTCGGTGGTCTGCGGAGGGTGAGCGGCGCGCCGCGAGACATCGCGGTGCGGCTGCGCGCACAGGTGATGGAACGCGTCGGCCTACCGATCACCGTCGGAGTCGCCCGGACGAAGTTCCTCGCCAAGGTGGCCAGCGGCGTCGCCAAGCCGGACGGACTTCTCGTGGTTCCGCCCGATCGCGAGCTCGCCTTCCTCCATCCGCTGCCGGTGCAACGGCTGTGGGGCGTCGGTCCGGTGACGGCGGAGAAGCTCCACGGCCGGGGCATCACGACCGTGGGCGAGGTCGCACAGCTCCAAGAGGCCGCGCTCGTATCGATGCTCGGCCTTGCGTCGGGTCGGCACCTTCATGCGCTGGCGCACAACCGCGATCCCCGACCGGTCACCGTCGGTCGGCGGCGACGATCGATTGGTTCGCAGCACGCGCTCGGCAGCCGGCCGAAGTCCGCCCGCGACATCGACGCGTCGGCGGTCGCAATCGTCGACCGCGTCACGAGGAGGATGCGCGCTGGCCGACGTGTGGGCCGCACCGTCGTCTTACGCCTGCGATTCGACGACTTCACACGCGCGACGCGGTCGCACACGATGGATAGGCCGACGGCCTCGACCCATTCGATCCTCGACACGGTGCGCGCGCTGCTCACCGCATCGATGCCGATGATCGAGCGACAGGGACTCACCTGCCTCGGTGTGGCCGTCACCAATCTCGACAACGACGACGCCATCCAACTCGTACTGCCCTTCGACGGGCACTGCGGCGGTGAGCTCGATGCCGCCCTCGACCACGTACGCGACCGATTCGGATCGGCCGCCATCAGTCGAGCAGTGTTACTCGGCCGCGATCAGGGCCTCTCCGTGCCCTTGCTCCCCGACTGACGTTCGCGCTGTTCGCAAGGCGACGACACCGACCGCGGCGAGCACCTACTGGGTCTCGACGCGCTGGAAGGCCTCGGCGCACGAACCCTCCGACAATCCGACGCCCGCGGCGACCGACGCTCCCCACTGCCGGATGAGGTTGTCCATCGCGTCGGCGTCGGCGATCTGACTCGTGTGACAGAGCAGCGCCTTCACCTTGCGGTCGATCACCTCTGTGGTGTCGACGTGCACGTCTGCCTTGGCTCCGACCATCATCCAGACCTCGGGCACCGTCCACGGCTCGAGTCCCTCGTCGTCGAGGAGCTCGGGGTGAGCAAACAGGTTGCGGGCGTCGGGATACACCGCGCACAGCGCCGCTTCACCCGCCGCGAGATGATCGGGATGACTGGCGTAGATGCGCTCGAAGTTCCGCTGCGGCGACTGGCACACCACCCGTTGCGGACGGACCTCCCGGATCACGCGGCTGATGTCGCAGCGGAGCGCGATGGTCGCCTGCACGCGTCCGTCGGGGTAGCCGAGAAAGTGCAGGTCGCTCACGCCGACGCACGCGGCTGCCGCGGTCTGCTCCGCTCGGCGGATGGCAGCCATCTCGCTCCGCGGCACGCTCGGGTCGGAGCCCCCGGCCTCCCCGTCGGTGACGATGCAGTACGAGACGTCGATTCCCTGATCGGTCCACACCGCGACCGATCCGGCGGCACCGAAGTCGACATCGTCCGGGTGCGCGGTGATGACGAGAATGCGTTCGATCTCGAGCTCGCCGGCCATCGTCTGCTCCTGTGTCCGGCCGACACCCTACGTATTCTGCGCGGTCATCCCACCGTCGACGACCAGAACGGCACCGTTGATGAACGAACTGGCCGGCAAAGCCAGGGACAGGGTGGCGTGGGCCACCTCTTCCGGGTCGCCGTAGCGCTTGAGCGGTACGCGCCGCCGCGCGAACTTTGTCTTGGCTTCGTCGGGAATGAGCGATGTCATCCCGGTGTGGATCGGCCCAGGGCACACGCAGTTCACGGTGACGCCGCGCGCCCCGAGCTCGACGGCGAGCCCTCGGGTCAAGCCGATCACACCGTGCTTCGCAGCCGTATACGGCGTGATGCCGCCCGTGGCCCCCACGCCCTCTGTCGACGCGATGTTCACGATGCGGCCTTCGCCGTTGCGCATCAAGTGCGGGAGGCAGGCACGAATGAGACGCGTGTACGCCTGCAGGTTCACGTCGAGTGTCATGTCCCACACCGCGGGGTAGTCATCGCTCTCGATCGGGATCCCCATCGAGATGCCGGCGTTGTTGACGAGGATGTCGACCGGACCGTGATGCTCCGCGATGTTCTCGACGACCCCGCGCACTCGTTCATCGTCACGAACGTCGAGCGACCATGCCGCCGCCTTGCCCCCTGCCTCGAGGATCTCTTCGGCCACCGCGGCAGCGCCGTCGAGGGTGACGTCGGTGACCGCCACGAACGCACCTTCGTCGGCGAACAGGTGGGCGGTAGCCCGCCCCATCCCGCTGGCCGCGCCCGTGATCAACACGACACGGCCGGCAACAGAGCGGCTCCTCTTCGAAAGACGGGGGCTCACGGCGCCGGACAGTACCGTGCGGTGGTGCTCGCTCGGTATGGGCCCAGCGATTGGGCGATGGCCCTGGCCACGGCCACGTTCGCCTGCATCCCCCTCGGCATCTCGGTCTGGGCGCTGCTCGACGCCGCCAGCCGCCCCGAATGGGCGTGGGCCCTCGCCGGGAAGCGGCGCGTCGTGTGGATGACGGCGATCATGTTCGGCGTCCTCACCGTGATCGGCGGGCTCATCATCTCGGCGTGGTACCTCACGGCCATCCGTCCTCGGGTCGCCGCCGCCGAGGACGGCGACGTCAACGCTTGATGAGCAGGTGTGGCGGGGGCGGACCGAACCGGCCACGCAGAAAGTCGACGAGCCCGCGCACTCGGCCCTCGACATCCCAATATGGCCCGCGCCGCGACGGCACGATCGCGCCGGACACGAGATGCCAGAGCGCGATGCAGAAACGAATGAACGCGTGGTAGGTGCCCGAGTGATCTCGCACGAGCAGCAGCGTGTTGCGCAGCTGGAGGTAGTCGATCGCGGCGGAGGCTGACCCGACGTACGGGTTCTTCACCATCGCGCCGCGCACGAGTCCCGAGTCCCACCCCGCAGCCTTCGCCCGAAGCGCGAGGTCAGCCTCCTCGCAATAGGCGAAGTAGCGCTCGTCGAAGATGCCGATCTCGTCGAGGCACGCTCGACGCGCGAGCATCAGGGTGCCGTGCGGGTGTCCGGCCGGCTCCCAGCCTTCGTTGACCGTCGCCGGTGCAAGGATGCCACCGAAGTACGGGTCGATCACGGGCGTCGCGCCGTCGCCGACGTCTGCACACGCGAGGCCGGCGCGTGGTCGCAGGCCGAGAACGCTCAACATGTGGCTCAGGCACGTCGGCTCGGGCAGCGCGTCGTGGGGTGCGAGCACCACCCATTCGCCACCATTCGGATCGTCGAGGAAACGGCGATACCCGACGTTGGCGGCCGGGCCGAATCCGAGGTTGGCCCCCATGCTCAGAATTTTGACGTCGTCGCCTTCGACGGACGGCACGGTCCGCGATCCGTTGTCGACAACCGTGATCGCCACAGGCACGTCTTGCGCGCGAAAAGCCGCGATTGTGTCGACCAGACGCTCCGGCTGGTCGCGATGAACGATGACGACGGCAAACGGATCCACGACTGCTACATCAGCGGACGAGCGTCGGGCGTGATCGGTACGGGAAGCGCAGTCGACCCCATCAACCACTCGTCGACGGCCGCGGCGCACGCCCGACCTTCCGCGATCGCCCACACGATGAGGCTTTGACCGCGACCCATGTCGCCGGCGACGAACACGCCATCGCGATTCGTGGCGAACTGACTGTCCCGAGCGACATTGCCACGCTCGTTGATCTCGACGCCGAGCTTCTCGAGCAGGCCGTTGCGTTGCGGGCCGACGAACCCCATCGCCAGCAACACCATCTCGCACTGCAGCTCGAAGTCGGTGCCTTCGATCTTCACGAACTTGCCGTCGACCATCTCGACTTCGTGAGCCCGCAGAGCGCGCACGTTGCCGTCGTCGTCTCCGAGGAAGCACTCGGTGTTCACCGAGAACACGCGCTCGCAGCCCTCTTCGTGGGCCGACGATGTGCGGAAGATGAACGGCCACGTCGGCCACGGGTTCGCCTCGGGCCGCTCGTCCGGCCAGCGAGCGACGATCTCGAACTGGTGGATCTTGGCGGCACCGTGACGGATCGCCGTGCCGAGGCAGTCCGCGCCCGTGTCGCCGCCGCCGATGATCACGACGTGCTTGCCGTGCGCGGTGATCGGCGTCTCCTCGAGGTCGCCCTCCTGCACCCGGTTCGCCCACGGCAGGTACTCCATCGCTTGATAGATGCCCTCGAACTCGCGCCCTGGGATCGGCAGATCGCGCCACGCGGTTGCGCCCCCGGCCAGGACGACGGCGTCGTATTGATCGAGCTCGCTCACCGGGAGGTTGTCGCCGATGTTCGCGTTGGTGCGGAACACCGTGCCTTCGGCCTCCATCTGATCGATGCGGCGCTGGAGGAAGCGCTTCTCCATCTTGAACTCGGGGATGCCGTATCGCAGCAACCCGCCGACCCGATCAGCGCGCTCGTAGACGACCACGTCGTGTCCGGCGCGCGTCAACTGCTGTGCCGCGGCGAGTCCGCTCGGCCCGGAGCCGACGACGGCCACGCGCTCCCCCGTCTTCACCGACGGTGGAACCGGTACGACCCAACCTTCGTCCCACGCTCGGTCGACGATCGAGACCTCGACCTGCTTGATGGTCACCGGATCCTGGTTGATGCCGAGCACGCAGGCCGCTTCGCAAGGGGCAGGGCAGAGCCGTCCGGTGAACTCGGGGAAGTTGTTCGTGGCGTGCAGACGGTCGATCGCGTCGCGCCAGTGATCGCGGTACACGAGGTCGTTCCAGTCGGGGATGAGGTTTCCGAGTGGGCAGCCGTTGTTACAGAACGGGATGCCGCAGTCCATGCAACGCGACGCCTGGGCGCGCAACTCACCGTCGGGGAACGGCTCGTACACCTCCTGCCAGTCGAGGATGCGCACCGGAACCGGACGGCGGGTCGGCGTCTTGCGCCCGTGCTTGAGAAAGCCGGCGGGGTCAGCCATGAGCCGCCGCCATGATCGCTTCGTCCACGTCTTTGCCTTGCTCCTCCGCGAGCCGGATGGCCTCGAGCACGCGCTTGTAGTCCTTCGGGAAAACCTTGACGAAGTACCGCACCTCGTCGTGCCAGCGGGCCAGGATGCGCGCTGCGACGGCCGAGTCGGTTTCCGACTGGTGCCGACGGATGACATCGCGCAGCCATTCACGATCGTCGTCTTCGAGTGGGTCGATGTCGACCATCTCGAAGTTGAGCCGTCGAGCAAAAGTGTCGTCGGGGTCGTACACGAACGCCAAGCCGCCCGACATACCCGCGCCGAAGTTGCGTCCGGTCGAGCCGAGCACGACGACCTTGCCACCGGTCATGTACTCGCAACCATGATCGCCAACGCCCTCGACGACGGCGGTGGCGCCAGAGTTGCGCACACAGAACCGCTCGCCCACGACCCCGCGGATGAAGCACTCACCGCCCGTCGCGCCGTAGAGGATGACGTTCCCGGCGATGATGTTCTCCTCGGCGACGAAGTCCGGATGCCCGTGACGCGACGGTCGCACGATGATGCGGCCACCCGACAAGCCCTTGCCGAAGTAGTCGTTGGCGTCGCCCTCGAGCCGCAACGTGATGCCACGCGGAACGAACGCCCCGAACGACTGGCCGGCCGATCCGGTGAAGCTGATTTGAATCGTGTTGTCCGGCAGCCCCGCCGCACCGAAGCGCTTCGTGACCTCGTGGCCGAGGATGGTTCCCACGGTGCGGTTCACGTTGCGGATCGGCAGCTCGAGATTGACCGGCGAGCCGTCCTGCAGTGCGCCTTCGCACAGTTGCACGAGCGTCTGATCGAGCGCTCTGTCAAGCCCGTGATCCTGACGTTTGGTGCAATAGCGGTCCTGCTCCCACGGCGATTCCGGCACATGCAGGATCGGTGACAGGTCGAGACCCTTCGCCTTCCAGTGTTCGATCGCATCGCGTGTGTCGAGCGACTCGACGTGACCGACCGCTTCGGCGATCGAACGGAACCCGAGAGAGGCAAGGAGCTCACGCACCTCTTCCGCGATGAACTCGAAGAAGTTCACGACGAACTCGGGCTTGCCGGTGAACCGCTTCCGCAGCACCGGGTTCTGCGTGGCCACACCGACCGGACATGTATCGAGGTGGCAGACGCGCATCATGATGCAGCCCGACACGACGAGCGGCGCGGTGGCGAACCCGAATTCCTCGGCGCCGAGCAGCGCGGCGATCACCACGTCGCGACCGGTCTTCAGCTGACCGTCGGTCTGTACGACGATGCGATCGCGCAGCCCGTTGAGCAACAGCGTCTGCTGCGTTTCCGCCAGCCCGAGCTCCCAGGGCGCGCCTGCGTGCTTCAGTGACGTGAGCGGCGACGCGCCGGTGCCGCCATCGTGGCCACTGATCAGCACGACGTCGGCCTTGGCCTTCGACACGCCCGCGGCCACCGTGCCGACGCCCACCTCGGCCACCAGCTTCACGTGCACCCGGGCCTTGGGATTCGCGTTCTTCAGGTCGTGGATGAGCTGCTTGAGGTCTTCGATCGAATAGATGTCGTGGTGCGGCGGGGGGCTGATCAGCCCGACGCCCGGGGTGGAGTGCCGCGTCTGGGCGATCCACGGGTAGACCTTCGCCCCCGGCAGCTGACCGCCCTCGCCCGGCTTGGCGCCTTGCGCCATCTTGATCTGCAGATCATCGGCGTTCGTGAGGTACTCGGAGGTGACGCCGAAGCGTCCCGACGCGACCTGCTTCACGGCCGACCGGCGGAGATCGCCGTTCGGATCGCGCTGGAACCGGTCGGCGTCCTCGCCCCCCTCGCCCGTGTTCGACTTTCCGCCGATGCGGTTCATCGCGATCGCCAGGTTCTCGTGCGCTTCCTTCGAGATCGAGCCGTACGACATCGCACCGGTGGAGAATCGCTTGACGATGGCCTCGACCGGCTCGACCTCTTCGATCGGCAGCGGAGGACGCGCGCCCTCCTTGAACTTGAACAAGCCGCGCAACGTCGCCAGCTGGCCGGACTGATCGTTGACCAGCGACGTGTACTGCTTGAAGACGTCGTAGCGCTTGGCCCGCGTCGCGTGCTGCAGCTTGAACACCGTCTCGGGATTGAAGAGGTGGAACTCACCCTCGCGCCGCCATTGGTACTCGCCGCCCTGCCAGAGCGACCGGTGCGCGACCTCTTCGGGGCGGTCGAGGTACGCGTACCGATGTCGCGCCGCCACCTCGTCGGCCAGCACATCGAGGCCGACGCCTCCGAGGCGCGACGCGATGCCCGTGAAGTACTCGTCGACCAGCTCGTGACCGAGCCCGATGCACTCGAACACCTGGGCACCCGTGTACGACGCCACGGTGGAGATGCCCATCTTCGACATCACCTTGAGCACGCCCTTGCCACACGCCTTGATGTAGTTGCGGATCGCCTGACCCTTCGACAGACCTGGCAAGAAGCCCTCGTTGATCATGTCGTCGATCGTCTCGAACGCGAGGTACGGGTTGATCGCGCCCGCACCGAAGCCGAGCAGCAGCGCCATGTGGTGCACCTCGCGGGCGTCGCCGCACTCGATCACGAGTCCGACCTGCGTCCGCGTCTTCTCGCGGATCAGGTGGTGATGCACCGCCGACACGAGCAACAGCGACGGGATCGGCGCGAGCGCTTCGTTCGAGTGGCGGTCCGAGAGGATGATGAGCTTCGCGCCCTCCTCGATGGCTTCGCTTACACGCGATCGCACGTCGTCCAGCGCGCGCCGGAGGCCTTCGCCGCCCTCGGCGACCGGGTACAGGCCGTCGACCGCGAAGGGCTTGAAGCCGGGCTGATCGCCGTCCTCGTTGATGTAGAGGAGCTTGGCGAGCTCGCTGTTCGACAAGATCGGCGACGGAACGACGACCTGACGACACGATGCGGGTGTCGGGTCGAGCAGGTTCTGTTCGGGTCCCACCGTGGACGACAGCGACGTGACGAGCTCCTCCCGAATCGCATCGAGGGGCGGGTTGGTGACCTGTGCGAACAGCTGCTGGAAGTAGTCGAACAGCAGGCGTGGGCGACTCGACAGCGCGGCGATCGGCGTGTCGGTACCCATCGACCCGAGCGCTTCGTAGGCGTTCTTGACCATCGGTGTGAGCAGGATCTTGAGCTCTTCGGTCGTGTACCCGAACACCCGCTGCTGCTGGATCACCGAGCCGTGCTGCGGTGTGAGGAAGTTTCGCGACGGCAGATCGTCGAGATGCACGAGACCAGCGTGGAGCCACTCGTCGTACGGGAGAGCCGACGCAAGGTCGTCCTTCAGCTCGTCGTCGCCGATGATGCGCCCCTGCGAGGTGTCGACCAGGAACATGCGACCCGGCTGCAGCCGGCCACGCTGCACGATCTCGGCGGGATCGATGTCGAGCACACCGACCTCGCTGGCCATCACCACCAATCCGTCGGCCGTCACCCAGTAACGCGACGGCCGCAGGCCATTGCGGTCGAGTACGGCGCCGATGACGGTGCCGTCGCTGAACGCGATCGACGCCGGACCGTCCCACGGCTCCATCAGTGACGAATGGAACTGGTAGAAGGCTCGCTTCTCGGGCGGCATCGACTCGTGGTTCTCCCACGCCTCCGGGATCATCATGAGCACGGAATGCGGCAGGCTGCGCCCGGTGAGCTGGAGCAGCTCGAGCACCTCGTCGAACCGCGCCGTGTCAGACGCCCCGGCGGTGCAGATCGGGAAGGAGCGATCGAGCCCGTCGATCAGGTCGCTGCGCAGGAGCGCCTCGCGCGCTCGCATCCAGTTCTCATTGCCCATGACCGTGTTGATCTCGCCGTTGTGAGCGACCATGCGGTACGGGTGGGCCAACGGCCACGACGGAAACGTGTTCGTGGAGAAGCGCGAGTGCACGAGCGCGAGCGCCGACTCGAGACGCTCGTCGGCCAGGTCGGGGTAGAACTCACCCAACTGCTGCGTGACGAGCATGCCCTTGTAGACGAGCGTGCGAGCTGACAGCGACGGGAAGTACACCGCCGTCTCGTGTTCCATGCGCTTGCGTGCGACGAAGGCACGCCGGTCGAGATCGATCCCGCTCAGCGGCGTGACGCCATCGGCGGACGCGAGGATCAGCTGCTTGAACGTCGGCATGGCGTCGCGCGCCATCTGGCCGATCATGGAGTCGTCGGTGGGGACATCGCGCCACGCGACTACCCGGAGGTCTTCGCTCGCGGCGATCTTCTCGATGGTCGCCATCACCGCATCACTGTCGGCAGTCGCGCGGGGCAGGAACGCGCAACCGACCGCGTACGAACCTGCGGGCGGCAGTGCGACGTCGATCACCTCGCGCAGGAAGCGATCGGGAACTTGGATGAGGATCCCGGCGCCGTCACCGACGTTGGCCTCGGCGCCGGTGGCGCCTCGGTGGTCGAGGTGGCACAGCGAGGAGATGCCGAGCTCGATCATCCGGTGCGATGGCCGGCCGTGCATGTCGACCACGAAGCCGACACCGCACGCGTCATGCTCGAACGCAGGGTCGTACAAGCCTTGCTTATGAGGCATAGAAGTCATCCCGTGGGGCGTCGGATCGGTTCGGTCCAGGCGCTCTCGAGACAACATTGGCCCGACAGCAGTTTCGGAAGATTGTAGTCAGGGGGGCCGCTCGGGACGAACCGATACCGTTGCCCCGTGCGGTGGCGAATCATCGGCGGCATCGCCGCTGCACTGCTGGTGGCCTGCTCTTCCGGCCGTTCCACGACCTCTCCCGGCAGCGAGCCGGAGCTTTCGACGACCACGTCGTCGACGCGAGCTCCCGCTCCCACGGAACCACCCCAGCCGGTGACGATCGCCTTCGCCGGCGACATCAACTTCTTCGGTGAGATGGCGACTCGTTTGGCGAACGATCCGCAGACCGCGATCGGGCCGTTCACCGACGTGCTCAGCGCCGCGGACCTCGCCGTCGCCAACCTCGAAACGTCGGTCGGGACGAGCGGCGCGCCCGAGAACAAGCAGTTCACCTACCAGACGCCGCCTTCAGCCATCGACGCGCTGCGCGCGGGCGGGTTCGACGTGATCAGCATGGCCAACAACCACGGCCGCGACTTCGGACCAGAGGGACTCGCCGATTCATTGGCGGTGAAGGACGCTCAGCCCGACCACCTCCTGATCGGCCTCGGCCGCAACGAGACCGAGGCCTACGCGCCGTTCACCACGACGATTCGTGGCCAGCGCATCGCGGTCATCGGAGCCACCCAGGTGATCGACGGCGAACTCGTCGCCACGTGGACGGCGACCGCGACTCAACCCGGCCTGGCCTCGGCCAAGCGCGCCGACGCGTTGGTCGCCGCCGTGCAACAGGCACGCACCAATGCCGACACCTTGGTCGTGTTCCTGCACTGGGGCGTCGAGAGGAGCACCTGCCCGAGCGAGGATCAGCAGACGCTGGCCCGGCAGCTCACTGATGCCGGCGCCGACATCGTCATCGGAACCCACGCTCACCGTTTGCAAGGGGCCGGATTCCTCGGCAGCGCGTTCGTCGCGTACGGATTGGGGAATTTCGACTTTGAAGCGGTCGGTCCAGACGCCGCCAAGACCGGGGTGATCCAACTGACGGTGACCGGGCGTCACATCGACAAGTACGAGTTCATCCCGGGCGTGGTGCGCGGCGCAGTGGCCACACCACTGACAGGAGATGCCGCGCAAGTGGCCCTCGACGACTGGAACAACCTGAGGGCCTGCACGGGCCTCAGTACGTGACTACTTGTTGTCCCAGTCCTTGTGGGCCTGCTTCTTCGAGGCTTCCTTCTCGTGCTTTGCGACGCGCTTCTCTTTGAGCGACCGGCCCGGCTTCTTGGCGTTGCCGGATGGCTTCGACTTTTCACCCATGCTCCAAGCGTAGGGTGCGCGCATGGCTCAGGACCGGCACCTCCCGGTCATCGACGTGTCCGGCGGTGTCGCGGGTGTCGCGGCCGACATCGATGCTGCGTGCCGCGACATGGGTTTCTTCTTCGTCGTCGGTCACGGTGTCCCGGTCGACCTGCAGGATCGGCTCGACTCCCAGGCCCGCGAGTTCTTCGCCATGGACGAGGACGAGAAAGCCGAGATCGACATGAAGCTCGGTGGCCTGGCCTGGCGCGGATGGTTTCCCGTCGGCGGCGAGCTGACATCCGGTCACCCCGACATGAAGGAAGGGTTGTACTTCGGACAGGAGCGTCCGCCGAGCACCGTCCCACTCCACGGACCGAACCTCTTCCCCGCACACCCGGTCGGCTTGCGTCAGGCCGTGCTCGACTACATGGACGCTGTGACGGAACTCGGCCACAAGGTGCTGCGAGGCATCTCGCTCGCGCTCGGGCTCGACGAGGACTGGTTCGATCGCAACCTCACCGCGGACCCGCTGGTGTTGTTTCGGATCTTCCACTATCCGCCACTCGCGAGCACCGACGAACGATGGAGTGTGGGCGAGCACACGGACTACGGGCTCATCACCATCCTCGCCCAGGACTCCTCCGGCGGTCTTTCCGTGCGCAGCCCGCAGGGTTGGGTCGACGTCCCTCCGATTCCGAACGCGTTCGTCGTCAACCTCGGCGACATGCTCGAGCGCATGACCGGCGGCCGTTACAAGTCGACGCCTCACCGCGTGCACAACACCAGCGGAGTCGATCGGTTGTCGTTCCCGCTGTTCATGGATCCGGCCTGGGACGCCGAGGTACTCCCAGTGCCGTTCGATGGTGTCGACCATCGGGACGCTGGCGCCGATCGTTGGGATGGCGCCAGCGTCCACGACTGGTCAGGCACGTACGGCGATTACCTGTTGACGAAGGTCGGTCGCGTGTTTCCGGACCTTCGCGATGAGGTGCTCTAGCAGAACTCAGACGCCGAGAGTGCTGTGCAATTCCGCCGCACGGACGAGTACCGCTCGGACGTAGCCCCACGAATGGTTGTAGTTCCAGATCGCCGACTCGTGGGTTGCACTCGCCGCGACTCCATTCGCGCACAGCAGATTCGTCGCGCCGGTGAGCGCATCCATGAGGTCTGACGGGTCGGCGGCACCGTCGTGGTCGGCGTCGACGCCGTACGCCGCCCACGTGTCTGGCAAGAACTGCATCGGTCCGATCGCGCCCGCGCTCGACGTCGCACCCTGCGACCCGCGACCGGTCTCCACATCGTGAATCGCGACGAGGATCAGCGGATCGAGACCCGGGCACGCCGACGCGGCCCGCGCGTAACCCTGGTAGTCCGCCGGCAATCGTCGAGGTGCCACCTTGTGCATCGGAGCAGACGCCGCGGTCGCCGCCCCGACGTCGGATACCGCGACCGCCAGGCCGAGCACCAAGACCGAGGCGGTGATGCCCGCGAGGAGCCGACGAGGCGGGATTGCCACACCGGACGGCTACCCCCATGGCCACCGCGGCAACCGTGGGCGGAATACTGGGGCGATGGGTGCCGCCGTAGACGCAGTGGTGTTCGATCTGGGCGGCGTCCTCATCGATTGGAATCCCCGCTACCTGTACCGCCAGCTCTTCGACGACGACGTGGCGATGGAGGACTTCCTCGCCAACGTCTGCACGTTGGAGTGGCATGTCGCTCACGATCTCGGACACAGCACCGCCGTATCGTGCGCGGAGCTGGCGCGGCAGCATCCCGAGCACGCAGCGATGATCCTCGCTTGGGCGGAGCGAACCGAGGACATGATCGGCGGAGCCATCGACGAGACCGTCGAGATACTGGCCGAGCTCAAAGCGGCCGGAGTGCCGTGCTACATCCTCAGCAACATGGAGCCCGAGACGTTTCCGCTGCGAGTCGAGCGGTTCGAGTTCCTCCACTGGTTCGACGGCCACGTGATCTCAGGCATGGAGGGTCTCGTGAAGCCCGACCCGAAGATCTTCCGCCAGTTGCTTCGGCGCTTCGATCTGCAACCGTCACGCACGCTGTTCATCGACGACAGCCCGGTCAATGTCGAAGCCGCCGCGGCGATCGGGATCCACGCCGTTCTGTTCGAGTCGCCAGCGCAACTGCGCGCGCACCTCGAGAACGTGGGTTTGCTCTAGCCCTGCGTCAGGACTTCTGGTAGCGCTTCGCCGGGGTGCCTGGTGGGTTCGAGGCGCCGGGTGCGGCGTCGGGGTTCGGCACGCAGACCTCGCACTCGAGGCCGTCGGGATCGCGGAAGAACACGCTCAGGATCGGTCCGAAGTCCGTCACGAAGTCGTCCGCCGCGCCGCGAGCCATGAGGCGGTCACGAATCGTCTCGAACGCCTCGATGGATTCCGCCTGCAACGCGAGGTGATCGAGGCGGCCCCGGCCGAACATCGGGGTCTGGCGGTCAGCCTCGGTGTTGCCCTCGACTTGGAACACGTTGAGCTCTGCGCTCGGACCGACGTGGATGACCGTCATGCGCACAGGACCCTCGCCCGAACCCGGTTCGGGCCCGTCGCGAAGCACTTTGGCGTCGAACACGTCCACGTAGAAGGCCTGAAGCCGCTCGGTGTCGTTGGTCAGGATGGCGACGTGGTTGAAACCTGAAGTAAGCAAGCCCCCAGCATGCCTGACCTCGACGCTGCTCGCGACCTGCTGAGGTTCATCGACGCGTCGCCGTCGCCGTTTCACGCGTGTGCGACCGCCGCCGCACGTCTCGATGCCGCCGGGTTCGCCAGGGTCGCCGAGATCGACGCATGGCCGGCGGACTCCAATCGCGCCTATCTCATCCGCGACGGAAGCCTCGTCGCGTGGTCGGTACCCGACAGCGCAATCGCCACAACGCCGTTTCGAATCATCGGCGCACACACGGACAGCCCGAACTTGCGAGTCAAGCCCCACGCCGACGTCGAGCGCGCGGGCGCGCAACTGCTCGCCGTCGAGGTCTACGGCGGGCCGCTGTACAACTCGTGGCTCGACCGCGACCTCGGACTCGCGGGACGCGTCGCGCTGCGAGGGGGCGACCTGCGGTTGTTGCACGTCGATCGTGCGATCGCCCGCATCCCGCAACTGGCGATCCACCTCGACCGGGAGGTGAACGTCTCCGGACTCGTACTCAACCCGCAGCAACACCTCAACCCGGTGTGGGCGATCGGGAACGCGGACTTCAGCGCGTTCGTCGCCGCGGAGCTCGGCGTCGGCGCGGACGAGATCTTGTTCTGGGACCTCATGCTCCTCGACGTCACACCGGGCTCGCTGCTCGGTCGCGACGACGAGCTGATCAGCGCCGGACGCATCGACAACCTGTGCTCGTCGTGGGCGGCCGTCGAGGCCGTCATCAACGCCACGGGCAGCAACGAGATCGGCGTCGTGGTGCTGTTCGATCACGAGGAGGTCGGGAGCTCGAGCAACCGGGGCGCGATGAGCCCGATGCTCGAGGCCGCCCTCGAGCGCATCACCCTCGGGCTGGGCGGCGGTCGCGAGGAATGGAGACGCGCGCTGGCGGCGTCGATCTGCCTGTCGGCCGACATGGCGCACGCGACCCACCCGAACTACAGCGAACGCCACGAGCCCGGCCATTGGATCGCGATCAACGGCGGACCGGTGGTGAAGACCAATGTGTCGCAGCGCTATGCAACAGACGCGCGATCAGCGGCGGAGTTCGTCGAAGCCTGCGAACGCGTCGACGTGCCCGTGCAGCACTACGTGCATCGCAATGACTTGGTCTGCGGGTCCACGATCGGGCCGATCACTGCCGCTCGGCTCGGCATCTCGACCGTCGACGTCGGCGCGCCACAGCTGTCGATGCATTCAGCGCGTGAGCTGATGGGTTCGACCGACGCCGCCCTCTACAAGACCGCGCTGACCGCCTTCCTCACGACCTAGACGGCCCACGGATGGTCAGCGGCGAACGAGGCCGCGATCGCCGCCGGGGTGACCGGCCCATAGGTGCGATTGCCGAGCGCGGTCTCTTGTCGAGCCCGTTCGAGATCGTCGGCGCTGAAGGTGCAGGCCGCTCCCGCAACCTTCGCCAAGTCGACGCCGTACAGCCGAGCCGCGTTCTGACCCAGGATCTTTGCCTTCGCTGCGGGCGTCAGCGCGGGGTACCCGAAACGTTCCTGCGACTCTGCCGTGATCTCGAAGGCTCGGAACGCCTGGATCTGATCCTGCGGCGAGCCGTACCAGATCGAATCCGTGCCCCAGAGGATGTTGTCCTCCCCCACCGCCGACAGGAGCTTGCCGAGCACATGGGCCGCCTGGTCGGGATCGGCCATCACCGACTTCCAGGTCGAGCCCAGCTCGGCGTACACGTTGCCTCGGGCGGACACGCCGGCATCACGGAGGGACTTCACCAAACGGTCGACCCCGCGGCCGCCCTCCGAAAACGGTCCCTCGACGTTCCCTGGCTCATAGCCCGAGTGGTAGACGACGATGCTCAAATCGGGATGAGCAACGGCCGCCGGCCCGATGTCGGCCGGCGACGCCGCGCTCGAGCCACCGGAGAACCCTTTGTGCACCGCAACGAGGCGCGTGCCGCCGGCGGCCGCTAGCGCCGACACCTGGCCGAGGAAGGCTTCACCGGTCGCGTCGGTGAACGTCCAGCCCGGACCGGGTGCGTGCGTGTACACCTTCCACGCCGCGATCGAATGCAAGGTGTGGAGCTCGTCCATGGCGGCCAGCGCGGCGTCGCGGCGACCGACGTTCGGCACTGCGTGACCCTGCAGCAGTACGCGCTCGTCGCCGCACAGCCGCGTCGCAAACGCGCGAGCCCGCTCCATCACATCGATCGACAAAGGGTCCGCGTCGCCGACGACCGGAATCGCGGACAGCACCACCATGCCGGTGTCGCTGCGGAGGAACAACTCCTCCATCCAGTGGTCGATCCCGAAGCAGAGCTTCGGATCTCCTTCGCCGCAGTTGCGTTGCGGAAAACCGGTGAAGTCCGGAGCGTCGGGCACATGCGCGTAGTCGAGCAAGTGCGTCTGCACGTCGAGAATCGCCTCGGCTCCGCCGATCGCCTGCTGCGCTGCGCTCGTGTCCGTCGCCGCCTCGGGTGGCAATGAGAACGACCCGGCGGGGCGGGCCGCCCCTCCTCGGTCCTTCGAGCACCCGTCGAGCACCATCAGACCGAGGGCGGATCCCATCGTCGAGAGCAGGAAGCGACGGCGGCTCATGCCCAGTCGACGCGCGGTCGCATCCGACTCGGCTCGGGCTCGGCGCATGGCCTCGCGCACCACCGGCGTCGGCGGAGGCGGCACGAACTCGCCGTTCGAGCAGGGCGCCAGCTTGATCGGCAGCCCCGGGTCGATGTCGTCCCGACGAGCGATGCGCGAGGGTACGTCGTATGGACATCGCTCAGGCCGTCGCGTTCATTCGCTCGAACCACAACGCCGTACTGCACACCTTCCGCCGGGACGGGTCACCCCAGCTCTCGCCGATCACCATCGGCGTGGACGACGAAGGACACCCGATCATCTCGAGCAGGGAAACCGCCTTCAAGACCAAGAATCTGCTGCGTGATCCACGAGCGACCGTGTGCGTGTTGAACGATCGGTTCTACGGCGAGTGGGCGTACGTCGACGGCACGTGCGAGGTGGTCCATCTGCCCGAAGCGATGGAGCTGCTCGTGGACTACTACCGCCAGGTCCGCGGGGAGGAGCATCCGGACTGGGACGAGTACCGCACGGCCATGGCCACCGACCGCCGGGTGATCCTGCGCCTGACGGTCGAACGCGCCGGCCCGACGCAGCACGGCTGACCGGCTTCGATTGGACTTTTCGGCCTCCGAAATCCATGCTCCGAAGCCGACATGGACGTCATGAAGCTGACCAAGTCCGAGCGCGAGACGCTCAAGGCCGTCTACCGGCTCACCAAGGGCGACGAACCCGCGCACACGGGTGACCTGGCCGACAAGCTCGAGGTCAGCCCTTCCACCGTCACCACCACGGTCAAGCGCCTCGCCGATCGGGGTCTCGTGGAGCACCGCCTCTACAAGGGCGTCGAGCTCACCGACGCCGGTCGTCGCGAAGCGGTGAGCGCGATTCGCCGCCACCGCATCGTCGAGCGCTTCCTCTCCGACATGCTCGGCTACGCATGGAACGAAGCCGACCGCCTGGCGACCTCGTTCGAGCACGAGCTCCCGCAGGAGGTCGAGGCCCGCATCTTCATCGCCCTCGACCGGCCGGCGACGTGTCCCCACGGGTTCCCGATCCCCGCGCTCGAGACCGACGACCTCCCCGACATGCCGCCCTTGTACGACCTCGAACCCGGCGATGTCGCCGTGGTCGCGGTTCCCGGGTCGACCGATCCTGAAGTGGTGGCCTTCCTCGACACGCTCGGACTGCGGCCGGGCGGACGGGTCGAGGTGCGCGAGAAACATCCGTTCGACGGTCCGCTGGTGCTGCGCGTCGACGGCAAGGACCGCACATTGGGCCGCACGGTCGCGCAACAAGTCTTTGTCCAAAGGGTCGCCGCCGCGAGTTGACTCTGCGCCGACCCGCCTACGGTCGCGGACGATGCTCCTGCTACTGACTGAGCCCTCCTTCACCCGCTTCGGCGATCGCATCGGCGCGGTGGCGCCAGACGCTCGTTTCATCCGGATGCAGAAGAACGGTGAGTTGCTGTTCGGCGATCGACCGCTCCCGTGGGAAGAGGCGAAGCCCGACGTCGCCTGGGTCACGTCGGATCTCTTCGACGATGGACCGGTTCGTCCGTTCTTCAAGCTGTTGCTGACAGCAAAGCCCGGCTGGGTGCAGATCGCGGGCGCCGGCGTCGATCATCCCGTGTTCGACATGATCCTCAGCGAGGGCGTGCGCCTCACCACCTCGCACGTGACAGGCCTGCCGATCGCGGAATACGTCATGCGCGCTGTGCTCGATCACTATCAGCAGCCCTCGTTGTGGGCCGCGGAGCGCGCCGATCGCCGTTGGGCCCCTCACGACTTTCGCGAGGTGTACGGCACGACGTGGCTCGTCGTCGGCCTCGGTGCGATCGGAACTGCCGTCGCGGATCGTGCGCGAGCGTTCGGAGCGACGGTGATCGGAGTTCGCCGCAATCCGAACGGCAGCGAGCCCGTCGACGAGTGCGTGCGCCCTGACCGGCTCGAGGCGGTGCTCCCCCGGGCCGACGTCGTCGTGTTGTGCGCACCGGGCGGAGCCGAGACGCGCCACCTCTTGCACGCCGACACCTTCGGCGCGATGCGATCGCGATCCGTGCTCGTGAACGTCGGTCGAGGATCGCTCGTCGACGAGGACGGGCTGCGCGCGGCTCTCGACCGCGGTATTCCCGAGATCGCGATCCTCGACGTCGTCGACACCGAACCACCCCCAGCGGACAGCTGGCTCTGGTCACATCCCCGTGTCGTGCTCACACCACACTCTTCGGCGGGAGGCACAGGACGCTACGCCCGCTCGGCCGACGTCTTCTGCGACAACCTGGCGCGCTGGTTGAACGGCGAACCGCTCGATCACGAGGTGACGGCGGGCGCTACGCCCTGAGCGGGGGCGGCGCGGCGCGTCGTCGTTCGCAACAGCACGAGGCCGGCCAGGGAGAGGAGACCGGCGGTACCGAAGGCCCACCGCTCGCTGGACAACGTGACCACCACACCGAGTACGAATGCGCCGAGCCCTTGCGAGATGTCGAAGAAGAGCGTGAACGTGGCAATCGCCTGACTCCGCTCGTGCTCCGGCGCGTTGTCGACGACGAGCGGGAAGAGCGATGGATACAGCAGTGACACACCCATCGAGTACACGAAGGTCGACACGTACAAGCCCGTTGCCGAATGCCACGCGCACATCGCTATGAGGCCGGCGGATTGCAGGCTCATCGCGAGCGACGCGCCGCGCACGGAACCGAGCCGATCGGGCAACCGCGCGAAGAAGATGCGAACGGCCAACACCGCGATCGCGTACTCCGCGAACACCGCACCGGAGCTCGTGAGCCCCACCTGCTTCACGTACAGCGGCACGAACGCAGAGAACCCCGCGAACGCGGTGGTCGACAGGGCGAGGATGACGCCCGGCCGGAGGGCGGCGGGATGGAGGAGGTGGCGGCGAACGACGACGTCATCCGGCACTTTCGGCGGTCTGACGGTCGGCATGCCGAGACCCACGAGGACGGCGACGAAGCACATCGCCGCGCTCACGTACCAGGCGGCGTGCACACCCCACTGCGTACGCACGCCTTCACCGAGCAGTGGACCGATGGCCAACCCGCCGTACACGGCGATCGAGAAGTAGGACGTGGCTTCGCCGCGGCGGGCGGGCGGTGAGAGGTCCTGCACCGCAGTGGCCGCTCCGACGAACATCGCGGCCTCGCCGATGCCGGTGAGCAGGCGCATGCCGAGGAGCACAGGGAGGTTGGTCGCCAGGGTGTAGCCGAGCACCGACACGCCGGCGATGAAGCCACCACCGAGCACGAGCACCTTGCGGCCGTGCTCGTCGCCGATCCGGCCCACCAGCGGTCGGAGCAATGCGGCCGAGACGGCGAAGGCGCCAACCGCCATGCCGACGGCCGCTCCGCTGCCGTGCAGCCGCTCCTCCACGTAGAGCGGCAGCACCGGGGCGAGCACGCCGATGGCGATGAAATACGCCAGCGCGGCTCCCGTGATCCGGACGAACCCAGGCGTGAGCAGGCGGTCGTCCGATGCCATTGATTCGAATGTTGCCGGGTTCCCGACCGGGCTCCAACCCGATTGGTACGCTCGAACACGTGTTCCCCTCACTCACGGATCAACAGCGAGCGGCCGTCGACCACGCCGATGGGCACCTGCTCATCGTCGCCGGTGCCGGCACCGGCAAGACCACCACCCTCGCGTCCCGATTGGCCGCCCTGACCGAGCGCGGCGTCGCCCCCGAGCGGATCCTGCTGCTCACGTTCAGCCGGCGGGCCGCGTCCGAGCTGCTGCGCCGCGCCGAAGCGCTCGCGGGCCACGACGTCGCCCGCCGCGTGTGGGGCGGCACGTTCCACGCCGTCGGCAATCGTGTGCTGCGGCGGCACGGCCGCCTCCTCGGTCTCGATCCCGACTTCACCGTGCTCGATCAAGCCGACGCGGCGGATCTGCTCGCGCTGGTGCGGTCGGAGCTCCACGCCCACGATGGAGAGCATTCCTCCGACCGTCGTCGAGCGAAGAAAGACACGATGGCGGCGATCCTCAGCCGGGTGATCAACACCGCCACACCGCTTTCCAAGGTGCTGCACACGACGTTTCCCTGGTGCACCGAGGAGCAAGCCGAGCTCAAATCCACGTTCGAGGCGTACACCGCGCGCAAACGCTCCACCCTCGTGCTCGACTACGACGACCTACTGCTGTGTTGGTCTGCGCTCGTGCGCTCGCCCGCCGCGGCACCGCTGCTCGATCAATTCGATCACGTGTTGATCGACGAGTACCAGGACACGAACGCACTCCAAGCCGAGATCGTCGCGGCGATGGCTGATGGCGGAGCCACGATCACCGCGGTGGGCGACGACGCCCAGGCGATCTACGGATTTCGCAATGCCACGCCGCGCAACATCCTCGAGTTTCCCGAGCGGTTCGGCGCGCAGATCGTGGTGCTCGATCGCAACCACCGGTCGACACCCGCGATCCTGGCATCCACCAACGCCGTCATCGCCGAGGCCGCCCACCGCCATGAGAAGGTGCTGTGGTCCACTCGTGGCGATGGTCCGCAGCCCGGTCTCGTCCTCTGTTCGGACGAAGGGGCGCAGTCTGCGGCGGTCTGCGCGCGCATCCTCGAGCAGCACGAGCGCGGCGTCGCGCTACGCAATCAGGCGGTCTTGTTCCGCGCCGCGCATCACAGCGACTTGCTCGAGCTGGAACTCGGCGCGCGTCGCATTCCGTATGTGAAGTTCGGGGGGCTGCGCTTTCTCGAGGCGGCGCACGTGAAAGATCTCGTCTGCGCGTTGCGTCTCGTGATCAATCCGAGCGATGAGCTCGCGTGGTTCCGAGTGCTCCAGCTGATCGACGGGATCGGTCCCGCCACCGCCCGAAAGCTCGCATCGCTCAAGGGCGCGATCGATGTGGCCGGCGCCGACGACCTGTTGAGCGCGCTCGAAGACGCCCGCCGGCTCGCGCACCACGAAGGCCCGAGCGCGGCGATCGAGCGGCTGCGGGTGTGGCTCGAGCCGATCATCGAGCGACATCACTCCAACGCGTCCGCCCGCATAGCGGATCTCGACGCGCTCTGTGTCGCGGCGGCGAGTGCGCCGAGCCTCGAACGGTTCCTCACCGAGCTGGTGCTCGACCCACCGTCGTCGACCGGCGAGCTCGCCGGACCACCCCATCTCGACGACGACTGGCTGACGCTGTCGACGATTCACTCCGCCAAAGGCGGCGAATGGGACGCCATCCACGTGATCCACCTGGCCGACGGCAGCTTGCCTTCCGACATGGCCACCGGCAACGACGAAGAGATCGAGGAGGAACGCCGGTTGCTCTACGTGGCCATGACGCGGGCTCGCGATCGACTGTGGTGCTACGTGCCGCTCCGGTATCACGTCGGGCTCGGCCGAGCGTGGTGGAGCGATCGCCACAGCTATGCGCAGCGCAGCCGGTTCCTCACCGACGCGGTCGTCGCGACGATGGATCGCGAGGGCGACCCGATCGTGATTGCCGATGAGGCCCCGCTCGACACCGCCCCGCTCGCCGAGGTCGACTCGATGGTCGCGTTGTTGCTCGACTAGGACGAACGTTGCCGATCCGTCAGTGGAAGCCTCACGACGAACCGCGCTCCTTCGTGTGCGTTGCCGTCGACCATGACCGATCCCCCCATCTGCTCGGTGAGGTTCTTCACGACCGACAGACCGACGCCGGTGCCGGACTGGCTGATCACCTCGTCGCCATGGCCGCGATAGAAGGGTTCGAAGATCAGGTCGCGTTCGTCGGCTGGGACGCCGGGGCCATTGTCGTCGATGGTCACCGTGCCGACCGAGCCCTCAGCCCCGACGGTCACATGGATGGTGGCTCCGTCAGGCGAGAACTTCGCCGCGTTGGTGAGCAGGTTGCTCACGACCCGAGTCAGCGCGTCTGTGTCACCGTCGACGGTGGCGTCCTCGACGACCACGACCGAGACGCGGTGGCGGGCGAGTACGACGCCGAGCTGGTCGACGACACCGGCAACGAGTTGGCCGACGTTGACAGGATCGGCGCGAAGACGCGAGTGGCCGCGCTCGAGGCGACTGAAATCGAGCACTTCGGAGATCAGCCCGCCGAGCATCCGGCTGTTGCGGTCGATTCGTTCGAGCATCTCGAGCCGCTTTTCATCAGAGAGCGAATCCCAGTTCTGGGCCAGGAGTTGCGTGAACCCAGTGATCGCCGTGAGCGGCGTGTTCAGCTCGTGCGACACCGTGCCGATGAACACACCCTTCAGCGCGTCCGAGCGGGCGAGCTGCTCATTCGACGCCCGCAACTCGGACTCGCTTGCGCGAAGCGCCTTCTCGCGTTCCGTTGCCGCTTCGAGCAGGGACTCGTTGAGCCGCCAGGTGATGATGCCGGCAGCGCTCATGCCAAGGATGAAGAGGCCATGGATCGCGGCCCACTTCCACGGCTGCGCCACCGCCTCCGGGTGGTTGTACACCGACTCAGGAGACACCACGCCTGCTACGCCGTGCTGCAGCACGACGTAGCCGATCGCGAGGAGGAACGGCTGCCAGTCCTGGTACAGCGTGACGACGCCGACCATCACGAAGTAGTGGAAGTGCATCTCGATGAGCCCGTGCGAGAGGTGAACGAGCTCCGCGGAACAGGTGAGCAAGCCGACCACGGCGATGATCGTGCTCAGACGGCGGTGTTCGCGAGATTCGGTCGCGAGGGCCGCGAGTGCGACGACGATGCCGGTCTCGACCGCGGTGTGCGCGACGCCGACGTCCTGCGCCATCGCGATGATGAACACCGCCGGTACGTGCAGCCAGAGGAGCACGAGGATGCCGCGATGCCGCTGGCGCCAAACGTCCTCTGGCAGGGCGCCGCCGCGGGGTAGGTGCCGCCACAACCCGCTCGGGCGCAGCTCTACGGTCTGGATTGCAGCGTTGTCCATCCACCCACCAGGTCGGGCAGCGTCCGACGGCACTGTAGGCCCAGACGGCGACTACCTGCGGGTGATCCTCAATGGACGAGGTCGGTCGCGGTGGCGGCGACGGCCATGGCACAGCGCTCGACGAGCGCGCGCTCGCCACACAACACGAGGTATTCGACGTTGCGCATGCGCGTCGGCTCGCCGACGCGCTCCCCTTTCGGGTTGAAAACGCCGATCTGCGCACCGACGTAGCGACGGGAGTCGAAGCCGAGCACCTCGACGTGACCACGTGGTGTGCACCATTCGCGCAACTCCTCCATCGTGACCCAGCCCTCGTCGGAGCACGATGCCACGAGCAGTCGCGCGTCGAGCGCGTCGATCACACTCCTCAAGGCAACCGGCATGCCACGGCGCGCGTTGAACACCGAGTGCGTCGCCGGATCCCGGAGGTCGTCCCGCTTGCACGCGACGCCATAGTGCGACGGCGCGTCCCACGCCACCAACGTCTCCCACACGTGATAGTTCGCGGTGTACCGATGCTGGTTGTACGGCGGATCGAGATAGGCGAGATCGACCGCCGGAAGCGTCGGCGCCACCTCGACAGCATCGCCGAGCAACGCGGTGCCACCGCCGCCGAGGAGCTCCGGGACGCGGAGCCGCAACGGCTGCTTCGCCCGGTCCGCCCATTGCTTGACGTAGGCCATCTGTACGCCCGTCGTCGAGTCGACCCGATCGGCCGCCTCGATCAGGCTCGTGAGCAGGATCGGCTCGATTGGGCTCCCGGTCCAGTCGCGGGCGATGGCGTCACGGATCGCGTCGATGCGCGCCCCGTTGTCTGGCTGGAAGAAGCGGGCCTGGCGGCAGAAGACCTCGGTGACGTACCCGGCACGGCCCGGCAGGGCGTCGAGGCCGGCGAGCACGGCCGTCAGCTCACCCTGGTCGATCGTCTCGGCGTCGCTCTCGATGTAGCAGCGAGCGAACACATGGGCGTACCGGGCGGTGTCGATCGCCGTCACGTGGGCGCCGGCCTGTTTGAACGCCTGCGCCACGCGAGTGGTCCCGGTGAACACGTCGACCGCGGAGCGGGCCTCCACGGCATCGACGATGGCCGTCAGCGCGGGAACGAGACGACGTTTCGATCCGAGGTACTTGATCAAACGGAGTCGCCGACGATGCGACGCAAGTCGTCGTCGGAGATGGTCCGATTCGCCGCATCAGGGCCATGGGGGTGCTCCACCGAGCACACGTCGCACACCGGGTATTCACGGCCATCCGACGAGCGCACGGTCGTCACGGCGGGCTGTTCGAGGCAGAGCCAGCACCGTTCGACGAGCACGGAGCAACTTTACGCCTCGTGCCCCGGCCGCAACACCTGATGCGTGGCCGAAGTTTCTGACGGTGGTTGTCCACCCTGTACCGTTTGTCGGTCCTCCCCGGCGGGATCAGCGGCCGGATCGGCCAACCTCACTAGAGTTCTCCCCCAGCCATGACCGCACCCAGCGCCAGTCAGCGCGAGCCAGAGCCCTTGCGCGTACCACCGGTTCACGTGCACTTTCCTGACGAGGATCGTGCCGAGATCCTGCGTCGTATCGACCAGGCGTTGATCTCCGGTCAGCTCACGCTGGGCGCCATCGGTCGCGAGCTGGAAGAGCGATTCGCCGCGCATCACGGCGCGACCCACGCCATCGCGGTCAACTCCGGCACGAGCGCCATCGAGATCCCACTTCGGGCTTTGGGCGTGCACGGCAAAGAGGTACTCGTACCGGCCAACACCTTCTTTGCGACGGCCGCGGCCGTCGTCGCGGCCGGCGCGCAGCCCCGCTTCGTCGACTGCAACCCGGCGACGATGGCCGTCGATGTCGAATCAGTGCGAGCCGCGATCGGCCCCGACACCGTCGGGCTGGTGGTCGTGCACATCGGCGGGCTCGTGACACCCGACATCCACGCGCTCAAGGCCCTCTGCGACGAGCACGGCCTTTTCCTCTTCGAAGACGCGGCCCACGCCCACGGTTCGGCGTTGGGCGACCAATCTGCGGGCACGTTCGGCGTGGCCAGCTCGTTCAGCTTCTACCCCACGAAGGTGATCACCGCCGCCGAGGGCGGCATCATCCTCACCGACGACGATCATCTGGCCGACGAAGCCCGTGCTTATCGCGATCAGGGCAAGGCCAGCTTCACCGCCAACGTGCACACCCACCTCGGGTACAACTGGCGGATGAGCGAGCCGCACGCGGCAATCGCCGTGAGCCAGCTCGCGCGGCTCGACGAGTTCATCGCGCATCGCCAGCACATCGCCAAGGTCTACGACGAGGGATTGGCCGAGTTGCCGCTCACGCCGCTCGCCATCCCAGACAACGCGAGTTGCAACTACTACAAGTACGTCACGTACTTGCCAGACGGTGTCGACCGCGCCGAGCTGAAGAAGACGCTGCGAAATGAATTCGGCGTCGCGCTCTCCGGTGAGGTCTACGAGCTTCCATTGCACCTTCAACCCGTGTTCGAGCCCTGGGCGAGAGGGCCGCTACCGGGAGCCGAGCGCATCTGCGCATCTCATGTCTGCTTGCCCATATCGGCTCTCCTCACCGAGGAGCAGGCCGAGCACGTCATCACATCACTGCGGTCGGCCCTCGACCGTCAGTTGCACTAGAAGCAAAGGACCGATCGTTGGACAGAATCGTTGCCGTGACCGGTGGGTCGGGGTTCATCGGCACGCATGTCGTCGACGCATTGATCGATGCGGGCTGCACGGTGCGGGTGCTGGATCCGAAGCCACCACATCGAGCCGACGCTGAGTGGGTGCCGGTCGACGTGCTCGACACCAATGGGCTCGTCGCCGCCGTTGCGGGCTCCGAGGTGATCTTCCATCTCGCCGCCATCGCCGACGTCAACGACGTGATCGTCGATCCGACGCTCGCCATCCAGGTCAACACGCTGGGCACGGCCCGCCTCCTGGAGGCGGCCCGGCTGGCGGAGGCCGGACGCGTCGTGCTGGCTTCGACAGTCTGGGTCTACGCGGCCACCACGGGTGACGAGGTCGACGAAGACACGCTCTTCGATCCCAACACCGACCGCCACCTGTACGTCACGTCGAAGGTCGCGGCCGAGATGGCCTGCCGCGATTACAACACGCTCTATGGTCGGCCGTACACGATCCTGCGCTACGGGATCCCGTACGGTCCGAGGATGCGCGACAACTGCGTCGTGGCCGCATTCATGAAGCGGTGCATGCGCGGGGAACCGTTGCGCATCGATGGCGACGGCAGCCAGCAACGCTCGTTCGTCTACGTGGAAGATCTCGCCCAGGCGCACGTGAAGGCGCTCGAAGACGTGGCGATCAACCGCACGTACAACATCGAAGGCGCCGTTCCCGTGAGCATCCGAGAGATCGCCGAGTCGGTGACGTCGCTCATCGGCAGTGGTGTCGTCGAGTTCGGTGAACCGCGCCCGGGCGATCTCAAGGCACGAACGGTCTCGAATGCCCGCGCTCGAGTCGAGCTCGGCTGGGAGCCGACCACGACCTTCGCCGACGGGCTGGCGCGGACGTACGCGTGGTATCAGGCGCAGGCGGCAGCTGAGGCCAGCGAGCTGGCCGCGGCCAGCCCACTCGCGCTCAGCGAGGAATGACCACACGGTGACCATCGCCATCGACCGACCGGGCGGTACCCGCCGCATCGCGGTGGTGCCCGCGTACAACGAAGAGCCGACCGTCGCGCAGGTGCTCGACAAGTTGAGCTACCTCGTCGACGAGCTCGTGGTCGTCGACGATGGGTCCACCGACGGGACGCGCGCCGCCATCCAGGAATGGCTTCCTGGTCACGACCACTGCCGTTTGCTCAGCTTCGACGAGAACCAGGGCATGTCGGCGGCGTACTACCTCGCGTTCACCGACCTCCGTCGGCGGATGCGTGCCGGCGAGCTGTCGGCCGACGACCTCGTCTACACGATCGACGCCGACGGCCAACATGACCTCGACGTCCTCGACGATCTCCATCAGCGCACCGTCGACGAGAAGCTCGACGCGCTCCTCGTGCGCCGCGACCTGTCGACGTATCCCGGGTACAAGCAGGCCGGCAACTGGATCCTGTCGGCCTGGGCCACCTTGTGGGCCGGTGCCCGCCTCGACGATGTCGAGTCCGGATACCGCATCTTCCGACTCGGCGCGCTGGCCGACTCGCTCACGTACTACCGCGGCTACAAGTACTCCGAGACCGTCGAAGTTGCCGTGGTGCTGTGCCGCCTCGGGTACCGCGTGCGCAACGACATCCTTGTTCCGGTTCCCGTGTATCGAAGTCGTACCCGCATGTACGACGTGTTCGTCGATCTCGGTGCGATTCCGCTCGCGGCGGTGCGGGTCACCACCCGCCGGCCGCCCGGCACGAACGTGCCGAGTCTGGTGCCGCCCATCGCGGTCACCGCGGCGGGCGCCGTGATCGGCATCGGCGTACTGCGTCGGTTGCTGCGCTTGTTTCGCTGAGCGAGGCGTCAGCAGTGCTCGAGGTAGCCGGGGCGGCCGAGAAGCTCGTCCAGGCGCACGGGCTCGAGCCCCTTGGCCTCGAGCCCGTCGAGAATGATCGGCAGGGCGGCGATCAGCACCGACCTGTCCGCTGTCACCGTGCCGTCGATGCCGTCGTGCAGCAGGATGATCGAACCAGGACGTACGTGATCGAGGATCCGCTGGGCCACGAGCGCGCCGTCGTGGGCCGACCAGTCCTCAGCGGACACGTCCCAGGTCGTAGTGACCATCTTCTTGGACGACGCGTGCGCGAGCATGAAGGGCGTGCGTTGGCCGTGGGGCGGGCGGAAGAACGCTGGGCAGATTCCCAACTGCCGCTGGAACGCGTCCTGCGTCCGGTCCAGCTCCGGGTATCGAGGATCGAGCCAGCGCCAGTAGTCATGGTGATACGAGTGATTCCCGAGGAGATGCCCGTCGGCGTACAACGCCCTCGCGATCTCGGGCCGCGCATCGATGGCCTTGCCCACCTCGAAGAACGTGCCCTTGACGCCGTGGCCGTCGAGGATGGCACTCACCTGCAGGCTGAACGGGTCGTCGGGCCCGTCGTCGAACGTGAGCGCCACTCGCCGGTCGCTGCGATCGCCATGGGTGATCACGTGACCGAACCACTGCACCGTTGGGTCGTTGCCTCCCACCCACAGCACGAGTCCACCCGCGAGCAAGACACCGGCCATCACCACCGCCGTCGAGCGGCGGCTCACACGCTGCCGTGTACCTCGATTCGTCGAAATGGTGAGGGCGGCGCTGGCAACGAGCACCAGGGCCGCGAGTCGAAGGCTCACGAGAGCGCCGAGAGCCCCCACCGCCACGAGACCAAGCACGCGCCGGTCGGTGACGCGCGTCGCAGGCAGCACCAGCCCGACGCCGACGCCGAACACGATTCCAATCGACAGATCGATCACGCCGACCGGGGTGACTGCGAACAGCACCAGGCCCGTAACGCCGACGACCGCTCCGAGCACCGCGAACCGCGGGCGGGGTATGAGTCGCGCCACCTGTGCCGCGACCAAGATCGCGAGCAGCAATGACACTGGCACTGGCCACGGCATCCGCGGAGGACGGTAGCGCCCCGGTTGCCGTCGAAACGCGCGCAGGTCGCTACGCCAAGCGCAGCGTCATCGCGTTGTGGGTCGTCATCCTCGTCTTGTTGCTCCGCCACCGCGAGGTGATCTCGAGCGACACGCTTTCCAACTACGTCCACGTCTGGTTCATCGCTGACCAGTTCTGGCACGGAGGTGGGCTGCCGTACTACATGCCGATGCTCGCCCACGGCCAGGCGCTCGCCTTCCCCTACGGGTTCATTCCATGGATGTTCGCGGTCCTGCTGTGGCCGGTCATGGGTGAGTGGAGCGTGACACTCACGTTGGGACTCGGGTTCGTCGGCCTGGTCACAGCGACGTTCTGGGCCTTCCCCGAGCTGCGTCGCGGCTGGTGGGCCGTGGCCATCCTGGTGAATCCCGCGCTGGTGGAGGGCGCGCTCCTCGGCCAGCTGCCGTTCCTATGGGCATCTGCGATGTTGCTCTTTGCAATCGGCAGCTGGCGCCGCGACCGCCGAACGCTTGCCATCGTCCTCGCGGCACTCGCACAGATCACCCATGCACCGATCCTCATCCCGCTCGTCGCGCTGCTCGTGATCGGCTGGTCGCGATACGAGCCCGATCGCCGAGCGCTCATTCGCGCCTGGCTGATTTCGCTCGTCCCGACCATTCCGGCGATCTACCTCGTCTTCGCTTCGCCGGTCACGTCGCAGACCTCTCCGCTGTGGAGTCTCTGGGTCGAGGTCGAGACCCTGGCGTTGCGCTCGCTCGTACTGCTGGTGCCATTGGGCTTGCTGTACCTCCAACGTCACCGGTTCCGGCCGAACGCTCCCGTCATCGCCGCGGCCGTGATGGTGCTCGGGCAACTCGTGACCATTCCCATCTCCGGGATGGCCGCTGGTTGGGGCGCGTTGAATCGCGAACCGGACACGGCCGCGGCCGCGATCCCGCAAACGATTTCACTCGTGCCGGGCGCCACCTATCGAGTGCTGGTGTTCGGCGACGGTAAATACGGCATGTACGCGGTCGTGCGCCACGGCGGGCGACTCGACTCCGAGTTCTTCCCGGAGAGCATCTACCGCCGAAGCTTTCGAGACGAGGCGACGTACGCCAGCTTCCTCGCGTCGCGGAAGGTCGAGTACGTCCTCGTCGACTCTCGCTACGAGAAGTTCCACACCAACGAGCAACAACTGCTCGATGCAATGTCGACCGCACCGGCCGAGACCAGATGCATCGGCGGTCTACGGGTGCAGCGCGAGCACGACTCGCCGAAGCTGACGAGCTATCGCATCATTCGGGACTGCTGACCGCCAACTGCCACAAAGTGACCTTGGCTCGCACCTCGTCGACGAACTCGACAACGCCCTGTTCGAGGCGGTCGCGCCGAAACTGACGCCGACCGGGGATGAGCGCTCCTTTGGCCTCCAGGATCGCTGCCGTCTTGTCGAGGGCATTTCCGGCGTTGATCGCATACGTACAGAAGACGGCGACCGGCTTGCGATCGAGCACCGGGAGCTTCCGCAACCGACCAGCGCGGCCGGGCCGTTGGCCGAACAAGACGAGGCCGTCGACCCAGGTGCCGACGAACACGACGTCGGCCACCGCGAGCTCGTGAAAGTTGAAGTCGGTGATCGCGTGCACAGCGACTTCGTCACCGGCGGAGGCCAAAGCGCCACCGATGAGCTCGGCCGCTCGGCGCGTGTTGCCCGTCATCGACTCGTAGAGCACGACTGCCTTCACTGTCCGGTGTTCTAGCAGGCCGCCGTCTAGCGTCTGGTCATCGACCCCATTGCCCGCAAATCCCGTGCATAGCGACACAAAAGTGTGTCGCTATGCACGGGATTTCCGCCTCAGGCTGCTCGCGGTCGCGCTCGTCGCTCTCGTGATCCGAGTGGCATACATCTGGTTCTGGCGTCGCGGCCTGCCCGTCGGCGGCGACTCTCGCTACTACCACGAGGGCGCCAACCTCCTCGCCCGAGGTAAGGGGTTCATCGAGCCCTTCCTCTACCTCGACGCCGGGAAGACCGTGCAGGCCGCAGATCATCCGCCCCTGTACATCGTTTACCTGGCGATGTTCTCCCTGATCGGGTTCAAGGGTGTCACCGCGCACCTGTTGGCGTCGGCGCTCATCGGCGTGACGACGGTCGTTGTCGTGGGACTGGTCGGCCGCGAGCTCGTCGGAGCGCGTGCCGGGCTGATCGCAGCCGCGCTTGCTGCGCTCTACCCGAACCTGTGGGCGTACGACGGCGCCTTGGAATCCGAGACGATGGCGCAACTGGGCGTCGCGTTGATCTTGCTGTCGGCCTTTGCGTGGTGGCGCGCCCCCAGCCGTCGAGGAGCGGCGCTGCTCGGTGGCGCGGTTGCGTTCGGCGCTCTCGCTCGAGCGGAGTTGCTCCTGCTCGCGTTGGTCCTGATCGTGCCGCTGGTGGTCTTCCGCTCAGAGCTGATCCGCCGCGAGCGGGTGCGTCAGTTGTTCACCGCGTGGATCGTCGCAGGCTTACTCATCGCTCCGTGGTGCGTGTACAACCTGACTCGGTTCGAACGACCGGTTCTGCTGTCGGGCGGCTTCGAGATCACGCTCGACTCCGCGAGCTGCGACGACACCTACTACGGAGCGTCGATGGGTTACTGGTCACGCGGCTGTGTGCTGCGGGCGCTCGAGCATTCAGGCCTTCCCGAGGACACCGACCGCTCCGTGCTTGCGGCCATGTATCGCGACGACGCAGTCCACTACATCCGCACACACCTGAGCCGCTTGCCGATCGTGATCGCGGCTCGGGTGGGACGCGTCACCGGCCTGTGGAACGTCAAGCAGCAGGCCGCGCTCGATCACATCCCCGCCGGGCGCGAGACGGAACTCGCGTGGGCCGCGTGGTACGCGTACTTCGCACTTGCGCTCCTCTCGATCGCGGGTGGGGTCATCCTGCGGCGAAGACGCGTTCCGGTCTTTCCATTGCTTGTGTTCCCGGCACTCGTACTCTTCACGACGATGGTGACCTTTGGGCAGGTCCGCTACCGCGCCACCGCTGAGGTCTCACTCGTCTTGTTGGCCGCGGTCGCCATCGAAGCGGCCATCAGACGGGCGAGCGGAGCTCGGCGGGCGATGCCCGAAGCCACAACGGTTGCGTCGTAGCATCACGGCATCGGCGTCCCGCTCGTCATCGTCCCTGCGTACAACGAGGAGCGCAGCCTCCCCGTCACCCTGCGCGAGTTGCGGTCCGTCGCGCCAGACCTCGACGTCGTGGTCATCGACGATGGCTCGGCCGACGGCACGGCCGAGGCCGCCCGGGCCGGAGGCGCTGAACTCGTGTCGTTGCCGTTCAACGTCGGTGTGGGCGGGGCCGTCCGTGCCGGGCTCCGCTACGCGCAGATCCAGGGCTATCAACGAGCGGTCGTCCTCGACGCCGACGGTCAACACGACCCGGCATCCATCGGCGATCTGCTCGCCGCGCTCGATGCAGGCGCCAACATGGCCGTCGGCAGCCGTTTCGCAAACGAGCTGGGCGACTACGGCGTCAGCCGGTTGCGCAAGCGGGCCATGCGCTTTCTCAGCCTCATCGTGCGCGTGATCACCGGTCAGCGATTCACGGACACCACATCCGGGTTTCGGGCGTTCGACCGCGATGTCATCGAGTTGCTCGCCCGCGACTATCCGGCCGAGTACCTCGCCGACACTGTGGAGGCGCTCCTGCTCGTTCTGTACGGCGGTCATCGAGTCGTCGAGGTGGCGACCCCGATGCGACCGCGGGCCGCGGGACGGCCGTCGACACGGCGGTTGGCGCTCGTCGGCAACTACCTGCGTCTGCTGATCGGAATCCTCGGTTCTGCGTCGCGCCGAGCACGGCGCAGTCCCCCGGCGGCTCCGGCGTGAGCACGCGCGCCCACGTACTCGTTCTCGTCGGCACGCTCGCGACGATCATCTTCATCCTCCGACTTGTGCGGCTGCGGCAACTCCGCAGCAAGTACGCCTTGATCTGGCTGATCACCGCGATCGTGCTCCTCCCCCTCGGCGTGTTCCCGGGGATACTCGAGCCGATCGCCGACTGGTTGGGCGTCGACTACGCGCCTACCGCCTTTGCATTCGTCGCGCTCGGGTTCCTGTTCCTCGTGGTGGTGCACTTCTCGTGGGAGCTGTCGCGGCTCGAGACTCGCGTGCGCAAGCTGGCCGAGGAGCTCGCACTCCAGAAGCACGGGGGAAAGGACACGCCGGCGCCGTGATCGCTGTTGATCCGGCGTCGACGCTGACCGCTCGCGAGCGTTTCCCCTGTTTCGATGGACTGCGCGCCATTGCCGCAGGCGCGGTGGTGCTGCTCCACGTTTCGCTGATCTCCGGCTACACGGCTCGACAGGCCGACACCGTCGGTCCCTACTTCGCCCGGGGCGAGGCCGGCGTCTATCTCTTCTTCTTGATCTCTGGCTACCTGTTGTACCGACCGTTTGTCGCGGCACGCTTCGACCACGCGCCCGGTCCTGGGTTGCGCGCCTACGCCGGACGGCGCGTCTTGCGCATCGTGCCCGCCTACTGGGTGGCGCTCACGATCCTCGTGGTGATCTTCGACGTGCGCGAACGCAACGACATCGCCTCACTCGGTGATGTGGTGGCGTACTACGGCTTCCTGCAGATCTACTTCAAGAGCACGCTTGTCGGGGGCCTGCAACAGGCGTGGAGTCTCTGTACCGAGATGTCGTTCTACGTGTTCCTGCCGCTGTGGGCGATGGCGATGCGCCGCACGCGCCGAGACACGGAGAGTCCCGACCGAGCGTTCAAGCTCGAACTGGCTGCGCTTTCGGGCCTGTACCTCGTCGGCATCGTCTCGCGGTGGCTCGTCGTGCGGGACTTCCCGGCCGGAAATGTGGCGGTCGACTATCGCTTGGACTGGCTGCCGACCAACGCCGACCTCTTCGCGTTGGGCATGGGTCTGGCCGTGACCCGTGAGTGGGCGCTGCGCCGGCGGCAGCCCGTGCTCCTGCTCGAGACGGTCGGGCGCTTCCCCGGTGTGTGCTGGGCGCTCGCCGCGGTCGCCTATTGGGCGGTCTCCACGCGTGCGCACCTGACGTTGGGAGTCGGGGCCGACACGCCGCGCCAGTGGATGGCTCGCCAGGTGCTCTACGCCGCGGCCGCGTTCTTCCTGCTGTTGCCCGCGGTGTTCGGTCCACAAGATCGCGGAGTCGTGCGCCGGCTGCTGCAGTCCCGCGTGATGGTCGCGGGCGGACTGATCTCGTACGGGGTCTACCTGTGGCACGAAGGCGTACTCGACGTCTGGATGCGAAGCCAGAGCATCAGGCCGTTTGCCGGTGCGTTCCTGCCGATGCTCGCGGTCGCACTCGTGGGGACCGTGGCGATTGCCGCACTTTCCTACGTACTGGTCGAGCGGCCGGCGCTCTCCCGCAAGTAGGGCCTCGCGCCCGACGCGTCAGTTCGCCGCGGTGATCGAGGTAGCCGAGTTCGTCGCGCTGGCATTGTTCGTCGAGCCGAGCAGCGTCACCGCCCCAACGCAGACCATCACGATGAACGAGAGCAAGAACGCGTACTCGACCAACGCGGCTCCGCGCTGATCCTTGGCCCGGCTTCGAACCAGCTCGACGATGCGCTGCTGAAGCCAGACGGAGTGGATGTAGATGCTCGTGAGCATGGCGCTGGGACTCCGACCTCGGTTGCTGCGCTGGGTTGCGCCGCTGGTGTCCCCATGATCGGACCTCGTCGTTCGCGATGACATAGGCCCTTCGAACCCTTGCGCGAAGCGAGCGGGCGCGGCGGCGTCAACACCTAGCCCGATCGGGCTAGGTGTTGGGTAGTCATCGCTAGAACCCGCCGAGCCAATGGCCCCCGTTGACGTGCAGCGCCTGCCCGGTAATGGGCTTCGCGAGATCAGACGCAAAGAAGATCACCGCCCCGGCGATCTCCGACGAATCGGGCAGATAGCGCAACGCGGCACTTCCGGCGATCGCTTCGAACTGCTCCTCGTACGTGATGCCGTTCCGTTGGGCCAGGTACTCGAACCACATCTTCTGCTTGTCGCTCCAGATGTAGCCCGGGTGGATCGCGTTGACCCGGATGCCGAACTGGCCGAGCTCGACCGCCAGCGTCTTGGTCGCCGCACCCAACGCCGCCTTGGACGCGGCGTACGCGCCGAAGCGGGGCTCGATCTTCACGGCGGACATCGAGTTGACCATCACGATGCGACCCTCGCCCTGCTCCTTCATCGCCGGGACCACCGCCCGACTGAGCTGGAGCGTGCCGAAGAAGTTGGTGTCCATCGTGCGACGCCAGTCGTCCAGATCGGCGCTGGTGAACGATCGGTGATCGCCATCGCTGAATGCGTTGTTCACCAGGACGTCGACCCGACCGAAGCGCTCGAGCGTGGCGGCCACCGCTGCTTCGCACGATGGGTTGTCGGTGATGTCGAGCTGAACGCCCAGGGCCTCACCGCCGGCTGCCTTCACCTCTTCGGTGACCGAGTCGACGTTGGCCATCGTGCGAGCGCCGGCGACGACTTTCGCACCGTGCTCCGCGAGCTGGAGCGAGATGTCGCGCCCCATTCCCGGCCCGATGCCCGACACAATCGCGACCTTGCCCTCGAGGAGCCGGCTCATGTGCGCACCTTTTCGACAGTGGTGTTGTAGAGCTGATCCTCGACGCGTTCCTTGAACCGCCAGCCCTCGGGCGTACGCACGAAGGTATCGACGTACCAGAGGCCCACGATCATCATCTTCGGTGCGAGGTCTCCGCCGAAGACCATCGGGTTGTGACAGGCGCTCTTGCCGTACGCGAGGTTCCCGTCGTCGGAGAATTGTAGGAGCGTCTGCGTTGTGAGGTGCTGCGTGCCTTCGAACATCGTGAAGGCATTGGCGACGAACTCCTTCATCTCCTCGAGGCTTCCTCGGATCGCGCCAGTGGCCGTGTAGTCGAGGACGGCATCGTCCGTGAACAAGTCGTCGAGCGCGTCGAAATCGCGACTGTCGAGGGCGTAGCTGTAGCGCGCGATGAGTTCCTGGATCTCGAGCCGGTCGGAGATCTCCTGAACCGACAGGGTCACGGTGCGACCGATCCGAAGTCGTCGAAACCGGACGGCGTGTGCCGCCCCATCGTGCCGTGCTCGAACAGACCCCAACCCTCCTGGCCGTCACATTCCGCCCTGGCGACGTGATCGATCACACCAAACGCTGCACGCGCCACGACCGCAGGATCGTCGAGAGCATGGGTCACCCCTTGCACCCAATCCCGACCCATCCACTGGCCGTGCACCCACTCCGGATCGGCGCCGTACCCCGGACCGGCGTTCAGCACGACATACCCCTTCGACTCGATGTCGAGGTTCACGGGCTTGCCGTCGCGCTGCGTCATCCGGATGGACGCTCGTTCCGGGATGCGCGTGCCGGACCGATAGTCGATCTCGACCTCGGGCCATCCCAGCGACTCGGCCGGGCGGCCGCTCGACGCCGGCCACACGCGCACGGCGTCGTTCAGTGTGCGGTGTCCGTCGGCGTCCTCCTGCATGATCAGCACGAGCCCGAAGTCGTCGAACCGCAGCGGGATGTAGGTCCACCACAGCGCCCAGTCGGGATCTGGCTCGGCCGCACCGCGCCCGGGTGGCTCCGCCTCCCCCACCGGCCGGATACCCCACGAGCGATCGCGACTACCGACCCAGGTGTTGTCGTCGACCGACAGCGTCTCGCCCGCGACGCGCAACTCGCCGGACCAGGTGCCGACCTGAGCGAAACGACAGGCGTCGAGGATGATGCGGCCGTCGCGCCGCAGCACGTGTGCAGGTTCTTGGACGGTCGGGAACGAGCCTCGCCAGCGGAGATCGAAGCCGACACCGTGGTCGTCACCATCACACACGACGCGGATCTCCTCGAGCGGCCGAATGACCTCGATCCGATACGGGCCGACGGCCTGCGTCATGCGATCGTCGCCGAGTGCGGTCGACATCCGCACGGTGTGTTGCGTCGTGCCGCGGAGCACCGTGGCGTAGGCGTCGATCACGCCGAGGTTCGGGTACACGCCGAGACCGGTGATCAGAAAGGTGTCGCCCGTTCGATCGTGAGCATTGAAGTAGCACCGGTCGTAGAAGTTGCGATCGCTGCTCGCGGGCTGTGCGATCGGCAACGGCATCTGATGGATGGGGTACTCGTCCATGGGGGTGGGCATGACCCGAATCTAGGATCCCGCCATGTCCTTCGTCCTCATCGACCGGCCACGCCCCGGCGTCGCGCTCGTCACCCTGAATCGCCCGGAACGCATGAACGCGATGGCCTTCGACGTCATGATCCCGTTCAAAGAGACGCTCGAGGAGATCAGCTACGACAACGACGTCCGCGTCGTGGTGATCACGGGCGCCGGCCACGGGTTCTGCTCGGGCGCCGACCTCGAAGACCCGGGAACGCTGCCACGGGTCGACGGGCTCACCGTCACGAACATCGCCCGCCGGGCCTTGGAGCTCCTCGACGACGTGATCCTCACGTTGCGGCGGATACACCAGCCGGTGATCGGCGCCATCAACGGCGCCGCCATCGGTGGTGGGCTGTGCCTGAGTCTGGCCACGGACATCCGCATCGCCTCGGAGAGCGCGTACTTTCGTGCCGCCGGCATCAACAACGGGCTCACGGCCAGCGAGCTCGGACTGAGCTACCTGTTGCCGCGGGCGATCGGTTCGTCGCGGGCCTTCGACATCATGTTGTCGGGCCGCGACGTCGACGCGGTGGAGGCCGAACGCATCGGACTCGTGTCGCGTACCGTCCCACAGGATCAGCTGCTCGACACGAGTTACGAGTTGGCGGAGCGCATCATCGGATTCAGCCGCGTCGGTATCGAGTGCACGAAGCGTCTGCTGTGGGCCAGCCTCGACGCCGGCAGCCTGTCATCCCACATGGACCACGAAGGCCACGCCCAGCTCTACGTCCGCCTCACCACCCAGAACTTCGAAGAAGCCATCCGCGCCCGCCGCGAAAAACGCACCCCTGAGTTCAAGGACTAAGGCAATTCGATCTACCAGAGCTCGTCGACGTATTTGTCGGTGCCGACGGCGGTGCGGAAGAAGGGGGCGACCAGGCGGGTGATCGCCAGCGAGTCGGCCTCGATGGCGTCGGTGTACTGGCGGATCGCGGGGAGCGCGTCGGTCACGTCGCCGCGCACGAAGAACAGTTGGACGAGTCGCTCCGGTCCGCCTGGTCCGCTGCCGAGGTCCATCGGCGTCCCGGGCGGACGCTCCTGCCCTGGCGACGGCATCCAGGTCGACCCGATCTCGATCTTCGTGTTGGTGAGCAACTCCGTCAACGGCCCGCTCACCGCCGCGTTGTGGACGTCTCGGGCCGTTCGGTCCGCGCTGGCGTCGAACCACGCGACCACCAGCCCGTCGTACGCCGCGTCCAACGCCAACTCGATCGGAACCGGGTCAGGATCTCGATACGACGCGCCCAGGTGGTCGTACAGGATCGTGTGAACGTGCTTGCGCTCGTTGAAGCCGCGGCCGCCGCCGTACAGCGCCTTGACCTGCTTGCTCCCCCATCCGAAGAAGTCGCCGTGATGCTCGGCTTCGACGAAGTAGATGGCCACGTACGAGCCCGCATCCCACGGTGTGGCGATGACGCCGTCGTGCTGCGGCCAGCGCAAGTCCTTGAGCGACCGCGGCGCCACCCACCGACTGCCGGCCAGGCAATGTGGGCCGATGAGGCAACCGCCGTAGAAGTGGTCGCGCTCGTACCACCGGTTGTAGGCGCTCTCGAAGCCCCTGCTCGGATCGACCAACGTGAGCAGCATGCTGCCGACCTTCACGGGGTAATCGGCGACTCCGCCTGGCTCCAACGGGTTGTACGTCAATCAAGCACCTCCGACGCGACGAGTTCTTCTAGATGGCGATCGTCCCACCAACTCAGTTGCAACTGCTTGGCTCTGCGGAAGTACAGCTGGATGTCGTACTCGACGGTGAAGCCGACACCACCGAACACCTGCTGTGCCATGGCCGTGATGTCGCGGTACGTACTGCACGCGAACAGCTTGGCCATCGGCGCGAGCCGAGCGATCGAGCGACCTTCGCTCCGGGCCCACGCGGCCTCCCAAACGAGCAACTCCGCACCGTCGAGGGCCGTGACCGCGTCGGACAGATAGTGGGCGATCGCCTGGAACGCGCCGAGTGGCTTGTCGAACTGGAAGCGATCCTTGGCGTACTGCACCGTGATGTCGAGCGCGTACCGGGCACCCCCGACCGCCTGGGCCGCCAGGAGGATGATGCCGTCGTGCATCGTCGCGTCCCACACAGGCCAGCCGTCGTCGGCGACCAGCGTTGCGGGAGCGTTGTCGAAGTCCACGCGGTATTGCGTGTCGGAGGCAATCGTGTGCTGCTGGGTCAGCGTGACGCCCTCGCCCTCGGGATCGACGAGCACCAAGCTCACGTTGTCGTCGTTTCGAGCGAGGACGAGCAACCGGTCGGCACTCGACGCGAACGGCACGTGCCGCTTCGCGCCCGTAACGCTCGTGCCATTGAACGACGCTTGTATGCCCGCGGGACCGAAGCCACGGTCGGGCTCGAGCCATGCGGTGGTGACGATCGCATCACCGGACGCGATCCGCGGCAACCATTCGGTGTCGCCGACGCGAGACAGCACGCCGCCGGCCATCACGGAGCTGACGAAGTGGGGAGAGGGTGCGAGCGATCGACCGAGCTCCTCGTAGACGATCATCGCGTCGAGCATCGACATACCCGATCCGCCCTGCTCCTCGGGAATCGTGAGACCGATGAGGCCGAGCTCGGCCAGCTGCACCCAAAGCTTCTCCGGATAGCCGACGGCGTCATCTTCGAGCTGGCGCACGACATCGAGGCCGGAGTGTCGAGCGCACACGCCGCGCACGGTTTCGCGCAGCAGGTGCTGTTCGTCGGTGAATTCGAGATCCACTAGCGCACGCTCCTCAGGGGATCTGTCTGGGACCGTCGCCGGCCGCGCCCGCCAGGGCGCAGGCGACACGAGCGAGAGGCCCGCAGGGCCGAAGCGAGCATGTCATGGCCTCCAGGCGTCGCCGCGGCGCGCCCACGGGTTGTCGTCTTCGGTTCTCGGGATGGCGATGCGCGCCGCGCAGGTCGTGCACGGGCTGCCCGCGACACTCAAGGTGACGTCGACGTCGACCCACGCGCAGCCTGCATCGTCGACTTCGACTCGCGTCACCAGTCCATCGAGCTGCATCGTGTCGCCTGGAAACACCGAGCCCTTCATGCGGAAGGTCATGCGGCCGAGACGGCCCTTCGGACCGGTCCAGTCCGTGAGGTAGCGCTCGAACCACGCCGCCTGGTTCGGGGTGTTCAGGAAGATGTCCTTGGTTCCGTTGCGGTTCACGGCGAAATCGTGATCGTGATGCATTGGGCGCCAGTCCCTGCTGGCCAGCGCACCGAGCACAACGGTCGTCGCCGTCACGTCGTAGGTGAGCGGTGCCAACGCTTGGCCTTCACGCACGTCGTCGACGGTCACGGTCACGACGCGCCCTTTCGGTAGCCGAACGCCGTGTACGACTCAACTCCCACGAGGGCATCGTGCTGGTTGCGGTACTCGACGTCGATCACCCAGAAGCGGCCAGTGCCGAGCTTGGTCGTTTTCTCCTCGCTGACCGAGCGGAGCCGCTGGCACGACGTGATGACGTCGCCCACGCGCACCGGGTCGTGAAACACGATGGTGTTCTCCGAGATGATCGCCTCGGGCAAGTCGAGTCGTTCTTTCATGTCGAAATGCACTTGCAGCGGGACGGCCTCCGCGGTGCGCCCCGGCTTCCATCGATGCGGCCGAAACCACACCGACAACATCGTCGGCGGCGCGATCGAGCCATCCGTGAGCGCGGCGGCGACGTCGTCGTCCCAGAACAGCGGATTGCCGTTCTCCACCGACGAGCACGTCGTCCAGATGTAGCCCCGCTCGACGGGGAACTCGCCCGCCTCGTCGTACTGCACCTCGTCGATGAGTTTCACCACGTCGTCGGGCAGCGCGCTCATCGCACGGTCCCCGCCAGCGTCGGCGCCAGCTGCTGGAACGTCCCGTGGTCGGGGTGGCTCGCTTCGACGAGCGGAACCTGTACTTCAGCGATCGTGAGGACGGGTGAGACGCAGGTGTCGGCGGGCGCGAGCACATCGGTCCACTCATCGCGGGTCTTCGTCGCGAACGCGGCGCGGAGATCAGCGCGGATCTCGTCCTGTACGGCGTCGTCGGTCTGGTGGGCGCTCCAGCGATCGAGCCCGAGCAGACCGCAGAGGTTGGCCCAGAAGCGGGGCTCGATGGCGGCAACCGCGAGCCAACCGCCATCGGCCGCTTGGTACGTGTCGTAACACGCGTACCGGCCGGTGAGGACGTTGTGCGGCGTGACTCCAGTGGCGAGGTACTCGTCGACGTGCAGCGCCATGAGCGCGAGCACGCCGTCGGCCACCGACACGTCGAGGTAGGCGCCCTCGCCGGTGGCGGACCGTCGGACGAGTGCGGCGAGAATCGCGATCACCGCGTGCATGCCACCGCCGGCGCTGTCCGCGACAGTGGCTCCGGGGATCGGAGGTCCACCGTCGCCGCGCGGTTGGCTCGTGGCGAGGAAGCCGGTGACCCCGAGATAGTTGAGGTCATGACCCGCCCACTGGGCATTGGGGCCTTTCTGCCCGTAGCCGGACGTCGAGCAATACACGATGTCGGCGTTGCGCCGCTTCACGTCGTCGTAGCCGATGCCGAGACGGGCAACGACGCCAGGACGGAAGCTCTCGATGACCACGTCCGCGTCGGCAGCCAGGTCGAGAAACGCTGCGAGGTCGGCCGGCTCCTTCAAGTCGAACGCGACGCGGGTCATGCCGCGATGCGCGCTGTACGCATGGAACGGGGGCTCGATCTGCAGCGCGGGATCCTTCGGGCCGACCTTCACCACCGTCGCGCCGTAGTCCGCGAGCCACCGCGAGGCGCGCGCCGCCGGCCCGACCGACGCGAGGTCGAGCACCGTGATCCCATCGAGCATCCCGCTCATACCGTCACCCGACGTCAAGCCGAGTGGACGGGGCAGCTGGGGGTGCGGGGGTCTCCCCCGCAGATCCGCCGTAGGGCGGCTTCGCCGTCCCGAAGGCGGTGAGTGCTCGCCGGAGGCGAGCGCCATTGACTCGCCTGAACGGAGTGAGCGAAGCGAACGAGTGAAGGCGAAACATCTAGAAGTTCTTGGGGAGGCCGAGTTTGCGGCGGGCGATGATGTTCTTCTGGATCTCGGACGCGCCGCCGCCGATCGTGTCGATCACCGTGTAGCGGTACGTCGACTCGGAGCGTCCCTCCATCGGCGCTTCCTTCGTCTTCACGCGCAATTGCGAGCCGGGGGCGCCGATGTCCATCGACGCGTTTGCGAGCCGCTTCGAAAGCTCGGTCGCGAACAGCTTGTACTCGGATGACTCCGTGGTGGGAGGTGCGCCGCCCTTCATCGACTCTGCCACCACCCGCAATCCCAACACCCTGGCCACCTCGGCCTCGGTCACGAGATGCGCGACGCGTTGGCGAATGACGGGGTCGTCCTTCAACGGCCGGTCGTCGGTTGTCGCGGTGCGCACGTAGTCGCACAACACGTCGAGGCGTTGCTCGATCGGTGAGAACGTGAACATCGTGAAGCGCTCGAGGTCGAGCGCTTCCGAGATGTACTGGAAACCATGGTTCAGCTCGCCGACGACATAGTCGTCGTGCACGAACACGTCATCGAAGAACACGTCGTTCGTGCGCTCGTCGCCCATCGTCCAGATGCCGTTGATCGTGATTCCGGGATGATCGAGCGGTACGAGGAAGAGCGTGATGCCATGGTGCTTCGGCGCGTCGGGATCAGTGCGGGCACCGACCCAGTACCACTCGGCGAAGTGCGCTGAGGTGGTCCAGGTCTTCTGACCGTTCAGGCGCCAGCCGTCGCCATCCCGGGTGGCCTTCAGCTTCATCGACGCCGCGTCTGATCCGGCATCGGGCTCGCTGTAGCCGACCGCGAACTCCACCTCGTTGCGCAGGATCTTCGGCAGGAACTCTCGCTTCAACTTCTCGCTGCCGTGGCCGAGAATCGTCTTGCCGATGATGCCGACGCCCTTGCCGATCTGCGGCCCACCTCGACCCGCGAGGGCCTCGTTCAACAGATATTCGTAGACCCCGTCACCCTCGTGGCCGCCCCATTCCTTCGGCCAGGTGATGCCGAGCCAGCCCTTCTCCCCGAGCGTCGCCATGAACTCGCGGCGCTTCGGCGTGTCGACGATCTGCGCCATGTTCTCGCGCGTCACGTCGAAGACGTCCGGGTCGTCGTGCTCATCGAGGAATTGCTCGACCTCGTCGGCGAAGTCGAGTTGCGCCGGCGCGAAATCGAAATTCACGCGATGACTCCATTCCGCGCGAGCGCGTCGAGTTGCTCCTGGGTGAGCCCGAGCTCGGATGAGAGGACGTCGCGGGTGTGCTCGCCGACCCAGGGCACGCGCGTTTCCGGGCCCTCGGCCACCTTCGAGAGCTTCACGGGGTTCCCCGGGATCAGAACGGGTTGCTCGCCGCCGTCGACGCGGTCCATCTCGACGACCATGCGGCGCAGTTCGAGATGTGGATCGGTGATCACATCGGAGGAGTGGAAGCACGGTCCGGCCGCGACACCTGCGGCGGTGAGCTCCTTCGACGCTTCGACCATCGTTCGGGTGCTGCTCCACGCCTCGACGCCGGGACGGATGATCGTCTCGAGCTGCTCGCCCCACCCCTGCCGCGACGAGAGCCGCGGATCGTCCTTCCACTCCGGCCGTCCGACCACATCGGCCAGGGGACCGAACTGGTGCTCGCGCACGAGCTGCATGACGAACCAGCCGTCGGCGGCGCGGAAGGTGTCGAGGATGAAGTGCTTCGGGAACGGCTGCACCGCTTGGCCCAGCGACGTCAGGTTCATCACGATGTCGGTCATCGCAACGGCGGTGTCGAACATCGCAATGTCGACCTGCTGACCCTCGCCGGTCGCATCGCGATGGCGCAACGCTGCCATCACGCCGATCGTGGCGAACAGCGCGGCGCTGATGTCGCCGAGCGCCCCCACCGGATTCGCCCGGGGAGGCTCGCCCGGAGGGTTGAGGAACTCGTAGATGCCGGACATGGCTTCGACGATCGAGGCGTACGCCGGCCACGACGAATAGGGCGAGCTGCCGGCCCCGAAGCCCGACACGGATACGTAGATCACCCGGGGGTGCAGCGCGGACAGCGTGTCGTACCCGAGACCCAACCGATCCATCGTTCCGGCCTTGAAGTTCTCGGCGACGACATCGAAGCCCGGCGCGAGCTCGAGAAACAGATCGCGGCCGGCCTCCGACTTCAGATCGATCGCGATGCTGCGCTTGTTGAGGTTGTTGCGAAGGAACGTCGCGCCGACGATGCGCCCGTCCGGGTCGAGCATCGAGGGCTGCGAACCCCTGCCCGACTCACCGGCAGGCGGTTCGACTTTGACGACGTCCGCCCCAAGCCGCGCGAGCAGCTGCGTGGCGTACGGCAATGCCTGCATCTGCTCAGCGGCGAGCACCCGAATACCGTCGAGCGGCTTGCCGTACTTGGCAGCGTCTGCGTTGCCGACGTCGCCAACTCTCATAGGCGTGCTCAGCCCAGCTCGGTGCCGAGAATCGACACGAACGACACCATCTCCCCCGGGTAACCGCCGAGGTTGTGCGTGAGCGCGAGCTTGCGATCGTTGCCGAGCTGACGCTGCTCAGGCGCCTCGCCTCGCAACTGCAACCAGCACTCGAAGATCATGCGCAACCCCGAGGCGCCGACGGGATGACCGAAGCTCTTCAGTCCACCATCCGGGTTGACGGGCAACTCCCCGCCGAGGTCGTACGTGCCGGCGAGGATCTCTTTCCACGCCGTTCCGCGCTCGGCGAAGCCAAGGTCTTCCATCAGCACCATCTCGGTGGGCGTGAAGCAATCGTGCACCTCCGCCATCGCGAGCTGACCGCGAGGGTCGGTGATGCCCGCCTGGGCGTATGCATCCTCACAACTGTCGACGACCTCGGGAAAGGTCGTGTAGTCGTAGTTCGGGTCTTGAAGGCCGCTCCCGTTGCCGGCCACGAGCGCCAGCGCCTTGATGTACAGCGGCTTGTCGGTGTACTTCGCCGCGTCCTCGGCGCGCACCACGATGGCGGCGGCGCCGCCATCGGCGACTCCAGCGCAGTCGAACACGCCAAGCGTGCCCGCCATCTTCGGCGCCTTCTCCACCTGCTCCTTGCTCACCTCGCGCTTGAACTGCGCACGCGGATTGCGGGCACCGTTGTAGTGGTTCTTCGTCGCGACATGTGAGAGCGCGTCGCGGATCTCACTCTCGCCCACGCCGTACTTCTTGGCGTATGCCGGCGCGATCATGCTGTACATGGCGGCCGCGGTGAGGTTGCGCACCGTGCCGTCGTTGGGCGGCTGCGTCGCCGGCAGACCCTGATACCCCGCGTCTTTCACCTTCTCGACGCCGACGGCCATCGCGATGTCGTACGCACCTGACGCGACGGCATACGACGCCTGCCGCAGCGCTTCCGACCCGGTGGCGCAGAAGTTCTCGACCCGACTCACGGGCTTGCCCTCGAGCCCGAGCGGCTTGGCGAGGGTGATGCCGCAGCTGCGTTGCGCGGTGCCGAGCCAGTAGGCGTCGATGTCCTGCTTCGTGAGGCCGACGGGCGCCAGTGTCTCGTTGACAGCCTGCACCATCAGATCGTCGGCGCTGAGATCCCAGTGCTCGCCGAACGGCGTGCAACCCACGCTGATGATCGCGACGCGATCGCGTATGCCGTGTGAACCCATCTACGAATTCTCCTTCAGCAGCCGTGCTTTCCAGAAGTAGTTGTGGATGTCGTCGCTCGTGAACAGCTTGCGGAAGGTCATCTCGACGCGTACGCCCGCGGCGACATCGGCTTCAGCAACATCGGTCATCTCGATCGGCAATCGGCCTCCGCCGTCGAAGTCGACGATGGCGAAGATCACGGGCGGACTCTCCGAATACACGAGATGGTCGACCGTGTAGGTGACGACCGTGCCGGGCACGTCCGCCATCGGAATGGCGTCGGAGCCGCTCGGCAGCGGGGGCATCTGTGGGGCACCCGAATCTGGATCGGTGCGGCCGACGAAGCCGTACTTCCAATCCAGGGAGCGACCGGCGGCCGACGACGACGGCCGGTTCGGCTCGGGACGCCGCGGTGGCTCGACCGTGAGCATCTTGCGCCAGGAGAGGAACTTGCCGTACGCAACCTGCCCGCCACCGGCAGCTTGATCGTCGATGGTGCGCGTGGGCCGATACGAGCCGATGGCCTCGGTCGTGCGGAACAGAAGCACATCCGCACCATCGGCCAGCACGAGCAGCGCGATCACCTTGCCGGGACCCGTCGATTCGAGCGCCGACGTCAACAGCAGACCCGGATGAGCCGCGCCCGTGTTGCCGATCGTCGCGGCACGGTTGTCGACGACGTTCTCGGTGGGGACGCCCAGGCGATTCGCAATCGCGTTGGCCGCTCGCGCATGGAGGCTGGTGACGATGAGCCGGTCGACTTGCTCCGGGCTGATCTCGGCCGACTTCAACGCGGCCTGGAAGGCGCGTTCGCCCAATGGCAGATAGCGCGTTTCACCGAAGCGCTCCTCCCACAGTTTCGATCGTTCCGCTCCGGGTGATCGCCAGCGGTCGACGAACTCCTCGGTGGCCGACGCGCCCCCGATGTACTCAGCGATGACACCGTCACCGTCTCCGACGAGGACCGCCGAGCCAGCATCGCCCCCCGTCGCTTCGTCACCCGAGCCCGGCAGTCCGGTGCGGATGTCAGCCGCGACCACCAGCGTCGTTCCCACTCCGGCTACGGCTGTGCGCAGCGCGCCGGCCGCGGATCGCTGTGATCCGCCGAAGTCGAAGGCGGCAACATCATCGTCGAGGCGGAGCGCGGCGTGAATCGTGGTGGCGTTGGTCTTGTCGACGTAGGCGGGCGTGACGGTCGAGAACCAGAGCGCGTCGGGCGTCGGGGCGCTCGGAGCCGACCGCAGGGCGAGCCGGGCCGCTTCGAATCCCATCGTGGTCGTGTCTTCGTCGTACGACGCGACCGTGCGCGTGCCTCTGCCGCCGCCCGAGCCGGCGACCGGCGCGATCGTCGTGCGGTCGAGCCGGAAGTGGGGCAAGTACGCGCCCGCGCTGATGATGCCTCTCACGGCCGGGATTGTAGAGGCGGACCTGACGGTCCGTCAGATTGGTCAGACGATGACGGAGCGGATGACTTCGCCGGCTTCCATGGCCCGGAAGGCGTCGTTGACCTCGTCGAGCTTGATGCGGCGCGACACCATCGAGCCGATGTCGAGCCGGCCGGTCTCGACCAGGTTGACCAACTTCGGGAAGTCGCGACGAACCTGGGCCGACCCGTACAGGCAGCCGAGTGTCTTCTTCTCGTCGTAGAACAACTGCATCGCCGAGAAGGTGACGGTGGCGTCCATACGGGGCATACCGACGATGACCACGGTGCCACCACGGCGAGCGGTGTTGTACGCCTGCAGGATCGTCTCGGGGAGCCCGATGACCTCGAACGCGTAGTCCGCACCCCGTCCGCCGGTGAGTGCCTGCACTTGTGCGGTCGGGTCACCCTGTGCCGGATCGATGAGATCGGTCGCCCCCTGCTGCTCGGCCGTCTTGCGCTTCATCTCGACGGGGTCGATGGCGAAGATGCGCGACGCGCCGGCGATGCGGGCGCCCTGGATGACCGACTGGCCGACGCCGCCACAGCCGATCACGGCCACCGTGGAGCCGGGCTTGATCTTCGCAGTGAAGAGTGCGGCGCCGACGCCGGTGGTGACGCCGCAACCGATGAGCGCGAGCTGCTCGGCCGGCAGGTCGGTGTTGACCTTCACGAGCGACGCCTCGTCGGTCGTCATGTAGTCGGCAAACGTGCCGAGGCCCGTCATGCCGAAGGCCATCGAACCGTCGGACCGCTTGCCGCGCGGCGAGATCATCATCTCGTTCGACTTCTCACACAGGTTCGACTCGTCCTGCAGGCAGTGGAAGCAGATGCCACACGCGGGGATGAACGACGCGATGACTTGATCGCCGGCCTTCACGCGGCTGACTTCCTTGCCCACCTCGAGCACCGTGCCGGCACCCTCGTGGCCGAGGATGATCGGGACGGGCATCGGGACGCCGCCCTTCTGCACGGTGAGGTCCGAGTGACAGACACCGCTGGCATCGATCTGCACCCGAACGTCGCGCGGCCCGAGGGGCGGATCTTCCAGCTCTTCGATGACGAGTGGCTGGTTGTACTCGGTCAAAATTGCTGCCCGCATTGCGGTCCCCCTGGCGTACGAATCGGACGTGTTCGGCCCAAATCCTTGCACCCAACGCGATCCAGGGAAGAATCGGCAGATGGAGACGATCACGCTCGAGGGCCGTGACGGCATCAAGTTGGCCGCCGACGTCGAGGGTGATCCTGGCTCGCCACCCGTGCTGCTGTTCCACGGCGGCGGTCAGACACGGCACGCGTGGGGCACCACGCTGAAGGTGCTCGGCGCGAGCGGTTGGCGGGCCTACAGCGTCGACCTCCGGGGCCATGGCGAGAGTGACTGGGATCCGGAAGGCGATTACACGATGGATGCCTTCGCCGCCGACATCCGCATCATCGCCAACTCGATGGTGCAGGCGCCGGCTCTTGTCGGCGCCTCGCTCGGCGGCATTGCGTCGATGGCCGCCATCGGCGAGACCGAGGGACCACCGATCGCGAGCGCATTGGTGCTCGTCGACGTGGCCCCGACGATCGAGATGGAAGGTGCCCTTCGAATCGGAGCCTTCATGGCCGAGCACATGGAGGACGGCTTCGCGTCGCTGGAGGAGGTGGCCGACGCGATCGCTGCGTACAACCCGCACCGGCCTCGGCCGAGTGATCTGAGCGGGCTGCGCAAGAACCTTCGTCAGCGACCAGACGGTCGTTGGGCGTGGCACTGGGATCCGCGGTTCATCAGCGGCCGCTTCGGCTCACAGGACGAGACGCGATCGTCGCTCGTCGATCCGGCTCGCTTGCGCATTGCCGCCAAGAACTTGACGATCCCGGTCTTGCTCGTGCGCGGTCGTATGAGCGACCTGCTCAGCGAGGAGGGTGCACAAGAGCTGCTCGAGCTCGTGCCCCACGCCCGCCTCGCCGACGTCGCCGGCGCCGGGCACATGGTCGCCGGCGACCGCAACGACTTGTTCAACGACGCGGTCGTGTCGTTCCTCGAGGAGGTTCGAAAGCACTGATGGAACAGATCGCGTACGACGAGTTCTCGATGTTCCACGAGAACGCCGAAGAGTTCGGTCTCCCCTACGACGGTCCCCCCAAGGTTCGCCGCGAGTTCGTCGAGATCGAGCCCGGCCGCCGGTTGAGCGCGCTCGTTTGGGGCGGTGGCGACTCAGAACTCGTGTTCCTGCACGGCGGCGCGCAGAACGCACACACGTGGGACACCGTCGCGCTCGCGTTGCGCCGCGGACTCGTGTGCATCGACCTTCCGGGCCACGGACACTCCGACGGTGGCCGGGTCGGATCGCTCGACCTGCAGTCGAACGCTGAAGACGTTGCGGCCGCCGTTCGCGTTCTGGCACCCAATGCCCGCGCCGTGATCGGCATGTCGCTCGGAGGCATGACGACCCTCGCGCTCGCGAAGGTCGCGCCCGAGCTCGTGCGGCGGATGGTGCTCGTCGACGTGACCCCCGGGGTCGACGCGGAGAAGAGCTCCATGATCCGGGCCTTCATCGACGGCCCCGAGAGCTTCCCCGACTTCGGCGAGATCCTGGCCCGGACGATCGAGTTCAATCCCACTCGCACCGAGGCGTCGTTGCGGCGCGGCATCTTGCACAACGCACTCCAGCGCGAGGACGGCAGCTGGGTCTGGCGCTACGCGCGATTCAGAGCCGACGACCACTCGACCGACCGTGGTGGTTTCCTCGATCGCATCGGCGACTTGTGGGAGGTCATCTCCGGTCTCACGATGCCGCTCATGCTCGTGCGCGGGATGCTCCCGCAGTCGGTTGTCGACGACAAGGACGAAGCGGAGCTGGTGCGCCGCCAGCCGAATGCGCGCATCGAGCACGTGGAAGGAGCAGGCCACAGCGTGCAAGGCGACAAGCCGGTCGAGCTCGCCGAGCTCATCGCCGACTTCACGAAGTAGCTATTTCCACTTCCATTCCGGGTCACGTTTTTCGAGGAAGGCCGCGTTCGCTTCCTTGGCGTCCTCGAACCGCAGCAATCGAGCGGTGTAGTCCTGCTCGGTGCGGTACGCCTCCTTCAACGGAAGGTCTTCGACGCGGTTCATCGATTCCTTGGCCAGGCGCAGCGCGATCGGGCTCTTCGCCGCCAGCGAACGAGCGAGCTCCATCGCCGAGTCCATGAGCTCATCGCGGGTAACCACCGCCCGCAACGAGCCGAGGCGGTACAGCTCGGCCGCGCTGATCGTCTCGCCGGTGAAGAACATCTCACGCGCCTTGTGCCGCCCGACCAAGGTCGAGAGATGCGAGCTCGCGCCGAGCAACCCGACGTTGATCTCGGTCGTGCCGAACGTTGCGTTCTCCGATGCAATCAAGATGTCGCAGCATGCGGCGTAGGCGAGGCCGGCGCCGAGCGCAGGACCGTTGATGGCGCCGATGACCGGAACCGCGCAATCGGTGATCGCCCAGAAGGCATCACGTGCGTATCGAGCGGGGTCGGTCACCGCCGTGGGCGGAACGTTCTCTGGCACCTTGTTGATCGTGCGGAGGTCGGCACCGGCCATGAACGCTCGGTCACCGACTGCAGTGAAGATCGCAACGCGGACGTCTTGGTCGTCGTTCAACGAGTCGAACGCGCGCTGGATGGCAACATGCGCGTCTCGGTCGACCGCGTTCACGGGCGGACGGTCGATCGTGATCGTGGCGATGTGCTCCGCAATGGCGAGCGAAATGCCCGCGTCGGCGTCGGCCATCAGACCTTCCTCGTCATGCCGCCGTCGACGCGGATCAACGCACCGGTGGTGTAGCTCGATGCATCGCTGGCCAGATACAGCGCGGTGCCCACGATCTCGTCCGGGTCGCCGAGTCGCTTGAGCGGGACCATCTTGCCGCTCTTCATCTCGTCGGTCCACGGCGCGGTGATGTCAGTAGCGAATGCGCCGGGCAGGATGCAGTTGACCCTCACCTTCGGAGCAAGGGCCTCGGCCAACCCCACGGTGAATGCGTTGAGCCCCGCCTTGGCGCACGCGTACGGCAACTCGGCAACGCTCGCCAGCAGCGAACCGATCGTGCTGACGTTGATGATCGATCCCGAGCCCGCCTCGTACATCCGCGCACCGACGAGCGACCCGAGCCGGAAGGGTCCCTTCAAGTTCACGCCGACGGTCTTGTCGAACAGTTCCTCGGAGACGGATACCAGATCCGGGTAGAGCGGAGACATACCCGCGTTGTTCACGAAGACGTCGACCCGACCAAACCGCTCGTACACCGTTTCGACCAGGCGGTCGCACTCCTCCCACTTTCCGACGTGACTCGCGATCGGGATGGCCGTACGGCCAGTGCTCGCCTCGACTTCCTTGGCCAGCGCCTCGCAATTGTCGAGCTTGCGACTGGCGATCACCACGTCGGCCCCGGCCTCGGCGAATGCAATGACCATCGCACGGCCGAGCCCTCGACTCCCGCCGGTGACCACCGCGACCTTGTCGGTCAGGTCGAACCGCTCTGCTGTGCCCACGTGCGCTCCTTGCTACTCGGTCTCTACGAGCTGAACTGGCCGGGTTGACGGCCGGTGCCGGGGGGTCCCGCGAACGCCTGGGCGATCGAGAGCCACTCCTCTGCGAGTGGGCCTTGGGCCTCGAGCGCGGTGTCGGCGAGATGCCGGCGCTGCGTGACCACCAGACAGAAGTCGAGCGCGGGACCCGTGACGCGGTCGGTCGCGTCCTCGCTTCCCCATGTCCACGTCGAACCACCAGGCGCGTCGAGCTCGACGCGCACGTCACCTTCTGGCGCGGGCTGGTCGTGAAGGGCGTATGCAAATCCGCGTGTGCGAACACCGATGTGAGCGATGTGCTTCAGCCGCGCCGTTGGCTCACGCCGCGCGCCCAGGGCGTCGGCCACGTCTTGGCCGTGGGCCCATGTCTCCATCAGCCGCGCGGTCGCGAACGATGGCAGGGCCATCGGCGGCCCGTACCACGGCACCCGCATGCCCGGGTCGGCGGCGCGCATCACGTCGAGGATGTGTTGCCGAGCGGTTCGCCACCACGTCAGCAACTCGGCCGCCGACATCGAGGCAGCCTCGCGGCTCAGGCGCGTCTCGAACGCGCCGATGTCGCTCACCATCTCGGCCATCGCCGTGGCGAACCCGTCTGGGTCTTCGATGGCCAGTGCACCGTTGTGGTCGAACCACCCGAGGTGATGGATCTGATCCCGTATGGCCCAACCTTCGGCCGGCGTGGCGAGATTCCATTGCGCGGGCTCGAGCGGCCCGACGAGCGCGTCGAGATCCGCGTGCTCAGCGGCAAGGTCGTCGCAGATCTCGTTGACGTCCGGAGCCGGCATGCAATGCCACACTAAAACGTCGACCGTGAATACACCGCTGATCCACGTCACTTCGCAGGACGGGATCACGATCCTGCGGATCGACCGCCCGCCGGCCAACGCACTGGATCCCACGCTGCTGAACGCCGGAGTGGAGGCGGTCGAAGGGCTCATGGCGGCGCCGCCCGACGCGCTCGTCATCACGGGCACGGGCCGGTTCTTCTCGAGCGGAGCCGACCTGCGGGTCGTACCCGACCTACCGGCGGACGAGCAGGCGAACCTCTCTCGCTCGATCAGCTTCCTGTTCGCGAGCATGTATCGGTTTCCGCGGCCGGTGGTGACTGCAGTCAACGGACACGCGGTCGCGGGCGGGCTCGTGATTGCGTTGTGCGGCGACTACCGAGTCGTGGGCACGTCGGGGCAGTTCGGCCTCACCGAGGTGAAGGTCGGCATCCCCTTTCCCTCCGCGGCGATGGCCGTCGTGCAACGTGAGCTCACAGCACCGATCGTTCGCCGTCTCGTGTTCGGTACTGAGTTGTTCGATGCTCACACGGCCGTGCAGTACGACATCTTCGACGAAGTCGTCGGGGATGATGCCGTCCTCGACCGCGCCATCGAGAAGGCACGCGAGTTCGCAGCATTGCCGCAAGCCACCTATGCCGCCGTGAAGGCGCGACTTCGTGACGATGCCTTCGAGAAGAGGGGTTTGTTCGGCGGAGCCGGGGCAGCGTCGGCGGCGGTGACTGAATCGTCCGACGCCGCGAGGAAGGTGCTTGACGCTCGGTCGGAATAAAGACAGTATGAGCTTGCTTTACTGTTGCAACCGACCTGAGAGGGGTGGCACCCCATGAACGTGGCCATCGTCACCGGAGCGTCCCGAGGCCTCGGACTGGCCCTTGCCCGAGAGCTCGCCGGACGGGACTGGGCGCTTGTCCTCGACGCGAGGGGGTCCGACGCTCTGGCTGAGGTCGAGCGGGAGCTCGCTTCGCGCACCACTGTCGTTGCCCTCGCCGGCGACATCACCGACCCCGATCACCGACGGGCCCTCGTCCGCGAGGCCGACCGGCTCGGAGGCCTCGATGCGCTCGTCAACAACGCGAGCCACCTCGGTCCGAGCCCGCAGCCCCGACTCGCCGATTACTCGCTGGCCGAGCTGCGGCGGGTGTACGAGGTCAACACGATCGCTCCCCTCGCGATGGTCCAAGAGGTATTGCCGATCCTGCGGAACGGGGGCCGCATCATCGACATCACGTCCGATGCGGCCGTCGAGGCGTACGAGGGTTGGGGCGGCTACGGCTCGTCGAAGGCGGCGCTCGAACAGCTCACCGCCGTGCTCGCCGAGGAGCATCCCGAGTTGCGGGTGTACCGCGTCGATCCCGGCGACATGCGCACGCGGATGCATCAGGAAGCCTTCCCTGGCGAAGACATCTCCGACCGGCCGCCTCCGGAGATCGCCGTTCCCGGCTTGCTCGAGTTGCTCGAGGGCGACCTGCCGAGCGGCCGCTATCAAGCGCAGGCACTGATCAATGCGGTCGTCCAGTGACCACCGTCGAGGTGCAACAACCGACGAGCCGCCGGTTGCGCTTCGACCTTCCCGCCGATCTCGAAGCATCTGTGCCCCCCGAAGCACGAGGGGTCACGCGCGACGCCGTTCGCCTCATGGTGGCGTACAAGGGTGACAACCGCGTCGTGCACGCAAACTTCAACGAGCTGCCCCGCTTCCTCGATGCCGGCGACCTCGTCGTCGTGAACACCTCCGGCACGCTCGCGGCCGCGCTCGACGCCACCGCGCCGAGCGGCGAGAAGCTGGGCGTCCATCTGTCCACTCGGCTGCCGGCAGACCTCTGGGTGGTCGAGGTTCGCCAGGGCGAGCATCCATACCGCGGGGCGCAGCCCGGATGGCTGTTGAAGCTCCCCGCGAGCGGTGAGGTCGAGCTGCTCGCACCGTACGGCGCGTCGAACGGTCGGCTGTGGGTGGCGTCGCTGCGCCTGCTCGATCCCCTGCTGACGTACCTCGCCGTGCACGGACGACCGATCCAGTACGGCTACGTCCGGGGAAGCTGGCCGATCTCGATGTACCAGAACGTGTACGCGAACGAGCCCGGCAGCGCCGAGATGCCGAGCGCGGGCCGGCCGTTCACACCGGAGGTGATCACCCGGCTGGTAGCGAAGGGCGTTGGCATCGCGCCCCTCGTGCTGCACACCGGAGTGTCGTCGCTCGAATCCCACGAGTCGCCGTATGCCGAGTACTACCGCGTGCCGGCCCACACCGCCCATCGAGTCAACGACGCGCGTCGCTTCGGAGGACGGGTGATCGCCATCGGCACCACCGTCGTTCGCTCGTTGGAGACGGTTGCCGACGAACGCGGGCACGTTCATCCCGGCGAAGGCTGGACCGAGACGGTGATCACGCCGGATCGCGGGGTACGCGCGGTCGACGGGCTGCTCACTGGCTGGCACGAGCCCGAGGCGTCGCACCTCGACATGCTCGAAGCCGTCGCCGGCCGTCCGTTGATCGAGCAGTCATACGACGCCGCGCTCGCCGAGGGGTATCTCTGGCACGAGTTCGGAGACGTGCACCTGATCCTGCCGTAGCAATCCTCAAGTGACAGAGTGACCGCCGTGCTGCACGGCGTCCGGGTTCTCGATCGCACCACTGAGATTGCCGGTCCGTACTGCACGAAGCTGTTGGCCGACGCGGGGGCCGACGTCGTCAAGATCGAAACGGGCGACGGCGACTCGTTGCGACGGTGGCGGTCGGGTGCGCTGTTCGAGTTCCTGAACGCATCGAAGGTTGCGGCGACCGGCGACGAGAACGAGTCGCTCGCACACATCCTCGTCGTCGACGAGCCTGTCGACGTCGACGCGCTGTGGTCGGTGAATCCCGCGCTCGTCGTCGTGACGATCACCCCGTTCGGTTGCGACGGGCCGTGGGTGGGCCGTCCGTCGACTGAATTCACGTTGCAGGCGTGGGCGGGCGCGACGGGCTCCCGCGGCTACCCGGACGGTCCGCCGACCGCGGTTGGCGGGCGACTCGGTGAATGGGTCGCGGGCACGTACGCCGCAGTCGGCGCCCTTGCGGCGCGGCGCGGCGCCCAGCGCACGGGACGCGGTTCGCACGTCGACGTGGCACTGCTCGATTCCATCGCCGTGACGATGGCGATGATGCCGTCGATCTTCGCGTCGATGTCAGGCTGGCACCCGCTGGTCTGGTCGACGCGGTCGATCGAGGTGCCGTCGATCGAGCCGACATCTGACGGCTACGCCGTGTTCACGACGAACAGCGCACAGCAGTTCAGCGACTTCTGCTTGATGATCGGGCATCCAGACTTGTTGGAAGAACAACCCGACATCGCTCGGCCCGGTGTGCGGTTCGGCCGTCGCGAGGAGTTCCTGGCGCTGGTGCACGAGTACAGCAAGAAACGCACGACCGCAGAGGCGCTCGAAGACGCCGCGGTGTTCCGCATCCCCGCCGGGCCGACGCTGAACGGAGCGACCGTCGCGTCGTTCCCCCAGTTCGTCGAGCGCGGCGTGTTCGAGCAGCACGACGGCTTCATCGCGCCGCGCGTGCCGTACCGCATCTCCGAACCGTCGCCCGCGTCCTCCCGTTCTGCCGGTAGTAAGCGCCGCGTGGCGGCGATTACTACCGCACAAACAACGAAACCGCTCGACGATCTGCGGATCGTGGACTGCACGGCGTGGTGGGCCGGGCCGGCTGCGGGTCACGCGCTCGCCTGCCTGGGTGCGGACGTGATCAAGGTCGAGTCGATCACCCGCCCCGATCTCGTCCGCTATGCCGGCGTGAAGCCACCGACACACGACCAGTGGTGGGAGTGGGGGCCGATGTTCCACGGTGCCAACGGTGGCAAGCGCGGCATCACCCTCGACCTGACGCGGCCCGACGGCGTGGCGGTGTTCGAGCGCTTGCTCGAAACCGCCGACATGGTGATCGAGAACTACACGCCCCGCGTGATGGAGCAGTTCGGGCTCGGCTGGGAACGGCTGCACGAGATCAATCCGCAGCTGGTGATGGTGCGGATGCCGGCGTTCGGTCTCGACGGCCCGTGGCGCGACCACACGGGGTTCGCGCAGACGATGGAGAGCGTCACGGGCATGGCCTGGGTCACCGGCTTTCCCGACGGCGCACCCGTCCTCGTGCGCGGGGCCTGCGATCCTCTCGCGGGGATGCACGCGGTGATCGCGGCGATGCTCGCCCTCGAGGAGCGCGACCGTCGCGGCGAGGGATGCATGGTCGAGGCCACGATGGTCGAGGCCGCGCTGAATGCCGCCGCCGAGCAAGTGATCGAGTGGTCAGCGACGGGCACGCTGCTGACTCGTGAAGGCAACCGGGGCCTTGGTGCTTCACCGCAGGGTGTGTATCAGTGCGCGGGCGACGACCGTTGGATTGCGATAGCCGTGGTCACGGATTCGCACTGGGAGGCGTTGTGCGCGATCACCGGTCTGACGGGCCCGCGGTGGGCGCACGACGAGATCGACGCGAAGGTGTCCATCTGGACGAGGACGCGCGACGCCGATGAGGTCGCCGAGCAACTCGTCGCCGCGGGTGTGCCCGCAGGCGTCGTGATCGCGCCCCGCGACGTGGTGCACAACCCCCAGCTCCGTCATCGAGGGCTGTTCGAGATGGAGCATCACGCGATCACCGGTGACAACGAGCTGCTGTCGCTCCCGTTCCAGTTGAACGGCGAGCCGACGTGGACCGGCCGACCTTCGCCATCCCTCGGCGAGCACAACGTCGAGGTGCTCACGGAGCTGGGTTTGTCGGCCGACGAGATCGCCAAGCTCGAAGCCGACGGCATCATCGGCACCCGGCCTACCGGTCTCTAGTCCTCGTTGTGTGTCGGCGGATACGTCCGGCGCGTCCTAGGCGAGACGGAGCTCGAGGCGCATCCGTTGTCCACTGCTCCTTACCGGTGGCGTCCGCCGCTGGCAGAAACAGGAGCTTCCAATGCACCACACGACCCACCCCATCCGCCGCCGCATCGCAAGCGCCGCGTTCGCGATCCTCGCCACCGTCGGAACACTCGGCCTGACCGCAGGCACGGCTCACGCCGACGTCGTCACCAACACGGGGCAGACCGCGTCAAGCCATGTCCGGTGCGACACGACCTCGCACCGGTTGACCGTCACCCCGTGGATGTTCCCGTACTCCTCGAACGGCGCCTGGCAGGCGACCTACGCGAGCGTCTACGTCCAGTCGTACGCCACCGGCGCCGGAAGCTGGACGACCTGGTTCCGCACGGACTTCGTCGGGAGCAACAGCGTCACGCTCACCCGACCGAGCGGGGCGTACCGGGTCTACGTGCAGTACTTGTGGTACGTCACCCCGACCACCTACGTCATCGGTGGCGAGTGGATCACGTCCTACCAGTCGCCCTACCTCACCTATCCCAGCACGTACTGCAGCGTCTGATCTCGGTCCCCAGCCGTGCGGCGAGCGTCTCCGGCGCTCGCCGCACAG
>JBEEGH010000008.1:0-55717 GCA_041166745.1 Acidimicrobiaceae bacterium
AGGTAGCGAAATTCCTTGTCGGGTAAGTTCCGACCTGCACGAATGGCGTAACGACTTTCCTACTGTCTCAACCACAGACCCGGCGAAATTGAAGTACGAGTAAAGATGCTCGTTAGCTGCGATAGGACGGAAAGACCCCGTGGACCTTTACTATAGCTTGATGTTGGGTTTTGTCATGCGTTGTGTAGGATAGGTGGGAGACGAGGAAGCATTGGCGCCAGCCAGTGTGGAGTCAACGTTGAAATACCACCCTGTTCGTGCTGGGACTCTAACCTAGGTCCATTATCTGGATCGGGGACAGCGTCAGGTGGGTAGTTTGACTGGGGCGGTCGCCTCCTAAAGAGTAACGGAGGCGCCCAAAGGTTCCCTCAGGCTGGTTGGCAATCAGCCGTCGAGTGCAATGGCACAAGGGAGCTTGACTGCGAGACATACTCGTCAAGCAGGTGCGAAAGCAGGGCATAGTGATCCGGTGGTTGCGTGTGGAAGCGCCATCGCTCAACGGACAAAAGGTACCCCGGGGAGAACAGGCTCATCTTCCCCAAGAGTCCATATCGACGGGAAGGTTTGGCACCTCGATGTCGGCTCATCGCATCCTGGGGCTGAAGCAGGTCCCAAGGGTTGGGCTGTTCGCCCATTAAAGCGGTACGCGAGCTGGGTTTAGAACGTCGTGAGACAGTTCGGTCCCTATCCGCTGCAGCCGTAGGAAATCTGAGGAAGGCTGTCCCTAGTACGAGAGGACCGGGACGGACGCAGCTCTCGTGTGCCAGTTGTCCTGCCAAGGGCACGGCTGGTTAGCGACCTGCGGAAGGGATAAGCGCTGAAAGCATCTAAGTGCGAAGCTCGTTCCAAGATGAGATTTCCCACTGGGTTAACCAGGTAAGGCCCGTGGCAGATCACCACGTTGATAGGCCGGAGGTGTACGCACAGCAATGTGTTCAGCCGACCGGTACTAATCGGCCGAGGGCTTGGATTGACAATGACACTCGTGCTCGCTATGGAGTTCTCAAGGAGAACTGACAGATCTCGGTGGCTATAGCGGTGGGGTCACACCCGTTCCCATCCCGAACACGGCAGTTAAGCCCACCAGCGCCGATGGTACTTGGGGCGAGAGCCCCTGGGAGAGTAGGACGCCGCCGGTTTCTTGAAAGAGCCCCCCGAAAGGGGGGCTCTTTCTCGTTTTGTTCACGATTCCCGTACGCTGCCCGAATGCCTCCGCGTCAACCACCTCGCGGTCGCCCCCCTCGCTCGGACAAACCGTCGTCGAGATCTTCCTCGAAACCACTGCCGAAGAAGCGGGTTCCCCCGAAGCCCAAGGAGCGCGAGGCCCCGAAGCAGTGGGGCAGCCTCGCCCGCAAGGGCGTCGGCCGGATGCGGGACGACACGCCGTACAAGGCGGCGGACGCCTTCGGGGCGGCGGGTCCACCAGAACGGCGCACCGAGAAATGGGTGCGGACCGACGTGCGCGACGAAGCGGAGGGCGCGGTCAAACGAGGCTCGAGCCGGCCACCACGCGATCGCACGAAGAAACCCGCACCGGAGATCGCCGCCGAGCTCGACAAGGCCGTCGGGCCGAGATCGGCGCCGAAGCTCGGGCAGCGCCTTGCCGAGGCGACCAAGGCCTACGAGCGCGAGCGCTACGTCGAGGCCCGAAAGTTGCTCAAGCCGTTGTCCGAGCGAGCGCCCGGCTCCGCGGCCGTTCGCGAGCTGTACGGACTCACCCTGTACCGACTCGGCCACTGGCGGCTGGCCGTGAGCGAACTCGAGGCGTTTCGCACGTTGAGCCGTTCGACCGAGCAGCATCCCGTTCTCGCCGACTGTTATCGCGCGCTGCGCCGGTACCGCGAGGTCACCGAGCTGTGGGAAGAGCTGCGGATCGCCTCACCGAGCGCCGAGCTCGTGGCCGAGGGTCGCATCGTCGCCGCCGGCGCCATGGCGGATCGCGGCGACGTCGAGGGTGCCATCCGCCTCCTTGAAGCGGGGATGCGCCCGGCCAAACGACTGAAGCCACATCACGTGCGCATGCTGTACGTACTGGCCGACGTGGTCGAGCGCGCTGGCGACATCCCGCGAGCGCGGCAGCTGTTCAATCGCGTTGCCGATGCCGAACACGACTTCGCCGACGTGCAGTCGAGGATCCGCGCCCTCCGCTGAGTGTCACACCCGGTGGGTACGGTGGTGATCGAGCTTCCCCCTCACAGACAGTCCGGTTTTCAGGAGAGAACACGATGAACGTCGTGGTGTTGCAGGGGAAGTTGTCACGTGCGCCCGAGGAGCGTCAGCTGCGCGAGAGCGTGTTGGCCACCTACGAGGTCACCACTCGAGATGTCGAGGGGCCGGCCATCACGGCGCCGGTGGTGTGGTTCGATCCGCCCGACGCGGCATGGAAGCTCGACGCGGGCGACGACGTCACCGTCGTCGGCGAGGTGCGTCGGCGGTTCTTTCGCAGTAACGGGCGAACCGACAGCCGCACCGAGGTCGTGGCCCGAGTAGTGGTGCCCACGCGGCGCAAGGCACAGGTCGCGAGGGCGATCGAGACGGCGATCGCCGAGCTCGAAGGGGAGTGAAGCCCCTGGCTAGGTCAGCGACGCCTCGTAGATGCTCTTGATCGACGCGTCGAGCACCTCGTCGAACTCGGCATCGCTCATCTGGGCGGTGAGACCCTCGGTCAACGCGCGCGAGAAGCTCGCGATCACGCCGGGGTTCCGTGCGAGCTTCGCGTTCGCGTCATCGCGGGAGTAGCCGCCCGACAGCGCGACGACGCGCAGCACCTTCGGGTGTTGCACGAGACCGGTGTAGAAGCCGTCCTCGCTCGGGAGGGTCAGCTTGAACATCACCTGCTGGTCGTCGGCGAGTGTGTCGAGGTGGCGCTCGAGCGCGTCCTTGAGCAGCACCTCGGCCTGCTGCTTCTCGGGGCTGTTGATGTCCACCTCGGGCTCGATGATCGGCATGAGACCCGCGTCGCGCACCTGGCGAGCGAGATCGAACTGCTGGGCAACGACCGCCTCGATGCCCTTCTCGTTCGCCAGCTTGATGACCGAGCGCTCCTTGGTGCCGAACACCCCCTTGTCCACGGCGCGGGTGAGGAGCTCGTCGAGCCCCGGAATCGGCTTCATGAGCTGCACGCCGTCGGCCTCGTCCTCCAGACCCTTGTCGATCTTGAGGAACGGCACGACGCTCTTGACGTTCCACAGGTACTCCGCGGTGCCCTGACCCTCGATGGTGCGGTCCATCGTCTGCTCGAAGAGGATCGTCCCGAGCACGCGGTCACCGTTGAAGCTCGGGCTGGTGATGATGCGAGTGCGCATCTCGTGGATGCGGTCGTACATCTCGGCCTCGTTGCTGTACGCGTCCTCACCGACGCCGTAGAGCTTCAGCGCCTTCGGAGTGCTTCCTCCGCTCTGATCGAGCGCCGCGATGAAGCCCTTGCCGTTGCGCATCTTGTCGAGCATCGCGTCGTAGGTGTCCCTGTTCATGTACGAGAACCTACAACCGCGTCGCCACGACCTCCATCGACGAGAAGCCCGCTCCCTCGAGGAGCACGCGCAGCTCATGACGCCAGGCGTCACCAGGGCGGATGGTCACGGTCGCGAAGTCCGTGAGGTCTGCCAGCGATGAGAGGCCCGGCGCACACACGGCGATCACGTCCTCGGGGCCGAGCGCGCCCGCGCAGTAGCCCAGAGCGATGAGCGATGCGGGGCTCGATGCTTCGATGGCGACCACCGCGACGGCACCGGCGGGCAGCGACCGCTCGGCCTCGCGCAGGAGCGAGCCGTTCTCGCCAGGCTGCCCTTCGATCACGATCGGGAGCACACCGGTTGCGCGCGCGACGGCACCGACGACCGTGACGGCCATGCGCGATGCGGTCGCGGCCAGCACGGCGGGCGGTCGAACCAACGAGCGATGGTGGGCGAGGCGCAGCTCGTCGTGCAGGTTCGTCGGCTCGTCCCGTTCGGCGACTGAGGCCCGCAAGAGCTCGAGCCACTCGAGCTGGTGCCGCAGTTGCCGGCGGAGCAGGTCGGTCTGCGCCGCGACGGAGATGTCGTGGGCGGGCACGACGAACGGTTCGGCGGCCGCCGAGTACGCGTCCGCCAGCCGGCGATCGGCGAATCGTTTCGCCAGCAGATCGCGGTTGTGACCGCTCCACTCCGCGAGATCGCGGGCGAACGTGATCACGTCAGGGCGACCATGCACCGTGTGCCGGAGCATGTTCTGACCCCGAGCGATGCGAGCGACGAGGTCGTGATCGGCGACCGAACGCGAAACGGCGAGCGCCGAGGTGGGCAGGTCCGTGGGAGCGGACGAAGCGGTCATGGTGTGACTCCCCGTGAGCGGGCTGGTGCGAAGTGACCGGTGTGTCATCGTCATGTTCGCGCCGATCACGCCTGAGGGAAAGGCACCTTGCATCCCTTTCGCTCCGGGTCAGCAGGAGCCGCGCCATGCGGCGGTAAGGTTTCGGTGGGCGTGACATGGGCTCAGGCCCGGGAGGAACAGGACAACGGTGTCCGATACAGCCGAGCGCACGCGCGAGGTCGTCGACCTCGACCGCGTGATCATCCGCTTCGCGGGCGACTCGGGCGATGGCATGCAGCTCACCGGCGACCGCTTCACTTCGGTGAGCGCCGTGTTGGGCAATGACCTCGCCACGCTCCCGGAGTTCCCCGCAGAGATCCGAGCGCCGGCCGGCACCCTCGCCGGCGTTTCTGCGTTCCAGATCCACATCTCCGATCACGAGATCACGACACCGGGCGATGCCCCCAACGTGCTCGTGGCCATGAACCCGGCCGCGCTCAAGAGCGAGCTGCACCTGCTCGAGCCGGGCGGCACGCTGATCGTGAACAGCGACACCTTCGAGGAGCGCAACCTCACGAAGGCGGGCTACCGCGAGAATCCGCTCGGAGACGGGAGCCTCGAGGGCTACACGCTCTACGAGGTGCCGATGACGTCGTTGACGAAGGGTGCGGTCACGCCGCTGGGCGTGAAGCCCCGCGACGCCGACCGGTCGAAGAACTTCTTCGCGCTCGGTCTCGTCTCGTGGATGTACACGCGCCCGGTCGAGCCGACGTTGCAATGGATCACCGAGCGCTTCGCCAAGACGCCGCAGGTGGCCGACGCGAACATGGCGGCGTTCAAGGCGGGGTATGCGTTCGGTGAGACGGCCGAGTTGTTCGATCACCCGTATCAGGTACTGCCGGCCAAGCAGCTGCCGGGCACGTACACGAACATCACCGGCAACACCGCGCTGGCGTGGGGCATCGTCGCCGCCGGTCAGCTCGCGAAGCTGCCCGTGTTCCTGGGTAGCTACCCGATCACCCCCGCATCCGACATCCTCCACGAGTTGTCGAAGCACAAGAACTTCGGCGTCCGCACGTTGCAAGCGGAAGACGAGATCGCCGGTATCGGCGCGGCGCTCGGCGCGGCGTTCGGCGGGCACCTCGGCTACACGACGACGAGTGGTCCGGGCATGGCGTTGAAGTCGGAGACGATGGGTCTCGCGGTGAGCATGGAGCTACCGCTCGTGATCATCGACATCCAGCGCGGTGGACCTTCGACCGGTCTCCCGACGAAAACTGAGGCGGCCGACCTGCTGATGGCGATGTTCGGTCGCGCGTCGGAGTCGCCCCTGCCGATCATCGCGTCGAGAAGCCCGAGCGACTGCTTCTTTGCAGCGATCGAGGCGACGCGCATCGCGATCAAGTACCGCACGCCGGTGATCCTGCTTTCCGACGGCTATCTCGCGAACGGGTCGGAACCCTGGCGCCTTCCCGACATCGCGTCCTTGCCGTCGATCGCCGTCGAGTTCGCGTCGACGCCGAACCACACCGACGAAGACGGCAACGAGGTCTTCTGGCCGTACAAGCGCGATCCCGAGACGCTGGCGCGGCCGTGGGCCGTTCCCGGCACGCCGGGCCTCACGCATCGCATCGGCGGCATCGAGAAGGAAGACGGGTCGGGCAACATCAGCTACGACCCCGAGAACCACGAGCACATGGTGCGTCTTCGAGCCGCGAAGGTGGCCGGCATCGCCAACGACATCCCCGATGTCGAGGTGTCGGGCGACGCCGATGATGCCGAGTTGTTGATGGTCGGCTGGGGTTCGACGTGGGGCGCTATCGACGGAGCGATGAACCGGGTGCGCGATCGCGGTCGCAAGATCGCGCATGCGCACCTCACGCACCTGAATCCGTTCCCGAAGAACTTCGAGGCGGTCGTGCGCCGGTATCCGAAGATCCTCGTGCCCGAGATGAACCTCGGTCAGCTCTCGAAGCTCATCAGGTCCGACTTCCTCGTCGACGCTCATTCGGTCACGAAGATCAAGGGCCAGCCGTTCACCGCCGGCGAGCTCGAGCACGCCATCCTGGAGGAGCTGCAGTGACCACGACCGATGTACCGCTGACGACTCGCAAGGACTGGTCGAGCGACCAGGAAGTGCGTTGGTGCCCCGGTTGCGGCGACTACTCGATCCTCGCGGCGATGCAAATGCTCATGCCCGACCTCGGTGTGCGCCGCGAAGACACCGTGTTCGTGTCGGGCATCGGTTGCGCGGCTCGCTTCCCGTACTACATGAACACGTACGGGATGCACAGCATCCACGGACGCGCTCCCGCAATCGCCACGGGTCTCGCGATGGCCCGACCGGATCTGCACGTGTGGGTCGTGACCGGCGACGGTGACGCGTTGTCGATCGGCGGTAACCACCTGATCCACTCGTTGCGACGAAACGTCAACATCAAGATCCTGTTGTTCAACAACCAGATCTACGGATTGACGAAGGGTCAGTACTCCCCCACGTCCGAGGTCGGCAAGGTCACGAAGTCGACGCCCTTCGGCTCGCTCGACACGCCGTTCAATCCGCTGTCCTTGGCGCTCGGTGCCGAGGCAACGTTCGTGGCGCGGACGCACGACATGGATCGCGCGCACATGCTCGAGACGTTCCGTCGTGCCAACGATCATCAGGGCGCGGCGTTCGTGGAGATCTACCAGAACTGCAACGTCTTCAACGACGGCGCCTTCGAGAAGGTCACCGGCAAGGAACAGCGCTCCGACATGCTGATCCCGCTGCGCCACGGCGAGCCCATTCGCTTCGGTACGGACAACGAGAAGTGCGTCGCGCTCGACACGCAGGGCAATCCGCGCATCGCGTCGGTGGCTGATGTGGGGGAGTCTGCGATTCTCGTGCACGACGAATCGCGCGACGACCCCAGCCTCGCCTTCACGCTCTCGCGGCTCGCTCGCGGTCCGTACGAACCGACACCGATCGGCGTGTTCCGCGCGGTCACCCGGCCCGAGTACGTCGAGGCCACCTCGCAGCAGCTCGCGGCCGCCGTCGAGCAGAAGGGCCCTGGCGACCTCGATGCGCTGCTGCACAGCGGCGCCACCTGGACTATTTGATCTCGGGCAGGAAAGGAAACCTTTCCGGCCCGGTCAACGGCGTCGACCTTCGGTCGACCGAACGAACTGTCCTGGTCGACCGGGCAAGCCGGATCGACCAGAGGCGAGGGGCTCCGCCCCCTCGCACACCCCTACGAGAGGGAGCGGAAGACCGTGCCCGTTCGGGGCTTCGGCCAGAAGAACGTGGACTTCGGCGGCATCTTCTCGCGGGCGTGCGCGGTGCGGGCGATCTGATCGACCGTCACCGGGCGCAGCAGCACGCCGGCATCCGCGGCACCGGTGTGCACGGCCCGCGTGACGTTGTCGGTGCCGTGTTGGAACGTGAGCTCATGGGGCGGCAGGTGCGCGAGTGCACGATCGAGCACGACGGAATCGATGTCCGTGCTGTCTCGTAGCGGCCGCATCTCCCGGCGTCCGGCCGGTGTGATCAGCGCAAGCCCGGTTGCCTCGACAGCATCCAGCTCGTACTCGGTGCGCAGCGCCTCCTCGAGTGCAGCGATGGAAACGCCTCGCAGCAGCCGATGGATCGGACGCACGGTGAGCTGGTCGGGGGCGAGCTCCACGACGTAGCAGAGCGTGGCGGCCGCGCCGGCGAGGTCGGGTCGCTCGGCGGCGAACGCGAGGCACGTCTCGTAGCGGTGATGACCGTCGGCAATCACCACCGGCGCGGAGCTGACCGACTCCACGATGCGGTCGACCGATTCGTCGTCGGCGACGCGCCACAGCTCGTGCTCCACACCGTCGGCGTCTGACCACCGGCCGAGGGGGACCGCTTGGTCGGGATCGAGCAGCTTCGACAATCCGTCCGCCAACGACAGAGTCCATATGGGCGAGAGATTCGCCGCGGTGCTGCGCAGCAGGTCGAGGCGGTCGCTCTTGGCCTTCGGCGTCGTGTGTTCGTGCGGCAAGACATCGCCCGTCCCTGGCGGCTCGAGTCCGAGCGCTCCGATCACACCGAGCGTCGACTCTCCGTCGAAGCTCATGCGATAGAGGTACAGCGATGGCTCGTCGACGACGAGCACGTCGTCGCGCAACCACGACGCGAACCTCGCTCCGGCGGCGACGTAGGGATCGTCGCCCTCACGAGGGAGGTCGATACGCACGGCGTTGTGCGGATGACGGGCGACGAGCGAGGCCCGCTCGTCGTCATCGATCACGTCGTAGGGAGGCGCGGTGACCAGCGAGAGATCGTCTGCGGCGTAACGGATGCCCGGAAAGGCGCTGAACCGGGGCACTGGTGCATCCTAAGACACGTGAATTGGGTGCTCGATCTCGACGGGGTGGTCTGGCTGGCCGAAACCCCGATCCCCGGCGCGGCCGATGCGGTGCGTCGACTCCAAGCGGCCGGGAACTCCGTCGTGTTCGTGACGAACAACTCGAACCCCACCGAGGCCGAGTACGTGGCCAAGCTCGAACGACACGCCATCGACGGCCGCGGCGCGGTCATCAGTTCCGCGACGGCCGCGGCCTCCTTGATCGCTCCCGGCGAGCACGTACTGGTGCTCGGGGGGCGCGGGGTGGTCGAGGCGCTCCAGAAGCGCGGCGCCACGATCGTCGAGGAAGGCCAGCCCGAGGCGGTGCTGGTCGGATTCCATCGTGAGTTCGACTACGAGCGCATGCGCATCGCCGCGACCGCTGTAAGGGCCGGCGCGAGGCTCATCGCGACCAACGACGACGCCACCTATCCCACACCGGATGGATTGATTCCGGGAGCGGGCGCGATCCTCGCCGGGATCGAACGGGCGAGCGGAGTGCATGCAGTCGTCGCGGGAAAGCCCTATGCGCCGATGGCCGACGCCGTGCGCGCCCGCCTCGGCTCGGGCGAGGGCATCGTCGTGGGCGATCGACCCGACACCGATGGGCGGTTCGCCCGCACGCTCGGCTACCGGTTCGCCTTGGTGCTCACGGGAGTGATCACAGCAGGGGAGGTCGCCTCCGTGGATCCACCACCAGATGAGGTCGCACCTGACATCGCATCCTTGGTGGATCGCTACTGAATCCGTTGCTTCCACGAGCCGGTGCTGCGCAGCAGCGCTGCAACTACCAGCCCGAAGACGAAGCCTCCGATGTGCGCCATGTAGGCGACGCCACTGTTCGGCCCGGTGAAGAACTGGAGCACGAACCAGATCGCGAGCCATATGCCCGCAGGGATCTCGATGAAGATGAAGAACAGCAGCGTCAGGATCGGTGCCCGCGGGAACCACACCAGGTAGGCGCCCATCACCGCGGCGATCGCGCCCGAGGCGCCGACCAGCGGGATGACGCTGTTCGTATCGAACCCGACCTGCGCGACGGTCGCGACGACACCGCCCGCGAGATAGAAGAGCACGAACCGCAGCGGGCCCAACTTGTCCTCGATGTTGTTCCCGAAGATCCAGAGGAACAGCATGTTGCCCAGTAAGTGGAGCCACCCACCGTGCATGAACATCGACACCAGCGCCGCGAGCCATACGTTCTTGCTCGGGAACTCCTCGTGCGCAAACCTCGGTGGATGGGCGAGGCACGTGCCGCTGGCGATCTCGACGTCGGTGACGGGATGCCCGGTGGTGAGCTCGCAGGGAATGGCGGCGTGCTCATACGTGAACTTCGTGTCTTCCGCAGCGGTGAAGGTTCCGCCTCCCTGCCAGAACACGAAGACCGCGATGTTGATCCCGATCAGCAGCGCCGTGAACACCGGCGCCCGGAGCGTCGGATTCCGATCCGCCAGCGGAAGCATCGGGGAAACGTATGCCAACCGGCCTTTCGGTGAACGATCGCGGGTGCGAACTTTTGCAAGCAGCCGGTCGGGCTCAACTAGGCTGGACGAATGGCCCAGAACGAGCTCTTCAAGCGGTATCTCGACGCCGGCATGCAGTTCTCGCAGATGACTCGCGAGCGGGCCGAGGGCATCGTGCGTGATCTCGTGAAGGCGGGCGAGGTGCAGGCCGAACAGACCCAGGCGATGGTGACCGAGGTGCTCGAGCGCAGTCGCAAGAACACCGAGCGCTTCGTCGAGCAGGTGCAGGCCGAGGTGCGCAAGCAGCTGTCAGTCGCCGAGTACGTCACCAAGGACGTCGTGACCCGGCTCCAGTCGCAGATCGATGAGCTCCGCGGCCAGCTGCCTGGCCCCGCCGGTCGCAAGGCAAAGAAGGCCAAGGCCGCGAAGAAGGCTCCGGCCAAGAAGAAGGCCCCCGCGAAGAAGAAGGCTCCCGCGAAGAAGGCCGCGGCCAAGAAGAAGGCTCCGGCCAAGAAGGCCGCGGCGAAGAAGGCCTGAGCACGCGTCGGCGTCTCGACGCCGAACTCGTCCGGCGAGGTTTGACGCCCAGCCGCGAACGCGCCGTGGAAGTGATCGCGGAAGGCCGCGTCACCGTTGATGGAGCGGTTGCCGACAAGCCCGCCCGCCTCGTCGAGGCCGGCGCGGCCATCGTCGTGCAAGGTCCCGCACGCGCGTACGTGAGCCGCGGCGGCGAGAAACTGGCCGCCGGCCTCGACGGCTTCGGCATCTCGGTGACGGGTCTTCGTGCCCTCGATGCGGGCGTATCCACTGGGGGATTCACGGACTGCTTGTTGCAGCGCGGGGCCCGGCAGGTGGTCGCCGTCGACGTCGGCTACGGCCAGATCCACGAGCGATTGCGCACGGATGAGCGCATCGACCTCCGCGAGCGCACGAACGTCCGCACCATCGACGCCGCCGCCATCGGCGGAGCGGTCGACCTCGTGGTGGCCGACCTGTCGTTCATCTCGCTGCGGACCGTCGCCCCCGCACTCCTCGCCTGTGCGGCTCCCGGGGCCGACCTCGTGCTCCTGGTGAAGCCCCAGTTCGAAGCCGGGAGGGCCGAGGCATCACGGGGACGGGGCGTGATTCGCGATCCGGACGTGCGCACTCGGGTGCTCGAGGAGGTGAGCGGCACGCTGACAGACCTCGGCGCGGCCATCATGGGGACGATGGAGTCGCCGCTCAAGGGGGCCGACGGCAACGTGGAGTTCCTCCTGCACGCGCGCAAGGGCACGGACTGATGGCGACGATCGCGATCCTGCTGCATCACGAGCGACGTGAAGCGCGCACGCTCGCCCTCGAGGCCGTCGACTGGTTGACAGAGCGGAAACATGAGGCGCGGCTCCCGAAGGACGACGCCGCGATCATCCGCCGAGCCGACCTCGGTGTCGAAGAGGAAGCCCTGCCGGAGGGATGCGATCTCGCCATCAGTCTCGGCGGCGACGGCACGATGCTGCGCACGGTCGATCTCGTGGCACCGAAAGACGTGCCCGTGCTCGGCGTGAACGTGGGCCAGCTCGGCTACCTGACCGAGGTCGAACCGGCCGACCTGTTCCACGCGCTCGAGCGGGTGTTCCGCGGAGAACACCGCATCGAAGAACGGATGATGCTCGACGTGCGCGTCGGTGACGGGCTGCAGAAGTTGGCGCTCAACGAAGCAGTGATCGAGAAGACGCCCGCCGGCCCCGTGCGCCTGTTGCTGGCGCTCGACGGCGAATTCTTCACCACCTATGCCGCAGATGGCGTCATCGTCGCGACGCCAACCGGGTCGACCGCGTACTCGTTCTCGGCCCGCGGACCCATCGTCGACCCGGTCCATCGCGCGATGGTGATCACCCCGGTGTCACCACACATGTTGTTCGACCGCTCGATGGTGCTGGCTCCCGAAGCCACCGTCCGGATCGAGGTGCAAGGCCACCGTCCGGCGATCGTGTCGACGGACGGCCAGCGGCTGGCTGAGCTCACCGACGGGCAAGCCGTCGAGTGCACCGCCGCATCCGTCCCCGCGAAGCTGGTCCGCTTCGGTGGCAACAACTTCCACAGGATCTTGAAGGCCAAGTTCGGACTGTCGGATCGGTGAGCTAGGTGCTCGTCGAACTCGTCGTCAAGAATCTCGGCGTCATTGCAGACCTGCGGTTGTTGCTCGGTCGCGGGCTGACGGCGCTCACGGGCGAGACTGGTGCGGGCAAGACGATGCTCGTCGAAGCACTCGAGCTCTTGGTCGGAGGCAAGGCCGACGCTGCGCTCGTGCGTCCCGGCGCCGACGAGGCGACAATCGAAGGCCGTTTCATCGTCGACGACGACGAACTCGTGCTGGCTCGAATCGTTCCGGCCGTCGGGCGGTCACGCGCATACGTGAACGGCCGACTGGCACCGGCCTCAGCGCTCGCGGAGTGGGGGGCACGCATCGTCGATCTGCACGGGCAGCACGAACACCAGTCGCTGTTGTCACCGGCCGTGCAGCGCGGCGCGCTCGATCATTTTGGAGCGATCGATCTCACTGCACTCATGGACGTGCGTCGGGAGCTTGCCCGCATCGAGGCGCTGCTCGCGGAGCTCGGCGGTGACGAGCGATCACGGGCGCGCGAGCTCGATCTGGTGCGCTTCCAAGTCAGCGAGCTCGACACCGCGGCGGTGTCGGGCCCTGACGAGGACGACCGATTGTCCGCGGAGGAAGACGAGCTCGCCAACGCGCAAGCGCATCGGGAGGCTTCCGCCGCCGCGGTCGATGCACTCGCAGGCGAGGATGGCGCGGTCGATTCGCTCGGCGCGGCGCTGGCCGCGCTCGCCGGCCGGGCGCCCTTCAGCGCAATCGAGGCACGTCTGCGAGATACCGCGGCAGAGCTGACCGATGCCGCGTCGGAGCTGCGGGCACTCGGCGAGCGCATCGACGACGATCCCGAACGGCTGGCAGCCGTGGGCGACCGCAGGCATCTCCTGGCCGACCTGCGGCGCAAGTACGGCGAGACCCTCGCCGATGTGATGGCGTTCGCGGAGGAGGCGCGTCAACGGCTGGTCGAACTCGAGACGCACGACGTGCGAGCAGCCGAACTCGATCGCGAGCGGGCCGCGGCCGAAGCCGCGATTGCTGCAGAGGCAGAGAAGGTCGGCAAGGCGCGGCGAGCAGCCGCTCCGCGAATGGCCGCGGAGGTGCAGACGCATCTCGTCACGCTCGCGATGGCCAACGCGACGGTCGGCCTGAGCGTCGGTGACGCCGATCCGGGCGACGAGATCGCGTTCCTGCTTGCGGCGAACCCTGGAGCCCCGCAACTCCCACTGGCAAAGGTGGCGTCGGGAGGCGAGTTGGCCCGAGCCATGCTCGCGCTGCGTCTCGTGCTGCTGGGCACGCGCGATGACACCGGCCCGCCGACGTTGGTGTTCGACGAAGTAGATGCGGGCATAGGCGGGCAGGCCGCCACCGCGGTCGGGCACGCACTGTCGACGCTCGCGGCCGACCGTCAGGTCCTGGTCGTCACCCACCTTCCGCAAGTGGCGGCGTTCGCCGACACGCAGATCGCTGTGACGAAGCTCGACGACGGCACGACCACCACCGCCAGCGCCATCGTGCTGCAGGACGACAAACGTGTGATCGAGATCTCCCGGATGCTCTCGGGCTCACCGGACAGCGACACCGCTCGTGAGCACGCGGCGGAGCTCCTCGAGACAGCGAAGAATTTGCGCGACTAGTTGATCAGCGATCCGGCTGCGACCCGAAGCGCCAGCTCCGTGCGCGATCGCAGCTGCAGTTTGCGGTAGATCGACCCGAGGTGGAACTCGATCGTCTTCACCGACACGAACAGCGCAGTGGCGGCCTCGCGGTTGGTGGCGCCGCGCCCGACGAGCAGGGCCACCTGCAACTCCTGCGGCGTGAGATCGGTGGGGCCGCGCCGCCTCGGCACCTCGTCGGCGCTCGCGCCCATCAAGTCACGAGCGTGACGCGACCACTGGCGGGCGCCGAGCGTGTCGAATGCCGCGATCGCCTGTTGGAGATGCGGCTCTGCTTCTGCGGCGCGCCCGCGGGCGCGGAGCACTTCGGCGAGGATCATTTCAGCGCGAGCGGCGTCGAGCGGGTAGCCCGCTTCGGTCGCGCCGGTCATCGCGTCGACGAGCAGCAAGGGGTCACGTTCGAGCAGGCCTCGACACCGCTGCGCGGCCGAGCGGGAGAATTTGGTCTCCGGTGCGCCTGCGAACGTCGCCAGCCGTTCGCGGGCGTGCTCGCTGCGCCCGGCGCGCGTGAGGGCTTCGATGTGATCGGGGCCGGAGAGGAGCACGATCGGATCTCCGACGCCGTGCGCCTCGGAGAGCGCAGCGGCGCGGTCGAGGGTGGCGATGGCCGCGGGGAGGTCGCCTTCGCTGAGAAAGAGATGTCCCATCGCCGCCTCGACGAAGGTCTTCTGCGGAGAGGCGCCGACGCGATCGGCGGCGGCGATGGCCGCGGGGTAGTGCTCGACGCAGCCGGCGTGATCGCCGGTGGCGGCCAGCACCCGCACCAGTGACGCGTACGCGTTGGCCAGCACGCCGGGCTGTCGAGTCTCCTCCGCGAGCGCGATGGCTTCGTGCGCCACCGCCAAGGCCTCGTCCCAGGGGCCTGATCGGTGCAGAACGAGCGCGAGCATGGCCAGCGGGGCGGGAAGGGCGGCGGGCGCGTTGCTGGTTCGGCAATGCGCGATCGCGGCGCGGACGATCGTCTCGGCGAGCACGAGGTCCTCGGCCCACACCTGCGCGATGCCGACGATGACCGACAGCTGGGCGGCCATGTCGGGCGGAAAGACGTCGAGCGGCGGCACCTCGCCCTCTTGGAAGAGATCCAACGCCTCGTCGCGCCGGCCGATCAAGAGATACGTGCCGGCGAAGGCGAGTGCGGCGAAGTTGCTGACGGGCGGGCCGAGCGACCGCGCGAGTCCCAAGGTCGTCTCGGAGATGCGCGCCGCCGCCGGAATGTCGCCGGACGACACGGCGGGAATGAGGGCGTCGAGCATTACCGCCACCTTGAAAGCAGGATCCGTGTCGCCTATCTCCTCCGCCACGCCGAGCAGGTCTTGGAGCACGAGGTGCGGCTCGCCCGACCAGGCCAGCGTGCCCGCCCGCTGCTGGCGGAGCTCGAGCTGCAGCCGCTGATCGTGAGTGAGGTCGATGGCTTCCGTGAGGAGGCGGGCGGCTTCGTCGATGTCGCCGAGCAAGGAGCGGGACCGCGCCGCCTCGCGCTTGCGACGCGCCTGTTGGTCGCGATCCGGTGACAACGACGCGGCCCGCTCGAAGAACGTGGCCGCTGATGCGTGGTCCATCCGGGCGGCGGCTCGGCGACCGGCGGCTTCGACCTCCGACGCGATGGGTTCATCCGGACCACCGGCGGCCTCGGCGAGGTGACGAGCGCGGGCGTCGTCGTCGGTGCTCGTGGCGGCGAGGGTGGCATGCGCCTTGCGCCACACCGCGTCGTTCGCTCGTTGGCGCACCGCGCTACGCACCAGCGGATGACGGAACTCGAACGTGTCACCATGTTCGAGCAGCAAGTCGGCCGCGACGCTCGGTGTGAGATCGCCGATGTCGAGGTGGGCGTGCTTCAGCGCGGCCGTGAGGTGATCGGTGTCGGACTGGTCGGCCGAGGCGGCGGCGGCAATGACGAGAGCGTCGAAGGAGCTGCCGGCGAGGCCAGCGAGCGCGGACTCGAACAACGACTCCGCCGCCGCGGCCGCCGGAAGTGGTTCGGGTAGCGGAAGCCGGCCCGAGAGCTCAGAGGCGGAGAGACGGTGTGCGAGCTCGACGAGCACGAGCGGGTTGCCATCAGTGAGCTCGTGCAGCCGCGCTCCGGTCTCGGGGGCGACCGCGACGCCACTCGCCCCGCGCAACAGTTCGACTGACGCGTCGACGTCGAGGCCGTGCAACTCGATCGTGTCGATGCGCGAGGTGTCGGCCGTGAGCTCGACGGGACGGGCGCTGAGCAGCATCGCCACGCGGTCGTCGTGCAAGCGGCGGGCGACGAACAGCAGTGCATCGAGGCTGGAGCGATCGACCCAATGCAGGTCGTCGACCACCAGGAGCACCGGTGCGTCGTCGGCGGCCGCCGAGAGGAGGCCGAGCAGCCCGACGAACACCGCGAAGCGATCGGAAGGAGTTGCGGATCGCAGCGCCAGCGCGCCGGCGAGCGCATCGGCCTGCGGAGCGGGCAGACGGTCGATGGCGGGCTGCAGCGGCCGCAACAAGTCGAACAGGCCGGCGAACGGCAGCCCCGACTCGGACGCGAGGCCGACCGTTGTCAGCTTCGTGATGCCCGCGGCCGACTCCAGCGCGTCGGTGCAGAGGGTGCTCTTCCCCGTGCCCGGCCCACCGAGCACGAGGAGCGCGCCACCGTGCCCCTCGCGAGCGCGCTCGACGAGATGGGTGATGCGCCCGCGCTCGTGCTCTCTCCCCAGCAAGGACGTCGAGCGTAGATGAGAGGCAAAGACTGGGGTTTCCCCTAGTCCGCTCGAGCACGACCAAGCGTATGTTCCTCTTTCAGGCGGATCGCGAGAGGTGGGACATGACGAGATTCCGGAAGTGCTTTGTCGCGGGCGTGCTCGTGTGCGTGGCGGCGGTGTCCGCGTGCGGCGGTGGGAGCTCGAAGCCTTCCGCCGCGAGCACGTCAAGCGCCGGCGCCACGAGCGCGACGTCGGGGGGCGCCACCGGCACGGCGTCCATCGATCCGTGCAAGCTCAGCGAGAGCGAGATGAGCGCGATCGTCGGCTTCACGGTGGAGACCAAGAAGCCCGACGGCAGCGGCTTCGGTTGCCAATACCAAGCCGGCGCGAAGATCGTCGGGGTCTCGATCAACGCTTCGCAGAGCGAGGACGACTCCCTCCCCGTGATGAGGTCGCAGTTCGGCGAGGTGACGCCGATCTCCGGCACACCGCACGCCTACGAGATCAAGAAGCTCGGTGAGGTCGTGCTGTTCTCCGGCAAGAACATGATCATCGTGCTCGGCGTCCCAACGGACGTCGCCACGAAGATCGCCCTCAAGTACGCGGGCTGACACGTTCGATGTCGCGGGCAGTGATGCGCGCCGTCGCGCTGTTCGCCGCCGTCTCGATGTGTGCGGCGGCGGCGGCGTGCAGCGGTGGTGGGAGCAAGGGCGGCGACAGCGCCAGCGGCGCGGGCAAGGGGTCGACGGAGATCCCGAAGGACGTGGTGGCCGACAGCAAGCTGCTGCCGCCCGCGGCCCTCGATCCCGGCGGCGATCCCGACGAGGCGGTGCGGGCCCTCGCCGACCAGGTCGTGGCGGGGGGCGAGGGCGGCGCGGCGCCGATGCTCACCGCGCTCGCCCGCTCGGGCCTCAAGGTCCTCGACATCGATGGCACCGCCGTGCAAGCGCCGGGCGAGCCGTTCCAAGGGGTCGACGTCCGCTCGGGCGAGGTGATCCCGATGGCGACGCTGGCGGCGCGCGACCCGTCGACCACGCTCGACGAATTCACCGCCGGCCTCTCGCTCGCCATGTCGGGCAACGACCAGGACCCGGCTGTTGTCGCCAGCCTGTCCGACGCGCTGCTCGCCGACATCAAGACCGCGGCCGATTCGGACAACCCGACGTTCCGCTTCTTCGCGCGCTTCATCGCCGCGCTGGCACCTGACGAAACGCCGGCGCACGATCTCCTGGCGGCCACGGACGGGCGCACGGTGACGCTCACCGATGCACAGGCCGTGCTGATTTCGCTGCGGTTCTCTGCGGACCTGCGCAGCATCGATCCCGCTGCGAAGTCGGTGCCCGGTTCGAGCTCGTCAGATTCGGGCAGCGCGGCCCGCGATCTCGCGGTCGAGCGGATCGCGTACCGCGATGGCGACAAGGCCCCGTGCTCGCTGGGGGACAAGACCAAGGACGCGCTCGACTACGCGATCGGTGGGCTGAGCATCGGGTGGGATCGATTCCTCGGCGGGATCGAGAAGGTGTTGCCCGCCGGTGCAGCCGAGGTGGCGTCGAAGACGAACACCGCGTTGACGCTGGCGGGGATCGCGATGGCCTGGGCCAAGGAGTTCATCGCTCGAGCGCTGCTGAATGTGAGCTTCGAACTCGTCGGCGGTGAGCCCTTGGTGCGCACGCGACAAACGTTGGGCTCCGGCGAGCTACGGACGCTGCGCGCCACGATCACCTACAAGCAGGGCAAGAGCGAGTACCTCAACTGCCTTCGGGCGGGGCTCGCGGCGAGCGGCCTCGACGTCGGTATGCCGGAGCGCGGCCCGATCGCCGACGCCGACGTCGTGTGGCACGGGCACCCTCCGGCGTTCGGAACAGGACTCGACACCAAGGGCACGTGGATCGAGTTCAAGGAGACGCCGAAGCAGCGCACGAACGCCACCGGGCAAGTCGAGATGGATGTGGAAGGGAAGAGCCAGGTGCACGATCTGCCCCCGGACCCCGACGAACTCATTCGCAAGACGACGGTGAGCATCGAAGTCGATCTCGAGGAGTCGAGTCTCGGCAAGAACATCCTCACCATCGTCGGCGCGGTCTTGTCGGGCCCGCTGTCGGTGCTGTCGGTCGGGCTGCTACGTGCCCTCGCGCTGGTGCACCCCGCGGGCGCGACCACGACGTTCAAGGTCAAGGACTACGGCGACGACTACCACATCCACAACGCCATCGGCGCAGGTGTCCGGCTCGACGGCGACATCTGCAACGCGTTCGACAACGACTGGAATCTCCAGGTCAGCGGAAGCTCCACCGTGAGCGGCCTGACGGCGACGTTCTCGGGTGCGCTCGAGGCCACCGTGACGCCGGATCGCACGGGCAACTTCCAACTCACCTTCCATCTGGACGCGCCAGGCATCGCCGCCGCGTCCGCCAACGCCACCGCCAACGGCAGCGTGGAAGTGAAGAAGGGGACGAAGCCCGGAACCGCCACCGTCACCCTGCACGGCGACGAGTCGTCGGCGCAGTTCTTCGTGGCGTTCGCGGGTACGTCCGCTTCGGCGGACGGGTCGGGGGGATCGAACAGCATCGACGTCCCCGCGACTGTGGATCAGTCGTGTTGACAACGATGCATCGAACGAGGAGGGACTGAGGCCGTGACCGAGATCATCGCCTTCACCGACAACATCCGTGATCTGTCGAATGCCGAGGGCTACCAGTTCGAGTTCGTGTGCGAACGGTGCGGGAACGGCTATCGCTCGCCCTACATCCGCGATGTCAAGGAGCGCGGGCGTGGTTTCCTGCGGGCGGCGTCGTCGATGTTCGGCGATCGCGTGGAGAGTCTCGGCAAGCTGTCGAACGCGGCCGAGGCGCTGCAGTACGACCGCGGCACGAACTCGCCTCAGAAGGACAAGGCGATGAAGCAGGCCGTGGAAGCCGTCAAGGACCAGTTCAAGCAATGTCGCGGGTGCGGCAACTGGGTCTGCGTGCCGGTGTGTTGGAACCACGACATCGGGCAGTGCCTCACATGTTCACCGAGCGTTGCCGAGGAGGTGTCGCGGGCGCAGGCGGCAGCGCAGATGCGCCAGATCCGTGACAAGGCCGAGACCGTCGACTGGACGGAGGACATCGACATCGCCGAGCGGGCGAAGGTGACGTGTCCGCATTGCCAAGCCAAGATCGACGGCGGCAAGTTCTGTCCCGAGTGTGGCGAGGCGCTGTCGGCCAAGAAGTTCTGCGGCGAGTGCGGGGCGGAATCGGACGCCGGCGTGAAGTTCTGCGCAGAGTGCGGCACCAAGCTCTGAGCGCGTGAGCGCGTTCCCGTGCTGGCTCGACGATGACGCGGTCACGATCGCGGTGGAGCCGACCGGCCTCGCTACGGCTTCGCGTCATCTCGCACACGTGGACATCGACGAGGTGCAGGTCGATGGCCACAACATCGCGTTGCGGCTCGTGGGTGGAACAACGGTCACGATCAGCCAGCTGGGCCGCCAGCGCGACGATTTCCTGCTGAAGTTCGGCGAGGCCCGCCGGGCCGCGCGCCGCGCCGCGCTCTTGCAGTGGACGGGCGATCGGCCGATCGACGAGTACGAGGGCCGCGGTGGCGACGATCCCCTCACGGTGACGCTCTTCGCCGATGGCCTCACCGTCGACGGTTGGTCCGCCGCCTCGCAGGTTGCGCCGTTCTCGCTGATCGAACGCGTCGAGCGCGAGGGGTACAAGATCACCGTCGGACTGCGCGGTGGGCTCGCGCCGGTCGTCGTCCGTCAACTCGGGCGGCGGACCGACGAGTTCCTGCTCGACCTCGAGCGGGCGCGCACCGAGCTCGTCGCGCGTACGGCACAGGCGTATGCCGCGCTGTCCGACAGATTGGCGGGTTTCAACGCGCCGGACGGGTGGGCCGTCACCGCTGACGAAGCGGGCCAGTGGTGGGGCGCGCTGCGGACCGCGGTCGCGTCGAGCCGGCCGGCCGAAGTGGACGGACTCGAACACCTCGCCGACCGCGACATGCGAGCAGGCATCAAGGCCCAACCCGACGGAACGTCGATGCCGTTCGTGTTGGCTCCTCGGGGACAGATGGTCGCCGTCGAGGGAACGCACGCCGATGAGGCGCGGGCGACCTTCGTGTACCGCACCGATGACATAGACCGGCTGAACGCCGCGCTGCTCCTCACGAGCTTTCGGCGTGAGGCGATCTCGTTACCCGAGGACCAGCTGGGTCGCTGGACGCTGGCGGTGCGCACCCTCGAGATCGTGCGATGGGCACGGTCAGCGCTCGCGGCGCGAGTCGTGCACGACGAGGGTTGGACGGAGAAGATCACGCAGGCCCTTTGCTCCTGACACGCTCTCGTCGTCGGTGCTGTGACTCGGCTCCTTCGGCATCCACCGGCAAACTGAACGACCTGCGATATGGTGGTTTCCCGTGACGAAACACATCTTCGTAACGGGAGGAGTGGCCTCCTCGCTCGGTAAAGGCCTCACCGCTTCCTCGCTCGGTCGTCTGCTCAAGGCGCGTGGGCTTCGGGTCACGATGCAGAAGCTCGACCCGTACATCAACGTCGATCCGGGCACGATGAATCCGTTCGAGCACGGCGAGGTGTTCGTCACCGACGACGGCGGAGAGACCGACCTCGACCTTGGCCACTACGAGCGGTTCGTCGACGAGCGTCTGTCGCGCGACTCCAACGCCACGACCGGCTCGATCTACTCGGCCGTGCTCGCGGCCGAGCGGCGAGGCGACTACCTCGGCAAGACCGTTCAGGTGATCCCGCACATCACCGACGAGATCAAGCGGCGCATCACCCGGTTGGCCGCCGATGAGGTCGACGTCGTCATCACCGAGATCGGTGGCACGGTCGGCGACATCGAGATCCTCCCGTTCCTCGAGGCCATCCGACAGTTCCGGCTCGACGTCGGCCGCGAGAACGTCTGCTACCTCCACGTCACGCTCGTGCCGTTCATCGGTCCGTCCGGCGAGCAGAAGACCAAGCCGACGCAGCACTCCGTCACCGAACTCCGCGCTCGAGGCATCCAGCCCGACGCCATCGTCTGTCGCAGCGACCGGCCACTGTCCGATGCGCTGAAGCGCAAGATCTCCAACCTGTGCGACGTCCCCGTCGAGGCCGTCGTCAATGCCGCCGATGCCGGAAACATCTACGAGATCCCGCTCGTGCTGCACGACGAGGGCCTCGACCGCGTCGTCTGCGCCCACCTCGGGCTCCCCGATGCAACTCCCGACCTGAGTACGTGGGAGGCGCTCGTCGACCGCGTCGACGCCGCCGACAAGCCCGTCCGCATCGGTCTCATCGGCAAGTACGTGAGCCTGCTCGACGCCTACCTGTCGGTCGTGGAAGCGCTGAAGCACGGCGGGTTCCACCACAGCGCCAAGGTCGAAATCGATTGGATCCAGGCCGAGGAGGTCGAAGGGCTTCTGGCCGCAGGTCGGCTGCGCGACCTCGACGGCATCGTGATCCCGGGCGGTTTCGGCGAGCGCGGCGGTGAAGGCAAGATCGCCGCGGCCGGCTATGCCCGCGAGCAGGGCATCCCGTGCCTCGGGTTGTGCCTCGGACTCCACGTCATGACCGTCGACTTCGCTCGCAACGTCTGCGGACTCGTCGGGGCGAACACGAGCGAGTTCGACCCGCAGACCCCGCATCCGGTGATCGACCTGCTCGAGAGCCAGCGCGACGTGACCTCGAAGGGTGGCACGATGCGACTCGGCGCCTACTTCGCGGAGCTCGCGCCCGGGTCGATCGTGGCACGGGCCTACGGCGAGCGGGTCGTGTCCGAGCGCCACCGACATCGCTACGAGTTCAACAACAAGTACAAGGCCAAGTTCGAGGAATCCGGGTTGTGGCCGTCGGGAATGTCACCCGACGGTCGTCTCGTCGAGTTCATCGAGCTCCTCGGCCACCCGTTCTGGGTCGGCACCCAGGCGCACCCGGAGTTCAAGAGCCGCCCCGATCGTCCGGCACCCTTGTTCCGGGAGTTCATCGGGGCCGCACTCGCACGCGCCGAGGGCCGCAACCCGCACCTGTTCCTGCACGACGACCTCGAGACCACGATCACGGTTCCTTAGTTGCCGGTTTTCAAGAGGCTCGGCGAGGTCGAGCTGTACCGGGCGCACTCGATCTGGCTCGGTGAGGCCGAGTTCGAAGCACCCGATGGAACTCACTTCAAGCGCGACATCGTTCATCATCCCGGCGCGGTCTCCGTGGTGCCCCTGCTTGACGATGGGCGAGTCGTGCTGGTGCGCCAGTTCCGCGCACCGGTCAATCGTGATGTCCTCGAGATCCCGGCCGGCAAGCGCGATGTCGACGGTGAGGAGCCGAGTCTCACCGCGCAACGGGAACTCGAAGAGGAGGTCGGACTGCGGGCCGACAACGTCGAGTTGCTGCTGGAGTTCTACAACTCGCCCGGGTTCTGCGATGAGCACTCGTTCGCGTACCTCGCGACAGGGCTCACTGAAGTCGAGCGCGCTCCGGTCGGTCCCGAGGAATCGGCGATGACGATCGAGTACATCAGCCTCGACGACGTTCCTCGCCTCATCGCGTCCGGTGAGCTCACCGATGCGAAATCGATCATCGCGTTGCTCCTCGCGCGAGAGCGAGTAGCCACACGATGAACGAACTGCCGATCGAGGCCGAGGAGTTCCTCACCTGGTTGGCGGTGGAACGAGGTCGTTCGGTGAACACGCTGTCGGCATATCGGCGTGACCTCGGCGCGTACCTCGAGTGGCTCACGAAACGATCGGTTGTACTCACCGGCGTGAGCGCGCCCGACATCGCCGCGTACATCACCCACCTCAGGAAGCAAGGTAAAGCACCGGCATCCGTCGCCCGCGCGTCGGTCTCGGTGCGATCCTTGCATCACTTCCTCGCCGACGAAGGACTCAGTGCGAACGATGCCGCCGCCGGGGTCGAGGCGCCCCGGGTACCGGCCGGACTGCCGAAGGCACTCGACGAAGCCGAGGTGATCGACCTCATCGAAGGGGTCGTCGGCGATGATCCGATCAGCCAGCGCGATCGCGCGGTCCTCGAGGTGCTGTACGGCACTGGCATCCGTATCTCGGAGTTGGTCGGACTGTCGCTCGCCGACATCGACCTCGACGCGGCGCTGCTGCGGGCGTTCGGGAAGGGCTCCAAGGAGCGGATCGTTCCGCTCGGGCGCCCGGCAGTGCGGGCGCTGGCCGAATGGCTCGACGGTGGCCGGCCGGAGCTCGAGCCGGAGCGATGGGCCCGGCGCGGCGATGCCGAAGCGGTCTTCCTCAACGCGAGGGGTGGTCGCCTCACCCGGGCGGGCGCATGGCTGCTGGTGAGGAAGCACGGTGATCGAGCGGGGCTCGGAGATCGACTCAGCCCGCACGTCCTGCGCCACTCGTGCGCGACGCACCTGCTCGACCACGGCGCCGACATCCGAGCGGTCCAGGAGCTGCTCGGCCATGTGTCGATCTCGACCACGCAGGTGTACACGAAGGTCAGCACCGAGCGGCTCTGGCAGGTGTACCAGGAGGCACACCCCAGAGCCGCAGGGATCCCGGGAGCCGCGTCGGCCCACGTCCGGTAGCCTTGCCGCCTTATGCCGGGGCAAACTGCGCTCGATTCTTTTCGGTCACAGCTCGAGGGCGAGCGCGCCTCGTTGCAGCACCAGCTCGAAGAGCTCGGAGCTGGCGACAAGGGGATGTCGTTCGATGAGAACTTCGCCGACTCGGGCCAGGTGGCCGCTGAGCAGGGCGAGAACCGGATGGTGGTCGCTTCGTTGACCGATCAGCTCACCGACGTCGAGCGCGCTCTCGGCAAGTTGGAGAGCGGCGGCTTCGGCACCTGTGAGACCTGCGGCAAGGAGATCGCCGAGCCCCGGCTCGAGGCGATGCCCGCCGCTCGCTACTGCATCGACCACGCCTAGCCCCTCGCGATGTGGGGCCATCTCGCCCGGCGGTTCTTCGGATCTCTCCGGCCCGGAGGGCCCAGGGCGGCCGAAGACGAGTGGGCCCGCGCCCAGCTGCTCCCCAGCGAGGTCGAGCTGTGGAGGCGGATGAGCGGACCCGATCGACGACACGCCGCGGTCGTGGCCAGAGACGTCGAGCGCTCACTCGGGCATGAAGCGAGCCGTCCGGTGCTGGCGGCCGCATTGCTTCACGACGTCGGCAAGATCGAATCCGGACTGCGCACCTACGGTCGCGTCGTCGCCACGTTGTGCGGGATGATCCTCGGCCGCGAGCAAGCGAAGACGTGGACACGCGGCCGCGGCTTCACCCGGCGCGTGGGGCTGTACCTCCTGCATCCCGATCTCGGAGGTGATCTCCTCGGCATGGCCGGGAGCGACCCGCTCACCGAGGCGTGGACCCGCGAGCACCACAAGCCCGCCGAGCAATGGACGGTCAACCCGAAGCTGGCTCAGGTGCTGAAGGACTGCGACGACGACTGATCGTCGTCACCCGCTGTGAGGCCGTAGCGTCGGACGATGGCATATGAGACCGTCACGGGTTACTGCTGGCCGCAATCGGTCGCGAGCGGCGGGACGGTTGCGTTGCATCTCTCCTCGGCGGGCGCCAGGCCCGTGCGGGTGGAGATCGCCCGCGTCGGCGACGAGCGCACAGTCGTGTTCACCGACGGCGCGATTCCCGCCGAGAGTCACGCGACACCATTGGACGCGCACTCGAACGGGTGCGGGTGGCCGCCCGCGCTGGTCCTGAATGTCGATCCCGAGTGGCGGTCCGGTTACTACGAAGTCGTCCTGGACATCGATGTCGACGGCAGGAGCCGGCGCGGTCACGCCTTCTTCGTGGTGCGCCCGACTGCCGGCAAGCCGACCGCGTCGATCCTGCTCGCGTTGGCCACGAACACCTGGCACGCCTACAACGACTTCGGAGGACGCAATCTCTACACGGGTGGCACCCACGTGTCGCTGCAGCGGCCGATGTCGCCCGGCTACCTGTACAAGCCCCCGGGGCTGGGCCGCCGGGTCACGACCACGGTGCCACCCGACCCGCAGATGGCGGCCCATGTCGGCTACTTGCAACTCAACCACCTCTCGCCCTACGCCGGGTCGGCAGGCTGGCCCGACTGGGAGCTGCCGTTCCTCCAATGGGCCGAGGGGCACGGGTACGACATCGACATCGTCACCAACGCCGACCTCGAAGGCCACCCCGATCTCCTGCGCGACGGCGGCTACTCCCTGTACTTGTCGGTCGGCCATGACGAGTACTGGTCCGCAGGTATGCGCGACACCGTCGAGGACTTCATCGCACGCGGCGGCAACGCGGCGTTCCTCTCCGGCAACACCGCCTTCTGGCAGGTGCGTCTCGAGGACCCCACACCCGAAGGTCCGGCGGCCACCATGGTCGGCTACAAGGGTCAGTTCAAGCGCGACCCGGTCTTCGGCACCGACCGCGTCAGCGAGCTCACCAGCTTGTGGTCCGACCACCTCATCGAGCGGCCCGAGAACCACATGACCGGTGTGAGCTTCGCTCGCGGGGGCTACCACCGCATCGGCAAACGCGTCACGTCGGGCATCGGCGGTTACACGATCCACCGCGCCGACCACTGGCTCTTCGATGGCACCGGCCTCGGCTACGGCGACGTGCTCGGCGCGGCGGCCACAACCGTCGGCTACGAATGCGACGGCTGCGACTTCACGTACCGAGACGGGTTGCCGTATCCCACGGGCGTCGACGGTACCCCCGCAGGTTTCGAGATCCTCGGGACCGCGCCCGCAGCGCATTTCACGCGCACGACGGCCACTCGTCCTCCCGCGCCGGACGAACCCTCTGAAGTCGAGTTCATCGCCGCGCGACTCTTTGGAGAGCGCTCTGACGACAACGTCGAGCGCATCTCGTACGGCCATGCCGTGCTCGGTACGTACACGTCGCCCGCCGGCGGCGTCGTGGTCACTTCCGGGAGTACGGACTGGGCGCACGGTCTGGCCGGCCGTGATCGTCAGGTCGAGCAGATCACCGAGAACATCCTCGACCGTTTGGGAACATCTACAACCAAGCCATGACCAGCCAACTACGCCGACTGGCTCCCGCGGCGTCGTCGTTGGAGCGTGGGGCCGAGCGCATACCAGACCGCCGCGACCACGCCCCATGATCCGTTGATGATCACGCCTTGCGCGCTGCCGAGCAGCGCTTGCCCGGCGACGATCGCTGCGACTCCGAGCTCGTGCAACACGAACCAGCGAGTACGGCGTTCGCGCACCACGGGCACGAACCGAAAGATCACGATGATCGCGGTCGGGTAGCCGAACGCGAACAGGAGAATCTCGAGTGCAGTTTTCATCGCTTCACCCTTCGCCGCGGGCCAGGAGGCCCACGTTGCGTCGCGCGCGATCGAGTGTGACTGCCGCAACCGATTGCGCTTTCTCCGCCCCGCGTTCGAGGATCTTGGCGACGGTGGCGGGGTCGGCCGAGAGCTCGCGGTAGCGCTGCTGGATCGGCTCGAGCACCGCTGTCACCGCGTCGGTGACGTCGCCCTTCAATGGTCCGTACTGCGAATAGTTGGCCGCGAGCACGTCGGGGTCTGAAGCCGTGCACGCCGCGAGGATCGACAACAGGTTCGCCGCCCCGGGCTGCTTCGGGTCGTAGTTCGTGTCGGTGACGGCCCGCTTGATCTTCTTCGTGACCGATGCGAGATCCTCGAGCACGAGAATGGTGCCGGCCGAGGTGTCGTCGGACTTGGACATCTTGCGGGTCGGCTCTTGGAGGTCCATCACCCGAGCCCCGACCCCTCCGATCACGGCCTTCGGCACGGTGAACGTCGGGCCATACCGGCCGTTGAATCGCTCGGCGACGTCGCGGGTCAGCTCCACGTGCTGGCGCTGGTCGTCGCCCACCGGGACCTCTTCGGTGTCGTAGAGGAGTATGTCGGCGGCCATCAGCGCCGGATAGGTGAAGAGACTGGCGGACACGAAGTCCCGCTGCTCGGACTTGTCCTTGAACTGCGTCATCCGGCTCAGCTCCCCGAACGAGGCGTTGCACTCCATCAGCCAGGCCAGTTCGGCGTGCTCGTGCACGTGACTCTGCACGAACAGTGTCGAGACGTCGGGGTCGATCCCGACGGCCAGGAAGACCGTCGCCAGCTCGAGCGTGCGCCGGCGCAGTTCCGCCGGGTCTTGAGGAACGGTGAGGGCGTGGAGGTCGACGACGCAGTAGTAGGCGTCGACGTTCTGGGCCGTGACCCAGTGCCGCAGCGCGCCCAGCAGGCTGCCGAGCGTCGCCTCACCGCTCGGCGCCATCCCAGAAAACACCCGTGCCATGTCTCATGACTTTAGGGGTGCGCGGGCTGCGCTCCCCGCACCGTTACCCTGGTTCGCCGTGGCCTATGAGGTGCAGACCGAGGTCTTCGAAGGCCCGTTCGACCTGCTCCTCCATCTGATTCTGCGGGAACAGGTCGATCTCTACGAGGTGAGCCTGTCCCGCATCGTCGACGCCTATCTCGTCGAGCTCGAGAAGCTGGAAGGGCTCGACCTCGACGTGGCCACCGAGTTCCTGCTGATCGCCGCCACCCTGCTCGAGCTCAAGTCGAAGCGACTCCTCCCCGGAGACGACGACCTCGACCTCGACGACGAGTTGGCGCTCTGGGAGGAGCGCGAGCTGCTGCTCGTGCGCCTCTTGGAATGCAAGACGTTCAAAGATGCCGCCACGGCCCTGCACCGGCTCTCGGCCGCGGCCGGGCGGTCGTACCCGCGCACCGCCGGCCTCGAAGACCGGTTCCTCGAGCTCGCGCCAGACCTGCTCGCGGGCATCAACGCCGACGACGTGCGCGCCGCGTTCATTCGTGCGATCACACCTCGGCCGCCTCCGCGGGTCGACCTCGACCACGTTGCTCCGGTGCGAGCGAGCGTCACCGACGCCGTAGAGGAGTTGCTCGACGAGCTGCCGCGGACCGGCCGCATGACGTTCCGTGAGCTCACGGGTTCCCTCGTCGAACGCCTCGAGATCGTCGTGCGCTTCCTCGCCATCCTCGAGCTGTACAAACAGGGGCTCGTCGAGCTCGACCAGTTCACGAGCTTCGGCGACATCACGATCTCTTGGATCGGCGGCGAGCTCGACACCGCCGAGGAAGGCGGCTGGATGCGGGCCATGGCCACGATGGACACCTATGACGGTTGAAAATAGAAGGGCCATCGAGGCCATCCTCATGGTGGCCGAGGAACCGGTCGAGACCCACTTGCTCGCGCAGCTGCTCGAGTTGCCGGCCGCCAAGATCGACGAGCTGTGCACGGAACTGGCGGAGGCGTACGAAGCCGACGATCGTGGGTTCGTGCTCGTGCGCATCGCCGGCGGCTATCGGTTCCAGAGCCATCCCGATCTCGCCGCGTACGTCGAGCGGTTCGTGCTCGACGGGCAGTCGGCGCGATTGTCGTCGGCCGCGCTCGAGACGCTCGCAATCGTGGCGTACAAGCAACCGGTGAGCCGCGCGCAGGTGTCGGCCATCCGAGGTGTCGATGTCGATGCCGTGATGCGAACGCTGCAGCAACGCGGCCTCATCGAGGAGATCGCTCGCGATCCCGGCCCGGGCCTCGCCATCATGTACGGCACCTCGAAGACGTTCCTCGAACGCCTCGGGCTCGATTCTCTCGACGACCTTCCCGGTCTCGGCCAGTTCGTTCCGGGCGCGGAAGTCGTCGAGGCGCTGGAACAAGGATTGCTTCCAGATGCTTTAGATGCCCGGGAGTGAACGACTCCAGAAGATCCTCGCCCGCGCGGGCCTCGGGAGCCGGCGGCACTGCGAGGAGTTGATCGACAGTGGTTCGATCACGATCAACGGCATCGTGGCGACCCTCGGCGACAAGGCCGACGCCGAGACCGATCACATCGAGGTCGACGGCGTGCGTATCGGGACGCAGCCCGGGCTCGTGTACTACCTGCTCAACAAGCCCGCTGGTGTGGTGACGACCGCAGCCGACACGCACGGCCGTCCGATCGTCACCGAGCTCGTTCCCGCCGAACCGCGCGTCTTTCCGATCGGTCGGCTCGATCAAGACACCGAAGGATTGTTGCTGCTCACGAACGACGGCGACCTGGCGCAACGGCTCGCCCATCCGAAGCACGGCGTCGAGAAGGAGTATCTCGTCGAGGTCGAAGGCAGCCCGACGCGTGGTGAGCTCCGTCGTCTGCGAGAAGGCGTCGAGCTCGACGACGGGCTTACCGCGCCGGCGAAGGTCGTGCTCGTCGAGCGCACACTCGTGCGCATCACCATCCACGAGGGGCGCAAGCGTCAGGTACGACGGATGTGCGAGGCCATGGGGCATCCCGTGGTGCGCTTGGTACGCACCCGCATCGGCCCGCTGGCGGATCGCTCGCTGGCACCGGGGGAGTGGCGGGTGCTCGCGATCGACGAGGTTCGGGCTCTGGAACGGGCCGCGGGAGCCGAGACCCCTCCAAGTACCATCTGACGATGCCCCCCGTGGTTCGAGCACTGCGTGGCGCGACCACGGTCGACGTCGACGAGCCGGAACACATCACCGAGCGGATGCTCGCGTTGTTGACGGAGCTGTTCGAGCGCAACGGCATCGACCACGACGATCTCATCAGCATCGTCTTCACCGCGACCGACGACATCCACTCGACCTTCCCGGCCACCGCCGCCCGCAAGTTCGGGTTGGGCGACGTACCGCTGATCTGCGCCCGCGAGCTCGACATCGAAGGCGCGATGCCCATGTGCATTCGCATCCTCGTGCACCTGATGACCGAACGCTCCCGTCGCGAGCTGCATCACGTCTATCTCGAGGGCGCGAAGGGCCTGCGCGACGACCTGCCGGAGTAAGCCATGACGGTCCAGCGCGCCAACGTCATCGGCACCGGTCTCATCGGCGGATCGATCGGCCTCGCACTGCGAGGTCTCGGCTGGCACGTCAGCGGCACGGATGCCGACCTGTCGCGCGCCGAGCGGGCACGCGAACTCGGAGCCCTCGACGAGGTAGGGCTCGATCCGTCGGCATCGATCACCTTCGTGGCCGTACCCGTACGGTCGATCCCTGACGCGGCCCGCCAGGCGCTCGATGCCACCACGGGCTACGTCACCGATGTCGGCAGCGTCAAGGGTTCGGTGCTCGAAGCCGTCGACGATCCCAGGTTCGTCGGGGGACATCCGATGGCCGGCTCGGAACAAGACGGCATCGAGGGCGCCGACGCGGAGGTGTTCGAAGGGGCCGTGTGGGTGCTCACCCCGACCGCGTCCACCGACGACGAAGCCTTTGCCATGATCCGCTCGACCGTCACCGCCTTCGGCGCAGATGTGGTTGCGTTGTCGCCCGACCGTCACGACGCGCTGGTCGCGGTCGTGTCGCACGTTCCCCACCTCACCGCAGCCACGCTCATGCATCTCGCGGACGAACGAGCCGACGAGCATCGAGCCCTACTGCGCTTGGCGGCCGGGGGCTTCCGAGACATGACGCGCATCGCGGCCGGGCATCCCGGCATCTGGCCCGACATCTGCGCCGAGAACCGCACGGCGATCGTCGAGATGCTCGACCGTTTGATTTCCGGTCTCACCGACATGCGCGACATCGTCGACAAGGCCGACCGCGAAGGCTTGCTCAACGTGCTCGAACGCGCTCACATCGCGCGGCGAAACCTCCCCGCACGGATCGCCCGACCCGACGAGCTGTGCGAGGTCCGCGTTCCCGTTCCCGACCGCGCCGGCGTGCTCGCCGATGTCACCACACTCGCGGCGGAGCTCGATGTGAGCATCGCCGACCTCGAGATCGCTCACTCCAGCGAAGGCGACCGAGGCGTGCTGATCCTCCTCGTACCCGCCGAACGCGCGGAGCGCTTCCACGGGGGCCTCGTCGCTCGCGGCTACCGACCGGCGGTGCGCACGCTCGAATGAGTGACGTGTTGATCGTCGAGCCGCTTGCTCGACCGCCCGACGCCACGATCACGGTGCCGGGCTCGAAGAGCATCACGAACCGCGCGTTGATCTGTGCGGCGTTCGCGAACGGCACGAGCGAGCTCCACGGCGCGCTGCGGGCCGACGACACCGAGGCCATGATCGACTGCCTGCGCGCGCTCGGCATCGCGGTCGAGGTCGCGGGTGAGCGCATCTCCGTCCATGGCTGCGGTGGGGCGATTCCCGTATCCGAAGCCCGGCTCGACGTTCGGCTGTCCGGCACCACCGCCCGTTTCATCACGCCGGTTGCGGCGCGGGGCAACGGCCGGTTCGAGATCGATGCCGCGCCACCGATGCGCCGCCGTCCGATGGCGCCCACGTTCGATGCGCTTCGGGCGGTCGGCGTGCAGATCGACGAGCTCGGAGAGCCCGGATGCCTGCCGATCGTGCTCCGCTCGAATGGCGTCCGCGGCGGACGGGTCTCCGTTTCGGGTGACGTGTCGAGCCAATTCGTCTCCGGCCTGCTGATGGCCGGCTTCGAGGTCGATGTGACCACCGCGCTCGTCTCCGAGCCGTACGTCGCGATGACTCACGCCATCATGCGGGCCTTCGCCGGTCCGCGCACGTTCGACATCGAGCCCGACGCTTCGGCGGCGTCGTACTTCTTCGCGGCCGCCGCGATGTGCGGTGGGCGAGTGACGGTCGAAGGCCTCGGGCCCTCATCGCTGCAGGGTGACCTGCGGTTCGTCGACGTCCTCGAATCGATGGGTGCGACCGTGGAGCGAGACTCGGAGCGCACCACGGTGCGCGGCACCGGTGTGCTGCACGGTGTCACCGTCGACCTACGCGACCTCTCGGACATGGTGCCGACCCTCGCGGCTGTCGCCGTGTTCGCCGACTCGCCGACGACCGTCACCGGCGTGGGCTTCATCCGCGGCAAGGAGAGCGATCGCATCGGCGATCTCATCACGGAGCTGCGGCGCTGCGGTATCGACGCCATCGAACACGAGGACGGGTTGACGATCAAACCGGGTCAACCGCACTCGGCGCGCATCCACACGTACGACGATCACCGCATGGCGATGGCGTTCGCATTGATCGGCCTCCGCGTACCCGGCATCGAGATCGACGACCCGGAGTGCGTGGCCAAGACGTTCCCCGGCTACTTCAGCGCGCTCGACCAACTTCGGTAGCGTCGTGCCCATGCGCGTGATTGCCATCGACGGGCCGGCAGGATCGGGCAAGTCGACGGTGGCCCGTCATCTGGCCGAGCGCCTGGAGCTCGCGTATCTCGACACCGGTGCGATGTACCGCGCCGTCGCGTTCGCCGCGCTGAGACGCAACGTCGACCCGGACGACGACGACAAGGTGGCCGCGCTCACCCGTGATCTCACGCTCGAGGTCACGCTTGAACACGTGACCGTGGATGGTGTCGATGCGACCATCGAGATCCGGGGGCCGGAGGTCACCCGCGCGGTCAGCATCGTCGCCGCCAACCCCGGCGTCCGCGAGGAGCTGCGGCGGCGTCAGCGTGAGTGGGCGACTGCTCGCGGGGGTGGCGTGATCGAAGGCCGCGACATCGGGACCGTGGTCTTCCCCGACGCTGAGCTCAAGGTGTATCTCACGGCGGCCGCGGACGAGCGCGCGCAACGCCGGGCCAAAGAGGTGACCGAGCTCGACTACGAGACCGTGGCGGCCGATCTGGCCCGCCGCGATGCGCTCGACGAGGGCCGAGACCACAGCCCGCTGGCCGCGGCTGAGGATGCCGTACTCGTCGACACCACCGGACGGACGATCGACGACGTGGTCGCCGAGTTGTTGAAGAGGCTCGATGGCGGTAGCTGACCGGCAACGGTGGTGGCAGGTCGCGCTCTATCGCTTCGTGCGGGCACTGATCCTCGGAGTGGCCAAGGCGTTCGGACGCATCAAGGTCATCGGGCGCGACAACATCCCGCGGGATCGACCGTTCATCCTGGCCCCGGTGCACCGCTCGAACATCGACTTCGCACTCGCGTCGCTCGTGACGCCCCGGCGGATGCGCTACATGGGCAAGGACTCGATCTTCAAGTTCAAGGCGCTCAATCCGTTCTTCCACGCGCTCGGCGCCTTTCCCGTGCATCGCGGCGCGGCCGACCGCGAAGCGCTGCGGAGATCGATCGCCGTGATCGAGTCGGGCCAGCCCCTCGTCATGTTCCCGGAGGGCACGCGGCAATCAGGCCCGGTGGTCGAGGAGCTCTTCGACGGCACTGCGTACGTCGCGGCGAAGACCCGGGTGCCGATCATCCCCGTCGGCATCGGCGGCTCTGAGGCCGCGATGCCGAAGGGATCGAAGTTCATCCACCCTACGAAGCTGGTGCTCATCGTCGGTCAACCGCTCGAGCCTCCGGCACCACGCGAGAGCGGAGGCACGTCCCGCCGTGCGGTGAGGGAGCTCACTGACCAGTTGCGAGCCGAGCTGCAGAAGCTCTTCGACGAGGCCGAGACACGCGCCGGACGGCGCTGATGATCCTGTGACCGCTCGCCGATCTCGCGACTCGTCAATGCTCGAGATCGGCGAGGAGCGCATCCCAAGCTCGGGCGACGACACCGATCTCGAAGTGCTCGACACAGTGCTGCTGCAAGCGTGCCGCGAGCTCGCCGCCGTCTTGCAGCGCAACTCGTAACCCCGCCGCCATCGCTGTCGGGTTCTCCGGTGGCACGACGATGCCCGTCTCTTCGTGGCGAATCACTTCGCGGACGGCGCCGACGTCGGTCGCGACCACGGGCAGACCGGTGAGTCCGGCCTCGATCAGCACCGCGGGAAGGCCCTCGACAGATGATGGGAGGACGAACGCATCGGAGGCGCTCATCACCAGCGACGCGTTGTCGACCGGGCCGATGAACCGCACACGAGTCGGCGCCAGGTCCGACGCCAGCCGCTCGAGCCCGGCTCGCTCTGGACCGCTGCCGGCGATGGCGAGCGTCGCGTCGGGAAGGTCAGCGATGGCTCTGATGGCTACGTGGGCACCCTTCTCCGGGTCGAGCCAACCGAGGTAGAGCACCACGCGCGCATCGGCCTCCCAGCCGAGCGCGGTGCGCGCGTCGGCGCGTCGCTTCGCGTCCACGGGTGGAAAGCGATCGGCGGGAACGCCGGTGGGGATGATCGTGATGCGGCCGGGCGGCACGCCGTACCGCTGTGTGAGGGCGTCGGCCGACTCGGGCCACAACGCCACGACCGCCTCGGCCTTGCGCAGATAGAGAGAGACCCTCGTGCGTCGCGCCCTCGTGCGGGCGTAGAAGACCGCATCGCCGATGCTGCGGAACACGAAGCGCCGGCGAGAGAACAGCTGCGCGGCCGCGCACGCTGGAAGCGAACGCGATCCGTGCGAGATCACGTGATCGACGTCGCGCATCCTGCGTCGAAGCTCGGCGATCGTGCCGAGCGCGAGCGAGCGCGTCCCCAACGCGGGCACGTCGATGGTCTTGCCCTCGGCCGCCGTGAGCGCCACCGTTCGCACCTCGCGTCCGAGCGCGGTCAGGGCTCGATCGAGGTCGACCGCATGAACCTCGGCTCCGCGTCGCTTCGTCGACGAGACGACCTGGAGCACGCGGCCGTCTGCACCCATCGATTGCGACCTTAGAGGCCGCGCTCGAGTACCTAGATGATCTTGGCTTGAGCGAAGGTCTTGCGGACGAGCGGCTCGAAATGCGAGAGCGGCAACGTGTCGTAGTCCGGATCGAACGCGATCTGGTCCCAGTCGTCGGCAAAACGTTCGGCCAGCGCGAATTCGTCGGCCGTGAGCGCCTCGCGGTGATTCTCGCGGGCGTTCGGGTCGCCGCCGAAGTGGTGGTAGTAGTGGCGACCCTGGAAGTCCTGATGCACGAGGATCATCTTGTAGACCTCGTCGCGCACGTACGGCTTGAGGATCTCGGCCGCGATGCGCGGATGGTTCGCCACGGAGATCGCTTTGCCGATGTCGTGGCACAGCGCCGCGACGACGACCTCTTCGTCGGCCCCGGCCCGCTCGGCGAGCGTTGCCGTCTGCAGGACGTGGGTGAGCTGGTCGGTGGCGAAGCCGTCGACGATCTCGGAAAGCGACTCGAGCAGCCCGAGCACGCGTTCGGCCACGCGGTCTTGGTTCTTGTAGCTCTCGGTGCCGATGACGCCCCATTGCTCGGCCGTCGACTCGTCCATTCGGGTGAATGTGGTTGCCATGAGGTCAATCCTCTCAGAATTCACGTGAGGGCGGCCAGCACGTCGCTGGCGCCGATCGTTCGATCGTTCAGCACGAGACGCGACGTGATCGGCCCGCCGAGCGTGAAGGTGGCGGCCGCGTCGATCGCCGCCAGGAGTTCACGCAACTCTGGTGGCGGCGGGAAGTACTCCTCCTCGGTGGTGATGCGCACCTCCTCCACGCCGTCCACTGGCGCGAGTCGAGCGATCACGGACTCGACGAGTTCCTCAGGAGCTGAGGCCCCCGCGGTGACTCCGACGGTTCCGCTGAGATCGGCCGGCAACTCGTCGGGGGTGTTGATCCGCAGCACGCGCCTGCAACCCGACTCGACTGCGAGCTTCTCGAGCGCCCGCGTGTTGGACGAGTTGGCCGAGCCGATCACGACGAACGCGTCGCACCGCAGCGCGATCGCGGTGAGTGCTGATTGTCGGTTCGTGGTGGCGAAGCACAGGTCGCTGCGCCCCGGCCGCCACATCTCCGGATACCGGTCCGCGGTGGCGTCGAGGACGTCGGCCCATTCGCGGTGCGACAGCGTCGTCTGCGCCAGCAGCGCCACGGGCTCGTCGAAGGCCGGTAGCGCGGCCACGTCGTCGACCGTCTCCACCAAGTGAATGGCGGACGGAGCAACGGCCATCGTGCCGACGGCCTCCTCGTGACCCTCATGACCCACGTACACGATCTGAAAGCCCTTGCCGGCGCGCACCTTCACCTCGTGATGCACCTTCGTCACGAGCGGGCACACCGCGTTGACGACGAAGCCACCGTTCTCGCGAGCCGCCTTTACGACTTCGGGAGCCGAGCCGTGCGCCGACAGCATGATCGGGTGGCCGGGAGGCACCTCGCTCACGTCGTCGACGAACACGACGCCGAGGTCTTCGAAGCGCTTCACCACGAGTTGGTTGTGAACGATCTCGTGGTAGCAGTACACCGGCGGGTCGAAGGCCCGCACCATCCACGCCAGCGCCTTGATCGCCATCTCCACCCCGGCACAGAAGCCTCGGGGCGCGGCGAGGAGCACTCGATCGACGGCCATTCCTTACAGGCTAGGGGGAACCGCCTCGACGAACTCCCGTCCCGTTGCGTTCTCGACGTGCTCCGCCGCCGCCAGAAGGAGGGCTTCTTCGCCCCACGGGCCGAGCAGTTGCAGCCCGACGGGAAGCCCGTCGATGAAGCCGACGGGGATGTTGATGCCAGGCTGACCCGTGAGGTTGCCGACCACTGCTTGGCGCATGTTCACCACATCTACAGGAAACGAACCCGATGGCACGGTGACGAACGGCTGATCGACACGAGGTGCTGGAGTCGGCACGGTCGGCCATGCGATGACATCGACGTCGTCGAGCGCACGAGCGACAGCGCGCCGGATCGCGGCGCGTGCTCGATCGGCGCGTGACACCGCGGCCGCGGGGCGCAGCACGTTCGACAGCATGATGGCGCGCGTCATCGGCGACAACGCTGCAAGAAATGCTGCGGGCGGACAGCCGGCCTCCGAGCCGAGACGGATCATCAGGACGGCACCGGCCAGCTCGAGGTGATCGATCGTGAGTTCGCGCACCGTCCAGCCCGTCGCCGCCAACGCCTTCTCCGCGAGCGCCGTGACCTCCGGTTGGCAGTCCGACCAATACGGGTCGCGCACGATACCGACGCGAAGGTCGCGGGCCGGTGGAGCAGAGAGTGAGCGAGCGAGGAGTGCTTCCGCGACGAGGCGAGCGTCACCCGCGTCGCGACCGAACGCGCCCGGCGCACTGAACGTCGTGCCCATGCCGAAGTAGTGGTCGTAGGGGAGCGAGCGATACGTGACTTTGAGTCCGACGACGCCGCAGTACGCCGCCGGTAGTCGCGTCGAGCCACCGCTGTCGCTGCCGACGCTGCCGGCGACGAGCCGAGCCGCCACCGCGGCCGCGGATCCCCCCGAAGAGCCCCCCGGGCAGTGCTCGACATTCCAGGGGTTTCGGTGCATTCCGTAGGCCGAGACGACGCCGGTGGTGCCCATGCCCGCTTCGTGCTGATTGGCGACGCCGACGATCACCGCGCCGGCATCGCGTAGGCGCCGGAACGCACCGGATTCCGCGGCCGGGATGAGTTCGAATGGCGTGCCGTTGTGCGCACCGCGCCAGGGCAGTGCGTACATGTCCTTGATCGTCACCGGGACACCGTGCAACGGGCCTTCGGGCGCGTCCGTCAACATCTGGCGCGCTTCGTCGGCGAACACCACGGGGGTCGAGTTCAGTGCGCGATCACGCTCGGCAAGCCGTGCCAGCGTCGCGTCGAGCAACTCGGCAGCCTTCAGCTCACCGGAGCGGATCGCCGCGGCTTGCGCGCGCAAACCGAGATCCTGCGGATGCGTCATCGATCCGGCGCCTGGCTCGGGTCGATCGGCTCGAACGGGAACCGCGCGGTGTCCAGCTGATCCAGGGTGGCCGAATTGCCCTCGTAGCCGCCATGGATCAGCTCCACGAGAGCGAGATCGTCGTCGCTGACCTCGATGCCCGCTCGGTCGAACGCGGCCCGGGCATACCTCTCGAAACCGGTATCCACGGGCCCGGACCCTATCCTTGACCCCTTATGTCGGCCGCCCGAATCGTTGCTGTCGCGCCCGGATCTCCGGCGGCCGCGGCCGGGCTGGCGCCGGGCGATCAACTCGTGCGCCTCAACGGCCAGATCCCTCGCGACATCATCCAGTACCGGCTGCTCACCGACGACTCCGACCTCACCGTCGAGCTTGACCGCGGCGGGCTCGGTCTGACCATCGAGATCGTGAAGGCCGCGGGCGAGCCGTTGGGCCTCGAAGTCGACTCGCCGCTGTTCGACCGAGTGCAGACGTGCGACAACCATTGTGAGTTCTGCTTCATCTATCAGCTGCCCCCCGGGCTGCGGAAGAGCCTGTACCTGAAGGACGACGACTACCGGCTGTCGTTCCTCTACGGGAACTTCACGACGCTGACTCGGTTCACCGAGGCTGACCTCGAGCGAGTGATCACCGAGCGGCTCAGTCCTCTCAATGTGAGCATCCACGCGACGAACCCCACGGTCCGCACGGAGATGCTGCGCAATCGACGCGGCGCCACCAGCTTGCGTTGGCTGCGCGCCCTTCTCGACAACAACATCGATGTGCACGGGCAGGTCGTCGTGTGTCCGGGGATCAACGATGGCGCGGTGCTCGACGACACCCTCGCCGGGGTGCTCGATCAGTATCCCGAACTCGCCTCGCTGTGCATCGTGCCGTTGGGCGTGAGCCGCTACTCCAACGAGGCCCGCATGCGGGCGCACACGCGCGCCGAGGCCGAAGATGTCGTCGACTGCGTCGAGGACTGGCAGGACGTCTTCCGCACCGCGCTCGGACGGCGGCTCGTGTTCGCCGCCGACGAGTACTACCTGCTGGCCGATCGACCGTTCCCCTCCGCAGAGACCTACGAGGGCTTTGCGATGCACGAGGACGGCATCGGAATGGCGCGCACCTTCGAGGCGGAGTTCGAGGGTAGGTCGGCGGAATCGACCGGCGTTGCGGCCGGCTTCTTCGCCTGGGTCGAAGGGCGGCTCGACGGCGCTGCCTTCGAGCCCTATCGCGGCCCTCGCACCGCCGACACGGGCGACGTCGCCGTGACGCTGCGCCCGCGGCGCGATGCGCCCATCGGCATCCTGACGGGGGAGTACGGCGCGCGCGTGTTGCAGCCGATCCTCGACCGGCTCGAAAACCAGAACGTACGGGTGATCCCCGTGCGCAATGAGTTCTTCGGCGGCAACATCGGCGTCACCGGCCTGCTCGTGGGCGAAGACCTCGAACGTGCCCTTGCGAACGAGCCGGCGGGGCATCGGTATCTACTGCCCGACGTGTGCCTGTCGTCGGGACGCTTCCTCGACGGAACCACACCGGCGGAGCTGTCACGTCAGGTCGAGATCGTCGCCACGGATGGTGGCGCGTTGCGGGCGGCGCTGTCGTGAGCGAGCACGAGGGGTGGCCCGTTGTCGCCATCGTCGGGCGACCGAACGTCGGGAAGTCGACGCTCTTGAACCGCATCGTCGGTCGCCGTGAGGCGATCGTCGAGGAGAAGCCCGGCGTCACGCGCGACCGCAAGGAGGTCGAGGCCGAGTGGAACGGGCGGCACTTCATCGCGGTCGACACCGGTGGCTGGCTTCCGTCGCGCGACTCACTCGACGCAAAGGTCAGTGAGCAGTCAGAGAAGGCGATGCGTTCCGCCGATGTGATCATGCTGGTGGTCGACGCCACGGTTGGGGTCATCGAGGAAGACGCGCAGGTTGCGAACGTGCTCCGCAAGCTCGACACGCCTGTGGTCGTCGTGGCCAACAAGATCGACGACGTCAATCGCGAGCCGTCGATGTGGGAGTTCCAGAAGTTCGGCTTGGGGGAGCCTTCGGGCATCAGCGCGTTGCACGGGCGGGGGACGGGCGACATGCTCGATCGGGTCGTAGCGCTCCTCCCCGACGAGCACAGCGACGGATCCAATGATGATGACGACGACGAGGACGAAGACCAGGAAAAGGGCCCGCGCGTGTTCGCGGTGTCGATCGTGGGACGGCCCAACGTCGGCAAGTCGACGTTGTTCAACCGCATGATCGGCGACGAGCGCGCCGTGGTGCACGACATGCCCGGCACGACCCGCGACGCGATCGACACGGTGGTCGAGACCGATGAGGGTCCGATCCGGTTCGTCGACACGGCGGGGATGCGCCGCCGCTCGCGCATCGGAGCGGGCACGGAGTACTACTCGCTCGTGCGGGCATTGCAAGCGGTCGACCGGTCGGATGTCGCGTTGCTGGTGATCGACGCCACCGAAGGGATCACCGCGCAAGACCAGCGGCTCGCGGAGCGCATCGATGCGGCCGGCTGCCCGATCGTGATCCTGCTCAACAAGTGGGAGACGCTCGACGCCGACGAACGTGAGGTGGTCACCCGGGAGGTGGGCCGCAAGCTGCACTTCACCGCCAACTCGGTGGTGCTCAAGGTCAGCGCGCTCACCGGCAAAGGCGTGCACCGACTCCTGCCCGCCCTGGGTGAGGCCATCGAGGCGTACCACACCCGGATTCCCACCAAGAAGGTCAACGACCTCATACGAGCCGCGCAGTCGGCCCAGCCCGCCCCGCACGGCGCCCGGGTGCTCTATGCCACGCAGGGTGCTGCCGACCCGCCGACGTTCACGCTGTTCGCCAACCGCGAGCTGCCCCCGACATATCTGCGCTACCTGGAACGCAAGCTCCGGGAAGGTTTCGACCTCGGGCCCACCCCCATCAAGCTGCGAGTCCGCCGCCGCTCAGAGTGAACTCAAAACCCTCCTCTAAGGAGGAAAGACGGCGTCATGCGCCACTTTTCCTCCACAGAACGGTGACCTCTCCGTAACCGTCTCTACGGGTCGACCAACTACGATCGTCGAGGAAATGCAACAACCCGTACTGGTCCTCGTGGCCGTGGCGTGCCTCGTGGCGGCAACGGTCTGGGGACGTTCCGCCCGGTATTTGCGCAAGGTCGAGTTGCGCGTCGAGGCCGAGTTCGGTCCCGACAACGATGCCACCGCCCTCACCCGGGCCGCCTTCCGCAAAGAGCTGCACACCACTGCGCTGTACATCCTGCTGGCCACCGCGTCCCTCGCAGTGGGCCTCAGCGATCGCACCAGCGCGGTGACGCTCTACGCATTCATCCTCGTGCCGATCGCGGTGTCGATCTTCTATGGCCGCGACTTCATCCGGGAGTCACGACTCTTCGAAGAGCGGGCCATGCTCGAGCGGCGCGCGGAGGAGGTCCTCTCGCAAGAAGAGCTCGCACCGCGCAAGTGGGCCGAGCGCCTCGCCCCCGACGACTTGCCCGACTTCGCCGGCTTCGACGTGGGCCGCGTGTACCAACCCGGCACCGGGCTGATGGCCGGCGACTTCTACGATCTGTTCCGCGTCGCACCCGAACGCGTCGTCGCCGTCATCGGCGACGTGACCGGGCACGGCATCGAGCCGTCGATCACCGCGTTCCAAGCCAAGTACCTGCTGCGGGTGTTCCTGCGGCAGTACCGCGACCCCGCGCAGGCCCTCGAAGAGCTCAACGTGCAGATGGGCACCCAGGCCCGACCGGAGGAGTTCATTTCGCTGCTCGTGACGGTGTTCGACACCGAGGCGGGCACGCTCCGGTTCGCGTCAGCGGGCCACCCCGCCGGATGGTTGTGGCACGACCGCGAGGTGCAGCCGCTGCGGGCTACCGGCCCGTTGCTGCTCCTCGATCCTGATGCGAGCTACATCAGCCGGGAGATCACGCTGGAGAGCGGCGACCTCCTGCTCACGTACACCGATGGTCTGGCCGAGGCCCGCGACGGCGAGGCGATGTTCGGTGAGGAACGCATCGCGAGCTTCCTGCGTAGAGACCCTGGCGTCGATCCCGACGTGCTGTGCAAGACGCTCATCGAAGCGGCCCGCGACTTCGCGTCGTCGCCGATCAACGACGACATCGCCATCTTGGCGATCCGCAAGTCCTGACATGAACGCGGAGGAGCTGGCCAAGGCGACGGAGCGCGCCCTCGCCGGCAACCTCGACGCGCGACGCGAGAAGCTCGCCGCGCAGAACAAGCTGTTCGTGCGCGATCGCATCGCGCTGTTGCTGGACGAAGGATCGTTCGTCGAGGATGCTCTTCTGGCGAACAACATGGCGCCCACCGGTGATCTGCCGGCCGACGGCGTCGTGACTGGTGCCGGTCGCGTCGATGGGCGGGCCGTCTGCGTCGTTGCCAACGACACGACTGTCAAGGCCGGATCGTGGGGAGCCCGCACCGTCGAGAAGATCGTGCGGCTCACCGAATACGCATTGCGCCACGAACTGCCGATCTTCTGGCTGGTCGACTCCGCCGGCGGACGTATCACCGACCAAGTGGAGCTCTTCCCCGGACGCCGCGGCGCGGGCCGCATCTTCTACAACCAGGTCAAGCTCTCGGGCCGCGTGCCCCAGATCTGCTGCCTGTTCGGGCCGTCGGCCGCGGGCGGCGCCTACATCCCGAGCTTCTGCGACATCGTCGTCATGGTCGAAGGCAACGCGTCGATGTACCTCGGCTCGCCCCGAATGGCCGAGATGGTCATCGGCGAGATCACGACGCTCGAAGAGATGGGCGGCGCGCGCATGCACGCCACCGTGTCGGGATGCGGCGACAACCTCGCGACCGACGACGAGGACGCTCTCGATCAGGCGAAAGCGTTCTTCAGCTACCTGCCGACATCGTGGCGGCAGGCGCCGCCGCGCTATGCAGCGGTGCCGCCGACCCGCTCGATCACCAGCGACATCGTGCCGCCCGACGAGCACATCCCGTTCGACATGCACGAACTGATCGACGGACTGGTCGACGGCGAGTCGTTCTTCGAGATCAAGCCGCTGTACGCGCCGGAGGTCATCGTCGGGCTCGGACGGCTCGACGGCGCGCCTGTCGGCATCGTCGCCAACAATCCTGCGCAACTCGGCGGCGTGCTGTTCGTCGACTCGGCCGACAAGTGCACGCGCTTCATCAACCTCTGCGACGCGTTCAACGTGCCGCTCGTGTTTCTGGCCGACGTGCCCGGCTTCATGGTCGGCACCGCCGTCGAGCGTCAAGGCAACAACCGCCACGGCGCCAAGATGGTCACCGCTGTTTCTGAGGCAACCGTGCCCAAGGTCTCGGTGATCGTGCGCAAGGCCTACGGAGCCGGCCTCTACGCGATGTCCGGCCCGGCATTCGAGCCCGAGGCCACGATCGCCTTGCCGACCGCGAGGATCGCGGTGATGGGCCCCGAAGCCGCCGTGAACGCGGTCTACGCCAACAAGATCGCCGCGATCGAAGACCTCGACGAACGCGAGGCCTTCGTCGAGGAGCAACGGCGGATCTACGACGAAGACGTCGATCTGATGCGCCTCGCGTCCGAGCTCGTGATCGACGCGGTGGTCGACTTCCCGCAACTGCGAGGCGAGATCGTCCGTCGCCTCGAGATGGCAGGTACCAAGGATCGGTCGTTCAGCGATCGGCGCCACGGCGTCCCGCCCGTCTGATCGAGTAGGCCCGTGCCGTTCTGCGAGGACTGCGCCAAGTTCTGGAGCCCCAACACCATGCCGGTCACGGGCAAGTGCCCGGCATGCGGTCTGCAGATCGCGTCGCCGCAGGAAGTGGCGGAGGCGAGCGACTACAAAGCGCCCTGGCACTTCAAGCTGATGGTGGCGCTCGCGGTCGTCTATCTCGGCTGGCGCTTCATCCAGCTCATCAGTTGGGTCGTCTGAGCCTGAGTAGAGTGACTCGCTCACGGGCTGTAGCGCAGTTTGGTAGCGCACCTGACTGGGGGTCAGGGGGTCGTGGGTTCAAATCCCGCCAGCCCGACCACTGTTTTCGCAGTCAGAGCGCGTCACCGCGAACGCCTTCGTTGTTCAATCGAGAGCCGTCTCAGGAGGCGGATCGACGACGACGCGCCGGAAGCCCCAGGTGTCACGGAACCAGGCAGGCAAAGCCTCGTTGAGCGTCAGGTCGAGGAGCCCGCCAGTGTGCTCGTCGACCACCCACCAAGAAACGACGGCGTCGGCATCAGAGTGGATCGCGTCGGGCGGATCGACGTACACACACCCGAGTAGCTCGGTCTCGTCATCGTTGAGGACCGCGTAGTTGAACGTCTCCTGGGCGGCGATCTCGCGCTCGTGACGCGCCAAGTCTTGGCGATCCTGGTCGAACGTCATGGTCTCGGGCGGCCAACCCCATGCGGCGCCATATCGCGCCCAGAGGCGTTCCCGGCTACCCATCACAGCAGGAAAGTCGACTTCCGTGTCCGATTCGCGGATCGGTCGCAAGTGGTGACCTGTCGACAGTTCAAGGCGCGACGGGGTCACGAACGCCTCGGGCAACCAGCGTTGGCTCGGGCGATCCACGTACGGATCGTAGAAGTTTCGCGATCGAAAGCTGACCCGCCCCGCGGAAAGTGCGCTTCCCGCGGGGCGAGTCAGCTTGCGAGCACGCGCGATCGCTTCTTCAGCTGCCGAAGCAGCAACGTCTCACGATCCAACAACGCTCGATAGCGGACCGGAAGCACGAAGTCGCTCCCGCGGGCCGCGTACACCGCGGCGATTTCGACTCGCACCTCATCGAGCCTTCGCTCGTCACGTGTCGGTTGCACGCACTGATGATCGGCACCCGCGGCGTCGAGGATCAGACGCGTTCGCGCCAGGGCGCGAGATGACTACGTCGATCCTGTAGCGATCTTCACGAACTGCGCTCGTGTCGGGTCGTCGGGCGGCCGGCCGAGGTCTGGGCTGCCCGCCAGGAACGCATTCACCCGTCCGACAACCTCAGGTCTCCCGAAGACCTCCAAAGGCGAGGCCAGCAAGTGGACGATCTCGGCCACCGCGTCTCCGACGACGGGATCGGTCTCCGCGCAGGCGAACGCACCCGCGACGAATCGACTCATCGGATCGTCGCCGTCGGGCAGCCGCTCACCCCGGATGCCCGCCTCGAGCCGTTGGAGACTGGCGGCGTCGATCGCCATCTGGGTGTCGAACCAGATGCCGAGGTTGTCTTGCGTCCATCGATCGAAGGCGGCGACGAATTCAATCGGATCATCAGCCGCGCTGTCGACCACTTCGGCGAGGTGTTGCGAGTGCCAGAAGGCCATCGACGTGCCGCGGCCGAGCGTCGGGTTCGTGTGCAGAGCGGCGTCGCCGAGGGCCACGATCCCGCCGACGATCGGACCATCGTCGTCGACGAGCCTGCGGCGGCGATTCTCGATCTTCGCCATCATCGAGATGTCCGTGATCGGTTCCCCGGCTTTGAGCCAGGGCGCGGTGAGGGGAACCGCTTCGAGAAACCGCTGGTGCAGGACCGGGTCGCGCATTGCCTCGCGATGCGGGTCTCGCACCGACAACGCCAACGTGAGCGAGAAGGTGTCGCTGTCGCCGCCGAATGCCAGGACAGTCGCATAGTCGAGCGGGACGGCGCCCGGGACGCGCATCGCAGGGAACTCGCAGCCGGGGCGTAGTCGGTAGTAGCGCGTCAGATAGAAGAAGCCGAGCGGTTGGATCTCCTCGACCACCGGCCGAGCGCCGACGGCGCGCAACCAGGTCGGTAGTGCAGATCGCCGCCCTCCGGCATCGACGACCAGATCAGCGGTGAGCGTGTCGCCGCTCTCGGTCTTCACGCCGGTGACGACCGGAACGCCTGCGCTGCTGGTCACCAGACCGGTCACCGCGTCGCCCGACCGCACGGTGATCCCGGGCTCGCGTTCGACCACCCGCCGGATGACACCCTCCGTCACAAGCCGCCTGGTCAGCAACATCGCCTCCCCGTCAGCGCCGCCGGCGCCCACCTCCGCCCGTTGCTCCCGCACCCCACGTTTCACGAGTGCGTCGAGCACATCGGGAGCCTCTTGTTCGAGCACCCGTCGCGCCCGACCGAGCAATACGTGGGACTGTCGAGACTGCGGCGCACCCCGGCGGCGCCACTCTCGGGCGTCGTCGTCGGCGCTGTCGCCGGGTGGCGGCCCGTCTCGCTCGATGAGCGTCACACCGTGCCCGCGACGGGCCAAGAACAACGACGCCGACAATCCTGCGAACCCGCCGCCGCCTATGACGATCTGTGCCACGTCCACCCGTCTTGGTCGAAGAGACGGAGACTACGGCTCGTCCTCGCCGGTGTCGTTCCCGAAGTACGTGCGCAAGTCGACGACCACTGCGCTTCCGGGGATGCCGGCGGCGATGTCGCGGAGTTGGGCGGTGAGGAACTCGAGCCTGCGCACCGCGATGAGCAGCACGCTGTCGCGTCCGGACCCGCCGACCTCGTATGCCATCGCCGCGTCGATCGCGCCTCGAATCGCGGCGACGGTACCGAGCATCGAGTGGGCCAGCACTGCGGTGAAACCGGTCTCGTCCGCCGCGATGACGGTGGAAGAGGGCAGTTCGTCGGCCATGACCGCTCCAGTCAACATTCGCGCCCGTGGCGGCGTCACCAGGGACTGGAGCAACGCTGTAGAGAGACTAGCCGCTCCTACTGCGGATCGGGTCCGATCAAGGAATGGCGCAGCCGGCTGATTTCCATGGCGATACGAGCCGTGTCGGCCGTCGGTACGGCCTTGCGCACGGCCGTCAGCTCCGGGATCAATGCGGCGACGACGGCCTCGACATTCGCCTGACCCTGCGCGGCCACCACACGCTCGACGATCGCAGGAACGTCGATCTCCGTATCAGCGCCCACGGCCTTGAGCACCTCGGTGAACGCGTTCGTCATCGCGGTGCCAGACGCATCGAGCTCTGACCGCAGCATGGTGACCTGGTCGCGCAGCACCTCGAGCTCGACCTCGATCTTGGCGAAACTGGCCGCGAGCGCATCGGCGAGGGCACCGCGGTCGGCGACGGTTCCGTCTCGCAGCGCGCTGATCTCGTTGAGAAGCTGCTGCAAGAGGCCGCCCCCACCCTGCGTGGGCGCATCGGCCGGGAAGTCCTCGATCTGCCACTCGTCGTCCGTGTCGGGGGTGTCGTTGGTGCTCATGAACGTCCCGAGGATAGTTCGGTGTCAGCAGCATTCGGACACCGCAACGAACGCGCGACACTTGCCTCGATGAGCCGGTACGTGGCGGTAGCGCTCATCGCCGTCCTCAGCCTCGGGCTCACGAGTCCGGCCGACGCGCAGGACGCAGGATTCGAGCTCACCGTGACGCACGAAGCCACCGCTTCGGATCATGCCGTCGTCGTGACGGCCACGACGTCCGGCGCCGACCAGATCGGGCCGGAGACGATCAACCTCTTCTTGCGATCCGACCTCGACGACCAACTTCGACCGAAACCTGCTCGCACCGGGATCCAAGTCGATCTCGTGCGGATCGATCCGCGAACGACGCGTGCCGTTGTCGCCCTTCCGTCGGTGGGCGAATGGATCGTGCTGCCGTTCGCCGATCTTGCCGCGCCGGATCTCGCTCCACTGCAGAGCGCCGACCGCTTGCCGATCGTGTCGTTCTTCGTGCCATGGTCGGACTCATCGACGCGGATTCGGGCTCCACGCTCCTCGAGCTCGTGGCCACAACTCGCGGTCGTGGGCGGTGGCGCGGTCGTCGCTGCACTGATCGTCCTCGCGCTGTTCCGCGTGCTCGACCGACGCCGATCGACGCCTTCCAGCACCGCGTAACGGCGGTCAGCGCGCTTGGGCCAGGCGCTTCTCGACCAACTCCGTCATCGACCACGACGGGTTCAGTTGGCCGACCATGCCCGTCTGCACGATCAGGACACGGCCGATCATGATCAGCTCCTCGGGCAGCGTGACGAGTGGGTCCTCGCGCGCCGCACCGACGAGCCGAGACCAGGCCGCCTCGCGATTCTCCTCGCCGGCATCGGCGTCGAACAGGCTGGCGAAGGCCACGAGCGACTGCACGTCGCCGGAACGCGTGCGAAAGCCGAGCGCCTCGAGCGCTTCGGCCGATGCCTGTAGATCGCCCGTGACACCGGCGGCGTAGAGATCGCACAAACCGAGACGCGTGCGCTCGGACAGCTCCGCGCAGGCGCCGAAGTCGACGATGCCGAGACGGGGACCGTCGGCGCGCTCCTGCAACAAGAAGTTGCCGGGATGGGGATCCGCGTGCACGAACCCGTCGACGAGGATCTGCTTCAGGAACGCATCCACGAGAATCCGTAGCGCTTCCTCGGCGGTCTCGCGATCCACTTCCCGCAGCGCGTGCCCGAGGTTGCGTCCCTCGATCCAATCCATCACGAGCACTCGCCCCCGGGAGAGGGAGTAGTGCACGGACGGCACCTCGACGGTCGGCTCAGTGGCGAAGTTGGCTCGGAACCGCTCGATGTTCGCGGCTTCGTGGACGTAGTCCAGCTCCGAGAGGATCGTGCGCTCGAGCTGGCGCGAGATGGTCGGGAGATCGACGCCGCGGACGAAACGGGCAACGAGGTTCAGGATGCGCGTCGTGTCCTTTGCCTCGCGCGGCACGATCTCGGCGACCTTCGGGTACTGCACCTTCACCGCGACCGACCGACCATCGTCGAGCGACGCTCGGTGCACCTGCGCCAGCGAGGCTGCGGATGCGGAGTGCGCGTCGAATTCCGCAAAGTGTTCGGCCACCGGGCCGAGGTCCTCCTCGATGACCTTCAAGACGACCGAAGCCGGTGCGGGCGGTACCCGGTCCTGGAGCTTGGAGAGCTCGCGGACGTAGGCGTCGGGCAGCAGGTCCGGGCGGGCGGACACGAACTGGCCGAACTTGAGAAACCCGCCTCGCAGCCGTATCGCGGCGTTGTAGAGCTCCCGAGCACCAGCTTCGTGAAGGGGATCCAGCGAGCCCCTCGATCCCCACGGGAGCTTTCGGGCGCCGTAGCGGACGCCGAGTCGGGCCGCCGTGCCGTAGATCAGGGCCCGTCTTGCCGCCGGCGAGCCGGGCAGCTCCCACGCCTCCATGTCGGCACGCGAGTGTAGGTTCGTCGCGGATGTGCGGCCGATTCGTCTCGTCGTCACCGCCCGACGAGCTGGCCAAGTACTTCGACGTCGAAGCCGTCGCCGAATCGGTGTTCGAGCCCAACTACAACGTGGCGCCGAGCCTCGACGTGTACGTGGTCGTGAAGACCGGCGGGGTGCGCCGCCTCGACTCGTTCCATTGGGGATTGGTCCCGTTCTGGGCCAAGGATCCGTCGACGGGCAACAAGATGATCAACGCCCGAGCCGAGTCCGTCGCGACGAACAACGCCTACAAACGGGCCTTCACGAAACGGCGGTGCCTCATCCCGGCCGACGGCTTCTACGAGTGGAAGAAGGTGCCCGGCCAGAAGGCCAAGCAGCCCTACTTCATCCACCGAGCCGATGGTGAACCCATGGCGTTCGCCGGCCTGTGGGAGATCTGGCGGCCGACCGAAGACGTCGATCGCACCACCGACCCGCTGCGCAGCTGCACGATCATCACCGGCCAACCCAACGAGAAGATCGCTCCGATCCACGATCGAATGCCGGTGATGCTGCCGCCCAGCGCGTGGGACGAATGGCTCGACCCCGAGAACGCCGATCTCGAAACACTCGGCAAGCTCCTCGTGCCCGCGCCGGCATCGCTGCTCGAACTCCATCCGGTGAGCCGAGCGGTCAGCAACGTGCGCGAGAACGGTGCGAGGTTGATCGAGCCCGTACCGGCGGATGCCGAGCAGGATCAACTCCTTTGAGCACACGTCCGGCACGTCCGCTGCGCCCGCCACCAGGACCACGACGCCGCTTCGACAGCCAGATGATGCGCTGGCAGGCGCGCCTCGAAGCCGGCTGGGCCGACCGTTACATCCCGTGGATCGCGGCCGGCCTCCTCTCGATCCTGTACTTCACCTTGGCCGAAGCACAGGTGCGCAGCCTCGATGCCGGTGGCGAGATGGCCGCGGCGGCGCAAGGCGTTTGGCTGATCGGGAACGGTCACAGTCCCGACCTCACGATCACCGGGACGCACCTGCTCGCGCAGCACCTGCCGATCGGCATGTACCCGGTCGCGTATCTCACCCGCGTGCTGCCCGCGATCCCGACGCTCCTCGCGCTGCAGTCCCTCGGGCTCGCGCTCGGCGTCGTGCCGCTGTGGGCCATCGCGCGGCGCATCGCGGGCCTGCGGGTCGGCGCGGCGGTCGCCCTCACGGTGGCCTACGGCGCGTCACCGACGCTCAACAACCTCAGCCTGTCCGACTTTCACCCCGCCGCGATCGCAGTAGCCCCGCTGCTCGGAGCGACCTACCTCGCGCTGCGCGGCCGCTGGCGATCGTTCGCCATCGTCAGCGCATCGGCCGTCATCTGGAGCGCGGAGCTCGGTCTCGTCATCGCCGGAATCGGCGTGCTGATCTTCCTGCAAGGGGAGCGGGGGATCGGCGTGCGCACGATCGTCGCCGGCTTCGCGTGGACCGTCCTCGCCGTGCTCGTGCTCGAGCCCCGGTTCGGCAGCACCGGCTTCATCGCGCCCGGCGCGTTCAAGGCGTACGGGGAGAACGCGTTTGCCATCGCCGGCGGCATGCTCATCCACCCGCACAAGGTGGTGGGCGATCTCCTGGACGAGGAGAACATCCGGCTCATCGTCGCTCTGCTCGCGCCACTCTTGTTCCTGCCCGTGCTCGCGCCGCGCTACTTGGTGCCGGCCCTACCGCTGCAGGCGTTGTACCTGGTGGCCGACGTGCCCGTCCGCGGCAACGGCACCAACGAGTTCGGTCTGCCCCTCACGGTGTTTGCGTTCGTCGCGGCAACCTTCGCGCTCGCCCGGATGGGACGCCGTTCCATCGAACGCGTGGTGGTCGATCGGCGCGTGCTCATCGCGTTGACGGTCGCGGCCGTCGGATTCTTCTGCACCGACGCGCTCAACTCTCCCTACGAGCGACCGTGGAAGTGGGGCCGCGAGGACGCGTCCGACCTCGCGCGCCACGACGTGGCGCGAGCGATCACGACGGCCACGCCCGTGAGGAGCTCAGCCACCGTGCTGCCCCTCCTGGCCGAACGACCGCGTGTCTATTCGCTCGGGTCCGCCCCCGACGCGGAGGCGGCGACGCGCGATGGCGTCGCCCGAGTCGTCGTGACCACGCAAGACGTCTCGTGGTCCGACGACGAGTGGCGCGACTTCGCGTCCGGAATGGCGCGACAGCAGTTCGTACTCACCTACGACCGCGAGGGCGTGAAGGTCTACACGCGGCTTTCGTCGGTGTAACCGGCCGCGCCGAGCGCGGCCCGCAGGGCTTCGGCTGCACCCTCGAGCTCTTCGTCCGAGGCGTTGGTGTTGGCGTTGGCGAAATGCAGATCGGACTCGTGGTCGATCGGGACGGCGTGCAGATGGCAATGCGGGACTTCGAGGCCGGCGATGATCAAGCCGACGCGGGCGGGCGAGAAGGCGACCTCTTGTGCTCTGGCGATGCGTTGCGCGACGACCATCAGGTGGGCCGCCAACTCGGGATCGAGATCGGTCCACTTGTCGACCTCGGCGATCGGCACGATCAGCGCATGGCCGTGACGCAGCGGCGCGATCGACAGGAAGGCGACGCAGTTCTCGTCGCGCCACACGAACTTGCCGGGGAGTTCCCCCTCGATGATGCGAGTGAAGATGGTCGGCATGGCGGCTAGTACCCGCCCGTGAGGCTGAGGACCTCGCCGAAGCAGTAGGACGACTCCGGTCCGGCGAGAAAGCGAACCAGTTCGGCGACCTCTTCCGGCTCGCCGAGACGCCCACTCGGGATCTGCAGTCGCAGCATGTCCATCGGCGGCCCGGCGAACGGCGCGAGCAGCGGCGTGTCGATGAAGCCTGGCGCTACGGCGTTGACGTGGACACCGAGCGCCGCGACCTCCTGCCCGACCGACCGCGTGAGGCCGACGATCGCGTGCTTGGCCGCGGCGTACTCGGGGGTACCCGGCGATCCGCGCAGCCCGTAGATCGACGCGAGGTTCACGATGGCGCCGGCACGCGCGTCCTCCATGTGCCGCAGCGCCGCCCACATGCCGTGAAAGGTGCCGTAGACGTGGATCTTCATCATGCGGTCGAACTGCTCGTCGGTCAGCGACGAGAAGACTCGAACCGGCTGCGGTGCCTGCCCACTCATCCGCGCCATCGTCTCCGTCATCGACCGCTCGGTCACCTCGGGCCGGTTCGTGACGATGCCGGCGTTGTTCACCAGCACGTCGATCCGTCCTCGGTCGGCGACGACACGATCGACAGCCGCGTCGAAGGCGGGAGCATCGGTCACGTCGAAGACAGAGGTCTCGCCCTTTATCTCCTCGGCGACCGGCCCGGCCGAGTCCTCCTGGAGGTCATTGACCACGACGTAGGCGCCGTCGGCCGCCAAGCGTCGAGCAATGGCGCGCCCGACGCCCGAACCCGCACCGGTCACGAGAGCCACCTTGCCGTCCACCGCCGGATCGTACGCTGTGCCCGTGTCTGAGCCCGAGGAGGACGTGAGCGATCGCATCCTCACGATTCCGAATGTCATCACGGTCATCCGACTGCTGTGCCTGCCCGTGTTCCTCTGGCTGCTCCTCCACGACGAGAATCGCGCTGCCGCGTCCTGGTTCCTCGGCGCCCTCGGCGCAACGGACTTCGTCGACGGCTACGTGGCCCGCCACTTCCATCAGACCTCGAACCTCGGCAAGGTGCTCGATCCGGTCGCCGACCGCCTGCTGCTCTTCGTGGGGATCGGCGCGATCCTCTACGACGGCACCGTTCCGCCCTGGTTCGCCGTCGCGGTCCTTCTCAGGGAGGTGCTCGTCACCGTGGCCACGCTCGTGCTCGCGGCGATGGGCGCGAGGCGCATCGACGTCACGTGGTGGGGCAAGGCGGGCACGTTCGCCAACATGTTCGCCTTCCCGCTCTTTCTCGGCTCGCATTCGACGGTGTCGTACTCGAGCGTCTGCAACGTGCTCGCGTGGGTCGCCGCGGTGCCGGGATTGCTGCTGAGTTACTACGCCCTGCTGCTCTACGTACCCATCGCAAGACAAGCGTTGCGTGAGGGTAGGGGAGCGCAGCCAGGGGTAGCGTCCTCCCCGTGAAAGCAGTGATCATGGCTGGAGGCGAGGGCAGCCGGCTGCGACCGTTGACGTCGAACCAGCCGAAACCGATGATGCCGCTGGTCAACCGGCCGATGATGGAGCACATCGTCGGACTCTTGAAGCGTCACGGCTTCGAGGAGATCGTCGTCACGTTGGCGTTCATGCCGAACGCCATCCGCACGTACTTCGGTGACGGCTCCGAGTTCGGTGTCCGCATGGTGTACGCCACCGAGGAGCAACCCCTCGGCACGGCCGGGTCGGTCCGCAACGCGATGGACGAGCTCGACGATCGATTTCTCGTCATCTCCGGCGACGTGCTCACCGACATCGACCTGGACAAGATCGTGACCTTCCACGACGAGCACGACGCGCTGGCCACCGTGGGGCTCGTAGCCGTGGAGAACCCCCTCGAGTTCGGCATCGTCATCACCCGGGAAGACGGGTCGATCGAGCGCTTCCTCGAGAAGCCGACGTGGGGTCAGGTCTTCAGCGACACGATCAATGCGGGCATCTTCGTGTTCGAGCCCGAGATCTTCGATTACATCCCCGCGGGCGAGGCGGTCGACTTCTCGGCCGAGGTGTTTCCGAAGTTGCTGGCCAACTCGAAGCCGCTGTTCGGAGCGGTGGCCGAGGGCTACTGGGAGGACGTGGGCACGCTCGAGGCCTACGTTCGAGCGCACAAGGACGCGCTGGACGCGAAGGTCGCGCTCGACATTCCCGGGTTCCGCCTCGACCACGGCGTGTGGCTCGGCGAGGGCGCGGAGATCCATCCGGAGGCCAAGGTCGAAGGGCCCGCCGTGATCGGCGAGAACTGCCGGGTCGAGGCGGGTGCCCGGCTGGGGGAGTACACCGTGCTCGGCGGCAACGTGCGGGTGCGCGAGGGCGCCGACCTCGAGCGGGTGGTCGTTCACGACAACGCCTACCTCGGGCAGAACGCTCGGCTGCGGGGCACCGTCATCGGGCGAGCGTGCGACATCCGCACGAACGTGCGCTGCGAAGAGGGCGTGGTGCTCGGCGACGAGTGCTTCGTCGGCGACAACGCCGTACTCGGCGCCGGCGTGAAGGTGTATCCGTTCAAGACCGTCGAGAACTCCGCGGTCGTCAACTCCTCGATCGTGTGGGAATCGCGCGGCGCGCGAACGCTCTTCGGGCGCGACGGCGTCTCGGGCCTGGCCAACGTCGACGTGAGCCCCGAGCTCGCGGTACGCCTGGCGCTGGCCTACGCGACCACGCTCAAGAAGGAGTCGACGGTCATCACGTCCCGCGACTCGTCGCGGTCCGCCCGCATGTTGAAGCGGGCGATGATGGCCGGGATCAACGCCGCCGGCGTGAACGTGCTCGACCTCGAAGTCGCGTCGGTCCCCGTCACCCGGTTCCTGGCCCGCCAGCCGAACGCCGTCGGCGGGATCACCATCCGGCTCGTCGAGGACGACACCCAATCCGTTGTCATGCGGTTCTTCGACGGCAATGGTCTCGACCTCTCCGAGAGCGGCCAGCGCAAGGTCGAGCGGCTCTTCAATCGGGAGGACTTCCGGCGGGCGCTCCCCGGCGAGATCGGCGAGATCGGTTTTCCGCCCCGGGCGCTCGAGCACTACTCGGTGGCCCTGGAGTCGACCGTCGACGTCGAGCTCATCCAACAGAGCCACCCGAAGGTGGTCGTCGACTACGGATTCGGGTCCACCTCGTTCGTGATGCCCAACCTGCTGGCCAAGCTCGACGCCGACGTCCTGGCGGTCAACCCATACGCCTCGACCCGGGGCATCCTCGCCTACGACCCGAAGCGTCACGCCGAGCAGGTCGCGGGTCTCGTTCGCACGTCGGGTGCCCACCTCGGCGCGGCGATCGATCCGGACGGTGAGCACCTCACGCTGATCGACGACGAGGGCCATGTCCTGAGCCACACCGAGGCGGTGCTCACGCTCCTCGAGCTGGTCGGCGACCATCTCCTCGGCGACTGCGTCGCCCTGCCGGTCGGGATCACGAACCACGCCGAAGCGCTGTTGGCCAAGTACGGCATCCGGTTGCAGTACACGAAGATGGCGACGTCGGCCTTGATGGACGCCGCATCGGAGCCTGGTGTCGGGTTCGCGGCCAGCCTCGACGGCGGCTACATCCTCCCGGGATTCCTGCCGGCATTCGACGCGGCCGCCACGTTCGTGAAGGTGCTCGAGCTGCTGGCTCGCAAGCAGGTGCGGCTGTCCGCGATCGTGCACAGCCTCCCGCGTGTCCACATCGCGCACGAGAGCGTCGTGACCCCTTGGGAGCAGAAGGGCACCGTGATGCGATCGCTCATGGAGCTCACCAAGGACCGCGAGCTCGAGTTGGTCGACGGCGTGAAGGTGCTCCACGACGACGGCTGGGCTCTGGCCCTACCCGACCCCGAGGAGCCCGTGACCCACGTGTGGGCCGAGGCCGGCTCGGACGTCGACGCCCGCCGCCGGGCGCAAGAATACGCCCGTCGCATCCGCCAGTTGCTGCGCTAGAGCTTTCGATCCCGAACCGAAGGTTCGTGATCGAGTCAATCGCCGACGCCTGACGGCATCGCATCCTTCCGCTGGCCGACCGGCCAAGCCGGATCGACCAGCAAGTGGGGGGAACCGCAGGAGCCGTTCCCCCCACACCCCCCTCGCCGGTCGCTCACAGAGGTCAGCCGTGGCGTTGGCCCTCGGGAGTGCTCGGGAGGGGGAGCTCGAGGGGGA
>JBEEGH010000009.1:0-261581 GCA_041166745.1 Acidimicrobiaceae bacterium
AGTTCCTCGCCACCTGGCTCCGTGCCCATGTGGAAGATGAGCGTGGCGCCTCGCTGGTCGAGTACGCCCTCCTCGTTGCGCTGATCGCGGTCGTCTGCATCGCCGCCATCACGCTCCTCGGAAACAATGCGTCCAAGAAGTTCGACTCGGTCGCAACGTCGATCAACTAGTCGGCACCTGGGCGGGTTTCCTGTCCAACGAAAGAAGGGCCCCAGTTCGGGGCCCTTCTTCGCGTCACGGGAGATGCGTCACTGCTCCTGCGGATGGGTGGCGATGTAGTCGGCCGCGGAGATGCGTTCTGGTGTCTCGTACCCAACGGGGAGATGCACGTCGCCGAGTGTCGTGACATAGAAGACCTCCCAGCGGTAGTAGCCGGCGAATGCCTGCGGATCGAGCGCCAGAACCGCGGCGATGTCCTTGATCGCGTTCACGTAGCTCGTGCTGTTGTTGTAGCGATAGAGCGCACCGTCGATGTTGCCGTCGGCGAATCCGTTCGCCGCGAGATAGCGGGCGGCACCCATGATCGAATCGTGCGGCGAGTTGATGTCGCCGCCCTCGCCGTACCCCTCCCACGTGGCCGGCATGAACTGCATCGGCCCCTGCGCGCCGGCGGCGCTCAAGCCCTGGATGCGCCCGAGCGCCGATTCGATGAGGTTGATCGACGCCAGGTAGTTCCAGCCCACACCGAACTGTGCCTCGGCCTCTCGGTAGTAGCTCACCAGCTCTGCTTGCGGCGCGGGCTCGTTGATGCGCCAGGCCGGCAACGTGTCCTTCAGCGGCCCACCGGGGATCTGGGCGAGCTCGTTGCGGGTGTCGAGGTTGAGCCTGATCGCTTCACGGACCTCGGCCGGAGCGCGGCCCAGGATCATGTCGTAGAGCTCGGGCCGCCGGCCGAGGCGCCGGTACGCAAGCTGTTGGATGTGGGCGGCGGCGGCGAGGGCTGCTTCCGACGCGGCCGGGTCATGGATGACGATCTCGGCCTGCGCGAGCTGATCGGCCGCGGTAGCCGGGTCAGACGACAGTGCCGCGACCGGTGCCGAGGTGGTGGGAGCGGGCGCGGCACCGCCCGCCGCAGGGACGGGGGTGGCATCGATGCGCGACACGCTGCCGTCGGAAACGCCGAGGGCGTACAGCTCGCCGTCGTTGTCCTCGCCGAACGATGACAGTCCCGAGACGTGCAGGTTCAGGTCCGTGACGTTCACCGTGCCGTCGCCGGCGCGCGTCAACCCGTTGATCCTGCCTTCGCAGTTGTCGCCGAACAGGTACGCGCCGGTCAGCGTCGGAATCGCTTTCCCGCGGTACACGTAGCCACCCGTGACAGAGCAACGGCCATTGCTGTGGTCGTATTCGTAGATCGGCGGAATGGCACCGTGGGGCGCGGAGTCGGCGGCGAAGGGCTCCGTCCCCTCCACGGCGTTCCATCCGAAGTTGGCGCCGCCCGGCGATCCCGCGGGGAGGAAGTCGATCTCCTCGATCTTGTTCTGCCCGACGTCGGCGATCCACACGTCTTTCGTCTGGCGGTCGAACGACATGCGCCACGGGTTGCGTAACCCGTACGCCCACACCTCGGGCGCGCCACCTCGGCCGTTCGCGAACGGGTTGTCGGAGGGAATGCCGTAGGGCTTGCCGCCGGTCGGCCGCGTCGGATCGATGCGCAGGATGTCGCCGAGCAGATCGTTCGGGTTCTGGCCGCTCTTCTGCGGATCGCCACCGCCGCCGCCATCACCCATCGTGTAGTAGAGGAACCCGTCGGGTCCGAGGACGAGGTCGCCGCCGTTGTGGTTGGGCGCGAAGTCGGGCACCACGAGCAGCGTGCGGCGGCTGCCGTCGACGACTCGATCGCCGTCGAGCGCGACTTCGTCGACCTGCTGCTCGGCACCGGTGTTGGTGAACGCCAGATAGAGACGCTTGCCGTCGGCGGAGAACGCGAGACCGAGCAGACCCTGCTCGCCTCCCGACTTCACGCCGTTCGAGAGGTCGATGACAGGTGAATCGTCGAGCGTGAACGTTGCGCCGGAGCGTCGGATGCGGCGTACCCGTCCGGCTTGCTCGGTCACGTACAGGCTCGTGTCGCCGGGCCGCGCGGCCATCGCGGTCGGCGCTTCGACCGACGCAATTGGCGTGAGTATGAGTGACACCGCAGCGAGCGTCGTGCTCGCCGGCACGGTTGACGACGTCGGTCCTGCCGTCGTGGCCGCCGGCCGCGTGACGCTGTTGCCACTGCCGCGTCCCCGGAACACGACGATTCCGGCGACGAGCAGGACGACGATCGCGCCGGCAGCGATCAGCCGCGTGCGATTGGTCACTTGGTCACCCGGATGAGCCCTTCCTGGCTCACCGATGCGATCAACTGTCCGCTCTGCGTATAGATGAGTCCCCGGGCCAGTCCGCGGCCGTTGGAGGACGACGGCGTGTCCTGCACGTACAGGAGCCATTCGTCGGCTCGGAACGGTCGGTGGAACCACATCGCGTGGTCGAGGCTGGCCATCATCAGGTGCTCCTCGTCCACTTTGCCGCGGTGTGGGTTCAACGTGGTGTCGAGCAGCGTCATGTCCGACGCATACGTGAGCACGCACGTGTGGAGGATCGGGTCATCGGGCAGGCGTCCGTCGGCCCGCAGCCACACCCGCTGATAGGGCGGAAGCGCGTCCTTGCGATCGAGCGGGCTCCAATCGACGTTGCGCGTGTCGATCGGACGGGGCCGCGTGTACCACTCGCCCAACTTCTCCTTCCACGGCTCGTACCGCTCCTCGAACGTCGGCAACTCGTCGGGGCTCGGCACGTCGGGCATCGGGAGTTGGAAGTCGAGCCCGGCTTCGTCGCGGTGAAACGACGCGGAGAGGTTGAAGATCGGCCGACCGTGCTGGATCGCGACGACGCGCCGGGTCGTGAACGACCGGCCGTCCCGGATGCGGTCGATCTCGTACAAGATCGGAATCGTGGGGTCGCCCGGGCGCAGGAAGTAGGCGTGCAGCGAGTTCACCTGGCCGTGCTGCGGGTCGACCGTGCGGGCGGCGGCAACGAGGGCTTGCCCCGCGACTTGTCCTCCGAAGACCCGCTGTCGCTGCTCGTCCGGGCTCACGCCGCGGAAGATGTTGACCTCGATGGCTTCGAGGTCGAGGAGCGCGACGAGGTCGTCCACCTGAGCCTGGGGCATGCACAAGTTTGGCGCGCGTAGGGTGCCCGCCATGCCGAGGAGCTTTCCGGACGGATTCACGTGGGGGACCGCCACCGCCGCCCACCAGATCGAGGGTGGGAACTGGAACAACGACTGGTGGCAGTGGGAACACACGCCCGGATCCGGGTGTGCGGAGTCGAGTGGCGATGGCTGCGACTCGTGGCATCGCTGGCCCGAGGATGTGGCGCTGTGCCACGAGCTCGGGTTCGACAACTACCGCTTCTCCATCGAATGGAGCCGCATCGAGCCCGAAGAAGGCGAGTGGTCGGCCGCGGCGATCGCCCACTACCGCGCGCAATGCGAGGCGCTGCTCGCGGCGGGCGTCGACCCCGTGGTCACGTTCCATCACTTCACGACACCTCGATGGCTGGCCGCCAAGGGCGGGTGGAGCGAATCGTCGACGGCAGACGCGTTCGCCCGATTCTGTTCGCGGGCAGCGGAGGAGCTCGGTGACGTGATTCGGCGAGCGTGCACGATCAACGAGCCGAACATCGTGTCGACGATCGGCTACCTCGCGGGTGCCTTCCCGCCGGGCAAGCAAGACATCGAGCTGCGACGCAAGGTCAACGGTGTGTTCGTCGACGCGCACCGCAAGGCTGTCGATGCGATCCGCCGCGCCGCGCCCGGCGTTCCCGTCGGGCTCACTCTCGCGATGGAGGACTACCAGGCGGTCGACGGCGGCGAGTCGAAGCGCGACCAGATTCGGTATCGCATGCAAGACGAGTTCCTCGAAGCCACCGAGGGCGACGATTTCGTCGGCGTGCAGACCTACACGCGGTCGCGGGTCGGTCCGACGGGCACGCTGCCCAACGAGGAGGGCGTGCCCGTGCTGCCGATGGGCTACGAGTTCTGGCCGGATGCCCTGCCGGCATGCCTCGCGCGCGCCTGGAAGGTAACGAAGGGCGAGATCCCCTTGCTCGTCACCGAGAACGGCATCGGTACCGACGACGACGAACAGCGCATCGAGTACGTGCAGTCCGCTCTCGACGGTGTGTTGCGGGCGATCGCCGACGGCATCGACGTACGCGGGTACACGTACTGGAGCCTGCTCGACAACTTCGAGTGGGCGTACGGTTACCGCCCCCGCTTCGGCATCGTGAGTGTCGACCGCACCACGTTCGAACGCACTCCGAAACCGAGCGCCCATTGGCTCGGCAAGATCGCGAAGGAGAACGCCCTCTGATGGCTGCGACGCTTGACCTGTCTCCCGACGAGCTGCTCACGACGACGCGGGCGGTGCGGAAGCGGCTCGACTTCGATCGGCCGGTGCCGCTCGAGATCGTGCGCGAGTGCATCGAGGTCGCGACCCAAGCGCCGAGCGGGTCGAACCAGCAGGGCTGGCATTGGGTGGTCGTCACCGACACCGCGAAGCGCAAGGCGTTGGGCGACATCTACCAACGCGCATTCGAGATCTACAAGTCGATGCCGTTCTACGCCGGCGCGATCGTGACCGGCGACCCTGTCCGCGACGCGACGCAGCAGCGGGTCGCGAGCTCGGCCGAGTATCTCGCCGAGCGCATGGGCGATGCGCCCGTCCTGCTCGTGCCGTGCATCACGGGTCGGCTCGACAACCTGCCGAGCATGATGACCGCGAGCCAGTGGGGCTCGCTGCACCCGGCGATCTGGAGCTTCTGCCTCGCCGCCCGGGCCCGCGGCCTCGGTACCTCCTGGACGAGCCTGCATCTCATGTTCGAGGAGGAAGCCGCGGGCGTGCTCGGCATCCCCTTCGCCGACATCAGCCAGGGTGCGCTGATCCCGATCGCCTACACGAAGGGGACCGACTTCAAGCCGGGCCCCCGCGCCGATCTCGACGCGATCGTTCACGTCGACAGCTGGTAGATGGACGACACGTTGCGCGTCGCGGCGGAGGCGGCGCGGGGATTCATGCCCGCGGACGAGGGTCTCGCGCTGTACGACGCGGCAGCTTCGACGAATGTCGACGGTCCGTATCTCGAGATCGGGAGCTACTGCGGCAAGTCGGCCATCTACCTCGGCGCCGCGGCGCTCGATCGCAACACCGTGCTCTTCAGCGTCGACCACCATCGCGGGTCGGAGGAGAACCAACCGGGGTGGGAATACCACGAACCTGATCTCGTCGACCCCGCTGTCGGAGTGATCGACACGTTGCCGTTCTTTCGGCGGACCGTTCGCGCCGCCGGCCTCGAGGGAACTGTCATCGCGGCGGTCGCCGACTCACCGACACTGGCGAAGTACTGGGCTACGCCGTTGGCCGTGCTCTTCATCGACGGCGGTCACGGCGCGGAGCCCGCTCATCGCGACTACGAGTTGTGGACACCACATGTCGCGCCTGGTGGCACCTTGCTCATCCACGACGTCTTCCCGAATCCGGCCGATGGCGGACGTCCGCCGTACGAGATCTACTGCCGCGCGCTCGAGTCCGGGTGTTTCGAGGACGTGCGAGCCGTCGGAAGTCTCCGGGTGCTGCGGAGCACGAGCGAGCGCTCGAGCGTCTAGTCAGAAGGGTTCTCGATGTCGGCCGATGTGCAGTTCGGAAGAGCGAGCACCGGATTGCAGCGCGATGGAGTCCCGCCCGGGATGGCGACGACGTAGCCCAGGCCGAATCGAGTGTCTGCGACCTCGTAGTCCGTGCTCACCCATTGCGCGCCACTGCGCAGCGCGGCGTCGCGCATCGTCGTATCACCGGAACGGGCTTGCACCGTGTCGCCGTCGGACCGGGTTCGCACGATGTAGCCGTCGAGCACGGCTTGGCGGATGGCGGCCTCGTCCTTGACGGGATCGTTCAGCTTGAGGAACGCCGCCTCTGGCGTACCGCGAGGTGAACTGGTGAACAGCATGCGGCCGCGCAACGCCGGATGGTCGGCGACGTACGCGTCGCGGACCGCGTCTTCGTTGTCGAGCGCGAACAGCACCTTGCCCCGGCTCGCGCCGAGTGTCGGCCAGCCGTCGGAACGGATCGCCTCCTCGAGCGTCGCATGCGTGCCGCGAACGCGGTCGGGCGTGATCACCTCGTCGGCGCCGAACACCGAGCGGATGTCGGCATCCAGCGCGTCGAGCTCGGGTGCGCCGATGGCGTGCGGCGTGACGAACCCGAGGTTGACCGGGTCGGGAATCGCGTCCTGCTTCGCTTCGACGAGGATCATGAGCGGCACATGGCTGGAGTGAGCCCGCGACCAGTCGCGCACGGTCGTGAGGCACGCAACGAAGGTGAGGCAGGTCGACTGGAAGTCGATGTCCTGCACGTGGAACACCTTGAATCCCGGTGTATCGAGGGCGGGCTCGCCGGATGCCCTCGGCTGGCCGGTGATGGCGTTGCCGGCCCGGTTCGCGTACAAGCCGCCGGCAGGGTCGGCGAACACGTCGAGCTCGATCTGCCGTACGCCCGAATTGCTGAACTGCTCGGCGAGCGGTGCGTGCGTGTACTCGAGCGAATTCGCGAGCGTGGCGTCGAATGACTTGAGCGCGTCGAACAACTTCTGCTCCGCTTGCACGTGATAGCTGTTGTGCGACCCGAGCGACTGGATGTCGTTCAATCGCAGCTCGCCATCACGCGGGTAAGCAGATTTCGGGAAGGGCGCGCTGTCCCCGCCGGAGCAGGCGCCGAGGATCAAGCCCGCCAGCACCAACACGCGACCAACGGCAGCACGGTTCACGCTGCTGTTGTAGCCGCGGAGACGTTCACTCGCGGGGACGTCGTGCGAAACCGGCTCGCTACGACGCGGTGATCTGTCGCTCGACGAGGGTGAGCACCGGTAGATCAGGGATGGCTCCGAGCTCGTCCTGCACCGAGGCGAGTTCCGGATGCGAGGCGAACACCTTGAATGCATACGCCGGCGAGGTGTTCGGTGGGATGACAGGTAGCTGGGCCGCCAAGCGCTTGCGGTCGGCTCGTTGGTTCGGCGTGAGCGGGTCGATGCTGGCGACAACACGGAAGCCCGAGGGGATCGCCTCGTCGTCGATGAGGAGCCGGAACTCGATCGTGGCTCGGTCGGGTTCGGCGCGGTGCGCGCCGAACCGATCTGTCAGTGCACGATCCACCACAGCATCGACGTGGGCTCGCTCGAGGTCGAGCACCAGCGTCGGCAAACCGGTGTCGAAGTCGAACCGCTCTGCGGCGCGTTCGGACAACGTCACCAAGGCGGCGCCACCCGCTGATCGTGCGGAAGGCAACGCCTCGACGGCGAGTTGATGGACAGCCCCGGCGAACGGATCGTCTGGCGAGTCGTGCCGAAGGGCCTCGGCGACATTGACGACCGTTATTGCGGTGAGGGCGACGAGGAGCCCCGGGATCGCGAAGCGAGCGACGCGCTCACGGAGCGGCTCGCCGATGCTGCGGTACGCGCACCAGCCGATGGCCAACCAGCACGCCATTCCGATGGCGCGGGTCCACTCGGGGATCCAGAAGAAGAGCGGGCCGAGCAGCCGCCCGAGCGACAGGACCGCGGCGAGGATGGCGAGCAGCACCACTCCGGCAATCACCGCGGTCTTGTCCCTGCGATGTCGTGCCACAGCCAGTACCGGCACGAGTGCGAGGAGCCCGATCGGTAGGAGCACCGCGCCGTGAACGTCGAGCGATGGCTCGAAGGGCGGCCGCGGTTCGCGAAAGCCCAGCCATGGCGCCCGAGGACCCAGCTGGAGCGCGACCGCCCGCCATGCGTCCAGATACCCCAACGTCTCGTTCGGAGCGCGGAGCGAACGCCACATGGCGGCGAGGTTTCCCGGGTCGTGGTGTGCGAGCGCGATGAGCGGCGGTGCCCACAGCGCGGCGAGCACGACCACCGTGATGAGCAACGCCTGCACGGAGCGGCGAGCCAGCACCTTCGTGCCACCTTCACGAAACGCACGGACCACTACGCCGGCACCCGCAACGGCCAGCATCGCCAACGCGAACGTCACCAGTCCGGCTTGGGCTTGGGCCAGCAGCGATGCCACCGCGGCGGTCACCGGTAGTGCCGAGCTCTTTCCTGTGGCTGCGACGAACGCCAGGAGCATCAGCGCCGCGCAGGCGACGGTCACCGCGTGCGGCTCCCAAGGGTCGGCCACCCACGCCGGGCCGAGGCCGTGGAGCAGAAGCGCGAGCAGGACCGCTGACCAGAGCAGGATGACGACGTCACCGCGACGACGGCAGATCACGCCGATCGAGATGACCGCGGCGGCGCTCACCAGGAGCGCCCCGAGCTGCAATCCCGAGTAGCGCGTCCCCAACAATCGATACGGCACCGCCAACACGTAGAACCACAGCGGCCCCGGCTGGTTGAACCCGTACCGCCCGTACGAGCCGAGCAGAGGTGTGTGGCCGCCGACGTCGCGAACCTGCAGCTCGATCAGCGCGTTGTCCCCTCCGGGGTTCGCGCCTCCATGGAGCAACAACCGCACCGCCGTGACCGCCAGCGGCAGCACGAGCAGGACGAGGACAACGCTCAGCGCATGCTTCTCGACCCGTTCACGGTCGAGGGACCACGAGCGCACTCGCCGTGGTCAGTCGCGGTCGAAAGCGGATTCGCTGGTGTCGAGCAGCTGTGGCAACACCAGGTCGTGATCGACGAAGAGTGCGGACGCGGGAGATCCACCGGCGATGGCATCTGCCGCGAGCACGACCGATGCGGCGGTGTACGTCGACCGCTCGCCGCCGGGGAACCGGGCTTCGTCGGGAAACACCGTGCCGGTCCAGTAGCGGTCGTCATCGTGGCGGAACTGCTGCGCCCACGCGAACATCGCCTCGGCGACGTCGCGCTGCCCGACCGCGAGATGGGCGAGCGCGCATTCGCACGTTTCGGCCACGGTGACCCACGGTCGGTCGCTCACACAGCGCACGCCTCTGCCGTCCATCACGAACGTGTCGTAACGATCGGAGAGCCGGGCGCGACCCTCGGCGCCGCCGACGACACCGGTGAGGACCGGGTAGTACCAGTCCATCGCCCATCGGTGCTTCGGTGAGAAGGCTTCGGGCTCGTGGGCGATCACGTCGGCCAGGCGGCCGGCGGACAGCTCCCAATCGGGCCGCTCGTGACCGAGATGCTCGGCGAGCGCGATCGCACAGCGCAGCGAATGACAGATCGACGAGGAGCCGGTGAGCAGCGCGAACGACCACGGCGTGCCGTCGGCGTGCCGCGCCCAGATGATCTCGCCGCGGGGGCGCTGCAGGTCGAGGACGAAGTCGATGGCCCGCTCGACGACGGGCCACATCCGCTGGACGAAGCCGTCGTCGTTCGTGAGCAGGTAGTGGTGCCATACGCCCGTGGCGACGTAGGCGCAGACGTTGGCGTCGAGCTTGTCCTGCTCGACGGAGTCGGCCAGGTAGTACTGGTGCCAGGCGCCGTCGGGCCGCTGCATGCGGGCCAGCCACTCGTAGGCCCGCTCGGCCTTCGCGCGGTGTCCGGCGAGATCGAGGGCCATGGCCGCCTCGACATGGTTCCACGGGTCGGCGTGGCCGCCGGGGAACCACGGGATCATCCCCGACGGCAGTTGCCACTCGGCGATGGCATCGACCGTGCGGCCCAGCTCGGCCGCAGAAACGACACCAGGGACATCACGCAAGAACGTCAACTTGTCACTCCGGTTTCCGCGCGTAGATCACGAGGGACTTCCCGAGAAGGGGATTGGCCAGTCGATCCGCCAGCTTGGTGAAACGGGCCATCGGTTGCCGACCGGCGATGTCCCACAGCAGCACCTCGTGGTAGGCGCGCACGAGTGGGTGATCGTTGTTGGTGACACCTACGGCGCACTTCAGCCACCAGTACGGCGTGTGCAGCGCATGGGCGTGATGTGCCCGGTTCGGCTCGAGCCCCGCGCCGCGCAGCTTCGATCGCAGCTCGGGCTCGGTGTAGATGCGCACATGGCCGCCCGGCACGAACGGTGCGTGGTACTCGTCGGTCAGCGCCCAACACACTCGCTCGGCGAGCCAGGCGGGAACCGTGACCGCGATCGTGCCGCCCGGCTTGAGCACACGGGCCAACTCGGCCATCGCCGCTTTGTCGGCGGGGATGTGCTCGAGCACCTCCGCTGCGATCACGTGATCGAACGAGTTGTCGGGGAACGGCAGTCGCGTGGCATCGCCATTGGCGCACCCGCCCCAGGTGGACGGGGGAAGCGAGGGGCCCTCGTGTTCGAGCAGCGCCCCGAACATCGCCTTCACGTCTTTGAGCTCGGCGGCGCTGTAGTCGAGTGCCACGACTCGCGCGCCGCGGCGAAATGCCTCGAACGCGTGGCGGCCTGCTCCGCAGCCGAGGTCGAGCACGAGATCGCCGGCCTGCAAGCCCAGCCAGTCGTAGCGAACGGTGAGCATGTCAGCCGCGCCCCGACTCTGACAGGAGCGCGCGGTACTGCTCGAGCGTCTTGCGCGCGGTGTGCGTCCAGCTCCAGTTGTCGATCACCCTCTGCCGTCCTTGCGCACCCACCTTCGCCCGCAGATCGGGGTCGTCGAGGGCGGTGCGGATGCGGGCAGCCAACGCCTCGCTGTCGCCGGGCGTCACGAGGAACGCCGTCTCGTTGTCGTTCCCCACGACTTCCGGGAGTGCGCCGCCCGTGGTCGAGACGAGCGGAACACCGCACGCCATGGCCTCGATCGCCGGCAGCGAGAAGCCTTCGTAGAGCGACGGCACGATCGCGAGCTCGGACTCTGAGTACAGCTCGTAGATCCGCTCATCGCTCACGCCCGACACGAACGACACGATGTCGTTGAGACCGAGGCGGTCGATGGTTTCGGCGGAGCGGCCGCCTTCCTTCTTCCGCCCGATCACCACGAGGCTGATGTCGCGCTCGGTGCGCAGCTTGGCGATGGCTTCGAGCAGGTAGCGCAGGCCCTTCATCGTCACGTCGGCGGACGCGGTCGTCACGAGGCGGCCAGGGATGCGAGCGACTCCGGGAATCGGCCGGAAGAGGTCAGGGTCGACGCCGACCGGCACGACGTGCATGACCGATGGATCGACGCCGTGGTCCTTGATGATGTCGGTGCGACTCGACTCGGACACCGTGATGATGCGCTTCAGCCGCTTGGCCACGCGGGTCTGCATCTTCGTGAACGCGTACCAGCGGCGCAGCGTGAGCCGTTTGTAGGCCGTCTGCGCGTGCTCGATCTCGAGGCGGCGGTCGACCGTGATCGGATGGTGGATCGTGCCGAGCACCGGGATGTCGCGCTGGATGGCGAGCAGGCCGTAGCCGAGGCTCTGGTTGTCGTGCACCAGGTCGAAGTCGCCCTTGCGCTTGCGTAGGTGATCCCACGCCCGGAGGCTGAAGGCCAACGGCTCGGGAAACGTGCCGGCCGAGAAGGCCGTGACCTCGACGAAGTCCGGCCAGTGCTTCAGCTCCCAGATTCCCGGCATCCGCATGGGGAAGTAGTCGTTGTAGATGTCCAGGCTGGGCAGCTCGACGAGGGGCACGCGCTCATCGAGCACCGGGTAGGGCTGGCCGCCGAGCACCTCTACGTGATGGCCGAGGTCGGTCAGCGCCTTGGTCAAATGCCGGGTGTAGACGCCCTGGCCACCGACGTGCGGTTTGCCCCGGTAGGCGGTGAATGCGATGCGTAGTGGCCGATCGTCCCCCGGGTACATGAGGGGCAAGCCTTCTTGGGAACTGACCTTTCGGTCAAGTAGGGAACCGCCAGGTGCTGTGGATAACCACCGGATGGCCGGGTTCGGCCACGGCGGGCTCGTGGTTGAGCGCGTCGGGCGGCCCGGATTGGGGCTCGACGCAGATGGCGTCCACGGGCTCGTCGTAGACGACCACACACGCGCAATCCGACTCGATGGCGAGCGCGAAGGCACCGTCCCACCGCAGGACGCACGGCCCCGCGAGGTCGGTGAAGCAGTCGTCCCACGGGCCCGGTGGCGGGGGCGAGATCGTCTCGGGCATGGCGATGCCCTCGGCATCACGCACGTACATCGCGGCCGCAGGCAGCTCGAGCTCCGCCGGCGCCCCCCGTTCGAGCCGTCGTTGCCACCACGGGTGCCAGCCGCCGACGGCCGGCATCGGGCCGTCGGCCGCGTGCATCCACAGCTCGAGCTCCACGCGATCGTCGTGCACGACGATGATCTGCTCGGCCCAACCGGCGAAGGGCCACGCGGGGCCGAAATCGCAGCTGATACGGACGCGTCGCGGGTCGGCCTCCTCGACCGTCCATGGCCGCGGGCGCACGGTGCCGTGGATGCTGTGCTCGCCGGAGTTGATCTCGAGCTGGTGCTCGACGCCGTCGAACGCGAAGCGGCCCCGCCGTGTGCGCCCGGCCCACGGCGCCATCACGAACGAACCCCAATGCGTGCCGCCGGGGTCGTCGTCCGGCGTGCGCAGCAAGCGCAGGTCGCCGACGGTCAGCGAAACGACGCGACCGCCGTTGACCGGATCGAGCACGAGGCGAACGTCGCCTTGGTGCAACTCGAGCATGGTCCCTACGACTCCTTTGAGGAGCGGATGCGGCGCGATACGCCACTTTTGCTCCGCAGAGGGAGCCAGCCGAGCGCGATCAGCAGCGCGGCGAGGATCAGCGCCGGCCAGTCGCCCAACCGCGTCGCCCACGTGAGCCCGCTTCTTCGTTGGACCGTGCCTTCGAGCACGCGTTGTTCACTGATGCCCGCCCGCTGAACGATCTCGCCGGACGGGGTGATGATCGCGCTGAAGCCCGTCGGCGCGGCCTGCACGACCCAGCGACCGGTCATGATCGCCTCCAAGCGTGATGTCGCGAGCTGTTGACTCTGGATGATCGAGCCGTGGAACGACGCGCCGTTCGTCGGGTTGAGCAGCACCTCGCCGCCTTGCCGGATCGCGGCGCGTGCCCGATCCGGGAAGAAGACCTCCCACGAGATCACGACCCCGAACGTACCCGCGGGGGTGCGCAACAGCGCGGGGTCGTGGCCGTCGAACGCGTCGCGCTCGTTGAGAGTGCTCCCGGCGAACGGCTCGAGCAGCCAGCGCAGCGGCACGTACTCGCCGAACGGCACCCGTCGCACCTTCTCGTAACGGTCGGTGTAGTACCCGTTCGGGTCGATCGCCACTTGACTGTTGTGGAACCCGTCGCCGTCGCCTTCGACGACGCCGACGAGCAGCGTTGTGTGCAGCCGCTTGGCCAGCGCGCTGAGCTCATCGCCCACCGGGTCGTTGGCGACGCGGCCCTCGATGTTGACCACGTTCTCGGGCCACAACACGACATCGACCGGGGTTTGCACCAATTCGGTGGCATCGAGATGGCGTTGGAGCACCAGCTGCGCCTCCGCATCGAAGAAGCGCGTGCCTTGCGGACCGCCGCCCTGCACCGCGGCGATGCTCAGCGGCGCGATGTCGTGCCCGCGCGGCGCGACGAGACCCACGATGACCGCAATCGCGACGACCGCGACGCCCGCACCTGCGTACCGCCATCGTCGTGCGATGGCCGCGGCGAGTGTCATGCCCACGACCACGATGAGGAGGTCGAGCAACAACGGTCCACCGACGCGTACGACCGACACGAGCGGGCTGCTCACCTCGCCCATCGCCAGACGCGACACCGGTACGCCCCCGAAGGGCCAGCGCCCGCGGTCGGCTTCGGCCAGCATCCAGGCGCCGGGCAGCGCGATCCATCGGCCGGGCGCACTTGGCGGGCACGCCATGCACGCCAGCCCGAACAGCGCGGCGTAATACGCCGATGCGATCACGTAGCCGGGTGCCGTGAAACTGAACAGCCAGCTCAACGTCGGGAAGAGCAAGGCGGCGGCCACCAGCCAACCTCGGCGGAAGCGCGTCCAGACGGGTTGATCGGCGATCAACCGATCGAGGAGCGCCAGGCCGACGAACGCGAGCGGCCACCACCCCCACGGCGGCAGCGACGCCGCCAGCAGCAGACCGGCGAGCACCGCCTTGCCGACGACCTTGGTCATCGGGTTACGACTGCCCGCGCGGCTTCGCGGCCCTGACGGATGCACGCGGGGACGCCGATGCCGCGCAGTGCGGCGCCGGCCAGCACCACGTTCGGCAGCGCGTCAGCGAGCGTTCGCTCGATCTCGGCGACGCGGTCGAGGTGCCCGGGCTCGTACTGCGGGAACGACTGCGGCCAACGCCGCACCATCACGTCGATCGGCTCAGCGTCGATCTGCGTCGTGGTCGCGACTTCGTCGACGAGTGTGCGTACGAGCGTGTCGTCATCCAGCTGTGCGGAGCGGTCGTCTCCGAACCGACCGGTAGACACGCGCACGATCGTCGAATCGCCCGCGAGATGTGCCCACTTCGATGACGACCACGAGCTCGCCGTCATCAGCAAACCTTCCGTTCGCGGTACGAGAAACCCACTGGCGTCGAGGGAGCGGGTGATCGACGAGTTCGGATAGGCGAGGGTCACGAGCGCGACCGACGAGTACGCGATGCCGTCGAGCAGCGCGGCCGCGTTCGCGGCGGCCGCCCGCACGAGGTCGGCAGCCCGGTGCGCGGGTGTGGTGACGACGATGAGATCCGCGTCGAGCGAGTCGAGGTCGTCCACCGGGCTGCTGCACCTCACCTCGACGCCCGCCGCGGTGATCGCGTCGGTCAGCGCATCGACGATCGCGCCCATCCCGCCCACCGGGGCGTAGAAGACCGGGCCCGCTGCCGGCGGAGGCTGCGCCCGAAGCGCGGCGACGAGATCGCGATCGCGTTCCGCCGCGGCTGCGAGTTGCGGTGCCGCGGCGCGAAGGCTCAGGCGGTCGCCGTCGCCGGCGTTGATGCCGCCGACGAGGGGGTTCACGAGCCGCTCGAACACGGCGTCGCCCAACTGGGCGCGCACCAACTCGCCGACCGCGATGTCAGCGTCGCCGGCCAGCGGCGCGGGTGCGGGGCGCACGACGATCGGTTCGGTCACGATGCCTGAGGCCGCGACTGCGTCGAGATCGGTCGGCACGCCGAGCACGAGCCCAGCGGGAAGCCGTCGTAGTGCACCCTCGAACCAGACGTAGGCCGATTGCTGCGCGGGCGACACGAGCTGGGTGTCGATACCCAACTCTCGGCAGAGGTCGAGCCCCCACGGCACGCGGGCGAGGAAGGCGTCGGCGCCTTCGTCGATCGCTCGGCCGGCGAACGTGGTGGTCGCGACCTTGCCGCCGAGCCGCTCGCTGCTCTCGAACACCACGATCTCGGCGTCTGGGGCGTGCGCGCACAGCTCGTAGGCCGTTGCGAGCCCGGTTATTCCGCCGCCCACGACGGCAATGCGGCGGGTCATCGCTGAAAGGATCGCACCCGTTCGGCGAGCGCACCGAGCACCGCCGGATCGTCGTTGACCATGGCGGTTCTCGCAAAGGCGATGCCGAGTTGCTCAGCACGCGCCTTGGCCGCGATGTCGAGGTCGTAGAGCACCTCGAGATGGTCGGCCGTGAAGCCCTGCGCGCACACCAGCACGCCTTCGGTGTCGAGATCGGCCATGACCTCGAGAACGTCCGGGCCGCGCCACGGCTCCGGCGTTCGGCCGGCTGATTGCCAGGCCAACGACCAGGCGTCGTCGCTCACGCCCGCTTGTTCGGCGATCGCCGTCGCCGAAGCCAGGAGCTCGTCGGGATAACGGTCGTCGACGAGCACACGCTCGGGGAGTGAGTGCGCGGTGAACAGCACGGTCGTGCGGCGCGGAAGCGTCTCGAGCGAGGTGCGCACGGCGTTCGCCTGAAAGGCGCGCCACTCGGGAAGATCGTGCCACGACTCGATCGCCGGGTGGCCGAGGCGCTCGACGTACTCGCCGATCGAACCCCGGCTGTAGTGCGGCGCGAGCACCAGCCCGACGACATCGGTCGGAAGCTTCGCGACGGCGTCTTCGATGAACGGACTCGCGTGCTTGTAGCCGAGCGCAACCTCATAGCCGTCGCCCAGAGCAGACGCGAGCCGATCGCGTTGGGCTTGCGTGATCTCGCGCAGCGGAGACAAGCCGCCGATCGCGTCGTAACGACTGCGTAGGTCGTCGAGCTGCTCGGTCGTCGGCGGCCGGCCGCGCCGAATGTGCGTGTAGTACGCCTCGATTTCTTCCGCAGACGCCGGCGTGCCGTACGCCATCAACACCACACCAGTGGTCAAGACACGCGGCCCTCATCGTGAACCAGCGCCACGATTTGCTCCAGAATCGTCGGATCGGTGTCAGGAAGCACACCGTGACCGAGGTTGAAGATGTGCCCGGGATGACCGTCGTTGTCGGCGAGCACAGACCGCACCTCGTCTGCCACCACCGGCCACGGAGCGAAGCACGCTGCGGGATCGAGGTTGCCTTGCAGTGCGATGTCGTGCCCGACGCGCGCTCGTGCAGTGGCCAAGGGCGTTCGCCAGTCGACGCCGATCACGTCAGCGCCGGCCTCGTGCATGAGGCCGAGCAGCTCGCCGGTGTTCACGCCGAAGTGGATGCGCGGGACGCCGAGGTCTGCCACCCCTTCGAAGACCTTGCGCGACGCGGGCAACACGTAGCGCTCGTACTGCGCTGGAGTGAGTGCGCCCGCCCAGCTGTCGAAGAGCTGCACGGCGCGCGCTCCCGCTTCGACCTGCGACCGCAACGACGCGATCGCGAGGTCGGCGAGGCGGTCGGCGAGCGCGCTCCACAGCTCGGAATCGCCGAGCATCAGTGCCTTCGTCTTGGTGTATGTGCGTGACGGCTGCCCCTCGACGAGATAGGACGCGACGGTGAACGGTGCGCCCGCGAACCCGATCAGTGGTACATCGTCGGGCAGCTCGTCGACGACAATCGCGATCGTCTCGAGCACATACGGCGTGTCGCGCTCAGCGTCCAGCGGTCGCAGCCGATCGAGGTCGGCCTTCGTACGGAACGGCTCGGCGACGATGGGGCCCGTTCCTGGCGCGACATCGACGCCGAACCCGATGGCGGCGATGGGCACGACGATGTCGGAGTAGAGGATGGCGGCATCGACGCCGTAGCGGCGGACGGGTTGCAGCGTGATCTCGGCGGCGAGCTTCGGCTGGCGGATGGCGTCGAGGATGCTGCCCTCACCGCGCAATGCTCGATACTCGGGCAACGAACGCCCGGCCTGCCGCATGAACCACACCGGCACGCGAGCATGCGGTTCACGGCGGCACGCCGCGAGAAACGCTGAGTTCACGCCGCGAGATGCGCGACGAGATCTGCGGCCGCCGGATGCGCCAACCGCTGCACGGTCGTGCTCCTCGCCTGCTCGGCGACCACCTCTCGCCGCGCCGGATCCATCGCGTTGCTGCCCATGACCGCGAGGTCTTCGGCCGTGGGCTCGAGCACGAGCACCGGCGTGCCGCTCGCGCGCACGGCGCGCACCTCGCGCTCGAGCACCCACGACGCCAGAGCACGGCTGCCGATGTTCGGCGACGGGCGAAGTGCCGTCCAGGGCGCAGACATCGTCGAGATCACGACGACGAGGTCGAGGCCGAGTCCCGCGAGGAGATCGGCGTTGCTCGGCGAGTGCGCGCCGCCATCGACGTAGGTCTCGCCTCCGATGGCGACCGGTTGCATGTAGCCAGGGATGGCGGACGAGGCCTCGACCGCGGCACCGACATCGGGAACCTCGACATCGTCGCGGCCGAAGACGACGCGCTGTCCGTCGCGAAGCCGCAGCGCGCAGATCCACAAGGCACGATCGGGCCAGCCATCGTCGAACATCATGCGGATGCGATCCCCGATGGGTGCGGTCGGGACGCTGCCCGCCGGGAGGAGACCGGCCAACGCCGCGACCGGGCGCGCTCGCCACGGTGGTAGCAACGCGGTGGCCGCGAGTTGCGGAGAAGCCGGCAGTGGCAGGCCGCGCGGGAACGGAGGTCGCGACGGGATGTCGGCGATGGGCGCCATGCTGCCGACAAGGCGGACGCCGTCGGGCGAGAGCTGGCCGCTCGTCGCTCGCGCGAACTGATCCGCACCCGACAGTCCGGCGCGCAGCGCGGCACCGGCGATCGATCCCGCGGACGTACCGACGATGACCTCGGCGTCACGAGCGTCCCAATTGACCGCTTCGGCCAAGGCCGCCAGCGCGCCGGCGTGGTACGCCCCTCCGACAACACCCCCGGCCCCGAGAACGAGGCCTATCGCTTCCACGGCTCCATGCTCGCGGCCGGGTGGGTGCCCGGCGAAATCCGGCACCGGGGAACCCTCACCATGGCAATGACGTTGCAAGCCTGGACACGCGGGCTCAACAAGGGGACGATGGACGTCATGCGAGTGGACAATTCGAACAGCGGTCAGCACGATCACGGCTTTGGGCTCGGAGCCCACGAACCAGAGCAACACGATGTGAGCCTCGGCGCAGAGCAGCTGGGCCACGAGGCGGGCACCGAGCACGGCCTGTTCGACTCACTGGGTCACGGGGCGGGCACCGAGCACGGCCTGTTCGACTCATTGGGCCACGGGGCGGAGGCGACGGCGGCGGCCCTCGGCGGCCACGTCGAGGTCGGTCTCCACCACGACTTCGGTCACGACGGGCTGCACGAAGGCCTCGACGGCTTGCACGATTCGGTGCACCACTCGGTCGGTCTCGGCTTCGGGGGTGACGAGCACCACTCATTGCACGAGGGGTTGCACGAGGGGTTGCACGAAACTCTCCACGACACCCAGCACGATCTCGCCCACGATCCGCAGCACGACGTCCAGCACGATGTGCAGCATCACGACACCGGCCTGGGCGACCTCTTCCACCACTGATCCCCGCCAAATCCCGTGCATAGCGACACAAAAATGTGTTGCTATGCACGGGATTTGCTTTAGTAGCGCAGCTCCGCGACCACGGCGTAGTGGTCGCTGGCGTGGATGCCGTCGACCGGGTCCTTGCCCGCAACCGTGCATTTCACGACGTGCCCCGCACCGTCGGCCTTCGGCCAACCGGCGAACACGTAGTCGATACGGCGATTCGGTTCGAAGCCCTGAGCGGCGAATGGGTTGGCGTTCGACCACGTCACGCCGTCGAACGATCCCGTCTTGTCCTCCGCCGCTTCCCACGCGTCGTGGAACACCAGCTTCAACACCGGCACCGTCGTGCGCCCCGTCAGCATCCAGATCTCGTACGAGTCGGGCGGCGCGTTGAAGTCGCCGCACAAGATCGGCGGATAGGCCCGCTCGGGGCCCTCGTCGATGAAGCGAGCGATCGTCCGGATCTGCTCTTGGCGCACGTGGCTCTGATCGAAACGCCAGTTGAGGTGGGTGGAATAGAGCTGGAACGAGCCACGCGGGCCGGCGATGTCGGCGCGCAAGCAGACGCGGAATTCCTCCGCACCCGGCGGCGCCGGGAGCGGCATCGTTTCGTGGAACTCGATGGGCCATCGAGACAAGATCGCGTTGCCGAGTTGCACGCCGTCGATGTCGACCCGGCTGGCGTAGACGTGCTCATAGCCGAGCTCCTCGGCGAGCTCCTCCGCCTGGTTGCGCTCGCCGTCGTCCCAGACCTCTTGTAGGGCGATGACGTCGGCGTCGACCGCGGCCAGCGTGGCCTTGATCGCCGGAAGCCGGTCCTCCCATGGCCCGAAGCGCCACCACAGGTTCCAGGACATCACTCGTAGCCGGCTCTCGATGGTCATCCGCCCTCCCCAGTGCGCCGTCACCTATAGCATGGTCGGTCCCCCGGACAAGGACCGCGGACGGTTGGCTCTCCATCCCGATCTCGAAGCCGAACAGGCATACGTGGACTACGCGTACGAGTGCCTCGAGGCATCTCGTCGCCGCGCGGCCAGCCTGGGCTCGATGGTCGAGGTCGGCCGCGGAGGCACCGAGCAGGCTCGCTTCGAACGCGATGTCATCTGGGACACCATCGTCGGACGGCTGCGCGACCTCGAGCTCGGCGACGCCTCGCTCATCTTCGGCCGGATCGACAGAACCCCCGTCGAAGACCAGGAGCAGGGCGACACGTATTACATCGGACGCCTCGCCGTGGCCGACGAGGGCCAGGAACCGATCGTGGTCGACTGGCGCGCGCCGGTGGCCGAGCCGTTCTACCGCGCCACCGGTCGTGCCCCGATGGGCCTCGACCGGCGCCGGCACTTCGCCGCACGCGGGCGCCAACTCCTCGGCATCGAGGACGAGTTCTTCGGTGAGGCTGCCGATCGACTGGGCGCCGCCCCCGACGGCACGCCGTTCAACGGGAGTGTGCTCAGCGAGGTGAGCGGCAAGCAGTCGCTCATCGCCTCGCTCGAGCTCGGGCGCACCGGCCGGCTCACCGACATCGTCGCAACCATCCAGGGCGAGCAGGACGAGATCATTCGCGGCGCGCTTCCCGGAGTGCTCGTCGTGCAAGGGGGCCCTGGCACCGGCAAGACCGTCGTCGCGCTGCACCGCGCCGCCTACCTCCTCTACACGCACCGGTTCCCGCTCGAGGGCCAAGGGGTGTTGGTCGTCGGGCCGAACCGTCTCTTCCTCGGCTACATCGAGCAGGTGCTCCCGTCACTCGGGGAAGCGGGCGTCGAGCTCGTCGTGCTCGCCGATCTGCTCGCCGACTCGATGAGCATCGTGGGGAACGACGCCCCGGTGACGGCCCGCGTGAAAGGCGACCTGCGCATGGCCAAGGTGCTGGTCAACGCGGTGCGCGATCGTCGTCGACCGTTGCGCGAGGACTTGCGGATCGGTTTCGGCATCGAGACGTTGCAGGTCACCGTGGCCGAGAGCGCAACCATCGTCGCCGACGCTCGACGAAGGGCGCGCACGCACAATGCGGCGAGACGTTTCGTGGAACAGGGGCTGTACGAGGCACTGGCCCGCTCGAGCCGCAACGACGCCGAAGCCGACGGCGTGCGCGAGCGCCTTCGCAACACGCACGTGGTGCGCGAAGCACTCGAATGGATGTGGCCCGTGCTCTCGCCCGCGCAGCTGCTCCACGATCTGTACGGGTCGCGCGCTTTGCTGCGCTCCGCGGCGGGAACGCGCCTGAGCGACGACGAGATCGAGGCGCTCCATCGCCCTCGGTCGAATTCCGTCGACGAGGTCGTGTTCACGTCCGACGACGTGCCCTTGCTCGACGAGGCGCGCTCGTTGCTCGGCGCTCGGCCTCGCCGTAAGGGCCGCTCCGCTGAAGACGACGAGGTGCGCACCTACGGGCACATCGTCATCGACGAAGCGCAGGATCTGTCACCGATGCAGCTGCGGATGTTGGCGCGCCGTTCGCTCAACGGATCGATGACGGTCGTCGGCGACATCGCGCAGGCCACCGGTGCGTGGGCGCACGCCAGTTGGGAAGAGATCCTGGCGCTGCTGCCCAATCGCCGACCGGCGCGACGGGCCGAGCTCACGATCGGCTACCGCATCCCCGAACCGAACATGGAGCTTGCGGCGCGCGTGCTTCGAGCGGCCGCGCCCGACCTCGCACCGCCGCGTTCCATCCGGCAAGTGGGCACGATGCCGCGATTCGTACGAGTCGAGTCGGCCGGCGATCTCGGTGCCGCAGTCGCGGCGGCCGCCCTGGTCGAGCTCGAGGAAGTAGGTGCCGGCAACGTCGGCGTGATCGTGTCGACCTCCCTCGTCGATGTCGTGAGCGACGGACTGACCGCGGCCGGAATGCAGTTCGGGTTGGCCAGCCGAAACGGTCTCGACGAGCGCATCACGATCGTGCCCATCAGCTTGAGCAAGGGCCTCGAGCTCGACGCCACGGTGGTCGTCGAACCGGCGGCGATCGTCGACGAGGAAGCGCAGGGCATGCGGGCGCTGTACGTCGCGCTCACTCGGTCGACGAAGCGGCTGGCTCTTGTTCATGCGCGTCCGCTGCCCGACTGCCTGCACGAGTGACGATCCGCCTCGCGCAGCCCGCCGACTGGCCGCGCATTTGGCCTATCTGGCATGCGGTGGTGAGCGATGGCGATACGTATGTCTGGCCGCCCGAGACATCGATGGATGATGGCCGCGCGTTGTGGATGCTGCCCTCGCCGGCCGAGGTGTGGGCCGTCGACGACGAGGCCGACGGCATCGTCGCTACGGCGACGCTGAAGCCGAACCAAGTCGGGCTCGGCGATCACGTCGCCAATGCGAGTTTCATGGTCGACCCGTCGCACGCAGGACGCGGTGTCGGGCGACGGTTGGCGGAAGCGGTGCTCGAGCGGGCGCGGGAGCTCGGCTACGAGGCGATGCAGTTCAACGCCGTGGTAGCGACGAACGAACGCGCGGTCGCGCTGTGGCGGTCACTGGGCTTCGATGTCGTCGGAACGATCCCGAACGGCTTCCGCCACACCACCCTCGGCCCGGTCGACCTCCTGATCATGCACCGCAAGCTCTGACCAGCATCGCCCGGTCACTGATCGGCGATGCACATCTTGCAGGGGGTGAGACCGTCGGTGGACTTCACCGTGCGGAGCTCGGCCGGGGGGCGGCCGGCGACGGTCGCGCATTCGGGCCGGTGGTACATCGTGCCGGTCTTCGTCGCGACGAGCGGCACCAGAGGCAGACGCGCGCTGCGGTCGACCGGTGATGGCGCCGACAAGCCCAGCGTCTCGAAGCGCTCCTCGAGGCGCAGGAGGGAGTCGAGCATCTCGCGAGAGGTGGCGAGGAGACGCGCGAGAAAGAAGCCGAAATAGCAGAAGCCGCCGGCGATGACGAGCACGATGCCGAGCAGCCCGCCGGAGATCATGTAGGGGATCTGCTCGAACAGCCGCGTCGTATGTGCCGAGCCGTACCAGCCGAGCAGCACGAGCACGAGCCCGAGCGGCATCAAGATCGAGCCGACGGTGAGCAACGTGCGGTCGGTCACGACGAAGCCCGTCCGCCGACGAAGCGCGGCGAGTCGCTCGGGCAGCGACGTGCGCACGACCGGTGCCACGTTGTCGATGGGTTCGAGGGCGATGTCAGCCATTCTTGTTCCGCGCCTTATGTCGTTTCGAGCGGGCAGGACGAGGGCGGGCGATCGACGATGTCGTCGGCGACCCGTTTGAACCCGAAGAACATGAGACCCGAGCCGAGCAAGCCGAGGATCACCTGGCCGGCGAGTCCGTCGAACGTCGCCGCGATGGGCTTGCTGCCCAGCGTGTTCGCCGGGGTCGCCTTCGCACCTGTAGGACTCGCGGACGTGGCGGGGGACGAGGTGATTCCCGGGCGGGCAGGGCTTGCCGGGGATGCTGGCGTGAACGTGGACGGCACGAACGGGGCCGAACCCGGAAGGCTGAAGTCTTGGCCGGGGGTCGCGGTCACCAACACCCTCGAGCCGCCGAGGGCGATGAAGAACACGTTCTGGCTCGGGTTGCTCGGCGGTATCCACTGGATGATCAGTGACCCGGCCGTGTAGCTGGCGGTCGACCCTGACTGTTCCTGTTGTGGCTGGGCGATGAAGAACGAGAAGCCGCCTTGCGTCAGCGCCTGGTTGGCGATCTGACTCACGATCGCGTTCGCGGGCTGGCCTTGTTCACCGATGTGAACGCCCTGCTCGTCGACGTACGCCGGCTGTCCCGCGATCGTCATTCCTTGCACGACTGTGGAGCCGGTGGGTGCGCCGGCAGTCACGCCGTCGGTCGCTGCCTCCGCGTGACTGGCGACGGAGTCGATCTTGATCACGCCGCCGAGATCGATGTTCGTGATTCGGCTGTCGGCCGATGCCGATCCGGTGGTGTCGTTCATCACCGAGTTCGCGATCGTCTCCGCGTTCCCGAAGCCGAAGTTCGCTTGACCGTCGGCGCCCTTCATCGTTGCGGTCGCTTGCGCGAGCACGGGATCGGCGTGCGCCTTCAGGGTTGCGCCTTGCGCGTCGAACGCGCTGTCGGGCGAGCCCGATCCGGTCCGGGACTCGGCCCTGATCGGGTAGTTCGCCGCGGGAGCGGCGGTGTTGAACAGCCCGACGACCGCATCGGGCACCTGGACGGTTGGTCCGTTGGGGACGGTGGCGTCGTGAGGAAAGAGCAGCAGCCCCACCTTGTCGGCGTTCGCTTCGGTCGCTCCTGGCCAGGCGATGCTCGACAGCCCGTACCCGACGCCTCCGCTGCCGAGCGCAGACGTGCTGTACGGCGCCTGCCCGCCTCCTTCGGGATGGGCGTTGGCGCTCGGCTCGTCTTCCCACATCTCGAATCCGGGGGCGGTCGCGGCGATCGTGTAGCTGCCGAACCTGACGGTCGTTCCGGCGTGCGCGGACTGCCACGCGCTGCCGGCGGCGACCGATGTCATCGCGCCGCCGAGGACGACGAGTGCCCAACGCCGCAGCCGCGAGCGGTTCATGCCGTGACTCCGAAATAGACGTCTTCGACAACCGGCGCGACGTCCGCCGCTTCACCGAGCAACTGGATCTCCCCGTGGGTCATGACCGCGGCGTAGTCGGCGAACTGCAATGCCGTATGGGCGAACTGTTCCACGATCAGCAGCGCGAACCCTTCTGCGGCGAGGTGGCCGACGAGCTCGTACATCTGGGCCACGATCAGCGGTGCGAGGCCCATGGAGATCTCATCGAGCAACAGCAACGAGGGCTCGGTCGCCACGGCACGCGCCATGGCGAGCATCTGCTGTTCACCGCCGGACAGCGTTCCGGCTACACGGTGACGCTTGTCGCGTAGCGCGGGGAACCGCGCCATTGCCTTTTCCTCCACGAGTGACGGGTCGATGCCTTCGCGGAACGTCATCATGCGGAGGTTCTCGATGACCGTGAGGTTGGCGAAGATGCCTCGCCCTTCGGGAATCGTGCACACACCGAGACGGGCGATCGCCTCGGGCGAGGCGCCGTTCACGTGCACACCAGCGATGTGAACGCATCCCTCCGTGGGAGCCTTTTGACAGCTCGCCACCTTCAGCAGCGTGCTCTTGCCCGCGCCGTTGGGCCCGAGCAGCGCGAGGACCGACGCGGGCGGAACGATGAGGTCGACGCCGTGCACCACCTCGATGCCGCCGTACCCCGCCTTGATGCCGCGCAACTCGAGCGCAGGGACCGCTACCGGAGTCGAATCGTCGGCGGACCGCGGACGGGGGCGCGGTCGTGGCCGCACCGCATCGGCCAACACGGGTGCGTCGGCTGGCCTGCGTGCGCCGAGCGCCGCGCGCAGCGTTTTGATGCGGTCGCCGACCATCCGAACGATCCCGCCGGGCTGCCGGCTGAGCAGGATCACCCCGACGCCCGTGGCGAGGTACTGCAACGATCCGCTGCGCAGCCCCGGGAAGTACTGCTCGATGGTTGGAAAGAGCGCGATGAGCGCCCCGGCAATGACGACACCCAACACCGAGTCGACGCCCCAGATCACCATCTGCAGGAGCAGGACGAGGCTGAGCAGCACCTCGAAGTCGAAGCTGCCGACCGAGCCCTGGTTGCCGCCGTAGAGCGCACCTGCGAGACCCGCGAGACCGGCGGATGCGGCGAACACCATCAGCTTTGTCGTCGTGAGGCTCATGCCGACGGTCGCGCAGGCGGCCGGGCTGTCGGACATCGCGACGAGCCTTCGCCCGAACGAGGATCGCCGCAACGCGAGCACGCCGACCGCGGCGCAAGCGAGGACCACGACGAGGAACACGAAGTACGTGCGTGGTTCACGCACGGACAGACCGAACAGGCTCACTCGCCCGATCCGCAACGCCCCGCCCTGTCCGAAGACGTCGTCGTTCTTGAAGAAGAGCGCGGTCATCACCTGCGCGAACGCGAAGGTGCTCAACGCGAGATACAGGCCGCGCAGTCGCAGCGCCGGCAATGCGACCAGCGCGCCGACCAGGGCGGCCAGACCGATCGCCGCAAACAAGCCGAAGACCGAGGCACCGCCCGAGACCTTGCCCATCGCGAACGCGCCGACGCCGACGAAGGTGAGCTGACACAACGAGATCTGACCGCCGTAGCCCGTCAGCAATACGAGCGACAGCATGACGAGCGTCAGCACCACGCCGCGCCCCATCGTCAGAAGGTCGCGAGTCGAGAGCAGCCCGGACACGACCCAGCCGACACCGACGAATCCGATGGCGGCGACGACGGACTGACGCAGGCTCGGAATGCGTAGCGGACGCCGAGATGCTGTTCGGCCGACAGTCAGGCGCGCCTCCGGCACGAGCATCAGCATCAGGAACAGAAAGAGAATCGGCAGCGCGACGTGGAGATCGCTGACGAGGTTCTGGGGGCTGAACTCGATCGAGTAGGACTCGATGAGGCCGAGGGCGAGACCTCCACCGAACGTCAACGGCAGGCTGCGCAGCCGCCCGACGATCGCCGCGGCGTAACCGTTGATGACCAGCAGCGTGAGGAAGATGATGTCGAGCGCCCCGAGGATCGGCGCAAGCAACATCCCGGCGAGCGACGCGAGCATCGCTCCGATGACCCAACCCATCTGGCTGACTCGATCGGGAGCCGCGCCGTTCAACGCGGCGACGTCGGGCGCGTCGACGACGGCTCGCAAGGCGATTCCGGCACGCGTCTGGTACAGGAACACCCGCAGGCCGACGACGACGGCGATCGTCGTCAACATGACGATCAACTCGTGGTAGGTGACGTTGACACCCAGCACCTTCACCTGGTCGCCGGGGAAGAATTCCGTGAGCACGCGCGCCTGACCTGGGTCCCAGCGCGTCTGCGCGACGCCGATGAGGGCGAGGAGGACACCGAGCGTGATGACGAGCGTGACTTCCGTCGGCGCGCCGTGGAGTCGGCGCATCAGCTGCTCGATCAGCAGGCCCATGATCGGAGCGAGGACGAAGAGGACCGCGAGAGCGGCCGGCGCCTGCGGCCACCCGTGCTCAGCGGTGAGTTCCCAGTACGCGAAGGCCGCGATCATGCCGACGGCGCCGTGCGCGAAGTTGAAGATTCCCGAGGTGATGTACGTGACGGTCAGGCCCGTGGCCGTCAACGCATAGATGCAACCGGTCGCGAGGCCGACAACGGTGAACTGCAGGAAGACATCCACGCCGGTTCGGTCCTAGCCGCCTTCTCGGTACACGTAGGTACCGTCGCAATTGAACTGTCCTGCCGGGCTGTCGACCCGCGCGAAGGCGCCGTCGTGGACCTGCACCATGATGTAACAGGTCGCGGGTGTCTTCGACGCTGGTCCTCCAGAGGCGAGCAATCCGTTCGCGTCGAACTTGTCGATCTGTTGCAGCGCGCCGAACACCCCTGCTCTCGTCGCCTGCGGTCCCGATGCCTTCAGCGCCTGGACGAAGAGCTCCGCGGATGCCCAGCCGTACACCGTGAAGAGGTCGAGGTTCGCTCCCGGGTTCGTCCTCTCCATCCAACTGACGAACAGGTCGACTTCGGGGATGTCGCCGCGGTCTTCGCCGAGATACATCGCGGTCGGCAGGTACAGGTAAGCCCCCTCGAGGGCTTCGTTGCTCCCTGCGAGGGTGAAGAGTGTCTTGTCGTACCCGGCGGCACCGAGCAACGTGACCTCTGGGTGCCATCCCTGCTGGTTCGCCTTCGCTTCGACGCGGGCCATCGTCTTTACGTCGGCCGACGAGAGGGTGAGCAACGTGACCCCTTGCGCCTTCATCTGCACGATGTCTGCGGTGAAGTCCGTCTCGGTCGGCTGGAAGATCCGCTCGTACTGCACGTGGTAGCCGAGCGACTGCATCACGTACTTCGCGTTCTCCCACCCGGCCTTCGCAGTATCGACGTTGCCGACGAGGCTGCCGACCTTCTGGATCGCGTTCGGATGCTTGTCCTTGATGTACTGGAACGGTCCGGTGCTCCCGCCGGAGCGCACCGGCTGAGGCGGAAAGTTGTTGGCCATCGCCTGCGCGTTCTGCGAGAGCGGCACATGGATGTCGGGGATGTCAGGGTGGGCCTGGATGACCTCGCCGCTGCACCCGTCGAACAGCGAGAACGAGCCGACGAACGTGAAGAACTTGTTGACGTCGTCTTCGGCAATGGCTCGGTTGATGCCGCAGTCGAACTGGTCGTCCTGTTGCTCGACCTTGAGCTGCCGACCGAACACGCCACCTTGGCTGTTCTGGTAAGCGAAATAGGCCTGGACGCCCTTCGGCGCGCCGGCGAACAGACCGGGCACCGGTCCGGTGAGGATCGAGATGTTTGCCACCGTGATCGAGTCGGCCGTGACGCCGATGTCGGTCGCGCCACCGTTGCCTCCGGGCGGCGCCGCGTTCGCACCGGTGTCGCCCGCGCCGGTGGCGCCATCCGTTCCGGCTGCAGTGCCATCGACGCCGCTCGTGCCTGCGACGCCGTTGGTGCCGGTGCCCGTCCCCGCGGCGGTGCCGTTGGCGCCGGTTGTGCGGCCGCCGCCGGTGCCGCCGGCTCCGAGGGCTTCGAGACGCTGCGCATCGTTGGCGCGCGACCCGCACGCGGCGAGCAGCGCGAGCGCGACTCCGAGCGCGATGGCTCGTCGACGCCTAGGGCTTCGATGCCCGTTTCGATTTCGAAGAGCGCGTCTTCGCACCAGCGACCCCCCAGACCTGATGCACCGTCAGAAATCGACCCTACTTGACCGTTCGACGGCGATTGCCCGATTCCTGCCTTCCCGTGCGAACACGCGATTTGTCGCGGTCCGGCTACGGACTTGGCGCTGTTGCCAGGTCGGTGGCGGCCTGCAAGTAATCGGTACGGCTGACTTCGCCGCGGGCGTAACGGAGGCGGAGCTGTTCGAGCGCGACGTCGTGCACCGGCGGCGAAGACGGCGCGCCCACGGCGGTCGGGGGAGTGCGCCGATTCACGAAGCGCACCACCAAGTACGCCACGAGCGCAGCGAGGGCGGCGATCACCAACATTGCGATGACGACGCGTAGAAGCGAGTGGTGATGGTTCGACAGCATTGGCCCTGATGGACCGTAGGGGGCTCGAGGTCCTGGTTCCACGTCCGAGATGTTCTCACGTTCCGCCCGCGATCGGTCAGCGCGTGAGCGGCAGGCGCACGGTGAACACGGCGCCCGGCTGTTCGACGCTCGAGCTCACGTCCACGCGGCCGCCGTGAGCCGTGACGATGGCGGCCACGATGGCCAGCCCGAGGCCGGCACCACCGTGCTCGCGCGAGCGCGACGCCTCGACCCGATAGAAGCGCTCGAACACCCGGCCGGATTGCTCCGGGTTCAATCCCGGACCGTTGTCGGCGACCTCGATCACGGCGTCGGCGCCGTCCGCGAACAGACGAACCGTGGTGGCGGTGCCCGGCGGGGTGTGGGACCGAACGTTGCCGAGGAGGTTGTCGAACACCTGCCGCAAGCGGGCCGCGTCGCCCATGACCTCGACCGACTGGGCGGCGTCGAGTTGCATCTGCCAGTCGGGACCCACGGCCCGCGACGCGTCGATCGCCTGCGCCGCGACCGCCACGAGCTCGACGGATTCCTGCTCCAACGGCCGGCCTTCGTCGAGGCGAGCCAGAAGCAGCAGGTCCTCGACGAGGTCGCCCATCCGTGCTGTTTCCGCGCGAATGCCTGTCATCACGCGGCCCAGATCGTCGGGGCGCACGTTGGCGCCGCGTTCGAACAGCTCTGCATAGGCGGACACGGCGGCAACCGGCGTGCGCAGTTCGTGCGATGCGTCGGCCACGAAGCGCCGCAATCGGGCTTCGGTGGCGTCACGCGCGGTGAACGCGTCTTGGATGCGGCCGAGCATCGTGTTGAAGGCCAGGGCGAGATGCCCGACCTCCGTCTTGGCGTCGTCGCCCGGTACTCGGCGATCGAGATCGCCGTCGGCGATGGCGTCGGCGGTCGCCTCGACCTCGGCGAGCGGGTGCAGGCCGACGCGCACCAACCACCATCCGAGCGCGGCCGCGGCGATCAACGCTCCCGCGGTGACCGCCACCTCGATGGCGAGCAATCGGTGCAGCGTTGCGGACGCGTCGTCGAGCGGAACGGCGATGAGAAGTTGGCCCCCCGACGGCAACGTCGACGCGCGCACTCGGAACTCGGGTCCGCCTTCTTCGACGGAGCCGACGGTGAAGTAGGTGTGGGCGTCGGTGCCACCCGTCGATGTCGGGAGGTCGATGTGGTCGGCCAGGTTCGGGGTGTACTGCTCACCACCACGGAAGCGCGCCGGATTCTCGAACGAAATGGCATCGTCGCTGCTGCGGAGTTCGACGAACGTGCCCGGCGCGAATTGCACGACGTCCGGCGGGCCTGGATGTCCACCGTGACCGTCGCCGTTCAAGCTCTGCTCGAGCGGTTGGTGCGCGCTTTCGAGCGATTGATCGACTCGCTCGTAGAGGAAGCTCTTCAACGAGGAGTACGTCGCGACATCGGCGGTCAACAGTGCGAGGAGCGCGACGGCGCCCACCGCGAGCAGCAACCGCCAGCGCAGCGACATCAGCTCTCGCGGAGCGAGTAGCCGACGAGCCGGATGGTCTGGATCAGCGGCGCACCGTGCTGATCGAGCTTCTTGCGCAGGTAGCTCACGTACGTCTCCACGACGTTCGGGTCACCACCGAAGTCGTAGTGCCACACATGATCGAGGATCTGGCTCTTCGAGAGCACCCGCCGCGGGTTCAGCAAGAAGAAGCGCAACAGGTTGAACTCGGTGGCCGTGAGGCGAACGATGTTGCCTGAACGCCACACCTCGTGCGTGTCCTGATCGAGGACCACGTCGCTGAAGCTGAGCTGGCCGTCGCCGTTGCTCTCGCCCTGGGTGCGGCGCAGGATGGCGTGCGCTCGGGCCACGATCTCCGCGAGCGAGAACGGCTTGGTCACGTAGTCGTCGCCGCCGACGGTGAGCCCGGCGACCTTGTCCTCCACGCTGTCGCGCGCCGTGAGGAAGAGGATCGGAACACGGATGCCGTCGGCCCGCAATCGGCGAGTCACCTCGAGGCCATCGAGGTCGGGCAGCATCACGTCGAGCACGACCAGGTCGGGAGGGTCCTCCTGGGCGGCGGCCAGCGCGGCCCGGCCGGTCACGGCTTCGCGGACATCGAAGCCCTCGTAGCGCAGGGCGGTCGCGACGGCGTCGACGATCGACGGTTCGTCGTCGACGACCAGGACTCGTTGCTTCGTCGTTGTCATCGGTCACCACCGTCGCGCGTCTCGCTCTACCGGCGCTGTGCATCCGCTGTGAGTTTCCTGTGAACGGCATTCAAGGGAAATGGCCAGCCGATTCTCAGGGCGCACCCAGGTTGCGGCTGCACCTTGTGGCCGCCCCGGTGAATGGGGGCCACCACCAACAAGGGGGAAAGACGATGCACAAGGGCATTGCCGCAGCAGTCATCACCGGCTCATTGCTCACAGGCGGGGCCATAGGGACGGCGTTGCTCGGTCCGGGCGTGGCCACGGCCCAGTCCTCGAGCAGCAGCGATTCGTCGAGCAGCACCGCGCCGGCTCTGCCGGGTCCCGGCCCGGGCCCGGGTCACCGCGGCGGTCCACACGGTCCACATGGCGGGCCCGACCTGTCGGTCGTGGCCGGTGCGATCGGCATCTCGGAAGCTGACCTGCAGACCGCGCTGCAATCCGGCAAGTCGATGGCCGACGTGGCGACGGCGAACAACGTCGATCCCCAGAAGGTGATCGACGCGCTCGTGGCCGACGCGCAGACCAAGCTCGCCGCGCAAGTGGCCAGCGGTGAGATCACGCAGGCACAAGCCGACGAGATGAGCGCCGACCTGACGCAGCACATCACGGATCTCGTGAACCACACCGGCGGTCCCGGTGGCGCCGGTTGCCCGGGTATGGACGGCGCAGGCCCGCCCCCCGATCAGGGCAGCTCTGGCTCGAGCAGCAGCTCCGGTTCGAGCGGCAGTGGTGCCAGCCTCGGCACGTAGCTGACCTGACCCTCAAACCGCACTGGTGTGCACGGGCGTGACGGGAGCGTCACCTCGGTGCACACCAGTTGCGCGTCAAGCCGCAGTTGTCAGTCGCTCCTGCAGCGTGCGAGCGGCGCACTCGTACGCGAGGCGAGCGACAGCTTCGCCCGTGTCCATCCGCATGAAGTTCCGGCCGTGAGCCTGCACCTCGCGCCGGCAGGGACGAATGATGACGACGGAGTTGCCCGCCTCGCGTGCACGGCGTGTCTCTCGGGCCAGCGCCTTGGCGGCGCGGCGACGAGTGAGCTGATCTGCGGGGCGAAGTGCCTCACCCGTCTCGTACGCCATCGGGGCCACCACGATCACGAGACCGGCGGGACGAGGCGCAACGAGATCGAGGTTGGTGGTCGACGTGACGCCACCGTCAACGAGTACGCGCCGCCCGTCGCGCACGGGACGGTACATGCCCGGGATCGCGCACGACGCGAGAACCGCGCGGGGCATGTTCAGCGAAGTGCCGGCACCGTTGCCCAACACGACGCGCTCGCGCCGCACGAGGTCGTACGCGCACAGCCACATCGGCTTGTGCGGCCACGCCTCGGTGAGTTGCTCGCCGAGCTCGGCTTCCGCCGATGCCATCGTGAAGAGCCCGGCGGGGAACCGATGTTTCACCGAATGGGGGAGTGGAAGTGCGGGGGCCAGACCGGCGATGCGCAACATCGCGTACGACGTGCCGATGCCGAGACGCATCAACTCGGCCGGCGACGCCCAGTTGCGCGTGAACAGGGCGCGTCGCCGCTCCTCGATCTCGCTCTCGGTCAGGCCGATGAGCGTCTCGTGCGTGCCCAGTGCCATGCGCCACAGGTCGTCGCTCGTGTATCCCGAGCGGAGATAGGCGGCTGCCGCGGATCCCGCGCTGGTGCCGATCAACAGATCCGCATCGGCGGCTTCGATGCCAGCAACCTCGTGCAGCGCCTTGAGCACGCCCGCGTGGTAGGCGAGCCCGACCGTTCCACCGGCTCCGAGCACCAGGGTCGTTGTCATTGAGCGGCAAGTTTCCCGCCCGGCCGCAGATCTAAGCGTGATGGTCAGGTCACGTCGAGTACATGTCGACTTCTGTGGCCTTCACCGCCACCCACAGCTCTGAGCCGTCGACGAGCCCGAGGGCGGTCGCGGCGGCCGAGGTGATCTCCGCGACGATGTTCGGCGGTCCCGCCACCTGCACGCGGATGCGATCGCCGACGCGTTCGATGGCGGTGGCATGCCCTTGCCACACGTTGCGCGGCGTGCCCTCAGGTTTCGCACGATGCAGCGCGACAACCCGGGGGTGCACAACAGCGAAGGCCGGACCGTCGTCGACGACCGTCGCGGCGGCGATCGTGCCGCCACCGTCGACTCGCAAGGTGCCGGCGTTCGCGGTGCCGCGATAGAGGTTGGTGCCGACGAGGTCGGCCACCCACGGTGTTCGAGGACGAGCCGTGATGTCGTCTGGTGTTCCGGTCTGCGCGATCCGTCCGTGGTCGAGCACGACGACGTCGTCGGCGAGCACCGCCGCATCGACCGGATCGTGGGTCACCAGGACGCGCACTCCCTCGAACGTCGACAGATGCCTGCGCAGGTCGCGGCGCACATCGATGCGAGTCGTGGCGTCGAGCGCGGCGAGAGGTTCGTCGAGCAGGAGCAGGGCAGGGTCGCTGGCCAGGGCGCGCGCGAGCGCGACGCGCTGCGCCTGTCCGCCGGAGAGCTCTCGCGGATGGGCGCCGGCTCGATCTCCGAGCCCCACCCGATCGAGCCACTCGCCGGCGTAGCGGCGGGCGTCGGCCTTGTTGCGACCACGCGCTCGAGCGCCGAACGCGACGTTGTCGAGTGCCGACAGGTGCGGAAAGAGCACGAAGTCCTGGAAAACGATCGCGACGGACCGCGCCTCCGGCGGCCGGAACCGGTCGGCCGCGGGGTCGTCGAGCACCTCGTCGTCGAGCGTGATGTGGCCCGACGTGAGCGGCGTTAGGCCCGCGAGGGTGCGCAGCAACGTCGTCTTGCCCGATCCGTTCGGCCCGACCACCGCGAGCGTGCGCCCGTTCGACACCTTCAATGCGACGTCGAGGACGAACGCACCGATCGTCACGCCGACATCGGCCTCGAGCGTCATCGTGTCGTGAGCCACCGATCGCGCAAGCCGACCACCACGAGGAGCGAGACGACGACGAGCACGAGGCTGAGCACGATGGCGGCGTCGGTGTCGGACCCTTCGAACTTCAGGTACACGAACAACGGCAGGGTCTGCGTCTTCGCGGGCAGGTTGCCGGCGAACGTGATGGTCGCGCCGAACTCGCCGAGGGCCCGCGCCCAGCAGAGCACTGCGCCGGCGATGAGCGACGGCCGCACCAGTGGGAGCGTGACCCGACGAAACACCTCACCCCGCCCCGCGCCGAGCGTGCGCGCGGCTTCCTCGAGTCGGCGGTCGGACGAGCGGAAGGCCGCTTCCAGGGTGAGCACGAGAAAGGGCATGGCGACGAAGGTCTCGGCGACGATGGCGCCCGCGGTCGTGAACGGCAGCTGAATGCCGACACGGTCGAGCTCCGAACCGACGAGCCCGCGCCGACCGAGCGCGAAGAGCAACGCGACGCCGCCGACGACGGGCGGGAGCACCATCGGAAGTGTGGTGAGGGCCCGGACGAGTCGCTTCCCGCGGTACTCCACGCGCGCCTGTACCCACGCGAGGGGCACACCCAGCACGATCGCGACTGCGGTCGCGCTGAGCGAGGTGACGAGCGAGAGTCGAAGAGCGTCGAGCGCGTCACGACTCGACAGTTGCTTCCAAGCGCTCGACCACGGCGCGCGCCACAACAGTCCTGCGAGTGGAAGCGCGAAAGCGAGGACAGCAACCGCGGCGATGGCGACTGGAAGGAGCGGCGGACGTTCCGTGCGTCTCACGCTTCCGCCGGAATCTCGATCACCACGTTCGTGGCCTTCACGACCGCCGACGCGAGCACCCCGGGCGCGAGGCCGAGCTCGTCGACCGCCTCGCGGGTCATCAACGACACGATTCGATGCGGGCCGGCCTGTAACTCGACCTGCGCCGCGACCTTGTCCTTCACGACACGGGTGATGATTCCCGTGAAGGAATTGCGCGCCGACCGCGTGGCTGCGTGCTCGGGGTCGTTGGCTTCACCCATTTCGACGGCGAGGCGAGCGAGATCGACGCCGTCGATCATCCGCCGACCGCCGGAGGTGCGAACGACCTTGAGTCGGCCGCCATCCGCCCAACGGCGCATCGTGTCGACGCTCACACCGAGCAGGTCGGCCGCTTGGCCGATGCGATAGCTACTCACGTGGCGGTGAGGAAGCCGCTCGCGCGGAGCGTCTGCTGGCCGGAGCCCTTGGTGATCGCGTCGACGAAGGCGGCGGCCGCGCCGTGATGCTCGGTCGCTTTGACGATCGCGATCGGGTAGTCGGCGACGACGTTCTGGCTGTCGGGGATGTCGACAGCTTCTGCTTTGCCGCCCGCGCTCTGCACGTCGGTCACGTACACGATGGCGGCGTCGGCTTCACCTGATGTCACACGTGCGGTCGCCGACTTCACATCGGTCTCGAGCGACTTCGGCTCCACCGTCACGTCGGCCTTGGTGAGGATCTGCGCGGCGTACTTCCCCGCCGGAACCGACGGATCGGCCAGCACAACCGTCACGTCGGGCCGTGCGAGATCGGCCAACGTGCGGATGCCTTTCGGGTTCCCGACGGCGACGATGATCGCGAGCTTGTTGTGCGCGAACACCGTCGGCGTCTCGACGAGGCCCGCATCGACGAGCTTCTGCATCGATGCCGTGTCGGCGGTCGCGATGACATCGGCCGGAGCACCCTGCTGGATCTGCGTGACCAGCGTGCCCGACCCGGCGAAATTCAGCGTGACGTCGAGCCCCGGCTGCTCCGACTGCAACGTGGTGCGTTCGTTGCCGAACGCCTCCGTCAGCGACGCCGCCGCAAACACGAGCACCGGCCCCGACGCGCCCTTCGCCCCGCTGGACCCAACGCTCTTCGGTGCGGAAGCGTCGCTCCCACAAGCCGCAACCACCAGAAAAAGGGCCACTACAAGCCCGTGTCTGCGGCGCATCGAACGAATCTAGCTGGCAAAGACGGTGGTACGGCCTGGGAATCGGCGCTGTGGAAGGTGCTTGGTAGCGTTCGCAGCAGTCACGGTCGGTCAAGCTCGGCAGGGCTGGCGAGGTTCGGCATGACGAAAAGGCACATCGTGGCGTTGCTCGCGGGCATGGTGGTGTTCGTCGCCGTGATCGTCTCGACGATTGTGTGGATCACCAGCGGCTCCTCGCGCCCAAGGACGCCGCCCGAGTGCGCACAGGGCGCGCAGGGCGCGCAGGGCGCGCAGGGCGCCGTCGTGGTCCGATCGGATGACAGCGGCCTGTTCTACGACTGTTGACAGCGGGAGTCTCCCGGCGCTCTACGTCGGCCAGTAGCGGTCGCGGACGAGCCGGCGGTAGATCTTGCCGGTCTCGAAGCGGGGAAGGTTGTCGGTGAAGTCGATCGTGCGCGGGCACTTGAATCGCGCGAGACGATCGCGGCAGAACGCGATGAGCTCGGCGGCCAAGGCGTCGTCGGCCGCGATGCCCTCGCGCACCTCGACGACGGCCTTCACGGCTTCGCCCCACTCGTGATCGGGGACGCCGACGGTCGCAACGTCGCGCACCGCGGGATGCTCGAGGATCACGGCGTCGATCTCTGCCGGATAGATGTTCACGCCGCCGGAGATGATGAGCTCCGCGCTGCGACCCGTGAGGAAGAGATAGCCGTCGTCGTCCATGTAGCCCATGTCGCCGAGCGTGAACAGGTCGCCGTCGTGCACGCTCGCCGTCTTCTCGGGATCGCGGTGGTACTCGAACGGTTCGATTTCCGAACGCTTGAACCACACCGTCCCGATTTCTCCCGCTGCGGCGATCTCGCCGGCCTCGGTGCGGACGACAACCGTGCTGCCCGGTGTCGCCTTCCCGACGCTGCCTGGTCGCTCCAGCCACTCCTGGGAGTTGATGTACGTGCCGCCGCCTTCTGTGGCCGCGTAGTACTCCTCGATGACGGGTCCCCACCACTCGATCATCCGCCGTTTGACGTCGACCGGACACGGGGCCGCGCCGTGCAGCACGAGGCGCAGCGACGACAGGTCGTAGCGCTGCTTCACGTCGTCGTCGAGCGACAACAGACGGTGGAACATGATCGGCACGAGATGGGTGTGCGTGATCCCGTGTTGCTCGATGAGTTGCAGGGTCTCCTCGGGCGACCAGCCGTCCATCAACACGATGCCGAGCCCGGCCGCGAGCGGCGCGGTGAGCGAGATGGACAGTGGCGCGGCGTGGTACAGCGGACCGGTGACGAGCGAGCGATTCGTGTCGCCCGCGTGGGGCGAGTTGCGCGAATGCAGTCGGTAGAGGGCGGGCGCCAGTCCCATGGCGCGACGGACGCCCTTCGGCCGGCCCGTCGTGCCCGAGGTGTACAGCATCGCCCCACCAGGTTCGGGATCGTCGAGGTTGCCGCCGGCTTCAGCGTCGAGGGCCGCTTCGTACGACGCGAAGCCGTCGATCTCGCCTCCGAGCGCGAGCAACGCCGGCGAACCCGCGACGAGCTTGGCCGTGGCCACCATCGCATCACCGAAGAACGCGTCGGCCAGGAGAACGACGGCTTGGCTGTCGTCGACGATGTACGCGATCTCGTCCGCGGTGAGGTGCCAGTTGATCGGCGTGAGCCGGAAGCCGCCGCGCAACACGGCCTCGTACACCTCGATGAACTCGGGTCGATCGCGGCACACCAGCGCCACCGTGTCGCCTGATCGGGCGCCGAGCGTGCGCAAGGCGCGGACCACTTGGTTCGCCCGTTCGTTCAACTCGCGGAAGGTGCGCTTGCCATACTGCGAGATGACGGCCATTCGATCGGGGTTCGCCGCGGCGTAGACCGCCGTGGCCATCCCCTTGTCGATGAGCTCGTCCGCCGTGAGCGTCACGGCGCCGCATGGTAGTGATCAGCCATGAGTGACGTGCCTGACGAAGTGGTGGAGTGGTGCCGATCGTTCGCGGCCACGGCGGGAGTCGATCCGCCGAGCGATCAGGAGATCGACGACCTCCTCGCGTTGGCGGGCATCGCCGCGCACGCGTCGGCGCGCCAAGCGGCACCGATCACGTGCTGGCTGGCGGCTCGGGGCGGGATGACATTGACGGCTGCGCTGGCGGCCGCCCGTCTCATTTCCGATTCATGAATCGGAAACGATTGACAGATCGGATTGAGCGTGCGACTGTGCGGCGATGGCCACCGTCACCGGACGCCGCGAGACCAAGCGCACGGCCACCCGCGCTCGGCTGCTGCAATCCGCCCGTGAGCTGATCGGCGAGGGCGGATTCGAGGCCGTCACCATCGCCGATGTCACGGAGCGGGCCGAGGTCGGCTTCGGCACGTTCTACGGCTACTTCGAGACGAAGGACGCCATCGTCCGAGCAGTGATCCTCGATGCCATCGAACACCTCGCCGAAGCGAACGACGCCCTCACTGCTGATCTCGACGACCCGGCAGAGGTGATGGCGGTCGCGGTGCGTCACTCGCTCGGCATCGTCCATCGCGATCCGGTGTTCGCAGCGTTCATCGTGCAGGTGGGGTTGTCGACTGATGATGATCTGTGGACTGCGCTGCGCCAGCGCATGATCCGCGACATCAAGCGCGGCGTGCAGGCGGGGCGGTTCTCGACCGATCGGGTAGCGGTCGTCGGGCACATGATCGGCGGCTCGTTGTTCGCACTGTTGCGAGCGAAGCTCCAAGGCGAGCTCGGCCGCACCGCGGATACGCAGGCCGCGGCGTCTGTGCTCGTGCTCCTCGGATTGCCAGAAGACGAAGCAGTGAAGATCGCCAACAGGAGGCTGCCATGAGGCTTGTCACATTCGCGTCGAGCTCCGGTTCGCACCTCGGTGTCGTCGACGGCGACTCGGTCGCCGACGTCACCGCTGCGGACAACCGGCTCGGACCAGACCTTGGTGCCGTGCTGGCGGCCGGCCTGCTCGACGAGGTCGCCGGTGCGGTCGCGGGCGCGCCCCGAATCCCGCTCGCCGACGTCACGCTGAACTCGCCGGTGTTGCGGCCACCGAAGTTCCTGGCGATCGGGCTCAACTACGCGAAGCACGTCGCGGAATCCGGCATGGACGCTCCCGCGTTCCAGCTCTGGTTCAACAAGCAGTCGACGTGCGCGATCGGCCACGGCGCGCCGATCCACGTTCCGAAGGCGTCGGCGGTCGTCGACTACGAGGGCGAGCTCGCCTTCGTGATCGGGCGTCGCTGCCGCCACGTTCCCGCGTCGCGAGCAGCCGAGGTGATCGCGGGCTACACGATCTGCAACGACGTGAGCGTGCGCGACTGGCAGGTGCGCACACCGACGATGACGATGGGCAAGTCGTTCGACACGCACGGACCTCTCGGTCCTTGGGTGGTGACCCCCGACGAGCTGGGCGACCCTCACCGCCTGTCGTTGCGCACGTGGGTCAACGACGAGCTACGCCAGGATGGCAAGACCGACGACCTCATCTACGACTGCTTCGACATGGTCGAGCATCTCTCGACTGCCTTCACGCTCGAGCCCGGCGATGTGATCTCGACCGGTACGCCAGCCGGAGTCGGCATCGCCATGAAGCCGCCGGGGTTGCTGAAGGCCGGCGACGTCGTGCGCATCGAGATCGAGGGCATCGGCACGCTCGCGAATCCCGTGATCGACGAGCCGGACAGCACCGCGGTCGGTCTCGACGCGAAGCCCCTATGACCGCACGATCGCGGTGACCGAGCTGCTCGACGCCATCGTCGTCGGTTACGGCCCGGTTGGCGCGGTAGCCGCAGGCCTGCTCGGCCAGGCGGGTCTGCGCATCGAGGTGTTCGAGTCGACGACGTCCGTCTACCACCTGCCGCGCGCCGCGCACCTCGATGCCGAGATCATGCGCGTGCTCCATCAACTCGGCGTGGCCGACGAGGTGCTTCCTTCGTGCGCGCCGGTGAAGGGAATGCACTTCATCAACGCCGGCGGAGAGGCGCTCTTGCGCTTCGACGCGGGCGAGGGCCAGGGCTGGATGTTCTACCAACCGGACCTGGAGCGCGCGCTTCGCGCCGGCGTGGAGCGCGACCCGAGTGTCGACGTGCACCGCGCCCACGAAGTGGTTTCGTTCCAGCAGCACGACGATCACGTTGCGGTCACGGTCCGCGATCTCGGCGATGACGCCGAGCGAATAGTGCGGGCGCGGTACCTGATCGGTGCCGATGGTGCTCGCAGCGTCGTCCGCAAGCAGGCGGGATTGGGCGTCGAAGACCTGCACTTCGATCAGCCCTGGCTCGTCGTCGACATCGTGCTGCGACGCAACGTCGACTTGCCGACTCTGGTGCAGCAGATCTGCGATCCGGCCCGACCCACGACGTTCATCCCGATGTGCGGCGCCCGCCGGCGATGGGAGTTCATGCTCCTGCCGGGCGAGAGCGCCGCCGACATGGAGAAGCCGGAGCGCATCGCCGAGCTGCTCGCACCGTGGGTCGAGCCGGACGACGTCAAGATCGTCCGCGCCGTCGTGTACGCGTTTCATGCGGTACTCGCTCGTCCGTGGCGCGATCGGCGAGTGTTCCTCGCGGGTGATGCCGCCCACCAGATGCCGCCGTTCCTAGGGCAAGGCATGTGCTCCGGGGTCCGCGATGCCCACAACCTCGCGTGGAAGCTCGGGCTCGTTGTCCGCGGACTCGCCGGCGACGAGCTTCTCGACACCTACGAGGTCGAGCGCAGCCCGCACGTGCGATCGATCATCGAGACCGCCGTCGCTCTCGGAGGGTTGTTGCAGACGACCGACCCCGCGATGGCCGCGTCGCGCGACGCGATGATGCTGAATCCGGATGCCCAGCGGCCTGAGCGCAAGGAGATGCCCGGACTCACCACCGGGATGATCGCCGAAGGGGGCGGAGCACGAGTGCCCGATGCGTCGGGAAGCTTCGAACTGAGGGTGCGCACCGCGCCCGAACTCTCGAGCCAGCTGGACGAATGGTGGCGCTCGATCGGCGGTCGGTTCGTGCTGTCTGACGCCGCCGCCGGCGCGGTCGTGGTGCGGCCCGACGGCTACGTGTTCGGCAGCAACGACGACCCCACTGCGTTGCTCAGCGCGCTGCGGTCGATGTTCAGCAGTGCGCCGATCGTGGGCGCCCACTCCGTCGCGTCGATCTGACCTCGTTCGTTCAACGAGCGAGCGAGCAACCCGGCGTCGGGATGACCGCCGGCAACGATGGCCACTTGTGAGCGGGTGCGGACGCCGCCATGCGTGCCGCGGTCGGGCGGGCCGTCGGAGAACCCTGCAGGTGGGCAGAACCAACGGCCAGGCTCGCACCACACGAGACGAGCGCCGGCCCACAGCTCAGCGTGCGCGGTGACGCCGTCGATCCGATCGAGCCAGGTGCCGTTCGACGCGTCGTCGCCCCACACGATGGCGGCACTGCCCTCCGGAATGGGGATCAACGGCAGCCCTGTCGCCGCGGCCGGCGGATAGAGGTCGATCACACCATCGGCGGTGACGTCTTCTTGATCGTGGTCGCTGACGACGATCAGCACGGTGTCGTCCCAGGTCGGACGGAGCGTTTCGACGAGGCTCGCAACGCAAGCATCCGCGCTGCGATACGCCGTGAGCGCGCCGTCGCTGTCGGGTCCGTAGATGTGCGCGGCGGTGTCCGGTTCGTTGAGATGACCGACCACGAGATCAGGGCGGTCACCGTCGAGCACCCGCAACAAGCGCGGCAACACTTCGCGGTCGGCGGCGTACCCGTGACCGTCGCGTTCGATGTCATCGTCGAGCACGCCGTTGAGCGGCCAATGTGCGTCGGCGGCCCGTGCTCCCATCACGCCGACGAGATGCTGGTCGCCGAACACCGCCGCCGATGACCGCGCCGTAGCGCGACAAGCGTCAAAGATCGTGGCGACCGCGGGGCCGACGTCCTGCGCCGGTTGCGGCCGTCCGTCGGCGACCACCCAGTTGGCGACGAGCCGATGGGCGATCGGATCGACACCGGTGGCGAACGTCGCATGGTTGGGATAGGTCGCCGAGGTCATCACCGCTCGCCCGATCGACGTCCCGCCTTCGCGCACGAGGCCGGCAAGTGTCGGCGTCACCGCAGGAGAGACGTGGCGCGGCGGCAATGCGTCGATGATGAGGAACACGACCCGCGCCACCGTCGAGCAGCGTATTCTGCGGCCTCGTGGGGGATTCCGGCGACCTGTCCGACCGCCTCGTCGATGCGCTCAACGGCGCCTACGGCGTGCATGCCGGTCATCGAGCCGCCCATGCGAAGGGCGTGCTGTGTGCGGCCACGTTCACGGCGACGCCCGCGGCGGGGGCGATCAGCCGAGCGGTGCACTTCCAGGGCGAGCCGGTGCGCGCCCACGTGCGCTTCTCCAATGGCGGCGGCGACCCGACCGTTCCTGACGGCACCCGTGATGCACGCGGCATCGCCGTGAAGCTGTATCTCGACGGCGGCACGACCGACGTCATCGGTATCACGCTGCCGTGCTTCTTCGTGCGCACCCCTGAGGAGCTGATCGAGTTCAATGTCGCCCGGCGGCCCGATCCGGAGACGGGCGGGCCCGACCTGGCCAAGGTCGGGGCGTTCCTCGCCGAGCATCCTGAAACCGTTCCGGCCGTGACGGCGGCGATCAGCGCGCCGATCCCGGCGAGCTACGCGCAGCTGACCTATCACGCACTTCACGCGTTCAAGTTCGTCGCGCCCGATGGCACTGTGCGCCCGGCTCGCTACCACTTCATCCCCGCCACCGGCGACGCGTCGATCAGCGATGAGGAAGCGGCGGCCCGCGCCCGGGACTATCTGCGCGTCGAGCTCGAAGACCGGTTGGCGTCAGGCCCGGCGGTGTTCCATGTCGACCTGGAGTTGGCGGCGGAAGATGATCCGGTCGACGATCCCACGGCGCTCTGGCCCGACGACCGCGAGCGCGTGCGCATCGGCGAGCTCGAGATCACGGGACTGGCTTTCGACCGCGAGCGCGATGGCGACGTGCTCGTCTTCGACCCGACACGCGTCACAGACGGCATCGAGTTGACCGACGACAAGATCCTGTTGGCGCGCTCAGGCGCGTACCGCTCTTCGGTCACCCGCCGCGTCGCCAACTCGACGCACTGAGCATCGCTGAGCGACGCCTACTGCGTCGAGGATCAGTGGCGCTTCGTGAGGAAGGTGGCGCTGGTGTCGCGCGGGCCGGTACGGCGGGATTCGACGGAGAGCGGTGATGTGTCGACGCCGTCGTCGGCGGCCTTGCGGCGCAGCGCGCCGACCGTGCACTCCTCGCGCGGCCGGACCGCGAACGGGTCGAACCGGAAGTGCCGCATCGCGTTGAGGTGCGAGATCTTGTCGATGTCCGCGTCGGGCACCCCGTCGAGTGACTTCATCAAGAACTCGGGCGACGTCGGCCATGTGGAATCGGAGTGCGGATAGTCCGCTTCCCAACAGATCGAGTCGATGCCGACGCGGTCGCGGATCACCACGCCGGTTGGATCGTCGATGAAGCAGGTGACGATGCGCTCGCGGAACACGTCGCTCGGCAGCCGGCCGCCGAAGTCCTGCCCTGTCCACGCGTGGTGCCGCGTGTAGATCCAGTCGAGCCGCTCCATGAGATACGGGATCCAGCCGATTCCACCCTCGGACAACGCGACGCGCAGGTCGGGGAACTTGCGCAACACCGGCGACCACATGAGATCGGCGGCGCACTGCAGGATGTTCACCGGTTGCAGCGTGATGAGCACGTCGATCGGCGCGTCCTGCGCGGTGACGACCAATGAGGACGACGACCCGATGTGCAGGCACACGAGCGTGCCTTCGTCCGAGCACGCCTGCCAGAACGGATCCCAGTGGTTCGAGTGGAAGCTCGGCAGCTTGAGTTTCTCGGGGTTCTCCGAGAACGACACCGCGTGACAGCCCTTCGCCGCCATGCGCCGCACCTCGATCGCCATCTCCTCGGGATCCCATATCGGCGGCAGCATCAGCGGAATGAAACGGCCGGGATACGTGCCGCACCACTCGTCGACGTGCCAGTCGTTGTACGCCTTGAGGATGGGAAGCGCCGACTCCTTGTCCTTCGATCGGGCAAAGAGCTGGCCGCAGAGGTTCGGAAACGACGGGAAGCACATCGAGCCGAGCAAACCGTTTGCGTTCATGTCGCGGACGCGCTCGTGGATGTCGTAGCAACCGGGGCGCATCTCGTGGAGCGAGGTCGGCTCCATGCCGTACTCGTCCGGGGGCCGGCCGGCCACCGCGTTGAGTCCGATGTTGACGATCTCCTTGCCTTCGTAGAGCCACACGTCGGTGCCGTCGTCGCGCGTCACCATGCGGGGCGCGACGTCGCGCCACTTCTCGGGCAGGTGCGCTTCGAACATGTCGGGCGGCTCGACGACGTGATCGTCGACGCTCACGAGAACAAGATCGTCGATCTCCATGCTTCGACACCATCTCTCTCGCCTGCGGCTCGCTCGAAGGTGCTGTCGTGCGGCTGCCTGGCGGCAGCTCGCCCGACTTGCCTGAAAGTCTGCGGCACGGCGCTCGGCTACGAACCTGACGCTCGTGTCAGGGTAGTGTCCCCGCTCCGTGGCTGTGATCGCCGGCGTTGCCACCACCGACTACCCGCACCATCCGGAGCTGACCGAGCTCGGGGTCCACGCGATCGCGGCCGACCGCGCGCTGGCCGACGCGGGCATCTCGTGGGACGAGGTCGACGGCTACGCGTCGGCCGGGTTCTTCCCCATGCACGCGGTGCAGTTGTGCGAGTACTTCGGGCTCACCCCCTCGTACCTCGACGAGACCAACACCGGCGGCTCGTCGTTCGAGGTGCTCGTCGAGCATGCCGCCCACGTGATCGACCGCGGGCAGGCCGAGGTCGTGCTCATCACCTACGGCAGTGTGCAGCTCTCACAGATGGGACGGCGTCTCGGCACGGGCGGATTGGGCCCGCCTCCCGTCGGGCCGGCGGCGGCCGACGCGGTGTGGGGCAACACTCTCGTCGGCAACTACGCGATGGCGGCCGCGCGCCACCAGCACGACTACGGCACGACCTCGGAGCAGCTGGCCGAGATCGCCGTCACGATGCGCGATCACGCATCGGTCAATCCCCTCGCGCAGTATCGCGATCCGATCACGATCGAAGACGTGCTGTCGTCGCGGCTCGTCGCCGATCCGCTGCACATGCTCGACTGCTGCGTGATCTCCGACGGTGGCGCGGCCTGCGTCGTCACGTCGAACGAGCGCGCCCGCGATCTGCGCAAGCCGCCGGCGCACCTCCTCGGCGCGGCTCACGCGCTCACGCATCACCTCAACATCAGCCAGATGCCCGACATCAATCTCACCGCGGCCGCGCAGTCCGGCCCGCTAGCGCTGAAGCGCGCCGGCGTCTCGTTGGCCGACGTCGACGTGCTCCAGGTGTACGACTCGTTCACCATCACCGTCCTGCTCACGCTCGAGGATCTCGGCTTCTGCGGCAAGGGCGAGGGTGGGTCCTTCGTCGAAGGTGGCCGCTTGCGCTGGGACGGTCCGCTGCCCACCAACACCGACGGCGGCGGGCTGTCGTCCTGCCATCCCGGCATGCGAGGCATGTTCCTCATCGTCGAGGCCGTGCGCCAGTTGCGGGGCGAAGGCACCGCGCGACAGGTGGCCAACGCCGAAGTCGCGCTCGTGCACGGAACCGGCGGCATGCTGTCGACCGGAGCCACACTCGTGCTCGGGAGCCATGCGCCATGACGGCACGCGTGAACGAGCCGGCCGAACTCCCTGAAGGGGCGAAGCCCCGGGTCGCTCCGATCCCCGACGCGGAGTCAGAGCCGTTCTGGTCGAGCACGCTCGATGGCAAGCTGCTCGTGCAGGAGTGCTCGGTGTGCGGTCAGCGTCAGCTGTACGGGCGATCGTTGTGCACCAACTGCCACGCGGCCGCCCTCAACTGGATCGAAGCCAGTGGCCGCGGAACCATCTACAGCCGCACGATCATCCGCCAGAACCCGAGCCGGTCGTTCAAGCACATGATCCCCTTCGTCGTCGCGCTCATCGATCTCGACGAAGGGCCGCGCATGATGTCCAACGTCGTCGGCACCCCCGCCGAAGATGTGAAGATCGGCGACCGAGTGCGGGTCACGTTCGAAAAGGCCTCCGATGCCGCGGCCCTTCCGTTGTTCGAGCTCGATCGATGAGCGCGGCGCCCATCAAGGTCGGACTGCTGTACGACTTCCCGCAGCATGACGGCGGCGACAGCTTCGCCAAGGCGGTGCAACTCGGGCTCGACACAGTCGAGCTCGATCGTCCCGTCGAGTTCGTCCGCGAGTTGGCTGCGGGACTACCGAGCGGCACAGCATTCGACGTCGAGCAGAAGTTCGCGTCGCTCGAGCGGCAGGGTGTCCTCGCCATCGTCGGTCCATCGATCAGCGACAACGGCATCGTCGTGCGTGATCTCGCGGACGCCGCCGGGTTGTCGTGCATCAACTACACCGGCGGCGCCATCACGCGCAGCGAGTGCATGTTCCACTACCAAGTCGGGTCCCTGGAGGAGGAGCCCGCCGTGCTGGCGGAGCATCTCGCCGATCGCGGCATCCGTCGGGTGGCGGTCGTGCACGATCGGTCACCGGTCGGGTCGCAATACGCCCACTGGTTCGAGCTCGCCCGCGCGACCGCCGGCATCGAAGTCACGGCCAACGCGGTGATCAACCCGCTGGCGACTGAAGCGACCGATCTCGTTGCCCGGCTCGAAGCTTCGAATCCCGACGGCCTCGTGTACCTCGGGCTCGGTGTCGCGGCGCGCACCGTGTCACTTGCCGTGCAGGCCCTCGAATGGACGGTGCCCGTGGTCGCCAACTCGGCGCTCATGTTCGGATACGCGCAACGCGACTGGCGCGAGGCCTGGAACGGTTGGGTGTACGTCGACACCGTGAGCGACACGAACTCGATGCGATCGTCACTGCGCGAACTCGATCGCGCCACGGCCGCCGGGCCGGTGGGCGTCGCCGCCTACGACATCGGCCGGATGCTCGGCGAAGCGATCGTCCGCGGCGACCATCTCACCCGCGACGGCCTGCGCGACGGTCTGGAGCGGGTGAAGCGACTGCCGGCCTCGAGCGGGCACGAAGGCACGACGATGGGCTTCGGTCAGTGGGACCGCGGCGCGCTCAAAGGCCCGTACCTCGTGCTGCGTGAATGGCGCGACGGGAAGACCGTCCAATACGCCTGATCGGGGATTAGTCGGCGGGGGCGTAGGGGAGTGGGCCGGCGTCGGGGAGCTCGTCGTCCTCGTCGAATGATCGCCACCACTCCACCGCGAACGGCGCCGCGATCGCCAACACCGCGATGAGCAGGATGAACAACAGGCTCACGAAGTGGCTGCCTTCGAGCACCGGCTTGGACTTCTGTCCGACCGGCAAAACCTCGAACGCGAACGCGATCGTGAGCACGAGGAGCGACGGGCGCCAACGTCCGACGCCGGAGGCACCGAGCAACGCAATCGCCGGCACGAGATACCAGGGCCACACGACCGGTCCGAGGAGCACGACTGCCATCATCGCGAAGGCGGCCGCCTGGATGGCGCCGATCCGCTCGACCCGAGCGAGCATCCACAGGCACAGCGCGCCGGCCGCCGTGAGCCCGCCGAGGCGGCACACGGCGATCCACGTCGAGTCGGTCGACGGCAGTCCGACCGCGCGGAACAGCGAGCTGACGACGTAGCCAACTCGCGTCGTGAACGACAGGGTGCCCAGCGTTCTGCCGCTGTTCTGCATCGACTGGATCCAGCCGATGAGGCTCATGCCGATGAGCGCGCACAGCGCGAGCGTGAGCGCGAAAGCGCCTGACAACGCCCGAGCCACGCTGCGAACGCGCTCCCGTATCGCAGCGGTCGCGCCGACTCGATGCCAGCCGAGGTACACGATCGCCGCGGCGGCGGGCAGCTTCACGCCCATGGCGAGCGCGATGAAGACGACACCGAGCGCCCATCGCCCGCGTAACGCGAACGCACACCCAGTGACGAGGAACGCCATCAAGAACGCGTCGTTGTGGGCGCCCCCGACGAGATGCAGCACGGTGATGGGATTCGCGATGCCGATGGCCACAGCGGTTGGTGGGTCGACGCCGAAGTGTCGAGCAATCGCGGCGATGCCCCAGATCGATGCGAACACCGAAGCGACCGCCAACAAACGGAGTCCCCACAGCGTCAGGTCGACGTCGTGGCTCGACAGATCGACGATGGCGGCCGCCGAGCCCATTTGGACGGGGCCGTAGGGGTTGCCCAACGACTTCTCGGGGTCCGAGGGGTCTGTTCGCCACACAGGATCGGTGCGGGCGACGTAGTCGCCGTAGTGCAGCTTGTACATGCCGTCGACCGTCGGATCGAGGCCCTGCGTGACCATCGCGCCCTCGGCCGCATAGCTGTACAGGTCGCTGCTCAGCAGTGGCGGCCCGAGCAGCAGTGGAGCGAACCACAGCGCCGCGCACCCGATGACCTTCCGCATCCGAGCTCGATGCGAAAGATCGCTGCGCTCGGTGCGAGCGATGAGGCCGAGCCACGCGAGGCTCAACATCGAGACCCCGACGACGAACGCGATCGCCGTGAACGGACGCTCGCCGTTGTGCGGTATTCCCGGAATGCTCACGCGCCACGTCGGACCTGAGAGCCTCCACAACGGCGCCGTGATCGCGATGAGCACGCTGCCCGCGAGGCCGATCCACGTGTATGACCCCACGAGCGCGCGTCGTTGCGCGGCGGGCGCGCTGGGCGCGACCTCGAGAGCCATCGTGAAACGAACCTCCGGGAACTGCACGGGTGGCGAGGGGGGCGAGCGAATTATGTCCTACCGGCTGCGTCGACGGAAACCCTGCCCGATTTGGGTCGCGGGCAAGCCTGTGCTCACCTGTGGGGGAGATGAAGGTGTGGATCGACCAGGACCTGTGCACCGGCGACGGTTTGTGCACGGACCATGCGCCAGACGTGTTCACCCTGCTCGAGGACGGCATCGCCTACGTCAAAGAGGCCACCCGCGTCCTGAACGACCCCGGCAGTTCGGCCAGCCTGGCGTCCGTCCCTGGTCACCTGGAGCATGCTGTCGTGCAAGCCGCCGACGACTGTCCGGGCGAATGCATCTTCATCGAGGTGCTCGCCGCTCGGCGATCTGGGTAGGCGGGAGCGCTCATGGCCCTCGACCCCCGTCTCGTCGACGCGTGCGGTGACCGCCCGGGTTGGGCGTGTGAGGTCATCTGGGACGCCAGCCACAATTCGACGCTCTCGAAGCTGGGGGATTTCGTCGTCCACACCCCTTTGAAGATCGTGCTGATCCTCGTGGGCGCCCTCGTGGTGAACCGCATGCTCCTGCGGGTCATCCGCCGCTTCGTGAACACGCTGGCCGGCCGGGCGACGAGCGGGCTGCTGTCCGGCGCGCCGATCAATCCTCGGGCCGCCGCCCGGACCCAGACGATCGGAATCGTCCTGCGCAGCCTTGCGACCGCGACGGTCTACAGCTTCACGGGGCTGGTGATCCTCGGCGAGATCGGGATCAACCTCGGGCCGCTCATCGCCGGAGCGGGCATCGCCGGCGTCGCCATCGGGTTCGGAGCCCAGACCCTCGTCAAGGACTTCCTGTCCGGCATCTTCATGCTCATCGAGGATCAATACGGCGTCGGCGATGTGGTCGATCTCGGTCTCGCGACCGGCACGGTCGAGGCGGTGAACCTCCGGTCGACGCGGGTGCGCTCGGCCGACGGGACGGTCTGGCACGTGCCCAACGGCGGGATCCTCCGCGTCGGCAACAAGTCGCAGGACTGGTCGCGAGCCCTGCTCGACGTGACCGTCGCCTACGACGCCGACATCCGCCGAGCATCCGAGGTCATCAAGCAGGTCGCGGACGAGATGGCCGAAGCCGAGGAGTGGAAGCACGACATCCTCGAGCCGCCGGAGGTGTGGGGCGTCGAGCACATCCGCGACGGAGCCGTCGTCATTCGCCTGGTGCTCAAGATGCGTCCGGGCGCGCAGTTCAAGCTGATGCGTGAGTTGCGGCTGCGAATCAAAGAAGCCTTGGAGCAGGCCGGCATCGCCACCCCGGTGCCGCCGTCTACTCCGACAGAGTGACCGCGATCTCGAGCTCGGCGCCCGGCTCCATGCGCAGCTCGGCGACGCGGCCTGCTTCCATGACGTCGGTGCGGGCTGCCTCGAGCGCGGCGAGCTGATCCGGTGTGCCCCGAACGATGAGAAGCGCAACGTCGGCCCGCAGCGACTTCTGGGCCGCGGTCTTGGCCTTGCGCACCTGACCGAGCGTCTCGGCCGCGACCTCCAACACGAGCGGGTTGCCGAGGTCGGCATCGAATTCGTCAGTGGTCGGCCACGCGCTGCGATGCACGGAGCCGTCCCGCCACCAGCTCCAGACCTCCTCGGTGACGAACGGCAGGAACGGCGCGAACAACCGCAGCAGCGCCGACAGACCGAGCCGCAGCGCGGCGACTGCTGACGCGTCGCCCGCGTACGCACGCGCTTTCACCAGCTCCAGGTAGTCGTCGCAGAACGCCCAGAAGAACGACTCGGTCTGCTCCAACGCCTTCGTGTACTCGGAGCGCTCGAACGCGTCGGTGGCCTCGCTCACGACACTGGCGAGTTGACCGAGCATCGCGACATCGATCGGTGCACTCGCGGTCGCGGCACTGTGGTCTTCTCCGAAGCCGAGCACGAATCGCGACGCGTTGAGGATCTTCGTGGCCAGCCGGCGTCCGACCTTGAACTGGTTGCGGTCGAGCGCGAGATCCATGCCCGGTCGTTCACCGGCGGCCCAGTACCGAACGGCGTCGGCGCTGTACTCGCCGATGATCGCCATCGGATCGTCGGGGGAGTTGCCGGCGGACTTCGAGAGCTTCTTGCGGTCGGGGTCCTGGACGAAGCCCGAGATCAACGCATCCGACCACGGCAACGACTCGAACTCATAGTGCGACCGGATCACGGTGTAGAAGAGCCAGGTGCGAATGATGTCGTGCGCTTGGGGGCGCAAGTCCATCGGGAACACGCGCTCGTACAGGTCGAGGTCGTCGGGCCAGCCGCCCGCGATCTGCGGCGTGAGCGACGACGTGGCCCACGTGTCCATGACATCAGGGTCGCCGGTGAAGCCGCCCGGCTTGTCGCGCTGCTCCTGCGTGTAACCGGCGGGCACGTCAGTCGACGGATCGACCGGAAGCCGATCGGCGGGCGCCATCAAGAGCTGATCGTGCAGGACGTTGCCGTCTTCGTCGATCGGATACCAGATCGGGAACGGCACGCCGAAGAAGCGCTGCCGGGTGATGTTCCAGTCGCCGACGAGCCCGTTGACCCAGTTGTCGTAGCGAACGTGCATGAACTCCGGATGCCACCGCAATTCGTTCCCTCGAGCGAGCAACTGCTCCGCGGGTGGATAGCGAATGAACCATTGACGGTTCGTGACGATCTCGAGCGGCCGGTTGCCGTTCTCCCAGAACTTCACGGCGTGCTCGATCGGCTTCGGGTCGCCCGCGATTCCGCCCGCCGCCTGCAACAGCTCGACGACCTTCTTCTGGGCCTGCTTCATGTTGAGTCCGGCGATCTCGCTGTACGCCGCGCGCCCCGCAGCATCATCGAGGCCCGACGGAGGCAACGTCGAGATGCGTCCGTCCTTCTCGACGACCGTGCGCACCGGCAAGCCGAGCTCGCGCCACCAGATCACGTCGGTGGTGTCGCCGAACGTGCAGATCATCGCGATGCCGGACCCCTTCTCGGGATCGGCCAACTCGTGCGCCACGACGGGCACGCGCACGTTGAACACGGGGGTGGTGACTTCGGTGCCCATGAGCGACTTGTACCGAGCGTCGTCGGGGTGCGCGACGACAGCGACACACGCGGCGAGCAGCTCGGGTCGGGTGGTGTCGATGTACAGCGGTTCGCCGTCGGCGCGTGTGAACACGAGCCGGTGGTACGCGCCGGGGATCATCCGGTCTTCGAGCTCGGCCTGCGCGACCGCGGTCTTCATGTCGACGTCCCACAACGTCGGCCCTTCGGTGCGATACGCCAGGTCGCGCTCCAGGAGCCGGAGGAAGCCGTATTGCGAGACCCGCCTCGCCTTCGGGCCGATCGTCGTGTACGACTGCGACCAGTCGACCGACAACCCGAGGGTTGACCACATCTCGTGGTACTTCTCCTCGAGCATCTCGACGACATCGGCGCAGATCTGCATGAAGTTGGGGCGTGACACCGGAATCGGCTGTTTCGGCGGCGGATCCGACGGGGTGAAGTCCGGGTCGAAGGGCAGCGATGGGTCGCAGAGCACCCCGCGCATCAGCTGCACGCGGCGTTCGACGTTGAGCCCGTTGTCGTCCCAGCCCATCGGATAGAAGACCTCTTTGCCGCGCATTCGATGGAAGCGGGCCATGAGGTCTTTGTGTGTGTACGACGCGCAGTGGCCGATGTGCAACGCGCCCGACACCGTCGGCGGCGGGGTGTCGATGGCGTAGATCTCGTCGCGGGTCTTCGTGCGATCGAAGCGGTAGGTGCCGTCTTCTTCCCAACGAGCGCGCCACTTGGTCTCGAGCCCATCGAGCGACGGTTTCTCGGGGACGGCGGCCATGAGCGCAAATGTAGCGACGGCGGCTTCGGCCGCCGGCCGCTGAAGGGTGGGCGGTGGGGCTGAGTGGTTAGTGGCGCATGCCACATCGTCCGAAGGCGTTCGCGGGCTTACTGTCGGCGGATGGGGAATGAGGGGACTCTGTCGTTTTCGATCGAAGAGGTGTTCTCTGCGGAGAACCGCCGCGATCCGCATCCGCTGTATCACCGCTTACGCGCCGAGCAACCGGTGGCGCTGGCGCCAGAGTTCAACGAGTACGTCCTCACTCGTTGGGCCGACTGCGAGGCCGTGCTCCGCGATCCGAAGTGGTCGAGTAGCCCCGAGCACCGCCCCGCCCGGGAGGGCGAGGCCAACATCAGTGAGACGATGAACCAGGTAGGGCTCAAGACGCTGTTGTTCCTCGATCCGCCCGATCACACGAGGCTGCGGCGGCTGGTGTCGAAGGCCTTCACGCCGCGGCGCATCGAGCAGTTGCGAGGCCACGTGACCGACATCCTCGATGACCTCCTCACCGACGTGAAGCCCGGCGACGCGTTCGACGTGATCTCGACGCTGGCGTATCCGCTCCCGCTGATCGTGATCTGCGAACTCATGGGCGTCCCCGTCGAAGACCGCGACCAGTTCGAAGGATGGTCGTCAGACGCCACTCGCCTGCTCGACGGCGACATCGACGAAGACACGTTCAGCAAGGGCGTGGTCGCGGCGATGTACTTCCTCAACTATTTCAACGAGCTGTTCGCGCAGCGCCGGGCCGAACCGAAGGACGATCTCCTGAGCGGGCTCCTCGCGGTCGAAGAGTCTGGCGACGTGCTCACCGAGGAAGAGTTGCGCAGCATCGTGCTGCTGCTTTTCCTCGCCGGTCACGAGACGACGGTGAACCTCATCGGCAACGGGCTGTTCGCGCTGATGCAGCAGCGCGACCAATGGGATCGCCTCTGTGCCGATCCCGAGGGACTGAAGGCGAGCGCGGTCGAGGAGTTGCTGCGCTACGACGGCCCGGTGCACGTGACCGGACGGGTCGCGACCGAAGACGTCATCGTGAACGGTCGACCGTTTCCGAAGCAGGCGCAGGTCGGACTGATCCTCGCCGCGGCCAACCGCGATCCTGAGCGCTTCCCCGATCCTGACCGGCTCGACATCGGTCGCGAGGACAACCAGCACCTCACCTTCAGCCACGGCATCCACTACTGCCTCGGCGCGGCGCTCGCCCGCCTCGAAGGCCAGGTCGTGTTCTCGACGCTGGCACAGCGCTATCCCGACATGCAGCTCGCGAAGCCCGCCGACGAGATCGAGTACCGCGACCACTTCGTGCTCCGCGGCCTGAAAGCGCTGCCGGTCACCGTGTAGCCCGCCAGTACTCTCCCGGGGTGACACGGTTGCGCCTGTTCGACACCGCGCGGGGTGGCATTCATCCCGTCGAGCCGAGGGATCCCGGCAAGGTGTCGATGTACGTGTGTGGGCCGACGGTGTACGGCCCCCCGCACGTCGGTCATGGCCGGTTCTCGCTCGTGTTCGACGTGCTGCGCCGCTACCTCGAATGGTCGGGGTTCGCGGTCACGTACGTGTCGAACATCACCGACGTCGACGACAACATCATCAACCGCGCCGCCCGTGAGAACGTCGAGTGGACCGATGTCGCCACGTACTGGGAGGCGGTCTGGTACGAGGCGATGGACGCCATCGGTGTGAAGCGACCGAACGTCGACCCGCACGCCAGCGCGTTCATCGATCGGATGGTGGAGCTCGTCGGCAGCCTGGTCGAGCACGGCATGGCCTACGAGACGAGCGACGGCGTGTACTTCCAGGCCGAGCGCGTCGAGGACTACGGGCTGCTCGCACGCCAGTCGATCGAGTCACTGCGCGCCGGCGCGCGTGTGGAGACGAACGAAGAGAAGCGGTCTCCGGTCGACTTCGCGCTGTGGAAGAAGGCGAAACCCGGTGAGCCGTCGTGGCCGTCGCCGTGGGGCGACGGGCGCCCCGGATGGCACACCGAGTGCGTCGTGATGTCGCTCGACCTGCTGGGCGACGGCTTCGACATCCACGGCGGTGGGCAAGACCTCGCGTTCCCGCATCACGAGAACGAGCGCGCGCAGGCGGTCGCCGAGGGTCACCGCTTCGTGCGGCACTGGGTGCACAACGGATGGGTCGTGGTCGAGGGCGAGAAGATGTCGAAGTCGCTCGACAACTTCACCAACCTGCTCGACCTCGTCGAGTGGGGTGATCCGCGCGCCTATCGGTTGCTCGTCCTGCGCTCGCACTACCGCGCGCCGATCGAGGTGACGCGGGTCAGTGTGGCCGACGCCGGCGAAGCACTCCGGCGTCTCGACCGATTCGCCGAGCGGTTCGCGCCGGCTCTCGGCGGGCCGGCCGACGACGACGCCGTCGCGACGTTCCGCGAGCTCATGGACGACGACCTCGGAACGCCAGCGGCGATGGCACTGCTCTTCGACCTCGTGACGCGCGCCAACGCCGACGACGACGCGAGGGCGGCGGCGGCCGCGTTCCAGATCTGCGACGCGGTCGGGCTCGAGCTGCGCACGACTGCGAGTGAGATCGGCGACGACGCCACCGCGTTGGCCCGGCAGCGGGACGCCGCCCGCGAGGCGAAGGACTGGGCGCTCGCGGATTCGCTCCGCGATCAGCTGATCGGCTTGGGTTACGAGGTGGCCGACACTCCCCAAGGCACCGAGCTCCGGCGCCATTGAGCCAGCGCACCACTCGGGAACGGCGACCGCTCCCTCCAGGCTTCGGCGTGATCTGGACGACGGTCGCCCTCGACCTGATCGGCTTCGGGATTCTGTTTCCGGTGCTGGCGCGCTACGCCCGCGATGCCGGGGCGTCGCCGGCCACCGCGGGACTGCTCGTGGCGTCGTTCTCGATCGCGCAGCTCGTGTTCTCGCCGATCACGGGGCGCTTGTCCGATCGCGTCGGGCGAAAGCCGGTGATCATCATGTCGCTCGTCGGCACGGCGGTCGGCAGCTTGCTGACCGGACTCGCCGGCTCGCTGTGGTTGCTCTTCCTCGCGCGGATCATCGACGGGGCGAGCGGCGCGAGTGTGTCGGTCGCGCAGGCGGCGGTCACTGATGTGGCGCCGCCGGAAGACCGGGCGCGGCTGCTCGGCCTGCTCGGAGCGGCGTTCGGTGCGGGGTTCGCGCTCGGCCCGGCGATCGGCGGCATCGCCGCGCTCGTGAGCCATCGCCTGCCGTTCTTCATCGCCGCTGCGATTGCGGGAGTGAACGCCCTGGTCGCCGTGAAGCGCCTCCCGGAGACACATCCCCGCCACGAAAACTCCTCTAAGGAGGAAAGGCGGCGCGATACGCCACGTTCGCTCCGGAAAGGCGCGGGACGGCTCGTGTTGGTGACGTTCGTGTCGCTGGTTGCGTTCAGTGGGTTCGAGGCGACGTTCTCGTTGTTGGCCGAAGCTCGCTTCAACCTGTCGGAGAGCTCGACGTACGGACTCTTCTTCCTCGTCGGCGTCGGGCTGGTGATCGTGCAGGGCGGCGCCATCCACACCGTGGTCGTGAAGTTGGGCGAGCTCCGCACGGTGCGCCTCGGGCTCGCGTGCAACGCGATCGGGCTGTCGCTCGTCGCGGTCGACGCGGGGTGGGCGCCGCTGACGCTCGCGCTCGCGCTGCTCATCGTCGGCCAAGGCCTCGTCGCACCGACACTGTCGGCGCTGGTCGCCGGACGAGCGTCGACCGACCGGCGCGGCGAGGTCCTGGGCATCCAGCAGTCGGCCGGCGGCCTCGCTCGTTCGGTTGGCCCCGCGCTCGGTGGGTATCTGTTCGGCCAGTCGATCTCGGCGCCGTACCTCGTTGGCGCCGCCTTGGTCGTCATCGCTATCGTTCTTGTTACCGATCGGTAACTTGTGGTGCCGGATCGCCGACCTTCGCAGGGGTGACCAATGGCTGAGTTCTCCCTCGCTCTCAGCGAGGACCAAGAGCAGATCAAGCAGTGGGTGCACGATTTCGCCGCCACGGTGGTGCGGCCGGCCGCGCACGAGTGGGACGAGCGGGAGGAGTTCCCGATGCCGCTCGTGCAGGAGGCGGCGAAGATCGGGCTCTACTCGTTCGACTTCTTCGCGCAGGCGTCGATGGGCGACAACACCGGGCTCACGTTGCCGATCACGCTCGAAGAGTTGTTCTGGGGCGACGCCGGCATCGGGCTCGCCATCTTCGGCTCCGGCCTCGCCGCCGCCGGCATCGCCGGCAACGGCACACCCGAGCAGGTGATGGAGTGGGTGCCGCAGTGCTTCGGGAGCGGACCCGACGACATCATGATCGGCGCGTACTGCGTGTCCGAGCCCGACGCCGGCTCCGACGTCTCCTCGCTGAAGACGAAGGCCGTGTACGACGAAGCCACGGACGAGTGGGTCCTCAACGGCACGAAGGCGTGGGCCACGAACGGCGGCATCGCCGACACGCACGTCGTCACCGCGACCGTCGACCCGACTCTCGGCTCCCGCGGCCAGGCGTCCTTCATTGTCCCGAAGGGCACGAAGGGCATCGCGCAAGGACAGAAGTACAAGAAGCACGGCATCCGCGCGTCGCACACCGCCGAGGTCGTGCTCGACGACTGCCGGGTGCCCGGGCGCATGTTGCTCGGCGGCAAGGAGAAGCTCGACGCCAAGATCGCGAAGGCGCGCGACAAGCAGCACACTGGCGAGAAGCAGCCGGCGATGGCGACGTTCGAGGCCACTCGTCCGGCGGTGGCCGCGCAGGCCATCGGCATCGCCCGCGCCGCGTACGAAGAGGCGCTCGCCTACGCGAAGGAACGTGTCGCGTTCGGCAAGCCGATCATCCAGAACCAGGCGATCGCGTTCATGCTCGCCGACATGATCACCGAGATCGACGCGGCCCGACTGCTCGTGTGGCGGGCCGCGTGGCTCGCCCGCAACGGCGGCTACACAAACGCGGAGGGCTCGCAGTCGAAGCTCAAGGCCGGACGCGTGGCGGTGTGGGTGACCGAGCGCGCCATCCAGATCCACGGTGGCTACGGCTACACGCGTGAGTACCCGGTCGAACGCATGCACCGCGACGCCAAGATCTACGACATCTTCGAAGGCACCGAGCAGATCCAACAGCTCGTCATCAGCCGAGCCATCAGCGGCCTGCGCATCGAGTAGCCCAACGCGGGCATCACCGCAGAAAGTGCACGGAAGACCGCGGTGAGGCACAATGGCCGGGAAGGCCGCGTTCTGCGCAACCCGGCCTCGGGCGGCAGTTTGGGGGCTGGGCGATGGTGATGACCGAAACCTTGGCGGTGCAGGATGCGCTGCTCGAGGATCTCGATGGTGGACGATGGCGGGCCCGATCAGGGGCGGCACGGGCTGTCGGCGTCGCGTGGTACGCGGTCCACCTAGGGGTGGCATTTGCCGTCACCGCTGTGGTGGCGCGCGCAGTTGGTCGCCCGAGCGGGTTGGTCTGGTCGATCGGCTGGTTCCTCGGATTGTCGTGCGTGGCGTCCTTCGTGCTCGAGATCACGCAGCGACTCGGGCGTCGCCTGATCCCGTTGCGGGCGCTGCTCCGCCTCAGCCTCGCGTTCCCAGGGGTCGCGCCCTCCCGCTACGCGATTGCCCTCCGCGCCGGCAATCCGCGATTTCTCGCCCGTCGTTTGAACGACGCGAACGAAAATGCCATCAGCGCCGGGCCCGCGACGCCGGAAGCGACCGCTGTCACGCTGCTCGAGTTGGTCGCGGCACTGAGCCGGCATGACCGTGCCTTGCGCGGCCACTCGGAGCGTGTGCGCGCGTACAGCGAGCTCGTGGCCGTGGAGTTCGGACTCGATCGCGGCGCGCGTGATGGCCTCCGGTGGGCGGGACTGATGCATGACGTGGGCAAGCTCGAAATCCCGTCGGCCGTGCTCAACAAGGCAGGTCCGTTGAGCCCGGACGAGTGGACGCTGATCCGTCGGCACCCCGAAGTCGGCGCGGAACTGTGCGCGCCGTTGGCGCCTTGGCTCGGAGAGTGGGCCGCCGGCGTGCTCGACCATCATGAGCGGTGGGACGGTGCGGGGTACCCCCGCGGCCTCGCATCGACCGACATCTCGCTCGCGGGTCGAGTGGTCGCCGTCGCCGACGCGTTCGACGTCATGACCTCCGCTCGCAGTTACAAGAAGCCGCGGCCGGTCCACGAGGCAATGGCCGAGTTGGAGCGATGTGCCGGAACTCAGTTCGACCCGAACGTGGTGCGAGCCTTCCTCGGCATCTCGGTGCGCAAGCTCCGTCGCGTCATGGGTCCGGTGACCGTTTGGGCGCAGCGCCCGTTCGGAGGATGGTCGTGGGGGAAGATCGTCGACACCTTGGGCGGTCCGCTCGTCGCGGTGTGCGTGGCCATGATCGTCGGACTCCTGGCGCCGATTCTCGGCGTGCCTGCCCATTCGCAGCCGGAGCGAGCACCTGGCATCGACCGCGAGGTCCCCGGCGGCGGCGGCGGCGCCTCGTTGCGGTCAGGGTCGAACGACATCGGGGGCGATCTCGGCGCTGTGGGTGACGGGGCGTCGGGCGGCTCGCCGACGATTGGATCGAGCGCGGGTAGCCCGGCCGATGGAGTGAACACCCCGACGGCCCCCGGAAGTGCGACGAACCCGCCCGCGGACCCTGAGCCGGGCGATGGAACGACGTCGCCCCCTTCTCCTACGGGTGACCCGAACACGGTGGGAATCACGATCGACCCGGCGGCTGGCTCCGTGTCGGTGGATGGCGTCGGCCCGGTCTCGGCTCCGGACGTGACCGTCGTGCAACAGCCGGCCGCAGGCGATGTCGCCTGCGGGAGTTTGGGCGTGTGCGACCCGGTGTCGGTCACGGTGCCGGTTCCCGCGCCATGACGGCCTCCTCCTGGGTCGGTGAGGAGAGACGCGCACGACTGCGCGTCGCCCCGGCACTCCCTTACGTTCGTCGTGCCGACGCAATCGCTGCGATCCTCGATGATCTCGAGGGGCAGGGCCTCGGCCACTGGACGCTGGCGGAAGGCTCGATGGACGATCAGATCGAGGCCAACGCCAACGTCATGGCGTTGCCGATCTTGGTGCCCGACGGGCCGCTCCATTTCATGCTGCTCGGCGACCGTCTTGCCGAAAGTGCACCGTCGAACGCGAATCTTCGGGCGGTGTTGTCGGCGCGACGTCTGATCGCGACGCTGCTGTCGGCGGACGTGCAGGCTGATCGGTTGCTCCACCGCGCCGTGCGCGCCGAGCGGGAGTCGATGACCGACAGTCTGACAGCGCTACCGAACGGGCGCAGCTGGTGGCGTTCGCTTGCCCGAGAAGCGTCACGTTGCGATCGGCACCAGCTCACCGCGGTGGTAGCGGTCGTCGATCTCGATGATCTGAAACGAGTTAACGACAATGAGGGCCATCTCGCAGGAGATCTGTTGTTGCGCACGGTTGCCGGGGCTCTTACCGACTCGATGCGCGGCGACGACGTTGTCGCGCGTCTCGGCGGCGACGAGTTCGGCGTCCTCGGTGTCGACTATCAGCCGCACCTGCAAGCGCGGCTGGTGAATCGGTTGCATGAATCTCTCGCCATCGTTGGTGCTCGAGCGTCGATCGGAGTTGCGTTGTACGAGCCCGGCGGTTTCATCGACGAGACGTTCGACCAAGCCGACCGCAACATGTACGAAGCCAAACGGGCGGCGCGGGCCGTGCGGACGAGGCGCTGACGCTCCGCACGGCGCATCTACCGCTGAACCGAGTAGTCACCAAGCCGGATTTCGCTCAGGCCGTCGCGATCACGACCAACCGGGGGCGGTTGATCGACGGTTCCTTTCCGTCGCGGGCCGTGAAGGAGGCGTCGCTGAAGCCGGCGCCGGACAGCCACTCGCGCAGCTCGGGGATCGTGGGAAAGCGCACCGAGTGGTGGCTTTCGCGGACCTGGCCGTCGCGAATCGTCACGCGGTCGGTCTCGACGCGCCCGGTCATGCAGTCGAACTCGCTCGTGTCGACCATCAGATCGTTTCCGACACGCGTCGTGTTGCTGAACGGAGCCGGCGTGAAGCGCCGGACGAACTCGTCGTGGTTGTGCGTCTCGATCAACAGCCGGCCACCGGGGCGCAATACGCGCCGATAGTCGGCCAGCACCTGGCGGTTCTCCTCGTCGCCGAAGTAGCCGAACGACGTGAACCACGACAGCGCCACGTCGAACGGACCGTCGACCGGAAGCGCCCGGATGTCGCCGTGCAGGTATTCGACCGAGCTGCCCCACTCCCGAGCGCGGTCGAGGAACACCTCCGTCGCATCGACGCCGACGACGTCCATGCCGCGTTCTGCGAGGCGGTTGCTGATCCGGCCGTGCCCGCACGGCGCATCGAGCACCCGCTCACCGCCTTGGAGATCGAGAAACGACACGATCGTCTCGACGTCGGCGTCGTTGTGCTCATCGCTGAGAAAGTTGGCGTAGAAGTGCAGGTAGTCGTCGCCGAACGTCTCGTCGAAGTCGAACCTCGTCATCCAGAGATGATGACGGCATCGGCGGCGTGAACGCCGCTGATTTCCGGACCGCCTAGTCCTGCGGATCGACGATGTCGATCGGGGGCTCGCTGCTCTTCGCGCGACGGTGGCGAACGAACAGGCCCAGGCCGATGGCAGCCGCCGCACTCGCCCCGGCCATTGCGGCAAGGCCTGTGATCGAAGTCCCGCCGCTCGTGCCGCCGGTCGGAGCGGCCGCGACTTCGGAGGCGGCGGCGGCAGTCGTGGTCGTGGTCGTCGCCAATGTCGTCGTCGTGGTCGAGGTGGTTGTGGTCTCGGGCTCAGTCGGCGGCGGCGGTGGCTCGGTGGTTGGCGGCGCAGGCTTGGTCGTCGTGGGCGCATTCGGATCGACGAGCGTGAAGTAGGCAGGTGGATAAGCGGGATGCGGAGACTCTGGTGTGACGCAACGAGCAATGACCTCGTACTTCCCGGCCGGGTAGCCGGAAAATTGCTTCCACATCGTCCAGCTACCGTCCTCGGCGAGACCGGAGCCTTCGAAGAAGTCGTAGTACTTGTCGCCCAACCTCGCTGATACCTCAACGCCGCCCCGCGTGCGGTCGCCCTGGCAGTCCGTCCCCGACACCGTCAGCGTGTCGTCGAAATTGATCACCCGTGCTGATAGCTGCAAGGGCGGAAACATGGACTGGCGCGGCGCCGCGGCCCCGTATTCGGACACGACGAAAACGAGCACCGTGCACGCGACGATGCCGCCAACGATGAGTCGTCCGCCGACGCTCCGAAATCCCATCTCTGGTCGAGGGTACCGGACCTACCTATAGGGTCGGCTCTGGTGTCTGAAGAAGTCCGACCAGCCGACGTTGATGTCCACCGGCCGGCGACGGACTTCGGGGCGCCCGGCGCCGTCACGCACTTCAAGGGGCCGTATGCCGGTGGTCCACCGGCGTCGGCGCTCCAGGTCGAGACCCCTCCGCTCGACAAGTTCGGTCTGGCCGAGATCCGCCGCATGGTCGTGATCTATTTCGTGCTCGTCGTGAGCGTCCTGTTACGACTGGCCGGACGAGTCATGCGCCCCGGCGGGCAACCGTGGGCTCGAGTCGCGTCCGAAGGCGCGGTCGACGGGTTCGAGATCCTCGGCCCGACGTTCGTGAAGCTCGGCCAGCTCATCGCGTCGTCGCCCAGCGTGTTCCCGGCGCCCCTAGCCGACGCCGCGCTCCGCTGTCTCGACGAAGTGCCACCGTTCGACGGCGAGACCGCGCGCGACATGATCCGCAAGGACCTCGGGCGTGCGCCCACCCAGATCTTCAAGAGCTTCGACGACAGTCCGTTGTCCGCCGCATCGATCGGGCAGGTGCACTGCTGCGTGCTGCCCGACGGCCGTGAAGCCGTCATCAAGTTGCAGCGGCCGAACATCCGTGAGCGCATGACCACTGATCTGCGGATCATGCAGCGCCTCGCCCGCACGTTGCAGCGCACGAAGCTCGGCAAGAGCGCCAACCTCACCGGCGCCATCGCTGACCTCCACGCCAACACGTTCAAGGAGCTCAACCCGGCGCTCGAGGCCCATCGCCAGACGCTGTTCCGCGATCGCATCGGCGCGTTCGGCGACAACCGCTACATCACGGCGCCGGAGGTGTACTGGGACTATTGCGGCCCGCACATGATCTGCATGGAGCGCATGTCGGGCGTCCCGATGGACGAGTTCGAAACGATCCGCGAGCAAGGGGTCGACGGCGAGCTGATCCTGCGGCGAGGCGTGAAGGTGTGGATGGAAGCGGCGATGGTGCACGGGCCGTTCCACGGCGACGTGCACGCTGGCAACCTCTGGGTGCTCGACGACGGCCGGGCGACGTACCTCGATTTCGGGATCATGGGGGAGCTCAGCGACGAGTGGAAGGGCCTCATCCGAGACCTCTTCTACACGTCGATGATCGACGGCGACTTCAGCCGCATCGCCCGGGCCTTCAAGCGCGTCGGCGCGTTTCCGGAAGACATCGGCACCGACGAGGAAGTCGGCGCGCGAATGCAGATGGCGTTCGGGCCGATGCTCGACATCGGCATCTCCGGCGTGAGCCTCGGCGACGTCTTCAAGTCGATCGTGCAGATGATGGAGCAGTACGGCGTGCCCAGCCCGCAAGAGTTGATGCTCGTGACCAAGCAGCTCCTCTACTTCGAGCGGTACGCCAAGGTGCACGCGCCGAACTGGGCTCTCGCCCGTGATGTGTTCCTCGTGAAGAACATCTTCCCGGAGGAAGCCGCGAAAAAGGCCGCCGATCTCGGCATCGAATTCCCCGACTGAGACCGCTTCGCCTGTTCTTCCCGTCTGAACCGGAAGAATTCTCCGGTAACCACCGCACAAACGCCGGTGCTAGCTGCAGTCGGCGCAGCTGCCGAGGAGGTCCAGGCGATGGTGCGTCGGTTGAAAGCCCGTGCGGCGCGCCACGCCGGTCATCGCTGACGTCAGCCGCTCTTCGAGTTGCTTCGACACGGTGAAGTCCTCGACGGCGCCGCACGTCGAGCAGATGAGGTGGTGATGGTGCTCGGTGAGATCCTCGGCGAGCTCGTACCGCGCGAAGTCGTCGTTGGTGACGACGCGTCGCACCGCTCCCACCTCCTCGAGGATGGACAGGTTGCGATACGCCGAGCTCTGGGGGAGCGAGCGGCGCCGCTCGAGCAGCTCAGGAATCGTGAGCGGACGGTCGGTCTCACTCAGCACCTCGACGAGGGCCCGGCGGTTCGTGGTGTAGCGCTGGTCGGCCTCGCGCAGGCGGTGCGCAACGGTCTCGTGGAGATCGGCGGGCACCCACGAATCGTAGCCCGATCATTGGTGAGAACCAGTATCATTCCATTTGTAATGAGAACGGATCTCGTTTAGGTTGCGGGGATGCGCAGGACCGCTCTTGTCGTGCTCGTCCTGGTTGCGGCGTGCAGCACCAACTCGACGTCGACGCCCGGCGCATCGTCGAAGCTGAAGGTGGTGGCGTCCACGAGCGCTTGGGGCAGCCTCGCCGCGCAGGTCGGGGGCGATCTGGTCGAGGTGACGAGCATCGTTTCCAATCCCGACGCCGACCCGCACGACTACGAGCCGACGGCCGAGGACGCTCGCACGATCTCCACCGCGCAGTACGTGATCTTCAACGGCGTCGGCTACGACGAGTGGGCACGGAATGTCGTCGAGAGCAACGCCAACAAGAGTCAAGTCGTCCTCGACGTCGGCGCCGCCGTGGGCGTTCACGGGGGCGACAATCCCCACCGCTGGTACTTCCCCAACGATGTGCGAACGGTGATCGATCGCATGGTCGCTGACTTCGAGCGGATCGATCCCGCGAACGCTCCGGCGTTCGAACAGCGCAAGGCGGACTTCGAGTCGCAGCAGTTCAAGCGGTACCGCGACGCGCTCGATGCGATCCGTGGGGCCCACGCGAACACGCCGGTAGGGGCATCCGAAAGTCTCTTCGTCGGCATCGCCGAGGCCACCGGGCTCATCGTCCTCACACCGAATTCGTTCGTCACCGCCATCAGCGAGGGCATCGACCCGAGCCTGCAAGACAAGACCACGGCGGAGCAGCAGGTCGCGACCAAGAGCATCAAGGTGCTCGTCTTCAATCCTCAGAACTCGACCCCCGACGTCTCCACTCTCGTGGACACGGCCCGTGCCAACGGGATTCCGGTCGTGGAGTTCACGGAGACGCTCGTGGGTGCGACCTTCATCGACTGGCAGGTGGCGCAGCTGCAACGGCTCGCAGATGCGTTGGGACCGTGAGCGAAGCCGCGCTGGCCTTCCGCGACGCGGCCGTTCGCTTGAGCGGGCGGACGATCTGGCGCGATCTGACGGCCGAGATTCAACGCGGTGAGTTCGTCGCCGTGCTCGGGCCGAACGGTGTCGGCAAGTCGACCCTCATCAAGGTCGTCGTCGGGCTGCTCCCCGTCGCCGAGGGCACGGTCGAGGTTCTCGGCGGAGCGCCGGGAGACCACAACCGCGACATCGGCTATCTCCCGCAGCGCCGCAGCTTCGACCCCGACTTGCGCATCCGCGGCATCGACATCGTCCGGCTCGGGCTCGACGGCGACCGGTGGGGACTGCCGATCGGGCGTCGCCGCGACACCGCACGAGTCGACGAGGTCATCGACCTCGTGGGCGCCACCTCCTTTGCCACCAAACCCATCGGGCAGACCTCGGGTGGCGAGCAGCAGCGGCTGCTCATCGCGCAGGCGCTCGTGCGTGATCCCGCCTTGCTGCTGCTCGACGAGCCGCTCGACAGCCTCGATCTGCCCAACCAAGCCGCGGTCGCCGAGCTCGTGGCGAGCATCTCCCGTGATCGGGGCGTGACGGTGTTGCTCGTCGCCCACGACGTGAACCCGATCCTTCCGTATCTCGATCGAGTGATCTACCTCGGCCGCGGCGGCGGATTGATCGGAACGCCCGAAGAGGTGATCACCAGCGAGTCACTGACGAAGTTGTACGACACACCCATCGAGGTGCTGCGCGCCTCGGACGGACGCCTCGTCGTCGTCGGCCAACCAGAGGCTCCCGCACATCATCACGATCGGCACGAACACTGATGGTGCTCGCGGACTCGACGCACCTGTCGTGGAACGTGATCGACGACGTTCGTCAGATGTTCGCGTTCCCCTTCATGGTGAACGCCTTCCGGGCCGGCACGATCGTGGCCATCCTCGCCGCGGTCATCGGTTGGTTCATGGTGCTACGGCGCCAGACGTTCGCGGGGCACACGCTTGCACTCGTCGGCTTCCCCGGAGCGGCCGGAGCTTCGCTCGTCGGGGTGAGCGCGCAGTTCGGCTACTTCGGGTTCTGCACCATCGCCGCCGTTGCGATCGGCGCGCTGCCAAGCGTCGCGAGCCGGAGCTACGGCGACGAGTCCGCGTTCATCGGTACGTTGCAGGCGTTCGCGCTCGCGTGCGGCTTCCTGTTCGTGTCGCTGTACGGCGGCAACCTCACGGGCGTCACGAGCCTGTTGTTCGGCACGTTCTTCGGCATCACGAACTCCCAGGTGCTGGTGCTCCTCGCCGTCGCGGTGATGGCGATCGCCCTCGTCGGCCTCGGTGCCCGGCCGTTGTTGTTCGCGTCGATCGATCCTGATGTCGCCGCCGCCCGAGGGCTGCCGACGCGCTGGCTGTCGGTCGGGTTCCTGGTGCTGCTCGGCGTAGCCGCCGCCGAGGTGAGCCAAGTGACCGGCTCGCTGCTCGTCTTCGCACTGCTCGTGCTCCCGCCGGCGACCGCGCAACGCCTGAGCGCCCGACCCGGCGTGAGCCTGCTCGCCGGCGTCGTCTTGGCGCTGCTCGTCACCTGGATCGGGCTGAGCGCCGCCTTCTTCTCGCCCTACCCGAGCGGGTTCTGGATCACGACGCTCGCGTTCGGCGGCTACGTCTCGACGCTGCTGATCTCGAGACGCCGGTGACGAACGCGCTCATCGCTGGCACCGCGATCGCGCTCGCCTCCGGGCTCGTCGGCTATTTCCTCGTCCTACGGCGACAGCTCTTCACCGGCGACGCGCTGAGCCACGTTGCGTTCACCGGCGCGCTCGGCGCGCTCGCCGCGGGCTACGACCCCCGGCTCGGCCTTTTCGTCGGTGCCGTCACTGTGTCGCTGCTGCTCGGCCTTCTGGGCTCGCGGGGCCGCGCCGACGATGTCGTCATCGGCGGTGTCTTTGCGTGGGTACTCGGCCTCGGCGTCTTGTTCCTTTCGATGTACACGTCGTCCAGCGCGTCCGCCACCAGTTCGGGCGGCGTGAGCGTCCTGTTCGGGTCGATCCTCGGCCTCGACAGCACTCGGGTCGCGACGGCCGTGGTCGTCGGCGTCGTCGTCTGCGGCGGCATCGCCGCGATCGGTCGACCGCTGCTGTTCGCCAGCATCGACGAGGCGGTCGCGGCGGCGAGGGGCGTGCCCGTGCGCGCGCTCGGCTACGGCTTTCTCGTGCTGGTGGGGCTCACGGCGGCGGAGGCCGCCCAGGCCGTGGGTGCCCTCCTGCTGCTCGGGCTGCTCGCCGCACCGGCCGGCGCGGCCCACCGACTGACGGCCCGCCCGATGGTGGCGTTCGCGCTCTCCGGCGCCCTCGCCGTCGCCATGATGTGGGCCGGTCTGTGGATCAGCTACGCCGCGCCGAAATTGCCGCCGAGCTTCGCCATCGTCGGGGTCGCGACCGTGCTGTACTTAGCCGTCCTGTTGGCAACGTCACGGCGGAGGTTGGAGCGCACATGAGCGAGCAGTCGGGTGGTCCGGGTTGGTGGCAGGCCTCTGACGGCAAGTGGTACCCGCCGGAGCAGGCGCCCACCGCCGCCCAACCGCCGGTCGATCCGACGACGACGCAACCGGCCGCGGGTACTCCGGCCTATGGAGCGCCGCCCCCCGGTGCGCCGGCGTACGGCGCACCCGCGTACGGCGCGCCACCTGCAGGGGCGGCGGCGGCGGGTGGCGGTGGCGCCGGCAAGGTGATCGCCATCGTCGTGGTGCTGGCACTCCTCGCGGGCGGAGGTGCCTATCTGTTGACGAAGGGCAGCGGTAGCAGCGGCAGCGTGAAGAGCTTCTGCGACACGGCAAGAACGCTGAACAACGACACCTCGTTGAACAACAACAACTTCGACGACCCCGCCACGGTCGACAAAGTGGTCTCCGCGTTCACGAAGCTTGCGAATGCCTCGCCAAGCGAGATCAAGGCCGACATGAACACGCTGACCGACGGATTGAGGAAGGCGGCCGCCGCCATCAAGACCGGAAAGAACCCAGACACGGCACTCAGCCAAGCGGACAAGGACAAGTTCGATGCGGCAACCGTCAGAGTCAACACGTTTGCGGAGAAGAACTGCGGGTTCGGACTCACCGGCTCGAGCAGCGACAGCTCGTTCGACAGCAGCTTCAGCTTCGACACCTCGTCGTTCGACAGCTCGCTGTCGAGCCAGTTCTCGACGTTCGACGACAGCAGCTTCTCCTCGGAGTTGTCATCGCTGTGCGATCAGTTCGGCTCTGACTTCCCGGGATGCAGCGGGAACTAGTGGCCGGCTAGCGGCCCGCTAACCCTGCACGCCACGAAGGCCGGCCCAGGCGAGCGCGGCGACCTGCTCGGCGAGCAGGTCGGCGCTGCCCGTCATTCCGTTGGCCAGCCAATGGCGACTGCTGCCCTCGGCCAGGCCGACGATGCCGTGGGCCAGCAGTCGCCGACGATCGTCGTCGAGCCCGTCGACCACGATCAGCGCGGCGATGCTGTCGGCGATCGACAATTCGACGCGACGGACCGCGTCGGCGAACTCTTCATCGCGGCGAGGGCCGCCGCCGAACAGCAGTTGGAACGCGAGCTGCTGCTTGGTCACGAACTCGAAATAGGCGCGGAACCCGGCGTGCACTTGTTCACGAGGAGTGCCGGCCTCGGTCGTGGCCTTGCCGATGGCGTCGCGCAGCCGTCCCCCGACATCTTCGAGCAGCTCCAGGTACAGCGCGCGCTTTGACCGAAAATGCTGATACAGGACAGGTTTGGTGACTCCCGCGGCTTCTGCGAGGTCATTCATCGACGTCTGGTGGTACCCACGCTCCGCAAACACCCGCAACGCGACGGTCAGGAGCTGCCGACGGCGACGAGGAGCGGGCAAGCGAATCGACATGGACCATTTCTCCGGGAGGAGTCGCCGATGATCATGGCGAACTCAATCGTTGTGAGGCCAGCCCGACAGGTTCCTCCTACGACGACAAGGCGACCGCCGGAACCATTCCGGCCGCTGCCCGCGCGCAAGATGGGCGTGAGCCTCCTCGCGACAAAAGCTCGTCGGCGCCGGTTCCGAGGCACGCTCCCGCCTCGGGCCGGTCACTCGGGCTGGTGATCTGAGAATCAGTACTCGATGACCGAGCGGGCGACTTCGCCGGCTTCCATCGCCTTGAAGGCGTCGTTCACCTCGTCGACCCGGATGCGCCGTGAGATCAGCTCGTCGAGCTTGAGGTCGCCGCTCTTGTAGTACTCGAGCAGGCGCGGCACGTCCTGTTGCACGTTCGACGACCCGTACCAGCAGCCCTTGATCGTCTTCGACATCAGCACGACGCCGAAGAACGCCGGCAGCTCGAGCATCACCTCCATGCGCGGCACGCCCACGAGGACCGCCTCGCCGCCCCGGCGCGTCATCAACAGCGTCTGCTCGATCGTCTGCTTCAGGCCGATCACCTCGAACGCCACGTCGACCCCGCGCTGCTCGGTGAGCTCCATCACCTGCGAGACCGGATCGCCGTCTCCCGCGTTCACGAGCGTGGTCGCGCCGAACTGCTTCGCCATGTCGAGCTTGTTCGCCAGCATGTCGATGGCGATGATCTCCTCCGCGCCCGCGATCTTGGCTCCTTGAATGACGTTGAGGCCGACGCCGCCGCAGCCGATGACGGCCACCGTGTCGCCGCGCGTGATGTTGGCGGTGTTGAGCGCAGCCCCGACGCCGGTGAGCACGCCACAACCGATGAGCGCGCCGATCTCGAGCGGGACGTCGTTCGGGATCTTCACCGCGCCGATGGCGGGGATCACCGCTTGCTCCGAGAACGTGCCCGAGCACGCCATCTGCGTGATGGGCTGACCATCGCGCGAGAACCGCGTGGTGCCATCGAGCAAGCCGCCGGTCATCATCGCCATCTGGCCGGCCTCGCACAGGAACCCTTGGCCCTTCTTGCAGAAGAAGCACACGCCGCACTGCGGCACCCACGACACCACGACGTGATCGCCGACTGCGAGGCCGGTGACGCCCTCGCCGAGCTCCTCGACGACCCCGGCGCCCTCGTGACCGAGCACCATCGGGAGCGCACCCATGAGCGTGCCGTTCTGGATCGACAGGTCGGAGTGACAGACGCCTGACGCGCCCATGCGAATTCGGATCTCACCGGCGTGGGGCGTCTCGAGGTCGAGGTCCTGGATCTCGAGTGGCTCGTTGAGCCCTACGCACACGGCTGCCTTCGGCATTTGCACATCCCCCGGTTCTCGGCCTTGGTTGCTTCGGGCGACTTTTGCACCGCGCTCACCTAGCGACCAAGTTCGCGATCCTCCCGTTCGGCTGCTTTGACCGCATAGCCGAACACGATGGCGGGCGCGAGCACGGCCGACCCGACGCCGAGGCAGCCGACGATCAGCGCAACGAGGAGGTCGGAGTATCCGCCGACAAAACCGACGATGAACAGCACGATGGCCAGCCCAAAAAGGCTGTAGCCAATTCGCTGCCCGAGCTCGGTGAGCTTCGCGATCCGGGCGCGACGGGCGAGTACCGGATCGTTGCTCGCACCACCGTTCACCACGGCGTCGTCAGTCATGGCAACCAGCCTGCATCATCGATCAGCGTTCGCAACTCGGCCGCCATCCGGTCGAACGAGAAGTGCTCGGTCGCGATGCTCCGATTGCGTTCGAGCAGTGCCTCATCAGGTGAGCGGAGGAAGCGATCGAGCGGAGCCGCGTCGTCGGGCTCGAACCACTCGAAGCCGAACGCACGCAGCTCGTCGGCGACGGGGTAGTGCCCTACGGCCGCGGGACGCCGGTGCAGCGCGGCCTCGATCGGAGGATTGCCGAAGCCTTCCCACGTCGAAGGAAACGCGACCGCGTCGGCGGCGGCGTACACGTCTGGCATGCCACCGGGAGTCGCGCGATGGATGACGCGACAGCGCGCCCGCTCGAGCACGGAGGCGAGCTCGTCGTCGTAGCCGTCCTCCGCGGGGCCGACGAGCCAGTACGTGGCGCCGAGCTCTTCTGCCAGCCGGACCGCGCCAGGGACGTTCTTGCGCGCGATCGCTCGCACCGGGTGCACGAGCAACCGCTCGCGCTCGGCGACCTCGAGGATCTCGCGCGTCTTGTCGCGATCACCAGGCGGAGGATCCGGATCGAACCCGTTGTAGATGACGGTCGCGGTGATGCCGCGGGCCGCGAACTCGCGGCGGGTCAGGTCGTTGATGGTCACGTGCCGCCACGCAGGGTCGGTCGGTGGCAACTCGGTGATGCCGACCAAATGCGGACGCTGCCACGCAGGATCGTGGTGGTGAAGGATCACCGGTCGGTCTCGCAGCGTTCTGGCGACGACACGCGCCGCCGGTAGGTTCAGCGGAATCGTGCAGAGGTTCTCGACCACCACGAGATCGGCATCGCCCAGCGCGTCGCCGACCTCGGCCTCAGTCGCCGCCGTTGCCGCCGCGTGGAGCGCCAATCCGGGTACGAGGCGATCGACAGGACCTTCGCCCGCCACCGTCACGACGTCGAAGCCGAAGCCGGTGAGTGCTCGTGCCCACGACGCGGCCACGATCGACACACCGTCGGACAATCCGAGGCGGAACGACACGATTGCGCAGCGCGGCATCGCCGGATGACGGTACTCAGGGATCGCGTGCGCGCGGTCATGGAGGCGCACTGGCAGCCGGAGGGCTACACGGTGCCGAATGCGGCCACCTATCCGTTCGCTTGGCTGTGGGACTCGTGCTTCCACGCGGTGATCTGGGCGGAGCTCGGAGACGACTCGCGCGCGCTGGCCGAGCTCACCCACGTCTTCCGATGCCAGGACGAACGCTCCGGGTTCGTTCCACACATCGACTACCAGCGAGCCCCCGAGCAGATGCGCGACTTCTGGGGACGTCCAGATGCGTCGACCATCACGCAGCCGCCGATGTACGGCCACGCGATCGCCGAGCTCCGCCGTCGAGGGATCGCCGTGCCTGACGACGTCGTCGACCGCGCCACTCGAGGACTGGAGTTCTTCCTGCGCGAACGGACACATCCGTCCGGTCTCATCGCCATCGCTCACCCCTGGGAGACGGGCTGCGACGACAGCCCGCGCTTCGATCATTGGGGTGCGGACGACCTTGTCCGTTGGTACGACGTGAAGGGCGCGCTCGTAACCGCGCCGGCGGAGGTGGCCTTCGACTGCGCGCCGGTGTCGTTGTCCGCCCTCGTCGCGTGGAACGGCGCGCTGCTCGGCCTCGACACGAGCGCACTGATCGACGCGCTCGCGACGCGTTGGGACGATGCGGCGCAGACATGGGTCGACGGCGGGGACGGCGAGCAGTCGTCGGGACGAGCTCGCACGATCGAGGCGTTGTTGCCGCTCCTCGTGATCGATCGACCCGAGGCGATGGCCCAGGTCACCGACGCCGGCGCGTTCGGCGCCCCGTACGGGCCTCGCGGTGTGCACCGAGTCGAGCGTTCGTACGCGGCTCGTCGGTATTGGCGCGGCCCGGTGTGGCCGCAGCTGGCTTACTTGCTGTGGCTCGCGGGAGCGGACGTCGCGGAGGCGAGCGTGCGCGGCGCCTCGGTGTCGGGACTGGCCGAGTACTGGGACGCCGACGATGGCACGGGGCTCGGCGCCATTCCCCAATCGTGGTCGGGACTCGCGCTGCTGATGGAGACCTGACGCCGGCGTTGCCGGCGAGCGAGGTGTGCGATCACGTCTGCCGTCGCCACGGCGATGAACAGGTCGCCGAACGACACCACCTGCCGGCGCATCGGAATGATGTCGCCGAGCACACGCATGGCATCGCCGGGCCGCTCGAGATGTCGAGGTCCCTGTAACTCGATCTGGGCGACCTCGGCTGCCGGCACGACCTTGGCGGCGACGAGGGCGCGAGCGCTCACCGGCATGCCCCCGTTGACCAGAATGACGAACAGGTTGACGCTCAAGCCGATCGTCATCACGCCCATACCGGTGAGATGCAGATTGCCCACCGTGAACGCGATCAAGCTCGCGAACGAAGCGACGGCCAGCAGTACCGCGACCCTGCCGGTGAGTTGGGCCGCGAAGAGTTGGCCAGCGACACCGGCGACGAGCAGCCAGAGCAGGCGAATCCTCGGACGGGCGAACCGCGTGGGACGAGGGCGCAGCGCGAGTCCGATGACGAGGCCGAGCACGACGGAGCCAATCGTGAGGACCACTCGTTTCACCGTACCGGCGTCCGAAGTACGGTCCGTGGCATGGGGTACGAGTCTCTGCTGTACGACGTGACCGACAACGTCGCCACGATCACGATCAACCGTCCCGAGCGACGCAACGCGTTGTCGTGGACGGTGATGTCCGAGCTGCGCGAAGCGTTCGAGGCCGCGAAGGCGGATCGCGACGTGCGCGTCGTCACGCTCACGGGTGCGGGAGACAAGGCCTTCTGTGCCGGGGCCGATCTCACGGGCATGCGCGCCGACGCCGGGTGGGCCGATGTGCACGACGGAAGAGGCGAGCTCGCCCGCCTCTTCCGCACGATGTGGGAGCTGGGCAAGCCGATCGTCGCCCGAGTGCGCGGGTACGCGCTCGCCGGTGGTTTCGGCCTGTGCCTGGCGTGCGATCTCGTCGTTGCCGCCGACGACGCGCAGTTCGGCACGCCGGAGATCGATGTCGGGCTGTGGCCGTTCATGATCACCGTGCCGCTCGTGCGGTCGATGCCCCCGAAGGTCGCCCTCGAGCTGATGATGACCGGTCGCCGCGTGCGTGCGGACGAAGCACTGCACATCGGCTTCGTGAACCGGGTCGTGTCCGTCGACGAGCTCGACGCGGCGGTTGCCGAGCTCACGACGACGTTGGCCGCGAAGTCGCCGACGATCATGAAGCTCGGACGCGATTCCTTCTACGCGGTGTGGGACCAGCCCGCCGAGGAAGCGCTACGCCTGCTGCACTCGATGTTGACGATCACGTCGGCAACCGAAGACGCCGCCGAGGGAATCGCCGCCTTCGCCGAAAAACGCAAGCCCGAATGGAAAGGCCGCTGACTCAGACGGCAGCGAAATCCCATGCAGACGAACACAAAAGTGTGTGCGTATGCATGGGATTTGAGTTCTACAGGCCGAACTTCTGCTTGAGCTGGCCGGCGATGTTGCCGGAGAGGCATTTGTCGAACGCCTGGCCGAACGACTGGCGGACGTCCTTCGGCAGCGTCTTCGGGTCGGGGGCGTTCGCGGCGATGCTCGTGAGGGCGTCGGTGCGTATGCGGGCCGTGATCTCGTTCACCAAACAGTCGGCCTGGGCGGACGAGACCTGACCGTTGGCGCCCTGCTGGATGCCGTCGGCCAACGTGCGGGCCATCGAACGGGCGAGTGCTTGATCCGACCCCGACGACACTGCGCCGCCCGCACTGCTGCTCGACTTGGTGGCCGGGGCCTTGTCGTCCGAACACGCGAGCAGCATCGCAAGCGACAGTGACACGACGACGACCCCCCGTTTCATGTGGAGGTCGAGTGTAGGTTCGGCCCATGGCCGACAATCTCCACGACTGGACCCCGCTCGTCGAGGACGTGCAGAGCCGCAAGGACACCGCGTTGGGGATGGGCGGGCCCGATCGCATCGCGCGGCAGCGCGAGCTCGGCAAACTCCCGGTGCGTGAGCGCCTCGAGATCCTCCTCGACAAGGGATCGTTCGTCGAATACGGCGCGCTGGCGGATCACATGGACCCTTCGCTGGCGGCACGCGGTTCACTCGCGGCCGACGGCGTCGTCACCGGCATCGGGCGCATCGACGGCCGGCGGGTCGCAATCATTGCCTACGACTTCACGGTCATGGCCGGCTCGATGGGCAGTGTCGGCGAACAGAAGACGGCCCGCATGCGCGAGATCGTCCTGCGCCAACGGATCCCGCTCGTGTACCTGCTCGACTCTGGCGGTGCGCGCATCCAATCGACGTCGGGCTCGACGTTCGCCGGTGCCGGCGCGCTGTTCCGCGAGCAAGTCGTGCTGTCCGGTGTCGTGCCGCAGGTCGGCGCGATGCTCGGCCATTGCGCGGCGGGCACGGCGTACATCCCCGCGCTCACGGATTTCGTCCCGATGGTGAAGGGCACGTCGTCGATGGCGCTCGGTGGTCGCCACCTGGTCAAGGCCGCGACCGGTGAAGACGTGACCGAAGAGGAGATGGGCGGCTCCGAGGTCCACAACAAGATCAGTGGCTGCGCCGATCAAGAGGTCGAGAACGACGCCGAGTGTCTCGAGATGGTGCGCACGTACCTGTCGTTCTTCCCCAGCCACAACCAGGAGCCGCCACCAGTGATCGAGTGCGACGACCCGGTCGACCGGCGCGCCGAAGAGCTCTACGACATCGTGCCGACGGCGCCGAGGCGCGCGTACGACACGAAGAAGGTCATCGCGGCCGTGGTCGACCGTGATCCGAACGGCGGGGCGAACTTCCTCGAGATGAAACCGCAGTTCGCCCGCAACATCGTCACCGCTCTCGCGCGTGTCGGTGGTCGCCCTGTCGGCGTGCTCGCGAACCAGCCGATGGTGCTCGGTGGCGCGCTCGACGTGAACGCGGCCGACAAGGCGGCTCGCTTCGTCTGGCTGTGCGACGCGTTCGGAATCCCGCTCGTGTTCCTCCACGACGTGCCCGGATTCATCGTCGGCTCGGCGGTGGAGAAGCAAGGGATCATCCGCCACGGCGCCAAGATGCTCTTCGCCGTGTCGGAGGCCACCGTGCCGAAAGTGTCGATCGTGCTGCGCAAGAGCTACGGCGCCGGTTACTTCGTCATGAACGGTCTGGCCTACGAAGCCGACTATCTCGCGATCTGGCCGACGGCGGAGATCGCCGTGATGGGCCCCGATGGCATGGTCAACATCACGATGCGCAAGCAGCTCGAGCAGATCCCTGAAGGCAAGGAGCGCGACGAGGCTCGCATCGCGATGGCCGAGGAGTTTCGCAAGAACATCGATCCGTACATCGCTGCCGGCCACGCGCAAGTCGACGACGTGATCGATCCGGCCGACACCCGACTGGCGATCTGGCGCGGACTCGAGGTGTCAGCGACGAAGACCGTGCAGCGCCCATGGCGCAAGCACGGCGTGCTGCCCGTCTAGCTACTTCACTTGCGCCTTCACTCCGAGGAGGAGCAGCTCGGTCATACGGCGCGGTGCTTCGGACAGCAAGGGGAACAAGAGCGCCCGCTTCGGATGACGCACGTGCCGTCGATTCTTCTGGACCGCCTCGACCGTGTCGTTGACGATCGTGTCGAGGGGCGTGTCAGTCACGAGGTGGAGCCGGTAGCCGCGCTTGAACGAGTCGGCGGTCGGCTTGTACGTGTCGACGTTGGCGAGCATGTCGGTCGGCACGCCCGCCATCTCGACCAGCGTCGTGCCGATCGGGAGCTTCTTGAGATCGGCGCGCAGCCCGGCAGTGAAGTGGCTGAGACCGGACTTGGTCGCGGAGTACGCCGTCAAGCCCGGGTACAAGCCGCACGCGCTCAGGGAGGACACGTTCACGATGTGACCCTGACCGCGGCGCAACATGCCGGGAATCACCTGCCGGCACAGGTCCATGGGGGTGATCAGGTTGACCTGGACGATGCGACTGACCTCGTCGTGCGTGTAGTCGGTGAAGCCCTTCGTCATGTCGATACCCGCGTTGTTGACGAGAACGTCGATCGGGCCCGATTCGTCTTCGACGTGATCAATGAGCGTCGCCACCTGCGCGGGATCGGCGAGGTCGGCGGGATGGGCCGTGCCGCCCAGGTCGGCGGCCAGCTTCTCGATGGCGTCGGCACTGCGCGCGACGAGCGCGACGTGCGCGCCGACTGCCGCGAATCGTCGAGCGAGCCCTTCACCGATTCCGCGCGACGCCCCCGTGATCAGCACCCGTTTGCCGTGCAGCTCCATGTCGGCTGAGGGTACTGGGTAGGGTCGGGCGATGCCTGAGGTCAGAGCCGAGATCACCGCCAACGTGTGGCAAGTCCGCGTGGAGGTCGGCCAGCGCGTCGAGGTCGGCGACGAGCTCGTGATCCTCGAGTCGATGAAGATGGAGATCCCGGTGATCGCGCCGATCGCCGGCACGATCTCCGAGTTGGCCGTGGCCCCCGACGATCAGGTCACCGAAGGCGATCTGATCGCGGTAATCGAGTGAGCGAGCGTCAGGGAGCTCGCCGTTCAAGGGTGGGCGGCGGGCGGTAGCCGGGTGATTCATCACGAACAGCGCGGGGCCGTCGCGCTCGTCACCATCGATCGTCCCGAACGTCGCAACGCGGTCGACCGCGACGCGCTCGAGGGCTTGAACGCCGCGATCGCGGCTGCGAGCGCGAACGCCGACACGCGCGTCTTCATCCTGACCGGAGCCAACGGTCACTTCTGTGCAGGCGCCGATCTGACTGGGCTGGAGGACGAGAGCTTCGCGGCGACGTTGCGTGTCGTGCTGCAAGGCTTGCACGACGCGTCCTTCCCGACGATTGCTGCCGTGGATGGCGCGGCGCTCGGAGCGGGAACGCAGCTGGCGATCGCGTGCGACCTGCGCGTCTGTACGCCCGAGGCTCGCTTCGGCATCCCCGCCGCCAAGCTCGGCCTGATGGTCGACCACTGGACGGTGCAACGGCTCGCACTGCTTGCAGGCCACGGACCCGCGAGGGCGATGCTGCTCGCAGCCGAAGTGTTGAACGGCGACGACGCCGTTCGGCTCGGGCTGGCCCAGCGCGCCGGCGACCTCGAAGCGGCGCTGGCCTGGGCCGGCGAGATCGCGGCGCTCGCGCCCCTCACGATCCAAGGGCACAAGATCGCACTCAACCGGCTCGAAGCGGATCTCGGAACCGATCCCGCGGTCAGTGAAGCGTTCAAACGGGCGTGGGCCAGCGCTGACCTACGCGAGGGATTGGCCGCGTTCCACGAGCGCCGCTCACCCGCCTTCCGAGGCGAGTGACGTCGACGTCGATGCCGACGCTGGCATGGTCGTGGTGGTCGCCAAACGAGAGCCCAGCAACGCTGCGAAGTCGGCGTCGTGTACGACGCAGATCACCGAACGATCTCCCGCAGCCCACGATGTCGCGTCGGGCGTGATCGTCGCGAAGTCCAGCGACGACTGCCGGTAATCGACGCCGAGCGCTGGCTCGAAGTCGCCGAGGCACACGTCGTCGGCGAAGGCGCTCATCGCCTGATCGCCGGGGAATGGTGTGGTCGATGACTCAGCGTTGCGTTCGATCGCGTACACCTCGTGCTGATGGGGCTCGGCGCACGCGACGAGATGCACGCCGCGCGGGTCGATCGACAGACCGGGTGTGAACTGATCGCTGTTGAAGCAGTCGCCCACGGCGAGCGTCGCCGGGGGCGCGGGCGGACCGGGCGCAGCAGACGAGGCGTCAGTGGCGAACGGGTTGAACGCGCTGTCGCTCGCGCCCGAGGGAGGCTTCGAGTCGGAGCAGGCGGTCAGCGCCACCGCGAACAGCACGGCGACCGACGCGGATGCGATCCTTCTCATTCCTCGTCAGTCTCCCGCGCGGCGGTGAACGCGATCATGCTCGACACGAGGCCGCCGATGCCGGCGGCGATGAGCACGGTGCGCGGCGACAGTGCGTCGACCAGCGCGCCGCCGGCGACGTACGAGATGGCCGCGGCGATACCGACGCCGCCGAAGAGGTTGGCGAACACGCGTGCCCGCAACTCGGGCGGCGCCGTCCGCTGGATCAACGTCGTCGTCCCGACTTCGACCAGGCTGGCGCCGACGCCTCGCACGGTTTGAGCGACGAACGCGAGCAGCAAGACCGGGGCGAGGCCCGTGAAGAGGTTGCCGACGCTGCACAACGCGAGACCCATGACCGCGATCGATGCCACCCGACCTGGTGGTCGCCGGCCGAGCGCTACAAAGCCGATCAGCAACCCGACTCCCACGCCGGCATAGAGCAGGCTCACTCCAGAATCGCCGCTGTCGAACGTCGTCCTGCCCAGGAACGCGAGCGCGACGTCATCGACCGCGGTGAAGGCCGCGACCGCGAAGAAGCCGAGAGCAACCGCGCGTACCGTCCGATGGCGCCACATCCAGGCCAGTCCCGCTTTCGCGTCGGCCACGATGCCGTCCGTACTGGGGGTGTGCCGAATGCGAGGAAGTCCGGCGAGCAGCAAGGGCGAGACGGCAAACGTGAGCACGTCGACGCCGAGCACGCCGCGCGGTGTCATGAACTGCAGGAGCACTGCGGCGAGCAGCGGACCGAGCGCTTCGAGGCCGTGCGTACCGGCACCGATCAACGCGTTGGCCGCCTCGAGGTCGTCATCGTCGACCAGATCTGCCACCGCGCTCCGCGTGGCGGCCCGAAACGCGGAGGCAAACTGCGACTGCACCGCGACGACAACGAACAGCGGCGCGGCGACCGGCTGCAACAGCACGATCGTGCCGACCGTCAACGCTTGTGCCACCTCACACAGCACCATCGTGCTGCGATGTTCGAACCGATCGACGATCGCTCCGGTCAAGGGACTGAACAGGGAGGGTGTGAAGTCGCTGGCCAGCAACAAGATGCCGACGGCCGCACCCGTCGCGCTCGTGTCGGCGACGTAGAGGATCAGCGCGACGAGACCGACAGCGTCGCCGAGGAACGAGATCGAGCGCGCGACCCAGAGCCGACGAAAGGCGCGATTGACCCTTAGTAGTTGGATGGCAGCAGCCGCGAGAAGTTCTCGAAGAAGAAGAACAGCGCGACGAGAAAGATCGGCAGGCCGATCAAGTACGACGGCCACTTGCGCCACAACTTGCCGATGCGCCACGCCGCGATCCAGATGGCCGCGCACAGCAATCCGTAGAGGATGGCCGGCAGCTTCGGCGCCCCCTTGCCGCTGAGGCCTTGGAGGTCAGGCTTCGGCACGTCGGCCGCGCGTGGCAGGGCTGGCTTCGGCTCACCTTGGAGCTCGCCGACAACGATGATTCGTTTGCTCGCGCTGTACTTCGGGTGACACGCGGTGAGGGTCAGCAGGTTCTTCCCGGGCACCTCGTTCAGCACCTCGACCGCGCTGGGCGGAACGATGATGTGTCCGCTGCCGTCCTCTTGACGGGTGACCGCGTAGGTGAACGTGCCCTGCAATGTCGTGACCGTGATCGTGTCGCCCGGCACGAGTTCGTCGATGCTGGCGAACGGCGCGCCGTACGTCGTGCGGTGACCGGCGATGGCGGCGTTGCCCTGCTGGCCCGGCAGCGGCGTGGCCGGATAGTGGCCAGGGCCGTTGTGCAGATCCGAGTCGCTGACGCCTTCTATGACGAACGCGCTGAGACCGATCTTCGGAATCTCGATCTTGCCGAGCGCCTCTCCCTCCGGCGGTGCCGCCAGCGCGGGGGCGGTGGTCACGGGCAGCGTCTCCGTGGTCGCCGTTCCGCTGCTTGTACTGGTGGTGGAGCTGCTCGAGCCGACGGTTGCACCGTCGGCGCCGTTGGCCTGGGCGACCTTCTGGTTGAACTCCCGCTCGAGCGCGTCCTGCGCCTGGGCCTCGCGGATGCCGGTGCCCCACAGCTGGTAGACGACGAACAGAAGGATCAAAACGCCCGCGGTTATGCAGGTTCGTCCCAACGCGCTCAGTACCTTGGCCAGCCGCACGGGCGGAGATCGTAGGTGCGGACCCGCCTTGGTCAGGTCTCAGGGCCGCCAGTAGCCTCGATACGTCGTCATGGAGCCCGTCGTCCACTTTCGTGCCGCGGTCTCGCTGCTCGGCCGGTTTCCCGCCCTCGCCGGTGTCGACCTCGACGTGCAGCGGGGCTCGATCGCTCTCGTCCACGGACCGAACGGTGCGGGCAAGACCACGCTCCTCCGTACCTGTGCCGGGCTCGTTCCCGTCGTGGACGGCGACGCGATCGTGCTCGGCCACGACCTCCGGGACAGTGCCGGGCGGCGCGCCGTGCGGCGCCGAGTGGGGCTACTGAGCCACGCAACGTGCCTGTACGACGATCTGACCGTCACCGACAACGTGCGTTTTTGGGCGCGGGCCTGCGGAGCGACCATCGACGAGGCCGACGCCGCCATGTCCGCGCTCGGAGTCGACGGCCGCCTGGCGAACGTGACCGTCGCGAAGCTCTCAGCGGGACAGCGGCGGCGCACCTCGATCGCGGCGATGGTCGCGCGCCGGCCCGAGCTCTGGCTGCTCGACGAACCCCACGCCGGGCTCGACGCCGCCGCCCGCGACGTGATCGATGCCCTCGTGCGGGCGGCGGCCGGGGCGGGCGCGACCGTCGTCATCGCATCCCACGAGCTCGACCGCGCCAGCGAGCTCGCCACGACCACCGTGCAGCTCGCCGGAGGCACCGTGCTCGATCGACCCCGCGAGGAGGTGGTCGCCGGTGCTCCATGACACGGTGTTTCGAGACGCCGCCGTCATCGCGGGCAAGGACCTCCGCCTCGAATGGCGTAGCCGCGTCACGACGAATCAGATCGCGCCGTTCGCGCTGCTCGTGCTCATCCTCTTCGCATTCGCGCTCGACCCCGACCGTGGCATCCTCGCCCGCGCGACCGCGGGTCTCTTCTGGGTCGCGGTGCTCTTCAGCGGGCTGCTGGCGCTGCAGCGCGCCTTCGCCATCGAGGCGGCCGACGGCAACCGAGACGGGCTGCGCCTGTCCGGCCTCGATCCGGCTGGCATCTTCCTGGGCAAGGCGGGCGCGGTCGCGCTCGAGCTCCTGGTCCTCGAGCTGGTGTTGGGCGCCGGCGTCGTTCTCATGTACGGCACGACGTTCCGGAGCTGGCTGCTGCTCGTCGTCACGTGCGTGGTCGCGACCACCGGCGTCGCTGCCGCCGGTAGCCTCTACGGCGTGCTTGCGGCCGGACTGCGGGTGCGCGAGACGTTGCTCCCGCTCCTGCTTCTGCCGATCCTCGCACCGGTCCTACTCGGGGCCACCCGCTCGTTCGAAGCCGCGCTCGCTGGTGCTCCGTCCGACGGCTGGCCGTGGGTCGAGCTGCTGGCGGCGTTTGCTGCCATCTATGTCGCCTTCGGCGTTCTCGCCTTCGGTTCGTTGTTGGAGGAGAGCTGATGATCCCCGAGCACACCGGATCACGGGCCACCCGGATCATCGGCGCGCTCACGCTCGCCGGGTTCGCAGTGGTGCTCGTGCTGGCGCTCGTCGTCAGCCCGCCCGATCAGGTGCAGGGCGACGCCGCCCGCCTCATCTACCTCCACGTGCCCGTCGCCATCGCGATGAACCTCGGCTTCGGTCTCAACGCCCTCGGAAGCGCGATGTGGCTCTGGAAGAAGTCGCGCTGGTGGGACACGCTGGCCGTGTCCGCCGCGGAGGTCGGGCTCGTCTTCACGGCGCTCACGCTCGTCACCGGCATGATCTGGGGTCGCCCGACTTGGGGCGTCTACTGGACGTGGGATGCGCGACTCACGTCGTTCTCGCTGCTGTTCCTGATGTACCTCGGGTACCTCGTCGTGCGCCGGCTACCGGCCGATCTCGAAGTGCGCAACCGCCGTTCGGCCTTCGTCGCGCTGTTGTCGTTCGTCGACGTGCCGATCGTGTACTTCTCGGTGACGTGGTGGCGCAGCCTGCATCAGTCGGCGACGATCAGCCTGAACACGACGATCTCCGGCTCGATGCTCTTCACGCTCTTCGTCAGCATGGCCGTGTTCGTCGCCTGCTTCGCCTGGTTGCTGTTGCACCGGTTCCGGGTGGCCTGGTTGGAAGACGAGGTCGAGACCAAGGGTCTCGACCTCGCGATCAGCGAACGCCGCGCCGAAGCGCTGGTGGTTCCATGACGAAGCTGCTGAGGGGGCTGCGCCCCCGGACCCCATCGTCGTTCGGCTCGCTGGCGCTCGCTCGCCCGACCGGTCATGAGCTTCGCTCATGACCAACGGCGGCTACGTCTTGGCCGGCTACACGATCGTGTTCGGCACGCTCATCGGCTACACCGTGCGCATCCTGTTGCGCGGTCGCTCGCTGTCGAAGCAACTCCCACCCGAGGACCGCCGGTGGATGTAACTCCTCGGGAGGTCGAAGAGCGGCCGCAGCGGAGGCGAAAGAGTCCGGCGATGTACGGCGTGCTGGTCCTCATCGTCGTCGCCATCGGGTTCGTGCTCTTTCAAGGGCTCAACAACGCCGCGCTGTACTACCGCAACGCCGACGAAGCTGTTCGCGACAAGTCGAGTCTCGGTACGCGTCGATTCCGCGTGCAGGGCACGGTGCAAGCGTTCGACAAGACGAAGCGGCCGGTCGAGTTCGACATCACGTTCAACAACGTGTCGGTGCACGTCGAGCACACGGGCGATCCGCCCGACCTGTTCCAAGCCGGTCTCCCGGTAGTGCTCGAGGGCCATTGGTCGTCCGACGGCAGCCGCTTCGTCAGCGATCGCATCCTCGTGAAGCACACCGAGGAGTACAAGGAGTCGAACCCCGATCACGTCTCTTCCGCGGCTCCGTAGATGAGCGCCGCCCTCGGATCCGCCGGGATCATCCTCGGCTTCGTCGCCTCGCTCGGTGGCATCGTCACGCTCGCCGTCGGGTTGTCGCGCCGCCGGACGCGGCTGCTCGTCGCCGGTCGGACCTACGTGTGGCTCGTCGCCATCGGCGCGGTGCTCGCATTCGGCGCGATGGAGGCCGCGCTGTTGACCCACGACTGGTCGATCGCGTTCGTGGCCAACAACTCGAGTCGCCACACGCCGTTCCCGTTCAACGTCGCCACGCTGTGGTCCGCGCTCGAGGGCTCGATCATCCTGTGGGCCACGGTGCTGGCGGGTTACATGGTCGTGACCGCGTTGAAGTTCCGCACACGAGCAACCGATCCGCTCGTCGGCTGGGCCACGCTCACGATGTTCACGGTGTCGCTGTTCTTCTTCGGTCTGATGCTGCCGAACATCGGCCCGGCCGACCCGTTCACCGCGACGCCCTTCGCGATTCCGGCCGGCTTCGACGGGCCCGGACCGAACGCGCTGTTGCAGAACCACATCCTCATGGCGTTCCACCCGCCGCTGCTCTACCTCGGCTACGTGGGGTTCACGGTTCCGTTCGCGTTCGCCATCGCCGCGCTCGTCACCGGCCGGCTCGGTGAGGGTTGGCTGCTCGAGACCCGCCGATGGACGTTGTTCGCCTGGGGCTTCCTGTCCTTTGGCATCGTGCTCGGCGCCTGGTGGAGTTACGAGGTTCTCGGCTGGGGCGGCGCGTGGGCGTGGGATCCCGTCGAGAACGCCTCGTTCCTTCCCTGGCTCACCGGTACGGCCTATCTCCACTCGGTGATGGTGCAGGAACGCCGCGGGATGCTGCGCGTCTGGAACCTCACGCTGCTCTGCGCAACGTTCGCGCTCACGATCCTCGGCACGTTCCTCACACGGTCGGGCGTCCTCGACTCTGTGCACGCGTTCACCGAATCCGGTATCGGCGTCTGGGTGCTGAGCTTCTTCGCACTCATCGTGCTCGTCACTATCGGCCTCATCGGCTGGCGCGGTGATCGCCTGCGCGCTCCCGGCCGCATCGACTCGCCGCTGTCACGCGAAGGCGCGTTCCTGTTCAACAACCTGTTCTTCGCGGTGTTCGCGTTCGCCGTGCTGCTCGGAACGGTGTGGCCACTCATCGTCGAGGCGGTGAACGGCGAGCGGCTGTCCGTTGGACGACCCTGGTTCGACTTCTTCGGCATGGTGCTCGGACTCGGCCTGCTGTTGATGATGGCCATCGCACCGGTGTTGCCCTGGCGGAAGACGAACACCGAGACGCTCGCCCGCCGCCTGCAGTGGCCCGCGTGGACCGGGGTCGGCGCGGTCGTGTTCGCCGTGCTGGTCCAGGCCCGAGGGTTGGCGCCGCTGACCGCGTTCGGGCTCGGCGGGTTCGCCGCGGGCGCGGCGCTGCGCCAGGTCGCGCTGGCCAGCCGCCGGCAGGGCTGGCGCGGGCTCGTCGGTCGGGCCAACGGCGGAATGATCGTTCATCTCGGAGTCGTGATCCTCGTTGTCGGCTACATCGCCAGCACGACGTTCCAGACGAGTCGTGAAGTCCGCCTCACGGAAGGGCAGACGATCACGATCGAGGGGCACCGACTCGAGTACCTCGGTAGCGAGACGAGCGTCGACTCGCGGCGTACGAGCATCGGCGCTCGCATCCGCGTCGACGGCGGCAAGGTCTACACACCCGAGCTGCGACGGTTCCCGAACAACGCGCAAGCGATCGGTACGCCCTCGGTGCGCACCGGTCCGTACGACGACGTCTACCTGTCGCTGCTCACGTCGCCGGACGGTGCCGGCGCCGTCAATCTGCGGGTCATCATCGAGCCGCTCGCCGTCTGGATGTGGATCGGCGGCGGGGTGATCGCGATCGGCACCGTGCTGGCGGCATGGCCAGGTCGTCGCCGCAATCCGATCGACCCGGTGTCGTCGCCCGTGCGGACCGAGAGCGGCGACGAAGACGAGCGCGAGCTCGCAGGAGTCGATTGATGGAGCCGCTGGCCCAACCGCCTCGCAGGGGGCGGGCGGCGCTCTTCGTCGCGATACCGCTGGCGCTCGTCATGATGCTGCTCGTCGCCGTGCTCATCACCCGCAAGAGCGCGACCGACCGGGCGGACTTCAACCCGCTCATCGACAAGGCCGCACCCGAGATCGTCGGCACCACGCTCGACGGCAAGCCGTTCGACATCGATCAGCTTCAAGGCAAGTGGGTGGTCGTGAACTTCTTCGCGACGTGGTGTGTGCCGTGCCAGCAAGAGCACCCGTATCTGGTGTCCTTCGACCGTCGGCACACACAGTCAGACGATGTGCAGCTCATCAGCGTGGTGTTCAACGACGACGTCCCTGCGGTGCGCGACTTCTACGCAAAGAACGGCGGCGAGTACCCCGTCGTGGACGGTGACCAGGGGCGTATGGCGCTCGACTACTCGGTCATCCGCGTGCCGGACACCTACATCATCGATCAGTTCGGCATCGTGCGAGCGCGCATCCCGCGGCCGCTGCAGAACGCCGACGAGCTCGATCAGATCATCACCGACCTGAGCAACAAGCTCTTCGGCTCCTCCTCGAGCGGTCCATGAAACTGAAGATCAGCTACAGCCTCATGGCGCTCGTCCTGGTGAGCGCGCTGTGGCTCGGAACGCACAACAGCCGGGCGCTGTCGAACGAGGAGCGGGCGCAGGCGCTCGAGCACACGATCAAGTGCCCCGTGTGCCGCGGGCAGTCGGTGGCCGAATCTGATTCCCCGGCGGCAAAAGACATTCGCACCGAGATCACGCGCCGCATCGAGAACGGTGAGTCCGACACCGAGATCCGCGATTTCTTCGCGAACAAGCTCGGTGCCGACCTGTTGCTGCGGCCGGCGTCCTCGGGGTTCGGCGGTCTCATTTGGGTGCTCCCCGTCGCGGGATTCGTGCTTGCAGCAAGCGGCATCGCGTTCGCGTTCGTGCGCTGGCGACGGTGGGAGGCCTGATGCCCGCGCTTGCTTGGGGGCTGCGCCCCCGCTCCCCATCGACGCCCGGCTCGCTGGCGCTCGCTCGGTCGTCCGGTCATGAGCTGCGCTCATGACCGTCAAGAAAAGAGTCGTCCGACTCGGACCTGACGCGCTCGCCGTGCTCGAAGAGCAGCGGTCGTTCCTCAGGCGCTCGCTCGAGGACCTCGAGCGCGAGCACGATGCCGGCGACCTCGAGACGGACGACTACGAGATGCTCAAGCACGACTACGAGGCGCGGCTGGCGTCCGTGTCACGTGCGGTCGACGAAGGCAAGGCCGAGCTCGCCACCTCTCGTCCGCAGGCACGACCGGCGCGAACCGCGATGATCGTCACGGCAGTCGTGGTGTTCGCGCTCGTGTGTGGCTTCGTTGTCGCGCGGTCAGCGGGTCGCCGGGAGGCCGGTGGTTCGATCACGGGCGAGATCGCGAAGACCGCCCGCGAGCGCAACACGGAATGTCTCAACGGAGCGCAGGCCGATCCGGCGGGGGCCGTGAAGTGCTACACGGGCGTCTTGGCCGATGCTCCGAACAACGTCGTATCTCTCACGTACCGTGGGTGGATCCGAGTGACGAGCGGCGACGCGCAGGGCCTGACCGACCTTCGCCAGGCGGTGATGACCGACGGCACCTACCCCGACGTGCACGCGTTTCTCGCGGTGGTGCTCTTCCGGGCGGGCTGCGTGACCGATGCCGCCAACGAGCTGTCCCGACTCGACACGCTCAATCCGTCGCCGCTGATGCTGCAGCTGGTCGCCGACCTGCGCACGGAGATCAAGAACGCGCTGGCCGCTCCCTCGACGACGGCCGACGCGTGTGCGGCGCCGAAGTGACGCGCTCTGATCTCCGTATCGGCGGTGGACAAGGCTTCTATGGCGACGGTCACGAGCCGCTCGCCGATCTCCTCGCCGACGGCGTGGACTATCTCGTGTGCGAAGCGCTGGCCGAGCTCACACTCGCGATCCTGCAGAAGGATCGTCAGCGCGACGAGTCGCTCGGCTACACGCGCGACCTGCCCAGGTACGTGAGCGAGGCGCTGCCGTTCATCATCGACGGCCGCACGAAGTTCATCACCAACGCCGGCGGCATCAACCCGATCGCCGCGGGACGCGCGGTCATCGAAACACTGAAGGCGGCAGGGGCCAGCGGTCTCACCGTCGCAACCGTCGTGGGCGACGACGTGCGCGGGCGAGCCGAGGAGTTGGGCCTCCCGGTGGAAGCGCTGTTCGCCAACGCGTATCTCGGCGCGCGGCCGATCGCCGACGCGTTGGCTGCAGGAGCCGACATCGTCGTCACTGGGCGCGTCGCCGACGCGTCCTTGTTCGTCGGTCCGCTCGCTCATGAGTTCGAGTGGGACTGGGATGACTGGGACCGCATCGCCGCCGGTGTCGTCGTCGGTCACCTGCTGGAGTGCAGCGGCCAGCTCACGGGCGGCAATTATTCGGGCGCGTGGTGGGAGAACCCGGATCCGATGCGTATCGCCTTCCCGATCGCCGAGGTCGAGGCCGACGGTTCGGCTGTGTTCACGAAACCCGCCGGCACCGGCGGGATGCTCACGTTCGACACGGTGCGCGAACAGTTGCTGTACGAGGTGCACGACCCGGCCCGCTACCTGAACCCGGATGTCACCGCCGACTTCACGTCGCTGCAGGTCGACGACCTGGGTGGTGATCGCGTGCGTGTGTCCGGCACGCGCGGAGCGCCGCCGCCGCCGACGTACAAGGGTCTCGTCTGCACGCCCGCGGGATGGGCCGGCGAGGCGCGGCTCTCGTACTCGTGGCCGGATGCCGAAGCGAAGGCCCGCGCCGCGCTGTCCTTCATCCGCACGCGCGCCGAAGCCGCGGGACTACCGATCGACGAGTGGCACGAGGAGTACTTCGGTGTGAACGCCTACGGCGGGCCGACCGTGAAGGTGCCCGACGATTGGGAGCCGCCGGAAGTGACCGGCCGCTTGGCCTGGCGCGCCGCCGACCCGAAGGTGGCCGGTGCGGTGGCGCAAGGCACGGGAGTGCTCGGGTTGTCCGGCCCGCCGACGATCAGCGGCACCGGTCGAGCACGCGATGGGGGACCGACCCAGCTGCTCGCCGTCACCCCGTTCGCCGTCGACCGCAACCTCGTCGACGCCCAAGTCCGCATCGACTTCGAACGCACCTAGCTCCGGCCATGAACGATCCCGTCCGACGACGTCGCGGGCGATCCAACCTTCAGGTGATGCGCCACCCGAAGCGACGGTTCGGGCCCGGCAGTAGCGTGCGCGGCATGGGTATCGTCGACGACCTGCTGGCCAACCCGGGTACCTCCCTCGGGGTCGATCGCGAATTCGATCGAGGTGATGACAGCGCTGCCAAGATCGTGATCGCCTCCCTGCCGGGCGGAGCGGGCGTCACGCTGGACTACGAAACGTTCAACCCAACGTCGGAGCGGCTGCGCGGTCATGCTGAGCATGCCGTGATCGGCCGGACTCACGGAGGCGGCGCCATCCTCGTCACCGGCCACATCCACGGCGGGTCCGTCACGGTCCTACGCGAGAGCGAACCGGGCGTGTTCGTCATGGGCGACGAGCCGTCCGCGTTTCCGGTGGCCATCACGATCTCGATGCCTGAGCCCGGCAAACTCATCCACAGCTGGTCGTACGGCGCGCCCGGCGAGGAGCCAGTCGTGCGCGATCGGGCCGAGCTGACACGGTCCACCTGACCGCTCGGCAGCGGATCCAAGCGCGCAGCACCCTGGAGGAGCATCGCGTTTGTCTTTGTGACCGGTCGCTTGCCTTACGCGCGTCTATCTGTGCGTGAGTTCGCTTCGCCACGCGGCGGGCGCGTCGCAGACGACAACGCCTCCGCGGCGGAGCCGTTCGAGTTCGGTGGTGACGTCGACATTCGCTGGGTGGTCATCTGCCGGGTCGTACAAGCCGAGGCGGGTCGCCGCGAGTGAGAGCGGCACGACGACCGGGACACGTCCGGCGAGGCGCTGGGCACACGACGCGGCCGTGGCCGCAACACATGCGGACAGCCAGAAACCGGTGATCAGTACCGCATCGACATTGCCGACCATGGCCTCCGTTGCGTCGACGAAGTCGGGCGCAGAGCCAGCATCCATCGAGGTCTTGGTCACGACGAGCGCGTCCGCCGGCGGGAGCAACCGCGGGTCCCAGGCACAATCGGTGCCGGAGGCGTCGGTGCAGAGCTGGGCGAGCGGGTGGTCCAAGTCGCCGCTCGAGAACTGACCGGGCGCGTACAGCGACGTGACCCAAACCTTCGGACCCGCTTGCGCAGCCGCGAAGGAAGCCAGCCGCTCCACTGTCTCGAGGATCGAGCTGAACTGTTCCGCCGGGTAGATCTGGCCGATCACTCCAGCCGGATCAGTGAAAGCTCGTACAGGGTCGATGACGACGAGGCCGAATCGCTGCGCATCTGGCCGCATCGCGGGCAGCGTAGACACGAATGCCGAACTGACACCGGCGGTATCGGCATGTCTCGCGACTTGTCGCGCGGTGGTCAGGTATCCGGTATCGCTCAGTGGCCTGCGACCGAGGCGAGCGCTACGGCTGCATGTTGAAGATGTCGAAGAACCTCGGGTATTCGCGCGTGAGCTCGGCGCCGTCGACGAACAGCGTCGTGCCGGTGACCCATGAAGCCTCCGCGCTGGCGAGGAACAGCGCGGCGTCCGCGATGTCGCTCGGCTGGCCCGACCGACCCATCGGGATGTTGTGCAGGTAGGCCTCGCGCAACTGTGGGAGGTCGTTCTGGAACGCGGTGAGCGGCGAGTCGACCAGTCCAGGCCCGATCCCGCACACGCGCACCTGATGATGACCGAGCTCCATGGCGGCGCACTTCGTGAGCATCTCGACGGCGGCCTTCGCCGAGCAATAGGCGGCCATGCCCTCGCCCGCCTGGCGCGCGTTGATCGACGCGAGATTGATGATCACGCCGCCATCGCCTTGGCTGACCATCTGCTTCGCCTCGTGTTTGATCGACAGGAACACGCCCTTCATGCAGATGTCGACGATGCGATCCCATTCCTCCACGGGATGCTCGACGATCGGCGCGAACCCACCGACGCCCGCGCTGTTCACGCCGATGTCGAGGCGACCGAATCGTTCGACGGCGGTGGCGACGAGTTCGACGACGTCGGCCTCAGCAGTCACGTCGCCCGCGACCGTCGCACACACCTTTTCGCCGAGACCGGCGCTGACCTCGTCGAGTAGGTCCTTGTTGACGTCGAACAGCACGACGCTTGCGCCCTCCTCCACGTACCGCTCGGCGATCGCGCGTCCGATTCCCGACGCCCCTCCTGTCACCACTGCGACCTTGTCCTGAAGTCGACCCATAGGCCGGTCACGGTACTGTCCGCCCGATGACCGAGCCGCTGGTGTGGCCGACCGCGCCGCCCACCGCGCCGCCCAGGGAGCCGCCTACCGACTTCGCGCTTCCGCCGCCACCGCCCGAGGAACGTCGCCGCCCCGTGGCCTCCATCTGGACGCGCGCCGGCGAGTTCGGACTCGAGGTCGTGCTGATGGCGTGCACGTTCGGCTTCGGTTGGGTCGGCTGGTGGATCGTCGCGTGGGGCGACGGCCAGTCACCTGCCAAGGTCGTGCTGCACTTGCACGTCGTCAACGCGAGTGACGGCCGTCTGGCGTCGTTCGGTCGAACGGCCGTGCGGGAGGTGCTCGGCAAGGGAGTTCCGGCCGCAGTGATTCTCGCCGGCGCGTACTTCCGTCTGCCCGGGCTGGCGGCCATCGGCGCGGCATACCTCGCGGCGAGTGTTGCCGTGGCCGCTGTCGACGCCCGCCGGCGCACGCTGTGGGACCGCGTCGCCGGAACCGTGGTGCTCGTCGGCGATCCTCCACCGGACCCACCGCCGATGGTCGCTACGCCTCCGGCGGAGGCAAGTACCACGCTCGGGTGAGGTGGTGGCCGTCGCTCTCGATGGCCCACGTGGAGCCCTTGGCCCAGCGAGGCGTGTCGTCCACCGACATGCCGGCTCGGCTTCCCAGCCGCAGCAGCTCCGGAACCAGATCGCCATGGGTGCACAACACGGCGTCGCCCTTGTCTCGAGCTGAACGGCGGAGCAGCTCAAAGGTCTTCGCGGCGTCCGCTCCTTCGAGCAGGACATCGGTCTCCACGATCTCGAGCCCCAGCTTGTTGGCCAGGGGCGCAACGGTCTGCACGCACCGGACGGCCGGGCTGGACAGGACTCGGCGAATCGAATGATCAGCGAGCAGATCCAAGAGCCCTTCGGCTTGGGATGCGCCCTTTCGGGTCAGCGGCCGTGTCTCATCGGACTCTGGCCAGTTCGCTCGGCTCTTGGCGTCCGCGTGCCGCACGAGGAACACGGTCATGAAGCGGCCGAGCGTAATGGGCCGGCGAGGTACGTTCGTCGGGAATGGCCCGTATCCAGCTTCGAGACCTGTGCGGCGTTCGTTCGGGCGACAAGGGCGACATCAGCGACCTGGCCCTGTTCGCCGACGACGAGGCGGCCTACGCGGCCATCGTCGACCAAGTGACGTCAGATCGAGTCAAGACACACTTCGGATCGCTGGTCCACGGTCCGGTCGAGCGCTATGAGGCGCACAACGTGCTCGCGCTGAAGTTCGTCATGCACGACGCGCTCGGCGGTGGGGCTCCTCGATCGTTGCGAGCGGACAACCTCGGCAAGACCCTCGGCGCCGCACTGCTGCGCATGGAGATAGACGTCCCCGACGACGTTGCGGCGAACGCCCGTCGTCGGCACGCGCCGATCAACCGCTGAGGGCCCGCAGGCTCGCGATCACCCGCGGCAACCCGTCCAACAGCGCATCGATGTCGTCGTCGGTCGTCGACCAACCGACGGAGACGCGCAGCGAACGATGGGCATCGACGCCCATCGCCTCGAGCACGGGTGACGGCTCGAGCGCCTCCGACGAGCATGCGCTGCCCGAGTGCGCCGCGATGCCGAGTCGATCCAGTCCCAGCAGTACCGCTTGGGGTTCGATGCCGACGATCCCGAGGCACACGAGATGGGCGACGCGATGCACCGGGTCGCCGTAGACGACGACACCGTCGAGCGTCGCGTCGAGCACGCGATCAGTGAGCAACCGCTGGGCCGCGGCCTCCGCCTCGACGTCGATCGCGCCACACGCAACGCCGAAGCCGACGATCGCGGGCACGTTCTCCAGGCCCGCCCGTCGCGCCCGCTCCTGATCGCCACCGACCAACAGTGGTCGCAACCGCAGGCCGCGCCGCACCAGCAGCGCGCCGATACCCGGCGGACCGCCGAGCTTGTGTGCGCTCACCGACAGCAGGTCGGCGCCGAGGTCGTTGAAGTCGATCGGTATGTGGCCAGCTGCCTGCGCGGCGTCGACGTGCACGAGAACGTCGCGCTCGCGGCACAGAGCGACGACTTCGCGCACTGGTTGCACCGTGCCGACTTCGTGGTTGGCCCACTGCACGTGAACGCACGCGGTGTCGGGCTGTATCGCGTCGGCGATGGCGTCGACGTCGACGCGGCCGAGGCCGTCGACGCCGACGACCGTGACGCGACCCGCGGCCTCGGCCGACAACCGGACCGCAGAATGCTCGACGGCCGTGACGACCTGATGCGCACCCCGCTCGGACGCACCCCACACCGCCGCGGCGATCGCCTCGGTGGCGCCGCTGGTGAACACGACCTCGCGACTCGATCGACAACCGAGGAAGCCGGCCACCGTGTCGCGCGCTTCCTCGATCGCGGCTCGCGCCGAGAGTCCCTCCTCGTAGATCCGTCCCGGGTCGGCCGCCGGCCCGCGCAGCCAGGACACCATCGTCTCGGCCGCCGCCGGCCGCAGAGGCGAGGTCGATGCGTGATCGAGGTAGTGACGCGTCAAGAGTCGACGGCGGTGACGCACACGTCGTCGCCCATTGGCAAGGACGACTCCGTCGCCGGTGACGTCTCGCCGTACAGCGCGGAGAGCATGCCTTTGACGAGACCACGGTCGACCGCGCAGATGACGGGATGCTCGATCGCCGCGTCGCCGAACGGACAGTGCTCCGACACGATTCGAAGCCCGTCGCCCCGTTTCTCTGCGTGTGCCGCGAAACCGTGCGCGCTGAGCGCGTCGGCTACCGCGTGCAACGCCGAGCGGAACGAACGCTGCACGGCTTCGCCTTCGGGCGATGCGCCGATCGACAGCGCCATCGTCTTGCCGTACTCGACGCCGACCTCCTCGGCCATCGCCTCGGCTTCGCTTCGCGGCAGCAACGCGAGCGCCTTGCCGAGCAGCGTGACGAGCAGGTCGTCGTGCCGCACCGGCAGCTCGATCATCTTGTGCTTCTCGGTGACGCCGTAGCGCTTGGACGGACGGCCGACACCGGCGCCCTCGCTTCGGTCGACGTTCACTTCGATGTACCCGCCGCCCGACAGCTTGTCGAGGTGGTGACGAGCAACGTTCGGGTGCAACTCGAAGCGCTCCGCTACCTCGCTCGCGGTGACCCCTCGGTCGGCGTCGCGCACGAAAAGGTAGATGTCGCGCCGCGTGGGATCGCCGAACGCCGAGGTGATCGCGGTGACGGCGGAGGAGAACTCGGTTGGCGAGAGCGGACCTCGCTCCATAGGCCAGTAAGTTTACGACTCATGCCGCTCACATCAGCCCAGGTCGTCGACGCCCTACGACCGGTCGAAGATCCTGAGCTCCATCGCAGCATCGTCGACCTCGGAATGGTCAAGGACGTGACGATCGCCGGAAGCGACATCACGGTCCGAGTCGCACTCACCGTTCCCGGCTGTCCTTTGCGCGCCGAGATCGACCAGCGGGTCACCGATGCCATACGCGGCTTGGATCCCGGCGTCACCGTGACCCTTGATTTCACGGTCATGAGCGAGGCTGAGCTGCGGGCCCTGCGTGAGCACCTCCACGGCGATCCTGCCTCGACCGCAGGCACCAATGCCGCTCACGGGCACGCCGAGGGCCGCAGCATCCCCTTCGCCGATGCCGGCAGCCACACCCGTGTGCTGCTGATTGCGTCAGGCAAAGGGGGCGTGGGCAAGTCGTCGGTCACCACGAACCTGGCGGTTGCCCTCGCGCAGCGAGGCAAGAGCGTCGGCGTGCTCGATGCCGACGTGTGGGGCTTCTCGATTCCGAAGATGCTCGGTGTCGATCGCGCGCCGGTCGTGCTCGATCAGATGTTGCTGCCCCCCGAGGCGCACGGTGTGCGCTGCATCTCGATCGGTTTCTTCGCCGACGAGGATCAGCCGGTCATCTGGCGAGGACCGATGCTGCACAAGGCGCTCGAGCAGTTCCTCACCGACGTGTATTGGGACGATCCCGACTACCTACTCGTCGATCTACCGCCCGGGACCGGCGACGTGTCGATCTCGCTCGCGCAGATGCTCCCGCACGCGGAGATGTACGTCGTCACCACGCCGCAGCCCGCGGCACAACGCGTTGCGCAGCGTGCCGGCTTCATGGCGCACAAGGTCAACCTGAAGGTCAGGGGCGTCATCGAGAACATGACGTGGTTCACCGGCGACGACGGCAAGCGCTACGAGATCTTCGGGCGTGGTGGTGGCTCGCAACTCGCGGAAGCGCTCGAGGTGCCGCTACTCGGACAGGTGCCGCTCGTGCCGCTGATGCGCGAGGGCGGCGACGATGGCCACCCGATCGTCGTTTCCGACCCGGCCGGTGAAGCCGCGCAGGTGTTCGCGCACATCGCGGAGCGCGTCGACAAGGAGCTCGCACCGACGCGCCGCACGCATCGCGAGTTGAAGCTGATCTAACCCGCGGCGAGTTCGCGGATCTTCGTCGCCAGCGCGGTCACGTTCCCGCTCTTCAACAGCAGGGGGATGTGCATCCGGGCCATCTCCTTGCGGACGAACTCTCCCGCCACCGCGGTGTAGGCCACGATCGCCACGTTTGGATGCTGACGTCTGAGCGTCGGGATGGCCTCGAATCCGTTCACGCCTGGCATCAACAGATCGAGGATCACCACGTCGGGCTGAGCATCACGACAGGCCTCGACTGCCGATTTGCCATCGATGGCCTCACCCGCGATCTCGAACCCCTCGAGCTCCAGCTGAATGCGCAGCAAGAGGCGGACATCGGACTCATCGTCGGCGATCACAACTCGGATCGGCTGGTCGCCGTTCGACCGGGCCATCAGGCCGGAAGCTCCACGGTCGCCACGATCGCGTCGTTCCGCCGCACCAACCCGACCTCGCCGCCCTCGGCGCGAGCGAGCTGGCGCGCAACGGCGAGTCCGATGCCCAGTCCCGGCGCCGTCATGACCGCGTGCTCGCCTCGATAGAAGAGCTCGAATGCATGCTCGAGCTCGTCGTCGCTGAGCGCGTCACCAACGGACTCGACTTCGATGCGCACACCCGACGACGTCGTCTCGTTGCTGACGCGGATGGGCCCGTGTCCGTACTTCAATGCGTTGTCGAGAACCACGTGCGCGATCCGTTCGAAGGCGCCGCACCGGGCGAGCACACTCAGGTCAGGGCCGAGAACCGAGAGGTCGCCGGGCCCGCCGAGAGCGCTCCAGCTGGCCGCGAAGGTGTCGCACACCGAGCTCGATGCCGCGTCGCCGGCGGGCAGTGCCGTGCTGACGCCAGCGGCCAGGAGAAGGTCATCGAGCAGGAGCTCGACACGCTGAGAATTGCGAGCCAGGCCGTCGACGAGCATCGCTCGGGTTGCCTCGTCGTCGGTGGCGCCGAGGGCATTGGCCATTCCGGCGATCGTGGTGACCGGGGTTCTCAGGGCGTGCCCGACGACGTTGATCACACGCCGGCGTATGGCGTCGAGCTCCTCGATGCTGCGTGTGATGGCATCGAGCTCGCCTAGGTCGCACTCGGGCGCATCCTCGTCACGCCCGGTACTCATCCCGCCACGATAGGACTCGACGGGAGAACGCGTAGCATGACGGCTCCACCCACACGAGGAGCAGCTGTGCACGTCCGCATCGGTGTCACTTACAACCCGCGCGAGATCGAGATCGAGCTGCCGGACGATGCTGATCCCGAAACGGTGAAGGCTTCGGTCGAGAAGTCCGTGTCGGATGGCGGCATGTTGTGGCTCACCGATCGCAAGGGCCACCAAGTCGGCGTCGCCGTCGACAAGCTGGCCTTCATCGATCTCGGCACGGCCTCAGACTCCGGCCGAATCGGCTTCGGCGCTCCGTAAGGTTCGCAACCCGCGCAGCTCGTGACCGGCCTTCTCGAGCGCAAGCTCATCTTTGTCACCGGCAAGGGTGGCGTCGGAAAGACCACCATTGCCGCGGGATTGGCGCTGCTGGCGGCGCAGCACGGCAAGCGCACGCTGGTCGGCGAGGTCGACGCGAAGGGCAATCTCGCAGACTTCTACGAGGTCGGCGAGACGTCGTTCGAGCCGCGCGAGGTCGTTCCGAATCTGTACGCGATGTCGATGCACACCGAGGAATCGCTGAAGGAGTACTTGAGGCTCCAACTCAAGATCCCCGTGCTCGCCCGGATCGGGCCACTCGCTCGCACGTTCGACTTCGTCGCGCAGGCGGCTCCTGGCGTGAAGGAGGTGCTCACTGTCGGCAAGTTCCTGTGGGAAGTGCGCGAGCACCACTACGACTTGGTGGTCGTCGACGCCGCCGCCACCGGGCACGTCGTCGCGCAGCTGGCCGCACCGCAACACATTCGTGAGCTCGTCAAGGTCGGCCTCGTACGCGAACAGACCGGATGGATGATCGACATCCTCGACGATGCGACGTGTACCGGAGTCGTGATCGTGGCCGCACCTGAAGAGATGCCCGTCAACGAGACGATCGAACTTCGCGACCGCATCGCCACCGAGACCAACGTCGACGTGGCCGCCATCGTCGTGAACCGCGTTCTGCCTGAGCTGTTCGGGAGGGGCGAGGAAGAAGTCTTCGACGAATTGCGCGAGCCCGACAAGGAAGAGGCGCTGTCGAAGGCCGCCGGCGGACCGGTCACCGCGGTACTCGACGCCGCGGAGCTGGCCGTTCGACTGCGGCGCACGCGTGCGGGACACCTCGCTCGCTTGCGCGAAGGTCTCGGGCCGAACGCGAACTTGCTCTACGTGCCGGAATTGTTCACTCGCCATCATGGGGTGCGGGCGACGCAACTCGTCGCAGAGGCGCTTGGCCAAGAGCTCGGCTTCTGATGCAGGCAAGACGGAAGAGCGACGCGCCGGTCGGATCGCTCGAGCAGCTCTATGCCGCGAAGGAGATCGTCATCCACTGCGGATCTGGTGGCGTTGGCAAGACGACCACCGCGGCCGCGGCCGCCGCCGAAGCGGCGATTCACCTCGGCGGCAAGGTGCTCGTGCTCACGGTCGACCCGGCCAAGCGACTCGCCAATGCGCTCGGGCTCGAACAGTTCGGCAACGTAGAGACGCGGGTCGCCCCAGAGGCGTTCGCCGCCGCCGGTGTCGAGCCTCGAGGCGAGCTCTGGGCGGCCATGCTCGACACCAAGCAGTCGTGGGACGACCTGATTCGCCGTCACGCCCCGAATCCGCAGACGCGCGATGCGATCCTCGCCAACCCGCTGTACCAGAACCTGATGGGACGCTTCGTTCAGAGCCACGACTACATCGCGATGGAACGGCTCTACGACATCCACAGCGCCGGTACCTACGACCTCATCGTCGTCGACACCCCGCCGACTCGGAACGCCATCGACTTCCTCGAGGCGCCGGCCCGCATGGCCGATTTCTTTTCGAGCCGATTCCTGCGCTGGCTCACGATGCCGGCGAGATCACGTGTCATCAACTTCGCGTCGAAGCCCTTTTACACCGTGGCCGATCGCATTCTCGGGTCGCAGTTCCTCGAAGACATCGCCGAGTTCTTTCTGCTCTTCCAGTCGATGTACGACGGATTCGTCGAGCGAGCCAATGCGGTCACACGCGTGCTCGGTGATCGGCGGACCACGTTCGTCGTGGTGTCGACACTCGAATCGTCACCGGTGCGCGAGGCCGAGTTCTTCATCCGCGAACTTCACGAGCGCCACCTCCACCTCGGAGCGATCGTGCTCAACAAGGTGCTGCCCAAGTACTTGCTCGATCAGCAAGCCACTGCGGTCGCGCAGCGATTCGGCTCGGACGCACCCAAGATCGCCGCCGCGCTTCCGGTGAGCGCGGATACGTCTCAGGTGGAGCGGGTGCTGCGTGAGATCGGCGAGAGCTTCCTGAACTTCCAAGTGGTGGCCAAGCGCGAGGCCGAGATCCGCGCGGAGCTGGCCGAGACACCAGAGGTGGTCGCCACCGTCCCGTACTTCGACAGCGACATCTATGACCTCGAAGGCCTGGTCCGCCTGGGCGACAAGATCTGGCGGTGACCGCGGGGATCGTCGCCTGCGGGCACGAGGCCGTCGGCGATGCGGCGGCCAGCGTGCTGCGCGCCGGCGGCAACGCCTTCGATGCCTGCCTGGCTGCCGGCTTCGCGGGGGCCGTCGCCGAGCCGTGCTTCACCAGCCTCGGCGGGGGCGGGTTCCTGCTGGCGCACACCAGTGCGGGGGAGCAGGTGTTGTTCGACTTCTTCGTCGACACGCCCGGCCGGTCGCTTCCGGCATCGGACCGGCAGCCCCACTTCCTCCCGGTCAACGTGAGCTTTCTTGCTGCCGATCAGGTCTTCCACGCCGGACTCGGGTCGGTGGCGGTGCCCGGATGCCTCGCCGGTTATCTGCACGTGCACGCTCGGCTCGGTCGCTTGCCGCTGCGCGACATCGTGGCCCCGGCGATCGCGCTCGCACGCGACGGCGTGCATGTAGACGCCACCCAAGCAGAAGTACTGAGTCTCCTCGCGCCGATCGTGCTGCGCGAGCCGGAAAGCGCGGCCATCTTCGCTCCGACAGGCACGCTGCTGCGCGAGGGCGACCGTCTGACCAACAGCGATCTCGCGGCGTACCTCGAGTGGTTGGCCGCCGATGAGGAAGCGGCGTCGTTCTACGGCGGCGCGGTCGCGGATGCGATGGTCGTTCAGATGCAGAACGGTGATGGGCTCGTCACCGCTGAAGATCTAGCGGCCTACACGGTCATCGAGCGGACACCGGCGACGTCCGAGTACCGCGGCCATCGCATCCTCACGAATCCACCGCCGTCCTTTGGCGGGGAGCTGATCGCGCTCGCATTGTCGCTCGACGAGACCCTGGGCGCGCCCCCGAAGTGGCAGAGCGCCGCGCACCTCGAGCGCGCCGTCGAGTTGATGATCGATGTCGACGGTCGCCGCACGGCGCGCGGTGCAACCAAGGGCACCACGCAGATGACCGTGGTGGACGGGGAGGGCAACGTCGCCAGCATGACCACGTCGGATGGAGAGACGTCCGGTGATGTCGTGCCCGGCACCGGCGTGCTGCTCAACAACATGCTCGGCGAGGACGACCTTCACCCCGACGGCTTCCACGCCGGCCCGCCCGGGCAACGGGTGGCGTCGATGATGGCGCCCACCCTCGTGCTCGAGCCCGCCGGCGACGTCGTCCTCGCGCTCGGCAGCGGGGGCAGCAAGCGAATCCGAACGGCGATCGTGCAGGTCGTGACCGCGATCGTGGCCCACCGGCGCGAGTTGGCCGAGGCGGTCGAGGCGCCGCGGATCCATTGGGACGGCGAGGCCGTCCAGGTCGAGCCGGGACTCCCGGCCGCCACCCTCGAGGCACTCCGCGCTCGCTGGACCATCAACCCGTGGCCGGCCCGAAATCTCTATTTTGGCGGCGTCCACGCGGTCCAACCCGGAAAGGCCGGAGCCGGCGACTCGCGCCGGGGAGGAACTGCCCGCTTGGTGCACGAATGACTGTTCCGCGTGGGTCGAATGACCTACACTGTGCGTGGCTACTCGGATACGTCACGTAGGCATGGGAGGGGTAGGAGCATGGCCTTGTTCGGCCGGAAGGCGCCAAGAGAGACCGCCGTCATCGATTTGCGTGAGCGTCGCCCGGAGCCGAAGTTCGGCTACCCGACGCCGTGCCCCGAGTGCGGCGCCAACGGCTATCTGGACAGCATCGACGTCAGCGAACAGGTGATGTACCAGCACTGCCCGTCCTGCTTCGCGAAGTGGGCGACATCCGAGCAGGAGCTCGCCGACTCCCGCTGAGCACCGGGGCGCTCGTCCCCGCCACCTCTATGGTCTCTTCGTGGCTTCACTGGCAGAGCTCGCGCGGCTGCGCACCGACATCGACGGCCAGCAGCTCGCGCATCTGCAGCGACTCGTCGGTACCTGGGGTCTCCTGGCCGACTTCTGTTTCGCTGATCTGCTGCTCTACGCCCCCGTCCGCGGCGACGTAGAGGACTCGTTCATCATCCTCGGCCAGATCCGGCCGGCGACCACGCAGACCGTGTATCGCAGCGACTGGGTCGGCACGGTGGTCACGGCCGAGGAGCGTCCGCTCGTGGCCAACAGCTTCCGCTCGGGGGAGATCGTCGAGGCCACCGTCGAGATCTCCGGGCTCAAGGAACAGGTCCGCGTGCTGGCCATCCCGGTGCGCTGGAACGGCGAGGTCATCGGCGTTGCGACGCGCGAGTCGGCGCTCATGTTCGGGCGCCAGCCGGGCGAGCTCGAGCGGGTCTACGTCGAGATCTTCAATCGATTCGCGCGGATGATCGCCGCCGGCGTGTTCCCGTTCCCGACCGACGATCCGGAGCCCGAGGAGGCGCCCCGCGTCGGCGACGGCGTGATGTTGCTCGACGCGCAGGGCCGCGTCGTCTACACGTCGCCCAATGCGGTGTCGGCCCTGCACCGCGTCGGCGTGCACGCCAACACCGAGGGCATGCGTCTCGGCGAGCTCGGCCTCGACGAAACCCCGGTTCGCCGGGCCTTCGCGTTGCCGGGTCCGGTCACCGAGGAGCTCGAGCAAGGTCCCGAGATCACGGTGCTCTTCCGGTGCATTCCGCTCTTGGAGCAGGGCGAGGTCTCGGGCGCGGTGGTGCTGTTGCGCGACATCTCCGAGTTGCGGCGCCGCGACCGACTGCTGCTCTCGAAGGATGCGACCATCCGCGAGATCCACCATCGCGTGAAGAACAACCTGCAGACGATCTCGTCGCTGTTGCGGCTACAGGGCCGCCGGTTGGAGTCACCCGAGGCGAAAGCGGCGATCGAGGAGTCGGTGCGGCGCGTGCGATCCATCGCACTGGTGCACGAGATTCTCAGTCGGGAGGCGGGGGAGGACGTGCCCTTCGTCGAGATCGTGCGGCCCGTGTGTCGCATGGTCGAGGAGGCGTTCCACACGCCCGACCGCCCGGTGCGGTGTCGTGTCGACGGCGACGCCGGGAACCTGCCGGCGCAAGTCGCCACGCCGCTCGCGGTCGTGCTGAACGAGTTGCTACAGAACGCCTTCGATCACGCGTATCCGGAGGGCAAGGACATCGACGCCGGCGAGGTCGTCCTCAAGCTGCAACGGGCGGATGGCGCGCTCACGGTGCAGGTCGTCGACGACGGCGCCGGGCTGCCCGACGGATTCGACCTCGAGACATCGATGGGTCTGGGCCTGTCGATCGTGCGCACGCTGGTGACGTCGGAACTGGCGGGCACGATCGAGCTCCGGGCCGGGAAGGGAGCAGGAAACCGACCGGGGACGGTCGTCGAACTGAAGGTTCCGCTCGACCTTGGTGCGGTGCGTTGAACGGTCAGGAAGCGCGGCGCTGGCGGGCGACCCATGCCCGACGCAGCTTGCGGCGTTCCTCTTCCGAGGTGCCGCCCCAGACTCCCGAGTCCTGGTTCGTCACCAGGGCGAACTCCAAGCACGCGGCCTGCGCCGGACACTCGCCACACACGGCCTTGGCCTGCTCGATCTGCTCGATGGCCGGGCCGGTCGTGCCGACCGGGAAGAAGAGGTCGGGGTTGGTGTCACGGCACGCAGCAAGGTCGCGCCAGTCGTCGTCGTTGTCGATCGAAATCGGATCGTATGTTTGGGGCAGCGCCACCGGTCCTCCAGGTGGTTCGGTGTCACGGTTTGCACTTTGTGACGAGTTTCACATGCTACCCCGATCGGTTCGAGCAACGGGTGTAGCTGGATGTTTTGGGATCGTAACTGGCCCTGCTAGCAGGGGCAAGCACTTGTTTCGCTCCCCGAAATGAGATTCCTGCAAACCGTGATAATTGCCCATAGAGGGGCGTCTACTGCCCATCCGGAGAACACGGTGGAGGCATTTCGGGCAGCCGGGTCGCTCGGCGCAAATTGGGTCGAGCTCGATGTGCGCCGGACGGTCGACGGCGCCCTGGCGGTGCACCACGACGCCCACCTGGCCGACGGGCGCCCGATCGTCGAGATCTCCGCCGAAGACCTGCCGGCCCACATACCTTCGCTGGCCGAGGCGCTCGACGCCTGCCGCCCGCTCGGCGTCAACGTCGAGATCAAGAATTCGCCTCACGACATCGACTTCGACGCCTCCGCGGCGCTCGTCGATCCGGTGGTCACCGTGATCCTCGCGTGCTCGCAGCCGATCCTCGTGTCGTCCTTCCACGGGCCGACGCTGGATCGCGTGCGTGCGGTCGACTCGTCGATCGCGACCGCGCTGCTCACCTTCGATCTGCGCGATCCCCGCCGCACCGTCACTGACGCGGTCGCGGCGGGACACGTGGCGCTGCATCCCTTCGATCGAACGGTGACGCCGGAGGTCGTCGATCTGGTGCACGAAGCCGGACTGACGATCAACGTTTGGACGGTCGACGACCCGGCTCGCATCGAGCAGCTGGCGGAGATGGGCGTTGACGGCATCGTCACCAACGTCCCCGACGTCGCCGCGGCAGTGCTGGGCCGCGGGCAATCCGTGTGAAGCCAGCTCGAACGAATTACGGGGGTAGGACGAGCTTGAGCACCTCGGGTTTGTGGTCGAACGTGAGGCGCTCCGTCTCGCCGAGATAGTCGCCGTCGACCTGGTACGGGAACGGGCCGTGACCGTCGACGACGAAGTGCGTGAGATCCGTGCGGACGTCGAGATGCTTGTGGCGGCGGATGTCCTTGCCGAATCCGAGCGCGCTGGCTGCCGCTCGCACCAGGGGAACGAGCGCGAGCGACCGGAACGTCACGATCGCGAGCCCGCGGTCGAGCGTCGCTTCGGGGATGACGTCGAACGGACGGTTGCCGAGATACGTGTACGGGTTCGTGTTGAGACAGATCGCGAAGTAGCCGTCGTCGATCACCGGGCCCTGGTCTTCCTTCACGGAGAAACGCGGCCGGCTGCGGTCGTAGTGGCGGAACCAGGTCGCGAACGCGGCGTAGATGAAGAGCGGGTGCGACATGTAGCGCTTGAGGGCCGCGCGCCGCTCGACCTGCTTCACCACGACCGCGTCGAACCCGATGCCGACATGGAACAAGAAGTAGCGACCGTTGACCGAGCCCAATCCGACCCGCTCGATGCGCTCGTTGCTCAACCCGTCCAGGAGCGCGCCGGTCGCCTCGATCGGGTCGTTCGGCAGCCCGATCGTGCGGGCGAAGACGTTCGTCGAGCCTCCAGGAAGGGGGGCGAGGGCGGTCTCCGTGCCGGCGAGCCCATTGGCCACTTCGTTGAGCGTGCCGTCGCCGCCGAGGCAGACGACCACCTCGACGCCGTCGTTGGCGGCCCCCTGGGCCAAGCGGGTGGCATGGCCTCGCCGGTTGGTCTCGGCCATCGTGACCTGGTGGTCCGCTGACAGCGCCTTCTGGATCACGACGCGGCCCCGCGCCGTCACCGAGGACGCAGACGAGTTCACGATGAGCAGGAGTCGCACTCACCGTGAACCTAGAGGTTCGCTTGGCGAACGCGCGCCGAGGGAAGCGCCAGCGACGAGGTGCTGGTCGGCGGAGGTCCGAGCGGAGCGAGGCCGCAGCCGACGGCAGCATTGGTCACGCGCCAACCGCTACTGGCAAGATCGCACCCCTATGAATATCGCTGTCTGCGTGAAGCAGATCCCGGATCCGGCTGAGCCTGGGCAGCTCAACGCCGATCACACGTTGAAGCGCGATGGGAAGTTGATCCTCGACGAGTCCGACTCGTACGGCGTCGAGATGGCACTGCAACTGGTCGACAAGGCCGGCGGTGGCGAGGTCACGCTCATCTCGATGGCTCCGAACAGCGAGGTGTCCGGCTTGCGCACTGCGCTGGCGATGGGAGCGGTCAAGGCTGTTCTCGTGAGCGACGAAGCGCTGAAGGGCGCGGGCGCGCTCGACACCGCCAAGGTGCTGGCCGCGGCCATCAAGCGCACGGAGTTCGATCTCGTCATCGCGGCCACCGAGTCGTCAGACGGCTACACCGGCACCGTGCCGGAACAAGTGGCCGAGGTGCTCGGCTTGCCGTCCGTCACGTTCGCCAAGCACATCGAGATCGACGGCAGCACCGCCAAGGTGCAACGTCAGACCGAAGCGGGCTACGACGAGGTCGAGTGCCCGCTTCCGTGTGTCGTCTCCGTGACCGCAGGCGTGGTCGAGCCCCGCTACCCGAGCTTCAAGGGGATCATGGCGGCGAAGTCGAAGCCTGTCGACGAGGTGAAGGTCGCCGATCTCGGCATCGACCCCTCGATCGTCGGTTGGGCCGGCGCCGGTCAAGAGATCGTCGCGGTCGACAAGGCCGAGGAACGCCAGGCCGGCACGATCATCGAAGACGACGGCGAAGGTTTCCAGAAGATCGTTGAAGCGCTCGAGAACCTGAAGGTGATCTGAAATGGGAATCGGAAAAGTTTGGGTCTACGCCGAGAGCGACGGCGACAAGGTCAAGACGATCACGCTCGAGATGCTCGCCAAGGCGCGTGAGATCGGCGACACGGTCGAGGCGATCTACGGCGGCGACGGGGGTGTGGTCGCCGAGACGCTCGGCAAGCACGGAGCGACGAAGGTGTACGCCACCGGCGATCTGGGCGACAAGCTGCCCGGCGCGCATGTCGGGGCGGCCATCGCCGACCTGATCAATGGCGGCAACGCGCCCGACGTCATCTTGTTCGGCACGACGTACGACGGTCGCGACGTGTCGGCGCGGTTGTCGGTGAAGCTCGACAAGCCGGTGCTCACCAACAACACCGAGATCACGGTCGACGGCGAAACGGTCGTTGCCAGCACACCGATCTTCGGCGGCACGCAGATGGTGCGGACGAAGCTCACCGCCGGTACGCCGAACATCGTGCTCGTGCGCCCGAAGTCGTTCGCCGCGGAAGAGAGCGGTGGCGGTGCCGCCGAAGTCGAGGCCCTGGCCGTTCCTGATGTCGGCGCCACGGGTGCGGCGAAGGTCACCGACCGGCACGTCGAAGAGGCCACCGGGCCGAAGCTCGACGAAGCCGCGGTCGTCGTTTCCGGCGGTCGTGGTCTCGGCGAGGCCAGCAAGTACGCGATGGTCGAGACGCTCGCCAAGTTGCTCAAAGGTGCGCCGGGCGCGTCACGAGCGATCGTCGACGCGGGCTGGGTGCCCTACTCGCATCAGGTCGGCCAGACCGGCAAGGTCGTGAAGCCGAACGTCTACATCGCGCTCGGCATCTCCGGTGCGACGCAGCACATGGTCGGCATGAAGGGCTCGAAGAACATCATCGCCGTCAACAAAGATGCTGAAGCGCCGATCTTCTCGATCTCCGATCTCGGCATCATCGGCGACGTGCACAAGGTCGTGCCCAAACTCATCGAGGCCCTGCAAGCCAAGGGCTAGATGATTCGTCGCCGGAGGCGGCGATAGATCATCCATGCCGCCCCGAGCGTGGCGGCGCCGAAAAGAAGAACAACGGCGAGCGTGCCGGACGCGCCGACGATGTTCTCGAGCGCATCACCGAAGTTGCGGCGCGCGTCTTGCCACGCGTCGCCCAGGTCCTTGTTGTCGTCGACGGATGGGACCGCCGTGGTTGCGCCGGGCTCGAGCAGCGTCACGCTGAGTGTGCCGAACGACGTCTGATCGGTGAGCAGTCGCTTCTGACCCTCGAGCTGATCGATCTGGATCTGCACCTGCGTGATGCGATCCTGGACCGCCAGGATGTCGTTCACGTTCTGGGCCTCGCCCAGGACGAGCAGGAATTGGTCCCGGGTGGCGGTGAGCGCCGTGAGCTGCGCGTCGATGTCGACGAACTGTGCCGTCACGTCCTGGCCGGACGTCGTGGTCGCTTGCACCTCACCGAGTTTTGACGCTTCGCCCATCAACTGCTCGAACGCGGCCGCGGGCACGCGGACGCTGATCAGTGCTGAAGCCTGCGAGCCCGACTGCTCGCTCGCAGTCGTGCGGCTGTTGGAGACGTAGCCGCCGAACCCGGTTGCCAGCGCGGTGAGGCGGTTGACCGACTCGGTCACCGTGCCCGTACCGACGAGGATCTCGAGGGAGCCGTTCTTGATGATGCGCGGCGAGTCGGCTGGTGGCGCGGGGAGCGGTTGAACAGATTGCGAGGCGCCTCCACCGACTCCCGTCCCGGTGCCCGCACTCGCGCTCGCGCCTGCCGCGGTGCCGTAGCCCCTTGTGGGCGCCGAGACCGTCTCGTCCTGGCCGTTCCCGGTGCCGACGATGTGCTGCTCGAGGAACGGCAGTTGATCGCCCGGAACCACCGCGGCGCCCGCACCAAGAATGACGAGCACGACCGCGGCAATGGCCAATTGACGGCCGCGACGAGGACGCACGTTCGACGGCTCGCCGCGGAACAAGTCCTCGGGCAGTGGCGTCGGCGCGGGTGCCTCGGCCGCGGCCGAGTCGATGAGCTCCCGCAGGTCGTCCTCGGTCAGCATCAGGCTTCCTCTCGGGCGAGGCGGAGGTCGTTCGAGAGTCGCGTTCGTGCCTCGTGCAGCCGCGATTTCACCGTGCCCGGGCGGCGGGCGATCGCGGTGGCGATCTCCTTCTCCGACAGCCCGACCCAGTACCGGAGCACGATCGGGATGCGGAGATGCTCGGGGAGGTCGGCCAGAGCGTCCGCGACGATCGATGCTTGCTCGAGTGCGTCCAGGGGATCGTCGACCCTGATGGCGTCGACATCGGCGGCGGTTTCGTGTTCGCGGCGTGGCCGCTCGTGACGCAGTGACGAGATCGAGGTGTTTACGACCACCCGGTAGAGCCATGGACGGATCGCGTCGCCGTCCGGCAATGAGCCGCGGAAGCGCCACACCCGAAGGAAGGCTTCCTGAACGGCCTCCTCTGCCAGGTGCTTGTCCCGTAGGACCAGCCAGGCGGCGCGATAGGCCCGGTCGTGTTCACTGACGAGTCGAGCCACCAGTTCGTCGTCAGCGCCCACGACCACTACGACGCACCTCGGGTCCGTCCGGTTCGCGATTTCACGCAAGAATGCCATCCATGCCGCGCAAGGTGCCGAAACTCTGGAAGAACTGGGCCGGAAACCAGGCCTGCGCCCCGTACGCCCAAGAGCGACCGGCGTCCGAGGCCGAGCTCGTGCAGATCGTGAAGGAAGCCGCCGCCAACGAGCGTCGTGTGAAGGTGGTGGGCGCGGGCCATTCGTTCACCGGCATCGCGTGCACTGACGGGCATCTCGTCGACATGTCGCAGTACGGCAAGGTGCTCGCGCACGACGCTGCGAACAACACCGTCACGATGCAGGCGGGTATCACGCTCTCGAAGCTGTGCGAAGAGCTCGACGCCCGCGGGCTCGCGCTCGAGAACATGGGCGACATCGCCTACCAGTCGATCGCCGGCGCGACGTCCACGGCGACGCACGGCACAGGCACCACCTTCGGAAACATCTCGAGCCGAATCCTCGCGTTGCGGCTCGTGACCGCTGACGGGTCGATCGTCGAGTGCTCGGCGGAGGAGAACCCCGACGTGTTCGAGGTGGCGCGGGTAGGGCTCGGCGCGCTGGGGATGTTGTCCACGGTCACGTTGCAGTGCGTGCCCGCATTCCGAGTGCACGCCGTCGAGGAGGCGATGCCGGTCGACGACGTGCTCGCGGACTTCGAGGGCTTCATGGATTCCGCCGACCATGTCGAGTTCTACTGGGTGCCCCACACGCGCTGGGCGCTCACCAAGCGCAACCGCCGCACCGACGAACCCATCGCAGCGCGTCCACGAGCGAAGGAGTTCCTCGACGACATCGTGCTGACCAATGGCATGTTCGGCCTGCTCTGCCGGCTCGGCAGGCGCTGGCCGCGGGCGATTCCTCGGTTGGCCAAGGCGATCCCATCGGCGTCGTCGAAGGTCGAGTACACGGATCGAAGCGACCGGGTGTTCACGAGCCCGCGGCTCGTGCACTTCTACGAGATGGAGTACGCCATTCCCCGTGAGGCCATCCCCGAGGCGCTGAACCGCATCCGCGCCCTCGTCGATCGTCTCGGTGTGCCGATCAGCTTCCCGGTCGAGGTCCGCGTCGTTGCGCCCGACGACATTCCGCTGTCGACGGCCTACGGCCGCGCGACCGGCTACATCGCCGTGCACGTGTATCAGCACACCCCGTACGACCAGTACTTCCAAGGCGTCGAGGCGATCATGAACGACTACGCCGGCCGGCCGCACTGGGGGAAGATGCACTTCCAGACGGCCGCAACGCTCGCGCCGCGCTACCCGCGTTGGGACGCGTTCCAAGCCGTGCGCGACAAGCTCGACCCCGAACGCCGTTTCACGAACCCGTACCTCGATCGCGTCTTGGGTTAGTCGGCGCGGTCGGTGGCGGCGAGCGCCCACGCGCAGCCGCCTTCCGGATCGTCGACGGCAAGTCGGAGCGACCATCCGGTGTCCGCGGTGCCGGTGTCCCACACGAACCATCGCAGCTCGTCCGCCGCGGCGCCGACGTCGTCCTCGATGTCCACTCCGGCGAGCTCCGCCGCGCACTCCCACGCGAGAAAACGGCCCCACGCCATGCCCCGCCGGCGTCCGGCCGCGCCCCCGCTCGCGCCGGCCCACGCCATGAGGGCCATCGCGTCGGCGAGGGACACCTGGGCTACGCGCGCCTGCGTCACGCCAATGGCGGCAATCGCAGTCATGGCCGAACCCTCGACCGCGACCGCTTCCGATTTGCCGTTGGAATCGGTGACCCACGTTGCGGTCAACGCACGCAGCGCGAGTGCTTCGTCGGCATCAGTCGTGGACGCGTAGGGCGAAGGCGGAACGTCCACAGCGACGAGCGCGGGCTGTTCCGGCGCGGGGAAGTCAGCCTTGTCGTGCTCGTAGGTCGCCAGCGGGTACGACGGTTCCCAGCCCTCGAGTGCAAGCGGAAGGGGAAGGACCAAGGCATCGACCCGATCGTCGTCGGTCAAGTCCTCGCCACGGACGACTCGCTCGTGCGCGGTGATCGACACGAGCGGCCCCTCTGGGATGTGCGGCGCGAGCTCGGCCCAAGTGTGCGTCGACGCGGCCACCTCGGACAGCGGACCTGGCGCGAAACGGCCGGCGCCTTCGACGATCATCGCGCCGGCGTACTCGCCGGGCGCTTCGAGCGCGAGGCGGTATTCCGCGAGCGCCGCCGCCGGCCAGTGCTGCCTGCCGCGCTCGTGAGCCGCTCGGGCTCGGTTGCGCAGCGCGAGCAAGCCGTCCCAGTCCCGCTGCGCTGCGAGTCGATCGATCTCGCGGATGAGCTCGTCGAGCTCGGGATCGAAGACGTCAGACAAGGGGCCAGGGGTATCGACGCCCGGTGCCGTCGATCGGGAAGCGACGCTCGCTGAGCAGCGCCCGACCGCGGGACAGCAACGCGTCGCGTTCGAACGGATCGAGCACTCGGGCGAGCGGGTCCGGGACGCCGTCTTGCACCAGGCGGTCGACATCGTCCAGTAGCGCCTCGGGAATGTCTTCTCCGCCGAACTCCCAGATCACCGTTCTCAGCTTGAACTCGGCGTGAAAGCAGAGCGCGTTGTCGATGCCGTAGATGCGCCCGTCTTCGCCGAGCAGGCAGTGGCCGCTCTTGCGGTCGGTGTTGTTGGCCAGCAGGTCGAACGCGCAGATTCGTCGCAGGTCGTCGTGCCACCGCCGGTCTTCATCCTCGTAGAGCGTGAAGTAGTGCTGCTCGAAGTCGGCCGACACGAATCGTTGCAGGGAACCTTCGCCGAGGGGACCGTCCTCTCGAAACACGGTGTCGGGAACGACGTTCCAACCGAGCGTCTCGGACAGCTCGTAGGCCGCGAACTCGCGCTTGCCGAGGCCGGGCGGGAAGTCCCACAGGTGGCGTTCGCCGCGTACCGGTTTGTACACCGCCAACGTGAGCTCGTCGCGAGCGCAGACCTCGGTGAGGTAGGTGGCGTTCGAGCTCCACGGCATGCGCCCCTTGACGGTCACGTCGCCGTGTTGCAAGACCTCGATCAGTTCAGCCGAGGACACGCATGACCTTCGGGGTCGAGCGGACCACCGCACAGCGGGCACGGTGGCCGTCCGCCGGCGACGAGCACGCGAGCACGCTCCACGAACGCGGCAACCTGCTCCCGAGTCACCCGGAACCGCGCGGTTGCGGGCTCGGCGGCGGCCTCGACCTCTTCCTCGGACAGGAGCTCCTCCGCAACGAGCACCATGCGGTCGTTGAGGTCGTCCCAGGCAACGGCGAGCGTCCCGACGATCCACTCGGGCACGATCGGACCAACAGGCTCGAGCAGCGTGGGGAGGTTCGCTTCGTCGACGGTGGGTAGGTCGGCGAGCAATCCGCTGAGGTACTCGGCGAGTGCGCCGACCTGTTGCTTCTCCAACTTCAGCGTGACGACGAGGCCGTCGCCCTGCGCTTGCACGAAGAAGACTCGATGTCCCGGCTCGCCGACGGTGCCTGCGGTGAACACCACGGGCGTATCGATCTCGAAGCTCGCGCTGGAATCTGACGTCATGAGGGTGCCAACGTCGTGAGGTCGCGGCCCGTCGAGTTCACGCACAGCACCACCGGGCCGTCGGCGGTGTACAGGATCGCGGTCACCGAGCACGGCGAGACCACGATCCGCTGGAAGAGATCGAGGTGCGTCCCCATCGCGTGCGCGACGACGGCCTTGATGGGATCGGCGTGCGAGACGGCGACGACAGTCTTGCCGGGATGGGCAGAGACGAGGTTGGCGACCGTGCCGGTGATGCGGGTCTGCATCTCGGTGAACGACTCACCGCCCGGAAAGCGGAAGCCACTCGGATAGCGCTGTACCTGCTTCCACTCCGGCAGCTTGCCCAGTGCCTTCAGCGCCGCGCCCGTCCACTCACCGAAGTCGCACTCGAGCAGCCCGCGTGACGAGCGCACTCGCTTGCGCAGTGCCTTGGCGATGGGCGCCGCGGTTTCTTGGGTGCGCTCCAGAGGTGACGCGTAGACGCCGGCCACCTTGTCGCCGAAGGGCGCGATCCGCTCCGCGACGGCGGCCGCCTGCTGTACGCCCTTCTCTGCGAGGTGAAGGCCTTTGGCGCGTCCCGGCAGCGTTGTGCCCGTGGTCGGGGTCTGGCCGTGGCGCACCAACAGGATGAGCGTGGGCGCCGGAGCTTTGGACACAGCGGCTCAACCTACCGTGGACACTTGTGGACTCCTTACGGCAGATCGAGCGCGAGGTGGTCGACTGCCGTCTGTGCCCTCGTCTCGTCGAGTGGCGCGAGCGCGTCGCGGTCGAGAAGGTCGCACGCTTCCGCGATTGGGACTACTGGGCTCGGCCAGTACCGGGATTCGGAGACCCGCACGCGCACTTGCTGATCGTCGGGTTGGCACCGGCCGCACACGGAGGCAATCGCACCGGCCGCGTGTTCACCGGTGACCGATCCGGCGACTTCCTCTTCGCGTCGCTGTTCCGCACGGGTTACGCCAACCAACCGGCGAGCACGCACCGCGGCGATGGGCTCGAGCTGATCGACTGTTTCATCACCGCCGCGGTGAAGTGCGCGCCCCCGCAGAACAAGCCGACACCTGCGGAACGCGACACGTGCCGCCCGTACCTCGAGCGCGAGCTTGCGGTGCTCGCCGACGTTCGGGTCATCGTGACGCTCGGCCAGTTCGGTTGGGACGCCATCACGCCGCACTACCGGTTGCGGCCGAAGCCACGGTTCGGGCACGGAGCGGACGTCGCTCTGCCCGACGGCCGGACGCTCCTCGGCTCGTACCACGTGAGCCAGCAGAACACGTTCACCGGCGTGCTCACTCCGGACATGCTCGACGCCGTGTTCAACCGCGCCCGGGAGCTTGCGTAAGGTCAACCCGTGCGCCGCTTCGCCACTGTGATGCTCGTTCTGCTGCTCGTCGCGGCGTGTTCGAAGTCGAGCCGCGGCTACTCCGGCGACACCGAAGGCGCGTTCATGGAATCGTGCACGGTCAGGCAAGGTCAACCTCAGCTCGTGTGCAAGTGCACGTACGACGAGATCACCCGTCAGATCTCGTTCGATCGCTACGTCGAGATCGACAAGCAGCTGCAAGCCGACCCGGACGCGGTGCCCGACGACTTGATTCGCATCGTGTCCGACTGCGCTTCCCGCGTGAACAACAGCAACAGCTCTAGCTAAAGCATCACGAGGTCGGGTTACGGGGGAAGTCGACCGCGAAGCCGGGCCAGCGCTCGCGGCTCTTCTTCGACAGCTTGTGCATCAGCGCGATCGCGTCAGGGTCTTCGTCGCCAGGACGGGCGACGATCGTGCCGTCCTCGATCATGCGGCTCATCACCTCTCGGCCGAGGTCGGTGCGCACGACGGTCAACGTCCAGTCGGCGTACTTGCCGATGCCGCCCGTCGAGATGTCGGCGTGCTCTGCCGCGAAATCCGGACACGTGTTGCAGCCCTCGCGCGTCCAGGCGTGACATTCCTTGAGGTTGATCTCGTGATAGCTGCCGTCGCGCATCCAGATCTGGAAGACGCCCTTGATGTTCATCTTCACCATCTCCTGCTTGCGCAGGCCGTACTTCGTCTCGAACAGCTCCTCGAAGATCGCATCGTCGAAGCTCTTCGAGCACAACAGTCCGATGGTGAACACGAACGGCTTGCCGGTCTTGCCCACCTTGCGGTGCCACATGACCGGCGGGCTCGACGTCTGGCAACCCATCCCGACCAACGCGAGTCGCGACAGGCCGCGCTCACGAGCCTCGAACACCGCCATCGGGTTGGCGGAGTACGTGTAGCGACTTCCGGCGCCCTTGAGCACCTCTTCCTTGTTGGTAGCGACCGCGGGGATCGCCTTCCAATCACCCTTGTCACCCTCGAGATACGACGTGAGTGCGCCGTCGATGTAGTCGTGATCGAGCAGCCAGATGAGCATCGCCGACACGAAACCGCCGTCCTGGCCGGTCTCGTGGATGTGATCGTCGCCCGCGCGCGTGAGGAGGATGTCCTGATAGATGCCCGACGGTTCGTCTTCCCGGCGCACCCGGCCGAACAGATGCTCGTCGGCCTCCGGTTCCCACGCGCGGAAGCGCGGACACGCTCGGGTGCACGAGGTGCAGCCCTTCACGCCGTGCGTGCAGTCCGCGGGGCCGAGCTCGTCCTCGAGGTGGAAGGGCTTGTACACGCCGTTCTTGTCGTCGTAGCCGATCACGTCGTGCGGACACGCGATCACGCACCCCGAGCAGCCCGTGCACAGCCCACTCTCGATGACCTCTTCGAACAGCTCTTTCCACTGCGCGGTCCAGCGTTCAGCCTTGGGCGCCGGTGCGTCCTCCGTCAACGTCATGGTCGCAAACTATCCACTACCGCGTCGGGCCTCGCATGTGGTGCGAGAGGTCGCCTTGGAGGTCGGGATGGATGATGCGTTCGGCGAAGCGCCATGTGCCGTCGACCTGCTCGAAGCGATCGTGATAGCGGCCCGCGATGATCGGCTGCAGCGTGCCCTCGTGGGCCTGCATCACAGTGAAGTACGACCGCGCCGTGGCCTGGGTAGCTCCGGCCTCGTGCTCGATCACCAGATTCGTGATCACGTGCTTCGTGTGCGGTGTCCCGTCCTCGTAGAGGATCACGCCGTCGTACATGCGCCGGACCTGCTCGGCTCCACGCATTCGCTCCGTGCGTGTTCCGGATCCCCAGGTGGCGTGGTCGAACAGGGCGGCGACCCCGTCGAGATCACCCGCGTCGAGCAGTTCGGCGTACCGGTAGACGAGGGCTTCGATGACATGACGCACCCGTCAACTAGATCCGGTCTTGACCCGTGGGTCAAGATTTCCCCATGGATCTGACCTACCCGCCGGATGCCGAGGAGTTTCGAGTCGAGATCCGGGCCTGGCTCGAGGAGAACTTGCCGCCGGGTTGGTTCGACGACGGCTTCGACATGACGTCGGAGGAGCGGCGCAAGTTCCACGAGGAGTGGACCCAGAAGCTCTTCGACGGCGGATGGATCTGCGCATCGTGGCCGGCGGAGTACGGCGGCAAGGGGCTCACGACGATGCAGAGCGTGGTGCTGAACGAGGAGTTCGCGCGAGCGGGGGCGCCGCTGCGAGCGGACTTCTTCGGCGACACCCTCGTCGGTCCGACGATCCTGCAATGGGGGAGCGAGAAGCAGAAGCAGGAGTTCCTTCCGAAGATCCTGTCGGGACAGATCTCGTGGTGCCAAGGCTTCAGCGAGCCAGACGCCGGCTCCGACCTCGCCGGTCTGAAGACCAAGGCGGACCTCGACGGCGACGAGTGGGTCATCAACGGGCAGAAGATCTGGACGACGCAGGCGCAGTACGCCGACTACATCTTCCTGCTCGCCCGCACCGACCCCACGGCGCCGAAGCACGCGGGCATCAGCTACCTACTTGTACCGATGAAGCAAGAGGGCATCGAGGTGCGGCCGATCGTGCAGCCAGACGGGTCGGCGGAGTTCAACGAGGTGTTCTTCACCAATGTGCGTGCGCCGAAGGAGAACGTGGTCGGTGGTCTGAACAACGGCTGGAAGGTGGCGATGACCACGCTTGGCTTCGAGCGCGGCTCGTCGGCCACCACGAGCCACCGGCGGTTCGAGAAGGAGCTCGAGGTCATCATCGACAAGGCGCGCGAGAACGGGAAGATCGACGACCCGACCGTGCGCCAAGGCCTTGCGAAGCAGTGGTCGAAGATCCAGATCATGCGGATCAACGGGTACCGCACACTGACCGCGACTGTGCAGGACAAGAAAGACCCTGGGGTTGCAGCGCTCGGCGCCACCAACAAGATGTTCTGGAGCGAGGCGCATCGCGACACGCTCAACCTCGCGATGGACATCCTCGGCCCGTACGCGCAGGTGCTCACCGGGAACGTGACCGACGAGGAGGAGTTCGTGCCGGGCTACGGCCGTCGCCACGGGCGCGCCGACTATCCGGTCTCGATACTGCAAGCCTCGTTCTTCTTCTCGAGATCCGAGACGATCTGGGGCGGCACCGCCGAGATCCAGCGCAACATCGTCGGCGAGCGGGTGCTCGGACTACCGAAGGAGCCGAAGCCGGCGTAACCGCTCGCCGGCCGATCGAGCGAGCGCTAGCGAGCCGAGCGGCGATGGGGTTCGGGGGCGCAGCCCCCGAGGAACAGGGTGAGAGAGTTCTTGGACTACCGAAAGAGCCGAAGCCTTCTTGAGTCCGCGCGGGTCGCGCGCCTAGCGACCCACAATCCGCGCGGTGGCATCGATCTCGTGCCGTGCACGTTCGCGCTCGTCGATGACGCGATCGTGACCGCCGTCGATCACAAGCCGAAGCGCACCACGCAACTTCAGCGGCTCGAGAACATACGAAACAATGCCGACGTGACGCTGCTCGTCGATCACTACGACGACGACTGGTCTGCCTTGTGGTGGGTCCGAGCCCGCGGCCAGGCGCTCGTCGCCGACGAACCAGCGCGACCGTTCATCGACGCCCTCGTTGCGAAGTACGAGCAGTACCGCGTCCAGCCGCCGGCGGGTGCGGCCGTCGTGATCCACGTCACGGAGCTCACCGGTTGGTCGGCCGGTGGTGACTACTGACCGAAACACCCCAGGCACTACCGTCACAGCCTCGTGGCCACCGTCCCGCGACACATGGTGTCGCGCTCTTCTCGTTCTTGGCTTCAACGCCTTGCAATTGCGGCTGGAGTCTTCCTCAGCATCGCGTGCATCGTCGCGGCCACCGGCGTCGGCTATGTCTTCTGGATCACGGGTCAGTTCCTTCGCGTCGACGTGCCGCTCGACACCGCGGGGAGTAGGGAGCCGCGGAACTACCTCGTCATCGGTTCCGACAGCCGTGACAACGTCGACCCGAACGATCCGAACGCGGGCGCCATCCTCGGCCCGGGCGAACCCGCGGGCAAGCGATCCGACACGATCCTCATCGTCCGCATCGACCCCGTTGCCGCGACGGTCAAGATGCTCTCGTTCCCTCGCGACCTCTGGATCCCGATGGCGGACACCGGTCAGAACGACCGCATCAATTCTGCATACGGTCGCGGCCGAGCCGTTCTCGTCGACACGATTCGAAAAGATTTCGGCGTCGAGATCAACAACTACATCGAGGTCGACTTCGCCGGGTTCAAAGGACTCGTCGACGCAATCGGTGGCGTGCCGATGTACTTCGACACTCCGATGCGCGACACGCATACGGGTCTGGACATCCCCGAGGCCGGATGCGTGAATCTCACTCCAGATCAAGCACTGGCGTTCGCCCGTTCGCGATACCTCGAGTACAAGGACAGCCGCGGCCGGTGGCAGAGCGACGGCACCGCCGATCTCGGTCGTATCACTCGACAACAGATCTTCGTGCGCAAGGCATTGCACAAGGCGCTCGCCATCGGGATCACCGAGTCGACCACGTTCTTCCGCGTGCTCAACGTGGCGAAGGACAGTGTCACCATCGACCAGCAGCTCGATCGCGGTGACCTTTTGCAGCTCGTGCAGCAGTTCAAGGAGCTCCAACCGTCGGACATCGAGTCGTACTCTCTGCCGGTCACGAACCACACCACGAACGGAGGCGCATCGGTCCTCCTGCTCGATCAGGCGGCGGCGCAGGCGACCCTCGATGTGTTCCGAGGCCGTGATCCGGCACAGCTCACCGAGGACCAAGTGTCCGTGCAGGTGTTCAACGGCAGCGGAACGGCCGGTCAGGCGCGAGACGTGCGCACCGCGCTGACGGCCGTCGGGTTTGCGCCCGGCCCCTCGGGGAACGCGCCGGCCAGCGACGCCACAGTGATCCAGTACGCGCCTGGCTCGGAAGCGGCGGCCGATCTGCTGGCCCGCCATCTCACGTCCCCAGCGGTGCTCGTCGAAGATCCCACGCTTGGCGCCAATCAACTTGCATTGGTCACCGGCAAGGACTTCACGACGGTGATGCAAGCGGCGCGGCTGCCGAGCCCCACGACCACCACCGTCGCGGCGCCGCCAGAATCGACGCCGGCCGACAGCGTGCCGTCGACCACCACGACGTCGACCACGGTGGTCGGTGTCGTCCCGGGCGAAGCCCCGCCAGGCGTCAACTGCTAGCCAACTACCATCGATTGCTCGCCCCCGTAGCTCAGCGGATAGAGCAGCGGCCTCCGGAGCCGTGTGCGCGCGTTCGAGTCGCGCCGGGGGCGCTCTTTCAGCTCTGGAACCGTGTCGCGGCGCGGCCCGTGACAGCCTCGATCAGATGGACCTCACGCTCGTGCCGTCAGATCTCGCGTCGTGACAGCTCGGCGAGCAGGTTCTCAACGGTCGCCTGCGGATCCACCAACGTCACGACGTCCTCGTCGGTGAACGCCAACACCTGAGTACCGGCATCCCGCCATTGACCGAGAACCGCGAAGTTGCGTTCGCATTCCGTTTCGTCCTCGAACTCGTACAGCAACGAGCCGCAGATGTTCTGGTCGCCGCCGACGAGGTCGACCCTCACCGTCGATCCGTCGACCGCAACTCCGAACACCGTCAGTTCGCCCGTCCACGCTTTCATGTTCACCACCTGGACTCGTCCGCACGGTCGGGCCAATTCTGGCCGAGCGACCTACGCTCACTGCGCGATGGTCACCGTGTCGTTCGCTCGCCGCCTCACCGACCTGGCGCTCGCCGCGCCGGAACGCATCGCGCTGACGTGCGGCGCCGAGCACGTCACGAGAGCCGAGTTCGATGCACGAGCCAACCGTCTCGCACGCGATCTGGCAGCCCGGAGCGTCGAAGTCGGCGACATGGTCACGATTGCGTTGCCCAACTCGGTGGAGTGGTTCGTGGCTGTTGCCGCGGCATGGAAGATCGGCGCAATCCCGCAGCCCGTGTCGGCCCACCTGCCTGATCGAGAGCTCGCGGCGATCGTCGAGCTCGCAGATCCCAAGGTCGTGTTCGGCGTCGACGAGGGCAAGTTCGCCGACCGCACGTGCCTGCCCGCCGGCTACGCCCCGCCGGCAGACATCGACGACACCCCGCTCCCCGACGCGATATCGCCGGCGTGGAAAGCGCCGACGTCCGGCGGTTCGACCGGACGCCCGAAGCTGATCGTGTCCGGCGACCCGTCGACGATCGATCCGGAAGCGCCGTCAGCCCTGTTGTTCGAGCACGACCGCGTATTCGTCCTTCCCGGTCCGCTGTACCACAACGGACCGATCGTGTGGTCGTGCCAAGCGCTGCTCTACGGCAACCATGTCGTGGTGCTTCCGCGCTTCGACGCCGAGGCGACGCTCGCGGCCATCGACGAGTACAAGGCCGACATCGTCTATCTCGTGCCGACGATGATGAAGCGCATCTGGCGCCTGCCAGAGGAGGTGCGCGACAGCTACGACCTGTCGTCGCTGCGCTGGGTGTGGCATCTCGCGGAGCCCTGCCCCGAGTGGCTGAAGGCGGCGTGGATCGAATGGCTCGGCCCCGAACGGATCATCGAGCTGTACGCGGGAACCGAGGCGCAGACCGCGACGGTGATCATCGGCACCGAATGGCTCGAACACCGTGGCTCCGTAGGGCGACCGATCAACGGGGAGATCGTGATCCTCGATGCACTCGGCAACGAGCTCACGCCCGGCAACGAAGGTGAAGTGTGGCTGCGCTCGAGTCGCGACACGCCCACCTACCACTACGTCGGGGCCGAGGCTCGAACCCGCGAAGGCGGATGGGAGTCGCTCGGCGATGTCGGCTGGGTCGACGGCGACGGCTACCTGTACCTCGGCGACCGGATGCAGGACATGATCCTGAGCGGCGGCGCCAACATCTATCCCGCAGAGATCGAGGCCGCGATCCAAGAGCATCCGGCCGTGCGGTCGGTCGTGGTGATCGGACTGCCCGACGACGACCTGGGTAGCCGTGCTCATGCGATCGTCGAGGCAGATGCTTCCGCGGTCAGCGAGCAGGAGCTCCTCGAGTTCTTGGGGGAGCGGCTCGTGCGGTACAAGATCCCGCGCAGTGTCGAGTACGTCAGCGACGCGCTGCGCGACGACGCAGGAAAGGTGCGGCGCGGACAGCTGCGCGCCGACCGACTGCCGGAGTCTTAGCCGCGCGCCACGAACTTGGGAGGTTCGTGTGCGCGCACGGGCGGGGGCTCGCCCTCGAAGCGTTCGATCTCGACCAGCACGTGCTGCCCGGTCGACCCCTGCGCGAGGCGCGAGGTGCCGCGATCGGTGGTGAGCACGTTCGGATTGCCGTGCGCGCACACCGAGTCGGGAACGGACGGATCGACGGGATCGAACCACGCACCGGTCGAGAGGTTGACCACGTTCGGCCGCACATCGTCCGTGACGATCGCGCCGGCAAGGCAGGAGCCTCGATCGTTGAACACGCGCACGACATCGCCGTCGTGAATCCCTCGGGCGGTCGCGTCATTCGAATGCATGCGGATCGGCTCGCGGCCGGCGACCTTCGATGCCTGGCTGTGCTTCCCGTTGTCGAGCTGGCCGTGTAGCCGCGGCGTCGGTTGGTTGGCGATCAAATGGAGAGGGAAGCGCGCGGCCCGCGCGCTGCCCAACCATTCCTCCGGTTCGATCCACACCGGATGACCGGGGCAGTCGTCGTACCCGAACGCGTCGATCGTGGTGGAGAACAACTCGATGCGACCGCTCGGCGTCGGCATCTTGCGGGCGACAGGGTCATCACGGAAGCGGTCGAACAGGCTGTGGTCGTCGGAGCTGAACGGCAAGCGGGTCTCGCCGTTCTCCCAGAATTCGTCGAACGGCGGAACGACGACGCCGCGCTCCGCGACGCGTGACCGGAACCGCTCGTAGATGTGCTCGACCCACTCACGCGCCGTGCGACCTTCGGTGAACTCGTCCCAGACGCCGAGACGCTTCGACAACTCGGCAAAGGCCTCGTAGTCATCGCGGGCCGCGCCGGCCGGCTCGAGGGCGCGCGGCATGGCGATCACGTAACCGTCGTTGCGCCCGCAACCGACGTCGTCGCGCTCGAGCGACGCGGTGGTCGGCAGCACGATGTCGGCGTGCCGGGCGGTGGCGGTCCAGTACGACTCGTGAACGACGATGGTGTCGGGTCGAGCGAAGGCGCGTCGCAGCCGGTTGAGGTCTTGGTGGTGATGGAACGGGTTGCCACCCGCCCAGTACACGAGGCGGATGTCGGGCAGCCGGAGCGTGCGCCCGTCGTAGTCGAGGGTGCCGCCAGGGTGCTCGAGCAGGTAGCTGATCTGGGCGACCGGGATGTAGGTGTCGATGGGGTTGCGACCCTGCTCGAACAGCGGCAGTGGGTACGGCACCGTCGGCGCACCTACATCCGCCATCGAGCCGTAGCCGTGGCCGAACCCTCCGCCCGGCAAACCGATCTGGCCGAGCAGCGCGGCCAGTGCGATTCCCATCCACACGGGTTGTTCGCCGTGTTGCGTGCGTTGCAGGCCCCAGCTCACGGTGACGAGCGTGCGGTTCTCGGTCATGCGATGGGCGAGCTCGCGGATCGTCGACGCCTCGATGCTGCTGATTGCTTCGGCCCACTCGGGGCTCTTCGGCTGGCCGTCTTCCTCGCCGAGGATGTAGGCGATGAGCCGATCGGCTCCGACCGTGTAGCGCTCGAGGAACTCCGTGTCGTGTAGGCCTTCGGTCACGAGCACGTGCGCGAGGGCCAGCATCACGGCCGTGTCCGTGCCCGGCATCACGGGATGCCACGTGGCCTTCACGTCGTTCGGGAGGTCGGAACGCAGCGGGCTGAACAACTCGAAGCTCAGGCCGCGCTGCGCAGCCGCGGCCAGGCTCGGCGGCAGCGTGTGGCGGGTGACGCCTCCCGGGCTGACCCACGCGTTCTTGACGTTCATCCCACCGAATGCGACGACGAGTTCGGTGTGTTCGAGGATCGCCTTCCATGTCGTGGCGCGCCGCAGCACTTCGGCCGCGCTGCCGACGACGTGGGGAAGGATGACTTCCGACGCGCCAAGCGAGTAGCTGTTGACTGACGCGGTGTAGCCGCCGATGCAATTCAGGAAGCGATGTACCTGACCCTGCGCATGGTGGAAACGTCCCGCACTGGCCCAGCCATACGAGCCGCCGTAGATCGACTCGTTCCCGTGCGTCGCGCGTACTCGCTGTAGTTCGCCGGCGACGAGATCAAGGGCTTCGGCCCATTCGACCTCGACGTACTCGTCCGCGCCGCGACGGCTGTCGGGCCCCGGTCCGTTCTCGAGCCAGCCCTTCCGTACGGACGGCCGGGCGACGCGCGCCTTGTGGTGCACCCCGTCGACGAAGTTGGCCAGGAGCGGAGACGGCGCCGGGTCGTCGGGATGACCTTCGACCGCGACGACACGGTCGTCGTCGACCGTCACGCGGAATGCGCCCCAATGGGACAGATGCGGAAGCGTTCGACGAGTCATCGGTTCCCGACAAACGGCATGCGAGGATCCTCTCGTGCACGTGCTCGACAACCCGGTGTGGCACGCCCTCACCGGTCCCCAGCAAAAGGTAGCGGACGCTCGTTCGGCGGCCGCCCGGTATGCCCCCGATGTCGCGCCGTTTGCCGCCGTGCCCGATGTGCCGACCACCGCGACGTGGGACGACCTCCGCGACCTCGTGGGCCCAGGAGGAGCAGCTGTCCTCTTCGCGAAGCCGCCGAACGTGCCAGACGGATGGGAGGAGTTGTTCCGTATTCCGACGGCACAAATGATCGCGACGAACGTGGATCGAGCGACGGCGACGGATGCGCGGCTGCTCGGCCCGGACGACGTGGCGGACATGCTCGCGCTGGTGGGACGCACCCATCCCGGGCCGTTCGAGCGGCGCACGATCGAGCTGGGCGACTACCTCGGGGTTCGGAACGACGCCGGTGAGCTGATCGCCATGGCCGGGATGCGCATGCACACGCCCGGCTACATCGAGATCAGCGCGGTCTGTACCGACGAGGCCGCTCGCGGCCGCGGGTTGGCCAGCGTCCTCGTGCGTGATCTCGTCGGTCGCATCGTCGACCGAGGTGAGACCCCCATCCTGCACGTGATGACCACCAACGTGAGCGCGATTCGTGTCTACGACGAGCTCGGGTTCACGCTCCGTCGGGAACAAGACGTCATCGGCCTCCGCCCTCCGCACTAGCATCGCCGCTGATGGCGGACAGCACCGTGCTGGTGGTCGATGACGACCCGGTGATCCTCAAGCTTCTCGAGGTCAACTTCGAGATGGAGGGCTTCACCGTGCTGGTTGCCCGCGACGGCGAAGAGGGGATCGAAGTCGCTCGCACCGACCAACCCGACCTCATCGTCAGCGACATCATGATGCCGAGGGTGTCGGGCCTCGAACTGGTCACCGCGCTCAAAGGCGACCCGGCCACCAGTGAGATCCCGATCATCCTGCTGTCGGCCAAAGCACAGAACGCCGACGTCCGCTCCGGTCTCGATGCCGGAGCCGACGACTACGTCACAAAGCCGTTCGAACCGCTCGATCTCGTGGATCGCGTCAATCGGTTGCTCGAGGCCCGCGCTTCGAAGCGACCCTCCTGACGGACAGCGGCCCACCGTGATCCGGGATGTGCTCGAGCAGTCGTTGCGCGACGCCCTTGCGGCGGTCGGCGTCGACGCGCCCGCGACCGTGCATCTCGAGCGGCCAGCACGCCGCGAGCACGGCGACTGGTCCTCGAACGTGGCCATGGCTACCGCCAAGGCGGCGAGCCGCAACCCGCGTGAGCTCGCAACCGAGCTGGTCGACTGGCTGAACGCGCATCCGACGCAACACGTCGAGCGGGTCGAGCTGGCCGGTCCCGGCTTCGTCAACTTCCACCTCCGCGCCACTTGGCTGCACGACGTGCTGACCGACGTCGTCGAGCAAGGCGAAGAGAACTACGCACGCTTCGGCTTCGGCGCCGGCGAGCGCGTCCAGGTGGAATTCGTGTCGGCCAATCCCACCGGGCCGATCCATGTCGGCAACGGTTGGTTCGCTTCGTACGGCGACTCCGTTGCTCGTCTGTTGGAGCGGTCCGGGTACGACGTCAGTCGCGAGTACTACGTGAACGACACCGGCGGTCAGATCCGCCGGCTCGGTGCCAGCGTTCTCGCTCGCCGCGCCGGTCAGCCGGTGCCCGAGGACGGCTATCCCAGCGCGTTCGTGAAGGGGCTCGCGTCCGCGTACGACGGCCCGGAAGAAGTCGAAGCCGCGGGACGATGGGCCGCGGAGCGCATCCTCGGATTCATTCGCCATCAGATGCACGACGTCCACATCGACTACGACGAGTGGTACAGCCAGGCGTCGATCGAGGAGAGCGAGGCGGTCGGAGAGACGATCGCGTTGCTCGCCGAGAAGGGTGTCCTCTTCGAGGAGGACGGTGCTCTGTGGATTCGCACCGGGGAGCACGGTGATCCGCGGGAGAAGCGGGTGCTGCGCCGCTCACCGGAACAGGGTGGCGACTACACCTACCTCGCGGGCGACATCGCGTACCACCGCAACAAGTTCCTGATTCGCGGGTTCGATCGCGTGATCAACGTCTGGGGCGCAGATCATCAGGGCCAAGTGAGGAGCCTCCAAGCCGCGGTGGCGATTCTCGGTGTCGATCCGAGCCGTCTCGAGATCCGCATCGGCCAGATGGTGTCCCTCGCTGGCGGTCGAATCGGCAAACGCCTCGGCAACGCCGTCGATCTCGATGACTTCGTCGACGACATCGGCCCGGACGTCATGCGCCTGCTTTCGCTGATGACCTCGATCGATCAGGCGCCAACGATCGACCTCGACAAGCTGCGCGCGGAGTCGAAGGAATCACCCGTGTACTACGTGCAGTACGCGCACGCGCGAATCGCGTCCATCTCGAGGGTCGCCGCGGAGCGCAACGTGGCGCGTGCTCCGTTGTCCGCGGCTGATCGCTCGCTGCTCACGCACGAACGGGAGCTCGAGCTGCTGCGGAGCCTGTCCGAGCTTCCCGACGTGCTGCTCGCCGCGTGCGAAGACCGGGCTCCGCACAAGATCTCGACGTGGGTGCGCGAGTTGGCCGATCGGTTCCACGGCTTCTACCACGACTGTTACGTCATGGGAGAGGGCGTGAGTCCTGAGCTCACGCAGGCGCGACTCTGGTTGGTCGAGGCGGCCCGCATCGGTTTCGCCATCGGCCTCGACCTGCTCGGGGTCTCGGCGCCGGAATCGATGTAGGTGCCGTGACCCGGCCGATACCGACCAACCTGCTGCCGGACACGGCCGCGGTCGGCGACGACGGGTGGCTCACGATCGGCGGGTGTTCGCTCGACGACTTGGCGCGCGAATACGGCACGCCTCTCTTCGTCTACGACGAGGAACACCTCCGGGCGCGCTGCCGCGAGGCCATAGCCGCGTTCCCCGACGGCGTCGCATACGCGACGAAGGCGTTCCTCTGCCGGGCGATGGCTCGTCTCGCGCTCGAGGAGGGCATGCGACTCGACGTCGCCACGAGCGGCGAGCTCCACGTTGCGCTGGCCGCGGGAGCGAGGGGCGACCAACTCGTGCTGCACGGCAACAACAAGAGCATCGACGAGCTCCGCTCAGCGCGAACAGCAGGCCTGACGATCGTGGTCGACTCGTTCGACGAGCTCGACCGGCTCGACGCGCTCCACGCTGACGACGGCATCGCGCCGAGGACCCTTGTGCGAATCACGCCGGGAGTGGAGGCGCACACCCACGATTTCATCCGGACCGGTCAGACCGACTCGAAGTTCGGATTCGGCGTCGCGTCCGGCGACGCGGCCAAGGCGATAGAGCGAGCGAGCGCGTCCGCGTCGATCGAGTTCGATGGCTTGCACCTCCATATCGGCAGTCAGGTCTTCGTCGCCGACTTCTTCCATCAAGCAATCGATGTCGTTGCACCGTTCGTGCGCGATCTCGAACTGGGTGAGCTGTCGATCGGTGGCGGCCTCGGCGTGGCCTACGTCGACGGGGAGGAGGCGCCGACGATCACACAATGGGCGCGTTCCGTGCGTGATGCCACCGCAGCCGCTGGTATCCGCGCCCGCATCACCGCCGAGCCCGGCCGAGCGATCGTCGCCGCCGCGGCGGTCACGCTTTACACCGTGGGCACCGTCAAACACCTGCCTGACATCCGCACGTATGTGTCGGTGGACGGTGGGATGAGCGACAACCCTCGGCCGGTGTTGTACGGCAGCGGCTACGAGGCCTTTCTCCCGCGTGATCCGTTCGCCGAACGTCCCGATGTCGTCCGCATCGTGGGCAAGCACTGCGAGTCGGGCGACGTGCTGGTCCGCGAAGCAAGCGTGCCCGCCGACCTGGGCGTTGGTGACGTGCTCGCCACCCCCGTGACCGGGGCCTATGGGCACTCGATGGGGTCGAACTACAACAAGGTGCTTCGGCCCGGTGTGGTGTTCGTGGCCGCCGGCGATGCCCGGCTGGTCGTGCGCCGCGAGACACTCGACGACCTTTTGATCACCGATCTCGGCTGAAACCGTAAGATTCGGGCAATTCGGTCGTTACAACTGCGGCGCGGGCACGCCAACCAGTCACGAAACCACGTGGAGGTTCTGTTGCACCCGTTCCGCAGGCTCATCACCGGCTCATCGCTGGTCGCGCTCATCGCTGTCGGCGGGCTTTCCGCTGTCCATCCCGCCGCGGCGGCTCCCACCTGGGCGCCGGCAGCAACGGCGGCCATCCATCCCGGAGTGCAGACTGTCACCGCAGGAGGCCAATGCACGGCGAACTTCGTGTTCACCGACGGCATCAAGGTCTTCATCGGTCAGGCCGCGCATTGTTCGGGCACCGGCGGCAACACCGCCACTAATGGGTGTGACTCAGGCTCGCTGCCGCTCGGCACTCCGGTGTCGGTCGGGGGCGCGTCCAAGCCCGGGAAGATGGTCTACAACTCCTGGCTCACGATGCAGGCGTTGCACGAGACGGACTCCGAGACGTGCCAGTACAACGACTTGGCGATCGTCGAGCTCGACCCCGCGGATTACGGGAAGGTCAACCCCTCGATCCCGCGCTGGGGTGGACCAGTGGCCACCAGTTCGCCAGGCACGGTCACCGGCGACACGGTGTACACCTACGGCAATTCCTCGCTGCGCTTCGGTGTGTCACAAACGAGCCCGAAGCAAGGCACCAGCCTCGGCGACAGCCCGGGAGGTTGGTCGCACGACGTGTACACGGCGACCCCGGGGATCCCGGGCGACTCCGGCAGCGCGTTCCTCGACAAGAGCGGACGGGCCCTCGGAGTGCTCAGCACCGTGCAGATCGCACCCTTGGCGGGAAGCAACGGCGTAGGAGATGTCGGACGCGAAGTCGCCTACATGCAGGCGCACTCCGCGTTCAGCGCGGTCACCATCGCGCTCGGCACCCAACCCTTCACGCCGTAACCCCGGCCGGGGCGTCGGCCCGCGCCGTCTACCGTTTGCGCGGTATGAGTCCATTGGTGCGGGTCGGCGTTCTCGGCTGCGGAAACGTCGGCGGCCCGCTCATCGAGCTGCTGCAACGCCACGGCGACGACATCGAGGCCCGAACCGGGCTTCGACTCGAGGTCGTCGCGGTGGCCGTGCGCAGCACCTCGCGCGAGCGCAGCGTGACGTTGGCCGACGGGGTTCTCACGACCGATGCGTCGGCGGTGGTCGGTGACCCGAGCATCGACGTCATCGTCGAGGTCATCGGTGGCATCGAGCCGGCGCGTTCGCTCATCACCAAGGCGTTGGAAGCGGGCAAGCCCGTGGTGACGGCCAACAAGGAGTTGCTGGCCAACGTCGGCGCCGAGCTCTTCAGCACCGCCCACGACGCCGGCGTTGATCTGCTGTTCGAAGCTGCCGTTGCGGGAGGCATCCCGCTGATCCGGCCACTCCGTGAGTCGCTCGTGGGCGAGCGCATCACGCGCGTGATGGGAATTGTCAACGGCACGACCAACTACATCCTCACGCGCATGACGGAGGAGGGTGTGTCGTACGGCGACGCGCTGGCCGAAGCGCAGAGCCTCGGGTTCGCGGAACGCGACCCGACGGCCGATGTCGAAGGTTTCGACGCCGGTGCCAAGGCGGCGATCATCGCGTCGATCGCGTTCGGGGCGAAGGTCGTGGCGGGCGACGTGTACCACGAGGGCATCAGCGGCGTGACCGCCGCCGACATCGCCTATGCGAAGCGGCTGGGTTACGTCGTGAAGTTGCTGGCCATCGTGGAGTGGGTCGACGACGCGATCGGGGTGCGCGTGCATCCGGCGATGGTCCCAGTCAGTCATCCGCTTGCAAGCGTCCGCGAGAGCTACAACGCGGTGTTCATCGAGGGCGATGCCGTCGGCAACCTGATGTTCTACGGACGCGGGGCGGGCGGATTCCCGACCGCCAGCGCCGTGCTCGGTGATCTCATCGACGCGGCCGCCAATCTCACGAAAGGGTCGAGCGCCACCATCGGGGCGTTGGCCACGGTGCGGATTCGCCCCATCGACGACGCGATGAGCGAGTACTACCTGAACCTCGAGGTCGCCGACAAGCCGGGCGTACTCGCGGCGGTCGCGGGAGTGTTCGGTCGTCACGACGTGTCGATTCGCACGATGGAGCAGGAAGGACTCGGCGACGAAGCGCGTCTCATCTTCATCACGCACACCGCCCGTGAAGCCGACATGCAGTCCACGTTGCGAGACCTACGCGAGCTCGACGTGGTCGATCGCGTCGTCTCGCTGGTCAGAGTCGTCTCTTGAAATTCGTCTCCACTCGGGGGCGCGCTCCCGAGCTCGACTTCGACGACGTGTTGTTGGAGGGACTGGCTCGCGATGGTGGGCTCTTCGTGCCCGACGCGCTCGGCAAGCTGCCGGGAGAGCTGCCGAAATCGTACGTCGACGTTGCCGGGGTGGTCACCGGTGTCGACGCTGATGTGCTGACCGAGGCGTACGCCACGTTCGACCACCCCGACGTGTGTCCCGTCGTGCAGCTCGATGACCGCTTGTGGGTGCAGGAGCTGTGGCACGGTCCGACGCTCGCGTTCAAAGATGTGGCGTTGCAGCTCGTCGGCCGGCTGATGAACGCCGAGCTCGAACGCCGCAGTGAGCGCCGCACCATCGTCGTCGCGACATCGGGCGACACCGGATCGGCCGCCATCGCCGCCTGCGTGGGCCGAGCGAACCTCGACATCGTCGTACTGCATCCGGCCGGACGCGTGAGCGACGTGCAACGCAAGCAGATGACCACGGTCGACGAGCCGAACGTGCACAACCTCGCGATCGAAGGAACGTTCGACGACTGCCAAGACCTCGTGAAGGCGATGTTCGCCGACGAGGTGTTTCGCGATGAGATGCAGCTCGGCGCGATGAACTCGATCAACTGGGGTCGAGTGGTCGCGCAGATCACGTACTACGTGACCGCACAGCTCGCCGTCGGAGACCCGTGCACGTTCGCAGTGCCCACGGGCAACTTCGGCAACGTGCTCGCGGGTTGGTACGCCCGCTCGATGGGCACGCCGATCGAGCGGTTCATCATCGGCTCGAACGTCAACGACATCCTCGCTCGATGGGTGGCAACCGGCTCGCTCGTCACGGGAGAGGTCGTTCCGACGTGGAGTCCGAGCATGGACATCCAGGTCTCGTCCAACTTGGAGCGTCTGCTCTTCGAGCTGCTCGATCGTGACGGCGCCCGCACGGCTGATCTCATGGTCCGATTCCGCGAGCTCGGATCGGTGGAGGTGCCGCGGGATCCCTCGTTCGCCGCGGCGCGTATCGACGACCGGGAGACGTTGGACGTCATCCGCGATGTGTACGAGCGCTACGGCTACCTGATCGATCCGCACACGGCCGTCGGCATCGGCGCCGCTCGGAAGGCCGGACACGATGGCGAGCGGATCGTCTGTCTCTCGACGGCCCACCCCGCCAAGTTTCCCGATGCGGTCCGCAAGGCGACCGGTGTCGAACCGCCGATTCCTGACCGCCTCGCCGCGGCACTCGAAGGCGAGGAGCGCTACGAGGTGCTGAGCGGAGACCTCGAGCTCGTGAAGGCCTATGTGAGCGCGAACAGCTCGGCGAAGTTGCCGGAATAGAAGCGCTCGTCGGCATGGCGCACCGCTTCGTCGGCCCGCGCGAGACGCGTCCCTCGGCGTACGGCATCGCATTCCCCCTGCGATGACGCAATCGTGCGTCGCCGGCCTGTCACGCCGGGCAGACTCTCGTCCTGTGAAAGAGCGCAGCGAGTTCACGGCCGGGCGAGCGAGCGCCAGCGAGCCGCTCGGGGATGGGGTCCGGGGGCGCAGCCCCCGAGAAATGCTGTGAAGTACGTGGTGTGCGTGCCCGACGGCTGTGCCGACGAGCCCATCGACGCGCTCGGCGGCCGCAGCCCGCTCGAGGCGGCGGCGATGCCGTATCTGTCGGCGCTCGCGGCGCGCGGCGAGGTCGGCCGGGCCGCGGTGATCCCGAGCGGCATGGCGCCCGGCTCCGACGTCGGCAACATGTCGATCCTCGGCTACGACCCCGCGGCGTACCACACCGGCCGAGCGCCCATCGAAGCGGCCGCGCTCGGATTGAGGTTGCGGCCTGACCAGGTGGCGTACCGCTGCAACCTCGTGACCATCGGCGAAGACGGCACCATGCTCGACTTCGCCGGCGGGCATCCGTCCTCGGCGGCCGGGGCACAGGTCATCGGCGCGCTGCAAGCGGAGCTGGGCGGCGACGATGTCGTGTTTCACCCTGGCGTGCAGTACCGCCACATCCTCGTTGCTCCCGCCGACTGGGCGGATGCGGAGTGCACACCGCCACACGATCTCAGCGACAAACCGGCGGTCTGGCCGTCGGGGGCGGCCGCCGCGAAGTTGCAGGCGCTCATGGACGCGTCGCGGGAGATCGTCCCTCGGTTCGGTTTGGCGGCAAACCAGGTGTGGTTCTGGGGCCAGGGATTTCAACCGGAGATGCCCGCGTTTCGTGACGCATACGGCATCGAGGCCGGCCTGTGCACGGCGGTCGACCTCGTACGCGGGTTGGGAGTGCTGACCGACATGAACGTCGTCGAGGTCGAGGGAGCCACCGGCTGGTTCGACACGAACTACGAAGGAAAGCGCGACGCCGCGTTGCAGACGTTGGCCGACGGCGCCGATCTGTTTCTCATCCACGTCGAAGCCACCGACGAGGCAGGCCATGCGGGCAACCTCGACGAGAAGATGACCGCGCTCGAACGGTGGGACGATCGCATCCTGCGCGGCCTCATCCAGGGGCTCGACGCGCTCGGACCGTGGCGCCTGCTGCTGCTGCCCGACCACCCGACGCCCGTGCGGTTGAAGACCCACACGACCGAGTCGGTGCCGTATCTGCTCGTCGATTCGCAGGTCGACGGCCCCGGCGGCTTCTACTCCGAATCAGGCACCGCCGACGCGGTCGTCGTCCCCGGCCACTCGTTGATGGGCCGCCTCATCGTCCCCACCCCGTGAGCAAATCCCATGCACACGCACACAGTTTTGTGTACGTATGCAAGGGATTTCGATGCACTCTCAGCTGAAGCGGGTGACGTAGCCGCGGGCGCGGAACGTGCTGAGCATGCGGACGATGAACCAGTAGCCGAGCGCGCAGAACACCACTGCGCCGACGTAGCCCCAGGCCACGTCGCTCCACGGGATCGATCCGCCGTCGAGCAACTGGCGCATCGCCCGGAAGGCGTATGTCGTCGGGAACAGCTTGGCCACTGGTTGTACTGCGCCTGGCAGTGCCGTCACCGGGTTGAACACGCCGGACAGCGCCAGCATCACGAAGTTGATGCCCCACGCCAGGATCTCGGCGGACTGGCCGAAGCGCAGGATCAGCCCGATCACGAACAGCGAGATCGCCCAGCCCACCATCAGCAGGATGCCGACGATCGGCACGAGTCCCCAGCCGATGCTGTCGAGGTGGAACTGGTACGTGACGAGGGCTACGACCGAGATCGTCACCATCGCCATCACCAGCTTCATTCCCGCGTACAGCGCGAGGCCGGCGGCATATTCGATCTCGGTGATCGGCGTGGTCATGATGTTGAGGAGATTGCGGCTCCACGTCTCCTCCATGAAACCGGTCGTGACCGCGATCTGACATTGGAACAAGACGTGGAACAGCATGATCCCGGCGAGCAAGTAAGGCGCCGCGGCGCGCGATGCCGTGTTCTCTTGCGCGACGAACGCGCCGAGCGAGCCGAACAGCAGCACGTCGAACACCGGCCACACCGCGATGTCGAACCAGCGGTTCGGACTGCGCCACAACACGTACCAGTGCCGGCGCACAACGGTCTTGATCCGAAGCCAACTCATAGTTCGTCCAGGTCCATGTCGTTGCCTGCGAGTTGCAGGAACACCGACTCGAGATCGCCGTGCCCGAACATCGCCGCGACGTCGTTCGGCGTGCCGTCAGCCACGATGCGACCTCCGGCGATGAACACGACGCGTTCGCACATGCGCTCGACCTCGAGCATGTTGTGACTCGTCACGAGCAGCGCGGTGCCTTCGTTCGCGCAGATGTCGAGCAGCCCGGCGCGTACGCGCATCGCGACATCGGGGTCGAGCGACGCGGTCGGCTCGTCGAGCACGAGTAGGTGCGGCTGATGCAGCGACGACTTCACGATGCCAACGAGCGTGCGCTGGCCCGACGACAACTCCATGCACATGCGGTCACCGAGCTTGGTGATCCGAAAGCGTGCCAGGCCGCGGTCGATGGCGTCATCGGCTTGGGCGCGATCGAGGCCGTAGAACCCAGCGAAGACGCCCAAGGCCTCCCGTACACGCAGGCGATCGGGGAGTGGCAGGTAGCCGGCGACGAAGCCGACCTCTTCCATCGCCTTGGACCGCCCCTTCGGCAGGCGATGACCCATGATCTCGATGTCGCCCTCGTCCGGCGTGATTGCGCCGAGCAACATCAGCAGCGTCGTCGTCTTCCCCGCCCCATTCGGCCCGAGCAATCCAACGCGCTCGCCGGCGTGCACGACGAGGTCGACGCCGTCGACCGCCTGTACGTCTTTGAATCGCTTGCGCAGTCCGCGCGCGTCGAGCACTGCCCCCATAGGTTCGCCAGTCTGGCGTACCTGCCGCGCCGCATTGCCTGAGATTCGCGGTGGTTGCTCCGGACGGGCTGACGTCGCTACCATGTGCGTCGCGCCAACCGCCCGTTCGGGCGAGATGACGCAGCCGACGAACTCCCGGTGGTTCTGCCTTTCTCGCGGACCTGACGAGCGTCGGTGACCTTTCGGCCTGGCGGCAGAATCGGCTTCCTGGCGGCATCTCCTTACGAAATGGGGTTACAGGATGAGCGTCGAGGCAACTGCACTCTCACGCTCCAAGCTCGAGCAGAAAGATCGCGCCGAGCTGGCGGCCATCGTCGAAGCGATGGGTGGCAAGGCCGGTTCGCGCGCGAAGAAGGCCGATCTCGTCGATCAGGTGCTGGACCTCGCGGGCGCGGGCAACGGGGCAGCCGACACCCGTACGCCAGTGGCCGCGCCACAGGCTCACGAGCGCGCCGAGGCTCCTCTGCCTCTGCCTGTGCCTTCAGCGGCTCCCGCGCCCGTGCCCGACGACGAGCCCCCGGCGGACTGGGAGCTCAATGTTGCGACGGACGCTCCTGGAGGTGCGCCGACCGATGTCTCCGGATCGAGCGAGGGGTCCGCGCCCCACGATCGTGAGCCCCGCCCACAAGGTCAGCCGGGCCAGCAGGGTCAGCAAGGTCAGCGGAACCAGGGTCAAGGCCAACGCGACGGCGGGCCAAGCGGCCAAGGCGGTCAAGGCGGTCAAGGCGGCCAAGGCCCTCGTGACGACGCCGATGGCGGCAATCGCCGGCGCCGGCGTCGCGGACGCGACCGTGAACGTGGTCCCGGCGGTGGTGCCGGTGGTGGTGATCGCGAGCGACAGGGTCCGCAGCAAGAGAGCGATGCGCCGTTCGTAGGAGAGCCCGTCGATGTCGAGGGCTACCTCGATCTCCGCGACGAGGGTTATGGCTTCCTTCGCCTCAAGGGCTTCCTGCCGTCGAAGGACGACGTGTATGTCTCCGTGAAGCAGGCACGACAGTTCGGTCTTCGCAAGGGCGACTTCCTCAAAGGCGCAGCCCGTCCTGCGTCACGCAACGAGAAGAACCCCGCGCTGTTGCGCATCGACACCGTGAACGAGATGGATCCGGAGCAGGCGCGCAACCGTCGCCGGTTCGAAGACCTCACTGCGCTCTTCCCCGACGAGAAGCTCAAGATGGAGATCGAAGACGATCCCGGCAACATGACCAACCGGATCATCGATCTCATCTCGCCGATCGGCAAGGGTCAGCGCGGTCTGATCGTGTCGCCGCCGAAGGCCGGCAAGACCACGATCATGAAGAACATCGCCCGCGCGGTGGAGACGAACAGCCCCGAAGTGCACCTCATCGTGTTGCTCGTCGACGAACGGCCAGAAGAGGTCACCGACATGAAGCGCTGGTTGTTGCGCGGCGAAGTGGCGTCGTCGACGTTCGATCGTCCCTCCGAGGAGCACACGGTCGTCGCCGAGCTCACCATCGAGCGCGCCAAGCGCATGGTCGAGATGGGCAAAGACGTCGTGATCATCCTCGACGGCATCACCCGCCTCGCCCGCGCGTACAACCTCGCCGCGCCGACGAGTGGCCGGATCATGTCCGGCGGTATTGATGCCGGTGCGCTGTATCCGCCCAAGAAGTTCTTCGGTGCCGCCCGCAACATCGAGGAGGGTGGCTCGCTCACGATCCTGGCGACCGCCCTCGTCGAAACCGGCAGCCGCATGGACGATCACATCTTCGAGGAGTTCAAGGGCACCGGGAACATGGAGCTGCGGCTCGACCGCAAGCTGGCCGAGCGGCGCATCTATCCCGCGATCGACGTCGACGCCTCGTCGACCCGGCACGAAGAGCTGCTCATCGCCCGCAATCAGCTCAACATGGTCTGGAAGCTCCGCCGCGTGCTCTCCGGCCTCGCCGGTGGTGAGGGCGGCGGTAGTGGCGGCGCCGGCCTCGAGTTGCTCCTCGACCGCATGAAGACGTTCAAGTCCAACGACGAGTTCCTGGCCGAGGTGGCCAAGGCCCCGTCCATTTCGGGCTAGCTCACCCGTTCTTCCGGCCTGAACCGGAGAATTCCTCCGGTTGTGACCGCACAAACGCCGAAATCCCTAGACTGCGAGACCTTATGAAGGCCGACATCCATCCGAACTACGTCGTGACCGAAGTCCGCTGCTCGTGCGGGAACACCTTCACGACCCGGTCGACCAAGGGCGATCTGCACGTCGAGCTGTGCTCGGAGTGCCATCCCTTCTACACGGGCAAGCAGAAGCTCGTTGACTCGGGCGGGCGCATCGATCGCTTCGAGCGTCGCTACGGGCGCCGCAAGAAGTCGTCGTAGACAAGCAACAACCGCTCGAACCCGAGCGCCGTGGGGCGCTGCTCCAAGGGAAACTCGCGGCGCTCGTGCGCGATCACTTCGGAATCGAGACGACCGTCCCGGCACCGTTTCCCGGAGGCGCCGCCCGATCCGCGGGCGCCCAGGGCTGGGTGCTCATCGAAACCGACCCCGCTCGAGCGCTCGGCAAGGCGATGGCATGGGGCCGGCAACACGGCCTGCACGAGCTGCATCTGTTCGTCGAGGACGACGCGGGAGTGCTCGCTCGTCGGGCGGCGCTCTTCAGCAACCCGCCAAAGATCTGGTGGTTACGAGGCGCAGAGCTGCACGCCACGGATCCCGAACCCTTTCCCCCGGCGCTCCCGTCGCACGAGACGGCGGAGCTGCGGCTCCTGCTCGAGCGCGCTGGCCTCGAAGTGGTGACCGAACACGATCACCTCGCGGGTGAGCTGCGAGGCCTCGAGGTGGCGCGCGTCGCGCACGGCCGTCTCGAGGTCGGCGTTGGAGAGGCCGATCGCGAGCTCACAGCGATGTTGCACGGCGATCTCGCGCCCTCGGAAGCGCTCGAGCGAGTCGTCGCGATCGTGCAGGAACACCGCCGTCCCGACGCGCCCCCGCACCCCCTCAACCAACTGGTGCCCGAACGGTGGATGCGGTGGACGCTCCGCAACGATCCGGCACGGATCGGTCTCGGCGGCCTCGAACCCGCACCTTCACCTCGCCCGCGTGTCGGCCTGCGTGAGCGCGACATCGCCTGCGCGACAGCGGCCGACGCGGTGCTCGTCTGCTCTGTCGGAGTCGACCTCGACCTCGTGCCCGCGGCTGCCGAAGCTCGCCTCGCGTTGAACCCCGATGCCCGGTTGCTGCTCGCCGTACCGGAGCGCGACGACCATCCCGCGACGAGAGCGCTGGCCAAGCGGCTGAAGCATCCCGCAGAAGTGGTTGCCGTGTCAGGCGACTGGCGCAGCTGAGCCCGTAACCTCGAACCCATGTTGGAGCGCCTCGCCGGTCTCGAGAACGAGTTCGCCGATGTCGAGGCGCGACTGGCCGATCCCGACGTGCACGCCGATCAGTCGCGCTACCGAGATCTCGCGCGTCGATACAAGGAACTCGATGCCATCGTGTCGCGGCTCCGTGACCTGCAGAAGAGGATGGACGATCTCGAGCTTGCGAAACAGATGCTGTCCGATTCTGCGGGCGACGATCGCGACTTCGCACGCACCGAAGTCGAGACCGCGTCCGCCGACATCGAGCGTCTCGACGCCGAGCTCAAAGTGCTGCTGCTCCCCACCGACCCGAACGACGAACGCAACGTGATCGTCGAGATCCGCGGCGCCGAAGGCGGAGAAGAAGCCAACCTCTTCGCCCGCGATCTCTTTCAGATGTACCAGGGCTTCGCCCAGCGTCAGGGATGGAAGCTCGAGGTGCTCGGATCCGAGCAATCGCCGATGGGGGGGTACAACGAGATCACGTTCGTGCTCAGCGGCGACGGCGTGTGGACCCGAATGAAGCACGAGGCCGGGCCGCATCGCGTGCAACGCGTGCCGGTCACCGAGTCGCAGGGTCGAATCCACACATCGTCGGCGACGGTGACCGTGCTGCCCGAAGCCGAGGAAGTCGATGTTGCCCTGGACGAACGCGATCTGCAGATCGACGTCTACCGGTCGTCAGGGCCGGGTGGGCAGTCCGTGAACACCACCGATTCTGCGGTGCGCGTCACGCACAAGCCGACCGGGCTCGTGGTCTCGATGCAGGACGAGAAAAGCCAGATCCAGAACAAGGCGAAGGCACTGCAAGTGCTCCGCTCGCGCCTGCTCAAGCTGGAGCAGGACCGAAAAGAGGCAGAGGCATCCGAGGCCCGTCGGGGGCAGACGGGCGGCGGCGGCCGCTCCGAGAAGGTTCGCACGTACAACTTCAAGGAGAACCGGCTCACCGACCACCGGGTGCCTGGCCTCACGATCTACAAGCTGGATCGTGTGTTGCAGGGCGACCTCGACGAGATCTCCGACGCGCTCGTGCACGACGAGCAGACTCGGCGCCTCTCCGATCCGGGTGACTGACAAACCGACGTGGCGCCGGCTGCTCGAGGAGGCGATCGCACGACTCGGTGATCGCGCCGACGCCCGACGCATCGTCGAAGAGGCCAGCGGTCGAGAGGGTGCAGAACTCACCGCATTCCTCGATGAGGATGCGAATGCCGTCACCGTCGCTCACTTCGAGACGATGGTGGAACGGCGGGCCAAAGGCGAGCCGCTGCAGTACGTGCTCGGGCGTTGGGGGTTTCGCACGCTCGACGTGCATGTCGACTCTCGGGTGCTGATCCCGCGACCGGAGACCGAGATCGTCGTCGACCACGCGCTCGGCGTGATCGACGCGCTCGGCGCGCGGCTGGCGGTCGATCTCGGAACGGGTTCCGGCGTGATCGCATTGGCGTTGGCCGTCGAGCGGCCACGGCTGTCGGTGTGGGGCACCGACGCCTCCGATGCGGCCCTTGATGTCGCTCGCGCCAACCTCGCCGGCATCGGTCATGCGGCGACGCGTGTGCGGCTCGAGGCGGGCGACTGGTTCGGCGCCCTACCAAACGAGCTCGCCGGCACCATCGATGTGATCGTGTCGAACCCGCCGTACGTCGCCACCGACGATCCGTTGCCCGCGGAGGTGTCGGATTGGGAGCCGCGCGATGCGATCATCGCCGGGCCGACCGGGCTGGAGGCAATCGAGCGGATCCTCAGCGATGCTCCGGCGTGGCTTCAACCCGCAGGTGCGGTCGTCCTGGAGATCGGCGAGACGCAAGCCTCCCGCGCGCTCGCGGTCGCCGCTTCGCTGTTCGCTGAGGCTGAGGTGCGAGTCGATCTCGTGGGGCGGCCAAGAGTGCTCGTCGCCCGGCTCAGCTCGCCTGACTCAGTCGGACTTCCCTCGACGCCACGGCAGGCGTGACGGAGACGGTTCGTCGAGCTCGGTCGGGCGACGGGTCTTGGCACCAGGACGACTCCGATTGGCGGCGTATTCCTGCCAAGCGGCCACCTCGTTCTCCACCAGGACGTTGAACGCGGGCCCCTCGCTGATCGAACCGAGCTTGGCGGCCCGCCGGCGCGCCGCGTCGGCGAGGATCGTGCCGCAGACCCGACACCGATCTGCCAACTCGTCGCGATTCATGGCGCCGCATCCGGTGCAGCGCACCTTGACCTTCGCCATCAGCTTCCTTTTTTGCCCGACTCGGCCGGTTCCCATCGGCAGCCGGAGGTGATCATTGAGGATCGGGAACCACGAGGATCTTGGCGTGGGCCTCGGGATCTCCGAGATCGGTGAACGCTCGAGGCACGTCTTTGATACCGACGTGGCCCGTGATCATGGGCGCAGCGACCAGCTCGCCTTCGGCGATGGCCCGCAGCGTGTCGCTGAACTCCATGGGGTCGTACCCGAGCACGAACTGGATCGAGAGCTCTCGCCCGATGGCCAGCATCGGTCGAATCGTGTCGGGCTGCATGCACACGCCGACGACGAGGATCCGAGCGTTGCGAGGCGCGGCGGCGATCGCGGCGTCGATCATGCCCTGCACGCCTACGGCCTCGTAGATGACGAGGTTTCGACTGGCGTGGCGTGCGTCGACCCGTCGCCACGCGTCGACCGCGGGCTCGACCCGGGGATCGACGACTTCGTGGGCTCCGAGCACCTTCGCCAGCTCGCGACGTTTCGCCGAGAAGTCGGCGGCGACGATTGGCTCGATGCCCTTGCGGTGCAGGTCGGCGATGACCGCGAGCCCGACGGGTCCGCAGCCGAGGACGACCGCGGCCTCGCCCTGCTGGATGCGCGACTTGTTCACCGCGTGCACACCGACCGCCATGGGCTCGGTGAGCGCGGCCCGATCGACGTCGAGGCCGTTGGGCACGCGAATCGACAACATGTCGGACAGCGCCATGAGCTCGCCGTACCCGCCGGGATATTCGTTGCTGTACCCGATGGGAAAGAGACCGCGCTCGTCGAACGTCATCGGCATCGAGACGACGAGGTCGCCCACCTTGCTGTTGCCGACGTTCTCGCCGACTTCGACGACCTCGGCGACGAACTCGTGGCCCATCACGACGTCGCGCGACAAGTCCATGATGTGCGGCGTGGGCATCCCTTCGGGCAACGGACCCGATTGCTCGCTCATCTCCACCATGAGATGCCCGTACTGCAATGCGTGGAGATCGGAACCGCAGATGCCACAGGCGAGCGTGCGTACGAGGATCTGGCCGGGCCGCGGCGTCGGTGCGGGAACATCGTCGACGACGAGCTGATTGCTTCGCATGACGGCGGCACGCACGGTGGGAGAGTAGTGCTGTGAGTGAGCGAAGCGATCGAGCAGCACGGGGCGAGCGACGGCCAGGGAGCCGCCCCGTTGGGGTGCGGGGGCGGAGCCCCCGAGGAGTAGTGCTGTGACCACGTTCGTCGCCCTCGAGGACGCCGGTGCACTGGATGCCGCAGAGGCCGCGTTGCGTGCCGGCGATGCGATCATCGTGCCAACGGACACGGTGTACGGGCTGGCCGCGCTGCAGGCTTCGAGCGAGGCGCTGTACGCCTTGAAGGGTCGCCCCGACTCGCTGCCGATCGCGGTCCTCGTCGAATCACGAGAACAGGCTGGCTCGCTCGTCGAGGTTTCGGGCACGGCTGGTCTGCTGGCCGAGGCCTTCTGGCCGGGCCCGCTCACCATCGTTCTCCCGAGCCGAACGGGCAGCGACACTCTCGGCGTGCGCTGCCCCGACCATGACTTCACACGCGCGTTGGCTCGTCGCGTCGGACCGCTGGCGGTCACCAGCGCCAATCGTCACGGTGAGCGCACGCCTGCGATGGCCAGCGAGGCCGCAGCGTCGCTGACGGGCGAGGTCGCGCTCGTCATCGACGGCGGGCCGTGCCACGGAGTGGCATCGACGGTGGTCGACGCCACCGGTCCGGAGGTCACGATCATCCGTGCGGGCCCGATCGCCGAGGAGCAGATCCGCGCAGTCGCGCTACGGTGACGCCGGCACGCGCCAAGGGGGGACACCATGCCGTTCCGGAAGAAGATCGACGACGGAGCTGAGCGGCTGGCGAAGGTCGAACTGTTCGAAGGCTTCACGCCGGCCGAACTGGCGCGAGTGGCCGAGCTGGTCGAGGAGGTCGAGGCCGAGCAAGGCGCCGTGCTCACCGAGCAGGGCAAACCGGGCACCGAGGCCTACATCGTCATCGACGGAAGCGCCGCGTTCGAAGTGGGCGGCGAGCGCAAGGGCAGCATCGGCCCGGGCGAGCTCATCGGTGAGATGGCCCTGATCGACAACCGACCCCGAGTCGGAACGGTGCGAGCACTCACGCCGATGAAGTTGCTGGCCCTCGACGCCACTCAGTTCCGCAAGCTGCTCGACGAGATGCCGAAGGCCAGTCGGGCAATCATGAGCAAGATCACCGACCGCCTCCGCCAGATGGATCTCGGCTAGCCAGTCAGACGAGCAGGGTGCCGTTGCCGTCGAGGCGGGCGGGACGACCGACGAACTCTTCGACGGTCATGGCTTTCAACACGTCGGCATCCTGGGTCGTGCCCCAGGTGCGGCGGCCGTCTGGCAACAGCGCGGCGGCGATGCCGTTCTCGGGGTCGCCTTCGCGGCTGTGCATCACCGTCCACGATTCGATCGTGACGTCGCCCTCGTAGTCCTCCGGAGCGACATCGCGCGGCTTCGTCAGACGATCGGCTTCGTCCTGCGCATTCGACCACGCGAAGCCGCCGGAAGGTGGCTCCGTCGAATACACACCGATCGCATGCTTCGTGATGAAGCCGCCGTTCGCCGTGCACAGACCGACGGAACCCGGATCGTCGCGCAACACACCGACCATCGTGGCGATGGCATGCGTCACGTAGTTGTTCCAGGGACCGCCGGCGAAGGACAGGCCGCCAGTCACCGTGAGCTCACGGCTCGGGTCGTCGTCCGCAAGCCCGAGCTCGGCGGCCGCGATCTGCACTGCGGACGGGAAACACGAGTACAGGTCGACATGCGCGACATCGTCGATGCCGATACCAGCGAGCTCGAGCGTCTGTCGTCCGACGGCGCGAATGGCCGGCGACGAGTGCAGATCGCCGCGGTGCGACAACGCATCGGTGTCGTGTGCGTCGGCGCCGCTGTGCGGGAACACCCATCGGTCGCGCGGGACGCCCGCTCGCTCGGCTGCCTCGACCGAGCACATGAGCAGCACCGCGCCCTGCTCCACGCTGTTGTTGGAGTTCATCAGCTTCGGATACGGGAACCCGATCCATCGATTGTCGGGGCCGGGTGTGCGGATTTCCTCGGCGGTGTAGGCCTGCTGCGACCACGCGTTCGGGTTGCTCGCCGCGACCGCGCTGAACCTCGACCAGAGCTCGGAGATGCGCACCAGATGGTCGTCGATCGATCGCCCTGCGGCTGCCCGCAAGGCCTGCTCGAAGATCGGATACACCTGGACCGGCATGATGATTCCCCGGTTCATCTCGGCCGGATGGGTCATCGTGAACTCGTCGCCGATCACTTCGGCCTCGGGAACGGATTCGTCCTGCAGCGTCCAACTCGGCCGATCGCCGGTGGCGCGGAACGACATGCGGGTGCGCCATGCTTCGGCGCCTCCGATCAGAACGACATCGTTCCGACCGGCGGCGATGTCGAGTGCGGTGCGATTGACGAGCGACTGCGGGGTGTTGCCGCCAGGGGTGGTGACCGCGGTTTGGCGCGGTTCGGCGCCGATTCGCTCGGCGACGAGGGCTCCGGCGTCGCGGTAGCGCCATGACAACAACGACACGATCCGGACTGCGTCGACGGCGGCGAGCACCTGCCCATTGGACAGGCCGGCGTCTGTGCTGGCGCGTCGAGCGGCCTCGACGATGAGGTCGACGGGCTCTCGGGCCGGGTCGCCCTCAGCCGTGCGCTGATTGACCTGGCCACCGCCGATGATCACCGGGGTTCGAGGGTCGAGAGGCATTTGAGCAAGGTAGGCGTCGGCGAAGCCGACGGCCCAAAAGGTGGGCGGCGGGGCTGAGTGGTCAACGGTAAGCAACCGGGGTCGGCTGCCTACAATCGACTCATCGCCGCCTCCGTTGACATCCTGATCCTGTGCACCGGCAACATTTGCCGCTCGCCGATGGCCGAGGCGTTGCTGCGCGAGCGCCTGCGATCGCGTGGCGTCGAGGCTTCGGTCTCATCGGCGGGCATCACCTTCGACGGCCGCGCGGCGACCGACGATGCCATCAGGGCTGCTGCCGCCTACGACCTCGACATCACCGAGCACCGCAGCCGGCTGATGAGCGCAGAGTTGGTGCACGGCGCGGACCTCGTCATCGGCATGGAACGGCTGCACGCGCGTGAGGCCGTGGTGCTCGGCGATTCGCTGCTCCCACGATGCTTCACATTGAAAGAGCTCGTACGACGTGGCGAAGGCGTGGGCGCTCGGCGCCAGGGCGAATCGATCGAGGCGTGGCTGTCGCGTGCGAACGCAGGGCGCCGTCCGATGGAGCTGCTCGGCGAGTCCGTCGATGACGACGTGGCTGATCCGTACCTTGGTTCGCCGAAGGTGTACGCCGCATGCATCGCCGAGATCGACGATCTCGTCGAGCGCCTCGTGAACCTCATGTGGCCCGTGGCGAGCGAGAAGGAAGGCGCGGCATGAGTGAGGACCACGGAGGAATCGCATGAGAATCGCGATTGGCTCCGACCACGCGGGTTTTCCGCTCAAGCAGCACTTCGTCAAGGTGCTCGCCGACTGGGGTCACGAGGTCATCGACTTCGGCACCGACAGCGAGGAGACGGTCGACTACCCCGCCTTCTGCGCTGCGGCCGCTCGGGCGGTCGTCAGGGGCGATGCCGACCGGGGAATCGTGCTGGGCGGCAGCGGGCAAGGCGAGCAACTGGCCGCCAACAAGGTCCGGGGGGCACGGGCGGCGCTGTGCAACGACTTGTTCACGGCGCGACTGTCCCGCCAGCACAACAACGCCAACGTGCTGTCGATGGGCGGTCGCATCGTTGCCTTCGGCTTGGCCGACGAGATCCTCCAGCTCTGGCTCGAGACGGAGTTCGAAGGTGGTCGGCACGAGAAGCGGCTCGAGCAGCTCGCCCAGATCGAGGAAGAGGAGCGCACGACGTGACCGACAAGAGCGAGCACTGGCCCGTCGACCGAGATCGCGAGCTCTTCTCGATCCTCGAGCGCGAGCTCGAACGGCAGAACACCACGCTGCAGCTGATCGCTTCGGAGAACTTCACGTCGCCGGCGGTGCTCGAAGCCACGGGCTCGGTGCTGACGAACAAGTACTCCGAGGGCTACCCGGGCAAGCGCTACTACGGCGGCAACGAGATCATCGACGAGGTCGAGGAACTCGCGCGCGAACGCGCGAAAGCACTCTTCAGCGCGGACCACGCCAACGTGCAACCCCACGCCGGCGCCAACGCGAACATGGCCGTGTATCTCGCACTACTCGATCCGGGCGACACCGTGCTCGGCATGAAGCTCGACCAAGGCGGCCACTTGACGCACGGTTCGCCCGTCAATGCCAGCGGCAAGCTGTACCGCTTCGTCGCGTATGGCGTCACCGAGTCGGATGAGCGCATCGACTTCGACGAAGTGCGCGAGGTCGCGTTACGCGAACGTCCGAAGATGATCGTCGCGGGGGCCACGGCGTATTCCCGCATCATCGACCCCCGACCGTTCCGCGCGATCGCCGACGAGGTCGGCGCGCTGTTCCTCTTCGATGCTGCACACATCGCCGGGCTCATCGCAGGCGGGCAACACCCGAACCCGATCGAGCATGGCGCCGACATCATGACGTTCACCACCCACAAGACACTCCGTGGGCCGCGCGGCGGTTGCATCCTGTCGACGGCCGCGCTCGCTGACACGATCGACAAGTCCGTTTTTCCTGGTCTCCAGGGCGGCCCGCTCGACCATGTGATCGCGGCCAAGGCCGTGGCGTTCTTCGAAGCGGCGCAGCCGGAGTTCAAGGAGTACGCCGCCCAGGTCGTTCGCAACGCCGACGCGTTGGCGCGTTCGTTGGCCGAGCACGGCTTGCGCCTCGTCTCGGGCGGTACCGACAACCATCTGATGCTTGTCGACTTGCGTACCTTCGACGCGGATCTCTCCGGCAAGAAGGCACGGCTCGCCCTCGACCGGGCTGGGATCAGCCTCAACGAGAACACGGTCCCCAACGACCCGCGGCCTCCGTACATCACGAGCGGGCTCCGCATCGGTACGCCGGCCACGACGACACAGGGCATGCGCGAGGCCGAGATGGCCACCATCGGCGGGCTGATCCACCGAGTGCTCGTCGGCCGAGACGACCAATCCGAGATCGACGCGGTGCGCGAGCAAGTGCTCGCTTTGTGCAACCGATTCACGCCGTACGCGTGATGTCGTGACCGCGATCTCGTGATGGGCGGCTACCTCGCCGTGTTCGCGGTGGCGTTTCTCACCACCCTCGCGATCACGCCCCTGGTACGCCGATTCGCACTTCGCCGCAATCTGCTCGTCGCTCCGGGCGAGCGCAAAGTGCACGAGAAGCCGATGCCGAACCTCGGCGGGGTCGCCATGCTCGTCGGTCTCATGGCGGGGATGCTCGTCGCCGCGCTGATGGGGGACTTCGAAGATGTCTTCCAATCGAGCACGGGACCGATCGGCATCGTCGTTGCGGCCGCGGTGATCTTCAGCGTCGGCCTGCTCGACGACGTGCGCAAGGTCCACGGCGAAGGCGTGTCGGCGCCGGCGAAGCTTGCCGGCATCGTGCTCGCCGGCAGCATCCTGTCGCTCGCGGGTGTGAGCACGATCTTCTTCCGTGTTCCGTTCCTCGGCATCTTCTCGTTGACCCCCGATCTGTCCGCGTTTCTCACGGTGCTGTGGGTTGCGGGGATGGCGAACGCGATCAACTTCATCGACGGACTCGACGGTCTGGCCGCGGGCATCACCGCGATCGCCGCGGGATCGTTCTTCCTCTACAGCCTGCGACTCGACGAGGTCGGCGTGCTCGCGTCGGGCAACATCGGCCCGCTCATCGCGATCATCACGCTCGCGGTGTGTCTCGGATTCCTGCCGTTCAACTTCCGCGAGTCACACATCATGATGGGGGACAGCGGCGCGCTCCTTCTCGGATTGTTGATGGCGGCATCGACGATCTCCGTCGGTGGATCAACCGACACCGAGTTCAGCGGCCAGTCCTTCTTCTTCTTCGCTCCGCTGTTCATCCCGCTCGTGATCCTCGGCGTGCCGATGATCGATACCGCGTTCGCCATCGTGCGACGCGCGAGTCGCCGGGCGGGCGTCGCCACCGCCGACAAGGAGCACCTGCACCATCGACTGATGCGCCTCGGTCACGGCCGGCGCCGCAGCGTCCTCATCCTCTGGACGTGGACCGCGCTGCTCTCGGGCCTCGTGCTCTATCCGACCTACACCGGTCGTGGAGATGCCGTCGTACCGCTCGGCATCGCCGGCCTCGGACTGCTCTTGTTCACGGTGTTCCATCCCGGAGCGCGCCAAGCGCGCACGAACGGCGACGACCGGTCGTCATCGGACACCGCTCCTCTGGCGGGGGTCAAGGGCGACCACTAAGGTCCGCCCACCTGCGGGGTACCAGGGGGCCTTCCGTCTGCTCGCGCGTCTGTGGTCGATATTTTTCGCAGGCTCAGCAGATCGGATTTGCACCCGCGAAACCCTGTCTTCTAGATTGCGAAAACATTCACAAGCGTCAAAGGCGACCGCAAGTGGACCTGCGAGACCGGCGTGAACTGAACAACGGGTTTGGCAACGCACTCTCACGTGCCATCGACCTCACGGTGACCCCGATGATCTTCGGATTCCTCGGGTATCTGCTCGACGGTCGGTTCGGCACCCGCCCCTTGTTCATGCTCGGGCTGTTCGGCTTCACGATCGGCTACCTCTTCTGGAAGCAGTACCTCCACTACAGCGTCGAGATGGACGAGCACCAGCGCAAGATCTCGAGCCCCGGTAGCGAGGCGAGCCCAGGCGAGGCCGCCAAATGACCGCTACGCACGTACAGCAGGTGCCCGACGTCGAAACGCAGCTCGCGGGCGACATGGTCAAGCGAGTCATCCCGGTTGCACCGGTGATCGTCGTCGTTGCCGGCCTCCTCGGCGGATCGAAGGGCGCGTGGTCTGCGCTGCTCGCCGTCGCCGTCGTCGCGGCCAACTTTCTGCTGGCGGCCGTCTCGCTGTCCTGGGCCGCTCGCATCTCACCCGTCGCTCTCATGGCCACCGCGTTCGGTGGCTTCATGGCGCGGATGGGTCTCGTCACCGCCGTGATCCTCGCCGTGCGCCACACGTCGTGGATCAGCCTCACGACATTCGCCATCACGATCCTCGCGACGCACCTAGGACTTCTCTTCTGGGAGATGAAGTACGTGGGTGCGACGCTGGCCTTCCCGGGAGTGAAGCCCAAATGACAATTGCGATCGACTTCCCGCCGATCAGTCACGCCGTCGAGTGGCGGATCCTCTTCGGAGGCGACACCTTCGGCGTCAACAAGATCGTCCTGTTGATGTGGGCGTCCGTCGTGCTGGTGTTCGGCTTCTACCTGCTCGCCGGCCGCAAGCAGCAGCTCGTGCCGTCGGGAATCCAGAACGTGGCGGAATCGGCGGTCGACTTCATTCGCAACGGCATCATCCTGCAGACCATCGGCGAGGAGGGCATGAACTGGACGCCCTTCCTGCTCACGGTGTTCAGCTTCGTGTTCATCTGCAACATCTGGGAGATCATCCCGTTCGTACAGATGCCGGTGAACGCCCGCATCGCGCTGCCGGCCTTCCTCGCGATCCTCGTCTACATCCTGTACCACCTCATCGGCTTCAGGCGGCAAGGCTTCTTCGCCTATTGGAAGGGCATCCTGTTCCCTCCGGGCGTGCCGAAGGCGCTGTACATCCTCGTGTCGCCGATCGAGCTCGTCACCGACATCTTCTCGCAGCCGCTCTCGCTGGCGGTCCGGCTCTTCGCCAACATGCTCGCGGGGCACCTGCTCTTGATCACGTTCTCCGTGATCTCCGCAACGCTGTTCGCGTTGCAGATACAGGTCGTCATCCTGCCGTTCTCGTTCTTCCTGCTCGTAGCTCTCACCGGCTTCGAGGTGTTGGTGGCGTTCCTGCAGGCGTTCATCTTCACGATCCTCACTGCCGTGTACATCGGCAGAGCAATGCACCCCGAGCACTAAGGAGAAGCTGTGCTTTCTGTACTTGCCCAAGCGGCGTCATCCACGCCGGACATCACGCCGGGCCTCACCGCGATCGGTCGAGGCATCGTGTACGGCGGCGCGGCCATCGGACCGGGAATCGGGATCGGCCTCGTCGTCGGCAACGCGATCTCGGCGATGGCGCGTCAGCCCGAGTCCGCAGGCATGGTCCGCACGACCATGTTCCTCGGCATCGCCTTCACCGAAGCCCTCGCACTGTTCGGCTTCGTCCTCGCGTTCATCATCTCGGGTTAGGAGCCCTCAATGCGCATGCGCAAGCTGCTGGTCGCGACGGTGTTCGCGGGCGGCGCGCTCTTCCTGACGCCGGGCATCGCCGCGGCCCAGGAGGCGCCGACTGCCACCACCGTGCATCTGCCGGAGGCCAACGAGGAGTGCATCAAGCTCCTCGAACAGCCGAACAAGAAGATCGACGACTGCCAGAAGGCTCCCAGCCCGATCTTGCCGGCGACGAACGAGATCATCTGGGGCTCGATCTCCTTCGTCATCCTGCTCGGACTCCTCTACAAGTTCGCGTGGCCGGCACTGGTCACGGGCATGAACGCGCGAGCGGAGCGGATCCGTTCTGACCTCGATGCGGCCGAGTCGGCCAAGAGCGAGGCGGATCACATCCTCTCGGACTACAAGGCGCAGCTCGCTGACGCCCGCAACGAGTCGGCTCGGATCATCGAGGAGGCCCGCCAGGCGGCCGACGGGCTGCGAAAGGATCAAGAGCAGCGGCTGCAGACGGAGCTCGCGCAACTCCGCGAGCGCGCCGCGGCCGACATCGAGTCGGCCAAGCGTCAAGCCATCGGCGACTTGCGAGACGAAGTCGCGCAGCTCGCCATCGGCGCCGCGGAGGTCATCGTTCAAAGCAACCTCGACCGTGACACGCAGGTGCGGCTCGTCGAGAGCTACATCGAGCAGGTCTTGAGCCGGAGCAACTAGTGGCCTCGCACGCGGAAGAGCGCATCTCGGCGTATGCCGACGCGATGTTCGAAGTCGCGCGCGCCGAAGGCACGATCGACGAGGTCGAGGACGAGCTCTTCCGCTTCGCTCGAGCCCTCGACGGCTCCGACGAGTTGCGCGAAGCCCTCACCGATCCGCACATCCCGGCCAGTCGTCGTCAGCAGATCGTCGAGGATCTTCTCGGCTCGCGAGCGACGTCGGTGACCACCGCGCTCGTCTCGATGGTCGTCGGAATCGGCCGAGGCGCCGATCTTTCCTCGATCATCGATGCGCTCGTCAGGATGTCGGCCGAGTCGCACAACCTGGCTGTCGCCGAGGTGCGCACCACGGTCGAGTTGACCGAAGAGCAGCGTCAACGGCTCGCACAGGCGATCGAGAAGGCCACCGGCAAGAGGGTCGAGGTCAAGGTCATCATCGACCCGACGATCCTCGGCGGGGTCGTCACCACCATCGGGGACACCGTCATCGACGGCTCCGTGCGCACGCGTCTCGAACAACTCAAGAACGCCATCTAGATGTCATGTCTGACAGGAGCAGCAGCCCGTGGCTGAACTGACGATCAACACTTCCGACATCGCCGAGGTACTCAAGAAGAACCTCGAGGGCTTCACGCCCGACATGTCGATCTCCCAAGTCGGGCGCATCCTCGAGGTGGGCGACGGCATCGCCCGCGTCTCCGGACTGCCCGACGCCGCGGTCAACGAGCTCCTCGAGTTCGAAGACGGCACGCTCGGCCTCGCGCTGAACCTCGACGAGGAGTCGATCGGCGCGGTCGTGCTCGGTGAGAGCTCCGAGATCCAGGAGGGCCAGGCCGTCAAGGCCACGGGCCGCATCCTCTCGGTGCCCGTCGGCGACGGCATGCTCGGCCGCGTCGTCAACGCGCTCGGTGAGCCGATCGACGGCAAAGGCGCCCTGCAGAACACCGAGAGCCGTCGCATGGAGATCCAGGCGCCTGGCATCACCGGACGCAAGCCGGTGCACGAGCCGCTGCAGACCGGCATCAAGTCGATCGACTCGATGACACCAATCGGTCGCGGTCAGCGCGAGCTCGTCATCGGCGACCGCAAGACGGGCAAGACCACGATCTGCGTCGACACGATCCTGAACCAGAAGGGTTTGGGCGTGAAGTGCATCTACGTCGCCATCGGGCTGAAGGGCTCGACGGTGGCGAACACGGTCGACGTGCTCCGGGCGCACGGCGCGCTCGACTACACGGTCGTCGTGTCTGCGCCGGCGTCTGACCCGGCGCCGTTCAAGTACCTCGCTCCGTACGCGGGTTGCGCCATGGGTCAGCACTGGATGGAGAACGGCGAGCACGCGCTGATCGTGTACGACGACCTGTCGAAGCAGGCCGAGGCGTACCGCCAGATGTCGCTGCTGCTGCGCCGCCCTCCCGGTCGTGAGGCGTACCCGGGCGACGTCTTCTACCTGCACAGCCGGCTGCTCGAGCGGGCCGCCAAGCTGAGCGACGAGCGCGGCGCGGGATCGTTGACGGCCCTACCGATCATCGAGACGAAGGCCGGCGACGTGTCGGCGTACATCCCGACGAACGTCATCTCCATCACCGACGGCCAGGTGTACTTGCAGGACGACTTGTTCAAGTCGGGCGTGCGGCCCGCGGTGGACGTCGGCATCTCGGTGTCACGCGTCGGGGGCGCCGCGCAGATCAAGGCGATGCGCGCGGTCGCGGGCACGCTCAAGCTCGACCTGGCCCAGTTCCGCGAGCTCGAGGCCTTTGCCACCTTCGGCTCCGAGCTCGACAAGATCTCGGCTGCGCAGCTCGAGCGGGGCTACCGCCTCACCGAGTTGTTGAAGCAGAACCTCAACTCGCCGATGCCGGTCGAGGAGCAGGTCGTGTCGATCTTCGCCGGCACCGGTGGCTACCTCGACGACATCCCCGTCAGCGACGTCAAGCGCTTCGAGACGGAACTGCTCGACTGGTTCAGCACCCGTCATCGCGACGTGCTCGACACCATCCGCGAATCGGGCCAGCTGCCCGAGGGCGACAAGCTCGCCGAGATCGTGCAGGCCTTCAAGGACCAGTTCCAGGCGACCGAGGTCGCCGCGGAAGGAACCGAGTAACCCGATGGCAGGTGGTCAGGAGCGGATTCTTCGCCGACGGATCAAGACCGTCGAGTCGACGAAGAAGATCACGAAGGCGATGGAGCTCATTGCTGCGTCGCGCATCGTGAAAGCTCAGGCCCGCGTCAAGGCCGCCCGTCCGTACAGCGAGAAGATCACCGAGGTCATCCGCAATCTCGCCTCCGGCGGTGCGGGCCTCGACCATCCGCTGCTCAAGCCGCGCGACGACATCTCCACCGTCGCGTACGTCGTGGTCACCGCCGACCGCGGTCTCGCGGGTGGGTACAACAACAACGTCATCCGCGCCGCGGAGCGCGCGATGCGGGCGGATCGCGCCAAGGGCCGCGACATCAAGCTGTACGTCGTCGGCAAGAAGGCCAACACGTACTTCCGGTTCCGCCACATCGCGATCGAGCAGGTGTTCCTCGGCGTCACCGACCAGCCGAGCTACGAGCAGGCTCGCGAGGTCGCGCATGCCGTGGCCGACGCGTTCAACGAGGGCGTCGTCGACGCCGTGCAGATCCTGTACACGCAGTTCCTGTCTGTGGGCACACAGCGAGTGGTGCAGCGCCAACTCATGCCCTTGGACGCCGAAACGCTCGCGGACGCTCGCCCGAACGAGAGCGGCGCGAGCTACGAGTTCGAGCCGAGCCCCGATCTCATCCTCGGACGCCTGCTACCGCGGTACGCGGAGGCCCGGTTGTTCGCCGCGCTGCTCGACGCGTCAGCTTCGGAGCACGCCGCCCGCCAACGCGCGATGAAGGCGGCCACCGACAACGCCGAGGAGCTCATCAAGACGCTCGCGCGAGTGATGAACCGCGCTCGCCAAGATGCGATCACCACCGAGATCATGGAGATCGTCGGCGGCGCCGAGGCCCTGCGCCAGTCGTCTGGCGATCCCCACGATCTGCTCATCGACCACATGACCCCGACCGACCTGCTCGGCGCCAAGCCCGCGTGAGCTGAGGAGAACGAACCGCATGACCGTCACCGAAGCCAATCCTTCGACCGAATCCACGGAGCTCAAGGACGGCAAGGTCGTCGCCATCGCCGGACCGGTGGTCGACGTCGAGTTTCCCCGCGGCCATCTTCCCGAGATCAACCACGCGGTGCAGTTCACCGTCACGATCGAAGGCACGGAAACCGTCATCACCGCCGAGGTCGCCCAGCAGATCGGCGACGGTCGTATCCGGGCCATTTGCCTGAAGCCGACCGACGGTCTCACGCGCGGTACGCCGGTGAGGAACCTCGGCCGTGGCCTGTCGATGCCGGTCGGCGACGGCGTGCTCGGCCACGTGCTCAATGTGCTCGGCGAGCCCCTCGATGTCCCGTCGCTCGAAAACATCGACGATCGCTGGGACATCCACCGCCCCGCGCCGGCCTTCGACACGCTCGAGCCCAAGCGCCTCATGTTCGAGACCGGCATCAAGGTCATCGACCTGCTGACGCCCTACCTCCAGGGCGGCAAGATCGGACTGTTCGGGGGTGCCGGCGTCGGCAAGACCGTGCTCATCACCGAGATGATCAACCGAGTCGCGACGCAGCACGGTGGCGTGTCGGTGTTCGCCGGTGTCGGCGAGCGCACTCGTGAAGGCACCGACCTCTTCATCGAGATGGGCGAGTCTGGCGTGCTCGACAAGGCGTCGCTCGTCTTCGGCCAGATGGACGAGCCGCCCGGTGTGCGTCTGCGCATCGCGCTCGCGGCGTTGACCATTGCGGAGTACTTCCGCGACGCCCGCGGCCAAGACGTGCTGCTGTTCGTCGACAACATCTTCCGCTTCGTGCAGGCCGGCTCTGAGGTGTCGACACTGCTCGGGCGCATGCCATCGGCCGTGGGCTACCAGCCGACGCTGGCCGACGAGATGGGCGAGCTGCAAGAACGCATCACGACGACTCGAGGCCGCTCGATCACGTCGCTGCAGGCCGTGTACGTGCCCGCCGACGACTACACCGACCCGGCCCCGTTCACGACCTTCACCCACCTCGACGCCACCACGGAGTTGTCCCGCCAGATCGCCGCATTGGGCATCTACCCGGCGGTCGACCCGCTGGCGTCGACCTCGACGATCCTCGCTCCGGAAGTGGTCGGCGAGCGGCACTACGCCGTGGCCCGACGCACGCAGGAGATCCTCCAGCGCTACAAGGAGCTGCAGGACATCATCGCCATCCTCGGCCTCGACGAGCTCTCCGAGGAAGACCGCATCACCGTGAACCGCGCCCGCAAGATCCAGCGGTTCCTATCGCAGCCGTTCAACGTCGGTGAGGTCTTCACCGGCCTCAAGGGCGTCAACGTGCCGGTCGACGAGACCGTCGAGTCCTTCGAGCAGTTGTGCGAGGGCGCGCTCGACGATCTGCCCGAGCAGGCGTTCCTCAATGTCGGCAACGCCGACGCTGCTCGGGCCAAGGCCAAGCAGCTCGAAGAGCAGTAGGAGCGCAGCGTGCTCGACGTCGAACTCGTTTCGCCGGAGCGGATCCTGTTCTCGGGACAGGCGTCGTTCGTGCGCGTCCGCACGGTCGGTGGCGGCGAGATCGCGTTCCTCACGGGCCACGCACCGTTCATCGGAGCGCTCGACATCTGCGCGGTGAAGCTCATCACCGACGGCGGCGCCGAGCAGCTCGTCGCCGTACACGGAGGGTTCGTCGAGGTCTCCGACGATCGGGTGACGATCCTCTCCGATGTGGCCGAGTTGGCCGAAGACATCGACGTCGGCCGGGCGGAGCAGGCTCGCACGCAGGCGGAATCAGACGTGCGCGCGGATCCCGACGATGAAGAGGCGCAAGCCGCGCTGAAGCGAGCGGAGATTCGCATCGAGGTCGCGACGTCGACCCCGGCCACCGCCGCGCGTCACTAGAGATGCCACGGGTCCGGCTCGCTTCGGCGCTGCTGGTCCCAGAGCCATTCGCCCGCGAGATCGACGGGCTGCGGCGCGCCCTGGGCGACAACATCGAGCGGGTCGCACCGCACCTCACACTCGTGCCGCCCGTCAACGTCAATGTCTCCGACATGGGTGTCGTGCTCGCACAGCTGCGTTCGGCGGCGGCTGCGGTTTCGCCCCTCGTCGTGAGTCTCGGGCCGGCCGTGACGTTCCAGCCGATCAATCCGGTCGTATACCTCGCCGTCGCGGGCGACGTCAGCGGCGTGGCTGCGATTCGATCGGGCGTGTTCGCGGGCCCGCTCGCCCGCTCGCTCACGCACGATTTCGTGCCGCACGTGACGATCGCCGAGAGCACGACGCCGGACCGGATCGAAGCCGCGTTGATCGCCCTGGCGGACTATCGCGTCGAGGTCACGTTCGAGTCGGTGCATCTGCTGCAAGAGGACGGTCGAGTGTGGCGTCCGATCGCCGAGGCTCGCTTCGAGCCGCCGCTGGTGGTGGGCCGCGGTGGTGTCGAGACGACGATCTCGATCTCCTCGATCGCGGATCCCGAGGTCGCGGCGTTCATGGGTGACCAGCGCGAGGAAGCCGAGCGAGTGGTGGTCGCACGGCGAGACGGTGCCGTCGTTGCGGCCGCCGACGTGAGCGACGGCACACTCGTGTCGTTCGTCGGCGACTCCGACCTCGAACGCCAGCTACTGAAGGTCGCGACGTCTGCTGGTGGAACTGACCGCTAGTGGAGCGTGTCCGGAGCGTCTGATTCGTCCGGCGTCTCACCGTACTGCTCGCGTACTTCGTCGGTCTTGGCGTCGACGTCCTGCTCGGATGGCGTGCCGTCGCCGTCGTCCTGCTCGGCCCGCCCTTCTGCTTCGACCTTGCGGTCGGCGGTGAGCCAGCCCACTGCCTCTTTGACCTTGCCCTTTGCGTCTGCCATGCGATCGGGTTACCCGGGTGCGCTGGATGGAAGCCCCGCGCGCACGGTGACCAGGCCAAGCTGTCGGGGTGTTCCGGCCGCGGTCTGCGCTCACCGTCATAGCCGGACTCGCGGCGCTTGGGCTCGGCTGCACGCGGGTCAACTGCAGCTGTGCCGCGCCGTTCGATGGTCTCTACGTGAACGTCGCGGCTCCGACGGCTGGGTCTGTGGTCCAGGTCTGCGACGGCCCCGCCTGCGGGAGCGCGATCGTCGACGAGATCGACCCGGGTCAGTTGCGCTCGGAATTGAAAATCCCCGCCGCGCAACTGGGGGACTGGGCGGCGCACCGAGATGCGGAGCTCGTCGTGACCGTGCGAGCTGCTGAAGGTCAGGCGATCAGTCAGGCCACGGTGGTTGCCACGAAGCACCATCCCCAATGCTGCGGCGACTACTGGGACATCAGCGCGTAACGCGGGCGCGTACTCGAGAAGCGTGTCGTCGCTCACAAGCAGGACGGAAGGTCACGCCGGTCGAACTGTGCTGCATGCCGGTGATGTCAAAAGTGGAACGGGCCGCGTGTCGCAGCCTGCCGTGGCGCCTTTTCACCCGGCGTGTCGTCGTCCCATGGGCCATCGGCGCCACAGAACTGCGCGGCGAGATCCTCGAGCTCGGCTCGGGGTCGGGCGCCATGGCCGAGGAGCTGCTGGAGCGCTACCCGACCATCCGAATGACGGCAACCGATGTCGACCCGGCAATGCGCGCCGCCGCCACCCGCCGCCTCGAGCGGTTCGGCGACCGGGTACGCGTGCAGCAGGCCGACGCCACGAAGCTGCCGTTCGACGACGCGAGCTTCGACGGCGTCGTCAGCTTCATCATGTTGCACCACGTCATCGCCTGGGAGGACGCCCTCGCCGAAGTAGCGCGGGTGTTGCGTCCCGGCGGGGTGCTGGCCGGCTATGACCTGATGCGGTCGGGACCGAACCGGCTGCTCCACCGACACGACGACGCAGGGCACCGGCTGGCCACCGCGGACGCGTTGCGCTCCCGCCTCGCCGAACTGCCCCTGGCCGAGGTCAGCGTCCGACCGGGACTCGGCGGCACGGTCGCACGCTTCCGCGGCCTGCGCCTAAGGGGTCAGCACCTCACCGAGATGCCGGGTGATCGGCCAGGCGCCGTCTGAGCTGTTCGAGATCACGGTGTGCGTGATGTGCGCGCCGGGATCGTGGACGCTTCGGAACGAGACGCCGGCGTCATATCCGACCAACATGACGGCGTCGGTCGATTCGTGGAGCCAGAACCCCAAGCCGTAACGCATCGATTCCGAGGGCGCCAGGCTGCGCGGACGGGTCATCTCGGCGACCCACGCCATCGACACGATCCGGCCCGCGTACAACGAAGCCCACAGCGCGTGGATGTCGGCGGCGGTGGAGTAGATGCCACCGTCACCGCTTCCTCGCACGGGCAAGTGCAGGACATTCGTGCGCAACCCATCAGCCGCCAGATACCCGACAGCAGCCGTCCCCGGCAGCTCGTCGGAACGGAGGAACGCGGTCGACCCCATGCCCGCAGGAGCGCACACACGCTGCACGACCAGATCGGGAAACGGCGTGCGCGCCGTCCGCTCGGCGATCAATGCGAGCACGACGAAGGCGCCGTTGTTGTATGCGAACTGCTCACCCGCCGCGAACTTGGTCGCGTAACCACCGAGTACCCGGAGAAAATCCTCGGTGGTGGCCAGTTCGTGGACCGGAACGGGCATGACGTACTCGGCGATGTCTTCGCTCGCATCCTCGTCGAGATAGTCGCCGATTCCGGATCGGTGGGCGAGCAAGTGTTCGACCGTCACCTCGTCGTCGATCAACGGGAGGTCGTCGCCGAGCACCGATCGCGCGGTGGTGTCGAGACCGAGCCGACCTTCTTCGATGAGCGACACGACCGTCAGGGCGGTCAGCCCTTTCATGCCGCTGGCGAGGCCGAACTGCGTATCGAGTGTGTTCGCGATCGAGTGGCCGCGATGCGCGAGGCCGTATGCCTTCGCGAAAGCAACGCGGTCGTCACGGTCGACGCGCACGACACCCGAGAATCCGGTCTCTGACGCGATTCGGTCGACCGCGTCGACGAGGGCATCCACCTCCACATGATGGCGCCTCAAGCTCGCGACGCGAGCCGACGGTCGATCCTGACCGCGGCCCGCTGTTCGGCGGCCCACCAGCGCGCGAACACGATGCCGGCGACCGCCAGCGTCAACAGCTCGCCTGACGACCACAGGACCGCTGCGGCCGAACGCTGGTCGTCGAGCGCCGGATAGACCTTCGGGAACAGCGGCTCCCGGGCTGTCAACAGCGCCACGCCGACGAACGCGTGGAACGGCACGGCCAGCAACACCGCGAGCAGCCGGGCACCGTGCGGAAGCGGATGGGGGATCGGGTCGATGGCGATCAACGTCGTCGCGAAGAGCGATCCGACGAGCAGAAAATGGGCATGAAGGACGGCATGCACGGCGTCGTTGCGCACCGACAGCTCCAACAACGGCGAGAACACGAGTGCGACGAGCGTCGCGCCGAACAGTGTCCAGGCCACGACCGGATGGGTCAGCACCCGAACCACTGGAGACCGCAACCACCGTCGAAGCTGTCGGCCATCGGTGGCCTGGAGGGCCAACGTGATCGGCGCGCCCAAGGCGAACAGGACCGGCGCGACCATGCCGATCAACACGTGCTCGGTCATGTGAGCGGTGAAGCTCGAGTCGGGCAGCAGTCCGGCCGCGACGAGCACGGCGCAGCCCAGCAGGAACGCGGCCGTGCGGAGCGGAGGCCACCGTCTCGGCACGCGCCGAGCGCCCGATACATAGAGCGCGGCCAAGGCAACTCCGACGAGGAGCACGACGGGCAACCTACCGTGCTAAACCGCTTTGAATGACCGCGGTCACCGGCGTACGGGACGATCGCCGCGCGTCGCCGTTGGGGGTCGGCGTGGTCGTGTGGCTGGCGTCGGAGCTGATGTTCTTCGCCGGCCTGTTCGCCGCGTACTTCACGTTGCGGTCCGCGGCGACACGCTGGCCGCCCGAAGGGGTCGATCTGGCCACGGGCAGAACGGCGATCGCGACCGCCGTTCTCGTCGCGTCGAGCTTCACGATGCACGGAGCGGTGAAGGCCGCGCAGCGAGATGACCGACGCCGGTCGATCACGTGGCTGGCGATCACGGCGTTGTTGGGCATCGCGTTCCTGTCGAACCAAGCGTTCGAATACGCGCAGGCAAACTTCCGCATCTCGAGCCACGCCTACGGCTCAGCCTTCTATCTGATGACGGGCTTCCACGGTCTGCATGTGTTGGGCGGGCTGCTGTTCATGGGCGCAGTCGCCGCCGCGATCGGCGGCCGGACGTCGCGCATGCCGTCCGCGTCGGCGGTCGAGGTGTGCGGGTACTACTGGCATTTCGTGGACGTGGTTTGGGTCGCGATGTTCATGACGATCTACGTGCTGCGATGACCTCCGCGACTCGACGCGACGCGCTTGTCGTCATCGGACTGGTGCTGGCCGCGGCGTCTGCACTGTTGCTGCTGCTGGCCCGGCCAGCGCGCGGCCAGGGCAATGAGCAGCAGCGCGGCAAGGAGCTGTTCGCCGTCGGATGCTCGAGTTGCCACGGCCAAGCCGGGGGAGGCGTCACGACGCCTGACGGACAGCTCCGCGGTCCGTCGCTCACTGCGTCCGGAGAAGCGGGAGCGTTCTACGAGCTCTCGACCGGACGCATGCCTCTCGCCAACAGCAACGACGAACCGCGGCGCAAACGGGCGGTCTACAACACCGAGGAAATTGCCTCACTGGTCGCGTATGTGGGTTCGCTCGGCAACGGGCCGAAGCTGCCCAACGTCGACGTGTCGAACACGAACGTGGCGCACGGCGGGGAACTGTTTCGCGCCAACTGCGCGCCGTGCCACAGCGCATCGGGCGCGGGCGGTGCACTGAGCTACGGACGCGCGGCTCCGTCTCTCGGGGCCGCGCAACCCCAAGAGATCGGCGCGGCCGTTCGCTCGGGCCCGAGCCAGATGCCGGTCTTCGGTCCGGACGCGCTCTCGAGCAGCGAACTCAACGACGTTGTCGCGTACGTGGGTTACCTCCGTGCGCCTGAAGACCCAGGCGGTCTGCCGATCGGCCGCATCGGACCGGTTCCCGAAGGCTTCGTGGCGTGGTTCTTCGGCGCGGGTGCGTTGCTGGCCATCGTCGCCTGGATCGGCACCCGCGCCCCCGCTCGCAACCTCAAAGGAGGATCGGAATGAGCGGGCGGGAGCGGGCGGCCGCACTCGCGTTCGCGGTGAGCACGATCGCGTCGATCGTGCTTGCGGTCGTCTACTGGCGCGGCGGGCAGACGCAACTGGAGGGCGTGTGCCTGTTCCTCGTCACCGGAGGAATCGGGTTCGGCATCGTGTCATGGGCGAAGCACGCGACACCGCACGACGAGGTGACCGAGGAGCGTCATTCGGTGGCGTCGTCGGACGAGTCATTCGAGGAAGTCGTGTCAGAGATCGAGGGAGACGCGAGCCTCGGGCGACGTCGCTTGCTCATCGCGTTGGCGGGCTCGGCGTTCGCGGCGATGGGCACCGCGCTGCTGTTTCCGATCCGCTCGCTCGGGCCGCGCCCTGGCAAGGACCTTAAGAGCACGCCGTACGCCGGCGGAGGCATGCGGGTGGTGACGGAGAACGGCAAACCGGTCACGCCGGAGGACCTGCCCGCCGACGGGGTGCTGACCGTCTGGCCCGAAGGGCATACCGATGCGGCCGACGCGCCGACGCTGCTGATCCGCACCCGCAGCGATCAGGGCTTCACGCCGCGCCGCGGTCGCGAGGACTGGACGGTCGACGGCATCGTCGCGTACTCGAAGCTCTGCACCCACGTCGGTTGTCCCGTCGGCCTGTACCAAGCGGAGTCGGGCCTGCTGCTGTGCCCGTGTCACCAGTCGACGTTCAATGTGCTCGACGGCGCCCGCCCGGTGTTCGGCCCTGCGGCGCGGTCGCTGCCCCAGTTGCCGCTCGGGCTGGACAGCCAGGGCAACCTCGTCGCTCGCGGCGACTTCTCTGATCCCGTCGGCCCGGGCTTCTGGGACCGAGACCGATGAGCGTGCACCTTTGAGGGCGCGGCCTCCGGCTCCTGTGACCAAGCGCGTGGCGCGCTGGTTCGATCGCCGGCTGGGCGCCGCTGACTTCATGCGCAGCGCGTTGAACAAGGTCTTTCCCGACCACTGGTCGTTCATGATCGGCGAGTTGGCTCTGTACTGCTTCGTCGTGCTGCTGGCCACTGGCGTCTATCTCACGTTCTTCTTCCATCCGAGCGCGACCGAGGTCATCTACCAAGGGAGCTACGCCCCGCTGCGCGGCGTGCGCATGTCGGAGGCGTACCAGTCCGCCGTCGACCTGAGCTTCGACACGCGGGCTGGGCTCGTCATGCGTCAGATCCATCACTGGGCCGCGCTGCTGTTCCTGGCGTCGATCGTGATTCACCTCGGCCGGGTGTTCTTCACCGGCGCGTTCCGGCGTCCGCGCGAGATCAACTGGATGATCGGGGTGACGTTGCTCATCCTCGCCATCTTCAACGGCTTTGCCGGCTACTCGTTGCTCGACGACCAGCTTTCCGGCACCGGGCTGCGCATCGCCTACTCGATCGCATTGTCGATTCCGTTGGCAGGCACGTGGTTGGCATCACTGCTGTTCGGGGGGGAGTTTCCCGGTCCGGACATCCTCACGCGGCTCTACATCATCCACGTGTTGCTGATTCCTGCGTTGATCGTGGTGTTGTTGACGCTTCATCTCGGGATCGTGGTGCGGCACAAGCACACACAGTTCGAAGGGCCCGGTCGCGCCGAGGACAACGTCGTGGGAGAGCGATTGTGGCCGACGTACGCGGCCAAAGCCCTTGGGTTGTTCTTCCTCACCGCATCGGTGTTGTGCCTCCTCGGCGGCGTCGCGCAGATCAACCCGATCTGGATCTACGGCCCCTTCAACTCCGCCGAGGTGTCATCGGCGTCGCAGCCCGACTGGTACATGGGCTGGCTCGACGGCGCGCTCCGCATCATGCCGGGATGGGAGATTCGTGCCTTCGGCTATGAGATCCCGAATCCGTTCTTTCCCGCGGTCCTGCTCGCGGGTGTCACGTTTGGGTTGTTGTTCATCTGGCCGTTCCTCGAAGCGCGCGTCACCGGTGACCACGCTGAGCACCACCTGTGCGACCGCCCGCGCCAGCGCCCGGTGCGCACGGCGCTCGGGGTAGCGACCCTGTCGTTCTACGTCATCTGCTTCTTCGGTGGAGCGTCCGACGTGCTGTCGTCGACGTTCGGGCTCTCGGTCAACGCAGTGCTGTGGACCTTCCGGATCGCACTGTTCGTCGTTCCGCCGCTCGCCGCGACGATCACCTACCGGTTGTGCCGCGAGTTGTCGGCCCGCGACGGTCTCCCGATCGAGAGCCGGGTGCGGTTCAAGGAGATCCCCGCGCGCTTGCTCGGCCGTTCTTAGGCGAGACTGCGTCATGAGCTCCGTCGTACCGCTGCTGCGCATCGACGCGCTCACAAAGCGATATGGCTCGGTCACGGCCCTGGAATCGCTGACGGTCGAGGTGCCCGAAGGTCGCGTCGGTGTGGTTGGCGCGAACGGTGCCGGGAAGACGACGTTGTTCCGAATCCTCCTCGGGCTGGCGCGGCCCACCGAGGGCTCCGTGTACGTGAGTGGAGTCAATGTCGCTCACGACCCGATCGCCGTCCGCTCGCGGCTCGGCTACATGCCCGAACACGAATGCCTGCCACTCGACCAGACCGCGGCGGACGTAGTGGCGACCTTCGGTGAGTTGAGCGGGCTGCCCGTGCGGGCGGCACGTCAGCGGGCCTCCGACGTCCTCGACCTCGTCGGCTTGGACGAGGCGCGGTTCCGGCCCATCGGTGGCTTCTCCACCGGCATGCGCCAGCGAGCCAAGCTCGCGCAAGCGCTCGTCGGCGACCCCCGGCTCGTGCTCCTCGACGAGCCGACGGCCGGGCTCGACCCGGCCGGTCGCGAAGAGATGCTCGCGTTGGTGGCGCGGCTCGGCACGTTCGGCATCTCGGTGCTGATGTCCACGCACCTGCTCGACGACGTACAGCGGGTGTGCGACTACGTGGTGATGATCGACGGCGGACGGTTGGTCGTGTCCGGGCCAACCGACGCGCTGCTCGAACGCACCGGGGTGGTCACCGTCGACGTGGGGGACGATGGCGCCGCTGAGAAGCTGGTGGCGAGGATCGGCGCCAACGGGATGCACGCGGAAACGGCCGACGGCCTCGTGCAGGTGACGGTCTCGAACGATGAGGATCTCGACCGGATTCGCGATGCCGTCGTCGACATGGGCTTGCCGTTGTACCGCCTCGGCTCTCGACTCACGTCCTTGGACGAGGTCTTCTTCGAGCGGGCGGTTCGCTGATGGCGGTGATCTCGACTGCCGGCGCGGTCTACGACCGCGGCTATCGACCGTACGACGGCCCGAGGGGCGGACGTCGCACCGCCACGTTCGCGCTGTACCGAGCCTCGATTCGGCGAGCGTTGGGACTGCGGCGTTCGTGGCGCCAGAAGGTCGCGCCGTTCGTTCTGCTGGCGATCGTGACCGTGCCGGCCATCGTCAACGTCGGCATCGCCTACATCACGCGTGACCAGATCGGGCGCCGCATCCAGTTCATCACGTACCGCGACTACGTCGGTGTGTCCAGCGCCCTCCTCGTGTTCGTCGCGCTCGTCGCGCCCGACATCATCTGCCCTGACCGACGGCAACGTGTGCTCCCGTTGCTGTTCGCCCGACCGTTGACCGGAGTCGACTACGTCATAGCGAAGGTCGGCGCGCTGTTCTCGGTCCTGTTCCTGTTCTCTTTCCTGCCTCAGGTCGTTCTCTTCGTGGGCCAAGCGCTCGTCAGCGACAGCGCCCTCGACTACACGCTCGACAATCTCGACGTGGTCTGGCAGGTGCCGGTCTCGGTCGCGCTGCTCGCGGTGTTCTACGCGGTGGTCGGAATCGCGATCGCGTCGCTCGCGAGTCGCAGGATCGTTGCGGGTGCCAGCTTCATCGGACTGTTCCTCGTGTCGTCGATCACCGCGGGCATCCTCGTGGGCGGCGACGAAGGCGAGCGGGTGGTCGGCTCCGCGGCGGCACTGATCAGCGTGTTGCGCCTGCCGCTGTATCTGCGCGATCTCGTGTTTCTCGGCGAGATCGATCCGTTGTCGCCGCTGAACGGCGTTCCGAATGGCGGGGCCGCCGCGGTCCTCGCCTATGTCTGTGTCCTGGGGCTCGGCATCGCAGTGCTGCTGGGTCGCTACCGCTGGACAGAGCGATGAGCGCGCCCGGGGCCCCCTTGCCGCCTTTGTCCCCGGCTCTTGATCCTGCGTTCGCGTCGAACCCGACGGTCGACGTGGTGAACACGTCGGTGTGGTTCGGCCAGAAGGTGGCGCTGTCAGAGCTCAGCTGCTCGTTCGGCCCGGGTGTGACCGGCTTGCTCGGGCCCAATGGAGCAGGCAAGACGACGCTCATGCGCGCGATCACCGGGCTCATTCCCGTCAACCAGGGCACGGTGCGCGTCGAAGGCCGCAATCCGAGGAGCGACCGCTCCGTGCATGCCCGCATGGCACTCGTGCCCGAGGACGAGGCTGTTCCCAGCGGGCTCACCGCACGGCAGCTCGTGCGTTACGTGGCCGACCTCCAGGGCGTGACCGATCGCGCTGCGCCCGACCGCGCGCTGGACGAAGTCGGGATGCTCGAGGTCGCCGACCGACGGGTAGACGGGTTCAGCAAAGGCATGCGTCAACGCACAAAGGTCGCGGCCGCACTGGTTGCCGACCCGGGGGTGCTCGTGCTCGACGAACCACTCAACGGTGCCGACCCGGTGCAACGCGCCCACCTGATCGACCTCTTCCGTCGACTCGGCTCGGAGGGCCGCACCGTGATCGTCAGCTCGCACGTGCTGAACGAGGTCGAGCGGCTCGCCGATCGCATCATCGTCATCGTGCACGGACGTCTCGCCGCCGCGGGCGGCCAGCGCGCCATACGTGATGCCATGAACGACCGGCCCCGCCACGTGCTCATTCGCGCTGACGATCGCCGCCGCCTCGCGTCTGCGTTGATCGGGCTCGATTCGGTGGCGGGCGTTCAATTCGACACGGACAGCGTGGTCGTCGCTACGAGCCGGGCCGCGGAGTTGGCGATGTCGTTGCCGGCGCTTGCACGCGATCTCTCCGTGCGACTGCGCGAGGTTCGACCGCTCGACGATTCGCTCGAGAGCCTGTTCCGGGAACTGGTGCGATGACGATTGCCGTGGCGACGGGGCGTCGTCGATTCCGTCTCGGGGTGATCATCGCCTACACGCTGCGCTCCTGCATCGGTCCGAAGCGTTGGCTCGGCTGCCTGCTGCCGTGCGCCGGCGCGTTGCTCTTCGGCTTGCTTGCGCACGCCATGAAGGAGACCCCCGGCGACGCGTTCGCCCGCGTCGCGGCCGATGGCATCTTCGCGCTCGTCGTGCCGATCGCGTCGCTCGTGATCGGCGACGCAGTGTTCGGAGCGGAGGTGCGATCCGGCGTGTTCCACTTCACGTGGCTGACGCCGACTCCGCTCACGCAGATCGTGCTCGGCCGTTGGATCGGCGGCACGATCGTCGCGCTGGTCACGATCGTGCCGGCGTGCGCGCTCGCCGCGCTGATCGCGGGAGACAGCGAAGGCGTCGTGCCCGCGATGATCGCAAGTGCGTTCGGGGCCAGCGCCTACATCGCGGTCTTCATCGCCATCGGCTGTGTCGCGCGTCGAGCCGCAGTGTGGTCGCTGGCGTTCGTCTTTCTCGTCGAGCGCCTCCTCGGCACGGCCCTCACGGGCATCGCTCAGTGGTCGCCGACGTGGGAATCACGCGCCGTCTTCGTGGACTTCTCGCCTGGCGCGCCCCGCAGCATCGTGCGGGACGGCATCCCGGTCGGCGGCGGCGCCGTCGTGCGACTCCTGTTGATTGCCGCGATCGCGCTCGTGATCGCCCGCTGGCGACTCTCGCGCCTCCGCCTCACCGGCGCCTCCGACTGACGCGGTCAGGCGCGGTGTCGCGACTGGGAGATGAGGCCCACGATCGCGATGGCCAGCACGACGAGGCCGGGGATGGCGTAGCCGAACCCCACGATCATTCCGTTGACGGTGAGCAGGGCGCCGACACCGATCCCGAACGGCCACACGCTGGCGTGGGGGAGATAGTGCGGCTCGACGAGGGCGCCAGTCGGCTCGTGCTCGCTCTGGATCTGCAGGTACACCCCGCATACGGCCGCGAGGGCGGACGACAGCCCGAGCATGGTGGCGCCGGCCGGCTCGTAGCTGGCGAACCAGTACACGACCCCGATGAGCGCCATGAACGCGGAAATGCCGAGGAAGATCCGTGCCTGCGTCTTCTGGTCACGCATCTCGTCGGCGCCTCACGGGTGGTTCACGTCCCACACCGGCCGGTTCGAGCGAATCGGAGGCAACGGTCGATCGAAGTTCTCGATCGGCGGTGGTGATGATGTCGCCCACTCGAGCGTCTGCCCGCCCCACGGGTCGTCGCCGGCCATCGTGGCCGGGTCGTCGCGTCGCAGCGTGCGCCACACGTTCCAGAGGAACGGCAGCGTTGACGCGCCGAGCAGCGCGGCACCGACGGTGGAGATTCGGTTCAGCGTGGTGAAGCCATCGGACGGCAGGTAGCTCGCGACCCGCCGGGGCATGCCGTCCAGCCCGAGTATGTGCTGCACGAAGAACGTAAGGTGGAACCCGACGAACGTCATCCAGAACTGGATCGTCCCCCAGCGCTCGTCGAGCCGGCGGCCCGTGATCTTTGGGAACCAGTAGAAGATCCCCGCGTACAACGCGAACACGGAGCCACCGAACAACACGTAGTGCATGTGCGCGACCACGAAGTACGTGTCGGTCACATGGAAGTCGATCGGCGCCGACGCGAGCATCACGCCGGTGAGGCCACCGAACAGGAAGGTGACCATGAAACCGAGCGCGAATTTCATTGCCGCGGGAAACGTGATGCTCCCGCCCCACATCGTGCCGATCCAGTTGAAGAACTTCACTCCGGTGGGGACGGCAATGAGCATCGACAGACCGGAGAAGTAGGCGAGCGTCACCGCGCCCGTCGAGAACATGTGGTGTGCCCAGACGCCCACCGACAACGACGCGATCGCCAACGTGGCCAGCACCAGCCCGCCGTAACCGAACACCGGGCGGCGCGAGAACACCGGCAGCACCTCGGTGATGATGCCGAAGTACGGGAGCACGAGGATGTACACCTCGGGGTGGCCGAAGAACCAGAAAAGGTGCTGCCACAAGATCGGGCTGCCTCCGCCACCGGGGTCGAAGATGTGTGCGCCGAGGTGCCGATCGGCGAACAGCATCGCCCCCGCGCTCGTCAGCATCGGGAACGCGATGAGCACGAGCACGCTCGTGACCAGCATGTTCCAGGTGAAGATCGGCATCCGGAACATCGTCATCCCCGGTGCCCGCATGGTGAGCACGGTGGCGATGATGTTGACGCCCGTCAGCACGCCGGAGAGTCCGGTGAGCACCACCGCCATGATCCACAGATCCGCGCCGTACCCAGGGCTGCGCGAGATCTCGGCAAGCGGCGCGTAGGCCGTCCACCCGAAGCCGGCAGCGCCGTCGGCCGTGAGGAAGCCGGCGAGCATCGTGAGGCCACCGAACAGGAAGAACCAATACGACATCGCGTTGAGGCGCGGGAACGCCATGTCGCGGGCGCCGATGTGCAACGGCACGAAGTAGTTCGCGAGTCCGAACGCGAACGGCCCGAGGAACAGGAACAGCATGATGCTGCCGTGCATCGTGAACAACTGGTTGTACGTGCTCTCCGACACAACGTGGCTGTCCGGGCTGTACAGCTGCACTCGGATGATCTCGGCCAGCGCGCCACCGATCAGGAAGAAGATGAACGCCGTGACCATGTAGGAGATGCCGATGCGCTTGTGGTCGGTCGACGTGAGAAAGGCCAGCAGTCCCGTCGGCGATGCCGGCGTGGGCGCGGCCGGATCGACCGAGGCGGTGCGTTCGTCGACAGCGGTCATCGCTGTGACCGGATCCAGTTGTCGAAGTCCGCCTTGCTCACGACGTTCACGATGAAATCCATTCGCCAGTGGTCGAGGCCGCAGTATTCGGCACAGCGGCCGTCGTATCGGCCGATCTGCGTCGGTGTGATGTCGATGACGTTGTCGACGCCCTGGATGAGATCGCGCTTCTGCAAGAAGGCGGGCACCCAGAAGGAATGGTTCACGTCGGTGGTCTGGAGCACGAGCCGAACCGTCTGCCCGACCGGCAGGTAGAGCTCGGGCGGCTCCCGTTCACCGGTGCCGAGCACCGTGACCTTCTCGTTCGGATACTCGAACTTCCAACCCCATTGAAAGCCGGTGACGTTCACGGTGAGCGGGGGATGGTCAGACGTGCGCGTGATCCGCTGCTCGGCGGCCACGCTGAACCCGAACAGGATCGCCACGATCAGGATCGGCGTGACCGTGTAGAAGATCTCGAGCGGGATGTGCTCGCCCTTCTGGCTCGGGATGTCGTCGCTGCGCCGGCGGAAGCGGATGGCGACGTAACCGATGAGCCCGAGGACGAGCGCGCCCACGGCCATCGCGGCCACGAAGAAGCCCTTCCACAACGTGAGCACGTCTGAGCCCTCGCGGCTCGCGGCGTCCGGCGCGCCGAAGGACGGGAGCTCGCACCCCGCGAGCAGCAGGGCGCCCGCCACCAGCACGACGCGCTGACGCATTGCGCCGGAAGCTACCCGGATTTGACACCGGGACTCATTTCCCACAAAATCGACAGGAAAACCAGTCAAAGGAGCTTTCTGGGTGGGTAGCCGTCTTCGTACCAGCATTGTTCTCGTCGCCCTCGCGGTCGCCGTTGCCGCGTGCGGGAGTGACAGCAAGCCCCCGGTCGCCGCCGGCGCCAGCTCGAGTGGTGGAGGTGGGGCCGCGGCTACGGCGCCCACGACCGTGCGGCTGGGCTACTTCCCGAACATCACGCACGCTCCGGCGCTCATCGGCGTGCAGAAGGGCTTCTTTCAGCAGGAGCTCGGCCAGCACACGCTTGAGACGGCAACGTTCAATGCCGGGCCCGAGGCGGTGAGCGCGCTGTTTTCCGACTCCATCGACGCGACGTTCATCGGCCCCAACCCGTCCATCAACGCCTTCCAGCAGTCCAACGGCGAGGCCATCCGCATCGTGGCCGGCGCGACGTCCGGAGGTGCGGGTCTCGTCGTCAAGCCGGAGATCACCACCGTCGACCAGCTCAAGGGCAAGAAGATCGCCACGCCGCAGCTCGGCAACACGCAAGACGTTGCCCTCCGCGCCTTCCTGAAGTCGAAGGGCCTGAACACCGACACGACCGGTGGAGGCGACGTCCAGATCGTGCCGCAGGCCAACGCCGACACGCTCACCCAGTTCGCCGCTGGCGACATCGACGGTGCCTGGGTGCCGGAGCCGTTCTTCACCCGCCTGCAGCAGGAGAGCGGGGGCAAGGTCCTGGTGGACGAAAAGACGCTGTGGCCCGGCGGCCAGTTCGTCACGACGCAGCTCATCGTCGCCACCAAGTTCCTGCAGGCCCATCCCGACGCGGTGCTCGGCCTCATCAAGGGCGAAGCCGATGCCATCAAGTTCATCAAGGACAGTCCCGCAGAAGCGCAAAAGGTTGCCAACGACGAGATTGCGAAGATCACAGGCAAGCCGTTGAAGGACGCAATCCTCGCCGCGGCGTTCACGAACCTCACGTTCACGCTCGATCCGATAGCGGCGTCGCTGAAGCAATCGGCGCAAGCCGCATATGACGTCGGCCTACTGAAGGACACGAAGCTCGACGGCATCTATGACCTTTCGTTGGTCAACAAGGTCCTCAAGGACTCAGGTCAAGCCGAGGTAACGGGGCTCTGACCGATGACTGACCACTCCATCGTCGCGGCGGGTACGGAGGTCCCCTCTGCTGTGCCCGCCGCGCCGCCCGAGCCGCTCGCCGCGATCTCGGTGGGCGCGCTCTCGAAAGCGTTCGGGCAAGGCGCGAGCACGGTGCATGCACTCGATCGACTCGATCTGCGTGTGCGCGCGGGTGAGTTCGTCTGTCTGGTGGGCGCGTCGGGCTGCGGCAAGTCGACGCTGCTCAACGTCGTCGCCGGCCTCGACGAGCCCACCTCGGGCACGGTCAACGTCGACGGCCGCGCCGGGCTGATGTTCCAAGAGTCCGCGTTGTTCCCATGGCTCACGGTCACCGGCAACGTCGAGTTGGCATTGCGTCTCCGCCCGGGCCAGAAGCTGGGCCGCAAGGCGCGTCGTGAGCGTGCCGAGGTCTTGTTGAAGTCGGTGCACCTCGATGAGTTCGCCGACCGGCGCCCTCACGAGCTCTCGGGTGGCATGCGCCAGCGCGTGGCACTCGCTCGCGCATTCGCGCAAGACGCCGACATCCTCCTGATGGACGAGCCGTTCGGTGCGTTGGACGCGATGACGCGTGATCTCCTGCACGACGAGCTCGAGCGTCTCTGGACCGATCGCTCGTTCACCGTGCTGTTCGTCACCCACAACGTTCGCGAGGCGGCGCGGCTCGCGGATCGCATCGTCCTGATGTCGTCGCGGCCGGGGCGCGTCGTCGAGGAGTTCCCGGTCGACATCCCGAGGCCTCGTCGCATCGATTCTCCAGAGGTGTCGAGCCTTGCTCGCAGGATCACCGACCGCTTGCGCGAGGAGGTTCGCCGTCATGCTTGAAACTCACGCCCAGGACCGTCTGCAAGAGGAGCTGGCGGGTATCGACGCACTGGAGCTGGCCGATCGCACGGTCACGAGCCGCTCGCGGCGGCTGTGGACTGCAACGTGGCCCAAACTGGCTGCGATCGCGATCGCCATCGGCTTGTGGCAGCTGGTTGTTTGGTCCGGTTGGCGGCCCGAGTACGTGTTGCCCGGCCCAGCCAAGGTGTTCGGCGAACTGCGCGACGAGTTCACGAGCGGCCACCTGCTGCCCGCGATCGGACTCACGCTTGCACGAGCGGCGCGGGGCTATGCACTTGCGTTCGTGATCGGAGTGGTGGTCGGCAGTGTGGTGGCACGCAACCGGATCGTGCGCTCGGCGGTGGGTTCGTTCATCACCGGGCTCCAGACCATGCCGTCGGTCGCCTGGTTCCCCTTGGCGCTGCTGCTGTTCAAGATCTCGGAGTCGGCGATCCTGTTCGTCGTCGTTCTCGGTGCGGCGCCTTCGATTGCGAACGGGTTGATAGCGGGCGTCGATCAAATCCCACCGCTCTACTTGCGGGCCGGTCGCGTGCTCGGCGCAGGCCGCTGGGCGATGTACCGCCATGTGATCCTTCCGGCGGCGCTCCCTGGCTTCATCGCCGGCATGAAGCAAGGGTGGGCGTTCGCGTGGCGCAGCCTGATGGCCGGTGAGCTCCTCGTGCAGATCCGGGGCACGCAGTCGATCGGCGTGCTGATGGACACCGCTCGCAACCTCGCGGACGCGAAGGCACTGATGGCCTCGATGGTCGTGATCCTCGTCATCGGGATCATCGTCGACACGGTGTTCTTCGCCGGCGTCGAGCGCTCGATCCGCCGCCGCCGCGGCTTACTGGTGACGACCTAGCCGCAAATCCAGTGCACTACGACACAGTTCTGTGTCGTAGTGCACTGGAATTCGCTCAGGAGAACTCGATGGCGGCGTAGTTCTTGAGTTTGTCGAGGCGGTGGCGGGCGTTGACGAGGCGCACGGTGCCGGACTTCGACCGCATCACCAACGACTGCGTGGTCGCGCCGCGGGCGTCGTAGTGGACGCCCTTCAACACCTCGCCGTCGGTGATGCCGGTGACGGCGAAGAAGCAGTTGTCGCCCTGCACGAGATCGTCGGTCATGAGCACGCGGTCGAGGTCGTAACCGGCCGCGATGGCGGCGTCGCGCTCGTCGTTGTTGCGCGGCCACAACCGTCCCTGGATCTCGCCGCCCATGCACTTCATCGCGGCGGCGGCGATCACACCCTCGGGCGTGCCGCCGATCCCGAACAGGATGTCGGCGCCGGCATCGGGCCACGCTGTGGACACGGCGCCGATCACGTCGCCGTCCTGGATCAGTCGAATGCGGGCACCCGCCGCTCGTACTTCGGCGATCAGATCGGTGTGCCGCTCGCGGTCGAGGATCACGGCGGTGACATCGCGTACCGATTCACCTTTCGCTTTTGCGACCGCGTGGAGGTTGTCGGTGGCCGACATCGTGATGTCGATGACCCCGACCGCCTCAGGGCCGACGGCGATCTTCTCCATGTACACACACGGCCCCGGGTCGAACATCGACCCGCGCTCGCTGAGCGCGATGACCGAAATGGCGTTTCCGCGCCCGAGCGAGGTGAGCGTGGTGCCCTCGACCGGATCGACGGCGATGTCGGTCTGCGGCGGGGTGCCGTCGCCGATGCGTTCGCCGTTGTACAGCATGGGCGCTTCGTCCTTCTCGCCCTCGCCGATCACGACGATGCCGTCCATCGGAACGGTCTGTAGCACGACGCGCATCGCTTCGACGGCGGCACCGTCGGCGCCGTTCTTGTCGCCCAGGCCCATCCAGCGTGACGCCGCGAGTGCTGCGGCTTCGGTTACTCGCACGAGCTCGAGCGCAAAGTTCCGGTCGGGGACCTGCTTGTCGGGCGCCATCAAGCGATACTAAGGGCAATGACAAAGCGTGAGGAATGGCGGGAAGCGTTCGACGCCTCGCGCTTGAGGGACGCCGAGTTCGACACGATGTCGGGCCTTCCGGTCGAGCCGGTGTACGGCCCGGACGACGGCGAGTTCCCCGGCGACTATCCGTATACGCGTGGCCCGTACGCCTCGATGTACCGATCGAAGTTGTGGACGATGCGGATGTTTGCCGGTTTCGGCACCGCGGTCGACACGAACCAGCGCTTCCACGACATCCTCGCCGCCGGTGGCGGTGGTCTCTCCACCGCATTTGATCTGCCGACGCTGATGGGGCGCGACTCCGACGATCCGACGTGTGAGGGCGAGGTCGGAAAGTGCGGCGTGGCCATCGACACATTGGCCGACATGGAAGATCTCTTCGCGGGCATCGACCTCGGCACCGTCACGACGTCGATGACGATCAACTCGCCAGCAGCCGTGATCCTCGCGATGTACGTCGCGGTCGCGGAGACCTCGGGGGTCGAGCGCGATCGTCTGGGCGGCACGCTCCAGAACGACATCCTCAAGGAGTTCCACGCCCAGAAGGAGTTCGTCTTTCCTCCACGCGAGTCGATGCGCCTCGTGCGAGACACCGTTTCCTTCTGCACGTCGGAAATGCCGCGATGGCACCCGATCTCGGTGTCCGGCTACCACATCCGCGAAGCCGGTTCCACGGCCGCGCAGGAGCTGGCCTTCACGCTGGCCGACGGGTTCGCCTACGTGGAGCTGGCGCTGCAGACCGGGCTCGATGTCGATGCATTCGCGCCGCGGCTGAGCTTCTTCTTCAACGCCCACCTCGATTTCTTCGAAGAGATTGCCAAGTACCGCGCCGCCCGTCGCATCTGGGCGCGGTGGATGCGCGACCGCTACGGCGCAAGAACCGAGAAGTCGTTGCAACTGCGCTTCCACACGCAGACAGCCGGCGTGTCGCTCACCGCACAACAGCCGGAGTTGAACATCGCCCGCACCGCTCTCGAAGCATTGGCCGGGGTGATGGGCGGTACGCAGTCGCTGCACACCAACTCGATGGACGAAGCGCTGGCGCTTCCGACCGAGAAGGCCGCGCGCATCGCGTTGCGCACCCAGCAGCTCATCGCCTACGAGACCGGAGTCGCCAACGTGGCCGACCCGCTCGGCGGCTCGTTCTACGTCGAAGAGCTCACCGACGCGATCGAGACTGCGGCCGAAGAGATCTTCGCCCACCTCGACGAGCTCGGCGGTGGGTCGATTCTCGACGGCGTGTACGCCGGCGTCGAGAACGGCTACTTCCAGGGCGCCATCGCCGACGCGGCCTACGACTTCGAGCGCAAGATCAACAGCGGGCAGCGCGTCGTGGTAGGCGTGAATCGTTTCACCGAAGGAAACGACGACAACAGTCTCGAGCTCCTCCAGATCACTCCCGAGCAGGAGCAACAGCAGATCAAACGGCTGCAAGCGGTGAAGGCCGATCGCAACAGCGACGCGGTCGCCGCGATGCTCGACCGTGTCCGGACCGAAGCCGCCGATCCGGAGCACAACCTCATGCCCACGCTCATCGACGCCGTGCGGGTCTACGCCACCGAAGGCGAGATCATGAATGCGCTCGCTGACGTGTTCGGGCGCTACGTCGAGACCCCCGTTCTGTAGTGGCGGAACCTCGCGTCACCGCGGCCATGTGCGCGTACGGGCGCGCGCTGGCCGAACCTCGTCTCTCGCCCGACGGTGAGCGCGTCGCGTTCCTCGCCAACGTCGGTGGCCGTGGTCAACTCGTGATCGTCGACGCGGCAACTCCCCGGGGCGGCAACGCCCCGAACCCGGTATGGGGGCCCGAGCTCGTCGTCAGCAGCGATCCGCCGCCGCGGCCGGCGGCGGCGTACGGCGGGGGAGCGTTCGACTGGACGCCGGACGGCCAGGGCGTCGTCTATGCCGCTTCCGACGGCGGGCTGTGGTTCGTCTCCGCCATCGGCGGCGTCCCGCGGTGCGTCGTACCCAAGCAGCCGGATGGTCCGATCGCCGCGCCCGCGGTGAGCCCCGACGGCGAGCGCGTTGCCTTCGTCGTCGACCAGCACCACGTGGGTATCGCGCGCCTCGACGGCACCGGTTGGCCGGCGCGCCGATCGACGACCGCTGACTTCTGCTTCGATCCCGTTTGGTCACCCGTCGGCGACACCATCGCGTGGCACGAGTGGGATGTCCCCGACATGCCGTGGGATGCCGGACGCATCGTGGTCGCCGCCGCAGATGGTTCCGGGACACCGAACATCGCGGCGGGCGGCCCCGGCATCAGCGTGCAGCAGCCCCGCTTCTCTCCTGACGGCACGCTTGCGTACCTGTCGGACGAAACGGGATGGCTCAACCTGTGGGTTGCCGAGAAACCGCTTGTCAGCGAGGACGCCGAGCACGGTGATCCGTCATGGGGTCTCGGGCAGCGCTCGTACGCATGGTCACCTGACGGCGACCGCATCGTGTTCTGTCGCAACGATCTCGGCTTCGGCTCGGTGAACGTGGTCGATGTGGCGACCGGAGAGACCCGCGAGTTCGGCCGAGGGGTGCACGGTGGTCTCTCATGGCGCGGATCGCGTGTCGCCGCGGTGCGGTCCGGTGCACGGACGCCGACCGAGGTGGTGGTGTACGAGCACCTGGCCGATCGCCGCACCATTGCGCGTGGTCCGCTCGGCGGCTTCGAAGCGCTCGATCTCCCCGAACCCGAGACGGTCGAGTGGACCGGCGACGACGGCGAGACCGTCTACGGCCGCCTGTACCGCCCCTCGTTCTCGGCCACGGGCCAGGAGCCTGCACCGTTGATCGTGTCGATCCATGGCGGGCCGACGGCGCAGACGCAAGTCACATGGAACAGCCGTTTGCCCTTCTTCATCGAGCGGGGCTGGGCCCTGCTCCTCCCCGATCATCGGGGTTCGACCGGTCATGGCCGCGCGTACGCGCAAGCGATGGCGGGCCGATGGGGTGAGCTCGATGTCAGTGATTGCGCCGCCGGCATGCGAGCCGCCGCCGCCCGAGGGTGGGGCGACCCGCGGCGGATGGTGCCGATGGGCGGCTCGGCCGGCGGTTTCACCGTGCTGAACCTGATGGCGCACCATCCCGATCTGTGCGCCGCGGGCATCGACCTGTTCGGCGTCACTGACCTCTTCGACCTCGACGAGACGACACACCGCTTCGAGAAGCACTACCTGCACTCGATCGTCGGGCCCCTGCCCGAGGCGGCCGACCGTTATCGCGAGCGGTCTCCGGTCAACGTCGCGGAGCAGATCGTGTCGCCGCTGCTGATCCTGCAGGGTGACGCCGACCAGGTCGTGCCGATCGCGCAGTCACGCGCCATCGAGCAACGACTCAAGGCGCTCGGCCGAGTTGTCGAGCTGCACGAGTACGAGGGCGAGGGTCACGGCTGGCTCCGGCCCGAGACCACGACCGACGAGCTCGAGCGCGTCGATTCATTCCTACGCCGCCATGTCCTACGGTGGCGCGCATCATGAGCGGGATGACGAGGTGGTGTGTGTTGTGCGGCGGGGAGTACGTCGCCGGTGTGCTGGAGTGCGCCGACTGCCTCGTGCCGCTGTCCGACCGCCAGCCGCTCAAGCTCGAGGAGCTCGGCGGCGAAGAGGACGATCAGGTCGAGTACGACTTCGATGAGCTCGAGCCCGTCGGTCGCCTCGTCATCGACGAGCTCTTCTGGGCGAACGGGATCGCCCATGCGTGGGCCGATTCCTCCTTGGTCGTGCGGGCGGAGGACGAGGCGGAAGCCGACAGGCTCATCGACGAGGCGGATCGCGATGCGTTTCTCGAGAGCGAGGCCGAGCAGGTCTCCTACGACCTCGGCGACTGGGACGACGAGCGCCGCGCGCAGCTGACCGAGACACTCACGATTGCGAGCATCGAGCACGCGTGGGATGAGCACGGTGAGCTCGTCATCCTCGATCAGGACGAGGATCGGGTCGACGCCATCGTCGACGCGATCGAGTTCCCCAACGAGAATGCGGTCGACGACAGTGACGAGATAGCCGCCGAGGAAGCACTCGCCGACGAGGGCCACGACCCGCAGGACGTGTTGTCCGAGCTGTTCGTCTCGGCTGATCGGCTCATGCACGACCCGCTCGACCACGAGGGGGTGCTGTCGCTCGTCGATGCCGCGAGAATGGCCGAGACGTTGCCGTTGCCATATGGGTTCGCACCCGCGGTGTGGAACGATCTCGTCGCCCAAGCCCGTGGTCTGCGGTCGTCGCTCGAAGGGGGCGACGTCGACGACGACAAGATCATCGAACAGGCCACGAGCCTGCGGTCGGCGCTCCGCAACTTCGTCTGAGGAAGCGTTCGTGATACTCGCCGAGCTCGAGGTGTTCCACAGTCGGGTGTACTCGCCGACGCGTCGCATCGCGCTCGGCCACACGGAGCTGCCGTTGGAGCCCGCACCCGGGTTCGGGCCGCTGCTGCTCGGTGGCGTCGTGGCGGTGGGAGCCGAGGAGTTCGACGCCGACGACTACGACGAGCTCCTCATGCTGATGGCGCAGCTCGAGCATGGTCGACGCGTCGTGCAGCCCCGAATCCGTAACCGGTTCCAGACCGATCAGCACGGCTTGGGACGCACGGTCGGGCGGTTGGTCGGCGGGGGCGATTCGCTCGAGTTCGACTTCGACGGCAGCGGGTCGCCGTTGCAGATGACGCTCGCCGCCACCTATGCCGCCGGCCAGTTGCCGATGAGCGTGCGACCCCAAGTGTTCGATGTGCTGCGCAAGGCGCTGCGGTGGCGCGGTCCGATCGGGCCGTCGCTCATCACCCATCTTTCCGGCCGCTACGGCGCGCCGTCGTGGTCGGCGTCCGCCTATCTCGATCCTGAGCAGTGGGCGCTCGAGTTGTTGGGGCTCGGCGACAAACCATCGACGCCTTCGAAGCGCGAGATCCAACGCAAGTTCCGCCGGCTCATCCGCGATGCCCATCCCGATCACGGGGCCGAGTCCGAGGGCGCGGCCCAACGCATCGCCGAGCTCACCGAAGCCCGACGCATCCTCCTCAAATGACCAAGCCGGGCGCGCTGTTGTTGACACCCGGAGCGGGTAGCGACCGCAACCACCCCGCATTGCAGGCCATAGAGGCGGCGGTGGATCCGTTGCCGACCGTGCGGATCGATTTTCCGTACCGCAAGGCGGGACGGCGCGCTCCCGATCGAGCGCCGATACTCATCAACTGCATTCGCGAGGAAGCGGCGGTGCTCGTCGCGCAGAGCGGCATCCGACCGTCGTCGCTCGCGCTCGGCGGACGTTCGATGGGGGGTCGAATGTGCTCGCTCGCGGTAGCCGAAGGGCTGCCCGCGGCGGCGCTGGTGCTCATCAGCTACCCGTTGCATCCACCGGGGAAGCCCGAGACCTTGCGCGTCGATCATTTCGGATCGCTCGAAGTCCCGTGCCTGTTCGTCAGCGGAACGAAGGATCCGTTCGGATCGCCGGCCGAACTCGAGAAGCACGCCAAGAAGATCGCCGGCCCGGTCACCCATGTGTGGATCGAAGGGGGCGGTCACGATTTCAAGCGCCACGACGACGACGTCGCCGAGGAAGTTCGCGCCTGGATGCGTGGGCTGGGCCGTCGCGGGGCACGATAGGGCCACATGGATCGAATCCTCGTGCGTCCCTCGGGCCCGCTCGCCGGCACGGTTCCGATCAGCGGTGCCAAGAACTCGGTGCTGAAGCTGATGGCGGCCACCGCGCTGGCCGAGGGTCGACACGTTCTGCACAACGTGCCGGACATCATCGATGTCGAATGCATGAGCGACCTCTTGCGCTCGATGGGCATGACGGTGGAGCGCACCGGCGAACACGACCTCACGATCGATCGTCCGCCCGACATCACGCCCGAGGCGCCGTACGAGCTCGTCGAGCGAATGCGCGCGTCGATCGTCGTGCTCGGACCCTTGCTGGCCCGCTTCGGGCGGGCCCGAGTGGCATTGCCGGGCGGCGACGACTTCGGTCCTCGCCCGATCGACATGCACTTGAAGGGTCTCGAGCAGCTGGGCGCCACGTTCTCGTTCGCACACGGGTACATCGAGGGCCGCGCCGATCGGCTGACCGGCGCCGACATCCTGCTCGAGTACCCGAGCGTGGGTGCCACCGAGAACGCGCTCATGGCCGCCGTGCTCGCGAAGGGCAACACCGTCATCGACAACGCCGCGCGTGAGCCCGAGATCGCCGATCTCGCATCGTTCCTCAACCGCATGGGCGCACAGGTGCTCGGTGCGGGGTCGTCGACCATTCGGGTCGAAGGCGTCGACGACCTCACCGCCGTCGAGCACACGGTGATCCCCGATCGGATCGAGGCGGCCACGTTCCTCGCCGCAGTGGGCGTGGCCGGCGGTGAGCTCACGCTGCACGGCGCCCGCGCCGATCACATGGACATGCTCATCGAGAAGTTGGCGGAGATGGGTATGCGCGTGTCGCCGACCGCCGACGGATTGTGGGCGATGGCGCCCGACCGATTGAGGGCGGTCGACGTGGCGACGTTGCCGTACCCGGGCATCGCCACCGATTACAAGCCGCTCTTCGTCGCGCTGTTGGCTGTGGCCGATGGGGTGGGCATCGTGACCGAGAACATCTTCAGTGGCCGCTTCCGTTACGTCGACGAACTCGTGCGCATGGGCGCAGACGTGCGCACCGACGCCCATCACGTCGTCGTGCGCGGCCGACCGCAACTCTCGGGCGCTCCGGTGCGCGCTCCGGACATCCGGGCCGGCGCCGCGCTGGTGATCGCGGCGCTTCGGGCCGAGGGAGAAACCGAGGTGTTCGGTGCCGAGCACATCGATCGTGGCTACGAGGACTTCGTGGGCAAGCTCTCCGCCGTCGGCGCCGACGTCACCCGCGACTGAGTCGTAACTTCGAGCGCATGCCCTTCGCCGACGTCAATGGCCAACACCTGTACTTCGAAGACACCGGCGGGCCGGGGCCCGTCGTCGTCTTCAGTCACGGTTTTCTCATGGACCACGAGGTGTTCGCACCGCAGGTTGCCGCCCTCGCCGACGAGTTCCGCTGCATCACGTGGGACGAACGCGGCTTCGGGGCCACGCCGGCAACGGAGCCGTTCACGTACTACGACTCCGCCGCCGATTGCCTTGCGCTGCTGGACCACCTCGGTCTCGACCGGGCCGTGTTGGCCGGCATGTCGCAGGGCGGTTTCCTTTCGCTGCGAGCGGCGCTCACGGCGCCTGAACGAGTGAAGGCGCTCGTCCTCATCGACACGCAATCAGGGCGCGAGGACGAAGCGGTCGCGCCGGCGTACGAGGCCATGCACGACGACTGGGTCGCCAACGGTCCCGGCAACGTCCAAGACGTGATCGCCGGCTTGATCATCGGAGAAGGCATCGATACGGCGCCGTGGGTCGTCAAGTGGAACGCGGCGCCGCCCGAGAACCTCACGTTGCCGTTCCGGTGCCTGATGAGTCGCGACGACATCACGAACCGTCTCGGCGAGATCTCGTGCCCCGCCATCGTGTTCCACGGCGACGCGGACCAAGCCATCCCGATGAGCAAGGCCGAGGCGCTGTGCCAGGCGCTGCCGAACTGCGAAGGCGTCGTCGTCGTCAACGGTGGGCCCCACGCCTCCAACTTGAGTCATCCCGAGCAGGTCAACGGCCCGCTCCGCGAGTTCCTCGCCAAGTACGCCTAGGAATCCTCGGACTCGGACTCAGTCTCTGGGTTCTGCTCTTCGGCATCGAGTTGGGACTGGGCCTTGCGGTTGGCGACGAACAGCAGGAACGCGAACAGCCCGAGGGGGAGGGCGACGAACAGGATCTCGTCCCAACCCCCCTGGTGAGCGAGCACCATTCCCATGAGGCGATGGTACGCGCGAGTGGGAACACGACCGTCGTCGCGGTTGTTCGGTTCCACGACGCCCATTCCGGGTGCGAGGATCGGTGCGATGCGAGACAAGGTCGAGCAGACAATCGAGGCCATTCGGCCGGCCATTCAGGCCGATGGCGGCGACATCCATCTGCAAGACGTCGACGAGGAGACCGGTGTGGTCACCGTTGAGCTCGTGGGCGCCTGCGTGAGTTGTCCAGCCTCGACCGTCACGCTGAAGGCGGGAATCGAGCGCATCCTGAAGGATCGGGTCGAGGGCGTCACGTCGGTCGTCAACCAGGGCGACGACCTCTTCGAGGGAACGCCGCTCTCGCTGTAGCGCACTAGCTTCCCTGGCTCTGGCCCGCTCCGACCGACGCCCGATTCCCGAACTGCTCGACGCCGCTCGCTCCGGAGCGCGGGCCGAACTCGCGCAACTGTTGTCCCTCGTCGAGCGCGGCGGCGAGTCCGCTCGTGATGTCGGCAAGCTCACCCATCCGATCAGCGGAACCGCGTACACCGTCGGGTTGACGGGTGCGCCCGGGGCAGGGAAGTCGACGCTGACGTCCGGTCTGGTCCGCGAGTTGCGCGCGGGCGGCGACGAGGTCGCCGTGCTGGCCGTCGATCCAACGTCGCCGTTCACCGGCGGTGCGATTCTCGGCGACCGCGTCCGCATGCAGGATCACGCGCTCGATGCGGGTGTGTTCATTCGCTCGATGGCAACCCGCGGCCACCTCGGGGGCTTGTCGTTGGCGACGCCCCAAGCCATCCGGGTGCTCGACGCCGTCGGGTTCGAGTGGGTACTCGTAGAGACGGTCGGTGTAGGGCAGGTCGAGGTCGAGATCGCGGCGGCGGCGGACACGACGCTCGTCGTGTTGAATCCGGGCTGGGGCGACTCGGTGCAGGCGGCGAAGGCCGGACTCCTCGAGATCGCCGACATCTTCGTCGTGAACAAGGCGGATCGACCTGGGGTGGAAGAGGCCAGGCGCGATCTGGAGCACATGCTCGACCTCGCGTCGCTGCCCGACGACGGCTGGCGTCCACCCATCGTCTCGACGGTGGCTTCGACCGCGACCGGCATCGACGAGGTCACCGACGCGATTGCGTCGCATCGTGCGTGGCTGTCGGAGGCGGGGCGACTCGAAGCCAAACGATCGGCGCGCCTGTGCGACGAGCTCGTCGCGATTCTCGGGGAGCGGGTTGTCGAGCGTGTCCGTGGGCTTCGGTCTGGTGCGGAGTTTGCTCGGGTGCAAGCAGCGGTGGGTGCTCGCGAGCTCGACCCGTGGACCGCAGCCGATGAGTTGCTCGAGCGGCTCCCCTAACCTCGTCGAATGCCTCCTCTGGTTCAGATCGAACGGCGTGACGACGGTGTCGCCGTGCTGCGACTCGACAACCCGAAGGTCAACGCGCTGTCGATGGACGTGCTGCGGCAACTCGAGACCGCGGCCATCACGCTGGCCGACGATCCGCCCGGCGCGGTCGTCGTCACGGGCGGCGATCGCTTGTTCGCGGCGGGAGCCGACATCGCAGAGTTCGGCGGGCCCGACGAAGCCGAACGCATCGGCGACCTGTTCCTTCGAGCCCTGTGTGCGATCGCCGACATTCCCCGAGCCACGATCGCCGCCGTGAGTGGCGTCGCCCTGGGCGGGGGCTGCGAGCTCGCGCTGGCGTGCGACTTTCGCATCGCGTCGACGCGAGCGCGGTTCGGTCAGCCCGAGATCCTGCTTGGCATCATCCCCGGCGGAGGCGGGACCCAACGGTTGCCGCGGCTGGTCGGCCCATCCGTCGCCAAGGACATGATCTTCACCGGACGACAAGTCGGCGCCGAAGAAGCGTTGCGCATCGGGCTCGTCGACGAGGTCGTGGAACCGGACGCGTTGTACGACCGCGCCATCGCCCGTGCGTCCGAGCTCGCGAGCGGCGCGGTGGTGGCGCAAGGTCTGGCGAAGCGGGCCATCGACCGTGGCCTCGACATCACCCTGGGCGGAGGGCTCGACCTCGAGCAGCAGCTGTTCGTCGAGGTGTTCGAGTCCGACGACGCCCAGGCCGGCGTCACCTCGTTCCTCGAAAACGGCCCCGGCAAAGCCAAGTTCCGCGGCCGCTAACGCCTCCAAAACTCCTCTAAGGCGCAGATGCGGCGTCATACGCCACTTTCGCTCCGGAAAGCTGAGCGCGCGGGTCAGTCGAACTTGGAGATGATGTCGTCGGCGAAGCGGCGGATGCCGTCGAGGCGTAGCTGCGGGTCGTCGGTGAAGCCGGAGTAGAAGACCCATGGCATCGTCAGCAGATGGGTGACGCCGACCTCCTCGAGACGTCGGTAGCCGTCGTAGTCGAACGCATCGACGCACGAACCCACCATGGCGAACTCGGTGTCCTGCCGACCGATGGCCGCGCGCTCGGCGTCGAGCTGCTGCCGAATGTCGGCGAACTCGGCAATGGTGTGCATGTCGCTCACCCAGCCGTCGTTGCGCGCCGCTCGTCTGAAGGCCGGCTTGCTGATGCCCCCGACGTAGATCGGAACCTGTTGCGTCGGCGTCGGCGTCATCTCGAGCTTGTTGAAGTCGTAGAACTCGCCGTGGTGCTCGACCCAGCCGCCGCTCCACAACGTGCGGAGCACGTCGATCATCTCGTCGGCCCGCTTGCCTCGGCGAGCGAACGGTTGCTCGAGGGCGGCGAACTCCTCTTCCATCCAACCCATGCCGATGCCCAACGAGACACGGTTGTTCGACAGCACGGCGGCGGTGCCCACCGCCTTCGCCACCGAGAACGGGTTTCGCATCGGCAGCACGTACACGTTCGTGAAGAACTCCAGCCGTTCCGTGACCGCCGCCATGGCGCCGATCGACACCCAGCAGTCCGGCCATTCGGTGAACGGCTCCCAGCGCCGTCCTCCGTCGGCGGTGTACGGATACACCGATGAGATCGTCTCCGGATTGACGACGTGGTCGGAGCAGGCGACGGCATCCCAGCCGTATTCGTCGGCAGCCTTGGCTAGCGTGACGTATTGATCGAGCGGGCTGAACGACAGCGCGAAACAGAATTTCACGACAGCGTTGCGCCGTCGACGCGCACGTCTTCGCCGTTCACGTGGAGGGCATCGTCGGATGCGAGGAACGCGATCGCGGCAGCCACTGTCTCCGGGCCGCGAGGCTTACCGAGCGACATGATGCGGCGCACCAGGTCGGTGTCGGCGCCTTCGGGAAACTCGAAGTCCTTCGTGATCGGCGTCTTGATCGAGCCAGGGCACACGGCGTTGCAGCGCAGCCCTCGCTTGCCGTACTCGACCGCGATCGTGCGGGTGAGCGCGAGCACGCCGCCCTTCGACGCTGAGTACGCCGCGGCCCATGGGTGTCCGGCCAGGGCCGCCGTCGACGAGACGTTCACGATGTTGCCTCCGGTCTCGAGGAGCGCAGGAATCGCCGCGCGGCAACACAAGAACGTTCCGGTGAGGTTCACCGCTAGCACCTGGTCCCACATCTCGAGCGAATGTTCGTGCGTGTTCGCCGTGCGGAGGATGCCCGCCACGTTGGCGAGTACATCGAGCCGCCCATGACGCGCGACGGTTTCGGCGATCAGCGACTCGACGAACGCCGGATCGCTCACATCACCGACGATCTCGTTCGGCCCATCCTTCGCGACGTCGACGCCAACGACAGTGGCGCCTTCTTCGACCAGCCGTTCTGCGGTCGCGCGGCCGATGCCGGAAGCGGCGCCGGTCACGATCGCCACCCGTCCGTCGAATCGCCTCACCGGTTCAGACTAGAACGTGTTCTCGTTTCCGGCGAACGGGGCGCGGGTACGGTCCGCCCCATGACTTACCAGCCGCCCGGTGGTCCGCCTCCTCCGCAGCCGCCGTGGCAGCCGCAGCCCGCGGGGGCGCCCTATCCCGCGTCGGCCTATGGCACACAGGGGTATGGGTATGCGTCCGCCACGCCGGTGCAGTCGGTCAAGGGTCTCTCCACGACCGTCGTGGTGCTCCTCACGCTCACGGGCTTGGCAGCCGTCTGGGCGGCGATCGCGCTGTTCCATCGCGCCTCTGTGGTGAGCGATTTCACCGGTTTCGGCGGCGTGAGCCTCCAAGACATCGAGGATGCCGACAGTCAGGTGACCGGAGCCGTAGCTGTGTTCCAGCTCGGGCTGCTCGCCACCGGCATTCTCTGGATCATCTGGCAGTTCCGCTTCGCCAAGAACGCAGCCGCGCTGCGCGGAAACTACGGCCTCGCCCCAGGGTGGGCGATCGGCGGATGGTTCGTCCCGTTGGGCAACCTCGTGCTTCCGCAGCTGCAGCTGTTCCAAGCGGCCAAGGCCTCCGATCCAGACCTTCCGCCCGGACAGGCCGCCGCGTCGGGCAATGCCCCCGCGACGGTTCCTGCATGGTGGATCGCGTACGACCTTGCGGGTGTGCTGTTCGCGATCGGTCAGATCACCCGCCCGAACAAGAACGACTTCGACTTCGACCTCGACAAGTTCAGTCGAGCCGATCGCGTGAGTGCGTTCGCCTGCTTGGTGTACATCGTCGCCGCGATCATCGCGATCGTGATGGTGCGGACCTTGTCCGATCGGCAGATGCGCGCCGCGGCGAGTGCGGCCCCGTATCAGGAGCCGTACCAACAAGCGGCCGCGCCGCCGCAATCGTGGCAACAGCCGACCGCGCCCCAGCCTCCTCAGACGTGGGCGCCGCCGCCACCGAATCAGACCTGGCAGCCGCCGCCCCCGGATCAGCCGTGGCAACCCCCGCCGACTCCACCGCCTCCGCAGTAGCGAACTACGCCCAGGCGATGCGCCCGAGCTCGATCGGAGTTGTCAGGTCGGGGTGCGCCGGTACCACGCGAACCGTGAAGCCGTAGCGGCCGGCGCGGCCGCACGAGAACGCACCGCGATACCGGAGGCTGCCGGAGGTGCTGTCGCCGACGGGAGTCATCGTGGTGATGGTCGGATGTTCCAGCTCGTCGTGCTGTCCGACCGGGCCGTGCACGAGCTGTACCTCGACATCGTCGGCGCTCAAGGAGCCCAACGCGACTTCGGCCTCCACGGAGCGATCGGTGCCGAGGCTCGCCACAGAGACGTCCGTCTCGACCGACAGGATCTCGACGTCCTCCCATGCCGCGAGCACCCGCGCCTTCCACCCGGCGAGGTCGCGTGCCGGCCGGAACTCCTCGGCGGCGAGCTGGTCCGCTTGGCGGGCCGTGGGCTCGTACAGCTCCTCCACGTAGTCGCGCACCATGCGGGCGGCCGTGACCTCAGGACCGAGCGAACGCAGCGCGGTCTTGATGCGGCGCACCCACCGGCGCGGCACGGGACCTTGGAAGCGCTCGTAGAAGAGCGGGACGACCTGGCGCTCGAGGATCTCGAACAGCGAGTTGGCCTCGAGCTCGTCTCGCCGCTCCTCGTCGTCGATCTGCTCCGCCGACGAGATCGCCCATCCGTTCTCGCCGTTGAACAGCTCGTCCCACCAACCGTCGAGGATCGAGGCGTTGAGCCCGCCGTTCAGCGCGGCCTTCATGCCGGAGGTGCCGCACGCCTCTTGCGGGCGCCGCGGGGTGTTGAGCCAGACGTCGGCGCCCTGGCACAGCGTGCGGGCCACCGCGATGTCGTAGTCCTCGAGGAACACGAAGCGGTGACGGATGCCGAGGTCGGCGGCGAACGAGACGATCTCGCGGATCATCTCCTTGCCCTTGTCGTCCGCCGGGTGGGCCTTGCCGGCGAACACGAACTGCACGGGGCGGTCGCCCGCGAGCACCAACGAGCACAATCGTTCGGGCTGCGAGAGGAGCAACGTCGCCCGCTTGTACGTGGCGAATCGGCGTGCGAAGCAGAGTGTGAGCGCCTTGCCGTCGAGCACTTCGTCGCACCAGGTGACGTCGGACGCCGAAAGCCCGCGCGCCAACGACGACTCGCGCAGCCGCCGACGGATGAACGCCACGAGCTGCTCGCGTCCTTGTTCCTTCGCTCGCCACACTTCGTCGTCGCGGGCCTCGTCGATGCGATCCCATCGATCGCTCCCGGCTTCGTCCCACTCGGGCAGCACGTAGCGCGACAGGAGATCCGACATCTCGGCCGAGACCCACGTCTTCGCGTGCACGCCGTTGGTCACGGACGTGATCGGAATTTCCTCCGTCGGCACGTCGGGCCACAGATCGCTGAACATCTCACGGCTCACCTCGCCGTGCAGCTTCGACACCGCGTTCGATCGACCGGCGAGTCGCAGGCCCATCACCGCCATGTTGAATCGTTCGGTCGGCGGGTCGCCGGCGCGATGGCCGAGGTCCATCAACTGCGCAACGGTGAGTCCGCACTCCGCGGCCCACGCCGCGAAGTACTTCTCGATCAGCTCGGGCGGGAAGCGGTCGATGCCCGCGGGCACGGGCGTGTGCGTCGTGAAGATCGACGCGGCCCGAACGGCCTCGATCGCTTCGGCGTACGACAGACCTTGGTCGACGATGGCTTGCCGGATGCGCTCGAGCCCGAGGAAGCCGGCGTGACCTTCGTTGGTGTGGAAAACCTGGGTCGAAACGCCGAGTGTCTGCAGGGCGCGCACGCCGCCGATGCCGAGGAGGATCTCCTGGCGTAGGCGATGCTCGACGTCGCCGCCGTAGAGCCGATCGGTAACGCGGCGGATCTCGTCGGGGTTCTCGTCGACGTCGGCGTCGAGGAGGTAGAGCGGTACCCGGCCGACATCCGCGCGCCACACCTGTGCGATGAGCGGCTGACCGGCGAGGTCGACCTGCACACGAACGCCTTCGCAGAGCGTGACCGCCATCGCATACGGGTCGAGGTCGGGATAGCGCTCCTGCTGCCATCCGTCGACCGACAGCTCTTGGCGGAAGTAGCCGTGCCGGTAGAAGAGGCCGACACCGACGAGCGGCACGCCGAGATCCGACGCAGCCTTGAGGTGGTCACCTGCGAGCACGCCGAGACCGCCCGAGTACTGGGGTAGCGCTTCCGCGATGCCGAACTCCGGGGAGAAGTACGCCACCGACCGCAGCGCGGTGGTGCCTTCGCGCGCCTGGAACCAGCGCGGCTTCGAGAGGTAGCCGGACAGCTCGGTGTGCACCTCGTCGAGGAAGCGCATGAATCCCGGATCGCCGGCGAGCGTCTCGAGGCGCTCACGAGGCACGAGACCGAGCAATCGCACGGGGTCGTGGACGCTCGCATCCCATTGCTCGGGATCGACCCAGCGGAACAGGTCGCGGGTCTGGTCGTCCCACGCCCAGCGCAAGTTCATGGCCAGCGTTTCGAGGGCGGTCAGTTCGGCCGGGAGGCTCGGACGAACCGTGAAGCTGCGAAGGGCCTTCATCGCCCGAACGCTAATCGGACGTCGTGTGCCGAATTACGAGACCACGATCAGCGGTTCGCGAGTGAGTGGCGCGACGACGCCATCGACGTCGGGCTCGAACGCGGGCCGAGTCGGCGCGGCGGAGATCCGCAGCAGGCGAGTGATCACCTCGGCCGGCTGGCCGCGGCTGAAGAAGAAGCCCTGCGCGAAGTCGCATTCGAGCCGCCGCAGCGCTTGGTATTGCGCTTCCTGCTCGACTCCCTCCGCCACCACCTTCAGCCCGAGCGCGTGGGAGAGGCCGATGACGTGCTCGATGATCGCCGTGTCTGCCTGCGACTGTCCGAGGCCGTCGACGAAGGACTTGTCGATCTTCAGGTAGTCGAGGTTGAACCGGCGCAGGTGGTTGAGCGATGAGTAGCCCGTTCCGAAGTCGTCGAGTGCGAGCGTGATGCCTCGGTCCTTGGCTTGACGCAACATCGCCCACGCGCCCGCAACGTCGTGCATCAACGCACTCTCGGTGATCTCGAAGCAGATGCGCTCCGGACGCACGCCTGTGGTGCGCAGTGCCGTCGAGATCACATCGCCGAAGTCCGGTTGCGCGAGCTGGCTCGCCGACACGTTGAGCTTGACCTTGAACTGCTTGTCGGGGAAAGCGTCTTGCCACTCGCGCGCCTGCCGGCACGCGGTTTCGAGGACCCACGCGCCGACCGGAACGATGAGCCCACTGTCTTCGAGATCTTGGATGAACTCCCCCGGGAGTACCAGACCTCGTTCGGGGTGGTTCCACCTGATGAGCGCCTCAGCGCCGACCATCGACGCGTCGGACACCGCGACGACGGGTTGGTAGTGCAGCACGAACTGCTCCGCCTCGAGCGCCTCGCGGAGCTCCTTGTCCTGGCGGGTGCGGCGACCAGATTGCTGCTCGCGGCCCGGCTCGACGACGACGAAGCGGCCCGTTCCCTGGTTCTTGGCTTCGTACATCGCGGCGTCGGCGGAGCTGAGCACCACGTCCATCGAACCCGAGTTCGCGTCGACAACCGCGATGCCGACGCTGGCCGAGATCGCGATGTGCTGGGAAGCCAACTCGAAGGGCATTTCGAGCGCATCGATCACGCGCTCCGCGAGCCGTGTGGCCGCCTGAGCGTTCACGACGTCGCTGCCCAAGATCACGAACTCGTCGCCGCCGTAGCGGACGACCCGGTCACTCGGTCGCACCGCGGTGCGCAGGCGCTGAGCGACTTCGACGAGCAGCTGATCCCCGATGTCATGGCCGTGCGAGTCGTTGACGGCCTTGAAGTGATCGAGATCGACGAAGAGCACTGCCAGGTGTGACGCATCCTCGATGGCACGCGTGATGCCCCGCTGATACCACCCAGGCAGCGAGCGCCGGTTCGGTAATCCGGTGAGGCTGTCGAGCATCGACAGTTTGGCCAGCTCCTTGCGAGCCTGCGAGGCGTCGCGGTAGCGACGAAAGGAGAAGATGGTGGTTGCGACAGGTACTGCCAGCAGCAACGGGACGATGCCGTTGAGGTTGTTGAACCCGAACGGGGCCACCGCGAGCGCATGGTCGACGGCGCGCGTCGTCAACGCGCCCATTGTCACCACGACGACGGCTAGCACGGCCAGAGCGACGTCGCGCGCCGCCCGAGGGTCGTCGCGCATCAGCGGCTGGTGCCGAGGGGCGGGCTGGGTAGAAATGGTGTGAACCCCCGTGTTGTTCCAGATGTGATCGGTCGAGCCTCATGTCATCTTGAGGCGTCGGTCCGGGAGACTGCCTACGATCCACCACCTATGACGCACCAGGTCAGAGGCGTGGTTTCTCGGACGAAGGGCGCTCCGGTCGAGTTGACGACGATCGTCGTTCCCGACCCCGGGCCCGGCGAGGCCCTCGTCCGCGTGCAGGCTTGCGGCGTCTGCCACACGGATCTGCACTACCGGGAAGGCGCCATCAACGACGACTTCCCGTTTCTCCTCGGCCATGAAGCCGCCGGTGTCGTCGAAGCCGTCGGGTCGGACGTGACCGACGTGAGCCCAGGCGACTTCGTCGTCCTCAACTGGCGCGCCGTGTGCGGACAGTGTCGATCCTGCCGTCGCGGCCGGCCCTGGTATTGCTTCTCGACGCACAACGCCACGCAGAAGATGACGCTGGTGGATGGCACGGAGCTGTCGCCTGCGCTGGGGGTGGGCGCCTTCGCGGAGAAGACATTGGTGGCCGCGGGCCAATGCACAAAGGTCGACGCCGCCGCGAAGCCGGAGGTCGCGGGCCTGCTGGGATGTGGCGTGATGGCCGGGTTGGGCGCGGCCATGTTCACCGGTGAGGTCGGTCGCGGCGACAGCGTCGCCGTGTTCGGCTGCGGAGGTGTTGGCTGCGCGGCCATCGCCGGCGCGCGACTGGCGGGGGCTGCGGTCGTCATCGCCGTCGACATCGATGCCCGCAAGCTCGATGTCGCTCGTCAGTTCGGAGCGACGGCGGTGGTCAACTCCAGTGAGACCGATCCGGTTGTGGCGATCCAAGAGTTGACGGACGGCAACGGCGCCGACGTGTGCATCGAGGCTGTCGGCAACCCGAAGGTGTTCGAGCAGGCGTTCTACGCCCGCGATCTCGCAGGAACGGTCGTGCAAGTGGGCGTGCCCGACCCGCAGATGCGCATCGACCTCCCGATGATCGATTTCTTCGGCCGCGGTGGGCGCCTCAAGCCGAGTTGGTATGGCGACTGCTTGCCGAGCCGCGACTTCCCGATGTTGATCGATCTCTACCTTCAGGGCCGGCTCGACCTCGAACGTTTCGTGTCCGAGACCATCGCTCTCGATGCCGTGGAGGAAGCGTTTGCTCGCATGCAACGAGGCGAGGTGCTCCGCTCGGTCGTCGTCCTCTGACGGCACGCTCCGTACCTCAGCGGATCGGCGCGCTCTGGGATCGCGTTTGTCCCACATCCGAGCGACAACTCGGCCAGGAGATTCAATTGTCGCTGAGATGTGGTTCGCGTCGTGTGCCAGCGTTCGGTGTCCAGGGCAACTGGCGTAGTACCGTCGACGTTGCGCGGTCGCACAAGGCGTCGATGGCGGCATGAATCACGGCTTCCTGCGCACCGCGTGAAGCGGCGAGCCGCCTCACGGTCGCTACCAGCAGGTGATGGCCACGTTGGTGACCATGTGCCGGTCGGACAACGAGCCGGTTCCGGCTGTGAAGCCGAGCCGCGCTCCGTGAGGCAGCACGGCGCCGACGTTCGCTTTGAGCACCGATGCGCCGTCGATCCTCACGGTGATCGATCCGCCGTTGAGCGAGATGTCGACGTGATGCGTTCCTCCGAAGAGCGTCGGGATCGCGCTCGACGTCTTGGCGTACGTCATCGGGCCGTTCTCGTATCCGGTCGCGACGCCGAGGAAGTTCCGTGAGGGATCACCGCTGTTCTGGTACGTGTCGAAGGTGACGGCGACGCCTCCGAGCGACGTCCACCCGAGTCCGAGGCCGGACAAACCGACCGATGTCGCCGGAGTCGTGGAAGGAATGATCGCGAACGTCGCACCGTCGGCGCCGTTGCCTTGGTCGATGGTGAGGTCGAACGACGCGGTCAACGAGTCGAACGACAGCGCCGGCGTGTAGAAGCCCGAGCCCGCCTGGTCGGGGGCCGGTGGGGTCAGCGTCAACGCGCTGCCCACCATCGACGCGGAGCCGTTCACCGACCAGGTGCCCGGCGCCGGGGCGGGCAGCGCCAGCCGGCCGCGACCCAGGAGATCGATGGAGACCGGCCCGTCGTCGGTGTCGAGTCGCAAGGACGACGACGTAGCGCCGGACGTCGTCGGCTTGAAGCTCGGTTTGAACGACAGCGAGCCGTTCGCCGGGACCGTCTTGCCGATCGGCAGCGCGCCGCCGAACGCGCCGGACGGCGGGGTGCCGCCAGTGATCTGCACAGGCGTGTTGCTCGTGTTCGTCAGCCTCACCGTGACCGACTTTGTCAGGCCGACGGTCACGGTTCCGAATTCCACGGTGGCCGGCGCGCTGATCTTGGTGCTCGGGAACGTGCCCGTCCCCGAGAGTGCGACAGTCTGCAACGAGGATGCGCCATCACCATTCAGCTCCCACGTCGAGCTAGCCGAGCCAGCGATGCTCGGTGCGAACCGCACGGTTTCGACCACCTGCTGGTTTGGTTGCAGCACGGTGCCTTCCGGCAATGAGGTGACCGCGCTGAACCCGTTGGAGATCGGCGGCTTCGATTTCGTGATGGTGAGGTTCGTGCCCCCGACGTTGGACACCGTGAAGGTTCGATCGGTCGAGGCTCCGACGATCGTCGACCCGAAGGTCACGGACAGCGGCGTCACTTGCAGCTGCGCGGCCGAGCCGGCTGATCCGGTGAGATTCACCGTGATCGTTCCGCCGTTGCTCGTGACGGTGAACGACGACCCGTACACGCCCACACTTGATGGTGAGAACGACGCCGTCATCAGGGTGGAGTTTCCGGGTGCGATGACGGAGCCGTTCGGGGGCGCACCGCTCGTCGAGAACGGGGCGGCCGGCGCCGTCACGGATTGAATCGTGAGGTTCTGGCTTCCGGTGTTCGAGATCGTCAGGGTCTGACTACTTGTCTGACCAACGGCGATACCGCCGAAGCTGATTGCCGTCGGCGTGACTGCGAGTTGGGAACCCGACGACAGTCCTCGACCCGACAGCGCGAGCGCGACGGTGCCTTTGTCGGTCGAACCGGTCAGCGTGCCGCCGGCGACGCCAACTTGTGTGGGAGTGAACGACACCGGCACCGACAACGTGTCACCGATGTGCAGCGTCGCCGGCAGTGAAGGGGAGGTTGAGCCCGCTGCGAACGTCGAGGGCGAGACGGCCACCGAACTGACGGTCACCGTTTGGTTTGCAGTGAGTGTGGCGACGGCCGACGACGTCGACCCGACGACCGTGTCGGGGAACTGCACCGACGATCCCGACATCGGCGACTGCACCGGACGACCGAATCCGTGCACGTGTCCGTCGCGGGCCCCGACGTAGACCCGATTCCCAGACACGGCGGGCACCGCGAACTTCGACGCCGTGCCGATCGCCGCGCTCCATCGCAATTGCAGCGTGCCATTGACCGGAATCGGGTCGTAGGCGCGCAGCTGTGCATCCCTTCCCGTCCCACTCGCCATCCAGATCGTCCAGACGAGCGCGCTGCCGCTCGCGGTTCCCGTGGACGTCACGACCGGAGCCCCGGAGCCGAACCCGAAGGCGTCGGCGCTCGTCGCCGAGAGGGCCAATGTCGGCTTCCCGTTGCCATCGAGGCCGTAGTGGTACACGTCCATGACGCCGCTGCTCCCACTGGACGCTGGCCCTGCCGATGCGGTCGGGAGATAGACCCAGCCGCCGTCACCTGGCCACGCGGCCGGCTTGGACCACACCCCGCCGCTCGGGCCGAGACGGTTGACGACCGCGTCGCCTCCTTGCGGGCCCTGCTTGTAGCCGCCGAGGTTGTCGCCGTCGAGGAGGTAGACGTATCCCTCCTTGCCGGACTGAACGACCAGGTGCGGGATGGTCGCCGTGCCGAACGTGGGGGTCGGTAACGCCATTGGCGCGGCGGAACCGAGATCACCGTCGAACGTGTTCAGGTAATCGGCGTCGTAGGGCGTGAAGAAGTCGGTGGCCGCGAGCGAGCCGTTCGATTGCACCGTGAGGCGGACGATCGACTCTCCGAAGTTCGTGCTCGCCGGTGGGTTGGGACCGGCGGTCGGCGCGGTCAACGTCGCTCCGTTCCCCGTGGTCAACAGCAACGACCCGGAGCGGTCGGACACGAGCCCGCCTCCGGACATCCAGATGCCGGCCTCGCCGTTCGCGGTGTGCTCAGCCACCCAGAGCGTCTTCATCCGGCCGGCGGTGGTGAACCCGATGACCCAGCCTTGATACGGATCCTGATCGCAATGGCCGCCGAACGCGGCGTACACCACGCCGTTCATCAACAGCAGTCCCGGCCGTTGCATCTGGTTGGTGGCCTTGAAGACACGCGTCGAGTCGTTGCTGGCGGTTCCCCTGATCAGTAGCGGAAAGCCTGGGCGCTCGGCGCCGGTGGTCACGTCGATCGCGTGCGCGTACCAGGACGCGTCGCCGGTCGTTCCCGACACGTATGTCTTCGACAGGAGGTATTCCGTGCCCGTGGCGGGGTCGACGACCGGCGTGCCGGTGATCCCGACGTTCGGGGTGAGATCGGCGCAGTTGAGGTCGGCCGGGTTCCAAGGCGTGTGCAGATGGCGGGTCCATTTCTGCGCGCCGGTCTCGGGATCGAGGCCGTAGATGTCGTTGGACTCCGTGGCGACGAGCAGGACGCCGTTGCTGACCAGTGGCTGTGCGTACACCTGCCCCGTCACGTCGGCGGTGAAAAGCTTTCCGAAATCGCCGGCGCTGACCGCGGACGGTGAGAGGCCGGGCTGGTCGGGATACCAACCTGTACGAAGCGTGTCGTTGCCGTACGTCGTGACATCGGCCTGCGCCCTCGGGGGCGTTGCGATGACCACCCCGAGCGCGGCCGTCAACACCGCCGCAATCGCCGTGAGTCTCCGCACGCCTCGTCCCACCTCGGCGCTCAGGGTAGATCGGCCCGGCCCTTGGCCGGGGTAGATGCCGCCCAGAAGTGGTAGGGCTATTCCCGTGCTTCCGCCGATCATCATCGACGACGTACGCCCGCGAACACCGAGCGGCGCCGCCGCGAAGGCGGCGATCGGCGAGCGGGTACTGGTAGGGGCGACCATCCTCCGGGACGGTCACGACCTGCTCGCGGGGCGAGTGCGCTGGAGGACGATCGGTGAGACGGCGTGGTTCTCCGCACCGCTGCAGTTGGACAACCCCGGCCTCGACCGATGGGCGGGCACCTTCGTCGCCGATCGCATCGGTCGCCACGAATTCCAGATCGAGGCGTGGACCGATCGCTTCGCCACCTGGCGTCACCACGCCGAGGTGAAGGCGGCTGCCAACGATCCCGAGCTCGACCTCGTCCTCGAAGAGGGCGCGCTCCTGATCGACCGGTTGACGCCGCGCGCGCCGAGGGAAGCGCGACCTGCGCTGGCCGCGGCGGCCAACGGACTACGAGACGTCAGCCGCACGCTCGACGAGCGGCTGACTGCGGGACTCGACGAGCACGTTGCCGCGCTGCTCGCCGACGTCGCCGATCCCATCGATCGCACGCGAACGAAGTCGTTCGCGCTCTGGGTCGACCGCGAACGTGGACGTGAGGGCGCCTGGTACGAGCTGTTCCCGCGAAGTGAAGGCGGTTTCGCAGGGGCCACGAAGCGGTTGTCCGCCATCGCGTCGATGGGTTTCGACGTCGTGTACTTGCCACCGATCCATCCCATCGGGCGGACGTATCGCAAGGGACCGAACAACACGATGGGCGCCGGTCCCGACGATCCGGGTAGCCCGTGGGCCATCGGGAGCGAGGAAGGCGGCCACACCGCCATCCATCCCGCGCTCGGCACGATCGAGGACTTCCACGCGTTCGTCGATGAAGCCCGAGCCCTCGACATGGAGGTCGCCCTCGACTACGCCCTGCAATGCGCACCTGATCACCCATGGGTGCAGGAGCATCCGGAGTGGTTCCATCACCGGCCCGACGGCTCGATCGCCTACGCCGAGAATCCGCCGAAGAAGTACCAGGACATCTACCCACTGAACTTCTGGCCCGAGAAGGAACGCGATCGGGAGGCACTGTGGGAGGCGTGCTTCGAGATCTTCGACTACTGGATCGCGCACGACGTTCACATCTTCCGTGTCGACAATCCGCACACGAAACCGTTCGCGTTCTGGGAGTGGGTCATCAACGCGGTGCGCGCTGATCACCCCGAAACCATCTTCCTCGCGGAGGCCTTCACGCGGCCGCCAGTGATGGCCAAGCTGGCCGAGGTCGGCTTCACGCAGAGCTACACGTACTTCGCGTGGCGTACGGAGCGCTGGGAGCTCGAGGAATACGTCACGGAGCTCGCCGATGGTCCTGCCGCCGACTACATGCGCCCGAACTTCTGGCCGAACACCCCTGACATCCTCGCCGGCCTCCTGCGCAACGGTGCAGCGTCGGCGTTCCGCATGCGTCTGCTCCTTGCCGCGACGATGAGCCCGAGCTATGGCATCTACTCGGGATACGAGCTCTGTGAGAACGAGCCGGCATCGGATTTGAACGAGGAGTACCTGCACTCTGAGAAGTATCAGCTGCGACCGCGCACGTGGGATCGACCCGACTCGTTGGTGCCATTCATCTCCACGCTGAACGACATCCGCCGTCGCCACCGTGCCTTCGCCGAGTTGCGCACGATTGCATTTCACGACGCTGACAACGAGAACATCATCGTGTACTCCAAGAAGTCGGGCGACGGCTCCGATGTCATGCTGTGCGTCGTGAACCTCGACCCCGATCGGTGGCAGGAGGCGACTGTCTCGCTCGACCTCGAAGCGCTCGGTGTGGATGCCCCGACGTTCGAGGTGTACGACGAGCTCAGCGGCGAGCGGTACACGTGGAGCGAGCACGCGTACGTGCGCCTCGACCCCGCACAACAACCTGGTCATGTCTTCGAGGTCCGCCCCGCCTGATGGGTGGACCGATCGATTTCAACGATTCGCGATGGTTCCAGCGCGCGGTCTTCTACGAGGTGCTCGTGCGCGGTTTCAACGATGCCACCGGCGACGGCACCGGTGATCTCAAGGGACTGACCGAGAAGCTCGACTACCTCGAGTGGCTCGGCGTCGACTGCCTGTGGCTGCTGCCCTTCTACCAGTCACCGCTGCGCGATGGCGGCTACGACATCAGCGACTTCTTCACGGTGCTGCCGGCGTACGGCGACGTGAAGGACGCGGCGAACCTCATCGACGAGGCCCATCGACGAGGCATGCGCATCATCGCCGACCTCGTCATGAACCACACGAGCGACCAGCATCCCTGGTTCCAAGAGAGCCGCCAGTCTCGCGACGGGGAGAAGTCCGACTGGTACGTGTGGTCGGACGACGACACGCGCTACTCGGAGGCGCGGATCATCTTCGTCGACACGGAGACGTCGAACTGGACGTTCGATCCAGTACGGGAGCAGTACTACTGGCACCGGTTCTTCCATCATCAGCCTGATCTCAACTTCGACAATCCCGCGGTGCAGGACGCGATGCTGGACGTCGTTCGCTTCTGGCTCGACATGGGGCTCGACGGTTTTCGGCTCGACGCGGTGCCGTACCTGTTCGAACGTGACGGCTCCAACGGCGAGAACCTGCCCGAGACCCACGACTATCTGAAGCGCGTGCGTCAGACCGTCGACGCGGAGTTCCCCGGACGTGTACTGCTCGCCGAAGCCAACCAGTGGCCGGCCGACGTCGTCGAGTACTTCGGCGAAGACGACGAGTGCCACATGTGCTTCCACTTCCCGCTCATGCCGCGCATGTTCATGGCAGTGCGCCGCGAGCAGCGTTATCCCATCACCGAGATCCTGGCGCAGACGCCAGCGATCCCGGAGGGTTGCCAGTGGGGCATCTTCCTGCGCAACCACGACGAACTCACGCTCGAGATGGTCACAGACGAAGAGCGCGACTACATGTACACCGAATACGCGCAAGACCCGCTCATGCGCCGCAACATCGGCATCGCGCGCCGCCTCTTCCCACTGATCGACAACGACCGCCGAATCGCGGAGCTCTTCTACGCCTTGTTGTTCTCCATGCCCGGGAGCCCGGTCATGTACTACGGCGACGAGATCGGCATGGGCGACAACATCTACCTCGGCGACCGCGACGGTGTGCGCACGCCGATGCAATGGACGCCCGACCGCAACGCCGGGTTCAGCAAGGCCGATTTCGCGCAGCTCTACCTGCCGCCGCTCATGGATCCCGTGTACGGCTATCAAGCGGTCAACGTCGAGGGCGAGACCCGCAACCCGAGCTCGTTCTTGCACTGGCTTCGTCGGATGCTCGCCGTGCGCCGCGAGCATCCCGTGATGGGCGTGGGGGCCCTCGAGGTGCTCTCGACCGAGAACCCCTCGGTGCTGGCGTACCTGCGGCGCTCCGCAGGGGAGAGCGGCAAGGAAGACATCGTGCTGTGCGTCAACAACCTCAGCCGGTTCGCGCAGCCGGTCGAGCTGATGATTCCGCAACTGGCCGGGAAGATTCCGGTCGAGACTCTCGGACGCGTGCCCTTCCCGGCCATCGGTGAACTGCCCTACTTCGTGACGCTCCCGCCGTACGGGTTCTACTGGTTCACGCTCCACGAACCGGGGCTGGATCAATGACGATCGAACCTGCCGACCTCGCCACCCTGCTGCCCGACTTCCTCGTTCGTCAGCGCTGGTACGGCGCCAGCGACCTCGAGTTGGCGGGCGTCGAGATCTCGGCCTTCGAGGTGTGGCGCGAAGAGTGGCCTTCGCTCATCTGGGTGCTGGTCGACGCCCGGTTCGGGGACGACACCGTGGCCCGCTTCCAAGTACCCGTGGGGCTGCGACCGCTCGATCAGACGGAGCGCTTTCTCGAAGGAAAGGGCCGTTCGATGCTCGGTGACGTCGACACGCCCGATGGACCGGCGCTCGTCTACGACGCGCTCGTCGATCCCGAGCTGGCGCTCGCGTTCCTTCGCCAGATCGCGCCCGACGAGCCGGTCGAGCGGGTGCGCTCACTGAACGTGGAGCAGTCGAACACGTCCGTCGTGTACGACGAACGCCTGATCATGAAGCTGTTCCGGCGCTTGGCCGAGGGACCCAATCCCGATGTCGAGGTCACCGAAGGGCTCGCACGCGTCGGCTTCACCCACATCAGCGCGCCGGTGGCCACGTGGCGACGCGACGGCATCGATCTCGCGGTGGTTCGAACGTTCCTCGAAGCCGGCACCGAAGGTTGGCAACTGGCGCTCACCTCACTGCGCGACGTGTACGGCAGCCGGCTCGATCCCGCGGAGTCGGGGGGCGACTTCGCGCCGGAGGCATGCCGACTGGGACAGATCACCGCCGAGATGCATTTGAAGCTGGCGGACGCGTTCGGAGCCACCGACGGTGAACCGAAGATCTGGGCCGATTCGATGGTCGCGAACCTGTCGCGGTCGCGCGCCCGGGCGCTCGACGCGCCGGCCATCGCCGCGGCCTACGACGCGTTGCGATCGATCGGCGATCCGGGCAAGTCGATCCGCATCCATGGCGACTACCACCTCGCGCAGACGATGCGCACCGATGCCGGGTGGTTCATCCTCGATTTCGAAGGCGAGCCTGCGCTCCCGCTCGAGGAGCGGCGGAAGCCATCGTCGCCGTTGCGCGACGTCGCCGGAATGCTGCGCTCGTTCCAGTACGCCGCTGAGGTCGGGTTGGCGGAGCGCGGCGGCGCGGCCGAAGACGACGAGTTGCGCGCGCTCGGCCTCCGTTGGGAACAACACGTGAGCGACGCGTTTCGACAGGGCTACTTCGACACGGAGGGAATCGACACGCTGTTGCCGGCCACGGAGCGTGACCGCGAGACCGTGCTCAACGCGTTCATCCTGGCCAAGGCGGTGTACGAGATCGGGTACGAACTCGCACACCGCCCTGAGTGGGCTCGTATCCCGCTCGAGGCCGTCAGCCGTCTCGTGGACAGTTCGCGCGGGTAGCCCGACATGTGGCAAAGCGATCCGAACCCATGACCCGTCGACTGCTCGCGACCGAGGTCGAGGCGATCGTCAAGGGCGAACACCGAAACCCGCACGACTTTCTCGGCCACCACGGCGGCATCGTCCGGGTCTGGCGCCCCGGTGCCGCGTCGGTGGTGATTGGCGGCGTCAAAGCCGAGAAGGTCCACGACATCGGCCTGTTCGAGGCGCGAGTGCCGGAATCGGTGATGGAGTACGAGGTCGAGGTTCACTACTCCGACGGCACGGTCATCACGATCGATGATCCGTACCGCCATTGGCCGACGCTCGGCGAGGTCGACATCTACCTCATCGGCGAAGGTCGGCACGAGCGGCTGTGGGAGGTGCTCGGCGCGCACTATCGGGTGCACGAAGGAAGCGCGGGCACCGCGTTCGCCGTGTGGGCACCCGCGGCCAAAGCGATTCGCGTCGTCGGCGATTTCAACTTGTGGGACGGCCGCGTGCACCCGATGCGGTCGATGGGCTCATCGGGCGTCTGGGAGTTGTTCGTTCCGGGCGTCGCGCCCGGCGCGCACTACAAGTTCGAGGTCATCGGCGCCGACGGGAAGTTGCGCCTGAAGGCCGACCCCATGGCGCAACTGGCGGAGACGCCGCCAGGCACCTCCTCGATCGTCACGATCTCCGAGCACGAGTGGGCCGACGGCGACTGGCTCGCGCATCGGGCGAGCATCGACACGATCAACCAGCGGATGTCGACGTACGAACTGCATCTGGGTTCGTGGCGGCACAAGCCCGAGGAGGGCGACCGTCCGCTCACGTATCTCGAGCTTGCCGAACAACTTCCCGAGTACGTTGCCGACCTCGGCTTCACCCACGTCGAGATGATGCCGGTGGCCGAGCATCCCTTTGGCGGCTCGTGGGGCTATCAAGTGTCGTCGTACTACGCCCCGACCTCTCGGTACGGATCACCCGACGACTTCCGCGTGCTCGTCGAAGCGCTGCACGAGCGCGGCATCGGCGTGATCGTCGACTGGGTGCCGGCCCACTTCCCGAAGGACGAATGGGCCCTCGCACGCTTCGACGGCACGGCGCTCTACGAACACGCAGACCCCCGACAGGGCGAGCATCCCGACTGGGGCACGCTCGTCTTCAACTTCGGGCGGCACGAGGTGCGCAACTTCCTGCTGGCCAACGCGCTCTATTGGGTGGAGGAGTTCCACATCGACGGCCTTCGCGTCGACGCGGTGGCATCGATGCTGTACCTCGACTACTCGCGTAAGGAAGGCGAGTGGTTGCCGAACGAGTTCGGTGGCCGCGAGAACCTCGAAGCGATCCACTTCCTGCAAGAGGTGAACACCGTTCTCTACGGCCGGTGCCCGGGCGTGCTCACGATCGCCGAGGAGTCGACTGCGTTCCCGGGCGTGTCACGACCGGTGCACCTCGGCGGCCTCGGCTTCGCGCACAAATGGAACATGGGCTGGATGCACGACACCCTTGCGTACTTCTCGCTCGATCCGATCCACCGGCGCTACCACCACCACGACCTCACCTTCGGCTTGATGTACGCGTGGAGCGAGAACTTCGTGTTGCCGCTGAGTCACGACGAGGTCGTGCACTTGAAGGGCTCCCTGCTGCACAAGATGCCCGGCGACCGCTGGCAGCAGTTCGCCAACCTGCGATCGCTCTTCGGATGGATGTGGGCGCATCCCGGGAAGCAGCTGGTCTTCATGGGCGGTGAGTTCGCGCAAGAGCAGGAGTGGTCGGAGATGCGCAGCCTCGACTGGCACCTGCTGGACGATGGCCTGCACCGCGGCGTTCAGTCGCTGATGCGTTCGCTCAACGCGGTCGAAGCCGCTGAGCCGGCCTTGTACGCCTCCGACTTCATCCCAGACGGTTTCCGGTGGATCGACGCCAACGACACCGATCAGAGCGTGTACTCGTTCCTGCGCTTCGATGTGCACGGCAGCGCGCGGCCCATCGCATGTGTTGCCAACCTGACGCCGGTGCCGCGGCACGGCTACCGGCTGGGTCTACCGATCGCCGGGCGCTGGACCGAGGTGCTGAACACCGACGCGTTGGAGTTCGGCGGTGGTGGTATCGGCAGCGGCGAGGTCTGGACCGACGGCGTGGCCTGGCACGGCCATCCGCAGTCCGTGGCGCTGACGCTTCCCCCGCTCGGCGTCGTCTGGCTCGCCCCTTCCTGATCCGAAATTGCGCTGACTGACCACTCATGCGGTGGTTCGGCAGCGCCAGAACGATTGCGCCGTAACCTCGTCGGCTGATGGGAGACGTTCGCCTCGTCATTCACGGGCACTTCTACCAACCGCCGCGCGAGAACCCCTGGACCGAGGAGGTGGCGGCGGAGCCTTCCGCCGCACCGTTCCATGACTGGAACGAGCGCATCGCCGCCGAGTGCTATCGCCCGAACGGCTGGGCGCGCGTCCTCGACGAACACGGTCGTGTCACCGACATCGTCAACAACTACGGCCACCTGTCGTTCAACGTCGGCCCGACGCTCATGTCGTGGCTCGAATCGCATTGCACGGACGTGTACGAGCGCATCCTGGAGGCCGACCGCGAGCACGGCGGCGCGATGGCGCAGGCGTACAACCACCCGATCCTGCCGTTGTCCAACGAACGCGATGTCCGCACCCAGATTCGGTGGGGCATCGCCGATTTCGAGCACCGGTTCGGACGGCGCCCCGTCGGGCTGTGGCTGCCGGAGACCGCCGTCAACGACGATGTCCTGCGCATCCTCGTCGAGGAAGGCGTGCGCTTCACGATCCTGGCGCCGAACCAAGCCGTTGCGGTCCGCGCCCTCGACGCCGACGACGAAGACTGGATCGACGTCTCCGATGGGTCGATCGCCACTGGACCGCCCCATCGCTGGTTCCACCGCGATGATCGCGATCGCTTCATCGACCTCGTCTTCTACGACGGGCCCATCTCGCACGATCTCGCGTTCGGCCTCACTGGCCTGTCGAGCTACGAGCTCGTACGGCGCGTGGTCGAGGCCGCGGGCGACGGCACGCCGGTCGTCGTCGCCACCGACGGCGAGACCTTCGGTCACCACCACAAGTTCGCCGATCGTGCCCTCGCGTACGCCTTCACACACGAGGCGTCGACCGCGGGTGTGCGCGTGCTCAACGCCGCCACGCTGGTTGAAGAAGTGCCGCCGACGCACGAGGTGCGCGTGCGCGAAAGTGCGTGGTCGTGCGCGCATGGCGTGCGTCGGTGGAAGGAAGACTGCGGCTGCAGCACGGGGGGTGAACCCGATTGGAACCAAGCGTGGCGGGCACCGCTTCGACAGGCGCTCGACGTCCTACGCGATCACGCACTCGAAGTGTTCGATCGGCGCGGTTCCGCCGTGCTACGCGATCCGTGGTCCGCACGCGACGGCTACGTGCAGGTGATCCTCGGGCGCCGATCGATCGACGAGTTCCTCGATGAGCACCGCGGCGACGAGCACGACGACGTCGTCGCGCTCACGTTGCTGGAGGCACAGCGCCACGCGCTACTGATGTACACCTCCTGCGGCTGGTTCTTCAACGATCTCGCCGGCATCGAGACCTTGCAAGTGCTGCGGTACGCGGCCCGGCTGATCGACCTGCTCGGCGAGATCGGGGAGCATTCGCCGGTCGACCGCTTCCTCGACGTGCTTGCCGAGGCCCACAGCAACGACCCGGACGAAGGCAACGGTCGCGAGATCTGGCATCGCCACGTCGACCCGACGCGCGTCGATGCCGAGCGCGTCGTGGCCCATCTCGCGCTCGTGCACGTGCTCGAGCGGCAGGAGCCGGCGGCAACCGTCGGTCCGTTCGACGTCGTCGACCACGAAGGGGCCCTTGTCGAGCGTGGTCCGCTGGTCGGCGCGGGCGGCCGCGTCGGTTTGATGCACCGCCGCACGCGGCGGCGCACCGAGCACGTCTACGCCGCGATCCACATGGGCGGTCTCGAGGTGTTCGGGGCGACTCGGCCGCCTGACCCCGGTCGAGACGAGCAACTCTTCGCGGAGGTTGCAAACCTCGTCCGCTCCGGCGCGCGCGTGTCGACGGTGCTGCGCCTGCTGGCCGAAGGCGTCGGGCCGCACGAGTTCGGCCTCGACTCGGCGCTACCCGATGCCGCCGATCAGCTCGTGGCCAGCGCCGCCCGCCAACTCGGCGACCGCTTCGCCACGACGTACGAGCAGCTGTACGCCGATCATCGCCCGCGCCTCAATGCGCTGCTGACCGCCGGATACCCACTACCCCCTGAGCTGCGCGCCCCCGCCGAGTTCGCCCTGGCGCACCGGCTCGAGGACGAGATCGCCGGGATCGGCGACGACGCGAGCGCCGAGGCGGTGTCGTCGGCGCAGGAGATCGTCCGGGAGGCCCGTCAGGGCGGCTTCCAGCTGGCGTCGCCGCGAGCGGCGGCGCTCATGAGCCGGGCGCTGCTGACCGCCGTCGAGCGGGCCGTCGCCGATCCCCACGACGCCGGGGTCGATGCCGCCCTCGGCTGGCTTCGGCTCACCCGCGACCTGCGCATGTCGATCGACGTGGACCGGGCCCAGGAGCTGGTCTTCGACGCGCTCCGGGACGGCGAGGGTGGCGAGTCGATGCGCCGCCTGGCTGATGCACTGGGGATCGCCCTACCCGGATAGGCCACGCAGCCCGCCGTCTGCCGCCGGCCGCCCGCCCGCCACCTGCCCTGGTGAGGCCGTCGGCTGCGCCGACGTCGATAGCCTGCTCGGCTCATGGCCGCCGCGATCCAGACGTGTTACCGACATTCGGATCGGCGGGCCGGCGTCACGTGCCAGCGTTGTGATCGCCCGATCTGCCCGCAGTGCATGAGCGTGGCGTCCGTGGGCTTTCACTGCCCCGAGTGCTCGAAGCAGGGCAAGCAGCGGGTCTACACGGCGAGCACGATCATGGGCGGCGGGTCGTCGCCGATCGTGACGCAAGTGCTCATCGGCATCAACGTCGCCGTGTACCTGATAGGGCTCGGCAAGACCTTCTTCACCATCGATTACGGGGTGCTCGGGAGCGCGCAGATCCAGCTGCCAACTGGCCAGATCGTCACGCTGCCCGGTTTCGGTGTCGCTCACGGCGAGTGGTACCGCCTCGTCACCGGCGGCTTCCTGCACGCAAACATCCTTCACATCGCCATGAACATGTTCGGCCTGTGGATCCTCGGGTCGCAGCTCGAGGCGGCCGTCGGACGGTTGCGCTTCGCGGTCGTGTACGGATCCGCACTGCTCGCGGGGTCGTTCGGGGTGATGCTCCTGAGCCCGCACGAACCGACGGTCGGAGCGTCCGGGGCGATCTTCGGGTTGCTCGGCTTGGCGCTCGCCGCGCAACGGTCGCAGGGCATCAACATCATGCAGAGCGGGCTCGGCGGCATCTTGCTGATCAACCTCGCGTTCACGTTCGGAGTGAGCGGGATCTCGATCGGCGGCCACATCGGCGGCTTGATCGGCGGCTATCTGTGTGGCGCGGTGTTGTACGAGCTCGGTCCACGGCTGCGAAACGCCACCTTGACCGTGGCGTTGTGCGGCGCGATCGGTGTGCTCTGTTTCGTGGGCGGAATCGTCGCCGCGGGTGCGTCCGCCTAGCCCGAACTCGAGCATGCGGACTCGCGCTCGACGAGGGCCTTCAGGTGCGTCAGATTCTTGCGCCACACGCGCCGCAGGATGAACGCCAAGGGGACCGCGGTGATCGGGCCGCCGAGACGCCACGGCACGACGAGGCGCTCGTCCCAGGTGAACCGGGTGCGGCCGCCTCGCTGCCGGCGCAGCGTGAATCGGCCGCTGCCCTTGACGAGGCCTTCGTGGCGGACACCCATGACCTTGTCGGGCTTCCACTCGGTGATCGTCATCCGATCGACGAGCGAGAACGGTCCGACCTTCGTGTCGCAGTCGAACGTGGTGCCCACGCCCTGCCGCCGAGCGGTCGTGAAGCGGATCGCGACGGCGTCGTCCATCCAGTCCACATGCGTGCTGATGTCGGAGATCGCCGCCCACACGGCCTTTGGTGGCACGGAAATCGTGGTTGCGACGCGGATCCGGGCCATTTCAGTGTCATACCCCTTCGGCAGTATGTGGCTCATGAGCGAGACCAACGACATCCACGAGTGCCAAGGCGTCTCGATCGAGCACGCCGACCTCTCCACCGAGTGCATGGACTTCACGTGCGACCTGGCCCATGAGCTCCACAGCTTTCATGTGGCCTGCACCGAGCTGCACCCTCCGTGCCCCTGCATCCCCGAGGAGCACCTCCCTCCGGCGCTGCTCGTCGCGGCGTAGCGGCTGAGCCGGGATCAGTCGCTGGCGGTGAGCTGCTGGGCGGCCAGCTCGGGCGACACGATGTTGATGAGCACGCCGGTGCCCTGCTCGAAACCGGCGATGCTCGTGACGCGAGGGATCACGTGCGCATGCCAGTGGAAGTGCTCGTCGTGCTGATGGTGGGGTGCGGTGTGGAACACGACGTTGTAGGCCACGTCGCCGACCGTTCGGCGTAGACGAACGAGCACGTCGCGCAACGCTCGCCCGACGGCCACGACGTCTTGCGGCGTCGCCCGCGCAAGATGGGTTTCGTGCGTCTTCGACACGGCGAGCATCTCGAACGGACTGCCGCTCCAGAACGGGCACACCACCACGACGCGCTCGTCCTCGTGCACGACGCGGTGACCGGCGGACACCTCGGCGTCGGCCATGGTGCACAGCAGGCACGATCCTTCGAAGCGCACGAAGCCCGACCGCTCCTCGGCGAGCTCGCCGGGTACGAACGGGATGCCGAGCAATTGACCGTGCGGGTGAGCGATCGATGCCCCCGCCTCTCGTCCGTGGTTCACGATCGCCTGCGTGTAGCGCACGTTCGCGTGACGCGCGTGCTCCTCCATGCGGTCGCGGACCGCGGCCATCACGAGCCCGGCGGCGCGGTCGTCCAAGTCGGCGAAGCTGCCGCCGTGGTCGGGGGAGAGGACGAGCACCTCATGGATGCCGCTGGCCGACGCTTGGGTGAAGACCGGTCCGAGGTTGCTGACGGTCATGGGCTCGTCGCCCGAGAAGGCGGGATACAGGTTCGGCACGACCCGCACCTGCCACTGACCCCCGGGGCCATAGGTCTCCAGCGCCGGCGGGGTGGACTCCTCGTTGCCCGGGCAGAACGGGCACGGCCGGCCTGGGTCGGCCTCGACGGCGAGCAGCCGGGGAGCGAAGTCGCCGGGTCGAGACGAGCGCTCTGCAGCGATCGTCACCCAGCGGCCGGTAAGTGGATTGAGCCGAAGCTGGCTCAACGGCGTGATCCTGGGAGCACGAGAGGGCAATCTATGCCGAGTCATACACGGATACGTGCACGTTGGCACTCTCGGTGAATGGCGTGCCCTTCCAATCGCTCCAGCGCTCGACCAGCCGGAGTCCGGCAGCTGCCGCCAGGGCATCGAGCTCGTCGGGTGCGGCGTAGCGAATGACCAGCGGGCGCATGCGGATGCCCGACTCGCTCAACTCGATGAACTGGCTCGTCACGGACTGCTCCGACGGGTCGTGACGGGTGGCGGTGAGGATCACGTGGTCGAGCGCGACAGTGCGCGCCTCGACCACATTGGTGGGCTGTTCGACCGCGGGAACGAACGCCTCGAGCACGAACAGGCCGCCGGGTGCCAACACGTCGTGGACGCGCCGCAGACATCGCTGCTGCGCGTCGGCAGTCGTGAGGAGGAAGAACGTGTTCACCGCTACGAACACGAGCCCGAACTGTGGTGCCTCGTCGGGAGTCACGGTCGACAGGTCCAGCGCGGCCATGTCGCCGACCGCCACCGGGATGTCCGCGCCTCCCGCCTTGTTCGTCATGCGGTCGACCATGGCCTGCGACGTGTCGATCCCCCACACCTCGAAGCCCCGCGCCGCCAACGGAAGCGCCAGTCGTCCGCTCCCGATACCGAGCTCGAGCACGCGGGCGCTGTTCGCCCGATCGGCCAGCGCGGCGAGCACTTCCACGCAGTCGTCGGTGTCGGAGAGGTCGCCGTACCACTGGTCGTAGATGTCGGCGATCGCATCGCCGTAGCTCGCCGGCCCGTAACCCTCCATACCCAGATGGTGGCAGGGACCGCGTACCCTCGTCGCTCGTGACGGATCCTTGGCTGGCACCCGATGCGCGCCCGCCAGAGCCCCGCTCCTCGCCGAGTCCTGTTCGGGCCGCCGAGGCCGACTCCACCCCGCATCCGGACGTTCCCTCGCCGATGCCGCTCCGGCCGATGACCGTGGCCGACATCCTCGACGGCGGCATCGCCGTGATCAAGGTGGCGCCGCGCTCGGTCTTCGTGATCGCGGCCACGTTCGTGCTCCCGTTGGAACTGGTTACAGCGTGGGTGCAGCGCGACTCGCTCGCAGACCGTGGGCTCGCTGGGGCATTCTCGGCGGCGCTGTCGTCGACCGGCTCGTCGAACTCCGGCTTCACCGCGGCCAGCGTGGTGTTGCTCGTCGCATCCGGGCTGGTGTTGTCGCTCATCTCGGGGGCCGTCGCCCACCTGATGAGCGCTTGGTATGCCAACGCGTCGCCCACCGCGGGCGATGCGATCAAGGCATCACTTCGTCGTGCGCCAGCGCTCGTCGTCGCGTGGTTCATCGTGCATCTCGTCGAAGTCCCGGCGACCCTCTTTCTTTTGGTGCCGGTGCTCTTCGTGATGCCGTTTTTCTTTCTGACCGTCCCGGCGATGGTGATCGAGGGTTTGGGACCCTGGGCCGGTGTGCGCAGGGCCTGGCGCCTCGGCCAGGGGCGGTACGGAGCCGGTGTGGGCGCTGCAGGGCTCATCGCTCTCGTCTCGACGTTGCTCACCGTTGCGCTGTCGGGTCTCGGCCTGGCCTTCAGCTTCTTCTCCTTCGGGTGGATCATCGACGTCATGTGCCGCGCCGCGAGCTCCCTCGTGACCGAGCCGTTCGTGGCCGCCGCAACGACGCTCGCCTACTTCGACCGTCGCATCCGCGCCGAAGGCCTCGACCTCGAGCTCGACATCGCCGAGCACTTCGACCGTGTGGGCTGACACGCCCGCGGGCGAGATCCGCCAGCGCTCCCACGAGATCCTGGAACGGACCGAATTCCAGCGGCACGAGAGCGTGCTGCAACGCATCCTCAACTGGATCGGCGATCGGTTCTCCGACATCACGTTCGGGGTCGGCGGCGGCCCGGGCTTCCTCGGCAACCTCGTGTCCCTCGCTCTCCTCGCCGGCATCGTCCTCGTTGTCGTGCTCCTCGTGAGGGCCCTCCTCGGTCGCACCCGCCCGCCCAAGCGGAAGGACGACGACGAGCTCACGATCGAGCTCGAGGAAGGCCGAGGTGCGACGGACTGGCGCCGCGATGCCGAGCAGTTCGAGGCCGCGGGACAGTGGCGCGAGGCCATGCGCGCTCGGTACCGCGAGCTCGTGCGCACGCTGATCGACGAGGGCGTGCTCGATGATCTTCCGGGTCGCACGACCGGCGAGTATCGCAACGAGTTCGTGCATGCCCGGCGCGATGGCGCGGACTCGTTCGTCGAGCTGACCGAACTGTTCGAGGCGGTTTGGTACGGCGGCGTCGACACCGCCGCCGCGGACAATCAGCGCTTCCGGCAACTGGCCGACGCCTCCCGCCATCGTGAGCCGGTCGGCGTGTGACGGCGTCCACCACCACGAAGTCGTCACGGGTGCCGTTGTTCATCGGCGCCGGCCTGCTCGTCTCGCTCATCGTGGTGGGGCTCATCGCAGGCGACAGCGGATCGTCGAAGAGTGGGCCCGCGCTGTCCCCGTCATCGACATCAGGAGATGGCACGCGCGGCCTCGTACTGCTCTTGCGCGAGTTGGGGGCCGACCTACGCGTCGGCCAACGGCTTCCGGACAATGACACCCGCGTGGCATTGCTGCTGAGCGACGGACTCAGCAGCCCCGACCGGCAACAGCTCGAAGCGTGGGTGTCGGCCGGCGGCACGCTCGTCCTGGCAGATCCGGACTCGCCGATGGCGCCGGCGACGGCCGGGTTCTTCGGAACCGGCCGAGCGCGTCGAGGGACGTGTGACATCCCCGCCCTCGCCGACGTGAGCGAGCTGAGTGTGCCGCTCGGCATCCAGTTCCGTGCGCGGGGCGAGACGCAGTCGTGCTTCGGTGACGAGCGAAACGCCTTCATCGTGAGCGCGTCGCTCGGTCAGGGAACGATCGTGTCCATCGGTGGTCCCACCGTGTTCACGAACGACGTGCTCGACCAGGCCGACAACAGCGTCCTCGCGGCGCGGCTCCTCGTTCCTTCGGCCGGACCCTCGGTCGCCATTCTCGATCCGAACGCGCCGGGATCGGGCAGAACCACGCTCGGCGACTTGATCGCGGACCGCGTGTTCCAGTCGATCCTGCAACTCGGTGTTGCGTTCATGATCTACGCGTTCTGGCGGTCGCGTCGCGTCGGGCGTCCCGTCACGGAACCGCAGCCCGTCGCGATCGCCGGCTCGCAATTCGTGCGTGCGGTCGGAGGACTGCAACAACGAAGTCACTCCACTGATCGCGCCGCCACGGCGCTGCGAATGGACACGCGTCGCGTCGTGAGCGAACGCTTCGGCGTTCCGCTCAACATGGACACCGCAACGCTCGCAGAGCTGGCCGCGTCGCGTACCGGACTCGATCGCACTCAAGTGGCCGCCGCGCTCAGCGACGCCCCCATTCTCGACGAGGGGTCGCTCGTGACCCTCGGCCAACAACTCGACACGATTCGTCAGGAGGTCCTCAGTGGACGACAGCGCTGAACCGGAAGCCGCCGACCCGGATGATGCCCGGGGTCCGATCCTCGCCTTGCGCGATGAGGTCGGCAAGGTCGTCGTCGGCCAGGAAGGCACGCTGTCGGGGCTCGTCGCCGCGCTGCTCGTGCGGGGCCACGTGCTGCTGGAGGGCGTGCCCGGCGTGGCCAAGACCCTCGTGGTCAAGGCATTGGCGGCGTCACTCGATCTCGAGTTTCGCCGGGTGCAGTTCACGCCGGACCTCATGCCGTCGGACGTGATCGGTCAGACGATCTTCGACGCCCGCGGCGGTTCGTTCTCGTTCCGCGAGGGCCCGGTGTTCACGAACTTGCTCCTGGCCGACGAGATCAACCGCACACCGCCGAAGACGCAGGCCGCGCTGCTCGAGGCGATGGAGGAGCGGCAGGTGTCGATCGAGGGTGAGGCTCGACCGTTACCCGATCCGTTCATCGTCGTGGCTACCCAGAACCCGGTCGAGTACGAGGGCACGTACCCACTCCCCGAGGCCCAGCTCGACCGATTCCTCTTCAAGCTGCAGGTCGGTTACCCGACGTTCGAGCAGGAGCAGGAGGTGCTGGCGCGGCACGACAGTGGCCTCGACCCGCACGACCTCGCCGCGACCGGCATCCGAGCCGTTGCCAGCGCCGCTGATCTCACCGCCGCCCGCGCCCAGGTCGATGCGCTGCGCGTCGAGCCGCCGGTGATGGCGTACATCGTGCAGCTGTGCCGAGCGACGCGCGACGCGCCGTCGCTCACGCTCGGCGTGTCGCCGCGCGGCGCGACCGCACTGCTGCACGCCGCGAAGGCCTGGGCGTGGCTGGCCGGACGTCCGTACGTGACGCCCGACGAGGTGAAAGCGGTCACGAAGCCGACGTTGCGGCATCGCATCGGATTGCGTCCCGAAGCCGAGCTCGAGGGCACGACGGCCGACGTGGTGCTCGACGGCATCCTCACGGCGGTTCCCGCTCCGCGCTGATGCCGGTTCCCACCCGACGGCTCGCGCTCGTTGCGCTCGCGCTCGCGGGCGTGCGGCTGTTGCTGCCCGACGTGCCGATCGCGCAGGGCCTGCTCGTGCTGGATGCGCTGTTGCTGATCGTTGCGCTGGCCGACTGGCTGCTGGCGCCCGCACCGGGTCGCATCGCTGTGGAGCGATCGCTTCCCACGGTGTTGACGATCGACCAGCTCGGCGAGGTGAGCTGGCGCGTGACCAATCCCACGAAGCGCCGCTTGCACGTGGCCGTTGCCGACGAGTTGGCCCCCTCGCTGCACGCTTCGACCCGCCGGGCGAGCATGACCGTGCCTGCGTCGGGCGTCGCCACCGTGCGCACGCCGATCCGGCCCACTCGTCGTGGGCGGTTCACACCGCGAGAGGTAGTCGTCCGAGTCGAAGGACCGCTCGGCCTCGCCGCCCGCCAACGCCGCCGCCTGTTGCCGGCGACGCTGCGTGTGCACCCACCGTTCCGATCAAAGGACGAAGCCGAGTTGCGCATCAACCGGGCGCGCGTGCTCGAGGTGGGCTTGCGGTCCGCGCAAGGACGGGGAGGCGGAACCGAGTTCGAGTCGTTGCGGGAGTACTCCGCCGACGACGAGTTCCGGCGGGTCGATTGGTCGGCCACGGCACGCGCGGGCAAGCCGATCGTTCGCACGTATCGAGCCGAGCGGAACCAAACCGTGATCGTGCTGCTCGACAACGGCCGCATCATGGCCGGACGGGTGGAGGACGTGCCACGCGTCGAGCATGCGATGGACGCAACGATGATGCTCGCAACGGTCGCCACTCGTCTCGGCGACAAGTGCGGCCTGATGGTGTTCGACGCCAAGGTGCGCACGGTGCTCGCGCCGTCGAAGTCGCGCGCGCAAGTTGGCCGCGTGACCGAATCGCTCTTCGATCTCGAACCGCAACTCGTCGAGACGGACTACCGCGGTGCTTTTGCCGAGGCGGTGGTGCGCTTCCGGCGTCGAGCGATGCTCGTGTTGCTCACCGAGCTGAACGAGCAGGCGGCGGAGGAATACCTCGTGCCCGCGCTGCCGCTCATCGCTCGGAGCCACCTGATCGTGGTGGGGGCCGTGCGCGATCCAGAGGTCGAGCGGTGGGCCGCCGCCCCGACGACCGATCCCGAGAGCGCGTATCGGCGGGCGGCGGCAATTGGTGCGCTCGCCGAACGCGCTCGGCTCTCCGCCCGGATGCGCAGTCTGGGCGTCACTGTGGTCGACGCCGCCCCGGGGAAGCTGTCGGGTGATCTCGCCGACACCTACCTCAGGTTGAAGGCAACAGGTCGGCTGTAGGCCGCGGTTCCTCGCCGAACCGGCCGGTGAGCCCGCGCTCGACCGCTATCCGGCCTCGCGTGACGATCCAGAAGATGAACGAGACCTCGACGAGCACGCCGATACCGACACGAACGGGCACCGGTAAGCCGCTCGGGGTCACGAAGCCTTCGATGAGTCCAGCGACGATGAAGCACAACATCAGACCGAGCACGATCACGACGGCTCGCCGTCCTTCTTCCGCCAAGGCTTCGCCCCGCGGTCGATCGCCGGGCGCGATGACCGTCCACCCGAGACGGAGACCGGCTGCACCCGCGATCGTGATGGCGGTCAGCTCGAGCAAGCCGTGAGGCAGGATCAATCCGAAGAACTTTCCCGCCTGGTGCGCGTGGATGAACAACCCGCCGGCGATGCCGATGTTCACGCCGTTCTGGAACAGGATGAACGCGGTGCCGATGCAGAGGAAGACGCCGAAGGAGAAGGCGAGGAACGAGACCTGGATGTTGTTGATCAAGACCCTCGTCGAGAACTCCGCCGCGGGCGCTGAGGAGTAGTAGTCCTCGAACCGCGTTTGTAGCAGTGCCTCCTGCTCCTCCTTGGGGACGGCCACGTTGAGCGCTTCGTCCGACGAGATCATCCACGTGCCCATCGCCAAGGCGGGCACGAACATCAACGCGGCGGCGGCGGCGATGAAACGGCGATTGACGTACACCGCCGCCGGAAACGTGTCGGTGAAGAAGCGGCCGAGCGAACGGATCGACACCGGCTGGCTGCCGTAGATCGCGGCGTTGGCGGCGGCGACGAGGATGGTCAACCGCGACGTGAGGCCCGGATCTTCGTAGTAAGAGCGGGCGTGCGACAACTGCGCCGCGGTTCGCTGATACAGCGCGACGAGCTCGTCGACCTCGGCTGGAGCCAGCGCTCGCTGGCCCGACCGGCGAGTCCGCGACGTCAGCTCCTCGAGACGGCGCCACGCGCCGGCATTGCGCACGACGAAACGGTCGAGATCCATGCTGTTGGTTCACTCCGGCCTGCGGCCTCCGCTCACTGTCGCTTGTGCCCTGGCGGGCACGACGGCGACGACCGTGAGACTCGGTCGCGAACTCTCAGTGGTTACCGTACGTGCTCGTGGATGGGACAGCGGTGCGGGGTGTCGTCACTCCGGACGCAGTCGTGCTCGAGTTCGAGATCGCCGGTGTCGCGTCGCGCTCCCTTGCCCAGATCGTCGACCTCGGCGTTCGATTCGGTCTCCTCTACGCGTTGGCGATCGTCGCCGCCGCTTTCGGCACCGCTTCGAACTCGACGCCCGCGATCGTGCTGCTGTTCGTCGGGCTGTTCCTCATCGTCTTCGGCTACCCGGCAATCCTGGAAGCCCGCTGGAACGGCCAAACCGTCGGCAAGCGTGTGTTGGGTCTGCGCGTGGTCACCGTCGAGGGCGCACCGGTTCGATTTCGCCACGCGTCGATCAGGTCGTTGCTGCAGGTCGTCGACTTCTTCCTGCCGCCGGTCGGCGTCTCGGCTACGTGTGTCGCGTTGCTCAATCGCCGGAACCAGCGCTTGGGCGATGTCTTCGCTGGCACCATCGTGCTGCGCGAGCGCACGGGCGCCGCGTTTCCCGTGCCGGTGTCCTTTCCCCCGATGCACGGTTTCGAGTTGTACGCCCGCAGCCTCGACGTCGGGGGCGTCTCCCCGGAGCAGTACGCCGTCGTCCGCTCATTCCTGCTTCGAGTCGCCATCTTGACCCCGGCGGCGCGCTCGCACCTCGGTATCCGGTTGGCCAACGTCGTGGCGCTGTCCATGCACCACACCCCGCCGGCGCAGGTGACCCCCGAGACGTTCCTCGTGTCGGTCGCCGCCGCGTACCAGTTGCGCCAGGGCGGCCCACCGGTGCCGCTGCCGCCGTGGGTGCCCCAATGGGGAATGGCCCCCGCACCCGCAAGAATGGCGCCATGAGCGAGGTACGAGCGCATGGCGCCGCAGACAGGCGAGCGCTAGCGAGGTGGCTGCGCTGGGGTCTGGGGGCGCAGCCCCCACGGAGGCGCGGGTGACCTACCTCGACCACGCGGCCAGCACGCCCGTACGGGCCGAGGCCGTCGCGGCGATGCTGCCCTTCCTGACCGAGCGGTACGGCAACCCCTCGGGAGCGCACGCGATGGCGCGCGATGCGCGCAATGCGCTCGACGACGCGCGCGTGTCGCTGGCCGACGCGCTCGGTTGCCGTCCAGGCGAGATCGTCTTCACCAGCGGTGGCACCGAAGCCGACAACGCGGCCGTCTTCTCGTTCGCCGATCGCGGGCCGGTGGTGTGCTCGGCCATCGAGCATCACGCGGTGCTCGATCCCGTCCACCACATCGGTGGGCGGATCGTCGGTGTCCTGCCGTCGGGCATCGTCGACCTCGATGCGCTGGCGGTCGCGCTCGACGACTCGGTCGCGCTCGTGTCGGTGATGCTCGCCAACAACGAGATCGGAACGGTGCAGCCGCTGGCGGAGATCGCCGAAGTTGTGCGGGCCCACGCACCCCAGGCCGTCCTGCACACGGACGCGGTGCAAGCCTTCCCGTGGCTCGACGTCGCGGCCTTGGCCGAGCCGGCCGATCTGGTGTCGATCAGCGCGCACAAGTTCGGCGGACCGAAGGGCGTCGGTGTACTGGTGGTGCGCGATGGGGTTGCGTTCACCGCCAGGCAGGTCGGTGGGGGACAGGAGCGCGAGCACCGGAGCGGCACCCAGAACGTGAGCGGCATCGTCGCCATGGCCGAAGCCGCTCGGCTCACCGTCGAAGAGCGCAAGGCGGTGATCGATCGGGTCGTGCCGATGCGCGATCGGCTCGCCGACGGCCTGCTCTCGTCGGTTCCGGGCACCGTCGAGAGCGGCGATCGTTCCCGGAAGGTCGCCGGCAATTGCCACGTCTGCTTCGAGGGGATCGAGAGCGAGGCGTTGCTGTTCATCCTCGAGCAGCACGGCGTGATGGCATCGGCCGCGGCGTCGTGCGCCAGCGGAGCGCAAGACCCTTCACACGTGCTCGCCGCGCTCGGCGTCGCTCGAGACCTGGCCCAGGGATCGTTGCGGTTGTCGCTGGGCGTGACCACATCGGAGGCCGACATCGATCTCGCGCTCGCGGTGATTCCACCGGCTGTCGCGCGGTTGCGGGAGCGCGGGTCGTGAACGTCCTCGTCGCGATGTCCGGTGGTGTGGATTCGTCGGTCGCCGCCGCGCTCCTGATCGAGGGTGGTCACGCCGTGACGGGGGTGACCATGAAGTTGTGGGGCGGCGAGTCCGACACCGGATGCTGCTCGGTGAGCGACGTCGACGACGCCCGGCGAGTGGCCCGCGTGCTCGACATCGACCACCACGTCTTCAACTTCGGTGATCGCTTCGATGCGGACGTCGTGGCGCCCTATGTCGCAGCGCACGCCGCCGGTCAGACGCCGAACCCGTGCATCGAGTGCAATCGCCATCTCAAGTTCGACAAACTGCTGGTGCGCGCCCGTGCGCTCGGGTTCGACGCGGTCGCCACCGGTCACCACGCTCGCATCGTGGAGTGCGGCGACGGCACCCGCCGGATCGCACGGGGTGCCGATCGAGCGAAGGACCAGAGCTACGTGCTGTACATGCTCGGGCAGGAGCAGCTGCGCGACACGTTGCTTCCCGTAGGCGACATCACGAAGGCGGCGGTTCGTGCGCTCGCCGCGGAGCTCGGCTTGCCCACCGCCGTCAAGCCCGACAGCCAGGACGTCTGTTTCATCACATCGTCGAACGGTCGCGCCGGGTTCCTCCAGGCGCGAGTGCCGTTCACACCAGGCCGTGTCGTCGACCGCGCCACGGGTGCGGAGGTCGGCCGTGTCGACGCGGTCGAGCTCATCACCATCGGCCAGCGCAAGGGCGTCGGTCTCGCCGGAGGCGATGGCGTGCCGCGCTACGTCACCGACGTCGACGTGCGCACCGCCACGATCACCGTCGGCTCAGAGCGCGACCTGCTCGACGACTACGTCGTGCTGCGGGATGTCGTCTGGGCCGACGTTCCCCGCGACGGACCCGTAGACGCGCAATGCAGCGCCCACGGTGTGGTCGACCGAGGCACGTTCGACACCAGCACGAGCACGCTGACGTGGGACGCGCCCCGCCGCCGGGTCGCGCCCGGGCAGGCCGTCGTGCTCTACGAAGGCGACGAGGTCATCGGCGGGGGCCTGGCCGCGACTCGATGAGGGAGCACAGCTACTCGTTCGAGGTGGACGCCACGCCCGAGGAGGTGTGGCGGGCACTGCACCCACGGCCGCGCCCGAGCAAGGCCGGTGAGCATCGCGTGATCGAGCACGGCGACGTGCGCATCGAGATCATCAACGAGGGCGATGAGAACGGCGAGGGCCTCGTCCGTACGTGCACGTTTCCCGTCCCGAAGTTCCTGTTGTCCGGCGGCGTCGGTCGTTCGTGGGAGTGCGTCACGGAAGTGCGACCCAACGAGTTCTCGCGCTACGAGGCGGTGGGCAAGCCGCTGTGGTCGAAGGCATCGGGGTGGCATCGTCTCGAAGACCTCGGTGACGGTCGGACGCGGGTCGAGTTCGGCGAGTCGTACCACGCGTTCAACCCCGTGCTCCGGGTGCTGTTCGAGGGCTACGTCCACCGGTTCATCTCGAAGGACAACGACCGGCTCGTGAAGCGCGCCGTCGAAGAAGGCGTCGCGAGGCGGCGCGCGAGAACGCGCTAGACGACCGGCAGACCGCGCTTGCGGGCTTCGCGCAGCAGTGCACCGGGGCGGGCGGGGGAGAAGAGCAGGCGGTCCGTGTCGACCGATCGGATCTTGCTGGTCTGCGTGAGTTGCACCTCGAGCACGAGCCCGAGCGCTCGACCGGTCACATCGACGGCCGTGCTGTCGGGTGCGGCCGGTCCGAGGGCGCGCACCATCCCCTTCGGGAAGAGCAGCGCCTCGCCGAGCACGACGGGATCGTGCAGCACGATGCCGGCAGGCACGAACACCAGCCACCGACGTGACAGGCGATGCAGCGCTCGGACACCGAACCATGCGGTGACGGCGCCCACCGCGAGCGCGAGAACACCGACGACCCAGAGCTTGGCTGCCAGGAGCAACGGGCCGGCGACGAACGCGGTGACCGTTCCGGCCCACGTGAGCTCCACCGGCCCGAGCAGGAGCGGGCCGGGCACGCGCAGCGTCATCCTCCGTTCGGGCCCGTACGACGAGCCGTCGACGAATGCGTCCGCGATCGCGGGAACGAACAGCACGACCCCGCTTATGGCGGCGGTCCAGGCCAAGGCCACGATCTCGGCGATGCCGAGCCCGCCGCGCCCGCTCGCCCAGATCGACACGGCGAGCGCTGCTGGCGCGCCGATGCGCAGCGCAGTGAGGCTCACCGTGCGAGGCACCAGCAGCGCCACGAGCACCGCGCCCCACGCGGTCCACGCCATGGCCGCCGCCACCACCTGCACCGGGGTGCTGGCCGAATCGAGGCCGTGCGCGATCGCTGGACCAACGGTCAGCGGTATCGCCAGCCATCCGGCGCGCAGGGCCCAGAGCACGCCGGTATGTTGCCCGCAATGGCTGGGCCTCCGGAGATCGAGCAGCGCGTCGAGGCCCTGCGCGCCGAGATCGAGGAGCACAACCGGCGGTATCACGTCGACGACGATCCGACGATCTCCGACGCGGAGTACGACGCGCTGGTGCGCGAGTTGCGGGAGATCGAGGCTGAGTTCCCCGAACTGATCACGCCTGACTCGCCGACGCAGCTCGTTGGCGCGCCCGTGTCGACGCAGTTCTCCGAAGTGCAACACCGCGTGCCGATGATGTCACTCGACAATGCGTTCTCGTTCGACGAGCTCCTCGACTGGGGGAAGCGCCTCGAGCGGCGTTTGGGCTCCGAGGGTCAGGCCGTCGGGTACGTGTGCGAGCTGAAGATCGACGGGTTCGCCATCTCGCTCACGTTTGAAGACGGGCGCTATGTACGAGCGGCCACGCGCGGCGACGGCCGCGTCGGTGAGGACATGACGGCGAACGTCGCCACGATCAAAGCCGTTCCCGACAAGCTGAAGGGCAAGCAGGCACCCAAGCTCCTCGAGGTCCGCGGCGAGGTCTTCATGCCGATCGCGGCGTTCGAGGCGTTGAACAAGCGTCAAGCCGAGGCCGGCGACCGCCTGTTCGCCAATCCACGCAACTCCGCGGCGGGCTCGGTGCGACAGAAGGACCCGTCGATCACCGCGAGCCGTGAGCTGGCGATGTGGACGTATCAGCTCGGTGCGGTCGAGGGCGGGCCGACGTTCAAGACGCACTCGGAGACGCTCGAGTGGATGCGCGGTCTCGGCCTCCCGGTCAATCCCAAGATCAAGCCACTCGGCACCCTCGACGAGGTCTACGAGTACTGCAAGCACTGGCAGGAACATCGCCACGGCCTGCCGTACGAGATCGACGGTGTGGTCGTGAAGGTCGACAACCTGCGGCTGCGCGACGAACTGGGCTCCACGTCACACGCGCCGCGTTGGGCGATCGCGTTCAAGTTCCCGCCCGAAGAGCGCACCACCAAGCTCAAAGACATCATGGTGTCGATCGGCCGCACGGGGAAGGCGACCCCGTTCGCGGTGCTCGAGCCCGTGTTCGTCGGCGGCTCCACCGTGCAGATGGCAACGCTGCACAACCAGGATCAAGTGAAGGCCAAGGACGTGCGCCCCGGCGACACCGTGATCGTGCGCAAGGCCGGTGATGTCATCCCCGAGGTGGTGAAGTCGGTGTTGGCCGAGCGACCGAAGGGTCTACGGCCGTGGAAGTTCCCGACGAAGTGCCCCGAGTGCGGCGGCCCGCTGGTACGGCTCGAAGGCGAGAGCGACACGTTCTGCACGAACGTCGACTGTCCCGGCCAGCGCTGGGCGCGCATCTGTCACTTCGCGAGCCGCGGTGCGATGGACATCGAGGGATTGGGCGAGCGGACCGTCGGGCAGTTCCTCGAGCGCAACCTCATCCACGACCCGGGCGACATCTACACGCTCGATTGGGACGGCGTGCGCGCCCTCGAGGGCTTCGGCGAGATCTCGATCACGAATCTCCAGCAGGCCATCGAATCGTCGAAGCAACGACCGCTGGCCAACTTGCTCGTCGGCCTTGGTATCCGTCACGCCGGGGGAACGGTGAGTCGTGTGCTCGCGCAGGCCTTCGGTCATCTCGACGCGTTGATGGCGGCCAGCGAGGAAGAGATCGCGGCCGTGGAGGGCATCGGCAAGATCATCGCCAAGTCGGTGCACGAGTTCTTTGCGAACGAACGCAACCTCGGGGTGATCGAGAAGCTGCGCGCCGCCGGCCTGAACTTCACCGGCCCTGAGCGATCAACCCTTCCGCAGACGTTGGCTGGCTTGGCGATCGTCGTGACGGGATCGCTCGAAGGGTTCTCGCGCGACACGATCGAGGAGACGATCAAGGCGCACGGCGGCAAGGCGCCCGGCAGCGTGTCGAAGAAGACGACGGCAGTGGTCGTCGGCGAAGCACCCGGCGCCGCGAAGCTCACGAAGGCGCAAGAGCTCGGCGTCCCCATCCTCGACGAAGAAGCCTTCGTCAACCTCCTCGAGACCGGCTCATTGCCGTAGTAGCGGGTCCTCCAGTAGGGAGGCCGAAGGCCGAGTGATTTCTGCTAAGTAACGGTGAAGCACCAGCGGACGGGGGGGACGTCCTCTTGGACGCCGTCGATGCGAAAGATGTCGGCCTCGACGCAGTTTCGACCTGCGGGAAACGCCTCGACGAGCTTGCCGGGCCCAGGGTTGAAGATCACCTGATTCAACTCGGGCCGCTTCTGGAGCTCGTCGTCGGGGATCGTCACGCCGTTGACCAGGAAGCTTGCGTCGTAGTTCGTCGTGAGGTCGATCAACACTTGCGCCTGCGACAGCACGTTGCTGTCGGCCGTCGGTGCCTTCAACTCGACGATCGACGTCGACGCCTTGCCGCTGTTGCCGCTGAACGTCGGCTCGTCCTTGTCGCCGCGTTGCGTGTGTTGCACGGCGATGACCAAACCGCCGACGCAAGCGATGATCACCAGCGTGGTGAGAACACGCCGAACGGTGTCGGTCACGTGATCTTCGGCAGCTCGGGCGACGGGAACGCAGTGATCGACACCATCAGCAAGACCAGCACAGCGGCGGCGGTCGTAGCCAATGCGATCCGGATCACCATGGCGCCATCGCCCGCGATGGCGGCCACGATGGCCATCAGCTCGTAGGCCATCAGCGCCAGCACGCTCCCGGCCGAGAAGCGCATCGCCCCCCGAGCGAAGAGCAGCTGCAGAGCGAGGACGCCGACGAGGCCGATGCGAAGGCCGGGGGTGTACTCACGGCGTCCGACGACGTAGGCGACTTCGGCCGAGGTCTGCAGCACCACCAGTGAGGACGCCCACACGAGCGCTCGCGGGCGTTGCGTCAAGCCGTCTCCTCGACGAAGAGCCGAGCGAGCCGGCGGTTCATCACCTCGATGCGGGTGCGTAACTCAGCGTCGGGCATGCCATCTCGGATGCCCTCGATCAGCTTCCACACACGCGGGTACACGATGGCGTCGATCTGGACTCGCAGCGATCCCGGCACGTCGCTGATCCGCGTGCGGATGCTGACCGCGTCCAGGAAGCGCCCGAGCCGGGCCGGAAGGGGATCGCCGCTGTCCTCGGACTCCGTGTTCAAGTGGTCGACCATGGCCGCGCAGTCGTCGCTGCTCCAGAGATGACCCAGGCGAACGAACTCCTCGAGCTCGTCGGCGAGCTCCATGCGCATCCGCCCATCCTCGCGCTGACGAACCACTCAGCCCCACCGCCCGCCCTTGAGTGGCCCGGCGGCCGGCGGCCGCCGGTCTACCCTCATGCTGTGGTCGTCTCGCGGATGACCGACCAGATCGGTCGGGTGCTGAGCGGGCGCTACCGGCTGATCGCACCTGTCGGATCGGGAGCGTCGGCGTTGGTGTACCTCGCTGACGACACGCGCCTACGCCGGCGCGTGGCCGTCAAGCTGCTGCACCAAGCGCTGGCCGAAGACGAGGCATTCCTTCGCCGGTTCCGCGCCGAGGCGCAAGCCGCCGCGGCCCTGAACCATCCGCACGTGCTCGCGGTCTACGACTGGGGCGACGACGAGCGCGAGCCGTACCTCATCACCGAGTACCTGGGCGGAGGCAGCCTGCGCGGCATGCTCGACGCGGGGAATCGCCTCACGCATTCGCAGGCGCTGATGGTCGGGCTCGAGGCAGCTCGCGGCCTCGAGTACGCGCACACGCGCGGCTTCGTGCACCGCGACATCAAGCCGGCCAACCTGTTGTTCGGGGAGGAGGGACGGCTGCGCATCGGTGACTTCGGTCTCGCCCGCGCGCTGGCCGAGGCGGCCTGGACCGAACCTTCGGGCTCGATGCTCGGTACTGCTCGGTACGCGTGTCCCGAGCAAGCCCGCGGCGAAGCGGCCGACGGCAAGGGCGACGTGTACTCCCTCGCGCTCGTCCTCGTCGAGGCTGTCACCGGACGCGTGCCGTTTGCAGCCGACACCACGATCGCAACGCTCATGGCGCGCGTCGACAAGCCGATGGAGGTGTCCGCCGAGCTCGGACCATTGCGGCGCGTGCTCGAGCGCGCCGGCCGGCCCGACCCGGCGGAACGGCCAGACGCCGGTGAGTTCGCGCTCGGACTGCTGGCCGCGTCCGAGGAGCTGGCGCGTCCGGAGCCGCTCCCATTGGCCGGCGCCACCACCGGTGCGGGCGACATCACGGTCGTTGATCACGACCCCACACAACTTCCGGCGGTGCGGCCAACCGAGCCCGCGTTGGCCACCGCGACTGCGCCTCCGGCGCCACCCCCACCGCCCAGACGTCAGGGTCGCCGGCGCTGGCCGTTTGTCGCCGCCGCCATTGCCGCGGTGCTCGCGCTCACGGCCGGTGCGGCGTTCGCGTGGAAGACCGTGCTCGTACCGAGTCACAAGCTGCCGCAGCTCGTCGGCTTGAGCGAGGAACAAGCGACCACGGCGATTCAAGCGAAACACTGGAAGGTGCGCCGGATCGACGGACGGAAGGATGGCGCGAGGAAGGGCGAGGTCATCGCCCAAGATCCCGCCGAAGGCAAATCGCTCGACGAACAGAAGACGGTGACGATCACCGTGTCGCTCGGCAACAGCCTGGTTGCCGTCCCGACCGACCTCGAAGGCAAGACCATCGAGGATGCCACCGCCGCGCTCACGCAGGCCGGCTTCACGCTCGGCACCCAGACGCCGCAGCACGACGAGACCGTTCCCGCCGGGTCGATCATCAAGCTCGACCCGGCGACGCCCCCGCAGTTGCCCAAGGGCGATCCGGTCAACGTCGTCGTCTCCGACGGACCGGCGCCGCGCACCGTTCCGGCGATCCCGGCGACGTCGACGTTCGATCAGGCCGCCGCTGCGATCACCGCGGTGCAGCTCGTACCCGCTCGCAAGGACGCCTTCAGCGACACGGTGCCGGAGGGTCAGATCATCGGCACCGAACCGGCCGCAGGTACCGAGGTGGCACGCGATTCGAAGGTGACCATCATCGTCTCGCAGGGGCTACCGACGATCCCGGATGTATCGAAGCAATCCGTGCAGGACGCGGCCGCACAGCTCCAAGCCGCCGGCTTCAGCGTGGCGGGCGTGCAGGGCGACCCGTTCAAGACGGTCACCGCCACCACTCCTCCTGCCGGCACACGCGCGCCCTCCGGGACGAAAGTCGTCATCATCACGCGCAACTAGTCTGCGGCGATGGGAGTGCTCGACGGCCGTGTTGCCATCATCACCGGAGCAGGTCGAGGTCTCGGACGCGAGCACGCACTGCTGTTCGCAGCCGAGGGGGCCAAGGTCGTCGTCAACGACCTCGGGGGCGCGCCTGACGGCGGCGGCTCCGATCGCAGTGCGGCCGAACAGGTCGTCGACGAGATCGCCGCGATGGGCGGCCACGCGGTGGCCAACGGCGACGACGTGGCCGATTGGGACGGTGGCCAGGCGCTGATCAAGTCGGCCATCGACGCGTTCGGCCGGCTCGACGTGCTCGTGAACAACGCCGGCATCCTGCGCGACCGCGTCCTCATCAACATGAGCGAAGACGAGTGGGACTCGGTCGTGAAGGTGCACATGAAGGGCCACTTCGTGCCGACTCGTTGGGCCGCCACGTATTGGCGCGAGCAGGTCAAAGCCGGTGAACAGGTGAAGGCGAGCGTGATCCACACCTCGTCCACGTCGGGGCTTCTCGGTAATCCCGGACAGACGAACTACGGCGCGGCCAAGGCCGGCATCGGCTCGTTCTCGATCATCTGCGCGCAGGAGTTGGCGCGGTACGGCGTGCGGTCGAACTGCATCGCTCCGGCGGCGCGGACTCGTCTCACCGAAGCCACGCCCGGCCTCGGCGAGATCGTGAAGCCGCCCGACGACGTCGAGGCGTTCGACGTGTGGGACCCAGCGAACGTGTCGCCACTCGTCGCCTACCTCGCCACCGCCGACTGCCCGTTCAACGGCGCAACCTTCTATGCGCAGGGCGGCACCGTGCGACTCATGGAGCCGTGGCGCATGGGTGACGGCGTCGAGCAGGCCGACCGGTGGACCGTCGACGGCCTCAAAGAGGCGCTGGCGAAACTCGCCCCCGTCTGAGCCTTGTGACACATGGCCCGTTGACGCCGCCTGTCCGATCATGATCTGATTCGGACCATGGGAAACCGATACCTCGAAGGCAATTTCGCACCCGTCTCCGAGGAGGTCACCAGCGCCGAGCTCGCCGTCACGGGCACGATCCCCGACTGGCTCTCCGGCCGATATCTCCGCAACGGCCCGAATCCGATCGACGCCGATCCCGCCACGTATCACTGGTTCACCGGGTTCGGCATGGTGCACGGCGTGCGGGTTCGCGACGGGCGCGCGGAGTGGTACCGGAATCGCTTCGTCCGCGGTGACGACGTGGCCACGCAGCTCGGGGAAGCGCCGAAGCCCGGCGCCGACGTGCATTTCATGGATTTCGCCGCGAACACGAACGTGATCGGACAGGCCGGCCGCACCTTCGCGATCGTCGAGGCTGGCGGCCGCCCGTACGAGCTCGATGACGAGCTGAACACGATCGGTCGTTGCGACTTCGACGGCACGTTGCCCGGCGGGTACACCGCTCATCCGAAGCTCGATCCGGTGTCGGGCGAGTTGCACGCCGTGTCGTACTACTGGGGCTGGGGCAACAAGGTGCAATACACCGTGGTCGATCGTGAAGCGCATGTGCGCAAGATCGTCGACGTCGAGACCACCGGCAGTCCGATGCTGCACGACATGTCGCTCACGGAGACGTACGCGGTCATCTATGACCTGCCAGTCGTGTTCGACGTCGAGATGGCGATGACGGGTGCGGGCCTGCCGTACCGGTGGGACGACGACTACCCCGCTCGCATCGGTCTGTTGCCCCGCGACGGAGAAGCCGACGACGTTCGTTGGTTCGATGTCGAACCGTGCTACGTCTTCCATCCGATGAATGCGTACGACGACGGCGATCGCGTCGTGATCGACGTCGTGCGCCATCCGAAGATGTTCGCGACCGACATGCACGGTCCGAACGAAGGGCCGCCGTCGCTCGATCGTTGGACGGTCGACCTCCGGGCGGGCAAGGTGCTCGAGGAGCGCCTCGACGACCGGGGCCAGGAGTTCCCGCGGGTGGACGAGCGGCTCGTCGGCCGGCGCCACCGGTTCGGCTACGCCACCGCGGCGGCGCTCGACGAGGACATCGAGGCAGGCGGCAGTGCGCTCCTGCGCCACGACATGGTGTCGGGGGAAACTGATGCGCACGAGTTCGGTCCCCGGCGGGGTGCCGGCGAGTTCGTGATGGTGCCCTCCGCGCCCGACGCCGCCGAGGACGACGGCGTGCTGATGGGGTATGTCTACGACGGCGAACGCGACGCGAGCGACCTCGTGATGCTCGACGCGGCCACCCTCGAAACCGTCGCAGAAGTGCACCTCCCGGTGCGCGTGCCGTACGGCTTCCACGGCAACTGGGTGTCATAACTTCCACACAAAATCCAATCGCGAAGTTTGTGCAGGCGAGTGCACGTTCCGTAGTGAGCTTGTACAGTTTCGGCAACGTCCGTCGGGTTCGCTGGGGCGGTCCTGCTGGACGCGGTGTTCCCCAGCCGCCGCGATGAAGCAGCCGCCCCAGCCAACTCGATGGGCGTTCTCGCGTCGATAACCTCCCGCCGGTGCCCGACCGATCCGACGACTTCACCTTTGAAGACGCGGGCGAGGTCCAGGTCGTTCCGTGGCCGCTGCTGCTCAAGCACAAGGTCACGGAGAAGGTCGAAGCCCACCCTCGTTACCCGTGGATCGTTCTCGCCACGGCGCTGTTCGGCCTGTTCTCGGTCGGGTTCACGATCACGATCCTGTCGAACTCGATCCCTCGGATCGCCCGCGACCTGCACTCGGACGAGAGCACGCTCACGTGGGTCGTAACCGCGCCACTCCTTGCGTTCGCCGTGTTCGGACCGGCGGCCGGCAAGCTCGCCGACCTGCGCGGCCAGCGCCGTGTGTATCTCTACAGCCTCGGTGGTGTCTGCGTGTTCGCGGGGCTCACGGCGCTGGCGCCCAACGCCGCCACGCTTATTGCCTGTCGGTCGATCGGCGCGGCCATCGGCGCGGCCGAGGGCCCGGCCTCGCTGGCGATCATCAACCGCACGTTCTCATCCAACCAACGGGCGCAGGCAATGGGATGGTGGTCGATGGTCGGCGCCGGTGCGCCCGTCATCGGGGTCGTCGCTGGAGGTCCGGTCGTGCAGGCCTTCGGGTGGCGTTGGATCTTCGTCGCCCAAGTGCCGCTCACGCTGGCCACGTTGCTGCTGGCCGCCGCGGTCTTGCCCGAGGTGCCGGCCGATCGGAGCAGCCGATTCGACCTCCCGGGCGCGGCCACGCTCGGCGCCGGCGCGTTGTCGTTGTTGCTGGCCATCAATCGGGGGCCGAAGGAGGGTTGGACGAGCCCGCTCGTCCTCGGCGGCATCGCGTTCGCGGCCGCGATGTTCATGGCGTTCATCGCCATCGAGAAGCGTGTCGCGCATCCGTTGTTGCCGCTCGCGTATCTACGGCGGCGAAACTTCACGTTCCCGATCGCAACGCAGTTCTTCACCAACTTCGCGTACATGGGCGGCTTCATCCTCACGCCGCTGTTCCTGCAAAACGAGTTTCACTTCAACGAGACGCACACCGGCGCGCTGCTGATCGCCCGGCCACTCTCGTTCGCGATCGCGGGGCCCTTGGCGGGCTACCTCACGATTCGGATCGGCGAGCGCGTGTCCGCGGTCGCGGGCGCGATCGCCATCACCGTGTCGATGGTCGCGCTCGCGCAACTCACGCCCGGCAGCACGGATCTGGCGGTGATCTTCGCCCTGGCCCTCTGCGGGGTCGGTATGGGCGCCTCATCGCCGGCCATGGCCGCCTCCGTCGCGAACGCGGTGGATCCGAGCGACCTCGGCGTCGCGGGCGCGACACAGCAGATGGTCAACCAGATGGGGGTCGTCTTGGGTATCCAGACCCTGCAAGCGGTGCAAGTGGCGCGCGAAGGCGCGGTCGGCGGCGTCGCCGCCTTCCACGATGCCTATCTCTTGGGAGCCGTCGCCGCCGGCATCGGAGTGCTGGCGGCGTTGTTCGTCCGCAGGACGAGCTTCGAGCGCCCCGAAGCTCCGGCTCGAGTCGCTACTCGGTGAGTTCCTTGATGACTCCGAAGGTCTGCCGCTCTGCGGCTACGACTGAACCGCCAGAAAGGCGTTCAGCGCCCCCGGCTACACGACCACCCTCTAGCCGGCAGTTCCGCGCATCGCGATCGCGTTCTTGCGTCGCCTGACCCCTCATACGGTGGTCAATCAGCGCAAGAACGAGAGGCGCGGAACGTGCCGATCTCGCCGCGAGCACCTCGAGCATCCCGCTTGTGTGCAGAGGCACTCAACAGCGAGCAGTATGCAGTCGTGGCGGACGAGCCGAAAGCGGTGATTGAAGAGCTGTTTCGGCGTGGGACGGCAGGTGACGAGTCGGTGATCGACGAGTTGATCGCTGAAGACATGCTGAACCATGCCGCCGGGCCCGCTCGCCAAGGTCGAGAGGGTTGGAAGCAGATCATCGCGACCATCAGGACCGACCTTGGCAGTGACTTCTCCGTCGAGAATCACCACCTCATTGGAGAGGGCGAGCTCGTCGCCCACCACATGACACTCCGCGGTCATCATCAGGCGTCGACTATGCCGCTGCTGGCTGGCGTTGTGGCCACGGGTACCGACGTGACGTGGACCTACGTTCACATTTGGCGAGTTGTCAACGGTCGGGTGGTCGAGCTGGGCGTGCAGAGACGATGTCGGGTTGCTTCGCCAACTCGGAGCGTGGCCACCGACCATGGGTGCCTAGGAGCGCGGCGCGGCCCAGCGAAGAGGCGAGCGTTCTGTAGTCGGTTCGACTCGTACGGAACGTGCCGATCTCGCGACGAGCATCATCCGCACTGACGGGCTGGTCGACATCTACATCTCAATCGGAATGAGCGCGGTCGCGGCCGCGCTGGTCTTCATTGCGGTGCTGCACTCGAGATGGAGGCGAGGCAGCTAGCCGAGGTGAGGTCGAATGGGGACGTGTGGATAGTGCCGTTATCGCGGCTTCATCGGTAGCGCCGATCCGGCAGTTCGGCGCACCCGCGATCGACCCGGGTTCCTCGCGTTTCGCGTGCACCAATGGTCGTGATCTGACCCTGTCGACGCTCAATTCACAGCCACTACTGCACGCGAAACCAGCCCCTCATCGGCGCGCGCCCGATCAAGGGGCGCGGTAGGAGCTGTTCGGTGAACCTGCTCGGCGGCAATCTGCATCTGGCGGCCCCTTCGTCGGCGGGCGAGGAGCGCGTGCAGCAGCCCCGAGAGTGGGCCGCGGTCCCGCGTCAGGCGCAGGACCGCGGCGGAGTCACTCGGTGATTTCCTTGATGCGGGCGGCGACTTCTTGAGCCGTCGGGTCCGGCGCTCCGGATTGCATGGCCATGAGCTTGGTCATGTCGCCCTGCACCTTGATCTTGCCGGCCATGAACGCCTGCATGCCGGCCTGCGGGTTGCCGTCGACGAAGATCGCCTTGGCCGTCTCGTAGTCGATGGTGACCGTGAGGTCGGGGTTCTCGAGGTGGCCGATTTCCATGTCGATCTCGCCGCCCGACGTGTCCATGTAGGCGTTCACGGTGCCCTCGCCGAAGGGCACGTCGGTGATGATCTGGTTCATGCGAACGGCATGAGCCGGCGGGGTGCCCTTGCCGGCGAACTCCTCGCGGACCTTCTTCGCTTCGGTCATCCACTCGTCGCTCAGGAACTTGTACGGCACAGATCTCTCCCCTTTGTCGACGCCGTGTGAACGGCGTGCGAGTTGTTGTTGTTGATCGGAACGGAGCCGAACGCTAGCCGCTGCTGCCAGGGCGTATTGCGGTAGTCGCACGGAGACTGCGAGTTTCTTTCTTCTCCGCGGCGAGCGCAATTCCCTCGTCGGCGGCCAACGATCTCACGACGAACCGGCCGACGAAGGTGGCCAGCTCGGAGATCGGGACTTCGCTTCGGCCGGTGCGATGGAAGTGGCTGTAGAGCCCGACGATCCCGACCACGCCCCGGGCGAGCAGGATCGGGTCATCGTCGCGAATCTGCCCTTGGGCGATTCCCTCCCGGATGTGCGCCGCCACGTCGCTCACGTGGACGTCGGTGCCCTGACGGAGCACGTCGACGAAGCGCTTGTCGATGTTCTCGACCTCGAGCAGGGCGAAGAAGGGTGCGTTGATGGCCATGAACCGCACGGACGCTTCGGCGCCCTCGCGGATGCGGGTCAAGGCATCGGCCTCGAGGTTGATGGCCTCGCCCTGCGAGCGCCGGAGCCGCAGACGGATCTCCTCGGCGAGCTCGCGGAAGAGCTGCTCCTTGTTCTCGAAGTACCAGTAGAAGAGTCCCTTGGCCACGCCGGCCGCCCGCACGATGTCGATCACCCGCGTGTCGGCGTAGCCCCGCTCGGCGAACAGCCGGGCGGCATGGTCGAGCAGCTGCTGCTTGCGCTCGAGGCCTTGGGCCGTCAGCCGACGCTCGTCGTCCACGGACAAAGTGGACCACCTGCCTGACCGGCGGGTCAATGTGGGCCAGTACGCTCCTACCTCGATGGCAGCGGGCAATCGTGCAGAGCGGTTGGAGAGCCACGAGCGCAATCCCAAATGGCAGATCGCGCCGTTCATCATCGACATGTCGATCTGCATCAACTGCGACACCTGCATCCGGCATTGCCCGACGCAGTTCGGTGCGATCTTCAATCACGACATCGACGTGATCATCATCCCGGAGCTGTGCTCCGGCTGCGGGAAGTGTCTGCCGCCCGTGTGCCCGGTCGACTGCATCCTTCCGGATCCCGATTGGACTCCCGCCTCTGACGAGTGGTGGGACGAACAGAAGAGGGACGACCCCTATGCCTGAGCCCATCATCCGTGGAGCCGAGCCCGAGAGCATCGACGGGGGACCGAACGGTGCACTCGTGATCCACGGCTTCACCAGCAACCCGCACTCGATGAAGGGCGTCGCGCACGCGCTCGCCGATGCGGGCTTCGCGGTCGAGCTGCCGCTCCTGCCCGGACACGGCACCGCGGTAGAAGACATGATCCCGACCGGTTGGAGCGATTGGCTCGGCGCGGCGGAAGAGGCGTACGGCAAGTTGGCCGCGCGTGTTCCCGGCAACGTGATCGTCGTCGGGCTGTCGATGGGCGGCGCGCTCACCTGTTGGCTCGCGTCGGAGCACCCAGAACTCGCCGGCATCGTCGCCATCAATGCGGTGGTGACGCAGCCCGAGGGCATGGCCGAGATCGTGCAGCAACTGCTCGACAACGGTGATGAGGTCATGGACGGCATCGGCTCCGACATCGCCGACCCCGAGGTGCACGAGTTGGCCTACCCAGAGACGCCGCTGCGACCGCTGCTCACGATGATGGAGGCGGCGGGCGAGTTCCAGGAGCGCCTCCGCCGCATCGCCTGCCCGGTGTTGATCGTGACGAGTCGCCAAGACCATGTGGTCGCCCCGGAGAACAGCGACGTGCTCGCCGAGTCCGTCACCGGTCCCGTCGAACGTCTCTGGCTCGAGCGCAGCTACCACGTCGCCACGCAGGACTACGACAAGGCCGAGGTGGAAGCAGCCGTCGTCGACTTCGCGAAGCGCGTAACGTCGTGACCGTGAAGCGGGGACTCGGGTTCTTGGCGATCGTGCTGCTGGCCGTCGTTGGAGGTACCAGCGCCGCTTCGGCGCAGCAGTCGCCGACCGTGCGATTGGCCGGCACGACTCCCATGAGCGTGTCGGGCCAGTGCTTCACCGAGCCGACGACCTCTCCGGGTTCGTTCACCCTCGAGCGCAGATCGACGACCGGCCCGCTCACCGTCACGTACCACATCGACGGTGGCCCAACGGATCTGAACAGCGAGGAGGTCGCCGGCGCGGACCACACGGTCGAGTTCGCCGATGGAGAAGCGACGGTCACGGTCGTCGTGCATCCCGCGACAAATGCATCGGCCGCGACGGTGACCGTTCTCGAGGGCGAGACCTACAACGTGGCGCAGCCGTCGAGCGGCACGATCGAGGTGCAGCGCTCAGTGGTCACGTGTGCGACGGACACGACCCTGGGCACGGACAACACGCTCGCCCGCACCGGCGTTCGGTCCACGAGCGGAACGCTGGCGTTGGTCGGTATCACCGCGGTGGCGCTCGGATCACTGTTGCTGGTGCTTTCGTCGAGACGGAAAGCGACCGGCCTACGATGACCGACCCATGGCATCGATCTCCCGCGACGATGTCGCGCATGTCGCCAGGCTGGCCCGCCTCGACCTGACCGACGACGAGCTCGAGCTCTACACCGCCCAATTGGCGGCCGTGCTCGAGCATGCCGCCGACGTCGAAGCCCTCGACGTCGCGGACGTACCGCCCACGATGCATCCGTATCCGCTGCGCAACGTGTTGCGCGACGACGACGTGCGCCCGGGCGTCGACCGCGACGAGGTGTTGGGGCAAGCGCCTGCGGCCGAGGGCGGCCGCTTCAAGGTTCCGCCGATTCTCGGCGAGGAGCCATGACTGCTCGAGAGATCGCGGAAGCGGTTCGCAGCAAGCAGCGCAGCGCGCGTGAAGTGGTCGACGAGCACCTGGGTCGTATCGACGAGCGCGAGACCGAGCTGCACGCCTTCAACCTCGTTCTGGCCGACGAAGCGCGCGCCGCCGCCGGCGCGATCGACGAACGCATCGCGGCGGGCCAAGACCCCGGCCCGCTCGCCGGCGTGCCCGTTGCGCTGAAGGACAACTTCGCCACCCGGGGCATCCCCACCACGTGTTCGTCGCGGATTCTCGAAGGGTGGCGCCCGCCGTACGACGCGACAGTCGTGGAGTGGCTGCGAGCGGCCGGGGCCATCGTGATCGGCAAGACGAACCTCGACGAGTTCGCGATGGGCTCTTCGACCGAGAACTCGGCATTCGGGCCGACGCGCAACCCGCATGACGTCACGCGGGTGCCCGGCGGTTCGAGTGGGGGCAGCGCCGCCTCCGTTGCGGCCGGCTTCAGCCCGATGGGCTTCGGCTCCGACACCGGGGGTTCCATCCGTCAACCAGCCGCGCTGTGCGGCGTCGTCGGCCTGAAGCCGACCTATGGCCGCGTCTCGCGTTACGGACTCGTCGCCTTCGCGTCGAGCCTCGACCAGATCGGTCCGTTCACCACGACCGTCGACGATGCCGCGCTCGCCCTCGAGATCATCGCCGGTCACGATCCGCGTGACACGACGTCGATCCCCGAACCCGTGCCCGCTTACAGCGAGCTCCTGAGCGAGGGTGTCGAAGGGCTGCGAGTCGGCGTGATCTCCGAGTTCCTCGCGGCCGACGGCCTGGCCGCCGATGTGGCCCAGCGCGTGCACGCCGCCGCGGCCGCGTTGGAGCGCGCGGGGGCGAAGGTCGACGACGCATCGGTGCCGTCGACGATCTATGGCTTGTCGGCGTACTACCTCATCGCGCCCGCGGAAGCGTCGAGCAACCTCGCCCGTTACGACGGCGTGCGGTACGGCCTGCGGGTCGAGGCGCCCACCACCGGCGAGATGAACACGAAGACGCGCACCGCGGGCTTCGGCCCCGAGGTGAAGCGCCGCATCATGCTCGGCACGTACGCCCTCTCTGCGGGCTACTACGACGCGTACTACGGCAAGGCGCAACGCGTGCGCACGCTGATCCTGCGAGACTTCGAGCGCGCCTACGAGAACTTCGACGTGTTGATCGGTCCGACCGCTCCGGCCACAGCGTTCGCATTCGGCGCCAAGGCCGATCCGCTGGCGATGTACCTCAACGACGTGTTCACGATCCCGTCGAACCTGAGCGGCCATCCGGCGATGTCGGTGCCGTTCGGTGTGGGCGACGACGGCCTGCCGATCGGCGTTCAGGTGCTCGCTCCGGCCCTCGGCGAGGGCGTGATGCTCCGAGTGGCCGCCGCCCTCGAACGGGCCGCATCCTCGTGAGTTGGCAGCTGCGCACCGTCGATCCGGCGCTCGAGCGCGAGTGGATCGCCAAGGGTTGGTGGACCGACGACTCGCTCGGCTCACTGCTGCACGACGGCCTCCGTGACCACGGCGACGAGCCGTTCACCGTGCGGTCCAGCGTTCGTCCCCACACCACCACGCTCGCCGATGTGCGGGAGCAGGCCCTCACACTCGCGCAGGGCCTGAGAGACCGGGGCGTCGGCGCGGGCGATGTCGTCGGCTTCCAACTGCCGAACTGGGTCGAGGCCGCGTACGTCTTCTACGCGGCCGCGTTCCTCGGTGCCGTCGTGATGCCGATCGTGCACTTCTACGGCCCGAAAGAGGTCGGTTACATCCTGCGCAAGACGCCGCCGAAGGCGTTCGTCACCTTCGATCGTTTCGGCGCGTTGAGCGGCACCGCGAACCTGTTGGCGAGCGGCGCGCCATTGCCCGAGTTGGTCGCGGTGGTGGGCGACGATCTTGCGGGCTTCGAAGCTTTGGACGCGTGGTTCGGTGCAGGCGCGCTCGAGGGCCCCGAGCCGGTCGACGCCGCCAGCCCGGCGCTGATCGCGTACACGTCTGGCACGACGTCCGATCCAAAGGGCGTGGTCCACACGCACCGCACGATCGGCTTCGAGGTGCGCCAGCTGTCGTCGGCGCAGCCGAGCAAGGCGCCGCCGGCGATCGTCGGCGCGCCGGTCGGTCACGGTATCGGCATGCTGGCCGCGCTGCTGATCCCGGCGGTGCAGGGCAAGCCGATCCATTTGATCGACGTGTGGGATCCGGGATGGATCCTGCAGCAGATGGCCGACGAGAAACTGATGTCGGGCACCGGCGCGACCTACTTCCTCACGTCGCTGCTCGATCACCCGAATTTCGATGCCGAGGTGCACATCCCGTTGATGCGCTACATCGGTCTCGGGGGTGCAGCCGTTCCCGCCGCAGTCGCCGAGCGCGCGACGGCGCTGGGCATCTCGATCGTGCGCATGTACGGGTCGACCGAGCACCCGTCGATCACCGGGTCCACGCACGACGATCCGCTCGAGAAGCGGGCGGGCACCGACGGACACCCGTTGGACGGGTGTGAGGTTCGCCTCGCCGAGGACGGCGAGATCGAGAGCCGAGGGCCGGACTGCTTCGCCGGGTACACCGACGCCGAGCTGACCGAGTCGGTGTTCGACGCCGACGGTTGGTACCGCACCGGAGACATCGGCGTGCTCGACGACGACGGCTGCCTCACGATCACCGATCGCAAGAGCGACGTCATCATCCGCGGCGGCGAGAACGTGAGTGCCGCGGAAGTCGAAGGCGTTCTGGCGCACATCGCCGGTGTGCTCGAGTGCGCGGTGGTCGCCGCGCCAGACGCGCGCCTCGGTGAACACGCCTGCGCATTCATCCGCGGCACCGCGCCGCCGATGACCGACGTGCAGGCGGCGATGTCGGCTGCCGGCCTCGCCCGCCAGAAGTGGCCGGAAGAGCTGCGAGAAATCGCCGAGTTCCCGCGCACGGCCTCGGGCAAGATCCAGAAGTTCGTCCTCCGCCAGCAACTACGCGAGGAAGGCACATGACCCAGATCGACGGCTGGGAGATGGTCATCGGGCTCGAGGTGCACAGCGAGCTCGCGACCCAGACGAAGTTGTTCTGCGGTTGCCCGAACCTGTTCGGCGACGAGCCGAACACAAACGTGTGCCCGGTGTGCCTCGGCCTGCCCGGATCGCTCCCGGTGCTCAACGAGAAGGCCGTCGAGCTCGCCATCCGCCTCGGCTTGGCATTGCATTGCACGGTCGAGCGAGGTGTCTTCGCGCGGAAGAACTACTTCTATCCCGACATGCCCAAGGACTTCCAGGTCACGCAGTACGACCTACCGACGAACGCCGACGGCCATCTCGACCTGCCGAATGGCAAACGCATCGGCGTCGAGCGCGCCCACATCGAGGAAGACACCGGGAAGAGCACCCACGTCGGCGGCGACGGTCGCATCCACGGCGCCGACTATTCGCTGGTCGACTACAACCGCGCCGGCATTCCGCTCGTCGAGATCGTGAGCCGTCCGGATCTACGAAGCGCAGACGATGCCAAGGACTACGTCAACGAGCTGCGATCGATCCTGCTCGCAACGAACGTGTCGGACGCGAAGATGGAAGAGGGCTCGATGCGCGTCGACGCCAACGTGTCGGTTCGACGAGCCGGCGACGACCAGCTCGGTACTCGGTGCGAGATCAAGAACCTCAACTCCGTTCGCTCGCTCGTGCACGCGATCGACCACGAGGCGGCGCGGCAGGTCGAGTTGATCGGTCGAGGAGAGCGCGTGCACCAGGAGACACGCCACTGGGACGAAGCCGCCGGTCTCACCCGGTCGGGGCGGAGCAAGGAGCAGGCCGAGGACTACCGGTACTTCCCGGAGCCCGACCTCGTGCCGCTCGAGCCCGATGCCGACTACGTCACCCGGATCGCGGACGCCATGCCGCTCCTGCCGAGCGACCGGCGCGCCCGCCTCGCCGGCGTGTCGAACGGGTCACAAGGCGCCGTCACGATCGCGGTGGCGCGCGGGCTCGACGAGCTCGCGATCGCCGCGATCGAAGCTGGTGGTGATCCCGGCCGCGTCCTGACGCACATCGAGCACAACCTCGCGGTCGATGGCGCGGCGGACATCGATCCGAAAGGGTTGGCCAAGCTGACGCTGTTGGACCTCACAGCGACGCAGGCCAAGACCGTTCTCGCCGAGCTCGTGGAGACCGGGGGAGATCCCGAAGCCATCGCGAAGGCCAAAGGATTCGAGGCCATGGACGCATCCGCGCTCGACGCCAGCGTCGATGCCGCGATTGCGGCCGAGCCTGATGTCTGGGCGAAATACGTCGCCGGCGACGACAAGGCCGTGGGCCGGTTGGTCGGCACGGTGATGAAGGCCACGAACGGTCAAGCCGACGGCAAGGCGGTCACGGTGAAATTGATGGAGCGCCGGGCAGCGTCGGGCGGCTAGACCGACACCTCGTGGGATACGAGATTCGCGAGATCACTGCCGACAATCTGCTCGAGTTGCACCGCGTCATCTCGACTGCGTTCGGCGAAGAGCCGAAGCCCGAGCGGATCGAAGACGAGCATCTCACGATCGAATTCGATCGCATGATCGGCGTCGCCGACGGCGACCAGCTGGTGGCGAGCGCCGGGGCCTACTCGTTCGAGCTCACGGTGCCGGGGGGCAACACGCTGCCGATGGCGGGTGTCACGTGGGTCGGCTGTCTTCCCAGCCATCGCCGTCGCGGCATTCTCCGCAAGATGATGAAGTTCCAGCTCGACGATGTGGCCCGCCGCGGAGAGGCGATTGCCGGGCTCACCGCATCCGAGGCCGTGATCTATGGACGTTTCGGTTACGGAGTGGCGTCGCAGTTCGTCGACGCCAAGATTCGGAAGTCGCTGTCGACCTTCCTCGCGGCGCCGAAGGCCACCGGCCGAATTCGCATGCTGTGGGACGACGAGAAACCGAAGGTGCTTCCGCCGATCTTCGACGAATGGCGACGCCAGCGCTGCGGCGCGATCGATCGATCCGACGGTCGATGGGAGGCACTGCTGCGCGATCGTTCGTTCGATCGCCAGGGTGCGTCGACAATGTTTCACGCGGTGCACGAGGACAGGCGCGGCGTGCCCGACGGTTACGTCGCCTATCGCATCAAGCAAGGTGACGACGACGCCGATTCCACGGGCATCGTGCGCGAAGTCGTCGCCATCGATCCCGAGGTCGAAGCCGCGCTGTGGCGCTTCGTGTTCGACATCGACCTCACGGATCGTTACGTCGTGCGCGTGCAGCCGGTCGATTCACAGCTGCCGTGGAGACTCGCCGACCCGCGGGCGTTCCACATCACCGGACTGTGGGACTTCCTCTGGCTACGGGTGATGAACACCCCCGCCGCGCTCGCGGCTCGTTCGTACGCAACCGAAGGCTCGCTGGTACTCGAGATCGTTGATCCATTCCGGCCGAGGGGCGCGGCGGCCGGCCGCTTCCGTCTCGAAGGCGGCCCCGACGGCGCGACGTGCAAGAAGGAGAAGTCGGCGAGCCCCGACCTCACGATGTCGGTGGAATCGCTCGGGAGCGCGTATCTGGGCGGCATTCGCTGGTCGACCCTGGCCGCCGCCGGCCGCGTCACCGGTTCGTCCGACGCGCTCCGACGCGCCGACGCGATGTTCGAATCGACCCCCCTCCCGTTCTGCAGCACCGGCTTCTAACGGACCGCGCCGGTGACGGCCCAGCGTCCCGTGCGGAAGCGGGTGCCGAGGCCGATGAGGCGGGCGACCATGAACAGGCCGATGGCCGCCCACAGCCAGCCGACGCCGAGCCCGAGGATCAGAACGCCCGCGCCTCCCATCGCGAACACGGCGGCGGCGCCGACCATCGCCCACGCCATGTACCGCAGGTCGCCCGCGCCGATGAGAATCCCGTCGAGCACGAACACCACTCCGTTGATGGGCTGCAACAGTGCGACATGCCACAGCAGGAAGCTGGCCAGGGCGAGTACGCGCGGATCGTTCGAGAACACGTGCGGCAGCACGGTGTGGAGCGCGAGCACGCCCGCACCGAGCGCCCCACCTGCCAGTAGCCCGAGCCACAACATGCGTCGTCCCATCGCTCGGGCCTCGTCGGCATCACCAGCGCCGAGCTCCTTGCCGATGATCGCCTGTCCCGCGATGGCGATCGCATCGAGCGCGAGGGCGAGAAAGTTCCACAACTCGTACGCGATCGCATGGGCCGCCACCTCCACGGGTCCGATGCGGGTCGCGATTGCCGTGGCGGCGGTGAGGGACCCCCGCAACGCCGCAGTGCGTAACAACAACGCGCCACCGGCGCGGCCGAGCAGGCTGATGGCGCGCCGGTCGGGCCGCACGCTCACGTCGAGCCGGTGCACGGCCCGTACCACGCGCCCGACGTAGATCGCAGCCGCGCCGTTCTGCGCGACCACGGTGGCGAGCGCCGATGCGCCGATGCCGAACCCCAAGCCGTTGATGAGCAGCAGCTCGAGCGCGAGGTTGACGACGTTCGACCCCAGAGCGACGGCCAGCGGTGTGAAGGTGTCCTGCCGACCGCGCAAGTAACCCGTGCCCGCCAACGTCACGAGCAACGCGGGCACCCCGAACATGCTGATGCGCAGATAGACCTCCGCGTTCGTGGCCAGCTCGCCCGACGCGCCGAGGGCGCGCACCAACCCGCCGCCGCTCAACAACCCGGCCGGCACCAACACCGCCGCGATGCAGAGCGCGAGCCACATGCCTTGGACGGCCTGGTGCGCGGCCTCGCGTTCGTTGCCGGCACCGATGAGCCGGGCCACCGTGCCGGTGGTGCCGTAGGCGAGAAAAATGAAGACGGCGTAGCCCGTCAGCAGCACTGACGACGCCACCGCGAGCCCGCCGAGTTGCGGCGTGCCCAAGTGCCCGACGACCGCAGTGTCGGCGAGGACATACATCGGCTCGGCGATCAGCGCGCCGAATGCTGGGAGCGCGAGCCGGATGATTTCTCGGTCCCGAGCTCGCACGCCACGACGCTAGGTTCCGGCGATGCCGCCGTCGCTGCTCCGCCATCGCGACTTCCGCCTGCTGTGGGCAGGGCAGACGATCAGCCGCGTCGGCACAGAGGTCAGCGTCCTCGCTCTTCCGCTCATCGCGATCCAGGTGCTGCATGCGACGACGTTCGAGGTGGGATCGCTCACCGCAGTCGAGACGCTTCCGTTCCTGCTGGTGGGATTGCCGGCGGGCGCGTGGGTCGATCGCATGCGCCGTCGTCGCGTGCTGATCGTGGCGGACATCGGTCGACTGATCGCGCTCGGCTCGATCCCGATCGCGTCGGCGGTCGCGTCGGTGACGCTTCCGCATCTGTTCGTCGTCGCATTCGTCACGGGCGTGTTCACCGTGTTCTTCGACGTGGCCTATCAGTCGTACCTGCCCGAGCTCGTGGACCGTCAGCAACTGGTCGATGGCAATGCGAGGTTGGCGGCCAGCGAATCGACAGCACACGTCGTGGGCCCTGGAATCGGCGGTGCGCTCATCAGCGGGGTGGGCGCATCGACGGCCGTCGTGGCCGACGCGCTCAGCTACGCGGCGTCGTTTCTGTGTCTGGTCGCGATCCGTACTCCGGCCGAGGTGCCGGAGCGAGGCGAAAACCCCACGAGCCTCGTGTCGGACATCCGTGAGGGATTGCGGTTCGTATGGCGCGAGCACCGGATCCGCGCCGTCGCCTTCTGTACGGCGACGGCGAACCTGTTCTCCGCGGTGATGGGCGCCGTCGTGCTGCTCCTCATGACCCGAGAGCTCGGATTCAGCAGCGGCAAGATCGGGCTCGTCTTCGCGGTGAGCGGCGTCGGTGCCGTCGTCGGCGCCCTCATTGCACCCTGGCTGGCCAGACGGTTTGGCGTGGGCCGCGCCATCCTGACGCCCATCCTCGTCAGCGGAGTCGGCCCGTTCCTCGTCGCCGGCGCCACCGGAGCGCTCGCTCCCGCACTCATCGCGCTCGGTCTCGGAATCCTCGGCGGTGGCGGTGTTGCGTACAACATCAACCAGGTCAGTGTTCGGCAGGCCCTGTGCCCGCGACGCTTGCAAGGGCGAATGAACGCGAGCGTCCGCTTTCTCGTGTGGGGCACCCTTCCGCTCGGTGGCTTTCTCGGAGGCGCGTTGGGTTCGGTCATCGGCATTCGTTCGACCCTGTGGGTCGCGGCCGTGGGGCAGGCGATTGCGTTCCTGTGGCTGCTTCCGTCGCCGATCCCGTCGATGAAGGACATGCCGGAACCGATCGACGAGCCCGACGTCGCCGAGTTGCTCGGTGTCCCCGTCGAGGCGCCGACGCCGTAGCCTGCGCTCCCATGGCAGACATGAAGCCGCGCAGCCACGAGGTCACCGACGGCAACGAACGCGCTGGAGCACGAGCGATGTTGCGGGCGATCGGCATGACCGACGACGACTGGGGCAAGTCGCAGGTGGGCGTGTGCTCGTCGTGGAACGAGGTCACACCGTGCAACATGCCGCTCGATCGGCTGGCGAAACGCGCCAAGGAGGGCGTGCGCGCCGCTGGCGCGTATCCGATCGAGTTCATGACGATCGCAGTGAGCGATGGCATCTCGATGGGTCACGAGGGCATGCGCGCATCGCTCGTGTCGCGCGAGGTCATCGCGGACTCCGTCGAGACCGTGATGCATGCCGAGCGGTTCGACGGCATGGTCACGCTGGCCGGTTGCGACAAGAGCCTTCCCGGCATGCTGATGGCGGCGGCGCGATTGAACCTGCCGTCGGTGTTCGTGTACGGCGGCACGATCCTGCCGGGCGACTACAAGGGTCAATCCATCGACATCACGACGGTGTTCGAGGCCATCGGCTCGCATGCGGCGGGGACGATGTCGGCCGAAGAGCTCAAGGCGATCGAGTGCAGCGCGTGCCCCACGGAGGGCAGCTGTGCCGGCATGTTCACCGCCAACACGATGGCGTCCATCGCCGAGGCGATCGGGATGGCACTGCCCGGATCGTCCTCGCAACCGGCGATCGACCCTCGCCGAGACGCGCAGGCCTTCGCCGCGGGTGAGGCCGTCGTGCACCTCCTCGAACTCGGCATTCGCCCGCGCCAGATCATGACCAAGGAGGCGTTCGAGAACGCGATCGCCATCACCATGGCGTTGGGTGGTTCCACCAATGCCGTGTTGCACCTGCTGGCCATCGCCAACGAAGCGCAGGTCGAGTTGGGTCTCGACGACTTCAATCGCGTCGCCGCTCGCGTTCCGCACATCGCGGACATGAAGCCGCACGGTCAGTTCCACATGGTGCATCTCGACGAAGTCGGTGGGGTCCCGACCGTGCTCAAGCATCTGCTCGACGCGGATCTGCTCCACGGCGACTGCATGACGGTCACGGGCAAGACGTTGGCAGAGAATCTCGCCGAGCTCGATCCGCCGGCGCCCGACGGCAAGGTGGTGCATCCGCTGACCGCGCCGATTCACACGCGTGGTGGCATCGCGGTGCTGACCGGGACGATGGCGCCCAAGGGCGCCGTGGTGAAGATCGCGGGCATCGACTTCGATCGGTTCGAGGGACCGGCAAGAGTCTTCGAAGGCGAGGACGGCGCGATGGAAGCGATCCTCGCGGGATCGATTCAGCCGGGTGATGTCGTCGTCATTCGCTACGAAGGCCCCAAAGGCGGCCCCGGGATGCGAGAGATGTTGGCGGTCACGGGCGCGATGAAGGGTGCGGGCCGAGGCGGTGATTGCGCCCTCGTCACCGACGGACGCTTTTCGGGTGGCACCCATGGTTTCTGCATCGGTCACGTTGCGCCGGAGGCCGTTGACGGCGGACCGATTGCGTTCGTGCGCGATGGCGATCGCATCGTCATCGACACCATCGATCACACCATCGACCTCGACGTTTCCGACGACGAGATCGCCCGCCGCAAGACCGAGTGGAAGCTGCCCGAACCGCGCTACACGTCGGGAGTGTTGGCCAAGTACGCCCGACTCGCCCAAGGCGCCGAGCGGGGTGCGATCACGGAGGCCTGATGACGATGCCGTCCGCCTCGAGGTCGGCTTCGATGGGAACCGCGTCGGTGATCGTCTTGCCGTTGATCGTGTAGCGCTCGGGCCGTAGGCGCGCCGACGGCAACAGCTCGACCTTCGTATCGGAGTTGGGCAGGGTGAAGGACACGTCGACCGTCTTCGTCGAGCCTTGCGGGACGATGTAGATCATCCCGCCGACGGTGGCCGGACCGTCGTTGCCTGCGGTGATGAATCCCGGGTCGGCGTTGCCGATGTTGTACGCCGCGGTGGGTAGGTAGAAGAGCACATACGTGCGGTGATCTCCAGGGTCGACGAAACCCGGCGATCCTCCTTCGATGTACGGGCTCGTGTCGTTCGGGTCTCGACGAGGGTTGGTGATCGTGAGCCGCATGTGCACGCGCGTCCGATCGGTACCGAGCGGGGTCGTCGTTACCTCGATCGTGGGGTCGATGAGGTAGTCCAGCTTGTTCGCGCTCACATTCGTCACGAGCACACCCAACTGGTGGCTATCCAGAGCGCCATCGGCTCCGAGCTTCTCCCACAGGATCTGCTCGTCGGGATCGCCCGACCACGCTTGGAGGTGTCGTCCCTTCGCGGCATCAGCGAGCACGGCGGCAGCGGCGGGGATCGAGAACGAGCGCAGGTTCATCGCCTCGAAGATCGCGGTAGCCACCTTGCTCTGCGCGTCGTAGCGATCGAACCGGCTGTCAGCGGTGCCGAACTTGAGATAGTTCTCGTGCAACAACTGCTTGGTCACGGTCTGCGTCGAGTACGTCACCCCGTCCACCGTGACTGGACCGATCACGCCGAGCAGTCGCTGAAGCGTGACGATGTCAACGAAGATCACGCCGTCGACGGCGCCGAGCGGAGACTGCTCCGACATGCTGGCGTAGATCGGCGCGATCGACGGGAAGTTGGGCGACGTGTCGACCGTGCGCCATTCCTTGCCGATGTTCATCCAGCCGTACAGCTGTTGGAGGTCGGGCGGCACCGGCGCGCTGTGAGGATCCAACAGGAAGAGCGGACCGGTCGACAGGAAGCCGCTCACGTCGATCGTTCCATTGTTGATCTTGGCCAGGCCCGCCGTGGTCGTGATGCCGCCTCCGCGCATCTCGCTGTTGTTCCCTGCAAGCACGAGATAGCGCCGCGGACCGACGAGAAACGACCGCAGGGTGCGCGTGAGCGAGATGCCATCGTCGAGCTGGCGTTGCGCCTTCGCGAGACGTTGCACAAACTTTTCACGCGCACCACTGAGGGGCGGCAGCAGGAACCCGCTGGCGCCGACATCAACAGTTGGCAACTCATGGCTCAACTCGACGAGTTGCGCATTCACCGCGTCGATGAGCCGTACACGCGTGTCGGGCCCATGGGTGGCGTCGAGTGCGGTCTGTACCTCATGCGCGGTGCGGCGCGACAGGCCGCCCACCTCGGCGGCGGCTCTCGTCAGATCCCGGACACCGCGGGACTGGTTGCCGAGAATGGGTACATGGTCGAGGAGCGACAGCCAGCGGCTGTCGTCCGCCAGTTGCGCCGCTCGATCGAGGTGGGCCGCCGCCTGATCGGCCACGTTCGCGACGCCACCGCGCTGATCGACGGTGTGCAGATCGAGCGCCGCCAGCGCGTCCTGTCCGGCGTCGAGCTCACGTTTTATGCGCAGTACATCGATCGCGCACAGCGCGACGAGAACGACGAGCGCGCCGAGAACCAGCCACGTCCACCGTTTGAGAAATGCTCCGGCCGTTCGGGCCGGCGCGGAATCAGTCTGTCGCGCTGACGCGCGCAAGCCGACGTGCGCCGAGAACGGCCACCGTCAGACCGCCGCCGACGAGCAAGAGGATCCCCGCGTTGGTGCCTGTCTTCGCGGTCGTGGTGCCTGCCGTCTTGATGGTGGTCGCCGTAGTCGAGGTAGTCGTTGTTCCGGTGTTGCCGGAACCGGAACCCGATCCAGATTGCGCGGACGAAACGCTGGCCAGCGACAAGGTCAGCACCACCGCCAGAAACGCTCCAGCCATGATTCGTCGAGCCATCAATCCAGTCATTCGCACGTTGTCTGTCTCCCCAAAACGCGTCTGTTGGTCGACCCGAGTTCGTCGCCGGTGCCCCTACTTCCTGCTACTCCGGGCCCCGGCCAAGCTTCGGCGATCACCCTAGCCCGGTACCCCATTGCGACAAAGTCATCCCGCTTGCCCGGGGCTGCCTTTCGATGGCATCATGCCAGCGATGTCGCCGACCAAGATCGTCCTCGTAGTGACCTAGCGCACGTAGCCCCCACCGCCACGTGCGCTTGCTCGACCTCCCAGCCGGGAGGTCGTCGTCGTTTTTCACCGAGATTTTCAAGAGAAAGCTGAGTCCGATGCCGCAGATCAATGGTGGTCAAGCCCTCATCCGAGCCCTCGAGATGGAGGGCGTGGAGGTCATCTTCGGCCTTCCGGGCGGGGCCATCCTGCCCGTGTACGACCCGATCATCGACTCACCGATCCGCCACATCCTCGTGCGCCACGAGCAGGGCGCCGGCCACATGGCCGAGGGGTTCGCCCACGCCACCGGGCGTCCGGGCGTGGCGATGGTGACGAGCGGCCCAGCGGCCACGAACATCGTCACTCCGCTCTGCGACGCCTACATGGACTCCGTGCCGATGGTGGTCATCACCGGCCAGGTGGGTACGGCGTCGATCGGTACCGACGCCTTCCAGGAGTGCGACACCGTGGGCATCACGCGGTCGGTCACCAAGCACAACGAGCTCGTGACCGAGGCGGCCGACATCCCTCGGGCGGTCCGCGAGGCGTTTCACATCGCGACGACCGGCCGACCTGGCCCGGTCCTCATCGACATCCCCAAGGACATCGTCGATCCGAAGAACCCTCGCTCCGCCATGGATTGGTACTGGCCGTCCGACGACGAGATCTCGGCGGGGCTCCCCGGCTACAAGCCGACGACCAAAGGTCACCCGCGCAAGATCAAGGAGGCGGCCGAGCTCATCCTGCAAAGCCAGAAGCCGGTGATCTACGCCGGGGGCGGCATCTTGAAGGCTCGGGCGGCAGAGGCACTACGTGAGCTCGCCGAACTGGTGGACATCCACGTCGTCACGACGTTGATGGCCCGAGGCGCGTTCCCCGACGATCATCCGCTGTGTCTCGGAATGCCGGGCATGCACGGCAACTACACGGCGGTGACTGCGATGCAGAAGTCCGACCTGCTGATCGCCCTCGGCTCGCGGTTCGACGATCGCGTCACCGGCAAGGTGCCGTCATTCGCGCCCGACGCCAAGATCATCCACGTCGACATCGATCCGGCCGAGCTGGGCAAGGTCCGACGACCCGACGTGCCCATCGTCGGCGACTGCCGCCTCGTCATCGAAGAGCTCGTGAAGGCGGTGCGCGACCTCGGAGGCCGGGAGGCACAACCCGATCGGAGTGCGTGGAAGCAAACGATCTCGGGGTGGCAGGAGAACTTTCCGCTGACGTACGAGCAGTCCGAGCCCGGTGACCTGTTGAAGCCGCAGTACGTGCTCGAGCAGCTGCGCAACTCCGCACCCGACGACTGCATCGTCGCGTCGGGGGTCGGCCAGCATCAGATGTGGACGTCGCAGTACTGGAAGTTCAACCATCCGTACACGTTCGTGAACTCGGGCGGGCTCGGGACGATGGGGTTTGCCATCCCCGCGGCGATCGGGGCGAAGGTCGGTCGACCCGACCGCATGGTCTGGGCAGTCGACGGCGACGGCTGCTTCCAGATGACGGCACAAGAGTTGGTGACCGCGTCGACGGAACGCATCCCCATCAAGGTCGCGATCCTCAACAACGCGTATCTCGGCATGGTCCGCCAATGGCAGGAGATGTTCTACGAGGAGCGGTACAGCGAGGTCTACCTTTCGCCCGACCTGCCCGACTACAAGATGTGGGCGGAGTCGATGGGCTGCATCGGCATCCGCGTCGAGTCACCGGAAGAAGTGCAACCGGCGATCGACAAGGCCAACAGCATCGACGACCGCTCCGTGGTGATCGAGTTCCGCACGGACAGTCGCGAGAAGGTCTTCCCCATGGTCGCCGCGGGCGCTTCGAACGACGAGATCATCACGGCCCAGTCGCACAGAGAGGTGATCCAGTGACGGCCGGCGACGGAATCCACCATCACATTCTCTCGGTCCTCGTGGAGAACAAGCCTGGCGTACTCGCGCGCGTGTCGGGGTTGTTCGCTCGACGGGGCTACAACATCTTCAGCCTCGCCGTCGCGCCGACAGAGGATCCGCGGTTCAGCCGGCTGACGATCGTGGTCGATGTCGAATCGAATCCGCTCGAGCAGATGGTGAAGCAGCTGTTCAAGCTCATCCACGTGGTGAAGATCACCGAGCTCGATCCGCGCGAGTCGGTCGAACGTGAACTGCTGCTCGTCACCGTCTCGGCGGCAGCGGAGATCCGCGGTCAGATCATCGAGCTCGTGCAGGTGTTCGGCGGCCGGATCCTGGCCGTCGGCTCCGACCTGCTGACGATCAGCATCGAGGGCGCGCCCGAGAAGGTCGACGACTTTGAAGAACTCCTACGTCCATATGGGATCGTGGAGCTGCAGAGGACGGGCCGCGTGGCTCTTCCCCGTTTGGAGCGCACGGCACCTCGCCTGCGCCAAGTGAGAGGCAAGGTGTCCTGATGGCCAACGTGTACTACGAGAAGGACGCCGACTCGTCGCTCGTCGCCAGCCGCAAGGTGGCGATCATCGGCTACGGGTCGCAGGGCCACGCGCACGCCCTGAACCTCAAGGATTCGGGTGTCGACGTGCGGATCGGGCTCCGAGACGGCTCGTCGTCGAAGGCGAAGGCGGAGGCCGCAGGACTGCGCGTGGTGTCCGTCGATCAGGCGGCGACCGAGGCCGACCTCGTGATGATGCTGCTCCCCGACACTGAGCAGCGCGACGTCTACGAGCAGTCGATCGCTCCGCACCTCAACGGCGGGGATGCCATCTTCTTCGCGCACGGCTTCAACATCCGGTTCGATCAGATCAAGCCGGCCGAGGGCATCGACGTGGCGATGGTCGCGCCGAAGGGCCCCGGACACCTCGTGCGCCGCACGTACACCGAAGGTGGGGGCGTCCCGTGCCTCGTCGCGGTCGCGCAGGATGCGAGCGGTAAGGCCAAGGATCTCGCGCTCTCGTACGCCGACGCCATCGGTGGCACCCGCGCCGGCGTGCTCGAGACCACGTTCGACGAGGAGACCGAGACCGACCTCTTCGGCGAGCAGGTCGTGCTGTGCGGGGGACTCACGTCACTCGTGCAAGCCGGGTTCGAGACGCTCGTCGATGCGGGCTACCAGCCGGAGTCGGCGTACTTCGAATGCCTCCACGAGCTGAAGCTCATCATCGACCTCATGTACGAGGAAGGCATCGCCGGAATGCGGTACTCGATCTCCGACACCGCGAAGTACGGCGATGTCACACGCGGGCCGCGCATCATCACCGACGAGACCAAGGCCGAGATGCGCCGCATCCTCACCGAGATCCAAGACGGCACGTTCGCCGCAGAGTGGATCGCCGAGTCGCGTGGCGGCCGGGCCAAGTTCCACGAGCTCCTCGCGAAGGGCGCCGAGCACTCCGTCGAGAAGGTCGGCAAGGAGCTCCGCGGCATGATGCCGTGGATCTCCGCGGGCAAGCAATCCGTCGCCGACGTCAGCGGCGGTGCTGACGTCTGATCTTGCCGCCTGACACAGGCGGTCGCGGCAGCGTCCTGGGGGCTCGGTCATTACACGGTCATCAGTCGAGGCAACGACAACTTCGTGCATCAGACATCGTGGCTCGGCGGTCCGACCTGGACTGCTTCGTCGCTCCTCCCGCACACGGGGACAACGCTCGCGATGCAGGGCGGGCCCACCGTCGTTTCGCGCGGCAGTGGCCAACTCGACGTCTTCGTGTGGGGCACTGACAACGGCGTGTATCAGTTCTGGCAGTAGCCGCTCGGCCGACCGTCGTCGCGTAGATCAATTGTGTCGCGCGTTGGAGCGACAACTCGGGCGTGCAATGCCCGCAGCCGCTTCCTCATCCGCCAGACGGTCTGGCGCGAGACCGTTCCGGCCCGATACCTGCCGCGACCGACGCGCACGGCTCGGCCTCTGCGCACTTCCCAGCGGAGTGCATCGGACACCGTCTTGCTGGGTCGTCCTTCGATCTCGAGGCCGTAGGCCTCGATCGCGGCGATGAGTTCACGTGTCGTGACCTCTCGCCCGACGCCTACCAAGGACACGATGAGCGCGTACCGCAGAGAGAGGCCGCTCAGCTGTCTGCTCTGGAAGCGCCAGTCCATCTCGCGAATTCTCTCGCGAGGGTGTGACACCCAGATTTGTCGCTCCAACGCGCGACAAACCAGGTCCACGCGCCGCCGGGCGCCGACCGCGTGGACAACAATACGAGAGGTGTGGTCCCTCGGGGCCTACTGGTCTTGGCTGTCGGCCGCGAATGGTGTGAGTTGTAGCGGACAAGGCGTCGTATCGAAGGCCAAACCGTCGAAGTCGATCGTGCCGGTACCGCCCGGCAGCACGAGCCGAAGCGCGGTGAAATGCGCGGGTATTGCGGCGACCGCACAGGAGGTCTCGGTGGACGGGCGGAGGCTGACGACGGCGACCAGATTCGGCTCGAACACACCCGTCCATCGCGGCCCATTGGTCGCTGCGAACGGGAGTGGTGAGGTCGGCACTGGCTGAAAGCCACCGGTCGAGCTCTTGCCCAAGACTGTCGCGTATCCGGCAAGTCCGCACGGTCCACCACTGCGGTTGACGAATCGAAGCAGATTCGGGTCATTCCCCGATGCGACCTCGAGCTGATCGGAGCGACAAGGTGTCACGCCGGGCGGTAGCTCGATCGCGGTGCCGTCCAACGGCGCCGTGTAGCCGCCGAGCTCGTAGACGAACGTCGCCATGCGGCGAGTGCCGCTCTGGCCGCCGGCGGTTCCCGAGTACACGTACTCCTCGCGGTGGACTTGCCGCACGCGGAAGGTCGGGCCGAGCAACGCTTCGACGTTGCGCGCGATGTCAGGATCTTCGCCATTGACGAGCTCGCCATGGTTGACGATCAACGTGACGCCACGGTCGAGAAGGAATCGGGCCGTCTCGGCGGGCGCGTGATGGCGGGCGCGTTCCCACTCGAACGAGTTCACGACGCCGTCGAGGTTCACGACGGGTCGATCGGAGAAATAGCCGACGACGCCTGCATCCCAGGAGGCAATGACCACGTTCGATGGCGTGTTCTCGCGCACCCAGACGGCGGCCGCCCGGTCGCCTTCTTGCAACGAGCGCAGTTCTGGATCCGTGATCTGACGCGCGCTGAAGACGAATGCGAGCGCGAAGGGCAGGACGAGGATCGCCTGCACGGTCCTGAGCGACTGGCCCTCGGCGACGACGCCTTCCGCGAAGTCGCCGGCGGCATGGAGGAGCAACATGAAGAGGTACAGCGCGACCGGCGCGTAGTACCAGAGGTACACCTCGACGGACAGCACCCGGTAGTAGCCGACGAGCAACACGCAGGCCGCGGCGAACCAACTCGTCTCGGCCAAGAACGACGTCGTCCGTGCGAACCGGTCCGACGCCAGCCGTCGAGCGCCGATGCCAACGGCCAGCGCGACGAGTGCCACCACCGACACGGCGACGAGCCGGCCCGCCGTGAGGGGCTGCCGCTTGATCACGCCGCTGACCTGGAGCGGGCTCCCGAACACGACCTGGTTGGCCAGCAAGTACACGGCGGCCACTGCGCCGACGGGTACGAACCGTTGCCAGGCTCGCGTCGCCACGAAGAGGCAGGCGATGACGAACACGGCGTCGGTGCGGCCGAGGAACGCCACCACCAGCATCACGGCCATGAGGCGCTCGTTGCGTTTGAGCACGGCGGCGATGAGCCCCGCGTACGCGAGCGCGGTGACCCCAGACTCGAGCCCGTTGACGAAGATCTTGAGCACGTAGGGATTGCCGGCGATCAGCGCCATGAGCACGGCAACGGTGCCGGTCGACACCCGTGACAGCCGCGGGCCCACGATGCCGGCGATGACCCACAACGTCGCCGCCCACAGCAGCAGTTGCAGCACGAGCAACGCTCGTACGGCGGCCAGACCCGAGAATCCGACGAGGTAGGGGAGCGCGCAGATGCCCTGCCACAGCGGGTGATAGCCGTTTGTGTGATCGAGGCCGTTGAAGGTCGACCCGTGCCCGTGGGCGATCTCGCGCCCGATCTGGAAGTAGTAATACGCGTCGTCGAACGTGACCGTGAACGGGGCCGCGCCCCACAACACGATGATGGGAAGCCAGGCGCCGCAAACGGCCAGTGCCGTGATCCGCAGCGTCCTTGTCACATTGTTTCGGCGAACGAGACCTCGCCCTCCCCACGCAGCACGTTCTTCAGGAGCTTGCCGGAGGCATTGCGGGGAAGCTTGTCCTTGGTGATGTCGACGTACGCCGGCACCTTGAAGTTGGCGAGCGTCTCGCGCACCCACGCGCGTACTTCGTCTTCGGTGATCGTCTCGCCGGGCTCGACCTGTACGACAGCCTTGACCTCCTCGCCGAGCTCCGGATGCGGAACCCCGAACACCGCGGCGTCGGCGATCGCAGGGTGCTCGACCAGACGATTCTCGATCTCGACGCAGTAAATGTTCTCGCCGCCGCGGATGATCATGTCCTTCTTGCGGTCGGTGATGAAGAGGAAGCCGTCGGCATCGACGTAGCCGATGTCGCCGGTGTACAGCCACCCGTCGCGCACGGTCTCGGCGGTGGCCTCGGGCTTGTTCCAGTAGCCGGCCATGATGAGCGGGCCGTACATCGTGACCTCGCCGGCTTGGCCCGTCGGCACCTCGTTGCCCTTGTCGTCCCGGATCATGAGCTCGAGCGTGGGCACGGGCGGCCCGACCGAATTCGGCTTGTCGATCGCGTCTTGGCCGCCGATGGCCGTGGCGACGGACGACGACTCGGTCAGCCCGTATGCGTTCGTGGTCGACCGCACGTTCGGGAACGTCTCGTGCACCTTGCGCTGGAGCTCGTCGGCCGACGGCGACCCGCCGAAGGCCACGCTGACGACGCTCGACGTGTCGTAGTCGTGGCGCGCCGGGTCTTCGCAGACGCGCCAAACCATGGTGGGCACGGTGGCCCACAAGGTGACCTCGTTGTCTTGTATGAGCTCGAGCGCCTTCTGCGGCTCGAAGCGACCCTCGATCATGATCAGCTTGAGGCCGGCGAGAAGGCCGACGACCAACGTCGAGTGACAGCCCGACACGTGGAACAGGGGTGACGTGAAGAGCGCCACGGTCTGCGTGGGACCTTGTGGGATTGCGCCGCCCCCTGTCATGGCGCCGGCCACACCGTTGTAGATCGTGTTCTGGAGGTTGGAGATCATGCTCCGGTGCGTACTGATCGCGCCTTTCGGACGACCGGTGGTACCACTCGTGTAGAAGATGACGGCGTAGTCGTCCTCGTCGATCGGCACGTCCGGCGGCGTGTCTGATGGCGCGGTCGTCAGCTCGTCGAACCGGTGCAGCCGCCGATCGTCGCCGAAGTCGCTGGGGTCGGCATCGATCAGGAACACGTGCTCGAGGTCGGGACACTCGTCGAGGTGATCGGCAATGCGCTCGAACCGCTTCGCGTCGGCGACGAGCACCCGTGCGCCCGAATCCTGCAGTCCGTAGACGACCTCGTCGGTTGTCCACCACCCGTTGAGGCCGACGAGGACGGCGCCGATGTTGACCGTGCCCCAGAAGCTGAGGCACCACTCCGGGTTGTTCTGGCTCAGGACCGCCACGCGGTCGCCGTGACCGACGCCGAACTTCTGCAGCCCCGGGCTGACCGAGTTGGAGAGCGACACGAACTCCCGGAACGAGACCTCGCGTGCGCCGTACACGATGAACGTCTGATCCCCTCGGGCCGCACCGATGTCGCAGATCTGGCGCAGCGCCGTCATGCGGTCCTTGTAGACCTGCATCGGCCGTCCCCGAACGTCTTCGGTGACGATTTCGAAGGGCCCACCAGGTCCGGTGAGTTGGGCTTTGACTTCTGCGGCGGTCGGCATCGCCGGGCAAACTACGCGGTGAGACGCTCGACGACGTGATCGATGCACCGCGTCAGCGCGGCAACGTCGTCGGGCTCGATGGCCGGGAACAGCGCGATGCGCAACTGGTTGCGACCGAGCTTGCGGTACGAGTCGGTGTCGACGATGCCGTTGCGGCGCAGCACGCCGGACAGCCTCATCGCGTCGATCTCGGCATCGAAGTCGATCGCGGCGACGACATGACTTCGGTCCGCCGGATCGACGACGAACGGCGTCGCGAACGAGGACGCGTCGGCCCAGCCGTAGATCGTCTCGGCGGAGCGATCGCAGCGCGACGCGGCCCACTCGAGGCCACCGTTGCCGTTGATCCACTCGACCTGCTGCGCCGCAAGGAAGATCGTCGCAAGCGCGGGCGTGTTGTACGTCTGGTCGAGGCGGCTGTTGTCGAGCGCGATCTTGAGATCGAGCGACGACGGGATCCAGCGGTCGGAGGCGGCGAGGCGCTCGATCCGCTCGACGGCCCGAGGCGACACCGCAGCCAGCCAGAGCCCGCCGTCGGAGCCGAGGCCCTTCTGTGGTGCGAAGTAGTACACGTCGGTCTCACCGGCGTCGAAACGCAGCCCGCCCGCTCCTGACGTGGCATCGACCAAGACGAGCTGACCATCGGTCGCGCCCGAGGGCCGTCGCAGCCGCATCGACACCCCGGTCGAGGTTTCGTTGTGTGTGAGTGCGTAGACGTCGACGTCGGGATCCGTGACCGCTTCCGGATGCGTCCCCGGCTCCGACGTGATGATCGACGGTTCCTCGAGGAACGGCGCGGCTGCGACCGCTGAGGCGAACTTCGAGCTGAACTCGCCGAAGCTCAGGTGCTGGCTGCGTCGCTCGATGAGCCCGAAGGTGGCGGCGTCCCAGAACGCGGTCGTCCCGCCGTTGCCCAGGATCACCTCGTAGCCATCGGGCAGGTTCAGGAGCTCGGCGAGACCGTTGCGCAGCGCACCGACCATGAAGCGCACGGTCGCCTGTCGATGGCTGGTGCCCAGATACTCCGGCGCCGACTTGGCCAAGGCTTCGACGGCCTCAGGACGGACCTTCGAAGGTCCCGAGCCAAACCGCCCGTCGCGGGGGAGGAGCTCCGCGGGAATCGCAATCTCGTCGGGGGACGGGGTCATTGGTGCAACTATCGCGGAATATGAGTGCGATCTCGAAGCGCATAGCGGCCATTGCGCCGTCCGCCACCTTGGCCGTCGACGCGAAAGCGAAGGCGCTCAAAGCCGCCGGCGAGCCGGTCATCGGTTTCGGCGCCGGCGAGCCCGACTTCCCGACGCCACCGCACATCGTCGAGGCGGCCGCGGCAGCGTGCCGCGATCCGAAGAACCACAAGTACAGCCCGGTCCCTGGCCTCCCGGAGTTGCGGGAGGCAATCGCGGCGAAAACCGCGCGCGACTCGGGGTACGAGGTGTCGGCCTCGCAGGTGCTCGTCACCAACGGCGGCAAGCACGCCGTCTACAACACGCTGCTCACGTTGCTCGACGAGGGCGACGAGGCACTGCTGCCCGCGCCGTACTGGACGACGTATCCGGAGCCGATCCGGCTCGCGGGGGCCACGCCCGTGGTGCTCCAGACGACGGAGGAGACGGGCTTCAAGGTCACCGTCGAGCAGCTCGAGGCCGCCCGCACGGAGCGCACGAAGCTGCTCGTGTTCGTGTCCCCGAGCAACCCGTCTGGCGCCGTCTACCCGCGCGACGACATCGAGGCCATCGGGCAGTGGGCGGTCGAGCACGGTATCTGGGTGGTCACCGACGAGATCTACGAGCACCTCACGTTCGGCGACCATCGCTTCCATTCGATGCCGATGCTCGTTCCAGAACTCGCGGATCACTGTGTCGTGCTGAACGGTGTCGCAAAGACGTACGCGATGACCGGCTGGCGCGTCGGCTGGATGATCGGGCCGTCAGAGGTGATCGCGGGAGCGACGAACCTGCAGTCGCATTCCACGTCGAACGTGTCGAATGTCGCCCAGCAAGCGGCGCTCGCGGCGGTCTCGGGCCCGCTCGATGCGGTCGTCGAGATGCGTTCGGCGTTCGAGCGCCGCGCCGCCACCGCCTACAAATTGCTCAACGGCATCAATGGCATCACCTGCATCGAGCCGGAAGGTGCGTTCTACGCCTACCCGAACCTCACCGGGCTGCTCGGCCGCGAGATCGCGGGCCGCAGAGCCCAGACGACCACCGAGCTGTCGGAGCTTCTCCTCGACGAGGTGAAGGTCGCCATCGTGCCCGGCGAAGCGTTCGGCACGCCGGGGTACGCACGGCTGTCGTTCGCACTCGGCGACGACGACCTCGGCGAAGGCCTGCAGCGCATCGCCGATGTCGTCGCCGGTTGACTACTCCCCGGTCGAGGGGTCGATCACCGCGCTGACCTTGGTGACCACGTTGGCCGGGAACCCACCGCAACGGGCGTGCTCGAGGATGAGATCCTCGTCAGGAGCGACGTACACGCAGTAGATCTTGTCGTCGGTCACGTAGCTCTGGAGCCACCGGATCTCCGGGCCGAGGCTGCTCAGCACCTTGTTGGATTTCTCCGAGATGCCGCGCAGGTCCTCGGGGCTGAGCTTTCCGGCACCCGGCAGGTCCCGCTCGATCACGTACTTGGGCATGTCTCCCCACTTTCGTTCATACCGATGGTACGATCTCTTCATACCGTCGGTTTGATTCAGACATACCGCTGGTATGTTGTCAAGAAGAAATCTCCGGGAGGGCAGCCGCCGATGCCGAAGACGATCGAGCAGCTTCGACCAGCGAATGTGGCGAAGGCCGAAGCCACGCGGCGCAGCTTGATCGCCTCCGCTCGCAGCTTGTTCGGCGAACAGGGCTACGCGGGCACGTCTGTCGACGAGGTCGTGAAGGCCGCAGGCGTCACGAAGGGTGCGCTCTACCACCACTTTCGCGACAAGGACGACCTCTTTCGTGCGGTGGTCGAGCAGGTCAAGGTCGACGTCACCGCGGCCGCGGCGGACTCGTTCTTCGACGACTCCGACAACGACGATCCGCTGCAGCGGGTGCATCGGCTCTTCATCGCGATGATCGACGCGCACCTCGATCCCGCGGTGCAACGCATCAGCATCGTCGATGCACGGGCGGTGTTCGACGCACCGACACGTCGCGACCTTGCAACCCGCTACGAGGCCTCTCTCCTGCGCGGCGCGTTTCGGAGCGCGATGCGCGCCGGAGCCATAGAACGACAGCCAATCGGCCCTCTGGCACACATCGTCGCCGGCGCGCTGGCTGAGGCGTGCGCACTGATCGCCGAGGCCGACGACAAGGATGCCGCGCGCGTCGAGGTCACCGAGGTCCTGACGAGATTGGTTGACGGACTCCAACCCCGCACCTGACAAGATTCCTCGCAATGGCACGAGTGCTCGTCACCGAGGAGATCGCCGAGGGCGGACTCGATCGCCTGCGTCAGGGCGGCCACGACGTCGACGTACGGCTGGACCTTTCCCCCGAAGAGCTGCTGAACGCGGTCGTCGGCGTCCATGCGCTCATCATTCGATCGGCCACGAACGTCACCGCCGAGGTCATCGATGCCGGCACTGATCTCGTCGTTGTCGGACGGGCCGGTATCGGTCTCGACAACGTCGATGTCGAGCACGCCACGCAGCGAGGCGTGATGGTCGTGAACGCGCCGCAGTCGAACATCCTGTCGGCAGCCGAACAGACGATGGCCTTGCTGCTCGCGCAGGCCCGGAACATCCCCCAAGCCCACGCCGCGCTCACGGCCGGACGGTGGGAACGCAGCCGGTGGGAAGGCGTCGAGCTGGCCGACAAGGTGCTCGGTGTGATCGGTCTCGGACGCATCGGAAAGCTGGTCGCACAGCGCGCGAGCGCGTTCGGCATGCGGCTGATCGCCTACGACCCCTTCGTCGGTCAAGAGCGCGCTCGCCAGCTCGGCGTCGAGCTCGTCGACCTCGACGAGCTGATGGCCCGGTCGGACTTCGTCACGATTCACGTGGCCAAGACCAAGGAAACCGTCGGACTGGTCAACAAGGAATTGTTGGCGAAAGCCAAGCCCGGCCTCCGCATCATCAACGTCGCCCGCGGTGGAATCGTCGACGAGGCCGCGTTGGCCGAGGCGATCCGCGGCGGCACCCTCGGCGGAGCTGCGCTCGACGTGTTCGCCGAAGAGCCAACGACGTCGTCGCCCCTGTTCGAGCTCGACTCGGTCGTGGTGACGCCCCACCTCGGCGCGTCGACGCGAGAAGCGCAGGACAAGGCGGGCGACACCATCGCCGAGCAGGTCGGCCTGGCCCTCGCCGGCGACTTCGTGCCGTATGCCGTGAACGTGTCTGCAGCCGAGGCCAGCGAAACCGTTCGACCGTTCCTTCCGCTGGCCGAACGGCTCGGTCGCCTGTACGTCGCGTTGAACGAGGGCACGCCGGCGCGCATCGACGTCGAGTATCAGGGTCAGCTGGCCGACTACGACACGCGCATCCTCACGTTGTCGGTGCTCAAGGGGGTGTTCGGCGGCGTGAGCGACGAGCCGGTCTCGTACGTCAACGCGCCGCAGATCGCCGCGGAGCGCGGCGTCGAGGTTCGCGAGTCATCGACATCGACCGCGCAGGACTACGTGAATCTGGTGACGGTGCGCGGCGGTGACCACGCCATCGCAGGCACACTCGTGGGCTTGAAGGGGAGCCCGCGCATCGTGATGATCGACGACCTGTCGGTCGACCTCCCACCGGAAAAGAACATGCTGATCGTGCGCAATGACGACATCCCGGGAATGATCGCGACCGTCACCTCCGCTCTGGCCGACGCCAGGATCAACATCGGCGACATGCATCTCGGGCACTCGATCGAGGGGGCCGCCGCCATGCAGGTGCTCGCGACGGGCGAACCCGTTCCTGCCGACGTCGTCGAAGCCTTGCGGCGCGCCGATGGCATCGTCTCGGTCGCCGCCATCGCGACCGACTGAGTATCAGCGCTTGGCGGCGCGCAGACCGTCGTCTTCGGCGGCGTCAGCCGTCTTGTAGCAACGGTCGGGTGTGGTGCGGTCGTAGGCGAAGTTGCCGGGCACCTGGAAGATCATGCTCGAGAGCTTCCCCTTCACCGGGTGAGTCGTCGGGCAGATGGTGCCTGTCGGGTCGACCCAGGCCGGCAGCGTCTTCTTCGGTGCGGCCTTCTTCACCGGCGCCGCGGCCTTCGCGGAAGGAGCGGCCTTCTTCACCGCGGGCTTCTTCGCGACCGGCTTCTCGACGGGTGCGGGTGCCGCTTGTGGTGTCGGTGCCGGTGCCGGCTCCGGTGCCGGCTCGGGCTCCTGCAACGGCTCGTCGCCGATGAGGATCAAGCCAGGTTCTTCGGTGACGACGACCGGCTCGATGTCAGGGTCGGCGACCTGCACGGGTGCCGGCGTTGGCACCGGAGCTTCGAGCGGAGGCCATGCGGGAGGCGCGGTGAACGGCTCTGGCTTCGGACGGAAGATCTTGGCGAGGGCGAAGCCGATTCCTCCGAGCAACCCCAGCCACAGACCGATTCGGAACGACCGACGGATCACGACGTGACACCGTAGTGCGCTTGACGTCCCCCCTGGTTTGCTGTCATCGTGAACAGGTCATGAGCACCCCGACCCAGGTCCTCCTCCTTACGTAACGGCGAGCGCCACATACTCACGCTCGTCGACCCCCTGCAGATGCAGGGGGTTCTTCAGTTTTCAGGCCAAGACACGAATGCACGAGAGGAAGCAAGCGATGCCATCGGATCCCGTGATCCCGAAGCACATGCCGTTCGAGAAGTACAAGCCGTTCCGGCCGCTCCCGCTCGCGCTTCCCGACCGCGAGTGGCCGAGCCGTCAACTGCAGAAGGCGCCGATCTGGTGCTCGGTCGACCTGCGCGACGGCAACCAAGCGCTCATCGATCCCATGGATCCCGAGCGCAAGATGCGCTTGTTCCAAACACTGGTCACGATGGGCTTCAAAGAGATCGAGGTGGGCTTCCCGTCGGCCAGCCAAACCGACTTCGACTTCATTCGCCTGCTCATCGAAGACGACCTCATCCCCGACGATGTGACCGTGCAGGTGCTCGTGCAGTGCCGCGAGGAGCTCATCGCCCGCACCTACGAAGCGTTGGCGGGGGCCAAGAAGGCGATCCTGCACTTCTACAACTCGACGTCGACCCTGCAGCGCAAGGTGGTGTTCGGGCTCGATCGCGATGGCATCACCCAGATCGCCGTCGACGCCGCTGCGCTGTGTCGCAAGCTCGAGGAGACGGTGCCGGACATCGACGTGCGCTACGAGTACAGCCCCGAGAGCTTCACCGGCACCGAGATCGACTACGCCGTCGAGATCTGCGAAGCAGTCATGGACGTGATCGAGCCGACTCCCGAGAAACCGATCATCCTGAACCTGCCGGCCACGGTGGAGATGTACACACCGAACATCTATGCCGACGTCATCGAGGCATTCGGCCGGACGATCTCGCGGCGCGACAGCGTCGTGCTGTCGTTGCACCCCCACAACGACCGGGGGAGCGCGGTCACCGCGGCAGAGTTCGGTTTGATGGCGGGCGCCGACCGCGTCGAAGGGACGCTGTTCGGCAACGGAGAACGCACCGGCAACGTCGACATCATCACGCTGGGTATGAACCTCTTCAGCCAGGGTGTCGATCCCAACCTCGACATCAGCGACATCGACAAGATCCGCCGCACGTCCGAGTACTGCACCGGCCTTCCCGTGCATCCGCGTCATCCCTACGCCGGCGATCTCGTGTTCACCGCGTTCTCCGGCTCGCACCAAGACGCCATCAAGAAGGGCATGGAGAGCATCAGCGGAGCTGAGGACCACGTGCTCGAGCCCGGTGACTACGAGTCGTGGGAGGTGCCGTACCTCCCGATCGATCCGAAGCACGTCGGTCGCACGTACGAGGCCGTGATCCAGGTGAACAGCCAATCGGGCAAGGGCGGTGTTGCCTATGTGATGAAGGCGGAGCACGGCTTCGACCTGCCGCGTCGTCTGCAGATCGAGTTCTCCAAGACGATCCAGACCATCACCGAGGACACCGGCACCGTCATCAGTCCCTCTGCGATGTGGGATGCGTTCGGTGCCGAGTACTTCAACGAAGGCGGCAAACTCCGCCTTCTCAGCCATGAGGTGACGACGACCGACGACGGCGCCAAGATCACCGCGCAAGTGCTCGTCGACGGCGAGCACCGCACGATCCAAGGTGAGGGCAACGGTCCGATCGCCGCCTTCGTACACGGCCTCGAGGTGTGTGTCGGCGTGAAGGCGAACGTCCTCGACTACGCCGAGCACTCGATCAGCGCGGGCACCGATGCCCAGGCCGCGGCCTATGTCGAGGTGCAGGGCCCCGACGGCGCCGTGCGCTGGGGCGTGGGCGTGCACGAGAGCATCCTCACCGCGAGCCTGCGAGCGGTCGTGAGCGCGGTAAACCGTCTCACGTAAGAAAGCTCGCCCTAGGCCTCCTCGCGCTGGCGCTCATCGGGTGCCGTGACGACGCCCGTCCGCGCTCGCTGAGCTCGTCATCGGCCTCGGCGTCGGCGTCCGCCTCCTCGGCCCCCACCGATGGGGCGGGGGGCGTCGGTGACTCGTACTTCCCCGATCTCGGCAACGGCGGTTACGACGTCACGCACTACGACCTGTCGTTGACGGTCGACCCGAAGACGAATCAGGTCGAAGCGACCGCGATCATCAGCGCGACAGCGACGCAAGACCTGGCGCGCTTCGACCTCGACCTCACCGGGCTCGAGATCGACCGCGTCGATGCACCGTTCACCCGAGACGGGCGCGAGCTGATCATCACCCCCGCCCACCCGATCTCGACGGGCTCGTCGTTCACGACGACCGTGGCGTATCACGGCTCACCGGAACCGCGCGGCACGAAGGCGCTGCCGATCGCGGTCGGATGGATCGCGACCGGTGATGGCAGCTATGTCCTCAACGAACCCGAGGGCGCATCGACGTGGTATCCGGCGAACGACCACCCGAGCGACAAGGCGACGTACACGTTTCACATCACGGTTCCCGAGGGCGTCACTGCGGTGGCCAATGGAGACCTCGTCGGCAAGACGCCTCACGGCGACGGCACCACGACGTGGGTGTACGACGCGAGGGCACCGATGGCGTCATACCTCACGCAGTTGGCCATCGGTGACTATCAGGTCACGACCGAGCCCGGGCCCGACGGCATCACGATTCGCAACGCGTTCGCGTCGTCGCTCGCGGCCGACGCCGCCATCGACTTCAGCCGCACTCCCGAGATGCTGCAGTTCTTCGCAACCGAGTTCGGGCCGTATCCCTTCGACGTGTACGGCGCGCTGGTGATCACAGACCGCACGCAGTTCGCACTCGAGACCCAGACGCTTTCCATCTTCGACGCGAGCCATGTCGACGGGTCGGTGGCCAACGATGGCGTTGTCGCCCACGAGCTCGCGCATCAATGGTTCGGCGACAGCGTCACGCCCTCGTCGTGGAAGGACATCTGGCTCAACGAGGGCTTCGCCACGTATGCCCAGTGGCTCTGGCAGGAGCACGTCGGCGGCAGCTCCGTAGCCACCATGGCCACGCAGATCCACGAGGACCTCAAGAGCGCGGTCCTACCGGGAGATCCTGGGGTCGAGCATCTCTTCGACGTCGGCGCGGTGTATCTGCGGGGTGCGCTCGCGTTGCAGGCGTTGCGGCTCACCGTCGGAGATGAAAAGTTCTTCACGACCTTGCGCACGTATACGTCGCGGTTCGCCGACAGGAACGTGACGACCGACGACTTCATCGGCGTGGCCAACGAGATCTCGGGTCGAGACCTCGGTGGTCTTTTCGATTCGTGGCTCTACCGGGAGGCGCTACCGGCCTTGCCTTCGTAAGCGGTGATGGCGTCTTCGTGCTGCAACGTGAGCCCGATGTCGTCGAGTCCCTCGAGGAAGCGATGACGAACCGACCCGTCGAGCGGAAACTCCACCGTCAACCCGATCGCCGGCGCCTCGAGCGTGCGGCGCTCGACGTCGATCGTGAACTCGAGCGTCGGGTCGGCCTCGACCGCCGCCAAGAGCTGCTCGCCGATCTCCGCGGGCACGATCACCGGCACCAGACCATTCTTGGCCGAGTTGTTGCGGAAGATGTCGCCGAACCGCGGCGAGATCACCGCTTTGAAGCCGGCCTGCTGGATGGCCCACACCGCGTGCTCGCGGGATGAGCCTGTTCCGAAGTTCGGGCCGGCGACGAGGATCGACGCGCCCGCAAATCGCTCGTCGTTCATGACGAACTTCGGGTCGTCACGCCACTCGCCGAACAGCCCCTTCTCGAATCCCGTGCGTTCGACGCGCTTCAACCAATCGCTCGGGATGATCTGATCGGTGTCGACGTCGCTGCGATCGAGCGGAACGGCGGTGCCCTGCACGATGCGAACCGGTTCCATCAGTGCAGATCCTCCGGGGTGGCGAAGTGGCCGAGAATCGCGGTGGCCGCGGCGACGGCGGGGGACACGAGGTGCGTGCGCCCGCCCCGGCCCTGACGGCCTTCGAAGTTGCGATTCGATGTGGACGCGCACCGTTCGCCGGGCGACAGCGTGTCCGGGTTCATGGCGAGGCACATCGAGCAGCCGGGCTCGCGCCAGTCGAATCCGGCGGTCGTGAAGATGTCGTGGAGGCCCTCCCGCTCTGCTTGCTGCTTCACCGCCCACGAGCCAGGGACGATCAGCGTGCGGACACCAGACGCGACCCGCCGACCTTGCACCACCTCGGCGACGGCTCGGAGATCTTCGATCCGGCTGTTCGTGCACGAGCCGATGAACACGGTGTCGACACCGATCTCGCGCATCGGCGTTCCGGCCGTGAGCCCCATGTACTCGAGCGCCCGTTCCGCGGCTTCGCGTGCTGCCGGGTCGGCGAACGCGTCTGGCGATGGGACAGGGTCGGTGATCGGGACGACCTGACCGGGGTTCGTTCCCCACGACACATGGGCGACGATCTCGGCCGCGTCGAGGGCGACTTCCTTGTCGAACACGGCATCGTCGTCGGTCACCAACGCGCGCCAATCGGCGACGGCCTCGTCCCACGCGGCACCGCTCGGCGCGTGCGGTCGACCCTTCACGTACTCGAACGTGATGTCGTCCGGCGCGATCATCCCCGCCTTGGCCCCGGCCTCGATCGACATGTTGCACACCGTCATGCGCCCTTCCATCGACAGGGCACGGATGGCAGAGCCGCGATATTCGGCGATGTAGCCGATGCCTCCGCCGGTACCGATGCGCCCCAGGATGGCGAGGATGACGTCCTTCGCCGTCGATCCGGCGGGCAACGCTCCGTCGACGGTGATGGCCAGCGTCTTGGCCCGCTGCTGCGGCAGTGTCTGCGTAGCGAGCACGTGCTCGACCTCGCTCGTGCCGATGCCGAACGCCAGCGCGCCGAACGCGCCGTGCGTGGAGGTGTGGCTGTCACCGCACACGATGGTCATCCCCGGTTGTGTGCGGCCCTGTTCGGGACCGATCACGTGCACGATGCCCTGACCCGGGTCGCCCATCGGGTAGTTCACGAGTCCGAATTCCGCCGCGTTGGACCGCAACGTCTCGAGTTGTTTCGCGCTGATCGGATCGGCGATGGGCTGATCGATGTTCGCCGTCGGCACGTTGTGGTCTTCGGTGCAGATCGTCAGCTCGGGCCGGCGGACGCCACGGCCGGCGATGCGGAGACCGTCGAAGGCCTGGGGCGACGTGACCTCGTGCACCAGGTGGAGATCGATGTACAAGAGGTCGGGCTCGCCATCGGCGGAATACACGAGGTGGCGGTCCCACACCTTTTCACTGAGCGTCTGCGGCGCCATCATTGCTCTCCCACATATTGAGACAGTAGTCTCGTCACGTGGAACGAAGTGTAGGCGGCGTCGGCGTGCTCGACAAGGCCGTCGACGTCATCGACTGCCTGCTCACCGGACCGAAGACGCTCGCCGAGCTCGTGGCCGTGACCGGCCTCCCCCGAGCAACCGCGCACCGGCTGGCCGTCGCCCTCGAGCATCACGATCTCGTGCGCCGCGACACCGACGGACGGTTCGCGCTCGGCTTCCGCCTCGCAACCCTGGGGCGCGCCGCGCTCGACACCACGCCGCTCGCGGAGCTGTCGCGCCCGGCGCTTGCATGGCTACGCGACACGACGGAGGAAAGCGTGCAGCTGTACGTGCGTGACGGCGATCGTCGCGTATGCGTCGAGTCGCTCGAGTCGCCTCACGGGCTGCGCACGATCGTCGCCGTGGGAGCTTTTCTTCCGCTCGACGTCGGGTCCGCCGGCAAGATCCTGCGGGGGGAAGACGGGCCGCACGGATGGGTCGAGAGCGTCGAGGAACGAGAAGCGGGCGTCGCGTCCGTGAGCGCACCAATTCGCGATCGTCACGACAACGTGATCGCGGCGATCGGTGTCTCCGGTCCGATCGAGCGCACCACCCGCCGCCCGGGAAAGCGCTATGGCGATCAGGTTCGGCGGGCGGCCGTGCTGGTGGAGCAGGCTGCGAGCAGCGCGGGGACAAAGGCGCGAGGGTCGGCGACGCAGACACCGTGATCACCCTGAACGGGAATGACGCGCGCACCCGGGATCGATTCGGCGAGGCGTCGTTGACGGTGCGGAGGCACGAGGCGATCCTGCTCCGTCACCACGACCGCGGTGGGCACGTCGACCTCGCCGATCCACTCGTGTGACGAGAACCGCCCAATCGCTCCGGCCGCCTCGGCGATGGCGGCGGGGTCACTGCCTTGCAGCTCGTCCATGACCCACTCGCGAGCAGGAAGGCCGGCCATGCGCTGCTCCAGGATCCGGGAGAGCACAGCTCGCCGTGCGATACCAGGGGTCGATCGCAGAGCGGCAGTGATGAACGGCATCAGGGAGAACGCGACCTGCGAGCGCTGGCTGCGAAAGTTTCGGGCGGTGGCACACAGCACGAGACCGTTGACCAGCGATCGATGCCGGTGCCACAGCAGCTGGGCGATCGGGCCGCCCATGGAGTAGCCCGCAGCGGTGAGCTGTGTGATGCCGAGCACGTCGGCGAGCGCCGCGACATCGTCGGCACAGTCCGCGAGGCGAAAGTGACGGGTGCGCATGCCGTGGCCGTGACCACGATGATCGATGGCGATCACGCGGTACCGCTGCGCCAACGGCTGGAAGCACCACAGCCAGTTGAGGCCACCCGTGGCCGACAGTCCGTGCAACAACACGACCGTCGGTGCTCCCGGCGGGCCGGCAGCCTCGCGGATGAACGTGGTGCCGCGACCCGGGAGTTCGACGAAGCGACCCGGCGGAACGTTCGTCGGTGGAGCGATGAGCGTCGCGCTCGTGCTACTACTCATCCTTGCTGTTGGTGGGGGCTCCGCCCCCACACCCCGGCGCATGTGGCTCGCTGGCGCTCGCTCACCTGCGGGACTCGCTCGCCTTGCTCGCTCATCCTTCGAGGCTAACGATCTCGACTTTCAGAACGCGCGCCGGGGCCTCGTAATCGACGATGTCGCCGACCTTGTTCCCGAGCAGGGCTTTGCCGAGGGGTGACCCCGGCGAGATCACGTCGAAGTCGTCGTGGCGCTCCTCGATGGAGCCGATGAGGTAGCGCTCGATGTCGTCGTCGCCCACGTATCTGATCCCGACGATCGACCCGGCGACCACGACGTCGCTGGCGCCGACCTCGACGATCTCTGCGTTCTTGATGAGCGCTTCGAGGTGCCGGATGCGGCCCTCCATCTTCCCCTGCTCTTCCTTGGCGGCGTGATAGTCGCCGTTCTCGGAGAGGTCGCCGAGCTCACGAGCGGTTTCGATCTTGCGGGCGATGTCGACCCGACCGAACGTGGTGAGCTGCTTGTGCTCCTCTTCGAGCCGCTCGAAGGCGGTACGCGAGAGATGGTGCGTCTCGGCCATCCGCAGATCGTATCGACGGCGGCGATGCTGGCGGCCAAGTGGGTTGACGCGCCTGGCTGTCCTGGCCACACTTACAGGCGATGCATGGCCAAACGTTGACCGACATCATCATCATTCGCTAGCGCACGCGTCCCTTCGCGTGCGCTCGTTTCCGTCCGCTTCGGCGGGCGGTTTCTCGTTTTCTGGGAGACTTTCGCCCGGAAGGCGTTCTGAGGAGAGCAGTGGCCCACAAGATCGGAGTCATCGGCGGTGACGGCATCGGCCCCGAGGTCGTCGCCGAGGCCCTGAAGGTCGTGCGCGCCTGCGGTGTCGCGCTCGACACG
>JBEEGH010000010.1:0-48033 GCA_041166745.1 Acidimicrobiaceae bacterium
GTTTTATTCGCCGCTACGCGGCGAATAAAACCGCACAAACGGGGAGCGGCGGGGCTATTCGAAGAGGACTTCCTGCAGCCCAGCAGGGAAGGTCCGGTGGATGCCGGTCCACGGCAGATGGTCCATGAAGACCCAGCTGCGGCGGTGGATCGCGCTCGGGCCGTAGCCGCGGAGCGCCGCCTTGTGCCGCGGGCACGGGTAGCCCTTGTTCAGCTCGAAGTCGTAGCCGGGATAGTTCGCAGCCTCGGCTCGCATGATGCGGTCGCGCGTGACCTTCGCCAGGATCGACGCCGCCGCGATCGATAGGCAGCGGGCGTCGCCCTTCACGAGCTTGATCGTCGTGCCACGACCCACGAAGTCCCAGTTGCCGTCGAGCACGACCTTGTCGGCGTGGATCCCGAGCGATTCGAGGGCGCGGTTGGCGGCCAACCGTTGTGCCGCCGACATGCCGAGCGTGTCGCATTCCAACTGCGAAGCGTGACCGACCGCCCAGGTCACACACCACGACGCGATGCGATCGAACATCGACTCACGTTCGGACTCCGTCAGCATCTTGGAGTCGCGGATCTTGTAGACCCGCTTGCCTTGGGGCAGCACCGCGGCGCCAACGCTGAGCGGGCCAGCCCACGATCCCCTGCCCACCTCGTCCATCCCGACGACCACCTCGTGGCCCGAGGCCCACAGCTCGCGCTCGACGAGAAGCGAGGGAGACTTCGACTTGAGCGCCTTGCGCAGCTGGGGAACGGTCGTCGTCACGTCAGACGTACGCCCGGACCACCAACCTCCACCGTGCCGACCATAGTGAATCCCTCGAGCTCGCCGATGACAGCCGGATCGACCGCGGCGAGCAGCCCACCCGAGGTTTGCGGGTCGAACGCGAGCGCTTCGAGCGCCGCGGGCGCCGTCGACGTGACGCGACCCTCGAGATAGGTCCGGTTGCGCGCGTCGCCTCCGGTGCGAACACCCGCCTCAGCCGCTTCGAGCGCTCCGGCGTAGAGCGGCACCAAGCCGGTGTCGAAGGCCAGCACGGCGCCCGAACGTTCGGCCATCTCCCAGCCGTGCCCGGCCAGGCCGAAACCGGTCACGTCGGTGACGGCATGTACGCGCTCACCGAGCGCCTGCAGCGCGAGCGACGCGTCGCGGTTGAGCACCTTCATGCGGGCAATCGCCGACGCCTTGTCGGCCTCACTGCTGCCGGCGAGCACGATGCCGGTGCCGAGGGGCTTCGACAGCACGAGCGCGTCGCCGACCTGGGCGCCGCCCTTCGTGAGGATGCGATCGGGGTGCACGAGACCCTGCACCGCCAACCCGAAGATCGGCTCCTCGCTTCGGATGGTGTGTCCGCCCGCGACGACACCTCCGGCTTCCGTCACGACCCCCGCGGCCGCTTGCAGGATCGCGGCGATGGCCTCCACGGGCATGCGCTCGGGAAATGCGGAGATGTTGAGAGCCATCACCACCCGCCCTCCCATGGCGAACACGTCGCTGCACGCGTTGGCGGCGGCGATCGCTCCGAAATCCGCAGGATCGTCGACCAGCGGAGGAAAGAAGTCCGTCGTCGACACGATGGCGAGGTCGTCCGTGACCTTGTAGACGGCGGCATCGTCGAACGGCGCGAGTCCCACGAGCAGCGCTGCGTCCGCCCCCGTGGAGAGCTCCCGGACGAGGCCACTCAAAGGCGAGCCGCCCCACTTCGCCGCGCACCCGCCGCACGAGGTCCACTCGGTCAATCGGATGCCAGCCGCGGAATTGGGGATGACCGTCTCCGTCATGGTGGAGCAGGCTACGAGAATGACAGCCGAAGAATCCGACGGTCCGATCGTCACCGTGTTCCGCAATCGCCTGCGAGACGATCTCGACGGCTACGACGAGACCGCAATCGACATGTTCATGAAGGCTTCGTCGATGCCCGGTTTCATGGACTTCAAGCAGTTCACCGCGGACGACGGCGAGCGAGTGGCGCTCGTGCAATTCGACTCATGGGAGCATCAGCAGGCGTGGCGCAACCATCCCGATCACCGCGTCGCGCAGCAACGGGGTCGAGCGGAGTGGTATGCCGAGTACCGCATCCAGGTGTGCCGGGTCCTGTCGGAGCGCAACTTCGGCCAGTGACCTTCTCGGGGGGACGATTGGCCGACGAGGAACTGACTCCAGGCGACAAGGTCGAGGTACGGAGCCGCTTCAACGCGCAATGGGCCCGCGGCTTCGAGGTCATCGAAGTGGACGAGACCGGCGTTCGGGTTCGCCGCATCTCCGACGGCGAAGTCCTTCCCGTCGCGTTCGCCGAGGTCGACGTTCGCAGAGCGCGCAAACGCGCCAACGACTTCTGGTGGATGTGATCCCGGCTAGCCCTTGAGCGTGCTGATGAAGTCCTCGACTTCGACCGCCGCCATCGTCAACGTCTTCAGCGTGCCGCGGGCGGCGAGTGTGGTGGCCACCTTCATCATCGTCTTCTCATCGGGGGCCTCGAGGATGTTGAGGAAGTCCCAGTTTCCGAGAAGTGCGTATTGAGCAAGGACCTTGACGCCCATCGCTTCGACTTCGCTGCTGACCTCGCGCAACCGCTCAGGGTTCTCGCTGAGACGGGACGAACCCTCGGGTCCAAGGGTCGAGAGCATGACGAACTTGGGCATGCCGCGCAGGCTACCCCCGGCGGCCTCGTCGTCGAGCGCTGGGATCGTGCGGCACGTCGTTGCGCAAACTGGTGACGACCAGCCACGCGCCGGCGACTGCGGCAACCGCGAGCATCACGACGGCCAGTGCGGAGTAGCTGAAGAGCTTCACGTCCGTGTCGACCCGCATGATCATCGCTCCACCGATGATGAGCGCGGCCACGATCAGACCCGTGGTCAGCCGGTTGGCGAGCTTCTGGATGCCGCGCATCAACTCCTGCTCGTCGATGCCCTGCACGTTGAGCGTGAGCTCGCCGCGAGCAAGTGCATCCATCACCTTGTTCACCCGACTGGGCAACAGCTCTGCGAACTCCTTCGCATCCATCGCGGCGGAGAGCAGGTTTCCCGGTGATGCCGCCTGCAGCATCTTGTTGCGCATCACTTCGGCGACGTGATCACGGATCGCGGCGTTCGGGTCGAAGTCCGGGGCGAGCTTCGCAGCAACCTGGTCGAGGTTGAGCAGGGCCTTGGCCAGCATCGTCAGTTCTGACGGCGGCCGCAGCCCGCACTCGCTGGCGATGCGAGCCAGGTCGCCAACGACGACGCCCGCGCTGAAGTCACTCATTGCGACGGATTGGTTGCGCTGCACGAGATCGACGATGCGGCGCTCGAACGTTGCCTCGTCGTACTCCTCGTCGTGCTCGGCCATGCGCGCCATGACCGCCGCGACGTCGCTCCCTCTGTTCTCGCTGATCGCGATGAGCAGTCGAACCAGCTCGTCCTGCATCTTCGGGCTCACGCGGGTGACCATGCCGAGATCGATGAGGGCCAGGCGATGGTCCGCGGTCAACAGCACGTTGCCGGGATGTGGGTCGGCGTGGACGAAACCGTGAACGAGGATCTGGTCGAGATACGCCCGGAAGAGTTGTTCGGCGAGATCGCCACCGTCGAAGTCGAGCTGCGCCAGCGGACCCAGCGACGACACGTTGCGGCCCTCGACGTAGTCCATTGTCAGAACGAGCGACGTCGTGTAATCGTCCACTGGTTGCGGTACGACGATCTGGTCGTACTCCGCGAGCACCTCGCCCATGGTGCGAAGGTTCTCGGCCTCTTGCAGGTAGTTGAGCTCGGCGGTGATCGCCGTTCGAAACTCTTCGACCATCGCCGCGAACCCGAACCTGCGACCGGTCTCGGTGTGCTCGTCGAGGAACTCCGCGAGCTCCTCGATGACGTCCATGTCGTGCGCGACCTTCTCCTGAACCCCGGGACGCTGCACCTTGACGACGACCGGTCGGCCATTGCGCATCACCGCTCGGTGGACCTGGCCGAGCGAGGCGGAGGCCAGCGGCTCGTTGTCGAAGGACTGAAAGGCCTTCGAGATGCGCACACCGAGTTCGTCGGTCACGATCTGTTCGATGTCGGCGAACGAGAACGACTCGACGTCGTCTTGAAGCCGAGCGAGCGCTTCGAGGTACACGGGCGGCAGGAGATCGGCCCGGGTCGACAGCAGCTGACCGAGCTTGATGAACGTCGGCCCCATGGCCTCGAGGTCGTGGACCAGCTTCTCGGCGTCCTCAGCGGTCGCCTCGTCCTCGTTGCGGAGGCCCTCGGCCCGACCGTGCTTGATGAGCAGACGAGCGATGTCGCTGTAGCGCGACAGATGACGGGGCTTCAGGGACAGGGCCACGCCCCTCCTTACCCAGGCTCGAACCAGACCGATCATGGATCGAAGCGCGTGTACTCCCCTGTGCACGGTGAGCCGATCAGGAACCAGGCCCTCGGGGGGCCGTCGATCGCCAACTCGGCGACCATCGAACCAGTGGTGGCCTCGACATCCGGGACGTGCATGCAGATCGTGTAGCCGTCGGCCCCGCCCACGTGGGAGCGAAGGTGTGACATCAGACCCTCGATCGTGACCGGCTCATCGGCGAGAACCCCGTGGCTCGCCGCCAGCCGGCCATCGACCAACCGCTCGACGGGTTGGCGAGGATGTCGGTGCTCGGCGTCGAACGACGGGATCGTCGTGCGGTTGGAGGTTGCTCGCGTTCGCTCGACCGGCTCGACCGCGAGCGCCGACCCGCTCGTCTCGATCACGAATGCCTGCAATGGATCGGCAACGAGGAACGAGGACCAGTACGGGCGGTCGACACCGTCGTGGCCCGTGCCGCCTTGACCATACCGCTGGAGGAGCGCGCCGATCACGTCGACGGCCTCGCTCGCGCTCGACGCTCGTTCCAGCGCGAGGCGAACGAGGTCCATGCCGGTGAGACCATCGGGGGTGCCACGCGGGTCGAGCGTGGTGTAGATCGTCGCGTTGCCCGCGGCGACTCCGGCGACATTGACGCCGTGCTCGACTCCCCACATCCAGGTGGGCCGCGATCCGACAAAGGCGATCGTGTGACCATCGAGCGGCTGAACTTCCACGTGCGTCGCCCGCGTCGTCGGCTCCTGGCGCGGTGCGAATCGCTCGACGACCTGCATTTCCGAAGGCGGTCGATCTGAGTTCTTCGCGAACAACGTGGTGCCGCGTGCGGTCGCGGGAGACAGCGCCACCAGGCAGTCACACACCGCGCGCGACGCTACTGCCGTACCCTTCGCTCATGACGCGGCGCAGGGTCTCGATCGTTCCGCACACGCACTGGGATCGCGAGTGGTACTCACCGTTCCAGACCTTCCGCTTGCGGTTGGTCGACTTGCTCGACGACCTGCTCCCGCGGCTCGACGGCGACCCGTCGTACGCGCACTTCATGCTCGATGGCCAGATGGCGGTCGTCGACGACTATCTGGCCATTCGCCCAGAAGCCGAGGCCACGATCCGGCGGCTCGCGGCATCCGGGAGAGTGTCGGCCGGCCCTTGGTACATCCTCATGGACGAGTTCCTCGTCTCCGGTGAGACCACCGTGCGCAACTTGCAGCGTGGGCTCGATCGCGCGGCCGCGTTCGGTGGCGCGATGGACGTGGGCTACCTACCCGACATGTTCGGCCACGTCGCGCAGATGCCGCAGCTACTCACGCAGTTCGGCTTCGAGCATGCAGTGGTGTGGCGCGGCGTTCCGTCGTCTGTCGACCGCAGCGCCTTCTGGTGGTCGGCCCCCGACGGATCGACCGTGCGCGCCGAGTACCTCCCGCAGGGCTATGGAAACGGCGCCCGCCTGCCCGACGATGCGAAGGCACTCGTCGGCGCGGTGGCCGACTTCGAATCCGAATGGGGCTCGTTCCTCGTCGGACCGATCCTCTGGATGAACGGCACCGACCATCTCATGCCGCAGCCGTGGCTCGGACGGGTCGTGGCCGAGGCCAACGGCCTGCAGGACGACTATGAGCTCGTCGTCACCTCGCTGGCCGACCACCTGTCGCAAGCGTCGACGGACGACCTTCCGGCGTGGACGGGCGAGCTCCGATCTGGAGCGCGAGCCAACTTGCTCATGGGCGTCACGTCGAACCGCGTCGATGTCCGTCAGGCCGCCGCCCGCGCCGAGCGTGCACTCGAGCAACTCGCGGAGCCACTCGCCGCCCTCTATCAACCGCCTGCTCGTTGGCCGGGCGCGCTGCTCGACGAGGCCTGGCTCGATGTCATCCGCAACTCGGCGCATGACTCGATCTGTGCGTGCTCGGTCGACGAGGTGTGCGACGCGGTACTGCACCGCTACGCGGAGGCGACCCAGATCGGCGAAGGCCTCGCCACACGCGCGCTCGACGCACTCGGCGCGACGATCTCGGTCGACGGGCCGGCAATCGTGAACCCGTCTTCCCGCCCGCGGAGCGCACTCGTCGAGCTCGTCCTCGCCGGCAACGAGCCCCTCGATGGCGCCCAAGTGCTCAATGTTCGGCCTGCAGACCGAGTGCTGGCCGAGCTCGATCTCGCCGACATGGCCGCGGTCGTGATCCGGGAGCTGAAGCACAACGAGCGCATCCTCGGGCTCACGCTTGAATCGGTCGACACCGGAGCGGTGCTCTGGAGCGCGACACGTGACGAGCACGGCGAGTTGCTCGAACCCGGTGCGCGCGCCGAACTCGACGCGCTTGCGGGTGCGGACTTGGGTCGCGTGCGCATCCGGGTCGCGGCCCTTCCCACGCAGAAAGTGGTGGCCCGCGTAACGGACGTTGCTGGTTATGGATGGAAGGCCTGGGCGGCCCGCCCACTCGACGTTGCACCAGTGACGATCAGCGGGCACACGATCGACAACGGGCTCGCGCGAGTCGACATCGGCGACGACGGGAGTTGGTCGATCAACGGCCAGGCCGGTTTCGGTCGCATCGTGCATGGCGGCGATGTCGGCGACACGTACAACTGGTGCCCGCCAGACGACGACACCGAGGTCGATCGCCCCGAGCGGGTCGCGGTCGAGGTGATCGAGTCTGGCCCGGTGCGCGCCCGAGCGAGCATCACGTCGACATACCGGTGGCCCGAGGGCCACGGTGGGTCGCTCGTCGAGGTGGTGATCACGACGACGCTCGAGGTCGGCGCGGGTGAACCCTTCGTGCGCGTCGACACCCACTGGACCAACACGACCCGCGACCAACGAGTACGCGTGACCTTCCCATTGCCAGAGCCGGCGATCGCGTCGCACGCCGAGTGTGTGTTCGGCGTCGTCGAACGCGGCCTGGAAGCTGAGGGCGGCCCGACCGAGCTCGGCATCCCGACGTTTCCGTCCAAGCGCTTCGTACGGGCCGGTGGTTTGACGGTCGTGCACGACGGTGTGCGCGAGTACGAACTCACGGACGTGCGCAGCGGTCGAGCCCATGAGCTCGCCCTCACCCTCGCTCGATGTACCGGGCTGCTCTCACAAGCGCCGATGGCGACTCGCCCGCTGCCGGCCGGCCCGATCACGCCGATGGAGGGCTCGCAACTGCAGAAGCCGATCGTTGCCACCTACGCGCTGCATGTCGGCGACGCGGATCCGTTTGCACTCGCCGACGACGTGCTCGTGCCGTTGCAGGTGCTGCGATCCACCGCAGGGGGCGCCGGCACGCCGAACGCAACCGAGGGTCAGGCGTTGTCGGTCGATGGCGCGCCCGTGTCGTCACTTCGACGTGCGGCCGGACGTTTGGAGCTGCGTGTGTTCAATCCCACCGCTGACACCACGACGGTCACCATCGACGGCCGTCGCGGGTGGCTCGTCGACCTCCGCGGCCGTCCGATCGAGTCCTTCGACGAGCAGTTCACGCTCGAACCGTGGCGCATTGCCACCGCCGTACTCGACGACTAGGAGACGGCTTTGCGGACGACGTGGCCGGCGCGTCGCACGGACTCGACGTCCCAGCCATCGGCCGGCATGTTGAAGGTGAAGCCGTCGAGACCGAGGGCGAGCAGCGACTGCAGCTGCTCACCGGCGGTGTCGGCATCGCCGACGATGAATCGCGCGCCGATCATCGCTTTGAAGCCGTCGTCGAGCTGATCCCAGGGCGGTAGACCACGCGCCTGCAAGAGCACCGTCCGCTTGTCTTCGGCCTCTTCCATCGTGTCGCCGAGAATCAATGAACCGAGGGGCGTCTTGTTGATCGTGTCGATGTCGCGTCCCACATCGGCGCAGTGCTGGGCCAGCACTTCGAGCTTGTGCGGGATCTCGTCGAAGCCAGACGTGAAGTTCGCCATCTCGGCGTGCTCGGCCATGAGTCGCAGCGTCTTCTTCTCGCCTTGGCCCCCGATCATGATCGGTGGCCCGCCTGGCGTGATCGGTGCCGGCGAGTTGATGGCGTCCTTGACGCGGTAGTGCTTGCCGTCGAAGGTCGGGCGTTCGCCTCGGAACATCGCGCGACAGATGTGCAGCGCCTCTTCCAGCCGCTCGAAACGCTCCTTGACCGGAGGAAACTCGACGCCCAAGGCCTCGTGCTCGAGATCGAACCACGCCGCGCCGATGCCGAGGAACGCGCGACCCTTCGAGATCACGTCGAGGGCCGTGACGATCTTGGCGAGGATCGCCGGATTTCGGTACGTGACGCCGGTGACGAGCGTGCCCAGCTTGGCCGTCGAGGTGCGGGCGGCGATCGCGCCGAGGAGCGTGTACGCCTCGAACATCTCGTGCTCGGGCGGCCCGAGCAACGGCAGTTGGTAGAAGTGATCCATCACCATGATCGTGTCGAAGCCCGATTCCTCGGCCGCGACGGCGATGTCGGCGATGCGCTCGAACAGCTCGTCGGGGGCAACCCCGGGGTAGGTGAAGTTCGGGATCTGCAGTCCTGCTCGAATCATGATGGGTGTCTCCTCCTTCGCAAGTGCGATAGAACATAGGCGGGTGGTTCCACACCCGAACGGCTGGCCCGGACCCTGCTTCGCCGTGCGACGACGCACCTCGATCGATCTTGGGTTCCGCCAACCGAGAGCCGGCCGCAGCGTGCCTCAAGGCCCCGCCTGCCCAGTGGGGCCTTCGTCGCGTTCAGGGGCGGATTCGTCCGGCTCGTCGTCGGTGGAACGGCGCTCCATCATGTCGGAGACCTTGTCGCGGATCGTCCCGCGCCGCCGCCGCGCTCGTTCGCGCACACCTTCACGCTCGAACTCGTCACCGGCCCGGCGCCCGGCCCACAACTGAACCTTGCCGATGTCTTTCAGCTGGCGGGTACGGAGCGACTTCCAACGCAGTCGCGGGTCGTCGGCCAGCGCGTCGTGGATGTCTGCGGAGACGACGACAGACCCGGCATACGCGATCGACACGATGCGGCTCGCGAGGTTCACCGTCGGGCCGTAGAGGTCGCCTTCACGCTCGAGCACCGGGCCGTACGCGAGCCCGACTCGCACATCAGACAGCGACTCGTCGTCGTGATACGCCTCGGCGAGGGACAGTGCGATCTCGACCGCAGTCGCGACGTCGTCCACCGCGAACATGACTTCGTCGCCGATCATCTTGATGACCCGCCCACCGAGCGATCCGACGATGTCGTAGGCCGTTGCCTCGAAGCGATCGACGATGACCGCGAGCTCATGATCGGTGAGTTGCTGCGACAGCGCCGTGAAGCCCACGAGATCTGCGAATCCCACCGCCTCGGCGTGGTTGCCCTCCGCGGCTCCAGCTTCCCGAACCATTCGCCGCCGCGCTGCGACTTGGAGGTGGCGCCTCCAGGTGTACTCGAGGATGCGCGGCATCGCCGGGAGCAGGAAGCGGGCCCGAAGGACACCCGGCTCGGTGCCGTCGACGAACGTCGGTTCATCGATGCGCGACTCGATCGCATCGATCTGGGCGGAAGCGATTCGGGACATCGACGAGCCGATGACACGCGCCATCTGCAGGGCCTCGTCGTGGGCGATCAGCCTGAGGCTGACGAACTGATCGACGAGCTTGAGCATCTCGATGTCGAAGTCGCTGAAGATGCGATCGTCCGCGCGGGGATCGGGAAATCCCAGCGCCCGCCAGAACCGCGCCGCCTCCTCACCGAGGCCACTGATCCTGGCGACATCCGCTTGGGTGTACTTGGGCTCCGTGTCGGCGAGGATCATGCGATCGACGAGCAGCAACCCCAGCGTGCCGTCGGCCGCGGCCTTCTCGATCTCGTCCTGGGGGACACCGAGGGCCTCGACGACCTCGCGCAGCGTTTGGAAGCTGGTACTCATCCGACGGCCTCCTTGGCGGGCACGGGGGCAAGCAGGGCTTCCCCGCGACGCTCGCTGCTCGACCACGCCGAATCGAGCGCGGGCGCGGTGAGACGCACGTCGGCGACACCGTCGAACGGCTCGAGCTCCCACAAGAGCGCGGGACGATCACCGTGCCACCGCACCGCGTAGGACATTCGTCCGAAGTGCGTCGGCGCGTCGTGCACCTCGACCCCGCGCCCCCACCAGTCGTCGGGAATCATCGAGCAGAGCGCGAGCCCTGGCTGCGTGCCCCGCGACGTCGCACCGGTCCTGCCCGTCTCGCGGATGAGCATGTTGCGGACGAAGGACAGAAAATCGGCCGCCGCCCAACCATGGTGACCATCGCCCATGCAGCCGCCCGGAAGGCGCGGATGAATGGCCTCTGGCCACGTCCACGTCGGGGTGGCCGCGTCCATCAACCAACGCAACCGTTCGAGCGCCCGGCGGTCTCCCGCGGCCAACTCGACGGCCGCGACCTGCATCGTCAGGTAGGTGCCGAGCCCCGTGTGACTGATCGCTTGATAGAACGCGTCGCCCAACGTGAACCGGTCACGGACCACATCGACGGTCGCGCGAACACGCGGGTCGTCGGCAGCCAGCAGGCCGAGCGGATCGCAGGCGACGAGCGAACCGATGACTCCAGCATCGAGACGCCGCCGCGGACCGGCGGGGATCGCGTCGGTGCCGAGTCGGTTGGCGACGATGCCGAGCGAGGCCTTCACGTCGGCCCAGAAGGAATCCGCCGACCGGTGGACGTCGGCCGCGGCCGCACTCTCGCCGGCCGCCGCCAGCAACTCGGCGGCGGCTCGCAACCCGGCGACCCCCCAGAAGTCGTCCCAGTAGAAGTAGTCGAAGGGGCCGAGGTGCTCGGCCGACACCCCGGCGGGCAGCAGGCCGTACAACTCAGGATCGCGTCGACGCTTGGTGCCTCTCTTGCGGTCGATCCAGTGCGCGCCCTTGGCCACCGAACCGACGATCGTGTCGAGCAGCTCGCGATCGCGTGTGAGCCGCCAGTGCTCGGCCATCGCCACCAACGCACAACCGTTCGCGTCCCACTCGCGCGGCTGGCTCATGAAGAACCCGTCGACTCGCTGCCGTCCCGGATACGAAGCGAGCACCTCGGCGGCTTGCGCGTGGAATCCGTAGCGGTCCAGCGCGGCCAGCAGGAAGGCAGCGTCGCGGAACCAGAAGCGGTGGTACGTGCTAGGCCCCGGCGTGATGTCGGCTCCGTCGTGCAGTACGAGGAGGAACCGGCAGTTGGCATCGACCGCTTCTTGCATCCTCTCGTCGGGCAGCACCAGCCGCAGACCGCCGCTCGACTGTGCCGCCCATCCCCGCGCGACTTGATCCGGTGACGGGATCGATGTGGGATATGAGGGAGCTCGCTCCACTCGCCTGCGCGTGAGCCCGCGGCGACGCGTGCGCTTCGACGCGACCATCGGCAATGCGACGCGCAGCGTCGCGGTGTGCGGCAATGGGTAGATGAACGCGGCCTGGGCCATGCCCGCCTCGTCGCGCAGCCGTTTGGGAAACTGGTCCGCCGTCATGGCCGCGCCACTCATCACCGCGGCCGCGCTGTCACCTTCGTGGAACGTCGACGCCGCGACGCGAGCCGGCGGCTTCGGAAGCAACAGTGCCGGACGCCCGTCGACGGTGACCGTGGTGCCGTCGTGCAGCTCGATGCGCTCGATGACCGCGAGTCCCTCTGGGTTGTACGGACGCACGGCCAGAGCCACGGCGAACGGGACCCTCGAGCGATTCTCGATCTCGACGATCGCCAGCTCGTCATCGCCGACGATCGAGTAAGCGCGATGCACGGCTTCGCCGCCCGGGATGCGCATCACCGTCTCGACCACCGGCGAGGCACCGACGAGACCTTGGCGCACCCGCGACGGCTGTTCACGGGACGGCAGGTACCAACGGTCGTCGCCTCCGATCCACCAATCGAGCGACCATCCGTCGAACCAGGTCGTGACCAGGCCGCGGGGGTCGACGATGGCCTCCCACGTCGATGCGACGTTGCCGATCGCCGTCCAGTTGCGGGCGGTCACATTCGTCAGGAACGGGAGATGACCACGGGGAACGAACGCCGGGGAGGTGGGGTCGAGCTGATTCTCGAGCCAATACGGCCACACCCAGTCCGGACCGATCTGCGCCGCGGCACGCGTGCGCAACGCGCGAAAGACCGTGCGGGCACCGATCGGCAGCATCTCGCCCGGAGACTCGAGATCGAACGTCTCGCCGAGCCGCTGGAACGTGGAGAGATGGCGGACGATGTCGTCGTCGATCCGCAACCGCCCCATCACGCGGCGCACCGCGAACGTGCGGAGTCTGCTCATCCAGGATGGCGTTCGTGCGTTGGCTTGCGACTGACCAGCCCGCGGTACGCGTCGAACGCGCTGTCGCCACCGTGCACCACACCAACCACCGACGCCGCTATCGGCATCTCGACCTCGTGCTCGTCGGCCAGCTCCAACACCGTGCGGCAACTCTTCACGCCCTCGGCGACCTGATTCATCTCCGCGGTGATCTCGTCGATCGAGCGACCCTTGCCCAACTGCTCGCCGACATACCGATTGCGGCTCTGCTGGCTCATGCACGTCGCGAGGAGATCACCCATACCGGCGAGACCGGCGAACGTCATCGGATCGCCACCCATCGCCACCCCGAGGCGAGTGATCTCCGCCAGACCCCGCGTCATCACCGCAGCGCGCGTGTTGTCGCCGGCACCGACACCGTCGGCCATCCCGGCAGCAATGGCGATCACGTTCTTCAGCACGCCGCCCATCTCGGAACCGATCACGTCGCGGTTCAGGTAGACGCGGAACAGGCTGGACGTGAAGATGCTCTGCAACTCTGTCGCGATGAAGTCGTCCGCCATCGCGACGACCGCGGCCGCCGCTTGTCCGGCGAGGATCTCCTTCGCGAGATTTGGGCCGGTCAGAACCGCCACGGGGTGACCGGGGAGCACATCGTGGACGACCTGGCTCATCCGCAGCTTGGAACCCGCCTCGAGCCCCTTGGTGAGGCTCACGACCGGCACCCACGGTCGCAACCACTTCGCGCACGCCTCGAGCGATTCACGAAAGCCGTGTGACGGAATGCCCATCACCAGCAGGTCGGCGAGGCTCACCGCCTCTTCGAGCGTGCTCGTCGCTCGCAGGTCGCGGTGCAGCTTGTAGCCCTCGAGGTACTTGCTGTTGTGGTGGTCGCGCTGGATCTCGTCGGCCAACTCGGGGCTGCGGGCCCACAGCGTCGTCGGGGTGTTGTGGGCCGCGAGATGCGCGACGGTGGTGCCCCAGGATCCGGCGCCGATGACCGCTACTCGGATCGACATGCGAGCAGGTTAGAGCGGGAACCCCATCCACGAAATTGCGTCGTCGCACCACCGTATGAGGGGCTACGCAGCGCAAGAACGGGAGAGCAGGGCGTCTCGGACCTCATCGACGATGGCGTTCGGCTCGTCGATGAGGCGGCTCCACGTGTAGCGCAGCACCAGCCATCCGGCCAGCTTGAGCCGATTCTCTCGCACTGGGTCCTCTAACTCGCCGTGCGGCGACCGCTTGCCCCAGCGCTTCACCAGGATTCGTCGGTAGCGAGCAACGCCGTTCCGACCGCGGCGTGCGTGAACGACAAGACACTGCCAGAGCTCTTCCCACGTGACCAGCCTGTGGCGCAACATCTCGTCGAGCGCGCGAAGGGCAGTCAGATCGTCATCGACGACCCAGCAAACATCGAGCACGGTGCGGGCCGGCCCGGTCACCGGAACACCGCGACGCGTTCGCTGACTCAACAAGTGAGGATCAGTTGTCTCGTGCACGGTTGCCCCCACGATCGTGTGGCGTCGGTGACGCGACGTCGTGACGTCGATCCGGCCCGTGGGTCCGAAGCCGTCAAGTCCGTACAGGTGCGCGGCCGAGCGGTGTGACACAACGGCTTCATCGCCGGCGGAGAGCACCAGGGCGAGCGCGCGCTGTTCCCAACTCCTCGGGGATCCGCTCACGCGATAAACGGCCCGAGCGACGATCTCCCAGCGGCCGGACCCGACCAGACGATCGATCGACCGTCTGTGAACGCCAGCGGCAAGTGCCTGTGCGCGAGTGATGACGCCGTATTGGCGGTGAGCAATGTCGAGCGCTCGCGACATGGAGTCGGCCACGAGCCACCCCCCTTCCCTGCAAATTGCGTCGTCGGACCCCTCATACGGTGGTCAGGAAACGCAAGAACGAGATGGTGCAGGGAAGTCGGGAGGAGGTCAGCGCAGCGTAACCTTCCCCTCATCGCGGCCACTCACGTGCTCGTACCGGTGAAGTCGTTCCGGCAAGCCAAGATCCGGCTCGCGCCCGCACTGTCCGAGCCCGAACGTGCTGCGCTCGCTCGCACGATGGCCACACGCGTGCTGGCCGCGGCACGGTCCCTTCCGGTCTCGGTGGTGTGCGACGACCACGACGTGGCCGAGTGGGCCGAGGCTCATGGCGCGGCCGTCATCTGGCGTCCCGGGCTCGGACTCAATGGTGCGGTCACTGACGGGGTCGAGCAGCTCACGCGCGAGGAGAAGGCCATCGAGGTGGTGGTCGCGCACGGCGATCTTCCGTTGGCCGACGATCTCACACGCGTGACGGGCTTCGCGGGTATCACGCTCGTACCCGACCGGCATGACGACGGCACCAATGTGCTGTGCATTCCGACGGGCGTCGGGTTCACGTTCGCGTACGGCCCAGGTTCGTTCACCCGGCATCGCGACGAAGCCGATCGGTTGCAGCTTCCCTATCGCGTGCTCCGCGATCCGCGACTCGGTTGGGACGTCGACGTGCCCGCCGACCTCGAGCTGCCCAGCACTCCATGACGCGCGACCTGCCGACACCGCCGTCAGCGCTGGCGATCGCCGCGCATCCCGACGACGTCGAATTCGGGTCCGGGGGCACGCTGGCGAAGTGGGCTGCGAGCGGATGCGTGGTCCACCACCTCGTGTGCACCGACGGATCAAAGGGTTCGTGGGACCCCACCGACGACACGACTGCGCTCATCGCGGTGCGCCAAGACGAGCAGCGCGCCGCGGCCAAGGCGCTCGGTGCCACCGGAGAGGTGGTGTTCCTCGGCCACACCGATGGCGAGCTGCGATCGGGGCTCGTCGAGCGCGAGGAGGTGGCACGTGTCATCCGCGAACTGAAGCCTGAGGTCGTGCTCGGACACGACCCCTGGCGGCGGTACCGGCTCCATCCCGATCATCGCCACGCGGGATTCCTCGCGGTGGAGGGCATCGTCGCAGCGCGCGATCCCCATTTCTTCCCCGACCAGGGAGTCGCCCACTGGCGGCCGTCGACGTTGCTCCTGTGGGAGGCGGACGAGGTCGACCACGTCGAGGACGTCACGCCGTTCGTCGATGCCAAGCTCGCCGCGCTGGTGGAGCACCGCACACAGCTGCGCTCGACCATGCACATCGAGGTAGGCGCAGACGACGAGGACGAGCAGCGAGAGCGGTTTCGTCGGCGCGTCCTCGATCGTCTGGCCACCTTCGGGCGCACCGTCGGCGTGGCCTTCGGAGAAGGCTTCAAACGCATCGACGACTTGTAAGCCACGCTCTCGGGAAACACGGCGATGTGGCGAAAACGATGACCCATGAACGGGTGCTCGCGGGCAACCCGGTGACCTCACTCGAGCAATGGATCGAACAGGGCGGAGGGCAGGGCCTCGATGCCGCCCGGCGCATGGGCTCAGAAGCGTTGGTGGCGACCGTGGAAGCCGCAGGGCTGCGGGGGCGGGGCGGCGCCGGATTTCCCACGGCCACGAAATGGCGAACGGTTCTCGAGTACCGCACCAAAGGGCTCTCCACTCCCGTCGTCGTGAACGCCGCCGAGGGCGAGCCGGGCACGTTCAAAGACCGCACCATCCTCCGCCACAACCCGTATCAACTCGTCGAGGGCGCGCTGATCGCGGCGTCGGCGGTCGGAGCCGACTGGCTCATCTTCGGACTGAAGGCATCGTTCGAAAAGGAGCTCACGGGTCTGCGCCGAGCCATCGACGAGATCAAGGCCGCCGGTTGGGCCGACGGCGTCACGATCGACGTGAACGAAGGCCCTGCGTCCTATCTGTACGGCGAGGAGACCGCACTCCTCGAGGTGATCGACGGCCGCGAGCCCTTTCCTCGAGTTGCGCCTCCCTGGCGCCAAGGGGTGGACGAAGGGGCGGCGTCGACCGATGTTGCGCCGACGCTGGTGAACAACGTCGAGACGATGTCGAACCTCCCTGGCATCGCCGCGCAAGGACCTGATTGGTTTCGCTCGGTCGGTACCGAGAAGTCGCCGGGAACGATCGTGTGCACCGTCAGCGGCGCGGTGCAACGAGATGCCGTCGGCGAGATCCCGATGGGCACCACCCTGCGCGACGCTATCGACATCATCGCCGGCGGCCCGCGCAAGGAGCGCGAGATCGTCGCGGTACTCGGAGGCGTGTCGAACGCCGTCCTCACGGCCGAGCACCTCGACGTGCCCCTCACCTACGAAGACCTGGCCGCGATCGGCAGCGGGTTGGGCTCGTGCGGCTTCCTCGTGTTCGACGACGAAACGGATTTTGTGGCCGTCGCCCACGGTGTCTCCCGCTTCCTCGCCGTGGAGTCGTGCGGACAGTGCACCCCGTGCAAGGAAGACGGCCGGAGCATCGCCGCGGGGCTCGATCGGATGCGCCGTTCCGACGCAGAGCCCGACGACCTGGATGTCGTGCTCGAGAAGCTCGAAACGGTGGCCGACGGAGCCCGCTGCTTCCTCGCCCAACAGCATCAGACCGTGGTGCGCAGCATCATCGCCGCGTTCCACGGCCAGTTCCGTGCCCACGCAGACGGCACCACGGAACCCGTCGACGGTTTTCCGATCGCTGAGATCCTCGACCTGCAGGGTGAAGCAGTACTGATCGACGAACGTCAACTTCGGAAGCAACCGGACTGGACGTACAACGAAGTGGACAGCGGGAAGTCTCCGAGCGATCTCATCGACGTGCGCGCCGATGGCGCCGGCGATGCCGGCGCCATCAACGAAACCAGCTGATACGCCTAGGCGGCGCGACGCAGGCCGGTATGCGCACCGAGGGTCTCGTCACCCTCGGCCCGGTCGTGAGTGAGCCAGGCGAACATCGCCCGCCACGCCACGGTCGCGCCGCACACCATGAAACCGGTGATCCACACACCGGACGCATGGCTGCGCACGGTGATGTCGAACCGGTCGAAAAGCGAGTAGTCCAACGCCCACACGGCCCCTAGTCCCGCAAGGAACATCAGGACCGAACGCATTCGTTGGAGCTGGCCAACGGAGTCCGTGAGAAAGTCAACGACCTTCACCACAGCGAGGGCCAGCAGGGCAACGACAGCAAAGTCGTACATGTGAAGAACCTCCAAGGGTTCGGTTGAGTAGCTGTCGACGCGTTTGGACTCGCAAATCACAAAGAGGTGACATGACAGAAGTGTTTCGATTGCCGGACGGCATGTACGACGTGTTGGTGGTCGACGCGACAGCGGACGGCGATGCGCTTGCGCTCGAGATCACAATCATCAGCGGCGGACACAAGGGCGATGTCGTGGCGCTGCGCGCGCAAGGACTCAACGTCGACGAGCTCGACCTGCTGGGAATGCCGGGCACGTTGCGGGTCGAGGACGGCGTGCCGTTGTTCGTCGTGGACACGTAGCGCAACGAGTCCATCGGGGGTTGCGCTGCGAGATCGTGCTGTGAAGACTCGGGGACCATGCAACGTCTGACCGGAATGGACGCCACCTTCCTCTACATGGAGACGCCGTCCGCCTATATGCACGTGGCCGGCCTAATGATCCTCGATCCGTCGTCCATCGAAGGCGGCTTCTCGATCGACGACATGCGCGACTTCTACGCATCGCGCCTGCACCTCGCCGCGCCGTTCCGCCGCCGCCTCGTCGAGATCCCGATGGGCCTGCACCATCCGCTGTGGGTGGAAGACCCGGACTTCGATCTCGACTACCACCTGCGCCACATCGCGGTGCCCAAGCCTGGTGGTGCTCGCGAGCTGGCCAAGCTCGCAAGTCATCTGGTGACGATCCAACTCGATCGCAGCCGCCCGCTGTGGGAGTGCTGGGCCATCGATGGCCTCGAGAACGGCCACATCGCCGTGCTCACCAAGGTGCACCACGCCGCCATCGACGGCGTGAGCGGCAACGAGATCACCGTGGCCATGCTGCAGCTCAGCCCGGACGACGAAGCGCCGCCGCCGCCGGAGGAGTGGAAGCCAGATCGCATCCCCACCGAGATCGAGCGCCTCGGCTACGCGGCGAACTCACTCGTTCGTCAACCGTTCCGTCTCGCCAAGACGCTTCGGCGCACCGCGGAAACCGCATTGCGCACCCGCACTCGAAACCGTCAGCCAGATGTCGATCCGCCGCCCGGTTTCTTTGCCGCGCCGCGCACCTCGTTCAACGTGGCGCTCACACCGCACCGAAACTTCGCAATGACCTCGGTGTCGCTCACCGATGTGAAGGCAGTCAAGAATTCACTCGGTGTGTCGGTCAACGACGTCGTGCTCGCACTGTGCGCTGGTTCCCTCCGGCACTACCTGGACGAGCGGGACGAGCATCCTGACGCGCCGCTCGTTGCCATGGTGCCCGTGTCCGTGCGGACCGAAGAGCAGCAGGGCACGCTCGGCAACCAGGTGTCACAAATGCTCTGCTCGCTGGCGACCGACATCGACGATCCCGTGAAGCGCCTACAGGCGATCCACGATGGCACGCAGCAGGCCAAGAGCCAGCTCAATGCCATCGGCGCCGATGCGCTCACCGACTGGGCCGAGTTCGCGGCACCGGCACTCGCCGGCCGGGCGGCGCGCTTGTACTCGCGCACCAAGATGGCCGACCGACACCGCCCGCTGTTCAACGTCACCATCTCGAACATCCCCGGACCGCCCTTCCCGCTGTACTCCAACGGTGCGCGCATGGTCGCGAACTATCCGATGGGCCCGATCTTCGACGGCGGAGGCCTCAACATCACCGTGATGAGTTACCTCGACCAACTCGACTTCGGGCTGGTCGCGTGTGCAGATCTCATCCCCGACGTCTGGTCGCTGGCCGACGGGTTGGGCGCCGCGCTCGAGGAGCTGAAGAAAGCGTCCACTGCTTGACCGTCGAGACGTGCGCTGAGTGCCGTTTCGACAGCGCTCACTACGACCGAAGAGACGCCCAACGGTCACTCGCATCGATCGCCATTCGGTGGCGGTGGGCGGCTGATGGCATCAGCGAGACCGTGTTGGCGACTCGGCTCCCGTCAGGGTCACTCGCGCCGACCGAACACGCGGCGCTCGCAGCCGGTGACGACGCCCTCACCACCTACGCCGAGGCGGTCGACCAGATCGAGCAGCTCGTTGCAACGGATGAGCAACTGCTCGAGTTGGTGCACCGCACGAGCCATCACCTCCTGCTCGCCACTCGGGCGATGCACGCCCTGGGTGTGGGCGCACCGCGGAGCGCCGGCACGATCGCCGGCTTGTTTGCGTCAGGCGGCGGCGTACCGAAACAACCGATCGACGAGGCCGTGATCGGCTACCGAGGCGTCGACGGCGATCGGCAGCACTCCCGGGAGCACCACGGCCGGGTGTGGCAGGCACTGTGTCTCTGGTCGGCTGACGTGATCGAGCGGCTCCAAAGCGAGGGACATCCGATCGCGCCGGGTAACGCGGGCGAGAACGTGACCATCGCCGGAGTCGACTGGCCGTCCTTGCGACCAGGCACCCGGATCGCGATCGGCGACGACGTGCTCGTCGAGGTCTCCGCCTACGCGACGCCCTGTAAGAAGAACAAGGCCTGGTTCCTCGACGGCGACTTCAACCGCATGAACCACGACCGCGAGCAAGGCGTGAGCCGTGTCTACGCGAGCGTGCTGCGCGACGGCGTGATCCGGCCGAACGACCCGGTCATCGTGGAGCCGTGAGCGCCATTCGGAGCCGGGCCGCTACAGCCTCGGCTTCATCAGGCGACGCGTACTTCGTGCGCGGCCAGAAGAACCCTCGCAGGCCGTCCTTACGGTTGCGGGGCACGACGTGCACGTGGAGGTGGGGGACGCTCTGGCTCACGCGATTGTTGATGGCGACGAACGATCCCGCGGCGCCGAGCGCCGTCTCCATCGCACCTGCGAGCCGCTGCGCCTGCGAGAACAACGGGGCAACCAGAGCGTCGGGCAGGTCGATCAGCGTCTCGTGGTGCTCCTTGGGCACGAGCAGCGTGTGGCCCGGGAAGAGCGGTCGCACGTCGAGAAACGCCAGCGTTTCCTCGGTCTCGAGAACGACGTAGGCCGGCTCCGTCCCGGCGACGATGGCACAGAAGAGACACCCCGTCATGCTCCCTCCCCATCGCTCGCGAGCTTGCTCCGATCCACCACGAGCCGGAACGTAGACCATCCCCCACCGGGGGCCGCGCGAGCGGTTTCATGGGCGCCAGTGATCCCTCGCTGCACTGAGCCGCCGACAACTGCGTCGCCGGTGGTGCCCGATCCCGTGGGGTAGCCGTGACCGAACCCGTAGTCGTTGCAGCCGCGCGCGCTCTGCGCACGTACGTCCTCGACACATCAGTGCTCCTGGCGGACCCCCGAGCATTGGTGCGCTTCGATGAGCACGAGGTGGTACTGCCCATCGTCGTGCTGATGGAACTTGAGGCGAAGCGCAACCATCCTGAGCTCGGCTGGGCCGCGCGCCAGACGCTGCGCATGCTCGAGCAGTTCCGCACGGAAGCCGGTTCGCTCACCGAACCACTCGTCGCCAATCACGCCGGCGGCACGTTGCGGGTCGAGCTGAACCATCAGGACACCGCCGGGCTTCCGGCCGCGCTCGCGTCGGACAACAACGACCATCGCATCCTCGCCGTGGCGAAGAACTTGGCCGACGAGGGCCACGCGGTCACCGTGGTCACCAAGGACCTTCCGCTCCGGTTGAAGGCCAGCATCGTCGGCCTCCACGCCGACGAGTACCGCAACGAGTTGGCTACGGGAGACTCGAGCTGGAGCGGCTTCGTGGAGCTCGAGGTCGACAGCGACTCCATCGACGAGCTGTTCGCCGAGCGCGTGATCGACCTGGCGGAGGCCCGAGATCTGCCGTGCAACACGGGCGTCGCGTTGGTCGCCGGCGCAACCGGGTCACAATCGGCGCTCGGTCGGGTGCGCGACGACAAGCGCGTTCACCTGGTGCGGGGCGATCGCACCCTCTTCGATCTGCATGGTCGGTCGGCCGAGCAACGGATTGCCATCGAGCTCCTGTCCGACCCTCGCGTCGGCATCGTGTCGATCGGCGGTCCGGCCGGCACGGGCAAGAGCGTCATCGCATTGGCAGCCGGTCTCGACGCCGTGCTCGAGCAGCGCACGCACAAGCGTGTCGTCGTGTTCCGCCCGCTGTACGCCGTGGGTGGTCAGGAGCTCGGGTTCCTACCCGGCACGGAGGCCGAGAAGATGTCGCCGTGGGCGTCCGCGGTGACCGATGCGCTCGAGTCGATCGTCGGCCCGGAGGTCATCGATGAGGTCGTCTCGCGCAACCTGCTCGAAGTCCTCCCGCTCACGCACATCCGCGGTCGCAGCCTCACCGATTCGTTCGTGATCCTCGACGAGGCGCAGAACCTCGAGCGGCCGGTGCTGCTCACCGCGCTGTCGCGGCTCGGCGAAGGCAGCCGCGTCGTGCTCACCCACGATGTTGCACAGCGCGACAACCTGCGCGTCGGTCGTCACGACGGCATCGCGTCGGTGATCGACGCGCTGCGAGGGCATCCGCTGTTCGGACACATCACGCTCACCCGCTCCGAACGCAGTGCGATCGCTGCATTGGTCACTCAGCTGCTGGACGGCAGCGCGTAGCTCTAGTCTCCCGGGGTGCCCCTGCCCGAGGATCCGCCGATCCTTCAGCTCGCCGAACCTCCCGACGTGGAGGCGCCGTCACCGGCCGACCTCCTCGTCGCATTGTTGGACGGCACGCTCAGCCGAGTGGCGCGCCGTCCGGTCAAGGTGCGCGCCAAGGTGTCTCCCGTGGCGGCGATGCTCGGGTCGATCGACGTCGTCGTCTTCGAGCTCGGCGAGTTGGAACTGGCCGGTCTCGAAGTCGAGCGCATCGTGGTGCACGTCGAGAACGTACGCATCCAACCCGGTTTTCCACCCAGGCTGCGCACCGGCGAGATCGGCTTCAAAGCGACCGTGGCGCAAGAAGCGATTGATCGTTGGACGCAACGCACGCATCTCCCGGTGCGGATGCTGCTCACCGAGGAAGGCATTCTCGTGAAGACCAGCGTGCGCGGCTTCTCGATCGGCGAGGTGGCCACCGAGGTGGCGGTCACCGGACACTTTCTGACGCTGCGCCCGATGCGCGCGTCGATCGTGGGTCTTCCGGCTCCGGTGGTGGGCGTGCTGCGCGGCTTCCTTCCGCTCCCGCCACTGCCGCGGGGCGCGCGTCTCACGAAGGTCGATCACGAGGACGGCACCGTCACCGCGTGGTTCGCACTCGACGACATCGACCAGCCACTCACGCCCGCGATCGCGCGTCGACTGCGACCGAGCCTGTTGCCGCGATTGCGGCTCTGAGCATCCCCCATCTACGGCGGTCGCGTCCTTACGATCGGTGATGTGAGTAGGAGGCCGACGGTTTACGGACTCGACATCGAGACCGACACGACCGTCGACGGCCTCGACCCCGAGGTCGCCGCCGTCGTCACTGTCGCCTTGTCGAACGACGGCTTCGACGAGGTGTTCACCGGAAACGAAGACACGATCCTGCACGATCTCGACGAGCGGCTCGCGGTTGTGCCGCCGGGCGTCATCGCGACGTGGAACGGCGCGGCGTTCGATCTGCCCTTCCTCGCCGACCGCGCCGCGCTGCATGGCATCCACCTCGGCTTGCGTCTGCGCTCCGACCCGACCATCGCGCTCGATCATCCGCCGTTGCCCGGTCATCAGTCGGCCTACCGAGCTCGCTGGCACAAACACGGTCATGTCGATGCCTACCGGCTCTATCGAGCCGATGTCGGTCCGACCCTGCGAGTGAGCTGCTCACTCAAATCAATTGCCCGGCTCGTGGGCTTCACGCCGATCGACGTCGACCGCACCCGCATCCACGACCTCAGCCACGAGATGCTGCACGCCTATGCCGCCAGCGATGCCCGGCTCGCGCGAGTGCTCACCGAACGACGCTGGGGTACCGCCTCGCGCTATGTCGACCGCTGGGACCGCGTGGCCTGACGCGTTCGGAATCAGGCCGCGACGGATCGACCGCGAGGTGCACAGGGCCAACGGGTAGTTGTCACATGCCCCGCCTACGATGGTGTGCCGAGACATCGACGCCGTGGTGAACGGCGTGAAGAGACATCGACGCCGTGGTGAACGGCGTGCAGCGACAGGGTTCGCGATCTCCCTCCCGCACGACGGGCGTGATCGCCTCACGGAGGCAGTTCATGCAGGAGAGATCCCATGTCCACCAGAGCGGGCTCCGTCCGCACCACCCGACGACGGCTCCAGGCTGTCGATGCACACACCGACGACACCTCGTCAGGCCTGAGCGGGGCCCTTCCACGTCTCGCGGCCGCGCTCGACGAGGCCGCCGAGCAGGAGGGCTGGGGCCGTCCGCCCCTCCTCGTGCGCGTCACGGCTTGGCCGTCGAAGCCGCTGACCGAGGGTTTCGACCTCGGTGTGCGCCCGATCGATGGTGAGATGACCGTCGTCGAGGCGCTCGCCGGCTTCACCGCACCCGATGAATGGCTGGCGATCGGCGTGGTCACCGAAGGAAACGCCCGCCATCTCGCAGACCCGGAGGAGCAACGTCGGGTTCGCTGCGTGCACCTCGTCGACCGTTCGGGCGCGAGCGGCAGCACGCTGCGCCTCCAGGGTGCGGAGGCCTCGGTCCTCAGCAGCGCCGACGAGCACGACCCGAGCGGTCGCATCGACGACGTGTGTCGCCGTTCGCTGGGGCTGTCCACGGCTGCGCCCGTTCACGGCAGCGTCGAGCTGTGGGCGATTCTCTGGCTCGAGCGTCTCCTCGAGTACCGCGGGTGCGTACCGGCGGAGATGCCGCTGCCGTGGCGCGACGTCGCCGAGCTCCACCCAGCCGTGGCCTTGGTGGTCAATGACGACGACGAATGGGAAGCCAAGGCGGTGCAGAACGTCGCACGACTCGGGGAGATCCTGGCCGATGTCCACAGTTGGCCGGTGCTTCGCCTGGCGTGTGCGGCCGGCGAGTGGCCGGTCGATGGTGTCACTCCCGAGGTCGCGGAGTGGCTCGACGACGGCGCGTTCAGCCGTTGGGTGCTCGGCGCGTTTCCCCCGCTCGAACAGCTCGCGGCCGCAGCGTTGGAGGTGGTTCCTCCATCGGTGGCCCGCCGGCTGCGTGCCGCCTTACGGGGGTAGCAACTTCCCTTCGGCGCGCGGTGATCAGGGTGGCAGCGGCAGGTGCGCGGCCGCCCCCGTCGCAAACTCCGCGGCGAGGGCGGTGCGGGCTTCCGATGTCATCGAGTTCCAGTCGTAGATCGAGCCACCGACCGCCCGATCGTCGACCAACGATTGCGCGAACCGAGCGAGCTCGTCGACCGTGACGAGATCTCCGATGCCGCCGATGGCATGCACCACCGCGTTTCCGTCGCCGAGGTTGCTGCGCAGTCGCCGGATGCTCTCGTCGTTGTACGTGTAGCCGTCGTGGTAGCCAGACGAGCTCGAGCGAAACGTCCAGTAGCTCATCGGCAACCACACGTCGTACAGGGGGTGGAGCTCGGGATACGGGAAGTCCGGCCAGTAACGCTGGTTGACCACTTCAGTCAACACCGGGGGCAGCACGATCGCGCCGAGCACGTCGTGGCCCGACACCGCCCGCAACCGGGTCGACAGCTCGATGAGGCGTTGATTGCGCTCGGCCACGTCGGGCACCTCGTCCGTGGCTTCGATGTCGACGGCTACACCGTCGAAGCGATGGCCGAGCACCTCGAAGTCGGCGATCTGTTGCAGGCGCGTGAGGTCGAGGTCGAGGTCGGTGAACTTCGGGAGATACCAGCCGACGACCCGCATGCCTCGCCGGTGCGCTCGGAGCAGAAACTCGGCCACGAGCGCCCGGTCGACCACACCGCCGGGTGAGCGAGCGTCGTCGCGCACGGCCTGGAGGTACACGGTCTTCACGCCGCTCGCGGCCATGTCGTCGACCGCCCGCGGTGCGATCGCCGGCGTGGCCTTGGTGTACGCCGGTCCGAAGTCGAACCCGTCGACCCAGGTTCCGAGACCGGCGTACGGCTTCAGGTCGCGCGGCAGCGACTCGTGCTGCACGAGCCGCGCCACGATCGTGCCGGCACCTCTTCCCGGTGCCGGTGTCGTGTCACGATTCACCCAGAGAACTGCGCCCGCCGCGAGCGCGATCACGACAACGGCGACACCAGATCTCCTGAGTCGATGCCGCCGAGTCACGACGAGCCACCGTACTGCCGCCTGTCAGCGGCTCACGCGGGTTGCTCGCGGCGGGGGCGCGCTCGAGCATCGGTGACGAACTGCCGTGGAGGGTGGCGGGACGACCGGGTCACCCGGAGTCGTCGGGTTCGACGGGCTCCATCAGGGCCGCAGCGGTGAGTCGGCGGCGGAGTTCGTCCAGCCGCTCTTGAGCTGATGGCCTGTTCGGCGGCCCTCGCCGCTTCATTCGATTCTTGCGCCGGTTGTGGTGGCCGCACTTGAGCTCGCCGTTGTCCTGCGTGGTGAACCCGCCGTCTTCGAACTCTTCGATGTGGTCGGCCTCGGAGCGGGTGATCGGTTCGTCGCAGCCGGAGGGGTCCTGGCAGTGCCGATCGCGCACCTGGATCGCTCGTCGCAGCGCGCCGGTGAAGAAGCGGGTGCGCTTGCCGACCTCGATCACTCGCGCGGGGCCGGCGAAGACGATGCGCTCGATCTCTGCCTCGGCCAGGAATTGTTGCAACTCCGTGGGATGCACGACGGTGCCGTCTTCGAGCTCACAGACCCGTCCGGCGAACGTCTCGTAACCCACGAGCACCGTGAACAGTGGCGCCGGCTTGCGGCCGCCTTCGGGTGCGATCGCGGAGCGCTCCGCCATGAGCATCATCGCGTCGGCACCCCGCTGGGCGCCGGTGCGCGCCAGATGGGCCATCGCATCGTCGCCGTGCAGTCGTCGAGCCTCGGCGAGATCCTTCTCGAACAACTGCCGCTCGAGGCGATGGAACTCGTCGTAGAACGCCGTGCCGGCCACCCGAGGAAAGAACGCAGACACATGCACCCCGCCCTTGAACGTGCGGTCAGCGCAACCGTGCCGGCGAGCAGTCTGACGATCGGCACGCTTCTTCTCTGATTCATCGTCGGCATTGCTGCGCCAGTACGCGACCGTGCGCTTCGCCGTGGCGTGGCGCATCGGGCGCAGCAGGTTGACGAGCATCTCCTCGTCCCGCGCGAAGAAGGACCGCGCCTCCCCGCTGTTCGCTCGGGCCAACAGGTCCGCGTAGTCGATCGACAGGGAACCATCGGCAAGCGCGGCAACTGTTGCAGGCATGCTTCGCAGCTTGCGCGCGCGGCGGATCTCCGTCTTCGCCGTATCCGGATCCATACTGCATTCGCGAGCCAGTCGCGCACCGGCGCTCTTCGAACCATCCTCGGCCCAGAGCCGTCGCCCGTCCCATGCCGCCGAAGCCTCTGCTCGAGCGGCGGCCAAGCGCGACGTCTGGCGTTGCAAGCCCACCGTGAGGTCGTGCACTTCGGCGTCGGTCAGCGCCTGCACATCGACCGCCAGCACGGCGTCGATGGCTTTGGTCAAGGCCTCCAACACAAGGAATATCGTACACCAGTTCGATGCGAAAACCCAATGATTTCGCCTGTTTTTCGCACTTTTTCGAGCCGCGCCACCCGGCGAGTGCTGTACTGGACCGCCATGAGCGACGAGTACATGCCGACGACCGACGATCGATTCACATTCGGGTTGTGGACGGTCGGGAACCGTGGCCGTGACCCGTTCGGATTCGAGACGCGGCCGAAGCTCGATCCCGTGGAGTCGGTGCAACGGCTCGCCGAGCTCGGCGCGTACGGCGTGAACTTCCACGACGACGATCTCGTTCCTCCCGGCTCGACGCCGGCCGACCGCGAGGCCATCGTGAAGCGCTTCCGCCGCGCCCTCGACCAGACCGGCATGAAGGTGCCGATGGCCACCACCAACCTCTTCTCCGATCCGGTCTTCAAGGACGGCGGGTTCACGGCAAATGACGCGGACGTGCGGCGCTACGCGTTGGCCAAGACGCTCGACGCCATCGAGCTCGGCGTGGAACTCGGAGCGCGGGTCTATGTGATGTGGGGGGGACGCGAAGGCTGCGAGTCCGATGCGGCCAAGGACGTTCGTGCCGCACTCGATCGTTACGCCGAAGCTGTCGACGTGTGTTGCGCGCACGTTCGCGACCGTGGGTACGACCTGCGCTTTGCGATCGAGCCCAAGCCCAATGAGCCGCGGGGCGACATGTTCCTGCCGACCGTCGGCCACGCACTGGCGTTCATCAACGAGCTCGAGTGGCCTGAGATGGTCGGGCTCAACCCGGAGTTCGCTCACGAGACGATGTCGGGACTGTCCTTCCACCACGCGGTTGCCCAGACCTTGTGGCACGGAAAGCTGTTCCACATCGACCTCAACGCGCAACGAATCGGCAAGTACGACCAGGACTTTCGGTTCGGCTCGGAGGGCATCCGAGACGCCTTCTACCTGGTCAAGCTGCTCGAGGACTCGCACTGGGAAGGCATGCGCCACTTCGACGCGCATGCGTACCGCACCGAGGATGTCGATGGTGTGTGGGACTTCGCCCGCGGGTGCATGCGGACCTACTTGATCCTGCGCGAGAAGGTGCAACGCTTCCACGACGATCCCGAGATTCAGACCGCGCTCGAGGTCGCCAAGGTCGCCGAGCTTCGGGAACCCACGTTCAAAGGCAAGGTGACACCGGACGCAATTGCTGCGCTGCGGCGCGACGCGTTCACCGTCGATCTCGAAGCGCTTGCGGAACAGGGCTACGGCCACGAACGTCTCGATCAGTTGGTCACGGAGTTGTTGCTCGGCGTCCGTTAGGGCAGGTCGGAGCACTCGCCAGGTACTTTGGCGGCCGTGCCGCTGGTGATGGGCGTCGATTCCTCGACGCAGTCGACAAAGGTCGAGGTGCGCGATGCCGACGATGGTCGTCTCGTCGCGTACGGCCGCGCACCACATCCGACAACCTCCCGACCGCCGCGCAGCGAGCAAGACCCGAAGGCGTGGTGGGACGCTCTGGTGGTAGCGGTAGGCCAAGCGGGCGTGCGTGACATCGCGGCCATGTCGGTTGCCGGTCAGCAGCATGGGCTCGTCGTGCTCGACGCGGCGGGTGCGGTGCTGCGCCCGGCCAAGCTCTGGAACGACACCGAGTCGGCACCCGAAGCCGCTGCGATGGTCAAACAATTCGGGGCAGAGCGATGGGCGAAAGCCACCGGGACGGTGCCGGTCGCCGCGCTGACGATCACGAAGCTGGCATGGCTCGCGCGTCACGAACGCGACGTGCTCGACCGCGTCGCCTCGGTGCTCCTCCCGCACGACTACCTCACGTATCGGCTCACGGGTCGCCTCGTGACCGACCGCGGCGATGCCTCGGGAACCGGCTATTGGTCGCCGACAGAGAATCGTTGGCGCCCCGATCTGTTGGACCGCGTAGTCGGTACACCGACCCGTGGCGCGTGGGCCGATCGCCTCCCGGAGGTGTTGGGTCCGACCGAAGCGTCCGACTGGATGACGGCGTCGGTGCACGACATCCTCGGACTCCGCGGGCGACCGCTGTGCGGACCGGGGACGGGCGACAACATGGCCGCCGCCGTCGGTGTCGGGCTCGTGGCCGGTGACGTCGCCATCTCGCTCGGCACGTCGGGCACCGTGTACACCGTTTCTGCGACGCCGACCGCAGACAAGACCGGCGCGGTAGCCGGTTTCGCCGACGCGACCGGACGCTTCCTGCCGTTGGTGTGCACATTGAATGCCGCAGGGGTGACTGAGGCATTCGGCCGTGTCCTGGGCGCGGAACCGCACGAGCTCGACGCGCTCGCTCTCGCCGCCCGGCCAGGCGCAGAGGGCGTGGTGGTGCTCCCGTATCTGAACGGCGAGCGCACGCCCAACCGACCGAATGCCACCGGACTGATCTCCGGTGTACACGGCGACGTGTCCCGCGCCGGCTTCGCGCGCGCCGCGTACGAAGGCGTGGTGTGCGGCCTGCTCGACGGGCTCGATGCCTTGCGACGTGCCACCGGACTCGCGCGCGGAGGCACGGGGCGCACCGTGCTCGTCGGAGGAGGTGCCCGTTCTCCGGCCTACCGCCGTATCGTCGCCGACCTGTCGGGCCTCGCCATCACGATCCCGGAAGGGGAAGAGCACGTTGCCATCGGCGCGTGCGTGCAGGCGGCGGCGATCTTGCACGAGCGCGCCCCCGAGGAGGTTGCTGAGGCCTGGGGTCTGGGTGCGGGCGAGCTCGTCGAGCCCGACGAGCGAGTCGACCGGGCCGCGCTGCGAGCCCGCTATGCCGCGCTGCGCGACGGCACGCCGTGACCGAGAACGACGAGCCGCCATCCCTCGAGCGGCGAAAGCTGTTGCTTGCACTCGGCTTCGGCGCCGCCAGCGCCCTCACGTTGAGCCAGATGTCGAAGACCAGCCGCCCGACGATCACCAATGTGAAGCCGCGCGCCACCGGGCCCTCCGGCGAATCGCAGCCGCCCAGCGTCGCGGGCACCGTGTCGCCCAATTCCGTTCCGTCGGATCACGTCTTCGATCGCGTGATCGGCGGTGGGCGGGTGATCGATCCCGAGACCGGTTACGACCGCGTGGCCAACGTCGGCATCGATGGCGGCACGATCACCGCGATCAGCGAGACCCCGCTCACGGGCCGAGCGACGATCAACGCCGAGAATCGCGTCGTCGCGCCCGGCTTCATCGACATGATCAGCTACGACCCGAACGAGTACGGCATCTGGTTCAAGATCGCCGACGGAGTCACGACCAACCTCGGCATGCACGGCATGCTCATGACGGCGGAGAGGTTCTTCTCGACGTACGAGGGCAAGTCGCCGTGTCATTACGGCGGTGCGTACGACAACTACTACATGCGCAGCGACGGCGGTCAGAAGATCGGCGGGAGCGCCGCGGCCACCGCCGCACAACTCGAGGCGCTCACCGCCGACATCGAAGCGCAACTCCACCAGGGTTGGATTGGTGCCAGCTTCTCGCCGGAGTACTCCCCCGGTGTCACCGACGATGAGATCGCGCGCCAGATGACCGTGGCCGCAAAGTACGGCCTTCCGTCCTTCTTCCACGGGCGCTACTCCACCGATGTTCCGCCGGACAACAACGCGAAGACGCTGCAGGAGATCCTCGATCTCGGTCGCCAGACCGGCTCCGGCGTGCACGTGATGCACATCACGTCGACCGGCGGAACGTTCCAGATGACGCAGTCACTCGACACGCTGCAGAACGCGCGGGAGAACGACAAGCTCGATGTCACGGCGTGTCTGTACCCGTACAACTTCTGGGCGACGTACATCAGGTCGGCTCGATTCGCCCCCGGTTGGCAGGATCGTTTTCACATCACGTACAACGATCTCGTCGTTCCCGGCACGGGCGAGCGTCTCACGAAGGCGAGCTTCGACAAGTACCGCGCCAGCGAGAACAAGCTCGTCGCGGCGTACGCCATCCCTGACGCCGACGTGGTCGCGGCACTGCAATCGAAGTTCACGATGATCGGCAGCGATGCGATCCTTGAACCGGCCAACAACAACCACCCGCGCGCCGCGGGATGCTTCAGCCGGACGCTCGGCTTCTACGCGCGAGACCAGAAGACGTTGTCGCTGATCGATGCTCTCGCCAAGATGACGATCCTTCCCGCGAAGCGACTCGAAGCGAAGGCGCCGGCGTTGCGCAAGAAGGGACGTCTACAGCAAGGCGCCGACGCCGACATCACGATCTTCGATCCGAACAGCGTCGCCGACCGGTCGACGGTCGACAACCCGGCACAAGAGTCGGTCGGAATCGACTACGTGATCGTGCTCGGCCAGATCGTGAAGTCCCCCGAGGGTCTGCACAAGGAACTGCTCCCCGGTCAGCCGATCAAGTCCGAGCTGACCTGACGCGGGTCGGAGTGATCCCAGTCGGCAAGCAAGGTGCGCAACGCGGTGAGCAGCACGAGCGGCTGGTCGAGCATGGCGTGGTGACCGGCCTCCGGGAGCTCGATGATCGGGGCGACTCGCCCGAGAGCTTCGTACATCGACTCGCCGATGCTCGGAGTGACAAGGCCGCGCTCGGAGCGCAGCAGCGCGAACCGGCATCGAACGCGAGAGAGGTACGGAAGTGCGACGCCACGCATCGATTGCGCGAACTGCTCGAAGATGCGCCGGTCGAACTTCCACTGGAATCCACCGTCGACCGCACGCAGCGATCGGCGACCGACGTGGTCGATGACGTAGTCGAGGTAGTGCTCCTGTGGCGGGACCGTTCGAAATCGCACCAGCGCCTCTTCTACTGACGCGTAGGTGCGGGGCCGGCCGAAGGCCTCTTTCAGGCGGTACGACTCCACTTCTGGGTCCGGCGCGGTCACCGGCGAGTCGCACACGATGACGCCCGAGAGGTTGTCGCCGTGCAGCGCCGCCGTGGCGATCGTGACGAAGCCGCCCATGCTGTGGCCGACGACGACCGGAGCGCCGTCGATCGCGCCGGCCCCGGCGACCGCCAGCACCTCCTCGGTCCACTGCTCGAACGCGTATGTCTCGCGGTGGTCGCTGTCGCCGTGGCCGGACAGGTCGACAGCCACGACACGGAACTCGCCGGCGAACCGCGCCGCGACATGCGTCCACCAATGGGCATGCGCGCCGCCGCCGTGCACGAACACGAGACCCCGGCGACCCGGTTGACCCCACGCGAGGTAGTGGATGCTCGCCCCGCTGACCCTGACCTCACCGTCGTCGAACGGCACCGCGAGGGCGTTGCGGAACCAGTCGGGCGCGTTCGGGTGCAGCGACATTCGGCCCAGAAACCTAGATGGATGGAAGAGGCACGGCGTTCGGCGTGTTGCAGGTTCGGATGGCGCTGCCCCCGATCTCGGTCCTCGACCTCGCGCCCGTGGGGCAAGGCTCGAGTGCCGCGGCCGCTCTCGCCACCTCCACCCAGCTCGCCCGTCTCGCTGAGCGTTCGGGCTTCCGCCGCCTCTGGGTGGCCGAGCACCACAACATGCCCGGTATCGCCAGCTCGTCGCCTGCCGTGCTCATCGCTCATCTCGCGGCATCCACGTCGACGCTGCGCATCGGTGCTGGAGGCGTGATGTTGCCCAACCACGCATCGCTCGTCGTCGCCGAACAGTTCGGGATGCTCGAGGCCCTGCATCCCGGCCGCATCGATCTCGGACTCGGCCGCGCACCGGGAACCGACCCGGTCACGGCCGCCGCGCTGCGGCGCAAGCCGATGACGGGAGCCGACGAGTTCCCCGAGCAGCTGCGAGATCTCCTCGCGTTCTTCGAAGGCACACACCCACAGATCACCGCCGTTCCCGGTCGCGGGTACAAGCCCGCGATGTGGATGCTCGGGTCGAGCGACTACAGCGCGCAGGTAGCCGGGATGCTCGGGCTGCCGTTCTCGTTCGCCCACCATTTCGCGTCGCAGAACACGCTCCCCGCACTCGCTGCTTACCGTGCCGCGTTCAAGCCGTCGGATGACCTCGACCAGCCCTACGCGATGATCGGCGTACCCGTCATCTGCGCGGACACCAGCGAGCGAGCCAGATGGCTGTCCGGGCCGAGCGCGCTGTCGTTCGTCCGCCTCCGTCAGGGCCGGCCGATGCCGATGGCCACTCCTGAAGAAGCCGCGGAGTACGTGTTCACCCCGTTCGAGCGCGAGCTCGTGCGTACGTGGACTGCTCCGCTCATCGTCGGCGACCCCGACGAGGTTCGTCGCGGACTCGAGGAGCTTGCGGCCCGGACGGGCGTCGACGAGCTCATGGTCACCACGATGGTGGCCGGTCACGAAGACCGGCTGCGGTCGTATGAGCTGGTGGCCGAAGCCTGCGACCTCGAGGAGATTGCTACCTTGCCCACCCGTGCCTAATCGCAAGCGAGACCGTCAATGGGTGAGCAGCCGGGCCAAGGCCGCGGCCGCTGAGGCCGCCCGGCGCCGGAAGAACCGCAAACGGCTCGGTGCCGCCCTCGCCGCCGGAGTGCTGGTGATGGCCGTCGTCGGCGCGGCGGCGTTCACCGGCGGTGGTGGTGCCACCTCATCCACGACGACAACCACACTGAATCCGTTCGCCAACGAGACCACGACAACGGAGGCGGCCCTGCCGTCGGCCGCCGGTCTGCCGTGCGTGGCGGTGAGCGACCCCTTGCCCGCCGGCGCTCCCGACGTGCCGGTGAAGGTCGGTCCACCCCCGACCGACCTCGTCATGGAGGACTTGAAGGAGGGTAACGGCGCGGTGGTGGCCGAGACCAACACGCTGTCCGTCAACTACATCGGCGTGTCGTGCTCCACCGGAAAGATCTTCGACTCGTCGTACTCGCGTGGGCAGCCCGCGAACTTCGCGCTCAGCGAGGTGATCGAGGGCTGGAAGAAGGGTCTGCCCGGGATGAAGGTGGGCGGGCAACGACTGCTCGGGATCCCCGCGGCGATGGCCTACGGCGCGAACCCGCCGCCGTCGATCGCACCCGACGAGACGTTGTGGTTCGTCGTCGACGTGCTCAGCGCGACGTAATCAGCCCGACGTCGAGATGGGCGGTGTCGTTGAATCGGCGCAAGATCCATCTGCCGGGAGTGATCACGAGTTGTGAGATGGCGGAGTTGTCCGACGTGAACGCGAACGCCGTGGCACCGGTGGCCAGCGCGAGCATCTCGCCGATGATCCCGCCATGTGCGAACACCGCGACACGTTGATCTTCGTGCGCGCCCGCGATGCGCTCGACGACGGTGCGCGTGCGTTGTGCGAACTCGGCTTGGGGCTCGGCGCCCGGAATCACGTCCCACCGCTGCTCCTCGACCATGCGCACAGCGATCGGGTCACGCTCGATGACCTTCTTGCGGAACAGGCCGCTCTCCCACTCGCCGAGGTAGACCTCACGCAGATCGCGCTCCACGATCGGCGTGAGCCCGAGGTGGTGCGCGAGCGGTGCCGCAGTTTGCGACGTGCGGCGCAGGTTGCTCACGTAGATCGCGTCGATCGGTTCGCTGGCCAAGCGCCGACCGACGAGCTCGGCCTGCTCGAGTCCTTCGGGTGACAACGCCGGGTCACCGTGGCCTTCGACCAGCTCGAACGGCTCACCCTCGATCGCGGCTTCGGACTCGCCGTGTCGCACCAGGATGAGCTCGGTCGCGCCCGGCGGCACCTGGAACTGGATCTGGCGATAGGCCACGGGCTGATCCGGCATATGGCGAGCCAATCTAGGGCCCTCCTACAATCTGACGGTCCGTCAGAAACCTTTGGAGCGCCCGCCACCATGAGTCCGCCGCCCCTGGCCAGCCTGCGCGTCATCGAGAGCTCGATGCTCGGCCCGGCCGCCATCACCACGCACCTCGCCGACCTCGGCGCCGACGTGATCAAGGTCGAATCGCCGGCCGGCGACTACGTGCGGCAGATGACGTGGCCCATCGTCGAGGGCGTCTCGCTCATGCACCTCCACGTGAACCGCGGCAAGCGCTCGCTGGTGCTCGATCTGCGCACACAGGAGGGCGTCGACATCTACCTCGACCTCGTGCGCGACGCCGACGTCGTCATCGAGGCGATGCGCCCAGGCGGTCTGGCCAAGCGGGGCCTCGGCTTCGAGAAGCTGTGCGAGGTCAACCCGCGCATCGTGTTCTGCACGATCTCTGGCTACGGGATGACCGGCCCGTACAAGGACATGCCCAGCCACGGTGTCGCATACGACGTATGGGCAGGGCTCGTGAAGCCGGAGATCGACGACGACGGGTTCACGTACCTGCCCGAGCACCCGTCGACAGGCATCCATGCCGGCCCGTTGTTCGGTGCGCTCGGTGTGCTCGCTGCGGTCATCCGGGCGCGCGCGACCGGCGAGCCTGCCCGCATCGACATCGCACAGTCCGACGCGGCCGCCGCGATGGACTGGCTGCGCTCCGAGACGTACAAGGCGTACGAGCGGCCCGACGACGAGGTCACCGGCAACGCTTCCGACGACTACGTGCGACGCGCTCCGGGCACCGGCGGCATGCGCCATGGCGTGCGTTACCAGTTCTATGCGACGAAGGACGGCCACATTCTGTTCCAAGCCTCCGAGCGGGAGTTCTGGGAGAACTTCTGCCGCGGCATCGAGCGCGCCGAGCTGTTCGAGAAGTTTCCCGGAGCGCAGTACGCCGATCATGCCGTCGGGAACATCGAACTGCGGTCGGAGTTGCGCGACATCTTCGCATCGCGCACGAGTGCCGAGTGGGTGCAGATCGGCGAGCGGGTGAACACACCGATCGTCAACGTGAACACGCCACAGACGCTCGCTGACGACCCACAGTTCCAGGATCGGTTCCCATGGTTGCCGCGTGACGTGCTCGGGGCCGAGCAGCTGCCGTCGCCGATCAAGCTCGTCGACGAGGCCGCGCGGGTTCCTTCGAAGGCACCGACGGTGGGCCAACACACCGACGAGGTGCTGCGCGAGGTGCTGGGGTACGACGACGCCAGGATCGCTGCGTTGCGTGCCAGCGGTGCACTCGGTTGAGCGAGCGCAGCAAAGCGAGTTCGAGCGGGCGAGGGAGCGCCAGCGAACCGCACGCAGATGGGGCGCGGGGGCGCAGCCCCCGAGAAGTTGGGTTGAGCCTGACCGACGAGCAGCAGGCGCTCGACGAAGCCGTCGGCCGTCTCCTGTTGAAGACGTCGTCGCCGGAGCAGGTGCGGGCGGCGGAGTCTTCGGGTTTCGATCAAGCCGTGTGGGACGGGCTGGTCGAGATGGGCCTGTTCGACGCGGCCTCGTCGGGTGAGGCGTCGACGGCTGACCTCGCGGTGGTGGCCCGCCAGTGCGGGGCCCATCTCGCCACGGTGCCGTTCATCGAAACCGTTGCGCCGGAACCCGACGACCGGCAACTCGCGCTGCGGGCGTCGTGGTTCGCCGGGTTGGCGCGCGCCGTGCTCGACCTCGCCGTCGACTACGTCAAAGAGCGCCATCAGTTCGGCGTACCGATCGGTTCCTTCCAGACCATCCAGCACCGCCTCGCCGATCTCCACGCCGCAGTGACGGGCAGCGAGCTCCTCGCCCGAGAGGCGGCCGTCGCCCTCGATGACGGCGACCCCGACGGGCCGGCGTTGGCGTCGATGGCCGAGTGGTGGGCCGGCCACGTGGCGGTCGAAGCGGCCGAAGCGGCCCTGCATTTCCACGGCGGCTACGGGTTCATGCTCGAGTACGACGTTCAGCTCTACGTCCGGCGGGCGAAGGTCGCACGGACCACGTTCGGTGATCCTCGGCACCGGTTGCTCGAGGTCGCCGAGCGGCTTTGGGGCACAACGAGACGCGGACTCGATCGGAAGCTCGACGCCGGCGCCGAGGCGTTTCGACGCGAGGTACGCGCGTTCCTCGACGAACACTTGACTGGCGAGATCATCGCGCGAGCGCACGAGACCGGGACGATGCACGACGCCGGGTTGCACCGCGCCCTGTGTGACGCGGGTTACCTCGCTGCGGGCTGGCCGGTCGAGGTCGGTGGCGGAGGTCGCAGCCCCGTCGAGACCACCACGCTGATGCAAGAGCTCTACGGCGCGGGCGCGCCGGTCGACAGCATGGGCATCGTGTCGATGGTGGCGGCCACGCTCGTCCTGCTCGGCAACGAGCAACAGCGCACCGAGATCGTGCCGCGGATGTTGTCGGGCGACGCGCTCGCGTGCCTCGGTTACAGCGAACCCGACGCCGGCTCCGACGTTGCCGCCGTACAGACCCGCGCCGTGCTCGACGGCGACGAGTGGCTGATCAATGGGCAGAAGATGTTCACGACGATGGCCCACGAAGCCGACTACGTGTTCCTGCTCACCCGCACGAGCCCCGACAAGCCGAAGCACAAGGGCCTCACGATGTTCCTCGTGCCGATGGACTCGCCGGGTATCGAGATCACACCCGTGCACACGCTCGGCGGCGAGCGCACGAACATCACCTTCTACACCGATGTACACGTGCCCGACTCGTGCCGCGTGGGCGATGTCGACGCCGGCTGGTCGGTGATGAACGCCGCGCTGGTCTTCGAGCGGAACAGTGCGAACTGGGGTGAGCCCGACCGACTCGTGCGCACCGTGGCGTCGTGGGCGCAAGCGTCAGGTGCGCTCGACGATCCGCTGGTCGCCGACCGCATCGCGGCACACGCAATCGCGATGGAAGTGGGCCGCCTGCTGCTCTATCGCTGTAGCGAGCTGGCGTCGACGGGTGCCGTCACGCACGTCGAAGGCTCGATGGCGAAGTTGTTCGTCACCGAGGCGTTCACGCGTGCCGCGGGCGACTTCCGCGACATCGTCCCGGCCGACGCGGCGATCTTCGACTTCGTCGAGCATGCGTACCGCCACTCGACGGTCACCACGATCTACGGCGGCTCCAGTGAGATCCAGCGCGGCATCATCGCCGAACACGGCCTCGGGCTCCCCCGCTCCCGCTAGCCCAGTCGAAGTCCCGGCGATCGCGTCTTGAAGATGTCGGTGGCGATGACGTGGCCGAGCTTGGTGGCGTCCCAGCGCTTGCCGCCGTTGGTGACGGTCGGGCCGTCGGCCCAACCATGCATGAGGATCAGCCGCTCGGCGACGGCTCTGATGATCTGGCCGGTGACCAGTTGGGCCTCGTCGCTCGCCAGCCACGCCACGACCGGTGACGACACCGACGGATCCATCGGGTTGAACTCGTCGTCGGGGACGTCGTCCGGCTCGATGACCTTCGGCGCGTTCGGCATCGTGCCGGTGATTCGGGTGGCGCCAGCAGGACCGATGCAGTTGACGGTGACACCGAGCTTGTAGAGCTCGAGCGACAGCGTTTGGGTGAGACCGGCGATGGCCGCCTTGGCGGTGGCGTAGTTGGTCTGGCCGAAGTTGCCGACCAGGCCCGCACCGGAGGTCGTATTGATGATGCGACCGGTGAACGTCTCGCCGGCTTGCGAGCGGGCGCGCCAGTGCTTGGCCGCGAAATGGCTCGGTAACCAGGTCCCGCGCACGTGCACCCGCATCACCGCGTCGAAGTCGGACACGGCCATGTTCCAGATCACACCATCTCGCACGATGCCGGCGTTGTTCACGAGGATGTCGAGGCGACCCCACGTGTCGACAGCCTGCTGGATCATCTCGGCCGACTGCACCTCGTCGGACACGTCGCCGTAGTTGGCGATGGCCTCGCCCCCGCGCTGCTCGATGAGCTTCACGGTGAGGTCAGCGTCCTGGCTGGCGCCCTCGCCGCTCACGCTCGAGCCGAGGTCGTTGACCACGACGCGAGCGCCGTGTTTCGCCAACTCGAGCGCGTGCCCGCGGCCGATGCCGTGGCCCGCGCCGGTGACGATCGCGATCTTCCCGTCCAACAGTGCCATCAGTCGTCCTTCGTTCTTACGAAATCCAGTGCACTACGACACAAAAGTGTGTCGCAGTGCACTGGATTTGCAGGTGGGGGTTAGGGCTTCGCGTAGCGGTCGCGGAGTTCGAACTTCACGATCTTGCCCGTGGGGTTGCGAGGCAATGCATCGATGATCTCGAGTTGCTCGGGCAGCTTCTGCTTCATCAACCCGCGCTCGAGCAAGTAAGCACACAGCTCGTCGAGGGCAGGCGGATCGGCGGGGTCCGAAGGCACCACCACTGCGCAGGCACGTTCGCCGGTTCGGTCGTCAGGCAGTCCGATGACGGCCACGTCGGCCACCTTCGGATGAGCGAAGAGGTTGTCCTCGAGCTCCTTGGCGGAGATGTTCTCCATGTTGCGGATGATGATGTCCTTCACCCGCCCGGTGATCCGCACGTTGCGCTGCTCGTCGATCACGGCGAGATCGCCGGTGCGGAAGTAGCCGTTCGCGTCGAACGCGTCGGCGTCGAGCGACGAATCGATGTAACCCCGCATGACCATCGGCGCCTTGAGCCGGACTTCGCCCTCCTCACCCACCGCCGAGCGGGTGCCGTCGAGCTTCACCGTGATGAAGTCCACGCCCGTGACAGGCGCACCTTCCGTGTTGGCGAGCACTTCGTCGGTGTCCTGCACCGATGCCATCGTGACGATGGGTGCTTCGGTCATGCCGTACCCCGACACGATGCCGACGGTGCCCATCTCGCCCTTGATGTCGTAGTGCAGCTGCGGCGGCTTCGGCGCGCCGCCGCCGATGTAGGCGCGGGCGCTGGGGAACAGCGGCGCGGACTCGGGGTGGTTGCGCTGGTAGGCGAGGTACGCCATGTGGAACGGGGTGCCGGCGCCGGCGAGCGTGACACCCTCGCGAGCGAGGACTTGCGGGGTGGCCTCCGCATCGAAGCCTTCGACGACGATCATCGTGCAGCCAAATGCCAGCGCGCTGAAGATGTACACCGCCCCGGCGATGTGCGTGAACGGAAACACGCAACCGATGCGGTCGTCCTCCACGACCTCGAGCCGTTCACACATGCCGACGGCCGCGGCCTTGATCGTCGCGTCGGTGTGCTGAGCGCCCTTCGGATCGGCCGTCGTGCCGGACGTGTAGTAGTAGAAGCGAATCGGCAGAGCTTCAGGATCGTCGGGCGCGGCCGGCGGCGGTGGCAGCTGCTGCGGATCGCCCTGCGGCAACGCGCGGTTGGCGACGAGGATCTCGAGTCCGGGCTGACCGCCGGCGATCTCGCGGGCCATCTCCTCGTAGTCGAAGTTGCGCCACGTGCCCGGAACGATGAGCAAACGCGAGCCCGCTTGTTTCGTGATGAAGCCGACCTCGCGTGCGCGGTAGATCGGCAGCATCGGGTTCTGGATCGCGCCGAGACGCGAGAGCGCCGCCACGAGGGCCAGCGATTCGAGCCACGTCGGAAGCTGCCACGACACCACGTCGCCCTCGCCGACGCCAAGGCGAGCCAGACCGGCCGCGGTGCGTTCGGCCTCGGCCTTGTACTCGGCAAAGGTGAGTGTGCGGCCGTTCTCGTCGACCGCCATCACTGCGTCCGGGGTCGCCACCACTCGCTTCTCGAGCAGCTCCCAAAGGTTGCGACCGTCGATCATTTCGTCACCTCTATGGCGGCTTGTTTCGCCCATGCGTAGTCCGCCTTGCCGACCGGCGAGCGCTGCACACCCTCGACGAAGACGACCGTGCGCGGCACTTTGTACCCCGCGAGTTGATCCTTGCAATACGTGACGAGATCTTCCTCGGTGACGGTTGCGCCTCCGCAGCGCTGCACGACTGCGGTCACCCGTTCGCCCCACCGCTCGTCGGGGAGGCCTACGACGATGGCGTCGTACACCTGCTCGTGACCGACGAGCACGCCCTCCACCTCCTCGGGGAAGACCTTCTCGCCGCCCGTGTTGATGCACATCGAGCCACGGCCGAGCAGCTGAATCGAGCCGTCGTCGAAAACGGTCGCGACGTCACCGGTGAGCACCCAGCGTTCGCCACCGTGTTCGACGAACGTGGCCGCGGTCTTCTCGGGATCGTTGTAGTACGCGAGCGGGATGTGGCCGCGCCTGGCCACGCGTCCCTCGTCGCCCGACCCCGGCGCGATCGGCTCGAGCGTGTCGGGGTTCAGCACGATCGTCTCGTTGTCGAACGAAGCGAAGCGCCCATCGCCCATGCTGCTCGCCTGCGCACCGGTCTCCGACGCGCCGTAGCCGTCGGCCAGGATCACGTGCGGGAACGTTTCAGCCAGCTCGGCCCGACCACCTGGTGACAACGGGGCACCGCCCGACCCGATGGTGAACAGGCTGGATGCGTCGTACTTGTCGGCGTTGGCCTTGTACTCGTCGATCAGCGGACGAGCGACCGCATCGCCGATGATCGTAAGGATCATCACCTTCTGCTCGGTGATCAGCCGCCACACCTCGGCGTAGTCGGTGCGAGGCCGGGACGGCGTGAGGACGTTCGTGCCGCCGAGCATGAGCCACGCGAACACGGTCCATTGCGCGGCACCGTGCATGAGCGGGGCCAACGGCAGGAACACGACGGGGTCGCCGATTCGGTCGGGCATCTCGTCCGGCGTCTTCGCCACGTTGCGCCGGCTGTAGTCGCCGCCGCCGAAGCAGGCGTAGAACGCGTCGGCCTGGCGCCACACGACGCCCTTGGGCATGCCGGTCGTGCCGCCGGTGTAGATGATGTAGTGATCGTCGTCGCTGCGCTGGATCTCGCGTCGTTCAGGTGAGGACTGCGCCAACGCCTTCTCGTACTCGTCGCCGTCGCCGCCCACTTCGAGCGTCGTCGTCAACGTCGGCACACCGTCACGCACCGACGCGATGCGCGGTGTGAACTCGGCGTCGTGCACGATCGCCTTCAAATCGGCGTCGTTGAACAGATAGCGAAGCTCGTCCTCGACATAGCGGTAGTTGACGTTGATCGGCACGGCGCGGAGCTTGAACGCGGCCAGCATCGTCTCGACGAACTCGGTGCCGTTGTACATGTAGCAACCGACGTGGTCGCCGGGGCCGACTCCCTGTTCGGTGAGCCACGCCGCGAGGCGATTGGCTCGATCTTCGAGTTGCGCGTACGTGAGGGTGCGGGCGGCCGTGACCAGCGCCGGCCGATCGGGCACACGGTCGACGGCGGCCTCGACAATGTCCGCGAGGTTGAAGGTCATGCGCACGGGTTCTGTCTACTTCACCGCGACAGGGTTGACCGGCGAGCCGCAGCCGCCGGTGAACGGCAAAGGTGACGCTTCCAGGAGAAACCCGTAGATGCCGTCGGCCGCGCAGTCGGTGCTGAGCGCCTCGAGATCGAAGTTCTGTCCCTGAGTGAGCCCCATGTCCCGCAAGTGCAGGAGATGCACAGGGAGGAGCGTCTGCTCGTCCTCGCAGGGCCACACCTCGAAGGTGAACGTGTCGGTGGCCACGGCGGCGACGTCACGATCGCGGAACCAGGAAGCCGTCCCCATCGTCAGCCCGGGTTGGTGCCCCGCGGCATAGCCCTCCCGATCGCGGGCCTTGAACAGCTGGATGAAACCGGTGCGAACGAGCAGGGCATCGCCCGGTGCGACGGCGACCCCCGCCAACTCGAGGGCAGCGTCGAGATCCTGGCTGGTGATGCCGTAGCCCGGTTCGAGCCGGTCGACGCCGAGCGCTCGCGCGACGTCGAGCAACACGCCCTTCGTTGTCAACGACGAGACGCGACTGATGCCGCACTTCGATGCGCCGTCCGCGGTGATCGTCGAAGCGGGATAGCCGTTGTAGATCAAGCCGCCGTAGCTGACGTGGGCCAGCGCGTCCCAGTGGGTTGCGGCTTGCAGGCCCATCGTGACGACGTCGTCGCTCGTGCAGAAGCCGTCGATCGTGCCCGCGAACTGCGAGTTGATCGCGATCATCGTCCGCAACGGGTTGACCCGACCGGGGATGCCGCCGACCTGCGGGCCGCGCTGATCGAGGCGCAAGGCCAACGAGAAACGCTTGCCGGCCTTCACTGCCGCCGCGCCGCGCTGCACAGCCGCGGCGTCGATCAGGTTGAGCGTGCCGAGCTCGTCGTCGTCGCCCCAGCGTCCCCAGTTGGAGACGCGCTTGGCGAGCTCGAGGAACTCGTCGGACAGGGTCACGCCTGGGATGCAGCCTCGCGGTACTTGGTGGTCGAGTGCACCGGGTCCTTGTCGAACTGCGGCAGCACTTCCTTGCCGAACAGCTCCATCGAGTTCACGATCGTCTCGAGCGGAAGCGTGTTCGTCGTGGGGCTGAACGTGAGCTGGTCGACGCCGATGTCGATCCACTGTTGGATCGCCTTGGCGCAATCGTCCGGATCGCCGACGACAGCAAAGCCGTGCTTCGTCGCCTTCTCGATCTGGTCCGGGGTCGGCTCCGGCAACGTCGCGGGCCACTTCGGGAAATCGTCCGGCGTCGGGATGTTGTCGAGCCAGTGGTGCATGAGGCTCGTGTAGTAGTTCATGCTCATACTGGATGCGGCTTCGAACGCGGCGTTGCGATCCTCCATGCACAGCATGTTGCTCACGGCCATGATGTTGTTGTTGACGTAGTCACCGACGGGCGTGGCGTTGGCAACGCTGTCCTTGTACTGCTTCACGAGCGGCGCGATGTCGCGGGCTGAGCCTTCGGAGAAGCAGAACGCACCGAGACCGAGCGAGCCTGCTTCTGCGAACGTCGGAGGTGATCCACAAGCCACCCACATCGCTGGGTGCGACGGGCCGTGCGGCTTCGGGAACACCTCGCGCTCGGGCATGGAGAACCAGTCGCCGTCGTACTTGTACGTGCCGGGCTTCCACATCTTGGGGATCTCGCGGATCGTCTCCCGCCACATCTCCTTGGTGTGGTTCAGGTCTTCAATTCCGAAGCCGAACACCTCGGTGGTCGACGAGCCGCGGCCGGTGCCGAACTCGAAGCGATTGTCGAGCAGGTGGTCCATCAGCGCGACCGTCTCGGCGACCCGCGCCGGCTTGTTCACCGGTGGCGTGATGTTGAAGATCGCCGAACCGAGGTGGATGCGCTCGGTGCGGGCGCCGACGAAGGACAGGAACACCTCGGGCCCTGGCATGTGCGAGTACTCGTCGAGGAAGTGATGCTCGGGGCACCACACGTACTTCAACCCGCTGCGCTCGGCCGCGAGTGAGCACTCGACGTTGCGCATGATGCGCTTGTGCTCGGCGTTGGGGTCCTTGTCCCGCTCGAAGCGGGGCACGAACAGCTGAGCGAAGATGCCGAATTCCATGTACTAGGTCTCCTCAGGGAGTGATGTAGAAGCGAGCGGCGAGGAAAGCGCCAGCGACGAGCCGCAGTTGGTCGATGGAACTCGCCACTGCGTCCGCCGAGGGCCGCCCGTAGGGGAGTTCCATCGATAGGAGGCAGGAGCGCAGCGACGCCCGGAGCCGAGCATCAGCACAGGGACAGGACGCCGCGGTTGAGCTTGCCGGCGTGCATGTCGTCGAGGGCCTGCTGGATGTCGGCCAGCGGGTAGATCTGGCTCACCATCTCGTCGAGCTGCAGGCGGCCGTCTTGATAGAAGCGCACGAGCAGCGGGATGTCGTGATGCGGGCGGGTCGAGCCGTAGCGACAGCCGAGAATCGACTTGTCGTTGTACATCGTGTTCACGACGAAGCTCGCTTCGGTACCGAGCTTGGGCACGCCGAGCAACGTGCACGTGCCGCCCCAATCGAGCATGTCGATGGCGTTGCGGATGAGCGCAGGATGACCGACGCACTCGAACGCGTGGTCGGCCCCGTTGGGGAGCCCGAGCTCCTTGACGGCGGCCACGACGTCGTCGGTGGCCGCCCCATCGATGAAGTCGGTGGCACCGAACTGGCGCGCCACCGCTTCCTTCGCCGGATTGGCGTCGATGACGACGATGCGTCCGGCGGCCGCGATGCGCGCGGCTTGGATCACGGACTGGCCGATACCGCCCGCGCCGATGACGACGACCGTCTGCCCGGGCTGCACCTTCGCCCGATTGAGCACGGCCCCGGTGCCGGTGACAACCGCGCAGCCGATGAGGCAGGCGACCTCGAGGGGCACGTCGTTGTCGATCACGACGGCCTGCGTCTCGTTCACCACGGTGTACTCGCTGAACACGCCGGCGTTGGCGAACTGGAATGCCTTCTCGCCCCCGACCGTGAACGGCCGCGGCAGCTTGCCGAACGTCTCGCGACAGTGCGTCGGTTGACCGCGGTCGCAGGCGTCGCACTGACCACAGTTGCCGAGCGTCGTGAGCACGACGTGATCGCCGACCTTGACCTTGCGCACCGCGCTGCCGACCTCTTCGACGACGCCGGCGCCTTCGTGGCCGAGCACCACCGGAGTCGGGAACGGAATCGTGCCGTCGATCACCGACTGATCGCTGTGACAGACGCCGGCGTTGACGATGCGGACCTTGACCTCGTGCACGTCGGGATCGCGCACCTCGACGTCGTCACGCACCTGCAGCTCACCGGTCCAAACGACGGCTTTCATTTGTTTGGCCTCAGTACTTCTCCGGGGAGCCCGGCGTCGGTTTGGAGCTCGCCGTCGATGACGATGGGCACGCCGTTCACGATCGTGGCGTGAGCGCCGTCGGGCTTCGACGTCCAACGGCCCGCGTTGTTCGGAAAGTCGTGGACGAACTCCTTGTGCGCCGGGCCGATGGTGTCTGGATCGAACACGTACACGTCGGCCGCGTACCCGGGCAGCAGGAGTCCCCGGTCGATGAACCCGCACAGCGCGGCGGGAATCGCGGTGATCTGGCGCACGCCCTCCTCGAGCGTGAAGCCCTGCCACTCGCGCACCCAATGCTGCAGGAAATAGCTGTGGGCTTCGGCGCCGTCGTCGCGATCGAGGTGGGCGCCACCATCGCTGGTGCCGACGAGCATGTGCGGATCGGCCTGCGCCTCGCGCGTGCCGTCGATCCACTCGGCCGTCTCGGTCTTCCAGAGGAACTGCGTCGTGAGGTCCTCTGACAGCGCGATGTCGAGCATCGCGTCGGTCGGATGCACTCCGAGCTCCGCGGCGATGTCGACGAGCGAGCGGCCGACGAACTTCTCGTTCTCGGGCTTCGACACCTGGTTGACGTGCAGCACACTCCAATGCGGCGGCGGCAGCGTCGGCCCCTTGGCCGCGTCGCGGTTCGGGTGTTCCACGGAGTCGCGAATCGAGTCGCGGAACGACGAGTCCTTCAGGAGTGAGATACGCGCCTCGGGCGTTGTCGCGTCGGTGAACATGCGATGGAACTCGAGGGCGCCCTCGTACATCTTCGTGCCGGCCGCGAGATCGAACGTGCGGTTGAAGGGCTTCGACATCGCCATCGAGTACACAGCGGCGCCCTGTGCGGTGGCTTCGTCGACGAAGCGCTTGGCGTTGTCCCACCCGGCGGTGGGCGCGTCGATCTTCGAGCGGGCGCCGAGTCCTTGGATCACGATCGGAAGCCGAGCGGCCAACGACATGCGCACGAGCAGCGCTTCGTCGTCGGGTGTGATGCCGCCGACCGCGGACAGCGGAAGGTAGGCGATCGATCCGCCGCTGGCCGCGTGGCCGGCAGCCTCGACGAGCCGTTCGAGCTCCACGAAGGAAGAGAGACGGCTCGGGATCGGCCGGTCGGCGGAGTCGAAGTGCGTCGGCGAGTGCGACGACGAGAAACCCGCCGCGCCCGCACGCATCGCATCGGCCACGACGCGCGCCATCTGATCGATCTCGTCGTCGGTGGCCTCGCGCTCCTGACATGCCTGGCCCATCACGTAGCGGCGCACGGCGCAGTGACCGATGTAGAACGCGGCGTTGATGCCGAGCTTGCCGTCGAGCGAGCCGAGGTATTCGGGGAACGTCTCGAAGCCCTCGAAAGGGATGCCCTCGAGGGCGGTGGCGTCCATGCCCTCGACGCGGGCGAAGAGCTGGATCAGCCAGTCGGCGTCGCCGGGACGCAGCGGGGCGACGCTGAAGCCGCAGTTGCCAGCGAGCACGGTGGTGACACCGTGGTAGCAGCTCGAGGTGGCGTACGGCTCGAAGGTGAGCTGCGGGTCGTAGTGCGTGTGCGGGTCGACGATGCCGGGCGCGACGACACGGCCGTCAGCGTCGAGCTCGCGGGTGCCGGCGCCGTCGACGAAGCCGACTTCGGCGATCCGGCCGTCCTTGACGGCCACGTCGGCCCGTCGGCGAGGGAGGCCGGTGCCGTCGACGACGACCCCGTTGCGGATCACCAGATCGTAGGTGGCCACTGGGCGTCAGACTAGAACACGTTCTAGTTTTGAGCAAGCACGCCCTAGCGGCGCGAGGGGTCAGCCGGGCCAGACGATGCTTTGGAGCTCGGCGTAGGCGTGGAGGCCGAACGAGCCGCCGTCCCGGCCGACGCCGGACAGCTTGAACCCGCCGAACGGGGCCTCGTGGTTGCGCTGGGCGGTGTTGATGCCCACGTTCCCCGAGCGCAGCTGCTTGGCCACCCGCACGGCCCGACCCGTGTCGCCCGAGAACACGTAGTCGTACAGGCCGAAGTCGGTGCCGTTGGCCAGGGCGACGCCCTCGTCCTCGTCGTCGAACGGGACGACGACGACCACCGGACCGAAGATCTCCTCCTGCACGACCTTCATCCCCGCCTTGCAGTCGGCGATCAGCGTCGGCGCGACGTAGAACCCGGTCGCCATGTCGGGGCGCTCGCCGCCGGCGACGATCGTGCCGCCCTCCTCCGCGCCCGCTCGCACATACGACTCGACGCGATCACGATGCGGCCCCGAGATCACCGGCCCGAGAACCGTGTCCGGCTCGAGCGGGTCGCCGACCTTCAGATGCCCGGCCGCCGCCTGCAGCCCACCGACGATCTGGTCGTAGATGCCGCGCTGCGCGATCACCCGCGTCGGCGCCGTGCAGATCTGTCCGGAGTGGAACGCCCACACGCTCATGATCGTGGATACCGCGGTCTTCACGTCCGCGTCGTCGAACACCACCGCGGCACCCTTGCCACCGAGCTCGAGCAACAGCCGCGTCATGTCTCGACCCGCGACCTCACCGATGCGCTGACCGACACCCGTTGATCCGGTGAAGCTCACCATGTCGATGTGCTTCGACGCGACGAGCGCCTCGCCCGCCGATGCGCCTGATCCGCTCACGACGTTCACGACCCCGGGCGGGAACCCCGCTTCGGTCTGCAACAGCTCGACGACTCGCAGCACCGCCAGCGGATCCTGCGGCGCCGGCTTCACGACGACCGTGTTGCCCATCGCCAACGCCGGACCGATCTTGCCGGCCATGTTCACGATCGGGAAGTTGTACGGCGTGATGCAGGCAACGACGCCCACCGGCTGGCGCACGACCATCGCGCTGATCAATCCGCCGGATGCCAGCG
>JBEEGH010000011.1:0-130941 GCA_041166745.1 Acidimicrobiaceae bacterium
CTGTCTGGGGTCTCGCAGCCTTCGGAGCGGAGCACGTGCGACGCGAGCACAAAAGCCGAGCCTGATCTTGGTGACCGCGGACCGGCGCGCCCTTCCGACTCGCTGACGGGACGACCTGTAAGTGCCGTTACCGATTGAGCGCACGCGACATGATCTGAGACGTGCGGCGCATTCGAGTCATGGCCGACTACGGCTGCTGGCCGCTCTGGGAGGACGGTCCCGCGATTGGAAATGTCGATCCCGAGACGCTTCCGATCTCTGACCGTTTGAAGGAGCGCCTGGCCTCGTGGGCCGCGGAGTATGACGCTTCGCTAAATCAAGACGATCCGGCTGGGTCCCGAGTTGACGACTCAGAAGTGTTCGAGGCGACCGGCCGAGATCTCGCTAAGCAGCTCAGCATCGAGCTTGGGGAGACAATCATTGTGAGGTACTGGCGCGACGACTGCTAGCGCATACGTGCCGTTCCCGTTCATGTAGGGCACGCTTGAGGGATGGATTGGCAGGGGACGCCCGAGGACCCGCACGGCTACATGAAGCTCCGGGACTTCATGTCCGAGGCTGCTGCTCGTGTCGCCGCTGCTGGCCATACCGACGCTGCCGAGCGGCTTCGAGTTGCAGGGTCGTGGGTCGGGATGCCGTCCGAATGGATGGGTGAGTCGGCCCTCGCTCTCAAGACAGCGTTGGCTCTCGATGACCTACCAGGTGATCTTGCTGTCGACCTGAACGACGCGCTGTCTGCGATTCGGACAGGGTTCCAGCGAGTGGGCCACATCCCGAACTTCTGAGAGCGCGGAAGGTGCCGATCTCGCGCACGCCGGGCCGACGGTCTCTCGCACGGATTCGAGCAGCAGCTTGTGCTGCATTTCGTTAGTTCGGGTTGATGTTTTGGTTGAGGTGGAAGATGTTGTCGGGGTCGTAGCGGCGTTTCAGTTCGACGAGTCGTTCGTAGTTGGAGCCGTACGCGTCGCGGATGTAGCCGGCGTCGTCGGCGGAGAGGTAGTTGACGTAGCGGCGGTCGGCCATGTGGGGTCGGAGCGCCTCGAATGTGTCGCGGGTCCAGGCGATGTTCGCTTCGGTATCGGCAGGATCGGCCCATTGGCTGAGGACCAGGAGGTTGTGGCCCGGTTCTCGGTGGGGGTAGGCGGTGGCGTTGGATGCGACGCGTGAGGCTGCGCCGCCCATCGATTCGAGTACACAGGCCGTCATGGGCGATGGACACTGTTCGAAACGTTCGATCAGTACCTGGGCAGCGGCGTCGGAGAGGTCGGTGAAGAAGGCGGACTTCCAGTAGTTCAGGGCTCCCGCCGGGAAGCTGTCGTCGATCAGGCGGTTCTGATCGACATAGGACTTCGGGCCGATCCCGTCGAGCAACGGTGGCCCGAGTTCGCGCACCGATCGGATATCGGCCTCGGCCTGAGCGAGATCACCGCAGTGACAGACGACGATCGCCCCGACTTTGGTGGACCCGTCGGGACCGGTCAGCAATCCGAACTGCACGCCGAGCTCGTCGGGGGCCTCTTTCGTGAGGCGCCGATAGCAATCGATGACACCGTCGGCCGCGGCCAGGGGGAATGCCGCGGGTCCGCTGAGGACGGTCGTGACCGGATGCAGGCGGTACGTGAACGAGGTGACGACGCCGAAGTTCCCGCCGCCGCCGCGCAGTGCCCAGAACAGGTCGGGGTTGTCGTGTTCGCTGGCAGCGAGCACGTGTCCGTCTGCGGTGACGACCTCGGCCGCGAGCAGGTTGTCAACGGACAGCCCGTACTTGCCTTGGAGCCACCCGTACCCGCCGCCGAGCGTCAGTCCGGAGATCCCGGTGGTGGACACGACACCTCCGGTGGTCGCGAGCCCGTGCGTGGCGGTGGCGACGTTGAACTCGCCCCATGTGAGGCCCGGTTGGGCGCGAGCGGTGCGAGCGTCGGGGTCGACCACGATCTCCTTCATCAGGGACAGGTCGATCATGAGCCCACCCTCAGTCACGGCGTTGCCGGCGACGTTGTGTCCTCCACCGCGAACCGAGATCTCGAGGGCGTCGTTGCGGGCACGGGCGACTGCTGCGGCGACGTCGGCGGTGGTTCGACACCGAGCGATGATCGCCGGTCGCTTGTCGATGAGACCGTTGTGGATGCGGCGGGCATCCTCGTAGGCCGCGTCGTCCGGTCGCAGGATCTCGAGGTCGTGTTCGTTCATGTCCTCATGGTGATGGACGGCCGTGTCAGCCGCGTGTCAGGTGCATAGCGTGGGGCCGTGATTCGATACCGGCTGCTGGGGCCGCTCGAAGTCGCGGACGACGACCGACCAATCGCCGTTCCCAGCGCCCAGCAGCGGCTGTTACTGGCGATGCTGCTGGTCGAGGCGGGACGCACGGTCCACGCCAGCGTCTTGATCGACGGGCTGTGGGGCGACCGACTGCCGACTGACCCGGCGGCCGCGTTGCGGACCCAGATTTCGCGGCTGCGCCGCCGCTTGGGCGCGCTGGGGGCGAACCTGGTCACCGATGACGTGGGCTATCGTCTGTTCGTAGGTGAGGGCTGCCTCGACGCTGAGGTGTTCGAGCGTCTTGTGATCGAAGGTGCTGTCGATGACGCTCTCGCGCTGTGGCGAGGCCCGGCGCTAGCAGAGTTCAGCGACCGCGACTTCGCAGCCGCCGCCGCGGCCCGGCTCGATGAGCTACGACTCGACGCCCGGGAGGTACGCGCCGCGAACGCGGTGGCCGAGGGGCGCGCCCACGACGCGGTCGCTGATCTCGAACCATTGATCGCGGAGCACCCTGAGCGTGAACGTGCACGCGAGTTGTTGATGGAAGCGCTCTACCGTGCCGGCCGGCAGACCGACGCCCTCACGGTCTTCGACAGGTGGCGCCGAGAGTTGATCGAGCACGGCCTCGAGCCCGGGCCGGCCCTGGTCGAACTCGAGCGGCGGATCGTGCAGCACCAGTTCCCGACGACCGGACGGGCGTTCCCGGTTCCCGCGAGCAGTTTCGTGGGTCGCGAGCGCGACATCGCCGTGGCCGCGACAACGCTCGCCGCCGCGCGCGTGGTGACCCTTTGCGGTCCCGGCGGCGTCGGTAAGACACGCCTCGCCCTCGAGGTCTCGCGCCGGCTTGCCGGTCGCTATCCGGACGGCGTGCGGCTTTGTGACCTCAGTGCGTTCCGCCGACCTGGGCAGGTGGACCGCGCCGTCGCCGCGACCGTCGGTGTACCTGACACAGCGCCGCGTCACCCCGGCGATCAACTGGTCGACCGGCTCGTCGATGGGCTGGCGAGGCGTCGTCTGTTGCTGATCCTCGACAACTGTGAGCACCTGCTGACCGCGGTTGCGCGCATTGTCGATCGGATCGTCGGTCACACCGCCGGGATCACGGTGCTCGCCACCAGCCGCGAGCGCCTTGGATCGGACGGAGAAATCGTCCAGCGGGTCGAACCCCTCGACGCGGAGGCAGCGACCGAACTGTTCATCGACCGAGCGCGAGGCGTCGATCCGACATTCTCGCTTGACGAACCGAGTGTGCACCAGATCTGCGCTCGCCTCGATCGGTTGCCGTTGGCGATCGAGCTCGCCGCAGCGTGCATGAACGCAACGACGGCGTCGGAGCTCGCTACTGCCCTCGACGACCCTCTCGGACTGCTCACCTCGGGATCGCGCTCAACGGCGCGGCACGCATCCCTAGGCGCCGTGATCGACTGGTCCTACGAACTGCTGAGCGTCGAGGAACGAGCTGCGTTCGATCGGTTCGCCGTGTTCGGCGGGCGAGTCGACGGCGACGCGGCCGCCATCGTGACGGGCGCGTCGCTGGGCGTGCTACTCCGCCTCGTTGACCGATCGCTGCTCACCGCCTACCGCGCCACCGTGACGCAGTACTCGATGCTCGAAACGCTGCGCGACTATGCACTTGCGCGTCTCGACCAGCGGGACGAGCTCGACGCCGCTCGGGACGAGCACGCCGCCTGGGCCGTCGACCTCGCCGAACAATGCGCTGCCCACCTGGCGGGCCCCGACGAACCGCAATGGGCCACCAAAGTTGCTCGGCACATCGACGAGTTTCGGGCCGCGCACGGATGGCTGGTCGGACACGATCCCGAATCCGCGCTGAGACTGTCCGCTGCGCTGCATCCCTGGGCGTTCTGGCGCGGACGATCGGAAGTGTTTCGCATGGCCGAGGTAGCCGCCGCCGCCGCGTCAACCGCGGCGCCACTGTGGGCCGATGTCGTGTCGTCGGCGGCGGTTGGCGGGTGGCAACGCGGTGACCTCGCCGCGGCCGAAGCCGGAGCCCACGCCGCGGCTGGCCATCGCCGAGGAGTCGAAGTGCTCGCCGACGTCGCGTTCCTTCGGGGCGACCTCGCTCGCGCCCGCGCGCTGTTCCTGCAGGGCGCGGCGCAAGCCGAAGCTGAAGGCGACACGCTCCAAGTCGTGTGGGACCTCGGGAGCGCCGCGCTCGCGCTTCACTACGGAGGTCAGCCTGTCGACGGCGAACCAGAGCGCGTCTTGGCGATTGCCGAGCAGTGCGCGAGTCCGTCGGCGCGTTCATTCGCTCGCTTCGTGATCGGCGAAGTCAACGCGAGCGATCACGAACTCCAGGCGGCCATCGAGTTGGCCGAACAAGCAGGCAGCGACTTCTTGAACAACCTCGCCGTAGTGAGTCTGGCCTCAGCAACCGCTCGAAATGGCGACACGAAGCGGGCTCTGGACTACTACGAGCAGGCCATCCGGAGCTGGCAACGAGCCGGTGCTTGGTCGCCGCTGTGGATCACGTTTCGGACCTTCATCCGCGTGCTGGCCGACCTCGGCCTGAACCACGACGCCGCCACCCTCTACGGAGCCACTCAGCGCCCCCGCACCGGTCCCGCGCCCTACGGAGCCGACTCAGCGATGATGCAAGAAACAGCCAACACGTTGCTCCAACGACTGGGCGAACATGCCTTCGGCGCCAACGCCACCAGGGGCGCCGGCCTCGCTGACGACGATGTCGTCAAGTTCGCGCTCCAAGCAGTACACCGAGCCCGCGGTACGGAGCACCGTCAACTCGTTGGCGACGACGCAACGTGAGACAACGCGCGCGTCCCATGGGCGGACTTCGCAGCATTCTCCACGTCGACATGGACGCGTTCTTCGCGTCGGTCGAGTTGCTGCGGCACCCGGAGCTGCGGGGCCAGCCGGTGATCGTCGGCGGGACCGGCGATCGGGGCGTGGTTGCGGCCGCGAGCTACGAGGCTCGTCATTTCGGTATCCACTCGGCGATGCCGTCGACGCGGGCACGGCGTCTGTGTCCGCACGCGGTGTTCCTCCCCGGCGACCACCACCACTACGGCGAGGTGAGCCAGCGGGTGATGACGATCTTCCGGTCATTCACGCCGTTGGTCGAGCCGATCAGCCTCGACGAGGCGTTCCTCGACGTGACGGGATCGCTTCGCTTGCACGGTCCGGCGCCGGAGATCGCCACGGCCATCAGGGCCCGGGTGTACGACGAGGAGGGGCTGACCTGCACGGTGGGGATCGCGCCGAACAAGTTCCTGGCCAAGCTCGCTTCGGAGGCGGCCAAGCCCACCGCATCCCGGCAAGGACCGGTGCCCGGGCTCGGCGTCAAAGTCGTCGAACCCGGCGAGGAGCTCGCGTTCCTCCATCCGCTGCCGGTGCAGGCGCTCTGGGGGGTCGGGCCGAAGACGCTGGACAAGCTTCGGTCGCGAGGGATCGAGAAGGTCGCCGACCTCGCCGCGCTCACTGAGGACGATGCGGCCGTGTTCCTCGGCAATGCCAACGGCCGGCACCTCCATCGGCTGTCTCGGGCGGTCGACGACCGAGTGGTGGTACCGGAGCTGCAACCGAAGTCCGTCGGACATGAGGAGACCTTTGCCCGCGACTACACCGAGCTGGTCACCCTGCAGCGCGAGGCGGTGCGCATGGCGGACGCCGTCGCCCAGCGCCTTCGCAACCATCGCCTCTCCGGACGCACGGTCACGATCAAAGTGCGCTTCCACGACTTCCGCACGATCACCCGCTCGATCACCCTCGCGGCGGCGGTCGACACCGGCCCCGCCATCGCCCGGGCTGCGAAGGAACTCCTCGAACCCGTCGACCCGTCATCCGGAGTGCGACTGCTCGGTGTGAGCGTCGGCAATCTCGCGGACGACGGTGCTCGTCAGCTGAGCCTCGAGGAGGTCGAGCGTCCCGGATGGGACAACGCCAGCAAAGCCGTCGACGACATCCGCAGGCGGTTCGGCGACGACGCCATCGTCCCCGCCACGCTGCGCGGGCCCGAGGGCATCCGCGTCAAGCGCCGGGGCGATCAGCAGTGGGGCCCCGGAACGTAGGGAAATCGGCTCGGGACGCGTTGTTGCTCCAGAGTTCGTGTGCGAGACTCTTCCGACACGGCGCGTCGACCGGATGGGGGTAGTGGTGCCGCTTTCCGAGGACGAACAACGCATCCTCCATCAGATCGAGCAGCAGTTCTACGAGACCGACCCGGCTCTGGCGCGGGCGGTCGGCTCGACCAGCCTGTACCGGCATGCGTTCCGTCAGATCAAGTGGGCGACCTTCACGTTCGTCCTCGGCGTCGGCATTCTCGTCTACTCGCTCGTCGCTTTCGGCTTCCTGGCTGCGTTCCTCGGTTTCCTCGTGATGTTCGCCTCCGTGCTCTGGTTGGAGCACAACGCCCGCAAGCTGGGCCGCGCCGGCCTCCAGCAGATGACCTCGTCCATGCGCGCCGCCGGGCTCCGCGATGCGTTCGGAAGCACCCGCGACCGCATGCGCGAGAAGTTCAAGCGCGACGAGAACTGAGACTCACTCGAGTCTGAGGATCTCGATGATGGGGGCGTCGCCGCGCTTGCGGATGGCCGGCCCGCGCCGGGTGACCGGACGTCGGCGCTCGGGGGGCCGGGGATCGAGGGCGGCGAGCACACGAGCGAAGAGGGGTGTTTGCGCCTTGGCCGCGCCGGACACCTGGCCGCTGAGGGCGAACGCCCGCTCGGCCTCCTCGTCGCTCGCACCCTCGACCGAGTAACGCGACCGAACGAACAGCGCGGCCAGCTCGGCGAGGCCGTCGATGGCAACAGCGCTGCTCGCGCGGGCCCCGAACTCCGTGGCGGTTTCCGCTCGCTTTGGCGCGATGCCGAGCAAGCCGAAGGCTTCGATGCTCTCCTGCCACGCGAGGCGAACTCGATCGTCGGGCTCGGTCGCGGCACGCCGGCGTCGTTGTCGGTAGAGCGCGTAGAACACCAGCACCCCGACGACGTACAGCAGCGCGAGCCCTACGAGGAACGCGACCGACAGGAGGGCCTTGCCGCCGAAGCGCTTCGTGGACCAGAACGACGGCTCGGTGGCCCTGTTGATGCCCGTCCCGGTGTCGACCTCGGACTTCGGGATCGTGGTTCCGGTGCCGCCCGAACTGTTGGACGCGGCCGCCGTGGTCTGCGTCGTGGCCACGACGGTGGTTCCGGTGCCGTTGTCGGCCGCCTGGGTTTCCGCGACATGCGTGTACTGCTCGGCGTTCGGTGCGCCTCGACCCGGCGTTGGCTCGAACAGCACCCAGCCCTGCTCACCGATGTAGACCTCGGGCCACGCGTGGGCATGCAGTCCGCGTACGTGGTACAGCCCGGGGGTCACTTGATCTTCGTCGCCCGGTGTGAAGCCGACGGCCACACGCGCCGGGATGCCGAGCGCACGTGCCATTGCGGCGTACGTTCCGGCGAACTGCTCGCAATAGCCCCGCCGCGAGTCGAAGAGGAACTCCTCGATGGCTGACGTGCTGTGGCCAGGCGGGACGGCGAGGTCGTACGTGAAGTTGTCGCGGAAGTAGTTCTGCAGCGCGAGCGCTTTGTCGTACGCCGTCGAGAGGCCCTGCACGACTCGTTGGGCCTCGTCGACCACGTTCTGGGGGAAGTCGGATGGAAGTTGCAGATCCTTGCTGATGATGTTGTTCGGCACGGTTCCCGACGCCTGTTCCAGTTGCCCGGGATCGAAGATCGGGATGGCCGACTGAACGGTGTACAAGGCGTTGTTCGAATCGGGGACGTTCGTCCCGACGATCAGCGTCGATGTATCGGGCTCGTAACGCACTTCCGTCGACGCCCGGTCGAGACTGCGGGGTTCATACGCCGCCGGCAGCCAGATGGTGTCGAGGGTCGTGATCAAATACGTCTGCTGGAAAACGGCCGTCGCGGCGGTCGAGTCGACGCTGCGCGGGAGTCGGCCCTCAGCGCCTTCGTAGGAGCCGTCGGACTTCCAGATCTGGCCGTCGAACTGATCGAGCGCGGTCAACCTCCAGTACGACCGACGCTCGCTGCGCACGGTGAACAGCTCGAGTCCGGATTGCTCCACCAGTCGGTGCTCGATGTTGACCAGAGGGCTCACGGTGGTCCGCGCGCTCGGACCGCTTCCGCCTCCTCGCCATGCGAAGACGGCGGCCGAGTGCGCCTGCGGCAAATTCGGGCCGATGAGCATTGCCGCGAGCACGGCCACGACCGCGAGCGCGCTCCCGACACGCAGAAGCGCGTTGGTGCCCCGCTGCACATCTGCAGACACCCAGCCGGCATTCGATTGCTGGCGCGTCACCCGATGCACCAACAGGAATGCCATAGCCGCGAGCAGGAAGAGGCCAGAGAGCACGACCTGTGAGCGGTGCGCGGCGAACAACGACGAGAACACGAACACCGTTCCCGCGGGCACGACTGACTCGAACGGGACCCAAACCCGGAACGCGGCCCAGTCCGCGACGAAGGCCGACCACCACAGCGAGAGCCCTGCGGCCAGGAGGAACGGTGTGGTCACCGCCGTCGGTGCTTGTACCGATTGGAACTGGTTCCAGATGTCCGAGAGATCGGCGCGCGCGATCGTGAGTGTGTCGCCGGTGGGGAGCCCGAGAAACGTCGTGTCGGGATACAACGTCAACCCGACGGTCAGCCCGAGGAGGATGATCGACAGGGCCGCGGATGCGGCGACCGACCAACCGGCGCGACGCGTGATGATCGCGGCTCCGTGCGCTACGAGAACGAAGGCTGCGAGTCTCGGGATGAAGCTGGCGTCGATGAACAGTCGGGTGAAGCCGACGACGACGGTGAGCGAGAGGCCGACGAGTGCCGCTTCCGCCGCGGGCATCAACGAGCGCACCGGACGGCTCATCGCAGCGCAACCGCCCTCGCGCCGCGATAGAAGGTGCTGTTCCACGCGTCCACGAAGGGACGGTCGGCCGTGCAACGGATCACGCCCGTACCGGCGACGGGAAGGACGCTGGCGCGATCGTTGCTCGTGAGCGAGCCGTCGTACGACGATCGTTCGAAGTGCACGATCGTGACCGAGGCAAAGCGGCTACGAAGGCGTGCGAGCGAGGCCAGTTCGGCGTCGGCGATTCCCGCGACGATGGGCACGACCGCGCCGCCGTTGCCGGCTTGGCCCAATGCGTCGAGCACGCCGCGCAAGGTTCCGCTCGGCGTAGCCGGCACGGTGGCCAGGAACTCCATGATCGCCTCCGCATGTGCGGTGCCCGCGCCGTAACCGAAGTCCGTGTTGTCCGTGGTGATGAAGCGCACGAGATCGCGCCGCTTCCAGCAGGCGGTGACGACGCTGGCGGCCGCCGATACGGCCAGCTCGAGCGACGCGGGTGTGTGCGCGTTCCGCCGTACGTCGAGCAGGATCGTCACCCGCCCCTGCCACGGCAGCTCGTCTTGGCGAACCATCAACTCGTCGCGCCGGGCCGTCGATCTCCAGTGCACCCGCCGCAGGTCGTCGCCCACGACATACGGCCGCAGCGCGTAGAAGTCCTCGCCGCTGCGCCCCAAGGCCGACGGATGGTCGGCGCCGGCGTACGGGTCGTCTCCCGTGGTGTGCGGCACCGGAACGATGTCGTCGATGTGGGGATAGACGGTGAGGTCGGCACGAGGCGCGGCGATGGTGGACGACGACGCCAACCCGAAGGGATCCGTGACAACGACCTCGAGCGGTCCGATCTCGATGACACCCCGACGGTCGGTGGGGAGGCGGTAGGCGGCCCGGTTCACCACGTCGGGTTCGAGCGGGCTGAGCAGGAGGTCTGCGCCTCGCGTGCCGGTCACGGCATCGAACAGACGCAGCACGGGTGTCGAGCGCTCACCGTCGTTGCGGATCGACAGCTCGACCCGGCTCGGACTCCCCGCATACACACGGGGCGGTGTGACGCTACGAGCGACGGCCAACCGCAGCCGCGCCAGTGCCACGATCGCGACCGATGCGATGACGAGTGCGCCCGATGCCGCGCCGATGATGAAGAGCTCGAGCACGCCGAACAGCCGCCCGCCCGCGATCATGGCGATGGCGCCGCCGCTGACCAGCCACCCTTGCCGGGTGAGCACGCTGTGACGCTTACTTCGCGCGGCCGCTGGGAACCGGCACGGTGCGCAGCACCTCTTCGAGCACGTCAGCCGAGCGCATGCCCGCGAGCTGCGCTTCCGGGGTTACCGCGAGACGGTGGGCGAGCACGGGTTCAGCAAGCGCCTTGATGTCGTCGGGTACCACGTAGTTGCGACCGGCGGCCACAGCACGGGAGCGCGCGGCGCGTTGCAGGTTGAGTGAGGCTCGTGGCGACATGCCCAATGCGAGACGCGGGTGTTGACGTGTCGCGTCGGCCAACTCGACGAGATAGTTCTTGAGGCTCGGTGCGAGGTGCACGTTGCGGGCGATCGCGATCATCGATTGCACGTCGGACGCCTTGACCACCGCGCCGATGTCTTCGAACGCGTCGTGATCGCCGTGCGCGTCGAGCATCTCGAGCTCAGCTTCGCGCGCCGGATAGCCGACCGAGATCCGCATGAAGAAACGATCGAGCTGACTCTCGGGCAAGGGATACGTGCCCTCGTGCTCGATGGGGTTCTGTGTGGCGATCACCATGAACGGCGACTCGAGCGGATACGTCGTACCGTCGACCGTCACTTGGTTCTCGGCCATGGCCTCGAGGAGCGCGGACTGCGTCTTCGGCGAGGCGCGGTTGATCTCGTCGCCGAGCACGATGTTGGAGAAGATGGGACCGGGTCGGAAGTCGAAGTCGCTCGTTTGCCGGTTGTAGATGCTGACGCCGACGACATCGGACGGCAGCAGGTCTGGTGTGAACTGCACACGGCCGAAGCTGGACTTGATCGAGATCGCCAGGGACTTGGCCATCGACGTCTTGCCCACGCCAGGGACGTCCTCGATGAGAAGGTGGCCCTCGGAGAGCAGACACAGCAGCGCGAGTTGGATCACGTCGACCTTGCCCTGGATCACCCGCTCGACGTTCTCGACGATGGCGGTGAACGTGGAGGCGAAGGCCTCGGTGGGCTCCGCGGGCTGCTGCCGTGACATCCAGGCAACATTAGGTTGTCGAATCATGGGGGTTGCCCTCGCCATCGACATCGGGGGAACGAAGGTGTCTGCCGGGTTGGTAGACGATCGTGGGCGCCTGTTGGTTCGCCACGATGTCCCCACACCCGCGACGAGCGATGCCGAGGTGATGTGGGCGGCAGTCGCCGCAGCGGCCGATGCGGTCCGCACGGGCGATGTCGCGGTGTGTGGTGTGGGTTGCGGGGGGCCGATGCGAGATGGCTTGGTGTCGCCGCTGAACATCCCGGCTTGGCGCGACTTTCGATTGCGCGAGCGGCTTGCGGCCCATCTCGGGCTCGACGTCGCCGTCGACAACGACGCCAAGGCGCTCGCGCTCGGTGAGGGATGGATCGGCGGGGCTGCGGGGGAGCGCAACTTCCTCGCGATGGTCGTCTCCACCGGTGTCGGTGGCGGCATCGTGCTCGACGGGCGGCTGTTGGGCGGCGAACAGGGCAACGCGGGACACATCGGGCACGTGATCGTCGAGCCCGAAGGGCGCGTCTGCGGGTGCGGAGCCCGCGGGTGCGTCGAGGCGGAAGCGTCGGGCACTGCCATTCGCGCCATCACCGGGAGGCCGCCGGCTGACGCGCCGCTCGAGATCCGGCACCGCACGGGCACGCTCGTCGGACGAGCGATCGCGTCGGTCGCGAATCTCCTCGACCTGCGCCTCGCGGTGGTCGCGGGATCGGTGGCGCTCGGGTTCGGCGAACCGTTCTTCGTCGCAGCGCAGGCCGAGATCGACGAGCGGGCCCGTCTGCTGTTCTCCGCGGGAACCCAGGTGCGTCCGGGCGGTCTCGGCGCCGACGGCCCGTTGATCGGTGCCGCCGCCGTTGGGTTCGGAATCAACCGGTAGGGCTACCCTCGACTCCGTGCAGCCGACGTACTCCGCTGAGGCCGAGGTCTACCGCGAAAAGATCCAGGCCTTCCTCGCCGAACACCTGCCTCAGCAGTGGCAAGGCATCGGTGCCCTCGGGCTCGAGGAGGCGTCGGCCTTCACCGAGGGCTGGCGTAAGACGCTGCACGAGAACGGCTACCTGGCGCCCAACTGGCCGACGCAGTACGGCGGCGGCGGCCTGACTGCGCTCGAGCAGGTGATCCTCGCCGAAGAGCTCGAACGCGCCGGCGTACCGAGCGGCATCCCGAACGACGTCTTCTCGATCCAGATGATCGGCAACACATTGCTCGACTGGGGAACCGACGAGCAGAAGGCGCACTACATCCCGCGGATCCTCTCCGGCGAAGACCGCTGGTGTCAGGGCTACTCCGAGCCGAACGCCGGAAGCGACCTCGGCAACATCGGAACCCGGGCCGCGCTCGATGGCGACGAGTGGGTGATCAACGGTCAGAAGATCTGGACGTCGGCCGGTCACCTCGCCAACTGGATCTTCGTACTGTGCCGCACCGATCCCGACGCGCCGAAGCACAAGGGCATCTCGTTCTTGCTGTGCCCGATGGATCAGCCGGGGGTCGAAGTGCGCCCGATCAAGATGATCACCGGCGACTCCGAATTCAACGAGGTCTTCTTCACCGACGCGCGTTGCCCGAAGGAAAATGTGGTCGGTCAAGTCAACGGCGGCTGGGGTGTGGCGATGACGCTGCTCGGTTACGAGCGCGGCGAAGCGGCGGCCACGTTCCCGTTGAAGTTCCGCACCGAGCTCGACCGGCTGGTTGCGGTTGCGCAGGAGCAAGGCCGCTCCGACGATCCCGTGATCCGCCAGAAGTTGGCCTGGTGCCACTCGAAGGTCGAGATCATGCGCTACCTCGGCATGCGTACGCTCACGCAGTATCTCGCTGGAAAACATCCAGGCCCCGACGCCGCGATCTTCAAGCTCTACTGGAGCGAGTACCACCGCGTTGTCACCGAGCTCGGTGTCGACCTCTTCGGAGCGCAGTCGATGGCGCCAGCGGGCAAGTGGCCGAACAGCTCGTTCCAAACCGACGATCCCGGCGCACCGAACGACTCGGCGTCGTTTGCCGGCACGTTCTTCAATGCACGAGCCGGCACGATCTACGCCGGGTCGAGCCAGGTGCAGCGCAACATCATCGGCGAGATGATCCTCGGCCTCCCCAAGGAGCCCAAGTCAGACGCCGGTCCCTGGAAGGACAGCAAATCCAGTTCATAGCGACACAAAAGTGTGTCGTAGTGCACTGGATTTCGTGAGGCGATGACGTTTCGAGCGGTCGTCGCGGTGGCCGCACGGCCGTCGCTGTGGGGCATCGCGGTGGTGCAGGTCTTCCGGCTGGCGCGGCGCGGCTGGTGGCGTCGGCCTCCGTTCCTGCCGTTGCCCGCCCGCGACTATCTGCGATTTCGACTCGAGACCCAGTACGGCGATCCGGGCCATCCGGTCGAGCCCGAAGACATGGTGGCGTACCTGCACTGGTGCCGTACCAGTAACGTTCGACGGCAATGAGCAGAGCACTTGTGCTCAATGCGAGTTACGAGCCGCTGTGTGTTGTCGCGGCTCGGCGGGCGGTGGTGCTCGTGCTCGGCGAGAAGGCGGAAACCGTCGCGGAGACGGGTCTTGTCCTGCATTCCGAGCATCTGTCGGTCTCCGTGCCGTCGGTGGTACGCCTGCGCTCGTTCGTCGCCGTGCCGTTTCGCCGGCGGGTCTCGGTGAGCCGGCGCGCCGTGATGGCGCGCGACGGCGGACTGTGCCAGTACTGCGGCAGCCGCGCCGACTCGATCGATCACGTTGTGCCCCGTTCGAAGGGCGGCACGCACACGTGGGAGAACGTGGTCGCGGCCTGCCGGCCGTGCAATGTGCGGAAGCGGGATCGCATGCTGCACGACACGACGATGCGCCTGCACCGGCGTCCCTCGGCACCGCGCGGCGCGTCCTGGTCGATCGTCGCTCGTGGTTCCGTCCCCGGAGAGTGGGCGCCGTTCCTCTATGAGCCCGACGTCGTCGAACCCGCAGTGTGACCACGTGGGACATCCGACGCGTTCGCAGTAGCGCGACGAAGTTCCATCAGCGAGACCTTCCGCCCGAGCGTGCGATCTGGATCGTCGAGTTCGACCAGGCCGCTCTGGTGCTCGGGAGCAGCCAAGCGATGGTGGAGGTCAGCGGCATCGAGGTGGTGCGCCGGCGCAGCGGCGGAGGTGCGGTGTTCGTCGAACCGGGTGGGACGTTGTGGGTGGATGTCGTGGTGCCCCGAGGTGACGACCTCTGGGACGACGACGTCGGCCGGGCGACCTACTGGCTTGGTGACGCGTGGGCCGCCGCGATCAGCGATCGAGCGGTCGTGCACCGAGGACCGATGCTGCGCAACGAGTGGTCCGACCTCGTCTGCTTCGCCGGACTGGGGCCAGGCGAGGTGACGGTCGACGGCCGCAAGGTGGTGGGCATCAGCCAGCGCCGCACTCGGGCCTCGGCCCGGTTTCAGTGCGTCGCGTACGAGCAGTGGGCGCCCCAGCGGCTGCTCGAGCTGTTGGGCATCGACGCGCCGCTCGAGGCCGTGGGGGCCGGAGTGGGACCCCTGCCCGCGGTCGCAGCCGCGCTCATCGCCGCATTTCGCTAGCGATCTGTCGCAAAGCGCCGGTTATAGGCGGATTTCTCGCGCCTGAATTGCGAAAGAACGCTGGATGACGCCTTGACCAGTGGGAGCTAGTGGCATACGGTGGGTCGCAGTGGAGAGCAGGGGAGCGCTCCGGGGAGAAGTGGCCAACCGGTGTTCATTGGCAAGCACGATCGGTCGCTCGACGACAAGTGGCGACTCGTGCTTCCGAGTGGGTACCGGCGGGTCTTCGAGGACGCCGGCGGCGGTGTGCTCGCTCCATGGGATCGCTGCCTCGCCCTCTTTCCGAGAGACGACTTCGAGGCCGTGATGCGCAGACTGCTCGACAAGGTGAGCGACGGGGAGGCGGACGACGATGTCGCCCGGCTGTTCTCCGGCGGCGCCGCCGACGTGCAGCTCGACGCCCAAGGACGATTCGTCGTCCCCGAGGAGCACCGGACCCACGCCGCCATCGAGCGCGAGGTGAAGGTGCTCGGGCTTCCGAACCGGGTGGAGATCTGGGATGCAGGTCGCTTCGGAGCCATGGAAGGCGGAAAGAGCGCCGACGACGTGTCGGCCGAGATCCGCCGGCTCCGCATTTTCTGACAACCCCTCTGAGACACAGCACAACTGAACCAGAAAGGAGTGCGCACCACACGGACTGACACAGCAACAACGGATCGCTGATCCGCAGCCCCCCGGCAAGCAGATGGAAGGCCCCTACTCCGCCCGCTTCCCATCCAGTTCAGTCGGGGAGACATCCCGGCGAGCGCCCGCATGCCGGGGGGCTGCCGATCAGCGATCTCCGAGCGAGTAGCAGGACGGACGTTATGACTCGCTTTGAGCACCGCCCGGTGATGGTCGACGAAATCGTCGAGCTGTTCCGATCGATGCCCTCTGGCACGGTGGTCGACGCCACGGTTGGGGGTGGGGGACACTCCGCCGCCATCCTCGACGCGGTCGCACACGTCTCGCTGCTCGGGCTGGACCGAGATGCTGATGCGCTGGCAGCGGCCCACGAGTCGCTCGCACGCTTCGGCGATCGGGTCACGTTGCGTCAGGTTCGCTTCGATGCGCTCACCAAAACGATGAACGAACTCGCGTTGGACACGATCGCAGGGGCACTGTTCGACCTCGGCGTGTCGTCCCCGCAGTTCGATCGCGCCGCGCGCGGATTCAGCTACCGGCTCGACGCGCCTCTCGACATGCGCATGGATCAGCGCGAGCCGCGTACTGCGGCCGACATCGTCAACGACGCCGATGTGTCAGAGATCGCTCGCATCCTTCGCGAGCACGGTGACGAGCGTTACGCCTCGCGCATCGCGCGCGCCATCGTCGCCGCTCGACCCATTCTCACGACGACGCAACTTGCAGACGTCGTTCGTGACGCCATTCCTGCACCTGCCCGCCGCCGGGGCGGACATCCCGCGAAGCGCACGTTCCAGGCGCTCCGCATCGAGGTGAACGATGAGCTCGCGGTGCTTCCCGACGCGCTCGACCAGGCCATCGATGCTCTCGCCCCCGGCGGCAGGTGTGTGGTCCTCAGCTATCACTCGGGTGAAGATCGCATCGTCAAGGACCGCTTCCGGTTCGCATCCACCGGCGGATGCACGTGTCCGCCAGGGCTGCCCTGTCAGTGCGGCGCGCTCCGCGTCGTACGTGAGCTTCGCCCGCTGAAGCGCCGCCCGACCCGCGACGAGATCGCCGCCAATCCTCGTTCCGAAAGTGCCGTGTTGCGCGCCGTCGAAAAGCTCGCTGCGCCTTCCGTGCGCGGCGCCGGCTCCTCAGTGCGCGGAGCCGGCTGATGGCCGTCGTTCCCGCGACCCGGCGTTCAGTGGCGGTCCCTCAGCCGCTACGGACGCCGGCGACGCGCGAACGCCGGCCGCAGCTCCGCGTCGTCGACGATCCGGCGCCGAGACGGTTGAGCCTCGGCGTCGTCACAACGCTGGTCGTCGGCGCAGTGTTCGCGGTGCTGTTCGGCCTCGTGGTGTTCCACACCTTGTTGTTGCAGAACCAGCAGCGGCTCGACCACCTCGATGCACAAGTGAGCGATGCCAAGGCGAACTATCAGTCATTGCGATTGCAGGTCGCGCAGCTCGAGGCACCGCAGCGAATCCTCGACGTCGCGACCCAGAAGCTCGGAATGGTGCCGCCCGATGGCACCACCTACCTCACGCCCGCGGCCGGCAGCGGCGCGAGCAACGACAGCGCCGCGCCGTCGAATGAAGACGCCGCAGCGTGGCCGTTGGTCAAGCCCTATCTCGGCGCGGCGCCGTGACGACAACCACCCGTCCGTCGTCCCGCTCCGCGCCAAGACGTCGCCCGATCGCGACGGCTCCCCGTCGATCCGTCCCGGCTGGGAGCCGTCGTCCCCCTCACCGCACCAATACGCGTCGCCGCGCGGTTGCCGTGCTGCTCTTCGTCGTGCTCCTGTTCGTCGTGGTCGTTGGTCGGCTTGCGCAACTCCAGCTCGTCAACGGGCAGAAGTACGCGGCGTTCGGCGCGTCTCAGCGCGTGCGGCCGGTGGTGCTGGCGGCGGAGCGTGGGTCCGTGTTCGACCGCGACGGCGCGGACCTCGCGCTTTCGGTTCCACAACACACGGTGTGGGCCGACCCGCGGTTGGTTTCTGATCCGCAGCGCGAGGCCGACGCGCTGGCCCCCGTACTCGGCGTCGACCGAGACGTGCTGCTGCGAGCTCTGACTGCACCGGACAAGGCATTCGTCTACCTCGCGCGACAGGTCGACGATGCCACCACACAGAAGGTCAAGGATCTGAAGCTCGACGGCATCGATTTCCTGTCGGAGTCGAAGCGATTCAACCCATCCGGCGAGTTGGCGCGCTCCGTGCTCGGCAGCGTCAACCTCGACAATCTCGGACGCGCCGGACTCGAGCAGCAGTACGACGGCACGCTCACCGGAACGCCCGGTCAACTCGTGCTGGAGCAGGACCCGAAGGGTCGCACGATTGCCGAAGGCGAGCATCACCTCACGCCCGCGCAGCCCGGCGATGATCTCGTGCTCACACTGGACACTGCGATGCAGTTCGAGGTCGAGCGGGCGCTGAGCGATCAGATCGTGAAGATGGGTGCGAAGGGTGGCATCGCCATCGTGAGCAATCCCAAGACGGGTGAGATCCTCGCGATGGCCACGATGGACCGGCCCGATGACAAGGGCACCCCCGTCTCGAGCACGAACAACAAAGCACTCACCGCGGCATTCGAGCCTGGCTCGGCGAGCAAGGTGATCACGATGGCGTCTGCGCTCGACGAAGGCGTCGTGAGTGCTGACACGACGATGGTGGTACCGGACCACTTGATGGTCGCCGATGCCATGTTCAGCGATCACGATCCCCACCCGACCGAGACGATGTCGCTCACGGACATCCTGGCCAACTCGTCGAACATCGGCACGATCATGTTGGGCCAGAAGCTCGGCGCGGAGCGGATCGATGCGTACCAGCGGAAATTCGGCTTCGGCTCGCCGACGGCATTGGGCTTTCCGAACGAGTCGCCAGGCTTGATGCTCGCCTTGAAGAACTGGTCCGGAACGTCGATCGGCACGATTCCGATCGGGCAGGGTGTGGCCGTGACCGCGCTGCAGATGCTCCAGGCCTACAACGTCATTGCCAACGGCGGCATGTACGTCGAGCCGAAGCTCGTTCTGGCAACCGTCGGCGAGGACGGCACTCGCCACCCCACGGCGCCATCGGCGAGCCACCGAGTCGTGTCGACGCAAACGGCGGCTCAGGTGCGGGACATGATGGAGCAAGTGGTGATATCCGGTACCGGAAAAGAGGCCGCGATCGACGGCTACACGGTCGCGGGCAAGACGGGTACCGCCCGTAAGCCCCAGCCGAACGGTGGCTACCAGGACGGTGCCGGCAACTACCACTACGAAGCGACCTTTGCCGGGTTCGTGCCCGCCGAAGACCCGCAACTGTCGGCGATCGTCGTGCTCGACGAACCGACGGCGACCATCTTCGCCAGCGGCGCATCGGCGCCGGTGTTCAGTCGGGTCGCGGCGTACGCCCTGCGCCGCTTCCACATTCCGCCGCCCGGTTTCACGCTGGCACCGACCGTGCCCGCACCGACGCACGTGAACTCGACGCAGATCAACGATGTCACCGGCGGCAAGCCCAATCCTCCGCCCGCGACCACCTCGACGACGTCCACCACCTCGACGACGGCGCCTCGAAAACCCGGGGGCTGAGATGCGACTCGACGAGCTGTTGCGCTCCGTTCCGGTGAAACAGATCGTCGGTGATCCCGCAGCCGTGGAGGTGACGAGTGTCGTCCACGATTCGCGCGCGGTGACCGACGGCGCGCTGTTCTGTTGTGTGCGCGGCGCGCTCGTCGACGGTCACGACTTTGCCGAAGGCGCGGTAGACGATGGCGCGGTCGCGCTGCTGTGTGAGCGCACCTTGCCGCTGGCGGTCGCCCAAGCGGTCGTTCCGGAGACGCGAGCCGCGATGGGTTCCGTGGCCGCCGCATTTCACGGAGACCCCTCACGCTCCCTCGAGGTCGTCGGCGTCACGGGCACGAACGGCAAGACGACGACGACGCACCTGCTGCAATCGATTCTCGAGGCCGCCGGTCGCCCGGCCGCGGTCATCGGCACGCTCACCGGCGCTCGCACGACGCCGGAGGCGACGGAGCTACAGGCCCAGTTGGCGGCCTTGCGCGACGACGGCATCAAAGCGGTGGCGATGGAGGTGTCGTCGCACGCGCTCGCGCAGCATCGGGTCGACGGCACGTGGTTCCGGGTCGGCGTCTTCACCAACCTGAGCCGCGATCACCTCGACTTCCATCACACACTCGACGACTACTTCGCCGCGAAGGCGAGCTTGTTCGCGCCCGATCGATGCGCGACCGCCGTCGTCAACATCGACGATGCCTGGGGGCGCCGATTGGCCGAGGGGCTCACCATCCCTTGGCAGCCGTTCTCGCTCGATCTCGTCGACGACATCGAGGTCGGTGCCGACCGGTCGACGTGCATCTGGGAGGGCGTCGAGCTTCGGGTGCCGCTCGGCGGTCGGTTCAACCTCATGAACGCGCTGGCCGCGGCCGTCACGGCGCGCACGTTGGGCATACGCCCTGACGCCGTCGCCGAGGGGCTGGCCAGGGTTGGTCCTGTTGCCGGACGGTTCGAGCCGGTGAACGCCGGGCAGCCGTTCCACGTGTACGTCGACTACGCCCATACGCCCGATGGGCTCGAGCAGCTCCTCCTCGCCGCCCGCGAAATCGCCGGTGAAGCCCGGGTTCTGGTCGTGTTCGGGGCGGGCGGCGACCGCGACACCAGCAAACGGGCGCCGATGGGGGAGGTGGCGAGCCGATTGGCTGATCAGATCGTGCTCACCTCGGACAATCCCAGGAGCGAGGACCCGTCGGCCATCATCGACGCCGTGCTCCAAGGCGTGACGGACACCACCAGGGTGACGGTTGAACCCGATCGTCGGGTCGCGATCGGTGTCGCGCTCGGCATTGCCGGCAAGGCCGATGTCGTCGTCATCGCCGGGAAGGGGCACGAGACCACGCAGACGACGGGGGACGACGTCGTCCCCTTCGACGATCGCGCTGTCGCACGTGAGCTCATGGAAGGCCGCACGTGGTCGGACTTCTGATCGCGGCGGCGGTCAGCATGGCCGTGTCGCTCGTCGGTACCCGCTTCCTCATCGACGCGCTTCGCCGGCGCGGCATCGGCCAACCGATTCGCGAGGACGGGCCCGAAGGTCATCAGAAGAAGGCCGGCACCCCCACGATGGGTGGCGTCGCGATCGTGATCGCCGCGCTCATCGGCTATGTCGTCGCCCACTTCCGCGGTGGCGTGATCTTCACGTACACCGGCCTCGCGACGATGGGCGCCATCGTCGCCGCGGGCGCGGTGGGCCTGCTCGACGATTGGATCAAAGTCACGCGCGAGCGCAACCTCGGGTTGAGCAAACGAGCGAAGAGTCTCGGTTTGCTCGCGGTCGCGGTCGGGTTCGCCGTCGTCGCCGTGCTCGAGACGCCGGTGCACACGACGCTGTCGTTCACTCGGTTCAACGTGCCGGGCGTCGAGCTGGGAACCGTCGGTTGGGCGGTCCTGGCCGTAGGGATGATCCTCGCGACGTCGAACGCGGTGAACCTCACCGACGGTCTCGACGGTCTCGCGGCGGGCTCATCGATCTACGCGTTCATCTCCTACATGGTCATCGCCTTCTGGGGCTTCCGTCACAGCCCGATTCATCCCGACGACCTTCATCCGAACATCTACCAGTTGCTGCATTCGTACGATCTGGCGATCGTCGCGGCCGCGATGCTCGGCGCGTGTGCGGGTTTCCTCTGGTGGAACGCGAACCCGGCGCGCATCATCATGGGCGACACCGGTTCACTCGCAATCGGAACCGGGCTCGCCGCGCTCGCGCTCATGACGAGCACCGAGCTGTTGTTGCCGATCGTCGGCGGACTGTTCGTGCTCGAGACGCTCTCCGTGATCATCCAAGTGGCCGCGTTCCGGCTCTTCGGCCGTCGCGTCTTCCGCATGGCACCGATCCACCATCACTTCGAACTCGGTGGCTGGCCCGAGACGACAGTGATCGTGCGGTTCTGGATCCTCGCCGGTCTGTTCACCGCCCTCGCTCTCGGCTTCTACTACGCCGATTTCCTTCGCATCGCGGTGTTGGACTGATGCGCGCGTTGCTCGTCGGGTTCGGTGTCACGAACAAAGCGGTGGCGGACGCCCTGGAGAAGCGAGGCCACGAGTTCGTCGTGGTCGACGACAAGGACTTCGGCGGCACACCCGATCCTGTGACCTACGAGCGCCTGATCGACGAGGTCGACATCGTGGTGCCGTCTCCCGGAGTCGGCGACGTGCACATTGCGCTCGATCTGGCGCGGCGCGCCGGCGTCCCGGTACGCAGCGAGTTCGACCTTGCGGCCCAGTGGGACCATCGTCCGCTCCTTGCGATCACCGGCACGGACGGGAAGACGACCGTTACGACGCTGACGACGAACATGTTGCAGGCCTCCGGCGTGCGCGCCGCGGCCGCGGGAAACACAGACGTTCCGCTCGTCGCGGCGATCGATGATCCTGAGGTCGACGTCTTCGTCGTCGAGGCGTCGTCGTTCCGGATCGACCACAGCGAGCGCTTCGCCCCGAGCGTGGGCACGTGGCTCAACTTCGCGCCGGATCACCTGAACTTGCACCGCTCCCTCGAATCCTACGAGCTCGCCAAGGCGAAGCTGTGGCGCGACCAATCGCCGAGCGACGTGGCGATCGGATCACTCGACGACGCCGTGGTCATGCGGCACCTGGCCGCGGCGCCGGCGCGTCACCTCACCTTCGGCCTCGGCGACAGCGCCGACTTCCGAATCGAGAGCGATCGACTGCTCACCGACGCCGGCGAGGTGCTGGCGGAAGTAGCGGCGCTTCCTCGCCGGTTCCCGCACGACCTCACCAACGATCTCGCCGCCGCCGCCACCGCGCTGTCGGGCGGGGCGACCGTCGACGGCTGCCACGAGGCGCTCGTCCGATTCGAAGGGCTGCCCCATCGCATCGCGCTGATCGGCGAGCTCGATGATGTGCGCTGGTTCGACGATTCGAAGGCCACCACGCCGAATGCCACCCTCACCGCGACGAAGTCGTTCGCCTCGATCGTGTTGATCGCGGGCGGCCAGAACAAAGGCCTCGACCTCGGCGTACTCGCGGACGCCGCTCCACGCGTGCGCGCCGTCGTGGCGATCGGCGATGCCGCCGGCGAGGTCGAGACCGCCTTCGCCGGTGTGCGCCCGGTGGTCGTCGCGGAGTCGATGAACGCCGCGGTTGCCGCGGCCCGCCGTCTCGCGCAGCCGGGCGACACGGTGCTGCTGTCGCCAGCATGCGCGTCTTTTGACTGGTACCGATCGTACGGTGAGCGGGGCGACGACTTCAGTGCCGAGGTTCGCAGTTTGATCGGAGCATCCACATGACCGCCACGACGACTCGCACTCGCGGGAAGCAGCCCGCGCGTCCGCGGTACGCGAACTCCGGCTTCGTGCTGCTCTTCGCCGTGCTGGTCGTGCTGAACCTCATCGGTCTCGTCATGGTGCTGTCGGCCTCTTCGGTCACCGCGCTCCACTCGGAGGGTTCGTCGTACTACTACTTCGAGCGCCAACTCCTGTGGCTCGCGGTGGGCAGCGTCGCCTTCGTCCTCGCGCTCCGCACGGACTATCACCGGCTCCGTCTGTTGGCCTGGCCGTTGCTGCTCGGGTGTGGCGGTTTGCTGGTCGTGGTGCTCCTCCCCGGTATCGGTTCGAACGTCAACGGCTCGTCTCGGTGGATCGGTGTCGGCACCTTCGGCATTCAGCCGTCGGAGTTCGCCAAGTTGGCGATCTTGATCTTCGGTGCCGAGTTGCTGGCCCGACGGGCGGCATGGATCGAAGACACCCGTGTCACGCTTCGGCCGGTGATGGCGGCGTTCTGCGCGCTGGCCGTTTTGATCATGTTGCAGCCGAACCTCGGCACGACGATCGTGCTCGCGGCCATCACCTTCTCGATCCTGTTCGTCTCGGGCGTGCCGATGCGTCCGCTCGTCGGCTGGGGCACGGCCGGCACGTTCGCCGCTTGCGTTGCGGCGATGGGTCAGAGCTACCGGCGGGCGCGGGTGCTGGCCTTCCTGCACCCGTGGAACGATCCGTTGAACACCGGGTACCAAACGATCCAGTCGCAGGTGAGCCTCGCTTCCGGAGGTTGGTTCGGTGTCGGTCTCGGCGCGTCGAGGGCAAAGTGGGGGTTCCTGCCCTACGCCCACACCGACTTCATCTTCGCCATCATCGGAGAAGAGCTCGGGCTGTTCGGTGCTCTGCTCGTGGTGCTGCTGTTCGTTGCTCTCGCGTTCCTCGGCGTGCGCGCGGGCGTGCGCGCGCCGGATCCGTTCGGGCGACTGCTCGCCATCGGCATCACCACGTGGCTGACGGTGCAGGCCTTCGTCAACATCGGAGCGGTGATCGGCGTGCTGCCCATCACGGGCGTCCCACTGCCGTTCATTTCCTTCGGCGGATCGTCGGTGCTGGCCACGATGGCGGCGTCGGGCATCCTGTTGAACGTGGCTCGGAGTGGTGGCAACCTCCCAACCCCGCGGCGTGGCTGACACCCGCCGCACGACGTTTGCGATCATCGCGGGGGGCGGGACCGCCGGGCACGTGCTCCCCGGCTTGGCCATCGCGGCCGCACTCGTCGCACGAGGGCACGACCAGTCGTCGATCCACTACGTCGGCAGTCAGGGTCGGATCGAGGAGCGGCTCGTCCCGGAGGCTGGCTACGAGGTCACGTTGCTGCCCGGTCGGGGCATCGAACGACGGGTGACCGTTCGCAACATCGGTGCCGCGCTCGGCATCGTGCGCGCGTTCGGCCGAGCCATCCTCCTCGTCCGGCGGCATCGACCGCGCGTCGTGGTGGCGGTCGGCGGCTACGCATCGGTCGCGGTCGCTCTCGCCGCCAAGCTCTGGCGGATCCCGATCGTGGTTGCCGAGCAGAACGCGATTCCGGGAGCCGCCAACCGCCTCGTCGCCCGATTCGCGCGAGCCGCCGCGGTGTCCTTCCCCGATACGCCGTTGCCGCGCGCCGTGGTCACCGGGAATCCGGTCAGACCAGCGGTACTGGAGATCGACCGGCAGCGTGACGGCGCCGCGGCCAAGGCGGCGCTCGGCGTCGATCCCGGGCGACGGCTGGTCCTGGTCACGGGAGGCTCGCTGGGCGCGCTGCGCATCAACAAGGCGACCATCGACGCGCTCGACCATTGGAAGGAGCGCGCGGATCTCGCTGTGCGACACATCGTCGGTAATCGGGACTGGGACGTGATTCGCGCCGACGAGCACGTGGGCGCCACCGGCCGGCTCCAGTACCTGCCCGTGCACTACGACGACGACATGGCACGCACGATGGCCGCGGCAGACGTGGCCGTGAGCCGCGCCGGATCGAGCACGTGCTTCGAGCTGGCGGCCGTCGGATTGCCCGCGGTACTCGTGCCGTCGCCGTATGTCACCGCGGATCATCAGACGGCCAATGCCAGGCACCTGGTCTCCACCGGAGGCGCGGTGCTCGTGCGCGACGACGAGTTCGATGGCGAACGGCTTGTCGCCGAGGTCGACGGTCTGCTGGCCGACCCCGCGAAGCTCGAAGCGATGGCTGCAGCGATGCTGCGCTTTGCTCGACCGAAGGCGGCCGACGAGATCGCGGCGCTGGCTGAAGCGCATGCGACGCCGCGGTGAACGGCGTGTCGGAGAACCGTCGTGATTGACCTGACGAAGCCGCGACGCGTCCACATCGTCGGCGTCGGGGGTGCGGGCATGTCGGCGATCGCCACGGTCCTCGTCGCCATGGGCCATCACGTGAGCGGAAGCGACCTCAAGGATTCGGCCGGCCTGCGGCGCCTCGAGACGGCAGGAGTGCGGGTGCACGTCGGCCACGACGCCGGTCACGTCGGCGACGCCGATCTGGTCGCGGTGTCGACGGCCATCCCCGAGCGCAATCCAGAGGTGGTTGCCGCCAAGGAACGTGACGTGCCTGTGGTGCGTCGAGCAGAGATCTTGGCGGCGATCGCATCGACGCGGCGGTGCGTCGCGGTGTCGGGCACGCACGGCAAGACCACGACGTCGTCGATGCTTGCGCTCGCGCTGGTGCAGGCGGGGCTCGAGCCCTCGTTCATCATCGGCGGCGAGCTCAACGAGATCGGCGGCGGCGCCGTCTGGAGCGACGGCGACTTGTTCGTCGTGGAAGCCGACGAAAGCGACGGCACCTTCGTGGAGCTTCCGGCGGAGATCGCGATCGTCACGAACGTCGAAGCGGATCACCTCGACTTCTACGGCTCGCTCGATGCCATCGAAGCGTCCTTCGATCGGTTCCTGCAGGCACCCGGCCCGAACGTCGTGTGCGCCGACGATCCGATTGCCGCCCGGCTCGGCCGGGCCCACGGAGCGGTGCTCTACGGCACGAGCGAGGACGCAGACGTTCGCATCGTCGACCCGGTCAGCCAGAGATCCGGCTCGTCGTTCACCCTCGTTCGGGGCGACGAGGTGCTCGGCGACCTCCGCCTTCCGGTTCCGGGCCTCCACAACATGCGCAATGCGACGGCGGCGACGATCGCCGCTCTGTCGTTGGGAGCGCCGTTCGACGCCTGCCAGTCCGCTCTGGCTCGGTACGCCGGTGTGGCCCGCCGGTTCGAGTACAAGGGCCGGGCACGCGGGGTCACCTTCGTGGACGACTACGCCCACAATCCGGGCAAGGTCCGGGCCCTCCTCGAAGGCGCCCGGGCCGGCGGGTGGCGCCGGATCGTCTGCGCCTTCCAGCCCCACCGCTACTCGCGGACGGCCGCGCTCGCCGCGGAGTTCGGCGAGGCGTTCGACGACGCGGACATCGTCGCGATCATGGACGTGTACGCCGCTGGAGAGCCGCCGCAGCCCGGAGTCACCGGCAAGCTCGTGGTGGACGCCGTGCTGGACCGTCATCCGTGGAAGCGCGTCGCTTGGGTGCCGGGGCGCGACGACATCCTCACGTACCTTGCGCTCGAGCTCCGCCCGGACGATCTCTGCCTCACGGTCGGCGCCGGCGACGTCACGTCGCTGTCCGGCGAGATTGTCGACCGCATCGCATGAGCGAGCCTGTGGACCGGGCCGCCGCGCTGCTGGGCCACCGGGCGCGACGCGACGTGCCCATCGGACCGCTCACCACCTATCGCGTCGGGGGCCCGGCCGCGTTGTTCATGACGGTCGCCTCCGATGACGACCTCGCCGACCTCGGCGCCGCGGTGGCCGCCAGTGGCGTCGCCGTCCTGGTGGTCGGCAAGGGGTCGAACCTCCTCGTCGCAGATGCGGGCTTCGACGGCCTTGCCGTCGCGCTCGGCGAGGCCTTCGAGGGCATCACGATCGAGCGCACGACGGTGACTGCCGGTGCCGCGGCGTTTCTGCCGGTCGTCGCCCGGCGCAGCGCGGCGGCCGCCCTCACCGGATTCGAGTGGGCGGTCGGTGTTCCCGGCTCGATCGGCGGCGCGGTGCGCATGAACGCGGGTGGCCACGGCTCCGACATGGCGGCGACGCTCACCAGGGTCCGCGTCGCCGACCTCGAGAACGGGGACGATGGATGGATGGCGGCCTCCGCTCTCGCGCTCGGCTATCGGTCTTCGTCGATCGCGCGCGCGCACGTCGTGATCGCCGCGGAGCTGGCGCTGGCCGTAGGCGACCGAGAGCGGTCTGAGGCCGAGATCGCCGAGATCGTTCGCTGGCGGCGGGAGAACCAACCGGGCGGCCAGAACGCGGGCTCGGTGTTCACGAACCCGCCGGGCGACAGTGCCGGCCGATTGATCGACGAGGCCGGGTGCAAGGGCCTGCGAGTGGGCAGCGCGGTGGTGTCGGACAAGCACGCCAACTTCTTCATCGCCGACCCTGGCGGCCGGGCCGACGACGTCCACACCCTCATGAACGTGGTCCGCGAACGAGTCCACCACGCGCGCGGCGTGTGGCTCGAGCCGGAGACACGACTCGTCGGCTTCGCCGCGAACCCTGGAGTGGAGGTCGAGGGTTGACGGTTGCCGAGACCGGACAAGGAACCACAGCCATCGATCCGCGCCTGCGCGCGCGTCGCATCGCGGTGCGGCGTTCAGACGGACGCAGACGGCTCCGGCGACTGACGGGCCTCGGGGTCGCGGCAGCGGTCGCCGTGCTGGCCCTCGGTGTCACCCGCAGCCCCGTGCTCGACGTCGACCGCGTGCGCGTCACCGGAGCGACGCACACCACAGTCGACGCGGTGCAACACGCGGCAGGGATCAGGACGCACGCGCCGATGACCGACGTCGACCTCGATCGAGCGCGACAGGGAGTGCTCGCGCTGCCGTGGGTGCAGAGCGTGTCGGTCACCCGGAGCTGGCCGGCCAGCGTGCGCATCGTCATCACCGAACGCACGGCCGTGGCCGTCGTGACCGCCGGCACCGCTGGGTTTGCGCTGGTCGACGGGGATGGACGCGTGCTCGAGCTGAGCGTGGCGCCGCCCGCGGGCTTCATGCTGCTCGCGAACGTTCCACTCCCAGGACCGCCGGGATCGACGATCGATCCGTCGGCGGGCGACGCGCTGTCCGTGGCGCGCGCGATGCCCGCGTCCCTGCGCCCGAAGGTGTCCACGGTGGTGGCCCAGGCCGACGGTGTGGAGCTTCGGCTCGTGGCCGGTGGAGTCGTCCGCCTCGGACCGGCGACCGATCTCGGATCGAAGTTGCGAGCCGCGGATACGGTGCTCGGCGAGGTCGACACGACCAACCTTTGTGCCCTCGACGTGCGGGTTGCGTCGGCACCGTCCTTGACGCGCGGCAAGTCGTGTTTGTAATTTCTCGACCAACACTGAAGGTTGATGAAAGTCTCTACCTTCACTTGACAGTTCATCGAGGACACGCATGACGGGCAGCCCACAGAACTATCTCGCGGTCATCAAGGTCGTCGGCATCGGCGGCGGTGGTGTGAACGCCGTGAACCGCATGATCGACGCGGGGCTGAAGGGCGTCGAGTTCATCGCCATCAACACCGATGCGCAAGCCCTCCTGATGAGCGACGCCGACGTCAAACTCGACATCGGTCGCGAACTGACCAGAGGCCTCGGTGCCGGTAGCGATCCCGAGGTGGGCCGTCAGGCCGCCGAGGCGCACCGCGACGAGATCGAGGAAGTGCTGAAGGGCGCCGACATGGTGTTCATCACCGCCGGCAAGGGCGGTGGCACCGGCACCGGCGGTGCGCCGGTCGTCGCGGAGATGGCCAAGCAACTCGGCGCGCTCACCATCGCGGTCGTCACCCGCCCCTTCGCCTTCGAGGGTCGCCGTCGCTCGGTCCAGGCCGAGCAGGGCATCCAGAAGCTGAAGGAGAAGGTCGACACGCAGATCGTCATCCCGAACGACCGGTTGCTCACGGTGTCGAACGAGAAGACGTCGGTGCTCAACGCGTTCAAGATGGCCGATGAGGTGCTGCTGCAAGGTGTGCAGGGCATCACCGACCTCATCACGACGCCTGGCCTCATCAACACCGACTTCGCCGACGTGAAGATGATCATGAGCAACGCCGGCTCGGCCCTCATGGGCATCGGCTACGGCTCGGGTGACGGTCGTGCGTTGTCCGCGGCGCGGTCAGCCATCTCGAGCCCGCTCCTCGAGGCTTCGATCGAGGGCGCCCGCGGCATTTTGCTGAACATCTCAGGCGGCAGTGACCTCGGCCTGTTCGAGGTCAACGAGGCCGCTGAGGTCATCCACGGCGTGGCTCACCCCGACGCCAACATCATCTTCGGGGCCGTCATCGACGACGAGATGGGCGACGAGGTGCGGGTCACCGTCATCGCCGCTGGTTTCGATCGCTGGGAGACGGACAAGGAGGCACCTCGACGCGGACGCGCCGGCGCTGCGGCGCCCGCGGAGTCGGGTGCGGGCTCGGTCTCCGACGTGTTCGGGTCAGACGACGACGGCGACGAGGGCGACGACGATTTCGACGTCCCGAGCTTCCTGAAGTAACTCTGCTCGAGTTCGTCTTCACGCTCGGCCGCGAGGGCGACTTCAGCGACACGTCACGATTCGCTGCGGACACGACCTGGCTCCGGCAGGTCCATGGGGCCGAGGTCGTCACTGTCACCACGCCGGGCGAGCACTGCGGGGTCGAGGCCGATGCCGCGATCACGCGGGAGCCGCTCGCGAAGCTCGCCATCCGCTCAGCCGACTGCGTGCCCGTGGTCTTGCTCGGCGATGATGCTGTCGGTGTGGTCCACGCGGGGTGGCGAGGGCTCGCCCGCGGGGTGATCCAGGCAACCATCGCGGCCATGGGTGAGGTGCACACGGCCCACGTCGGCCCGCACATCCGATCCGGCTGTTACGAGTTCGGCGAGCGCGATCTCGATGAGGTCGCGGCCTCGCTGGGCGAAGGCGTCCGGGGCGCGACGACCTGGGGAGCCCCGGCGCTCGACCTCACCTCCGGCGTCCGTTCGGCCTTGGGCGAGATCCCGGTCGTCGACGCCGGCGCGTGCACCGCATGCAGCGATCTCTACTTCTCGTGGCGAGCGCGCAAGGACACCGCTCGGTTCGCGACCATCGCCTGGATCTCGCCCTGATGAGTGGCGCGTCGAGTTCCGGCGTCCTCGCCAACCTCGAACGCGTGCGTGACCGCATCGCGTCCGCGGGTGGCGACCCGGATCTGGTTCGCATCCTGGCCGTCACGAAGGGTCACGGGATCGAGGCCGTCCGCGCCGCACGAGTGGCCGGTCTCGACGACATCGGAGAGAACTACGCGCAGGAGCTGTCGGCCAAGGCCGACGAGCTCGACGACCCTGCGGCCCGCTGGCACTTCATCGGGCAGCTGCAGCGGAACAAGGTGCGACAGATCGCGCACCTCGTGCACCTGTGGCAGTCGGTCGATCGGCTGCGTCTCGGCGAGGAGATCAGCAAGCGGTCGCCGGGCGCGGCCGTCCTGGTCGAGGTGAACCTGACCGACGATCCCGCTCGGGGCGGCGCCCATCCGGGCCTCGTGCCCGGCCTCGTCGACGGGCTGCGGGATCTCGGCCTCCAGGTCGGGGGATTGATGGCCGTCGGGTCGACCGGCGCCGAGCACGACGTCCGGGGCGGCTTCCGGGCGGTACGGGCCCTGGCCGACGACCTCGACCTGCCGGAGCGGTCGATGGGCATGTCCGGCGACCTCGAGCTGGCGGTGCGGGAGGGCTCGACGATGATCCGGATCGGCAGCGCCCTGTTCGGTCCCCGTTTGCCGCGCTGATGGAGCCACGGGCTCATGCTGCCCGTCCGCGTTTCCCCTACAGCTGCGTGGAAAACTAGTTTCGGAGCAACGAAAAGGGGCTCGTGAAAATGGCGACAGTGTGGCGTCGGGCCATGACCTATCTGGGTCTCGGCCCGGATGAGGAGTACGACGACTACGACGAGGTCGAGCCCATCCGCGACCACGCCGCCGAACGACCCTCGAGGCCTGGCGCCGGTCCGGGTCCTCGCCCTGGAGGACAGATGCGTCCGCGAGAACCTGAGTACGAGCCGTCCGACGTGGCGTACGTCGGCAGCGTTCGGCGCCTCCAGCCCCAACCAGTCGACCCGAGTCCGGGCATCGGCGCGATGGTCTCGGCCAGCCAGCGGTCTCCCGTGGTCCGGGCGATTCCCGCGAATGCATCGGTCAAGCCACACGTCGTGTCGCCGTCGTCGTTCAACGAGGCCCAGGAGATCGCCGACAAGTACCGGGGCAACGTGCCGGTCATCATCAACCTGCAGAACGCCGACCGAGACCTCTCGCGGCGTCTCATCGATTTCGCCAGCGGCCTGTGTTACGGGCTGGGCGGCGCGATGGAGAAGGTTGCGCACCAGGTCTATTTGCTGACACCGAGCAACGTCGAGGTGTCCCCTGAAGAGCGCCGCCGCCTCCAAGAGCGCGGCCTCTACGACTGAACGGCGGTCCTTCTCCCCGACATGCCGATCATCTGCCTCGCGCTCCAGCTCTACGTCATCGTGCTGTTCGCGAGAGTGATTTTCAGCTGGTTTCCGATCACACCGGGAAGCGCGCTGGAAGGCGTGTCGGATGTGCTGAGGGCGCTGACCGAGCCGATTCTCGGACCGCTGCGCCGCGCGCTGCCACCCGTACGTCTCGGAGGGATGGGACTCGACCTTTCACCGCTCATCGCTCTGTTGGGAATCCAGATCCTGCAGCGCGTGGTGTGCGGCTGAGCGTCCCTTGGCCGACCAGAGGCGTTTAGTACCATCGGTCGCCATGGACGTCACGCCTCAGGTGATCAACGAGGTCGAGTTCCACCAGAAGATGCGGGGTTACGACCCCGACGAGGTCGACGACTTCCTGGAGCGAGTCGCGGTTGCGGTCGAGCAGTTGCAACAGCGCGTCGGCCAAGCCGAGCAGCGGGCAATCGCCGCGGAGCGCCGCGCCGGCGAGATCGCCGAGCGGTCGAAAGACGCTCCTCGGCCTACAGGTGCGCCGGCCAACGAGGCCGAGGAGACAGAGGCCATACGGCGCACGCTCGTACTCGCGCAACGCACCGCCGACGCGGCGATCAAAGAGGCCGAGGAAGATGCCAAGCGCACGATGCAGAGTGCGCAAGACCAAGCGCAGCGGTTGTATGCCGAGGCGCAGGAGCAGACGCGCAAGCTCGTGATCGGCGCGGAGTCGGAGGCCCGCAAGGCCGCCGACGAAACTCGTCAGCGCCTCGTCAAGGAGATCATCGCTCTCGAGGAGACGCGCGACTCACTACGCGCTGACCAGGGCATCCTCGAACGCCATCTCGACGAGCAACGACTGCGGCTGCGCAGTTCCATCGGCGAGCTCCAGCGTCTGCTCGACGATCCCGGTCGGTTGCGCGCCGTCACACCACCCGAGTTGAGCGGTGCGACCCGTCCCGAGCTGCTCGACGAGCCAGCCGACGACCTCGATGCGCAGACTGCCCAGCAAGACGACGGGCCCGTCGCGGACACGGGCGGCGACGAGGCCGACGACGAGCCGGTGATCGATCTCGACGAAGCCGCCCCACCCGTCGCGAAGAACAGCGCCGTCGAGCGCCCGATCACCGGTCGCGTCACGTTCACGCCTCCCGACGACGGCGAGGGCGAACACGAGGGCGATGAGTGGGTTCGCTTCGCAAGAGGTGAGCTCGATGGGCCGCCCACGATGGCCGTGCGGGCGGGCGACAGCGGCGACGATGCGTACTTGACCGAGCTGCGCAAGGCCATGCTCGACGACACAAGCGCGTCCACACTCGATCCCGACGAGCATCGCACTCGTACGCGTTTCGGTCGCCGCCGCTGAGGGCATCACGCCCGAGTTGATCCGCCGAGTGGGCGGGCTGCCTAGGATGCCCCGTCGACGCTGACTCCGGTCTGAGGAAGGTGATCACTTGCTGGTCCTGTTGAGCTTTGGACTCGTGCTGATAGCCACGGTGCTACTGGTACTCGGGTTGCTGGTGGGCGATGGGCTCACGCTCATTTATGTGTCCATCGGACTCAGCGCGGCTGCTGCCGTCATCTTGTTCGTCGCGGTACGCGTGTCGAAGCCGAAGACGGTCCCCGTCGGTGCTCCCGCCGCGCTGGTACCCGAACCCGAGCCGCAGTACGCGACGGTCGGTGCTCCAGACGCAGCGCCTACCGCGACGGTCCCGACGGTCGCACCACCGCCGCCGATGCCGGAAGCACCGCCGCCGCCCGCGGCGGAAGGCGACGAGTGGCTGGCCGCCGACCAAGAATGGGAAGAGCCTGCGGCCGAGTGGGACGAAGGCGAAGAGGTCGAGTTCCCGATTGCGGACTACGACGAGCTCACCGTCGACGAGATCTTGCCGCTGCTGCCGCAGCTGTACACGGACGAGCTCGACGTCGTCGAGAACCGGGAGACCTCCGGCCAGAACCGCGCCGCCGTCGTCGGCGAGCTGCAGCGGCTCCGAGCCGCGGCCGCCGGCCAAGACGTCGAGGCGCAAGACGAAGAAGCCGAAGGCGAAGACGAAGTCTTCTTCCCGATCGAGGACTACGACGAGCTCTCCATCCGCGAGATCGTCGATCTGCTGCCTGAGCTCGACAACGACGAGCTGGTTGACGTGCGCGCGCACGAGGCCGGCAACAAGAAGCGTCGCGCGATCCTGCAAGACATCGACGGCCGTCTCACGCCGGCGCCCCGGCGTCCTGCTCCGGCCAAGACGAAGTCTGCTCCCGCGAAGCGTGCAGCCGCTCCCGCGAAGCAGGCGGCGGCACCGGCGCGCAAGACGCCCGCCAAGCAGGCGGCGACACCGACACGCAAGGCGCCCGCGAAGCAGGCGGCGGCACCGGCGCGCAAGACGCCCGCCAAGAAGGCGGCAGCTCCGGCGAAGCGCGCAGCCGCTCCTACGAAGAAGGCCGCTGCGCCTGTCCGCAAGGCCGCCGCGCCCGCCAAGAAGCAGGCGGCGCCCGCCAAGAAGCAGGCCGCCCCGGCGAAGAAAGCTGCGGCGAAAAAGCGCCGCTAGCGGTTGCGCACCGACAGCGCCGCGTGCACCACGCGGTCGTCGGACAACTCGAGGCGATGCGCGTCGACTGGTCGGCTGTCCGCGATCACGACGTCGACTGCGAGCGTCTCGGCGGCGATGTAGTCCTTGTGCTGCGCGATGGCAGCGCGCACGTCGCGGTGATCTTCGGGATCGAGCACCAGATGGATGCGGTCCGTCACGTTGAGGCCTTCTTTGCGGCGCGCCTCGTTCACGCCTCGCACGATCGTGCGGGCGATGCCTTCCAGTGCAAGCTCCGGCGTGATCGTGAGGTCGAGAGCGACGACGCCGACGTTGCCAGGCAGCGGTGCGGCCGATTCCGTATCGCGAGGCACGAGGCGAAGCGTGAACTCGTCGGGCTGGAGCTGGCGGCCGGCGACGATGACGGTGTCACCGTCGCGGGACCAGTCACCGGCCTTGACCGAGGCGATGATCTGCTGCACCTCCTTGCCGACGCGTGGACCCAGCACGGACGGCACCACTTGCAGGACGAAATCGCCGGCGGCGGCAATGTCCGTGGTGAGGACGACGTCCTTCACGTTGGCTTCATCGGCGATCAGCTCGGCAAAGGTCCGCAACGATTCCGCTGAAGGCGATGCCACGGTGAGACGCGCGAGCGGTTGCCGGTTCGCGAGCCCTCTGGCCTTGCGGATCGACGACGCCGCGGAGCACACGTCGCGGGTCGCGTCCATGGTCGCGACGAGCTCGGGATCGGCGTCGACCGGGAGATCGTCGGATGTGGGCCAGGGTTCGAGATGCACGGAGTCGGCCCCCGTGAGATCGCGGTACACCACGTCGGCCGTGAGCGGTAGCAGCGGTGCGATCACGCGGCACAACGTCGCGAGCACGGTGTGCAGCGTGTTGATCGCGTCGGGGTCGCCCGCCCAGAACCGGTCGCGACTCCGGCGGATGTACCAGTTGTTCAGCGAGTCGAGGAACGTGAGGATCGACCAGCACGCGCCGGAGAGGTCGTACAACTCGAGCTTGGCCGTGACCTCGTCGGCGAGCTGCCGGGTCTTGGCCAGCGCGTAGCGATCGAGGACGTGCTCGGCGCTCCTGATGGTCGTTCCCTTCACCCCGGCCGCGTTCGCGTAGAGCGAGAGGAAGTACCACGAGTTCCAGATCGGCATCAGCACGTGGCGCACGGATTCGTCCATCGTCCGGCGATCGACGGCGATGTCGCCGCCCCGGAGCGCGGCGGACGACAGCATCGCCCAACGCATGGCGTCAGACCCGGCGGTGTCGAACACCTCCGTGGGATCCGGATAGTTGCGCAAGCGCTTGGACAGCTTCTGCCCGTCGTCGCCCAAGAGCACGCCGTGCACCACGCACGCGGAGAATGCGGGCTTGTCGAAGAGCGCCGTGGCCAGCACGTGCAGTGTGTAGAACCACCCGCGCGTTTGACCGATGTACTCGACGATGAAGTCGCCGGGGAAATGCGACTCGAACCATTCGTTGTTCTCGAACGGGTAGTGCACCTGCGCGAACGGCATCGATCCGGATTCGAACCAGCAGTCGAGTACGTCGGGGATGCGCCGCATCATCGACTTGCCGGTGGGATCGTCGGGGTTGGGACGCACGAGCTCGTCGATCATCGGTCGATGCAGGTCGGTTGGGCGCACGCCGAAGTCGCGTTCGAGCTCGTCGAGGCTGCCGTACACGTCGACGCGCGGATAGGTGGGGTCGTCGCTCTTCCAGATCGGCAAGGGTGAGCCCCAGAAGCGATTGCGGCTGATCGACCAATCGCGGGCGCCCTCGAGCCACTTGCCGAAGGATCCGTCGCGCACGTGCTCTGGCACCCAGTTGATCTGCTGGTTGAGCTCGAGCATGCGGTCCTTGATGGCGGTGACCTTCACGAACCAGCTCGACACGGCCTTGTAGATGAGCGGAGTGTCCGTGCGCCAGCAATGCGGGTAGCTGTGCACGTAGCTGTCGTGGCGGACGACAACGCCTCTGTCCTTCAGGTCGCGGATGATGTCGCCGTTCGCGGTGAACACCTGTTTCCCCGCGTAGTCGGGCACCTCGTCGGTGAAGCGACCCTTCTCGTCGACGGGCACGACGACGGGGATCCCGGCCGCCTCACAGACACGCTGGTCGTCCTCGCCGAATCCCGGAGCCATGTGCACGACCCCGGTGCCGTCCTCTGTGGTGACGAAGTCGCCGGCCAGGATCACGAACGCGTTGGGGGTGTCCGCGAAGTACGGGAACATCGGCGTGTAGTGCTGCCCGACCAGCTCGGAGCCCTTCACCGTGCCCGTCCGTTCGGCGTCGGCGAGCTCGTGTTCGTACGCGTCGACCCGGGACTCTGCGAGCACGTACTGGTGCCCGTCGGCGTCGGTGAAGACCGCGTAGTCGATCTCGGGACCGACGGCGACGGCGAGGTTGGAGGGGAGCGTCCAGGGCGTGGTCGTCCACACGAGGAGTCGCTTGCCGTCGCCGAGCTCGAACCACACCGTGACCGCAGGGTCCTGACGGTCTCGGTAGGCGTCGTCCATGCGCGTCTCGAAGTTGGACAGCGGCGTCTCGCACTCCCAGCAGTACGGCAACACGCGGTAGCCCTCGTACAGCAGGCCCTTCTCGTAGAGCTGCTGCTGCGCCCACATGACCGACTCCATGAAGGAGAGGTCCATCGTCTTGTAGTCGTTGTCCATGTCGACCCATCGGGCTTGCCGGGTGACGGACTCGCGCCAGGTGTCGGCGGTGGTGCCGACGATCGAACGACAGTGCGCGTTGAACTTGTCGACGCCGAGTGCCTCGATGGCGTGCCGGCCCGTGACGCCGAGCTCCTTCTCGGCCTGCAGCTCGACCGGCAGGCCGTGGCAGTCCCACCCGAACCGACGCTCGACGCGCTGGCCGCGCATCGTGCGATAGCGGGGCACGGCGTCTTTCACGAAACCGGTGAGGAGGTGGCCGTAGTGGATCGGGCCATTGGCGAACGGAGGTCCGTCGTAGAAGACGAACTCGTCACCTGAATCGTCCTTGCCGGAGCTCGGCGGCCGCTGCTCGACAGAGCGTTCGAAAGTGCGTTCTTTCTGCCACGTCTCGATGATCGAGCGCTCGAGGTCGGGGAACTTTGGGTGCTGATCGACGTCGGGATAGCGCTCGGACGGCATCCGGCAAGGTTACGCGGACACTAAGTTGATCCCCCTCATGCAAAGCCAGCTGTACTCGGTGAACGACGACGGCTCCATCGAGCTGCACGTGCACGCCCAGCCTGGTGCCGGACGCACGCAGATCACCGGTCGCCACGGCGACGCGTTGAAGATCCGGGTGGCGGTTCCGCCCGAGCACGGGCGAGCCAACGACGCGCTCGCCAAGGTGTTGGCCGACGTCTTCGACGTCGCCGCCAAAGGGGTGTCGATCACCGCCGGAGAGAAGAGCCGAACGAAGCGATTTCGCCTCGCGGTCGACGACGTCGAGGCCTTTTCCCACCGGCTCGACGACCTGGTCGCCGACGCCACCAGTGGTCCCGGTCCGGCCGATCGCGACAAGTGGCGATCTTCGTAGGTTGAAAGCCCCGAACTTCCCCTTTACACTCCAGCACCTTTTGGCGGCCCGGGGAGGCAGCTGATGCCCAAAGCAACAGGGCGCGCGAGCGCGCCCCGCAAGACCACGAAGTCGGCCGCACCGGCAAAGAAGCCCGCGCCCGCGGCCAAGAAATCGGCGGTGCCGCCCAAGAAGCCCACTGCCAAGAAGCCCACGGTCAAGAAAGCTCCAGTGCCGAAGAAGCCCGCGCCCGCGGCCAAGAAGTCCGCCGCGCCCGCGGCCAAGAAGTCCGCCGCACCCGCGGCCAAGAAGGGTTCGGCGAAGAAGGTGGCTCCCACCAAGAAGAAGGTTCCCGCGGCCAAGAAAGCGGCACCGGTGAAGAAAAATCTGGCTCCCGTCAAGAAGGCGGCGCCGGCGGCGAAGAAGGCGGCACCCGCGCCAGCGAAGGCCGCGGCAGCGAAGGCTGCGCCGGCACCGGCGAAGGTTGCACCGGCGGCCGTCAAGACCGCACCCGCGCCTGCGAAGGCTGCGCCGCCCAAGGTCCCGACGGTCCCGAAGAGCCTGGGTCCGGTCCAGGCGACCTATCCCACGAAGAAGGCGTTCGTGCGGAAAGGGCCGGTCGTCCTCGACAAGTTCCTCATCGGACAGCAAGCCGCGCTGCAAGAAGAGCGGCTCACCTACGTCCACCAAGCCGACATCCTGCAGGCCGAAGCAGATTCGCTCGCGGCGGAACGCGAGCCGGGCGACGTTCAGTTCGACGAGGAATCTGGCGAGGGCGACACGCTTGCAGTGGAACGCGAGCGCGACCTCGCACTGTCGTTCCAGGCGCGCACCGCGGTCGACGAGATCGACGCCGCGCTCGCGAAGATCCTCGAAGGTTCCTACGGGATCTGCGAGCAGTGCGGCTCCACCATTCCGAAGGATCGATTGCGTGCCATTCCGTACGCCGCGCTGTGCGTGCAATGCAAGAGCATGGGGCTGGGCCGGCGATAACCGCTCGCCGGCGAGCCGGCTTGGTTGCGGCGGTCGCGGCCGTCGTCATCGCGATCGATCAGCTCACGAAAACGTGGGCGGTGCACACGCTCGCGACTCGCGACATCGATCTCGTGTGGACGCTGCGCCTCCACCTCGCCCGCAACCGTGACGCCGCATTCAGCCTCGGCTTCGGAAGCGGCGGCTTGATCGCGGTCCTCGCGATCGCGGTGGTCGTCGTGCTCATCGTCGTCGGTCGCAGCCTCAGCACGCGCCTCGGTGTTCTCAGCCTGGGCCTGGTGCTCGGCGGCGCGTTGGGAAACCTCATCGACCGAGCATTCCGCGACGGCAGCGGCTTCCTCGGCGGAGCGGTGATCGACTTCATCGATCTGCAGTGGTGGCCCGTGTTCAACGTGGCCGACATGGCTGTCAGCGTCGGCGGCGTGTTGCTGATCATCACCTCGACCAAGGAGTCATGACGTGCCCGCCGTGCCGTCAGCGCTCGCAGGTGAGCGGATCGATCGCGTCGTCGCGCTGCTGACCGGCAGCACCCGCGCGGCAGCGAGCGACCTGATCGCCGCCGCCAAGGTGGAAGTCGACGGTGTCATCGTGACGAAAGGCTCGGCGCGCGTCTCCGAAGGTTCAGTGATCGAGGTGACGATCGACGAGCCGGAGGCCCGAGAGGTGCTCGCGGCCGATCCGGGTGTCGATGTCAACGTCGTACACGAGGATGCTGATTTTGTCGTGGTCGACAAGCCGGCAGGGCTCATCGTGCATCCCGGCGCGGGCAACCGAACGGGCACGCTCGTGCAGGGACTGTTGGCGCGCTACCCCGAGATCGCATCGGTCGGAGATCCGGCGCGTCCGGGCATCGTGCACCGAATCGACAAGGACACGTCGGGGCTGCTTGCCGTGGCGCGATCCGAGCTCGGCTACCTGCACCTCTCGGCGCAGATCGCCGCGCACGACGTGACACGCCGCTACCTCGCCCTGGTGTGGGGTCATCCGGATGCGCCACGCGGGATGATCGACGCACCGATCGGCCGATCGGCGCGTACGCCAACTCGCATGGCCGTGTCGGCTCGAGGGCGCGAAGCCAGGACGACCTACGAGGTCGTCGAGACGTACGACGATCCCGCCGCGGTTGCGCTTCTCGCGTGCACGTTGGACACCGGCCGCACCCACCAGATCCGCGTGCATCTCCAGACGATTGGTCATGCGGTGGTCGGCGACCGGCGGTACGGCGGCCATCGTGAGCCCTTCACGCATTTGGGGCGTTTCTTCCTGCACGCTGAGCACCTCGAGCTCGAGCATCCGGCGACGGGGGAGCGGGTCGCGTTCGATTCGGCGCTCGCGCCGGAGCTCCAAGCCTTTATCAGTCAGCTCCGGGCCACGGCTTCTCGCCCCGCGCCATCGTCGCCACGTCGGCCAGAGTGAGTCCGTCGAGCAACCGTCGCATCTCGTCGCTGACCCCGGCCCACACGGCCAGCAGCACGCACTGGCCCTCGTGATCGCAGGCGCCGTTCTGATGAGGCTCGCCGAAGTCGCCGACCACGATCGGGCCGTCGACGGCACTCACGATGTCGGTGAGCGTGATGAGTGCCGGCTCACGAGCGAGGACGTAGCCGCCCCCGACGCCCCGCTTCGACCGGACGATTCCCGCGCCCTTCAGGGCGAGGAGGATCTGCTCGAGGTACGGCTGAGGCAATCCCGTGCGCTCGGCGATGTCGCGGACCGACGTCGGTCCCACGCCGTCGCTCCGTAGGGCGAGCGACAGCAGCGCGCGACAGGCGTAGTCGCCTCGGGTGGACACCTTCATGGCGGGTGAACGATAGGGCCGCAGGCTGCTACCGCGTTGGTGGTGGCCGGTAGGGTGGCGAGGCAGCTCGAAAGGACGGCAGTGGGCGAGGATGCAGCATCGGCACCGTTGGTGCCTGACTACGGCGGCGCTTGTCTATCGAACGTGGTGCCGGCGCTCCTCGAGCGCAGCGACACCCCACCGAGCTGGATGCCGACCGCCGCCCTGGAGGCCGACCAGGTCGTGCTGCTCCTCCTCGACGGGCTGGGATGGGAGCAGCTCCAGGCCCGCCGGCATCTCGCACCGACGCTCATGTCGATGGAAGGCGGCCCGATCGCCACGGTCCTTCCGACCACCACGGCAACGGCACTCACCTCGCTGGCGACGGGCACTCCGCCGGGCGAACACGGCATCGTCGGCTACCGCATGAATGTCCACGGCGAGGTGCTCAACGTCCTGCGCTGGACCACGGCCGCCGGCGACGCGCGCCAGACGATCACCCCGCAGAAGATCCAGACCCAGCTGCCGTTCCTCGGACAACGGCCCCCGGTGGTGACCCGCGCCGAGTTCGTCCGAACCGGGTTCACGATGGCGCACCTCGACACGACGCGCTTCACCGGCTATCGCATGCCGTCGTCGCTCGTCACCGACCTCGCTCGCTTGATGCGTGGTCCGGAGCCGTTCGCGTACGGCTACTACGAGGGCATCGACAAGGTGAGTCACGAGTACGGCCTCGGCGAGTACTACGACGCGGAGCTCGCGGCGGCCGATCGGCTCGTGGCCGACGTGCTGGAAGCGGTTCCCTCGGGCACCGCGGTGGTGGTCGTGTCCGATCACGGGCAAGTGGAGGTCGGACCGAGGGTGATCCAGCTCGCGCCGGAGGTGATCGCCCATGTCTCCATGCAGTCGGGCGAGGGTCGTTTCCGCTGGCTCCACGCCCGGCCCGGCTATGCCTCGATGCTCTTCGACGCGGCCAAGGCCTGTCACGGCGACGACGCCTGGGTCGTCACCCGTGACCAAGTGATCGAAGAGGGCTGGTTCGGGCCGCGGGTCTCGGCCGACGCGTCCGCTCGACTCGGTGATGTCGCCCTGGTGGCGAGAACCGACGTTGCCTTCCTCGAACCGACCGACACCGGTCCGTACGACCTCATCGGCCGGCACGGTTCAGCGACGGCCGCCGAGCTCTGGGTGCCGCTACTGGTCGGTCAGGGGTAAGACTCTCCGCTATGTCCGATACCACCGAGCCCGTCGTCGAGCACCCTGAGATCGTCACGTCACCGCTGGCCGCCGACGACGGCGACGGCCGTGAGTCGGTCGAGCAGCCGGCGAAGGTGATGCGAATCGGGTCGATGATCAAGCAGCTGCTCGACGAAGTGCGCGCCGCGCCGCTCGACGAGGCCAGCCGCGACAGGCTCGCCGACATCTACGAAACGTCGGTGAAGGAGCTCTCGAGCGCGCTGTCGCCCGACTTGCAGGACGAGCTGCACCGGCTGGCCCCGCCATTCACGGCCGACAACACCCCGACCGAGGCCGAGCTACGAATTGCGCAGGCCCAGCTCGTCGGTTGGCTCGAAGGTCTCTTCCACGGCATCCAGGCGACGCTGTTCGCGCAACAGATGCAGGCTCGCCAGCAACTCGAAGACATGCGCCGCCAACTCCCGCCCGGCCAAGCGCCAGACGGCATCGAGCGCCCCGGCACCTACCTGTAGGCGGCGATCGCTCGGGGCGCGTCGAGGCAGCACCTCCGCGCTCGTTCGGTGTTACTCTCGACTCTTCAAACAACACCGCTGTAGTTCTCCACAGCCACCTGTGGACCACCGGTGGACGACGTGTGGACGGTTGAAGGAGGGTCGAAGCGAACGTGTCCGATGGCTTCGCTCACCTCCACGTTCACACGGAATTCTCGATGCTCGATGGCGCGTCCCGGGTGGACGAGGTGGTGGCCGCGGCCGCCGCCGATGGGCAACCGGCGCTCGGCATCACCGACCACGGCAACATGTACGGCGTCCTGCCGTTCTACGCCGCCTGCAAGGCCGCGGGCATCACTCCCGTGATCGGGTTCGAGGCCTACATGGCGAACGACAGCCGCTTCGAGCGCATCAACACCCGGGGCAAGGTCGACGACACCGGGGGTGAGGGCGAAGGCGGCAAGAAAGCCTGGTACCACCTCACTCTCCTCGCCGAGAACAACCGCGGCTACAAGAACCTGATCCAACTCGCGAGCCGCGCCTTCCTCGAGGGCTACTACCGCAAGCCGAAGGTCGACTGGGAGTTGCTGGCCGACCACAGCGACGGTGTGATCGCCACGAGCGGTTGCCTCGGTGGCCACGTGTTGCAGTCGCTCCTCAGCGGCGACTTCGAGACCGCGCTCGCCAAGGCCGGTCGACTGCAGGAGATCTTCGGGCAGAGCAACTTCTTCATCGAGTTGCAAGACCACGGCATTCCTGAGCAGCACAAGACGAACCCGCAACTCGTCGAGATCGCCCGCAAGATCGGCGCGCCGCTGCTCGCCACGAACGACAGCCACTACACCCGGCCGGAAGATGCCGAGGCACACGACGCGCTGTTGTGCGTGCAGACCAACGCGTTGATCAGTCAGTCGGGCGACGAGCGCTTCAAGTTCAGCGGAGAAGGTCACTACCTGAAGACGGCCGACGAGATGCGCCGTCTCTTCGGTGAGCTCCCCGAGGCGTGCGACAGCACCCTCTTGATCGCCGAGCGCGCCAACGTCGAGATCGAGTTCGGCAAGCCACAGCTCCCCGAGTTCGCGGTGCCGGCCGGCTTCGAGTCCGACACCGAGTATCTGCGGCACCTCACGATGGAAGGCGCGAAACAACGGTGGGGGAGCGCGCTCACCGACACGGTCGTCGAGCGGTTGCTGTACGAACTCAAGGTCATCGACGACATGGGCTTCAGCGCGTACTTCCTCATCGTGTGGGATCTCATCAAGCACGCCCGCGACTCGAGCATTCGTGTCGGTCCGGGCCGAGGCAGCGCGGCGGGTTGCGCCGTCGCGTACTGCCTGCGGATCACCGATCTCGACCCGATCAAATACGACCTGCTGTTCGAGCGGTTCCTCAACCCATCGCGCATCTCGATGCCCGACATCGACATGGACTTCGACTCGCGTTACCGCGACGAGATGATCCGTTACGCGGCCGAGCGCTACGGACGCGATCACGTCGCGCAGATCGTCACGTTCTCCACCATCAAGGCGCGTGCCGCGGTTCGCGACGCCGCCCGCGTGCTCGGCTATCCCTACGCGATCGGCGATCGAGTCGCGAAGGCGATGCCGCCGCTGATCATGGGGCGCGACACGCCGCTCAAGGCCTGTCTCGAGCTCACGCCCAAGTTCGAAGACGGCTACAAGATGGCCGGCGATCTCCGCGCCATGTACGAGACCGATCCAGACCTGAAGCGCGTGATGGACGTCGCCAAGGGACTCGAGAATCTCCGGCGGCAAGACGGCATCCACGCCGCCGCTGTGGTGATCACCAAGGAGAAGCTCACCGAGTACCTGCCGATCCAGCGCAAGCCGGATCCCGGCGCCGATCCGGAAGCCTCCCCGATCGTCACGCAGTACGAGATGCACGGCGTCGAAGACCTCGGTCTGCTGAAGATGGACTTCCTCGGCCTGCGCAACCTCGACGTCATCACCGACGCGCTCGAGATCATCAAGAACGTCCACGGTGTCGAGCTCGACATCGACAACGTCGATCTCACCGACGGTCCGACGTTCGAGCTCTTGCGGCGCGCCGACACCATGGGCGTGTTCCAACTCGAAGGTGGACCGATGCGCGCGCTCATCCGCTCGCTCGCGCCAACGACGTTCGAAGACATTTGCGCCCTCGTCGCGCTGTATCGCCCCGGCCCGATGGCGGCGAACATGCACAACGACTACGCCGATCGCAAGAACGGCCGTAAGCCGGTCGAGTATCTGCACCCTGACGCGGAGGAGGTGCTCGCCGACACCTACGGGTTGATGATCTATCAGGAAAGCGTGATGAAGATCGCGCAGAAATTCGCGGGCTACTCACTGGCCGAGGCGGACAACCTTCGCAAGGCCGCGGCGAAGAAAATTCGCGAGAAGATGAAGCAGGAGCGCGAGGCGTTCGTCGCTGCGGTCGATCGCGCTGGGTACGGTGCGGCGCTCGGAAGCAAGTGGTTCGACATCATCGAGCCGTTCGCCGACTACGCGTTCCCGAAGGCGCACGCGTACGGCTACGGGCTGATCGCGTACCAAACCGCGTACTTGAAGGCGAACTATCCGTCGGAGTACTTCGCCGCGCTCCTCACGAGCGTCAAGACGAACCTCGACAAAGCCGCGGTCTACCTTGCCGACTGTCGCGCGATGGGCATCGAAGTCACGGTGCCAGACGTCAATCGGTCGGTGTCCGATTTCACACCCGACGTCACCGACGGAAAGCCGCAGATCGTGTTCGGTCTGTCAGCGGTGCGCAACGTCGGCGAGGGGCTGGTCGGATTGATCGTCGCCGAGCGCGAAGCCAACGGTCCTTTCACAGACTTCTACGACTTCTGCGAACGGGTCGACATCGGCGTCCTCAACAAGCGCACGCTCGAATCGCTCATCAAGGCGGGCGGGTTCGACTGCATGGGTCATGCCCGCAAGGGACTCCTCCTCGCCTTCGAAGCGATCATCGATCAGACCGTCGCCCGCCGGCGCGAGCGCGACATGGGCGTCATGTCCCTGTTCGGCGAGGTCGAGATGAGCGACGTCGGGTTCGACGAGCGGCCCCGCATCCTCGACAGCGAGTTCGAGAAGATGGCCCGGCTGGCCTTCGAGAAGGAGATGCTCGGCCTGTACGTGTCCGATCATCCGCTGCTCGGCTCCGAGGCGTTGCTCCGCCGCAAGACCGACGGCACGATCGCCGATCTGGCCGAGTTCGAAGACGGCTCGATGAAGGTCTTCGGCGGCATCATCACCGGCCTCCAACGCAAATGGACCAAGCGGGGCGAGCTCATGGCCGTCTTCACGCTCGAAGACCTCCAGTCGAGCTGCGAGGTCATGGTGTTCCCAAAGACCATGACCGAGCACGGCCACAAGCTCGCAGACGACGTGGCCGTGTGCGTGAAGGCCAGAGTCGACAAGCGGGAAGAGTCGCCCAAACTCATGGCGATGGAGATCGAGGTCTTCGAGGGCATCACCGACGGCGCCCCGCCGCTTCGGGTCCGGCTCCTGCCCACCCGGCTGAACGAGCGCCTCATCGACCAGCTCAAGGGCCTCTTGTCAGAGCACCCAGGCGAGTCGCAGGTCTTTCTCCATCTCGGCGAGCAGCAGGTGCTGCGGTTGCCGGACCAATTCTGCGTCGATGCGACCAACGGACTGGTGGGCGAGCTTCGAGTGCTGCTGGGTCCCGACGCATTGGTAAGCTGACAAGCTTCCCACCTGCTCGAACAGCCTTGCCGAGTTGCACGCCCGGCAGAGACCCGCTGGACTAGTAGGACCGTTTGACTACCTCCGGGGGCACCGCGGCTCATGGCGATCGAGGTCGAGACCAAGGACTGCACGCAGCTCTCCGACGCTGAACTGGCCGAAATGGCCGACATCTGCGCCGAAGGACCGAGCCGCTTCGAGGCCGGATTGCTGTCGAAGCAGGCCGAGCTGTGGGTGCTGATCACCCTCGCTCGCGAGGCCGGCAAGCTCAAGGGCTTCTCCTACAGCACGCTCGAGCGCATCGGCGGCACGCCCTGCGTGCTCATCGGGCTCGCTTCGGTGAAGCGCACCGCGAAGCGCGACACGGTCCTCAAGGCGATCATGGCCGACCAGTACCGCCGAGCGGTGCTGGCGTTCCCCGATGAAGACGTCCTGGTCGGTACCCGGTTCCTCGACGCCTCCGGCTTCGAGGCATTCAAGGCACTCACCGACATCGTCCCGCGGCCCGATCACGCGGCCACCGGCGAGGAGCGGGCGTGGGGTCGCCGCCTGGCCAAGCGCTTCGGGATCGAGAACGGTCAGTACGACGACCGCAAGTTCATCACCGAAGGCGACGGATCGTTCCCGTGTGTCCTCGACCACGAGAGTCTGAAGCCCGACCAGATCAACGCCGATGTGGTCGCTCAGTTCAAGGGCGCCAGCCAGAAGCGGGGCGACTCGCTCATCGCTTTCGGTTGGGCGATGGCCGAATACCTCGCCAAGCTCGGCTAAGGGCGCCACATTTGCTCCTTTGAGGAGTCAACGAGGCGTATGACGCCGCAATTGCTCCTGAGAACTGCCTTGAGCCGCTGATGGAGCTCTCCGAAGTCCTCCGTCGCCGGCGGATGACGCGGGCGTTCCGGCCCGACCCGATTCCCCATGAGTTGCTCGAGATGGTCGTCGACGCGGGACGGCGCGCCCCGTCCGCGGGCAACAGCCAGGGTTTCGCCTTCGTGGTGCTCGAAGGCCCTGCGCAGACCGCGGCCTATTGGAACTCCACACTGCCGGGACGGGCGTCGTTCGGCTTTCCGGGCCTGCTCGACGCACCCGCACTCGTCATCGTGCTCGCCCAGCCCCAGACGTATGTGGACCGTTATGCCGAACCCGACAAGGCCGACACCGGTCTCGGCGGGGGAGCCGAACGGTGGCCCGTTCCGTACTGGACCGTGGACGCGTCGTTCGCGGCGATGCTCATCCAACTCGCCGCGATCGATGTCGGCCTCGGCGTCCTCTTCTTCGGGCCGTTCGATCACGAAGCCGACGTCCTGCGCGCGCTCGGCATCCCGGACGGGCACCAGGCGATCGGCACGATCGCCCTCGGCTGGCCCGACACCGAACGAGACACCCGCGCGGGAACCTCGGCCTCGCGTCCGCAGCGAACCGCCGACGATGTGATCCATTGGGGAGGCTGGTGACCGCCGCCTAGGTGTGGCGCAGGCGTCGCGTGCGCAATCGGAGCAGCACCAGGCCGCTGGCCGCGAGGAGGACACCGGCGCTGACCATCGGACCTGCCGGCACTCCTGTGCGGGCCAGTGGTGGTCTTGCGCTCACGTCGAAGCTCGCTTCGAATCCATCGGCGCGAACCAACGCGGGTCCGGGTGTGGCGCCTGACGGCACCGTCACCGTTTCGGTGAATCCGTAGGTCTGGTCCGGGTGAGCTGTCGTCAAAGGCCAGGTCTGCTCGCCTTGGACGAAGGTGAGCTCGACCGACTCGGTCGGCGGCGCGGGCGGCTGCGGGTGACATCCCGAAGGATCGCACTGCACCGTGTCGTTGCAGTCGGCGGCAAAGTGCTGCCCGGTCACGACGACGTCGGTGCCCGGCCTTCCGGACGCGGGAGCGACCTCGATCGTCGGCGCGGCGCAACTCATGGGTGCTGCGACTCGACTGGTTGCTGCGCTGGCGGCGGAGGGCGCGACGGCGATCGCAGCCACCACGGCGACAGCCCCGCAGGCGAGGACCATACGGACGGCTCGGGAGATACCCCGCACGCGTCCATCGTGCCAGAAAGCCACACGCAGCGCGGCCCCTGCGTCGTCGGGTCGACATCGAACAGTGCGAGCAGCAGCGGCCAGCCGATGACGATCAGGAAGATCACGACGAGGATGGCGCCGAGGACAAACACCAGGATGTAGAGGCGTGGGGCCCACCGCCGGCCGACCTCCCAGGGAACTAGGTTGCGCGGCCGATGGGTGAGATCGCGACGGATCAGGCGTTCTTGCGGACAGACGCGTACGTCGACAGTGCAAAGTTGAAGGCGCGCGCCTCGATCTACGACTACCGCACGCCCGCCGGTTCCTTGATGGAATGGGTGCTGGACACCGTGGACTGGCCGTTGGGCACACGCGCCCTTGAGGTCGGCTGTGGTCCTGGGTTCTACCTCGAGGCGCTGCGTCGGCGTGATGGCGTGCAGGCGTTCGGCATCGACTTGTCAGGCGGGATGGCCGCCGAGGCATCGAGGTTCGCGTCGACGGTCGTCGCAGACGCCGCGCGTGTCCCGTTCCCGGGGAGCTCGTTCGACCGCGTGCTCGCGCCGCACATGCTGTACCACTGCCCCGACATCGTCGCCGCGGTCACCGAACTGCGACGGGTGCTCCGTCCTGGCGGTGTCCTGATCGCCGTCACGAACAGCGCCGACCATTTGCGCGAGCTGGACGCCATTCACGAGCGGGTGGCGACGTCGGCGCCGAGCAAGGTGAGCGGTCGGTTCAAGGTCGAGAACGGCGCGCCACTCCTGGCGACGGCGTTTGACGACGTGCAGCTCGTCCGGTTCGATGGCGAACTTCGCGTTCCTAAGGTGGAGCCAGTTGCGAACTACTTGGCGAGCATGATGTCCTGGCACGGAGACCCCGACGCCGAGACGACTATGGCGAAGATCGGGCACGAGGTGGCCCGAGTCATCGAGCGCGATGGCGTCTTCCGCGTCCGCACGTCGGTTGGGGTATTCGTGTGTCGGTGAATCGTCAGATCGTGCTCAAGCGCCGGCCGGAAGGCCTCGTGAGCCGCGACGACTTCGAGGCTGTCGACGCCAAGATGCCCGAGCCGGGCGACAACGAAGCGCTCGTCGAGACGCTGTACCTCGGCCTCGACGCCACCGTGCGCACGTGGCTGTCGAAGGCCGAGGGCTACATCCCGCCGGTCGAGATCGGCGAAGTCGTGCGCTGCAGCGGCATCGGCCGCGTGCTCGAGAGCAACAGCAGCAAGGTGCCCGTGGGTTCACTGGTGGCCACGCTCACCGGCTGGCAACAGCACGCCGTCGTCGGCGACGACCCCATGCTCACGACGGTCTTGGCCGACGACGCTGATCCGCTCGCCGAGCTCAGCGTCTTCGGATCGGCCGGGATGACGGCGTACGTCGGGCTCACCGAGGTCGGCGAGGTGCGTGAAGGCGAGACCGTTGTCGTGTCGGCGGCTGCGGGCGCGACCGGATCAACGGCCGTGCAGATCGCCAAGATCCTCGGCGGTCGCGTGATCGGCATTGCCGGCAGCGACGAGAAATGTCGCTGGCTGGTCGACGACCTCGGAGCCGACGGCGCGATCAACTACCGCACCGACGATCTGGCCGGGAAGATCAAGGAGTTCTGTCCAAAGGGCGTCGATGTGTTCTTCGATAACACCGGTGGTCCGATCCTCGACGCGGTGCTCGGTCGTATCGCGAACGGTGGGCGAGTGGTGCTGTGCGGCTCGATCTCGTCGTACAACGATCATCACAAGCCGCCGGGCCCGGCGAACTACCTCAACCTGATCAGCCGGCGCGCCAGCATGCAGGGCTTCATCTCGTGGGACTACTGGGGCCGCTGGGCCGAGATCACCGGCCAGCTGCGCGAGTGGGTGCGAGACGGATCGCTCCGCTACCGCACGCACATCTTCGAAGGCCTCGATGCGGCGCCTGACGCGCTCAACGCGATGTTCACCGGCGAGAACATCGGCAAGATCGTCGTCAAACTCTGACGCGCTCCCGTCGCAACGCCTTCTCTGACGGTAGCCGGAGGTCGCGCACGATTCCGAAGAGGGCGAGCACCCGCAACACGCCATAGGTCGGATCGAGCTCCCACCAGCGAACGCCCTGACGGGCCGAGGTCGGGTGGTGGTGATGATTGTTGTGCCAACCCTCGCCCATCGTCGCCACCGCGACGGCGATCGAATTGCGGCTGGTGTCCGGCGTGTCGTAGCGCCGGCGCCCGAAGAGGTGGGCCGCGGAGTTCACGAGGAACGTCGCGTGCCACACGAGCAGGGTCGAGCCGAAGAATCCGACGACCAGTCCGCTCCATCCGGCGATCAACCAGCACGCGAACCCGAGCGACCAGGGCCCGATCCAGTCGTGGCGATCGAGGAAGCGCAACTCCGGGTAGCGCGCGAGGTCGGGCACCACCTCGAGATGCGTTTCGCCGTAGCGCCCGGACAGGACCCAACCCATGTGGCTCCACCAGAAGCCGTGCTGCGGGGAGTGCGGGTCGCGGTCAGTGTCCGTGTACCGATGGTGCTGACGGTGCCAGGCGGCCCACCACAACGGTCCCTTCTGCACCGCGGTCAAGCCACCGAACGCGAACAGGAACTGCGTGACGCGTCCGACGTTGAACGCGCGGTGGGCGAACAGGCGGTGATAGCCGCCGGTGATGCAGAACACCCGCACGGCATAGAGCCCGCCGAGCAGCGCGAGGTCGACCGCGTGCACGCCGGTGAAGATCGCGAGAAGCGGGAGCAGATGGCAGAGAAGGAACGGCGCCGACGTGCGCCAGGAGACGGGATAGGGCGGGTTGATGGCGAAACCCTACCGACCCGTAGGTAGGCGCTCTGTAACGATGGCGCGATGCAGAACGGCGAAGTCGCGACCACTGACCGCACGAAGGTTCGGCGGCTCGCGGCCCGCGGACGGTACGACTGGGAGACCATTCACTCGATCCTCGACGAAGGTCTGGTGTGCCACGTCGGCTTTGCCGTCGATGGTCGCTCGTGGGTGATGCCGACGACGTATGCGCGCGTCGGCGATCACTTGTACCTGCACGGCGCCGCGGCCAACTTTGCGCTGCAAGCGCTGGCGTCGGGAGCTGAGGCTTGCGTCACCGTCACGTTGCTCGACGGTCTCGTCCTCGCTCGATCCGCATTTCACCATTCGATGAACTACCGCTCGGTGATGCTCTTCGGTCAGGGCGAGAAGATCGAAGACGAGCAGGAGAAGTACCACGCAGTCGTTGCGATCGTCGAGCATCTCATCCCGGGCCGCAGTAACGACACTCGTCTGCCCACGCCGGCGGAGCTCCGCAAGACGCTGGTCGTGCGCCTCGCCCTCGACGAGTGCTCGGCCAAGGTGAGAACGGGCGGGCCGATCGACGACGAGGAAGACATGGCGCTCGGTCACTGGGCCGGCGTCTTGCCGCTCACGCTCCTTCCGGGTGAGCCCGTGGCCGACAACGAGCAAGCGGTACCCGAGTACCTCAGCCGCTGGACGCGAGCTCGCTGATCAACGCATCGGCGTCGGCGACGGGGGCCTTGCAGACGTACTCGCGACACACGTAGGCGTAGCCCGACGGGCGGTCGTGCCAGAGCGGCGACTCGTACGGCTCGCCCCACGCGAGCACCGCGCCCGGCAGGTAGCGCTCGTGAACGGCACGGACCAGTTCCGGCAGATCGCCGACGACCGCGACCTCGGCGATGCCACCATCGACGAGATCGACCGCCGCGAGCAGATGGGCGAAGGCCGTCGGGTGTTGCCCGGCGACCCGGCCCAGCAATCGGAGGATGTCCTCGGCCCGATCGCGATACCGGTCGATGCCCGTGAGCGCCGCCAGCCGAACGAGCGCAACCGCGGCGAGCGAGTTGGCTGACGGAGTCGCGTTGTCGAGCACATCCTTGGGCCGTGCAATCAATCGCTCGCCGTCGTGACCGGTGGTGAAGAGCCCGCCGCTCTCGTCGTCCCAGAACAGCCCGAGCAACGATTCCGCCGTGTCGACCGCGGCGGTGAGCCAGCGGGCCTCACCGGTGGCCTCCGCGAGACGGGTGAAGGCGTCGATGAGCGCGCCGTGGTCAGCCGCGAACGCGAGGGTGTGCGCGGGGTGATCGGCCTGCCAGCTGCGCAGCCAGCGCCCGTCATCGCGCCGGAGCTCACGCAGCAGGAAGTCACCCGTTTGCCGCGCGGCGTCGAGCCAGTCCTTGCGGCCCGTGGCGGCCGCGGCCTCTGCGAGGGCGGCGAGCATGAGCCCGTTCCACTCCGTCAGGACCTTGTCGTCGAGTCCGGGCCGAATGCGCGTCGATCGAGCTTCGAAGAGACGGGCGCGGGCCTCCTCGACGTCAGCGGGCCGCAGCAGTTCGCCACGGTGCGCGATTCGGTTGAGGATGTTCTTGCCTTCGAAGTTGCCCGCGTCGGTCACGCCGTACCAAGCGATGGCCGCATCAGCGAGCCCAGGAGCGTCGGCAAGCGCGTCGCGGATCTCCGTTGTCGTCCAGACGTAGAACTTGCCCTCGACTCCTTCCGAGTCGGCGTCCTCGGCGGAGTAGAAGCCGCCGTCGCCGTGACGAAGCTCGTGCAGCACGTAACCGATCGTCTCCTCCAGCACCTGGAGGTACGCAGGCGATTCGGTGAGCTGCCACGCGTGTAGGTAGGCGCGCGCGAGCAGCGCTTGGTCGTAGAGCATCTTCTCGAAGTGGGGCACGAGCCAGATGTTGTCGACCGAGTAACGGGCGAACCCACCGCCGAGGTGGTCGTACATCCCGCCCGAAGCCATCGCGTCGAGCGACGTGCGCACGGTGTCGATCGCTGCGGGCGCGTGATTGCGCACGTACGCGCGCAGGAGCAGCTCGAGGCTCATCGTCTGCGGGAATTTCGGAGCGCCCCCGAACCCGCCCCACTCGTCGTCGTGCTGCTCGCGCAGGTTCCGATACGCGGCGGTGAGCACCTCAGAGCCGGGAAGCGCCCCATCGACGGGCGACGACAGCGCCGCCGTACGGCCGATCGCGTTCGTGAGTTCGTCCGCATGCTCGAGCAGTTCCGTGCGACGGTTCCGCCACGCATCGTCCACTGCCCGGCAGATGTCGAGGAAGCTCGGCATGCCGCCGCGCGACTGCTTCGGAAAATACGTGCCGCAATAGAACGGACGCCCGTCGGGATCACAGAACACGGTCATCGGCCAGCCGCCGTGGCCCGTCATCGCCTGCGTGGCATCCATGTAGATCGCGTCGACGTCCGGTCGTTCCTCGCGGTCGACCTTCACGTTCACGAACAAGTCGTTGATGACGGCGGCCGTGTCTTCGTCCTCGAACGATTCGTGGGCCATCACATGGCACCAGTGGCACGCGGAGTAACCCACCGAGAGGAGGAGCGGCTTGTCCTCGTCCTTCGCCTTGGCGAATGCCTCGTCGCCCCACGGATACCAGTCGACCGGGTTGTCCTTGTGCTGACGCAGGTACGGGCTGGTGGCCTCGGCCAGGCGATTCACCTGGCGGAAGCTATCGGGGGATCCGCGTCAGTTGGGGTAGTTGTAGCCGGTCGAGCCGGATGGGCTGGTGGCGCCGGTGCCGGCTCCCGCGCCAGCGAGGGAGTCTCCGTCCTTGAAGAAGAACGCGCCCTGCATGCCGTTGCTCTGCTGGTGGAAGCGGCAGTGGAACTCCGTCGCTCCGGATTGGGGCAGCGTGATCGTCACGTCCTTCGATTCGCCCGCACCGAGCTGCTCATCGACGCCGAGCGCGGCACTGGTGAACGTGTGCGGGTTCGAGCCCTCGTTCTTCACATGCACGGTGATCTTCGCGCCGGGGGTTCCGCCTTTGATGAAGGTCGGATTGAAGTAGAAGTCGTCCTGCTCGAGGGTCACCTCGGAGCCGCTGAGGTCCTTCGTGCCCTTGTTGGTCGTGTTGCCGGAGAGCTTCACCGGCTGGCTGCTCGAGCCCCCTCCGCCGCAGCCTGCGACGAAGATTGCGACCGCACCGAGCAGAATCAGGATCTTGCGCATGCCGGATCATACGGACAGAACGGGTCGAGGGATTGGACGATCTGCCAATCCCGCCGGGGATCCGGGCCGTAAGCAATCCGTGTGGGATGCATCGGACGAGGCCCTGGTCGCCGGCCTTGTCGTTCGGGACGCAGACGCCGCCCTCGCCTTCGTGCGGCGGTTCCAACGGCGGGTGTTCGGTTGTGCCCTGGCGATCGTGGGCGACTCAGGACGAGCAGAGGATGTCGCCCAGGAGGCGTTTGTGCGGGCTTGGCGACACGCAGCCGTGTATGACGGCCGGCGCGCCTCGGTGGCGACGTGGCTGCTGACCATCACCCGCAACCTTGCGATCGACGCGGTGCGGGTTGAGCGTGTTCGTCCGACAGCACCGCTCGACGTGATCGACCTCCGGGTGGAAGACCCTGCAGCCGGACCAGCCGATCTCGCCACACGAACCACCGAGGTGGAGCGCGTGATCGATGCACTGCGCCAGCTGTCCGTCGAGCAGCGGCGTGCTGTCGTGCTCGCGTCCGTGCACGGCCGCACCGCGCTCGAGATCAGCGAGATCGAACGCATCCCGCTCGGCACTGCGAAGACTCGGTTGCGGGCCGGGCTGTCGAAGCTGCGGATCGAGCTCGTCCCAGAGGTCGCGCCGTGAGCATCTGCGTCGACGTCGAGCCGTTGCTCCCGGAAGCCGCCCTCGGCTTGCTCTCCGGAGGCGAACGTGCCGATGTCCTGGCTCACCTCGACGGCTGTGCCGGGTGTCGCGAGCTCATGCACGAGCTCAGCGGCGTCGCCGACGATCTCGTGCTGCTCGCGCCGACGGGCGAGCCGCCGTCAGGCTTCGAGGAGCGAGTGCTCTCTCAGATCGGCGCGTCTCCGGCGCGGCGACACTGGCCCGTCGTGGGATCGATTGCCGCCGCGTTGCTGATCGTCGTGGCGTTCGCGATCGGCCGAGCGCAGAGCAGTCCGGGTTCCGAGGTGCACGAGGTCACGATGCGAGCGCCGTCCGGCCAGGTGGTCGGCGACGCGTACCTCCATGGCACCGATCCGACGTGGGTGTTCGTCGCCGTGCCGGGATGGACCGACGCGTCGAATGAGTACCGCCTGCGCGTCACGTTCGCCGACGGAACGACCACCGACGTCTCGGGCTCCGGCTCGTGGGGAGCCGTGCTCCCGGTCGACGCGGCAAAGGTGCGCGAGCTGTCACTCGTCGGCACCGACGGCAAGGTCTGGTGCTCCGCGTTGGTGTAGCGCCCCCTGGTGCCTCGCCATCAAACTCGAGGCAATACGGTGCGCTAGCCGCCCCCTATTGCCTCGGGTACGCGCAACGATCGCGAACAGGCTGTTCCGGAGGCTGTCAGACTCCGAGTGTGTGGAACGGAGTGGCGGTCGCTCGCTTGACAATCGTGCGGACCGACACTGCTGGTGCGAACGGGTTGGCCGAGGCCGCCGATCGTGTCGTGTCGGAGTTGCGGGAACATGAGGCCGTGCGGCTCGTGAAGCACTTCCGCGCGTTCCCGTTCAGCAGCGTCCCCGGCCGGGTGTATGACCCGCCGATGCGCGCCGTCATCGCGTTCGCAGATGACGGCCCGGCACTGACAGGGGCCTGGCAGTGCACTGCCGCGTTGGCTGCGGTCGAACGGTTCGATGTCGTCGCCGAGCCAGTGCGAGTCGTGGGTGACGGCTGGGGCGCGACCATCCCGGAGGAGAGCACAACCAAGCTCCAAGCGGGCGACTCCATTCTCGCGGTCATCAGCGCACGACTCGATGGCGACACTCGCACGGAATTCGAGACCGCTACGGCGCACGCCGTTCGTCAGGCTCAGTGTGACCCCGCGTATCTCGGGGGTTGCCGACTGGAGGAATCAAATGACGACGTGATTTCTCTGTCGCTGTGGAGCACGGCCAAGGCGGGACGCCGCTACGCGCACGGCGAGGGTCAGCACCGAGACGCCATGAACGCGGCCATCGAATGGATTGACCTCTCGTCGATTTTCTTCATTACGTTCCGTGTGGTCGAGGTGAGGGGTTCGCTCCTCGGCCAAGACACGTTCGGAAGAACGCGGTAGCCGCGTCAGAGGTCGCGGCGGCGCACCTTGCCGAGCGCGGTGCGGGGGATCGCGCGGACGAGCTCGATGTCCCGCGGCGCGGCCCAGCGGCCGAGGTGTTCCCGGACAGCGGCACGCAATGCATCGAGTGACGGCGGCTGCGTTCGATCGGCCGGCACCACGACGGCAACGACGCGCTGACCCCATTCCTCGTCAGCGCGCCCGACGACGGCGACGTCGGCCACGCCAGGTTGTTCGGCGAGGATTGCTTCGACCGGCTCGGGCCACACGTTCTCGCCACCGGTGATGATGAGATCGCCTGCCCGGCCGAACACGCGCAGCTCGCCCGACTCGTCGATTTCGCCGAGGTCGTGAGTCGCGAACCACCCGTCGCGATCCTTGGGATCGGTCCCGTCGCGATAAGCGCGTAGCAGCATCGGGCCGCGCAGCAGAATTTCCCCGTGCGCTTGAACGCGCACCTCGACGCCATCGAGCGGGACGCCGTCGTACACCACGCCACTGCCGGTCTCGGTCATCCCGTAAGTCGTGACCGCGTTGGTTGGCAACTCGGAAGGCGGCGCGGAGCCTCCGAGCACCACGACGCGAAACAAGGAAGCGTCTATGCGCCTGAGCGCGGTGCCGACGAGCGAGACCAGCGTGACGCCCTCCGCGGTCGCGGCGCGCTCGACCGCGATCGGGTCGAAGCCGTCGTGCACGACGAGAGGTGTGCCGGTTACCAGCGCCCGAGTGACGACCGACAGTCCACCGACGTGAGCCAGGGGCAGACAGGCCAACCAGCGGTCGCGCTGCGGATCGACGGCCAGGCGCGTGCTGGTGGCTACGGCCGACGCCGCGATGGCGTCGTGGGTGAGCACGACGCCCTTCGGTTCGCCGCTCGTCCCGCTGGTCGCGACGACGAGCGCATCGCCGTCCTCAACCGGCTCGTCGAGTCGCATCGACGCGAGCATGCGATCGATGGCTGGTTGCGGCAGACGGGTGTCGACCGGCAGGGCCGCGTCACCGTCGTTCCACACACGTTGCAGTGATTCGGCGAAGGCCGGACCACCGGGCATCTGGAGCGGAACGAGACGGTGCATGGAACGGGATCGCACGTGCGATGAGTTGCCCTCGCGGCACGCCATCGCACATGCGATCCGACGTACCTATCGGCGCTTGGCGGCCGCCTTCTTCTTGACCGGCGCCTTCTTCTTGGCGGCGGGGGCTGCTTTCTTCGCGGCCGGTGCTGCCTTCTTCGCGGGGGCCTTCTTTGCCGCGGTCTTCGCCGCCGGCGGCCACACGCCTGCTGCCAGCTTCGGAGCGGCGGACGGGGACATGACCGCGTCCTTGAAGCCCTTCAGCGGAGTGATCCTGGCCTTCTTCGAGGCCTTGATCTTGATCGCCTCGCCCGTGGCGGGGTTGCGTCCCATGCGGGCGGGTGAGTCGCGACGAACGAACTTCGCGAAGCCGGAGATGACGACCGGCTCACCCTTGGCGGCGACGGCGGTGACGACCTCGGTGAAGCCGGTGAGGGTGGCTTCGACGTCCTTGTTGTTCTGTCCCGTGTGCGCTGCGATCGCGTTCACGAGTTCTCTTCGATTCATTCAAGACCTCCAGTAGGGAGCAACCAGCATGCCCCATGTGGAGCATCGGGCGGTGATACCCGGGATTGTCGCCGGAACCACATGGCCGAGCAGACTTCATTCGATGACAGGTTCGATGGGTTCGAGGATCCGGCCGGGCGCCGAATGGAAGCCTGCGGGAGACCACGAATACGGCGACATTCGCTTCGAGGTCGCCTCCGGGATGGCGAAGATCACGATCTGCCGGCCAGAGGTTCGCAACGCCTTTCGGCCTCAAACGTTGTTCGAGCTGCAACACGCCTTCAACGAGGCTCGCGACGATCCCGACCTCGGGGTGATCATCCTGACAGGCGAAGGTGACGAAGCCTTCTGCTCCGGCGGCGATCAGCGCATCCGCGGCGACGACGGCTACATCGGTGACGACGCCGTCGCGCAGAAAGGCATCGGGCGCCTGAACGTCCTCGATCTGCAAGTGCAGATCCGGCGTACACCCAAGCCGGTCATCGCGATGGTTGCGGGCTACGCGATCGGCGGCGGGCACGTGCTGCACGTCGTGTGTGATCTCACCATCGCCGCAGACAACGCACGGTTCGGTCAGACCGGTCCGCGGGTCGGATCGTTCGATGGTGGTTACGGCTCGGGGCTCCTGGCGCGACAGATCGGGCAGAAGTTCGCGCGCGAGGTGTGGTTCCTCTGCCGGCAGTACGACGCGCAACGCGCGTACGAGATGGGCCTCGTGAACACCGTCGTGCCCCTCGAGGAGCTCGAGGAAGAAACCGTGCGGTGGTGCGAAGAGATGCTGCAGCACAGCCCGCTCGCGTTGCGCATGATCAAGGCGTCGATGAACGCGGCCGACGACGGTCTCGCCGGCATCCAGCAACTCGCCGGCGATGCGACGTTGCTCTACTACCAAACCGAGGAAGCGCAAGAGGGTCGCGACGCGTTCGTGGGCAAGCGTCGCCCAGACTTTTCGAAGTTCCCGAAGCGCCCGTGAACAAGTGGGTCGCGGGGGCGCGGCCGCGCACCCTGCCGGCAGCGATCGTCCCCGTGCTCGTCGGCACCGCCTGCGCGGTGGGGGAGACGAAGCTCCTTTGGTGGCGCGCCGCCGCGGCGATGGTTGCCGCCGTCGCCATTCAGGTCGGCACCAACTACGCGAACGACCACAGCGACGGCAAGCGGGGAACCGACGACCCGAGCCGTCGCACCGGCCCGATACGGCTCGTCGGTTCTGGACTCGCGTCGGCTCGCGCCGTGCTGCTCGCCGCGGTGATCGCGTTCGCGGTCGCGGCGGTCGCTGGGCTCACGTTGGCCGTAGCCGTCGATCTACGGCTCTTGATCGTGGGCGTTGCATCGTTCGCCGCCGGTTGGTTGTACACGGGAGGACCGAGGCCGTACGGCTACGCCGGGTTCGGCGAGCTGTTCGTATTCCTGTTCTTCGGACTCGTCGCCACCATCGGGTCGACGTATGTGCAGACTGAGCGCATCACCGGACTCTCCGTCGGCGCGGCGATCCCGGTTGGGCTCCTGGCCACCGCGCTGCTCGTGGTGAACAACCTGCGCGACATCCCGAGCGACACGGCGTCCGGCAAACGCACGCTGGCCGTTCGTCTCGGCGATCAGCGCACACGAATCCTGTACGTCGCCTTGCTCGTCGGCGCAGTTGTCGCCGTGCCGCTGTTGAGTGGACTCGGGCAACGTCCCGCCGGCGCGCTCGCACTCATTGCGATCCCTTTGGCGCAGCGACCCGTGACAGCGGTGTTGAGCGGGGCCCGGGGTCCCGCGTTGATCCCCGTGTTGGTCGCAACCGGACGCATCCAACTCGTCTTCGGAACGCTCTTCGCTGTCGGCATCGCGGTGTCTGCGTAGGTTGCCCGATATCCACACTGGACAGGTGTCGTGCTCCGGCGCGGAGAGTCGCACCACAGCTCGCGATCGCGGGCAAAAAAGGGGGTTGGCGCATGTATCTGTTTGCAAGGACGGGATTGCTCGCGAACGGGAAGACGCGCGAGGCGGCGCTTTGGGTTGCCTCGGTCACCGAGAAGGTGAACCAGATCACCGATCTGAACGTGACGGTGTGGCGCAATGTCTTCTCGAGCGAGGTAGCCCGCATCACGTGGGTGGCGGCGATCGAAGAGCTGTCCCAGCTCGAAGCAGCTGACGACAAGCTCGCGGCCGACGACGCCTTCGTGGCGCTGCTCGACAGCGGTGCAGCGCACACGGTCGGAGGGGTCGACGACAGGTTGGGTCAGTTCGTCCACCTTTCCGGTGACCCGGAGCGTCCGATCGAGTACGCAGCGACGGTCAGCGCGCTGATTGCCCCGGGCAAGTTCGGTCGCGGCGTCGAGCTCGGCGTAGAGATCGCACAGCGGGCCGAGAAGATCACCGGCACATCCACATCGTTCTTGACGAGCGTGACGGGCGACTACGCGGGCATCCAGTGGCTCACCGCCTACGACAACATCCAGGCGATGCAGGCGGCGAACGAGAAGCTCCAGCAGGACGCGAGCTTCCTCGAGCTCCTCGACAAGGAAACTCTGGGCGTGTACGAGTCGGGGCTGTCCGTCACCCAGCAGACCATCTACCGCAAGGTTCTGTAGTCAGAGGTCGTGCTCCGTCAACCATTGGCGGAGCACGACGAGCACCTCATCCGGTCGTTCGAGGTGCGCGGCGTGGCCCGCGCCCTCGACGATCGCGACTGACGCGTTCGCGCCGATCGCGTCAACCAAACGGCGCGCCTCGGCGCTGAACTTCGTGTCGTCTGCGCCGGCGACCACAAGTGTCGGCACGTCGATGCGCGCGAGGCGATCCCACAGCGGATCCTGCGACCCGGTGCCCGCTTGGCGCAGGCTCTCGGCCAACCCGTCCACCGTGTTCTCGAGTCGTTCGGCGCGGAACTGCATCTCGTCGGAAAGGCCGGCGAAGAGCGGCTGCGCCAGCCAGGCGTCGAGAAAGGGCTCGAGCCCGTCGCGTTCGAGGCGCAGCGCCATGGCTTCGTCGTTCTTCTTTCGTTCGGCGCGTGCGTCGGGATCGTCGATGCCAGCCGTCGCGCCGATGAGTACCAGCCGCTGGACCAGCTCCGGGTTGGCCAGTGCGAGGTGGAGCACGAACCGTGCGCCCATCGAATAGCCGACGTACGTTGCCGTGCCGCCTTGGTCGGCAATGAGCCGAGCCCCCGTGCGCAGGCCGGCGTAGAACGGCGACGAACGCCCGTGTCCCGGCGCGTCGACCCGTACGACTTCGTGATCTCGGGCCAAGTCGGTGGCGATCGGCCCCCAGCAGTTGCGGTTCTGAGAGAAGCCGTGGACGAGGACGACCCTCGGGCCGCGGCCGTCGACCTCCGCGTGCAGCATGCTGAGGTTTGCCTCATTCGTCACTGGGGTCAGCCTTGCAGGAAGATGGACGAGTGACCGACGTGACCACGCAGGCGACGTTCTGCGCGACGTTGGTCGACGAATGGGTGCGGGCGGGTGTCACCGACGCCGTCGTCGCGCCCGGCTCGCGCTCGACGCCATTGGCACTCGCGCTGACCGCTCGCCCGGAACTGCGGGTGCATGTCTTCCACGACGAGCGCGCCGCGGCGTTCTGCGCGCTGGGCATCGGTGTTGCCTCAGGCCGTCCGGCAGTCGCCCTCACCACGAGCGGAACCGCCGCGACGCATCTCCACGCTGCGGTCATCGAAGCCGATCTGTCGTATGTCCCGCTGCTGGTGTGCACCGCCGACCGGCCCCCGGAGTTGCGTGACGTCGGAGCACCGCAGACGATCGATCAGTCCCACCTGTACGGGCGCTCTGTCCGCTGGTTCTTCGACCCCGGCGTGGCCGACGACGCGATGCGTCAGTCCTGGCGATCCGTGGCGGCCCGGGCGGTGGCCACGACCACGGGCAATCCGCCGGGGCCGGTTCATCTCAACCTGCCGTTCCGCGATCCGTTGGTGGGCGAGCCAGGCCCGGTGCCCGAGGGACGAGCCGACGGTTCACCATGGACGACCCGAAACGCCGACGGGCCCACGTGCGTCGATGCGCCCGCCGGCCGCGCGGTGGTGATCGGTACGGCGCCGGGCGACTGTGGCTTCCCCGTGATCGCTGATCCGCGCAGTGGGATCGAAGGGCCGTGCGTCATCGTCCATGCCGACGCGATCCTGCGCCATGCCTCGTTCGCGCCGGACGTCATCGTGCGTGCCGGCCCGCAGCCCGCATCTCGGGTCGTCAAGGAATGGGCGGCGGCGTCGGGCGCACACGAGCTGGTCGCCACCCGAGGGTGGCGTGATCCTTCGCACACTGCGTCACAACTCGTGGGTGGTGTCATCTTGGGCCCGCCAGACGAGGCATGGTTGGCCCGATGGCGGGCCGCGTCGGATGCGGCCGCGGCCGCGATCGGCGGCGTACTCGACGATCCGGCCACGGCGTCCGAGCCGTTCGTTGCTCGCTCGCTGTTGCGGTCGATGCTCGTCGATTCCGAGCTCGTCGTTGCGTCGTCGATGCCAGTACGCGATCTCGAGTGGTACGCGAGGCCGCGAAGCGATGTGCGCGTGCACGCCAACCGCGGGGCCAACGGCATCGATGGCACGATCGCGACGGCGATCGGCGTCGCGATTGCGTCCGGACACCCCACCGCCGTGCTGCTCGGCGACATCGCGTTCCTGCATGACTCGACGGCGCTCGTCGGCATCAAACCGCGCGATCTCGACCTCACGATCGTCGTCGTCGACAACGATGGCGGCGGCATCTTCTCGTTCTTGCCTCAGGCCACGTCGATCGAGGACGACACGTTCGAGCGGCTGTTCGGCACACCGCACGGCGTGAAGCCGGAGGACATCGCAGCCGCCCACGGCATCGCGTCGCTCACGATCGAAGACCCTGCCGCGTTCGAGCCGGCCATCCAATCGACGATGACCAGCGGAGGCGTCTGGCTCGTGGTTGTGCGTACCGACCGCAGCGCGAACGTGAAGGTGCATCAAGAGCTGAACGACGCGGTCGCCCGCGCCCTCGACGACCTCGAGACGAACTAGAGACGAACTAAGGACGAACGAGGGCGGAGAGCATCGCCTGGAACTTGGCCCGGGTCTCCGCCAGCTCCGTGGCGGGATCAGAATCGGCGACGATGCCGTTGCCCGCATAGAGCCGGGCCACGGGACCATCGAGCGCCGCGCAGCGCAGGCTGACCGCCCACGAACCGTTGCCGCTGCCGTCGACCCAGCCCACCGCTCCCGCGTAGCGGCCGCGGTCGAAGCCCTCGTGCTCGAGGATGAACGCCAGTGCTTCGCTTCGAGGGCTTCCGCACACCGCAGGAGTCGGATGCAGCGCCGCAACGAGCTCGAGCACGGATGGAGCGGGATGCGACAGCCGCCCTTCGACCAGCGTGGCCAGGTGTTGCACGTTGGCCACCGGAACAATCGATGGCTCGGCCTCGTAGTCGATGTACGAACACCAGTTGAGGAGCGTGTCGTGCACCATGTCGATCGTGATCTGGTGCTCCTCGCGGTCTTTCGTCGACGCGAGCAGTGAAGCCGCGAGGCGGGCGTCGGTGGCGGGATCGCCACCTCGAGCCGCCGTGCCTGCCATCGGATGCGAACGCACGATGTCGCCCGCCCGCGAGACCAGCAACTCAGGGCTGGCGCCGATGAATCCGTCGACGCTGTACAGGTGGCAGCCGGGGTACGTGCTTCGCAGCCGGCTCAAGATGCTGCCGCGGTCGAACGGCGCATCCGCGGTCACCACCACCTCGCGGGCCAGGGCGACCTTGCGGAGCGAACCGTCGGCCATCGCCTTGGTCGCCTGCTCGACGAGCTCGCACCACGACTCCGGCGACCGGCTCGGCTCCACCGTGAACCGGCTGGGTTGCGAGTCTCGACGAGATGGGGGTCGGTTGCCCACCATTCGTTCGTCGAGTTCGCCCGACTCGGTGATCACGGTGTGCCAGCGGGTGCCGTCGTCGGCGCGTCCCCAGATCTCCGATGGCACGATGAGCTCGGCTGGCGCGCTCGGATCGAACGGCAGCGCGCCGAAGGCCACGGGGCCACAGCCAGGCAGGCCCACCTCGTCGTCGACCTCGATCGCCGTGAGCGCGGCGTCGGCCTCGGACAATGGAACGCGTAGAGCAACGCCGAGTCCGGCGAGCCCGAGACGATTGCGCTCGAACAACAGATCGCCGGCAGTCAGGAGATCGACGTCGGCGTCGAGCCAGCGGGTCGTGGCTCTCACGCGCGGGTCCCCGTGATCAACTGCGCTATGCCGCCGGAGAAGACCTCTCGACGGACATCGGTGAAGCCCGCGGCCCGCACCATGTCGAGCAAGTCGACCGTCTCGGGAAGATAGGCCACCGACTTCGGCAGGTAGCGGTAGGCCGCGCCATTCGACAGCAGCGCGCCGATGCGGGGAACGACGTGGCCGAAGTACACCGAGTGACCCCAGCGCAGAAGGGGGTTCGTGGGTGTCGCGACCTCGAGCAGCGCGATACGCCCACGTGGCCGCACGACTCGCGCCAGCGACACGAGGAAGGGCTCGAGGGCGACGAAATTCCGAAGCGCGAAGCCGCACGTCGCGCCGTCCACTGACGCATCGGGCATCGAGAGGCGCAGCGCATCCGCCTGCACGAGCGGAACGTCGGTGTGCGCGGACGCAAGCATCCCGAACGACAGATCGACTCCGAAGGGGATGTAGCCGGCTCGAGTCAACTCGTCGCACAGGTCTCCCGTCCCGCAGGCGAGGTCGAGCACCTTCGCCCGCGAGCCGAGCGTGAGCGCTCGGACGGTGCGCCGCCGCCAGCCGACGTCCATGCGAAACGTCATGACGCGATTGACGAGGTCGTACCGCGGGGCGATGGCGTCGAACATCGCCCGCACGGCGCGAACCTTGTCCTCGCCTTGCGGTAGCGGTTCCACGTCGACCTTCGCCATGCCGAAGCAACGTTACGAGCGTGGTTCGCACACCGGGAAGTCGGGGGCGAGACCTCGCAACGAGACGGTGCCGGCGTCCTGCCACTGGCCGCCTTCGTCCCCGGCGGTCTCGAACGCGGCGCGAGAGGCCAAGACTCGACGCGGGCGGGACTTGGCGGCGTCGCTCAGTCGAGCGGCCTCGTTCACCGGCGGCCCGATCACGGTGTACTCGAGTCGCTGCTCGGCTCCGACGTTTCCGGCGACGGCCTCGCCAGACGACACGCCGATGCCGGCATCGATGTCTCGCAGCGCGCGGGCGATGTGGCGAGCGGCTCGCAACGCCCGAGTCGCGTGATCCGCTTGCTCGATCGGGGCTCCGAAGACGCACAGCGCGCCGTCGCCCTCGAACTTGTTGACCCATCCGCCTTCGGCGTCGACGCACGACACGACGACTGCGAAGAACTCGTTCAAGACCGCGACCACATCAGACGCGGAACGCTCGCGTGCCATCGTGGTCGAGCCGATGATGTCGACGAACAGCGCGGAGACGGTTCGAACCTCGCCGCCGAGCGACGCGCCCTCGTCCAACGCCCGCTGGGCAACATCCGATCCGACATGCCGACCGAAGAGATCGGCAAGCTGCTCACGCTCGCGTAGTCCGGCAGCCATCTCGTTGAAGCCGCGTTGCAGCTGACCCATCTCGCCGGCGTTGTCGACGCTGAGCGTTGTGGTGAGGTCGCCGGTCGCGACGCGTTCAAGGGCCAGTCGAAGGTCACGCATCGGCTCACCGATCGAGCGGGCGGCTGCGCCGGTCAACATGAAGCCGCCGAAGAATGCGACGGTGGCGAGGAAGATCATCGGGACCGTGACCGGGAGCTCTGCGTCGGCGGCGATGAGCGGTGTCGTCGCGATCCCCAGCAACGGGATCCCGGAGCCGAGGAGCCACGCCAGGAGCAGTCGCGCGCCCACGCCGACGGGCGGCCCCCGGTGTGCGTCGCCCGCTTGGAGCACGATCGCGAGCAGGGGGCGAAGGACACGCTCGGCGAGGAGGAAGCCCATCGCGCACGCGAACAGGCCACCCTCGAGGATCCCGACAATCGTGAACAGCGGCTTTGGGTCGGAGGCGAGGAGCACCTGCTGGAGCGCGGTGAGGACCGCGGCGGCCACCCAATAGGGGAGTGGGAACAATGCAATACGCCGTGGCAGGCCGAGCACGGAGAGGCGTTCGGCAGCTGTCGGTGATCGCTTGTCGTCGAGCCACTGCACCGCCGGCATGAGCAATCGCTTGGCCCGTCCGATCGCGAGCACCGACAGGATCAGGTTGAACGTCAGGAATGCGATGGTCGTGTAGGCGAGGTTTTGCACCCGGGACACATCGGGCGTCGGCGTCGCCGCAAGCGCGAAGTACGTCGTGACCACGACGCCGGCGATGGTGTTGGCGACGATGAGTCGGGCGACGAGCGTGCGCTCGAGCGCCCGCGTCTCGAGCCCGCTACCGCCAGCGTTCGAGTCCATCGAGGAACTCGAGAAGGTGGCGATTCGTCTCGTCCGGTTGCTCTTGCTGGGTCCAATGGCCGCACTCGTCGATGACGACCTTGCGCAGATTCGGCACCCGCTCCTCCATGCCCTCTGTCATCGCGGGTGTGAGGACCGGGTCGAAGGCGGCGGACAACATGAGGGCCGGCGCGTGGATCATGTCCGGCAGCGATGCCCGCAGCTCCCAGTTGCGATCCAGGTTGCGGTAGTACGCAACCGCCGTTGTGACCGCGCCCTCTGGGACGAACTGCTCGACGTTGGTCTCGACGAACTCATCGGTGATCACTTCTTTGCGGTGCGCGGCGCCCTGGTAGACGAACTGCAGCCACGACCGCACCGAGGCGCGGTCGCGGCCGAGGAAGTACTCGGCTGGTCCGTACTCCTGGAACTGCACGATGTAGGGCGGCTGATCGGGCAGCGCCATGCGCAGCAACGCGACGATCGACATCGGGCCGTGCGGGAGATCGGGTGTGTTCACACCGACCACGCCGGCGGTTCGCTCGGGAAACCGGCGAGCGAAGGGCCACACGAGGAGGCCACCCCAGTCGTGGCCGACGACGACGGCGCGCTCGTGCCCGAGGGCTGGGATCAAGCCGGCGATCGTCGTGTTGACCCACTCCTCGTCGTAGACGACATCGGGCTTGTCGGAACGCCCGTAGCCCGGAAGATCGAGAGCGAGGGCGTGATACCCCGCGGCGCCGAGCGCCGGGAGCTGATGGCGCCACGACCACGAGAACTCCGGCCAGCCGTGTACGAGGACCACGAGCGGACCCGAACGGGGGCCGTCCTCGAGACAGAACACCCGGATTCCATTCGACACGACGTACCGCTCGCGCACCGCCATACGAGCGGGGACCGTATCGTCAATGGCGTGTCCGAAGGGCAACCGCATTTCACGATCGCCGGCATCCCCATTCGGATCGAGTGGTCGTTCTGGCTGATCGCCGTGTTCCTCGGATTCGGCAACCGCGAAGGATGGCTGCTGGTGGCCTGGGTGGCGATCGTGTTCGTGTCGATCCTCGTCCACGAATTGGGACACGCGGTTGCGCTGTGTGTGTACCACCAGCGCCCTCGCGTCGTGCTCCACGCCTTCGGGGGCCTGACCTACGGCAGCTCGGCCTACCGCTCTCGCGCACAGTCGATCGTGGTCAGCGCGGCGGGACCGCTGGTTGCCTTCTTCCTCCTGGGCGTGCCGGCGCACTTCTTGCAGGACAGCGACTTTGCTCTGCAGACGTACGAGCGTTACGTGATCGTCAACGACATCGCGTGGGTGAACATCGCGTGGTCGATCGTGAACCTGCTCCCCGTGCTCCCGCTCGACGGCGGCAACATCGCCGCGTCGATCTTCGGACGCCCCGCAGCGCGGATGATCTCGATAGTGGTCGCGTTCTCGGCCGCCACGTACTTCTTCACACAGCAGAACCAGTTCGCCGGCTTCTTCATGATGATGTTCGCGATCATGAACTTCGGGTCGCATCAGCAAGAAAAGGCGGGCAACACACCTTCCGTGCCGACGCCGCAGACGCGGATCGCGCCGCTCCAATTGGTTCGTCCGGCCGTCCGCGGCGATTTGTTCGAGGAGGGCTCGCGAGCCCTCGCCGAGGGCCGCACCACCGAAGGGCTCGACTCTCTCGCCGCCGCGTACGCCGCCCGACCGTCTGGCCCTTCGAACCTCGTGCCCGCACAGCAACTCGCGCGCGCCGGGCAGTCCACCGCGCTCGCGTCACGCTTACTTGCAGCGAAGGGCGCCGGTCCGGGCGCGGCGTCGAACCTGCAGAGCCATCTGCACTACGCGGACTACTTCCGCGAGTCGGCCGACGTCGGAGAGCTCGTGTACGCCGATGGTCGTGCCAATCGCGCACAGACGGCGTTCGAGATCGCCTGTGCATCGGCTCGGACAGGCGACAACGACCGAGCGATGGCCTGGATCCGGCGCGCCATCGACGACGGCTTCCGAGCAGGTGCGCTCCTCGACGGAGAGCCGGACCTCGCCCCGCTGCGCATCCGCGACGACTGGCCCGCATTGCGAGCATCGGCCGACTGAGACCGTTTCCCCTCAGGAGCCGGCGGCGATCTCCTTCGCCCAGCGGTAGTCGGCCTTGCCCGCGGGGGAGCGAACGACGGTGTCGACGAAGATGAACTCCTTCGGGAGCTTGTAACGCGCGATGTGCTTGGCGCTTTCCTCGAGCAGGGACTGCTCGATGTCAGCTCCCGACGTGACACCCTTCCGCAACTGCACGATGGCCACGACTTCTTGGCCCCACTGCTCGCTCGGCCGTCCGCACACCACGGCGTCGTACACGTCGGGGTGGTGGCCGAGGGACGCCTCGACTTCCTCGGCGAAGATCTTCTCGCCGCCGGAATTGATCGTCACCGAGTCGCGGCCGAGCATTTCGACCGTGCCGTCGGTGCGTTGCCGTCCACGGTCGCCCGGCACGGAGTAGCGCACGCCATCGATGACGGGGAACGTGCGCGCGCTCTTCTCAGGATCGCCGAGATAGCCGAGCGGGACATGGCCGCGCATCGCAACCCATCCGACTTCTTCGGAACCGGGCTCGAGGATTCGCGTGAAGTCCTCGCTCACGATGCAGGTGCCGGGCCCCGGCGTGAACGTGCCGGTGGTGACGTCGCTGCCCGCCGTGGTGACCTGCGTCATCTGTCCGCCACCCTCCGATGAGCCCATCCCGTCGAGGATCATGGCGTGCGGCACCGCCGCCAGGAACCGCTCCTTCAACGTCGAGTTCAGCGCCGCCCCTCCGGAGAGGATGATGAACAACGACGAGAGGTCGTACGAGCCTGCTTCGATTTCGTCGAGGATCGGTCGCCCGAACGCGTCGCCCACGATCTGGAGGAACGAGACCTTCTCCCGCTCGATGAGGGAGAGAACGTCCTTCGGGTCGAGCCGACGCACTTCGTCCTGGATCACGACGGTGTTGCCACCGTCCATCGCGAGAAACGCGATCCAGTGTCCCGCCCCGTGCATGAACGGTGCCGCCGGCATCACCCGCATGGCTCCGGCCTTGGCGACCTCGACCACGGCGTCGAGCGACTCGTGGGGCGTGCCGGCGACGGCTCCTCCCATCACCGACAGGAAGATGTCGTGCTGACGCCACAGCACACCCTTGGGCATGCCGGTGGTTCCCCCGGTGTAGAGGATGTACAAGTCGTCGGGCGACCATTGCGATGCGCTCGTCGGGAGGTCGGGCGATGCGGCTGCGAGCGCCTCCTCATACCAACGAGCGCCCGGCAGCAGGTCGTTGCCGGACTCGTCGGCCACCTGGAGCAACACGGTGAGGTGCGGAAGGTCGGGGAGCACCTCGGCCAACGTCGGCGCGAACTGCGAGTGGTACACGATCGCCTTGGCCTGGCTGTTGTCCAACAGGTAGCGCAGCTCCTCGGCGACATAGCGATAGTTGACGTTCACCGGGCCGAGCCGCGCCTTGAACGCGCCGACCATCGCTTCGAGGTATTCGTTGCCGTTGTAGCAATAGATGGCGAGATGGTCCTCGTGTGACTCGTGGCCCTCGAGTCCGGCCCGCCCCTCCGGGCGCGCGCCGAGGCCCTCGTCAGCTAGGACGTTGGCCAGCCGTCGAGTCCGGTCGTTGACTTCGGCCCACGACAATCGACGGTCGCGAAAGACGATGCATTCCCGGTCGGGGATGGCGGCGGCAATCGCCTCGTGCACTCGAGCGAGGTTGAACTCCATTGGCCGGTGAAGTTAGTTGGTGCAGACCTTGCCCTCGGGAGGCAGGGTCAGGTCGATGAAGTACGCCGCCTCTGCATTCTCGGCGCAGGTGCTCTTGCCGAACGCCGCGTGCCCGCTGCCATCGAAGGTCAGCAGGCGGCCGTTCTGCAGCGTCGACGCGACACGAACGGCTTGCTCGTAGGGCGTGGCCGCGTCGCCGGTGGTTCCGATGACGAGCATCGGAGGCGCGCCCGGAGCCGTGACCGGTCCGACGATGTTGTGCACCGGCGCCGGCCAGAACGCGCACGGCAGCAACTCGTTCGCGATCGCGCCACCGAACCGAGGGGACAGCGCCTCGAGCTCCTGAGCGAACGCCCGATACTCGTCCGACCCCACCGGATGGGGTGAGTCGATGCACTCGACGGCGGCGTACACCGTGTACTTCACCGAGCTCTCGTAGGCCGTCGAGAGTCGCAACATCGCCGACCCGTCGCCTTCGAGCGCGCTTGTGATGGCTTGGTAGAAGATCGGCACCGCCGAAGGTTCGTAGGTCGGAATCAGTGCCGCGATCGCCAGCTCCGACGGACCGAGCGTGCCGCCACTGCCCGAGATCGGCGCGATCTCGACGCGGCGCGACACCTCGTCGTAGCCCGCGGCCGCACCTCCAGGTGGACAGCTGCTGTCACCGTCGGGGCAGTCGTTGAGGATCGTGGTGATCTGCTGCTCGAAGGCGATCGTCTGTTGACGAAGGAATGCGCGGAAGTCTTGGTCTGGGTCGACGACCCCGTCGATGGCGATCGCCCGTGCTTGCTGAGGGAACAGGGTGGCGTAGCGGAGCCCGAGCAACGTGCCGTAGGAGATGCCGAGATAGTTGAGCTGTTCTTCTCCGAGCGCCTGACGGATCGTGTCCATGTCGCGCACGACGTCGTCCGTGCCGAGGTGCGGGAGCAGCTCGCCGGCGTTCGCCGCGCAGTCGTCCGCGACGTCCTTCGCAGCCGCGTCGAGCGCCGCCTGCTCGTCGGGGGTGTCGGGCGTCGGGTCGGCGCGGCGGAACGCGGGCACGGTGTTGTCACCGCACGGCAAACCCGTGCTCGCGCCAACACCGCGCGGATCGAAGCCGACGATGTCGAAGCGGTCGAGCAACGAGGTGGGGAGGTCGATACCGCCAGCGACGAACTCGAGGCCGGAGCCACCCGGCCCGCCCGGGTTGACGAGGAGCGATCCGATCCGTTCGTCCGAATGGCGAGCGGGGAGCTCGTTGAGCGACAGCTCGATGGTCGGTCCGGTCGGGTTGGCGTAGTCGAGCGGAACCTTCAAGGTCGCGCAATTGAGTCGGCTGCCGCAGCTGTGCCACGCGACCGGCTCAGGAACGAACGCGGGCGCACCGCTGGTGCCGGACGACGTCGCAGGCGCCGGGGCGACCGGTCGCGTCGTGGTCGTCGTGGTGATCGACGTTGCTGCCTCGCCGGTGAGCGTCGTGCACGCCGTTCCGAGGAGTGCCGCCAGTGCGAAAAGCGCGGTGGCACGGCGACGTTGCACCGGCCGATGGTAGGAGCGGCGGCCCGTCTAACGTGCCGCGGCATGAATCAGATGCAGTTCGGATGCTTCATCCCGCAAGGTTGGAAGATGGAGCTGGCCGGGATCTCGGGGGCCGAGGCGAAGTGGGCCAAGACGGTCGAGATCGCCGTACTCGCCGAGGAGCTCGGCTACGACTCGGTGTGGGTCTACGACCATTTCCACAACGTGCCGACGCCCGCTCACGAGGCCGTCTTCGAATGCTGGACGGTGATGGCGGCGATCAGCCAGCGCACGAGCCGAGTACGTCTCGGCCAGATGGTGGGCTGCGCGCCGTATCGCAATCCGGGACTGCTGGCCAAGATCACCAGCACGGTCGACGTCATCAGCGGAGGGCGGCTCGACTGGGGTATCGGCGCCGGCTGGTACGACCACGAGTTCCGCGGCTACGGCTACGAATTCCCCGAGGCCAAGGTGCGTATCGGCATGCTGCGCGAGACGGTCGAGATCGTGAAGGCGATGTGGTCCGAATCCGACATCACGTACGAGGGGCGCTACTACCACCTCGATGGCGCGCAATGTGATCCGAAGCCGGTGCAGCTCCCGCATCCGCCCATCTGGATCGGCGGAGGCGGCGAGCAGCTCACATTGCGGGTCGTCGCCCGGCACGCCGACCGGTCGAACTTCGGAGGCAAGCCGCACGAGTTCGCCCACAAGTGCGAGGTCTTGAAGCAGCACTGCAAGGCCGTGGGACGCGACTACGACGAGATCATGAAGACGATCTCGGGTGAGGTGTTCGTGCGCGAGACCGAGCAGGAAATTCTCGATGTCGGCACGCGGTCGATGTGGGGCGAGCCGCTGGAGTCGTGGCGTGAGGGCAACCTCGTTGGCACCCCCGAACAGGTGAGCGAGAAGATCCAGACATACCGCGACCTTGGCTGCACCGGGTTCGTGCCCTGGTGCTCCGACTATCCCGACGACCAGAGCTTGCGCTTGTTCGCCGAAAAGGTGATCCCGAACTTCCGCTGACCCGCTACAACCTTCCGCATGGGGAATCTGGCGGCGGACACCGCGGTCGAGCGGATCGACGAGCATCGCCATCGCGCCACGCTCAACAAGGACTGGGAGATCTGGGGCCCGATGGGGGGCTACATCGCGAGCTACGCACTGCGGGCGATCGCGCAGGAGACGGAGTTCCCGCGGCCCGCAAGCTTCTCGTGCCACTACCTGTCGGTGGCAGCGTTCGACGAGATCGACATCGTGGTGACCCCGTTGCGCGAATCGCGCGTGGCCGGCTCGTACCGAGCCGAGATCATGCAGGGCGATCGCCGGATCCTCGAAGCCACCGCTTGGACGATCGCCGACGGAGTCGAGGCGCTCGAACACGACGACGCGGTCGCTCCGGATGTCGCCGAGCCGGACGATCTGCCGACGCTCGCGGAGTTGTTGGAGGGCGTCGAGGAAGCGGGTCCGCCGTTCCCGTTCTGGAACAACTTCGACGTCCGGCCGCTGCGGTTCCGGAAAGACTGGCCGCCGCCCGCCCCGCTGCCGCCCGTGTTCCACGAGTGGATCCGGTTTCTCGAAGGCGACTACGCCGATCCGTGGGCCGACGCGTGCCGATCGCTCGTGCTCATCGACATACAGAGCTGGCCCGCCGCCAATCAGCCGCACGCGTACCGGCAACACAGCATCTACGCGCCGAGCCTCGACCTCTACGTTGCATTCCATCGGCGCCCGACGAGCGACTGGATGCTCGTCGACGGCTACTCCGCAGTCGGCGACGGCGGGCTGCTCGGATGGACCGGCCGATTGTGGGACACCGACCGCCGGCTCGTCGCGTCGGGTGGTGGCCAGCTGCTCTGCCGCCCGATGCGCGCGTAGCGGCTACTCGTAGTAGCGGTACACCACTTGTGCGACGCAGCTCGGCTTGGGTGCGCCTTCGACTTCGATCGTCGCGGTGATCGTGGCCTGCACGCCGCCGGCTACGTCGTCGACGGCTTCGATGGCTGCACCGCAGCGCACCTTCGAGCCCACGGGTACCGGCGAGGGAAAGCGAACCTTCTCGCATCCGTAGTTCACGCCCATGCTGATGCCCTCGACCTGCATGATCGTCGGCAGGAAGAACGGGACGAGGGCCAGCGTGAGGTAACCGTGGGCGATGGGCCCGCCGAACGGCCCGGACTTCGCTCGCTCAGGATCGACGTGGATCCACTGATGATCGCCGGTGGCCTCCGCGAACAGGTTCACCTGCTCCTGGGTGACCTCGTGCCAATCACTGAAGCCGACGTGTTCTCCGACGAGCTCCTTGAGCCCCTGCACGCCTTTGACCGTAAGCGTCACTTGAACCAGATCCTTTCGTACTCACGCGACTGTCGATGTAGCAGCAGCACCACGAGCGCGACCTCGAACATGAGGCTCACGATGTCCGTGGAGAAGACGTGGGCCAGGTCGACGGTGGCGATGCGATACACGAACGGGAAGATGGCCACGAGCAGGCCGAGTCCGTAGCCCCACTTCTGCTCGTTGGCGATGCCGTAGCCTGCGGCGATGCCGCCAACGACGATCGCCAAGCCGTCGAGGTGGACGAAGCCACCGAACAGCAACGTGACGACGGCTTGGGCGTAGAGCAGAAACACAGCGATCTGCAGCGTCTGCGGCTGCGACGGGTCGACCCACCGGCGCGTCTGCATGGCTGACAGCATTGCAGGTGTGGTGCTCGGCGCAGGGCTCGGGCTCCGGCTCAAGCCGCTCACCAGCCTGCGGCCGAAGGTGCTGTGCCCGGTCGGCGATCGTCCGCTCGTCGATCACGCGCTCGAGCGCTTCATCGATGTGACCGAAGCGCTTGCCGTCAACGTCCACCATCACCGGTCACTGCTGGAGTCGCATCTGGCTGGCCGCGTGCATCTGTCCATGGAAGTCGAGGAGCCACTCGGTACCGCGGGCGGGTTGGGATTGTTGCGTGACTGGATCGACCATCGTCCCGTGGTGGTCGTGAACGGCGACACGTACTGCCCGTCGTCCGTCGCGCCGCTGCTCGACGGTTGGGACGGAGAGCGCATCCGCGTGCTCGTTCCCGGCGGTGCACCGTTCGGCCCCGGCACCGAGATCGCGGGGTGCGTGATGCCCTGGTCAGAGGTCAAGACGTTCGCGCCGGTGCCGACCGGGTTGTACGAGCGCTCGTGGACGCGCGCCGCGCAAGAGGCCCGCCTCGAGGTCGTGGAGTTACCCGAGGACGCGGTCTGCATCGACTGCGGAACACCGTCGCAGTACCTCGCCGCGAACCTGAACTGGTCCGGCGGTGAATCGGTGGTCGGTGCCGGAGCGATCGTCGAGGGCGAGATCAACGAGTGCGTCATCTGGCCCGGCGCGCACGTACGTCCGGAAGAGCACCTCACCCGCGCCATCCGCGCTCACGAACACGTCACCGTCCTCGTCCGCTGACCTTACGGATCGCGACGGTGGCTCGGAGTTGGCCGCAGGCGGCGTCGATGTCGGTGCCGCGGTTGCGACGGACGGTCGCGTTGATGCCGAGCTCGACGAGTCGATCGCGGAACGCGCGCACGCCCTCCGCCGACGTTCCCTTCGTGGGCCACCCGGGTGTCGCATTGAGCGGGATGAGATTCACGTGTGCCCGAAGCGGCCGGGCATACGCCGCGAGCTCTGCGACGTCGGTGCGCCGATCGTTCACGCCATCGATCAACGCCCACTCGAACGACAGGCGGCGGTTCTTCGCCGTGAGGTAGGCGCGACATGCGGACGCGAGCTTCACGAGCGGATAGCGCCGATTGATCGGCACCAGCTCACTGCGCAGGTCGTCGTTCGCGGCGTGGAGCGATACCGCGAGGTTCACCGGCAGGCGCTCGGCGGCCATTCGCTGGATGCCGGGGACTATTCCGATGGTCGACACCGTGATGTGCCGCGCCGAGATGCCGACGTCGCCTTGGATGCGCTCGATGGCCGGCCACAGGTTGTCGTAGTTCGCCAGCGGCTCGCCCATGCCCATGAAGACGACGTTGGACACACGGCCCTCGCCGTCCTCGGACAAACGCTGCGACGCGCGGATCACCTGCTCGACGATCTCGCCGGTCGTGAGGTGACGATCGAACCCGGCCTGACCGGTCGCGCAGAAGCCGCAGCCCATCGCGCAGCCCGCCTGGGTGCTCACGCAGACCGTGACCCGATCGCGATAGCGCATCAGGACACTCTCGATGGCCCGGTCGTCGTTGAGCTTCCAGAGCTGCTTCACCGTGTCTCCACCGTCGCTGACCCGCTCGACGGCCAGCTCGAGCGCGGCCGGAAGTTCAGTTGAAAGGCGAGCGCGCAGGGCTTTGGGTAGCTCGGTCATGGCCTCCGGCTCGACGCGCCGGCGGTACAGGCCATCCCACACCTGCCGTATTCGGTAGGACGGCGAGTCCGCGAGAAGGTCGCCTAACGCGGCGAGATCAACGTCGTACCTGGTGTGCACGACTCGTAGGCTACGGACCAATGTCCGACGCCAGCGCCAGAGTCACGCGCCGCAACCGCGATGCCGCGCAGATCGCGCCCCGGCCCGAGCACCATCACCGCGACATCGATCGCGGTATCGCTCGGGCGGCGGTGTTCGGCGTGAGTGACGGCCTCGTCTCCAATGTGTCCCTCATTCTCGGGGTTGCGGGCGCCAATCCCGGAGCGGGATTCGTCCGGCTTGCCGGCTTGGCTGGCCTGATCGCAGGCGCGGTGTCGATGTCCGCCGGCGAATACGTCTCGATGAAGGCGCAGACCGAGCTCTACGAGAGGGAGCTCGAACTGGAACGACGTGAGTTGAGTCGCAATCCCCATGTCGAGACCGTGGAGCTCACGCAGATCTATCAGTCGCGCGGCGTCGATCCCGATCGGGCGCGTGAGCTCGCGGTGCAGATGATGGCTGACCCCGATCTGGCCTTGCAGACGCACGCTCGTGAGGAGTTGGGCATCGACCCCGACAAGCTCGGGTCGCCAACGGGTGCGGCGGTGTCGTCCTTCATTGCCTTCGCGCTCGGCGCGCTCTTGCCGTTGCTGCCGTGGTTCTTCGGCTCGGGCACCGCCGCGGTCGTCGCGTCGATCGTCCTCGGCGCGGTCGGGAGCGCGGTCGTCGGCATTCTCTTGGCTCGGTTCACGGGCAGGTCGGCGCTCTTCTCTGCTGCCCGGCAACTCACCATCGCCGTGTTCGCCGCGGGCATCACGTTCCTGGTCGGCAACCTCGTCGGAGTCGGCGTCGCGTAGACCTCGGCGGGTCCTAGACCTCGCCGACGAATGAGCGGTCGATGTGGTCGACCGTGAAGCCGAGCCCCTCGTACATCGCGATCGCCGGGGCGTTGCCGCCGTCGACGTACAGCATGCCGTGGTCGATGTTGCGTTCCCGGTGCAGCCAATCGAGTCCGAGCACGGTGAGCGCTCGACCCAGCCCACGTCCTTGGAACCGGGGGTCGACGCCGATCACGTAGATCTCGCCGAGTCTGGGCGAGGTGGCGTCATGCACCTTCGTCCACACGAAACCCGCCAACGCGCCGGTCTCGGCGTCGTTATGGAGCAAGAAGCCCGCCGGGTCGAACCACGGCTCGGCCTCGCGCTCGACCACATCGTCGACCGTCCATCCCCCTTGCTCCGGGTGGGTTGCGAACGCGCGGTTGTTCACCTCGACCCAATCCGCTTCGTCCTGGCCGGGGACGAACGACCGCACGACGATCGGCGGCGCGGGAGCATCGATCGGCAACGGTCGACGGAGTTGGAGCAGATCGCGCTCCGCGGAGAGCCCGTGGCGCGCCGCGGCCGCTTCGTCGTCCTTGGTCGGGTCGGTCACGAACCATCGCACCGGGCCACCGCCGGACGCCGCGATCGTCGCGAGCGACTGGCCGATCGTGTCCGGCCCTCCGTACATGACCCATGTTCTCGGCGTGCGCTTGATCGAGGGCGCGTCCGGCACGAAGGGCGACGGTAGCGTCCCGCGAGTGGCAAGGCCGAGGTCGCCCAAGGGACGAGCACGAGAGACGATGCTGCGCTTGGCCGACGAATATCCGGGCACCGCGAACGAGCTGTGCGCGCTGCGACACACCAACTCGTTCGAGCTGCTGTGCGCCACGATCCTCTCGGCCCAGACCACCGACGAACGAGTGAATCTCGTCACACCAGCGCTCTTCGCTCGGTATCCGACCCCGGCCGACCTGGCTGCCGCCGACCCGGCGGAGGTCGAGACGATCGTGCAGTCCACCGGCTTCTATCGAAACAAGACCAAGAGCCTCATCGGTATGGCCAACGCCCTGGTCGATCGGTTCGGCGCGGAAGTTCCACACGATATGGAAGATCTCGTGACGATCCCAGGTGTCGGCCGCAAAACCGCCAATGTCATCCGCAGTGTGGCCATGAACGAGCCGGGATTGCCCGTCGACACCCACGTCGGCCGGCTGTCGATTCGTCTCGGGCTCACCACGCAGACCGACCCGGTCAAGGTCGAGTACGAGCTCAACGACATGATCCCCCCGATCGAGCGAGGAACGTTCAGCCTCCGATTGATCCTGCACGGCCGGGCCGTCTGTGACGCCCGCAAGCCGCGTTGCCATGACTGCGTGCTCGCGTCGTTTTGTCCGTCAGCGGGGGTGGCCGGACGGGCAACTCGGTGATGCGTTTCGGTGAACGTCGTTGTATGTTTCTTTACGACCAGGTTCCCGCCACCTGGTTCCCGCGACATCGGGATCCGCCGCCTGGTGTCGCCCGCGAAGGCTCCCGTTTACGGGAGCCTTCGCCCGTTACTGGCCTCTGACGAGTCGGTCGAGGCGACGGGCGGCCTGTTGCAACGAGCGCTCGACCTCGTACAGCTCCGTAGACAGCTGATCGTCGTTCGTGCCCCCGTAGCTCTCGGCGAGGACCGTGATCCGGTGCGTCAGTTCGTCGAGGGCGGTAGCCAACGGCGCCAGCTGGGCTCGGTCGTGCTCCATGCGGCTGCGTTACCCCTTCCGGGCTGGGAAGCAGCGGACAGTACCGTTGCGGCGTGCTAGCGAGGCTCGATCTCCGGGGTGTGGCCGACCTCGGCTCCGCCTTGCCACGGCCGTCGGTGGTCGGCGAGCCAGGCGTCGTCGACAGCGTGCGGGCGATTCTCGCCGACGTCCGCTCCCGGGGCGACGCCGCCGTCCGTGAGCTCACGAAGCGATACGACGGCGCCGACATCGACGACTTGACCGTTCCCGATGCCGAGTGCAAGCGGGCGCTCGAGGGCATCGCTCCAGCACTCCGGCACGCCCTCGAGTTGGCCGCGGCCAACGTGCGCGACTTCGCCGCCTCCGAGGGATCCGCGGACCTGCGCTACGAACGCGACGGGCTTGTCGTGCGCACGCTGCGCCGGCCCGTCGACCGAGCCGGGTGCTACGTGCCTGGCGGTCGAGCGGTCTACCCGTCGACCGTGCTGATGACCGCCGTGCCCGCCCGCGTTGCGGGCGTCGGCGAAGTCGTGCTGTGTGTGCCCCCAGACCGAGACGGCAACGTGCCGGATGTCGTGCTGGCCGCCGCGGCGGTCGCGGAGGTCGATGTGGTGTACCGCGTAGGTGGCGCTCAGGCGATCGCTGCGATGGCGTACGGCACCGCGTCGATTCCGGCCGTCGACGTCATCGTCGGCCCCGGCAGCATGTACGTCGCCGTCGCGAAACGTGAGGTGGCAGGCGAGGGGCGGGTCGGCATTCCCTCCGCGTTCGCCGGTCCTTCCGAAGTCGTCGTCGTGGCCGACGAGACGACGTCGCCTGAGCTGGCGGCGATCGACATCATCGTGCAGGCCGAACACGGACCCGACGGATTGGCGTGGTTGATCACGTGGTCGGAGACGGCGGCGGACGCGGTCTCGGCCGCCGTCGAAGGGCTCGCCCGTGATGCCGCGAGACGCGAGGAGATCGAGTCGACGCTCGACACCAACGGTCGCTGCGTCTTGGTCGACGGACCCGAGCAGGCGATCGCGGTTGCGAACCTCATCGCCCCAGAGCACCTGGAGCTGCTCAACGCGGACCCCGAGTCGCTCGTACCGCTCGTGCGTCACGCGGGGGCAGTCTTCTGCGGGCCGCTCGCCCCCGCATCGCTGGGCGATTACGTCGCCGGACCGTCGCACGTGCTCCCCACCCATGGGTCGGCGCGATACGCCGGCGCGCTCACCGTCGATGACTTCACCAAGCCATTGCACGTGATCGACGCCAATCGTGAGGCGTTCGACCGTCTCGGCCCCGCCGTCGTGGAGCTGGCGACGGCCGAAGGGCTGACCGCCCACGCGGACTCGATCAAGCTGCGTCGACGATGATCGAGCCCCGAGACGACATCGCGCTCATGGCCGGCTATCACTCGCCGCAAGTCGAGGTGAAGGTGCGGCTGAACACGAACGAGGCCCCGGAGCCTCCGCCCGCCGCGTTCACCGAGCGGCTCGCGGAGGAGATGGGCAACGTCGAGTGGCACCGCTATCCCGATCGCTCCGCGGTGGCGCTGCGATCGGCGATCGCCGAGCTCCACGGCGTGACTCCAGCGCAGGTGTTCGCCGCGAACGGATCCAACGAGGTGTTGCAGACGCTGTGCCTCACGTACGGCGGCTCCGGCCGCTCGGCGGCCGTGTTCGAGCCCACGTACGCGCTGCACAGTCACATCGCGCGCGTCACCGGTACGCGAGTCGTCGTCGGCGAGCGCAGGGCCGACTTCGCCCTCGACCTCGGTGAGGTCGCTCGCCTGCTCGGCGCCGAGCGTCCCGAGATCACCTTCCTGTGCTCACCGAACAATCCGACCGGCGTCGTCGAGACCGAAGAAACGGTGCGGTCCGTGCTCGAGATCGCGACGGGGCTCGTGGTGGTCGACGAGGCCTACGGACAGTTCGCTCCGTGGTCGGCGCTCGACCTCGTCGACGACGATCGGCCGCTGGTCGTCACCCGCACCTATTCCAAGACGTGGTCGATGGCCGCCGCTCGTCTGGGGTACCTCATCGGCCCATCGTGGTTGGTCGAACAACTCGACAAGGTCGTCCTGCCGTATCACCTCGACGTCGTGAAGCAGATCGCCGGGCGCCTCGCCCTCGACTATCGCCAGGAGATGGGCGCCCGTGTCGCCGCGTTGGTCGAGGAGCGCGGTCGACTCACCACACGACTCGCGGATCTGCCGATCGACGTCTGGCCGTCCGGCGCCAACTTCGTGCTCGTGCGCCCACGCGCTCTCGCCGGCGACGACCTCTGGCAAGCGCTGCTCGATCGCTCGGTCCTCGTGCGCAACTGCGCCTCATGGCCGCGGCTCGAAGGCTGCCTGCGCATCACGGTCGGCACGCCGGAAGAAGACGACCTCCTGCTCACCGCACTGGAAGAGATCCTCGCACCATGACGACCCGAATCGCCACGAAGAAGCGCGAGACCAAGGAGACATCGGTGCTCGTCGACATCGATCTCGACGGCAGTGGTACCGGCGAGGTGAGCACCGGGCTGCCGTTCTTCGATCACATGCTCGACCAGTTGGCCCGGCACGGAGGATTCGACCTCAAGGTGCTCGCCACCGGCGACCTCCACGTCGACGGTCACCACACGATCGAAGACGTCGGCATCACCGTCGGCGAGGTGTTCGCGACGGCGCTCGGAGACAAGGCCGGCGTCGCCCGTTTCGCCAGCGGGCTGTTCCCTCTCGACGAAGCCTTGGTCGAGGTCGCGCTCGACCTCTCGGGCCGGCCGTTCGTGGTGTGGGACGTGCCGTTCGGCGAGGTGCTTCCGTTGGGCGACCCGCCGTTCAATCCGGAGATGGCCGGTCACTTTTGGCACTCATTCGCCACCGCCGCCGGTATCACGTTGCACGTGCGCAAGCGTGCGGGCGAGAACACGCATCACGTCATCGAGGCCACGTTCAAGGGTGTTGCCCGCTGCTTGCGCAACGCGGTGCGCGTCGAGGGTCGCGGCGTCCCGTCGACCAAAGGCACGTTGTGAGCGCGCCGCTGATTGCGGTGCTCGACTACGGCATTGGGAACCTTCGGTCGGCCGAGAAGGGATTGGCGCGCGTCGGCGCGGATGCCCGACTCACGGATGACCCAGACGTGATCGCTCAGGCAGCTGGGGTGGTGCTGCCCGGCGTCGGGGCGTTCGGTCGGTGCATGGATGCCCTTGATCGCACGGGTCTGGCCGCGGTCGCACGCGATGCGGTGACCCGCTCCGTCCCCTTCCTCGCCATCTGCATCGGCATGCAGTTGCTCTACGACGAGTCAGAGGAGAGTCCGGGCCGCTCAGGGCTGGGCATCCTTCCCGGCGTCGTGCGACGCCTCCCCGAGGGCGTGAAGCATCCGCAGATGCAGTGGAACACGCTCGACATCAGGCGTGAGTCGATGCTGTTCGATGGGATGCCCGACCCTGCGTGGTTCTACTTCGTGCACAGCTATGCGCCAGACGACATCACGCATGCGAGCGCGCTCTGTGATTACGGCGGGCCTGTGGTCGCGGCGGTCGAACGCGGGAATGTGTGGGCCACCCAGTTCCATCCCGAGAAGTCCGGCGCGAACGGCATGCGGTTGCTGTCGAACTTCGTGAGCCGGTGCACTTCATGAGCTTTGACCTGTATCCCGCGATCGATCTCCGTGCTGGCCGGGTGGTGCGCTTGCACCAAGGCGACTTCGATCAGGAGACGGTGTACAACGACGACCCGATCGCGGTGGCGCGCTCGTTCGAGGCCGCCGGGGCAACGTGGATCCACGTCGTGGACCTCGATGCGGCCCGACGCACCGGATCGAATCGCGAGGTCGTGGTTGCGGTGGCCGACGCGGTTGCCGTACCAGTGCAGACGGGCGGTGGGGTTCGCGACGCGTCGCTGCTCGACGATGGCGTGGCTCGCATCGTGATCGGAAGCGCGGCGATCGAGGACCCTGACCTCGTGCGGCATCTCGCTGATGGCTACCCAGGCCGGGTTGCGGTTGGGCTCGACCATTGGGATGGCGAAGTGCGCGTTCGCGGCTGGGAGCAGGGGAGCGGCCGCCGTCTCCTCGACGTCGCCGGTGAGCTCGCCTTCCTGGGCGTGGCCGCGTTCGTCGTGACCGACATCTCGAGAGACGCCACGCTCGTCGGCCCCGACCTCGAGGGCCTTGGCGAGCTGCACCGCGCGACGACGGTCCCCGTGATCGCCAGCGGGGGCGTCGGCACCCTCGACGACCTGCTCGCATTGCGCGATCTCGGCGTGGCTGGTGCCATCGTCGGGAAGGCCATCTACGAAGGGCGCTTCGGCGTGAACGAGGCGGTGCTCACATGCGCTCGGTGAGGGTCATCCCGTGTCTCGACGTCGACGCTGGTCGCGTGGTGAAGGGCACCAACTTCGTCGACTTGCGCGATGCCGGTGACCCGGTGGAGCTCGCGGCCCGGTACGACGAGTGGGGGGCCGACGAACTCGTCTTCCTCGACATCACGGCGTCATCCGACGCGCGAGACACGATGGTCGACGTGGCCCGGCGGACGGCCGAGAAAGTGTTCATCCCTTTCACCGTCGGCGGCGGCATCCGATCGGTGGACGACGCCCGCCGGTTGCTCCGAGTGGGCGCGGACAAGGTGTCGATCAACACGTCGGCGGTGGCGCGACCGGAACTCATCACCGACATCGCTGAGGAGTTCGGGACCCAATGCGTCGTCGTGGCCATAGACGCCCGTCAGGTCGAGGGCGGCGCATGGGAAGTGTTCACCCACGGTGGACGCAAGCCGACGGGTCTCGACGCCGTGTCCTGGGCCGCGGAGGCCGAGCAACTCGGCGCTGGTGAGATCCTCCTCACATCAATGGACCGCGATGGAACGCGCGAAGGGTTCGACCTCGCACTCACCAGAGCGGTGGTCGACGCGTGCAACCTCCCGGTGATCGCGTCCGGAGGAGTGGGCACGCTCGAGCATCTCGTCGACGGTGCGCTGGAAGGCGGCGCCGATGCGGTACTGGCGGCATCGATTTTCCACTTCGGTCAGCACACGGTGCGCGAGGCCAAGGACTTGATGGCCGCACGCGGCGTCACCGTGCGGCCGGTCTGAGCCAGTCGAGGCACTGCTTCACCAGCTCGTCGGTGCGGCCGACGAACATGTGGTCGGCGCCGGAGACCATCGAGCACTCGGTCGAAGCCCAGTCAGTGGTCGCCACCTCGAGCCGCGCTGGCGAGAAGAAGTGGTCGTGCTCGGCGGCGACGATGCCCTTCGGTCGGGGGTCGTCGCCGATCACGGGCTCGAACATCGTGAGCGCCGGGGCGATCAAATACCAGCCGGCGATGCGGTCGTCGGCGATCGTCGCGGCGACGCCGCCCCCGAACGAGTATCCGACGAGGAAGCGCGGCGGGGCGGTGACCAAGTCCAGCGCGTTGACGGTCTCGCTCGCTGCGGTTTCGAGGTCGCTGCTGCTGAAGTCGAAGCGCAGCGCGGTGACGCCGGCATCAGGCAGCGCTTCGAACAAGGCGCTGACCACGTTGTTGTACCGGTCGCCGCCCATGTCGGGATGCGGATGGAGCAACACCGCAGACGCCCACGGGTTGTCCGCCTCGGTCAGGTCGTAAGCCCGCACCCGACGACGGTACCGTTGCGGCGATGGCCAAGTCCGCAGCGAGCAGCGACGACAAGCTCCCGATCAAGATGTTGAGCGACCGCGTCCTCGTCCGACTGGGTGCCGCCGAGGGCGAACGCCGGTCGGCGAGCGGGATCGTGATCCCCGCCACCGCGCAGATGTCGAAGCGACTGGCCTGGGCCGAGGTGATCGCGGTGGGAGCCAACGTTCGGGCGATGGAGCCCGGAGATCAGGTGCTGTTCAACCCCGAGGACCGATACGAGGTCGAGGTACGCGGCGAGGACTACATCATCCTCCGAGAGCGCGACGTCCACGCTGTCGCGTCAAAGCGGTTGGAAGAAGGCTCGACCGGTCTTTACCTCTGACATGGTCTCGTTCGCCAAGGCTCACTCGACTGCGGCTCGTCGCTGACGCTTCCCTCGCCGCGGGAATCCGTTCGGCTCGTTCCACCCTTCCTCGTAGTCTGAACAGCGATGCCCCCCGCCGTGCTCGATGAGCAGCTCTCGACCGTTCAGTACAACGATGCCGGGCTCGTGCCGGCGATCGCGCAAGACCACGCGACGGGAACCGTGCTGATGCTTGCCTGGATGACCGAGGCCACGCTCCGCGAGACATTGCAGACAGGGCGGATGGTCTATTGGAGCCGGAGCCGCAACGAGGTGTGGCGCAAAGGCGACACGTCCGGCGACATCCAACTCGTGCGTGAGGCTCGCTATGACTGCGACGGCGACGTGCTGCTGTTCGTCGTCGAGCAGCAAGGCAACGGTGCCTGCCACACCGGCGAGTTCTCCTGCTTCTTCCGCTCGTTCTCGACTGCGCCGTGATCGTGCAGCCCTCGCGGGCTGATTTCCACGCGCTCGCGCGCGATCACACAGTGGTACCCGTATGGCGCGAGGTGTTGGGTGATCTCACCACGCCCGTTGCCGGGTTCTTGCGCGTCGTGGGAGACGAGCCGGGGTTCCTGCTCGAGTCGGTCGAACACGAGCGGTGGGGACGCTGGTCGTTCGTTGGCCGCCGCCCGGTCGCGACGCTGGTGGCGCGGCATGGTCGGGTCGAGGTCGATCAGCCATTGTCCGACGACATCCCGTTGGATCGAGGCGTGCTGGCCGCCGTGGAAGGAGTGCTCGCGCACTACCGATCGCCTGTCCTTCCCGATCTGCCCCCGCTGCACGGCGGCCTTGTCGGCTACCTGGGCTACGACGTCGTGCGCGAGGTGGAGCACCTTCCCGACGTGCCGCCAGACGACCTCGGCAACCCCGACGCGGTGCTGTCGATCATCGGCGAGCTCGCGGCGTACGACCACTACCGTCAACGGGTCACGCTGCTGGCCAACGCGTACATCCCCGCTGCCGCGAGCGCGGCCGATCTCGATGCGGCGTACGACGACGCGATCGAGAGACTCGAGCAGCTGGCGATCGACGGAGCGCGTGCCCTCGACGAGCCGTTGGTCGATCCGCCTGATCCCGACGATCCCTTGCCCGAGGTGCGTTCGTCGATGGGAGCGAACCTCTACGCCGACGCCGTCGAAGTCGCGCGCGAATACATCCTTGCGGGCGACATCTTCCAAGTCGTGCTCGCTCAGCGGTACGACCTCGACCTCGACGCCGACCCGTTCGACGTGTACCGCGTGCTGCGTCAGGTCAATCCGAGTCCGTACATGTACTTCTTTCGACACCCGACCGTGACCCTCGTCGGGTCTTCACCCGAGCCGATGGTGCAACTGCTCGACGGCAAGGTGATCTCGCGGCCGATTGCCGGCACGCGTCGCCGGGGCCGCACCGATGAAGACGATCGCCGTCTCGCGGCCGAGCTCGTCGAGCACCCCAAGGAACGCGCCGAGCACGTGATGCTCGTGGACCTCGCCCGCAACGACGTCGGACGAGTCGTCGACTTCGGCACGGAACAGGTCGACGAGATGATGACGCTCGAGCGCTACTCGCATGTCATGCACCTCACGTCGCAGGTGTCGGGCCAGCTTCGGGAAGGCCTAGGGCCGATCGACGTGCTGCGGGCGACGTTGCCGGCCGGCACCGTGTCGGGCGCGCCCAAGGTGCGCGCCATGGAGATCATCGACCAGCTCGAGCCTGTGAAGCGGGGCCCGTATGCCGGTGTCGTCGGCTATCTCGACTTCTCGGGCAATCTCGACACGGCCATCGCCATTCGCACGATGGTGGTGCAGCCCGACGGCCGTGCCTCGGTGCAGGCCGGCGCAGGCATCGTCGTCGACTCGGTGCCGGAACACGAAGACCTCGAGTGCCGCAACAAGGCCCAGGCGCTCCTCGCCGCGGTCCCCGCCGCGCGCCGCATGACCGCCGCGAGATTGGCTCGTCGGTGAAGCCGTTTGTTGCGTGGATCGAGCGCGATGTGGTTCGGGCACACGGGCCGGACACGATCACGTTCCTGCAGGGCCAACTCAGTCAAGACGTCGAGGCAATCGCGGTGGACGAGAGCCGCTGGTCGTTGCTGCTCGAGCCGACCGGCAAGGTCTCCGCCTGGTTGCGGGTCACCCGAACACAGGACGACGAGGTGCTCCTCGACACCGAAGGCGGATGGGGCGACGCCGTCATCGCCCGGCTGAACCGCTTCAAGCTCCGCACGAAGTGTGAGATCGAACCCGTCGACGGATGGCGTTGCCTCGCAGTACGCGGCACGACGGTCGTCGATCCCGCCGCCCGTCCCATCAGCTGGCCCGGTGTCGAAGGGGTCGACCTGCTCGGCGCAGACGTCATCGCGCCACCAGATGTGCCCCTGCTCGACCTGTACGAACAGCTTCGCATCGAGTCGGGCGTACCGGCCATGGGCCGCGAGCTCACCGAAGCGACCATTCCCGTCGAGGCCGGCCAATGGTTGATCGACACGTCGGTCAGCTTCACGAAGGGCTGTTACACCGGCCAAGAGTTGGTCGCCCGGATCGACTCGCGCGGCGGCAACGCGCCTCGGCCGATCCGGGGGCTTCGGATCGACGGCCGGGTCGACGTCGGCGCGTCCGTGACCGCGCTCGACGGGCGCGCGCTCGGCATCGTCACAAGTGTCGCGACAGCGAGCGACGACACGATCGCTCTGGCGCCGTTGGCGCGCGCCGTGACTCCTCCGGCGGACGTGCTCGTGGCGGGAATCGCCGCACGGGTCGTCGAGCTACCGATGCGATAATCGGCGATGATGGCGCGGTTGCGGTGGCCGACGGTTCGTGAGCTGCGCGTCGCGGTACCGCTCGCCATTCCGATCCTGCTGCTCTCGGTCTTCGTGCTGCGCGGTTGCAGCACCGCGAACGTGCCGCTGGTCCATCCGCCTCCCGGGGTCACGCTGCCGGCGGCCGCGGCGACGTCGACTCCGCAAGACCTCACGGGCGTAGAGCTGGCCGGGGTCAATGGCACCACGACCCCCGTGCCGGTGGCAGCCGGCGGAACATCGCACATGAACGGTTCCGTTGCCGGCCCCCAAGGTGCACTGCCGGGCGCCACGGTGCGCGTCGAGCATCTCGTCGCCGGCAACCCGCCTCCGATCGACGTCCTCACCGGTCCGGACGGGCGTTGGGACCTGACCAACATCGCCGGCGGTCGCTACCGCGTGCGTTCCTTCTTGCCACCGTCGTTCGCGCAAACGCAACCGGAGATCTTCTTTCTCACCGATGGCGAGCAACGCACCCTCGACCTCGTCGTCGAGAGCTTCGTCGGCGTGTCGCTCGCGGCCGCCATCGCTCCGGACCCACCCCAGCTCAATCAGCCGCTGACGTTCGTAGTTCGCGTAGCGCGTAAAACCGTCGATCCGAGCGGAGTCGTGCGCAGCCAGCCGGTCGTCAACGCCGGTGTCGCATTGACCGGCACCCAAGGCTGGTCAGTTCGGGGGTCGTCGTCGGTGTTCACCGACGCGAACGGTGACGCCGCGTTCACGATTGATTGTCGTTCAACCGGTGCGTCGCAGCTTCAGGTAGCCGTGCGTCCGACGCCGACGGATCCACCACAAGCCGCGACGCTGGCGGTGACGGCCTGCAACGATCCCGGAGCGACGACCACGACCCCGCCGTCGTCCGGGAGCGGGCCGCCGCCGACCGCTAGCGGGCCGCCGCCGAACTGAGCGGCAGGAGCACGGACAGGCGCGCGCCTCCGGTCTCAGCACCGCTCGCCTCGACGGTGCCGCCCATGGCGGTGACGAGTTCCCGAACGATGGCGAGGCCGAGTCCTGACCCAATCTCCTTGCGCTGTGGTTGATGGCGGGAGACATACAGCCGCTCGAAAACGTGCGGCAGATCCTCGACCGCGATCCCGGGGCCGTCGTCGCTCACCGCGAGTCGCGCCCACCCACCGGTCGACTCGACCGAGACCCGGATCTCGCTCCGAGCGAACTTCAACGCGTTCTGGACGAGGTTGGCCGCGATCTGGGCGAGTCGATCGGCGTCGCCGTTCACGGTTGTCGGCTCATCGCCGGTGACGAGTTCCATTGCGACGCCCGCCTCGGCCGCCTCGGGACGAAAGCCGTCGACCGTCCCCGCCGCAACGTCGACGAGATCGACGGGTCCGAGTGCGAGTGCGAAGCTTCGAGACTCGAGCTTGGCCAGGTCGAGGAGGTCGCCGACCAACCGCTCGAGGCGGCGGGCCTCGCTCAGGATGACGTGGCCCCCGGCAGCGGGATCCGGAAGGGCGCCGTCGGCGATCGCCTCGGCGTACCCGCGGATCGACGTGAGCGGAGTCCGCAGATCGTGGCTCACCGACAGCAGGAACTGACGCTCGACGCCTTTCGAGCGTTCGAGCACCTCGGCCATCGTGTTGATCGACGCAATCAGCGAGCCGAGTTCGTCTTTGTTGTTGCGCGACGAGGTCGGAACGCGGGCGGAGAGGTCGCCCGCCGTGATCTGGCGGGTTGCCGCTTCGGCTTGACGCACCGGGCGAGTGAGCGCACGCCCGAACCTCCACGCCACGAGCGCGCCGATCGCCAACGTGCAGACAGCCGCGATCAAGAACCAGCCGACTGCCGGGCGGAGCAGCGCGTCGGCCTTTCTCGTCAGTACGACGACGGCCAGCACGCGCTCGGAGTTACCTTGCGGCGTCGTCACGCTCACGGTTGCCGGCGCCGCGGCGAACACGAGCGATCCGCGGCCGCCGGTCAGTGTCTGCCCGGCGCGCAACCTGACCAAGTCGAGATCCTCGGTGGTCACTCCACTCGGGGGCGCATCGATCGTGCGGCCCGCGGGCCCGTAGCGGAGAACGGCGATTCCTTCGAGGTGAAAGGCCCTGCGCAGGTTGTTCAACGCGGGAACCTGGCCCTTGTCGTCGAGCTCCTGGATCGACAATGCGATGTCGACCGCTTGCGTCCGCAGCTCACTCTGCGTCTGCTGTCGGGCCCCGAGTCGCGAAAGCACCAAGGTCCCGACACCTGCGAACAGCAGCGTGGCCGCGACCGTGCCGAGGATGACCAGAGTGAGCCGACGGGTCACGTGCCGCTACTCGAGCCGGTAACCGATGCCGCGCACCGTCGCGAGCGGGAACCCGTCGCCCAACTTCTTGCGCAACTGCCGGACGTGGACATCGACCGTGCGCTCGTCGCCGTACCAGTCCGCACCCCACGCCCCATCCAGTAGTTGGCGGCGCGACAGAGCGAGGCCCTTGTTCTCTGTGAGGTACTGCAACAGCGCGAACTCGCGCGTCGTCAACGCGACGACGGCACCCGCCACCCGCGCTTCGGCGCGCGGTAGGTCGACCTCCACGTCGCCCACGGTTAGCACCTGCAGCGGCGCCTTGCGCGTCGATCCGTCGGCCCGCCGGAGAATCGCCTTCACCCGAGCCACGAGCTCTCGCGGCGAGAAGGGTTTGGTGACGTAGTCGTCCGCGCCGAGCTCGAGGCCGAGCACGCGATCGATCTCGCCGTCGCGCGCGGTCAACATGATGACGGGGACGTCGGTGGTGGTCCGCAGGCGCCGGCACACCTCGAGTCCGTCCATGTCGCCGGCCAGGCCGACGTCGAGGATGACGAGCTTCGGCTGCCGCTCGTCGATGATCCGCAGCCCGTCGGTGCCGTTGTCGGCCCGGTACACACGGAAGCCCGACTGGTCGAGGTACAGGGAGACCAAATCGGCGATATGGGCGTCGTCCTCGACAAGTACGACCGGCAGCGGTTCTCCCATCGGCCAGTATCGTCGCACCCCCCGTTGCCAGCGGGTGAGACCCTTGTTAGGACCAGATGATGGCGGCTACCTATCTCGACGCGATCCTCGCGGCCCATCGTGGGCGGGCGGCCCGCGATGTTCGCCCCTTCGAGCGTTTGGCCGAGCAAGCTCGTGCGTGTTCACCCGCGAGGGGATTCGCCGCCGCGCTGACCGATGGGTTCTCCGTGATCGCCGAGGTGAAGCGGCGTTCTCCGTCGAAAGGCGCGATCGACGCGGACCTCGACGCGGCGGCCCTGGCGTCGGGCTACGAGCGTGGGGGCGCCGCGTGCATCTCGGTGCTCACCGACGTCGAACACTTCGGTGGCTCAGCCGAGGATCTGATCGCGGCGCGCGACGCCGTGGCGGTGCCGGTTCTGCGCAAGGACTTCACGGTCTCGCTCTCCGACGTGTGCGACGCCCGCATCATGGGAGCCGACGCGGTGTTGCTCATCGTCGCGGCACTCGACGACAGCGAGCTCTCCGACTTCCACGCACTCGCGATCGAACTCGGGCTCGACGCGCTCGTCGAGGTGCACGACGAGGCCGAGCTCGAGCGGGCGATGCGCGTCGACGCCCGGCTCGTCGGCGTGAACCAACGCGACCTGATCACGTTCGCGGTCGACACCGAGCGCGCGATCCGTTTGGCGCCACAGATGCCGGCTGGAGTCGTCCGGGTGGCGGAATCCGGCATCGGCGGGCCCGACGATGCCGTGCCACTTGCGGCGGCGGGCTATCACGCCGTGTTGGTGGGCGAGAGTCTGGTGCGTTCGGCCGATCCGGCCGCCGCGGTAGCCGTAATGGTTGCCGTTGGTCGCAAGGCCGACCAGTAGCCTCGGCCACCTCATGTTCGTGAAGATCTGCGGCATCACCAGCGAGGAAGACGCGCTCCTTGCCATCGCCATGGGCGCTGATGCCGTCGGCTTTGTGTTCGCGCCATCGTCCCGGCAGGTCGCCGCCGGCCTCGTGCGCGACATCGTGCGTCGTCTCCCACCGGAGGTGTTGACCGTCGGCGTGTTCCGCGACGAGTCACCGCAACGGGTTGTCGACATCGTCAACAGCGTCGGCCTGCGGGCGGCACAGCTGCACGGCCACGAGACGGTCGAGCACACGAAGCTCGTGCGCTCGAAGCTGACGTTCGTGATCAAGGGTTTTCCTGCCGGCGACCCGGCGCTCGATCGCGCGGACGACTTCGGCGCCGATGCGATCCTGATCGACTCGCACGCGCCTGGCTCGGGCGAGATGTTCGACTGGTCGCTGGCCGAAGGTGCGCCGGTCAATCGACGTGTCATCCTCGCTGGTGGGCTCACGCCCGAGAACGTCACCGAGGCCATCGAACGCGTGAAGCCTTGGGGTGTCGATGTGTCGACCGGCGTCGAAGACAGTCCCGGCCGGAAGGACGCCCGCAAGGTGCGCGAGTTCGTGCGTAATGCCAAGGCGGCGGCGCCGCGCCGGTACCGAGGCGACGAAGACGAACGCCCCTTCGATTGGGAAGAGGACGAATATTGACCGCGGTGATGGGCGAGCCCACCCCGGAGGGACGCTTCGGCCGGTTCGGTGGCCGGTTCGTGCCCGAGACACTGATTCCCGCCTGCGACGAGTTGGAGCGAGCGTTTCGGTCCGCGTGGGGCGACACGGAGTTCCGCGCGGAGCTCGACCGCCTGCTGCGTGACTATGCCGGCCGTCCGTCTCCCTTGACCGAGTGCCGGCGCCTGTCCGAGGTGCTCGGTCTGCGCCTGCTCCTCAAACGGGAGGACCTGAACCACACCGGGTCGCACAAGATCAACAACGTGCTCGGGCAAGCGCTGCTCGCACAGCGCATGGGCAAGACGCGTCTCGTGGCCGAGACGGGCGCGGGCCAGCACGGCGTTGCCACCGCGACCGCCGCCGCGTTGCTCGGCATGGAATGCGTCGTGTACATGGGCGAGGTCGACATGAAGCGCCAAGAGCTCAACGTGTTCCGCATGCGCTTGCTCGGCGCGGAGGTACGCGCGGCCGTCTCGGGCAGTCGCACGCTCAAGGACGCGATCAACGAAGCACTGCGCGACTGGGTAGCGACGGTCGAGTCCACGCACTACTGCCTCGGATCGGTCATGGGACCGCACCCGTATCCGTGGATGGTGCGCGAGATGCAACGGGTGATCGGAACAGAGGCTCGCGAACAGTGCCGGGCGTTGCTCGACGGACGCGATCCCGATGTCGTCACCGCGTGCGTCGGCGGCGGCTCGAATGCCGCCGGGATCTTCAGCGGGTTCTCCGAGCTTCCCGAGGTCGAGCTCGTCGGCGTCGAACCCGCCGGTGGCGCGGCCGTCGGTCGAGGGGTTCCCGGAGTGGTGCACGGTTCGATGAGCTACCTGTTGCAAGACGAGTGGGGACAGGTCCTCGAGGCCGAGTCGATCTCCGCGGGCCTCGACTACCCCGGCGTCGGCCCCGAGCACGCTCACCTGTCCGATCTCGGCCGCGCGCGGTACGAGGCGGTGACCGACGAACAAGTGCTCGACGCGTTCGCGTTGATGTCTCGCTCTGAAGGCATCATCCCCGCGCTCGAGCCGATGCACGCGCTGGCGTGGGTCGTATCGGCCAAACAGGAACTGGCGGGCAAGACGGTGCTGCTCAACATGAGTGGACGAGGCGACAAAGACGTGCAGCAGGTCAGCGAGATCATGGGCGACCGCATTGGGTGAGCTCGAAGCGGCGTTGCGGGCGGCGCGTGATCGCGGCCGCAAACTGCTCGTTCCCTACGTGACAGGCGGGCTCGGTGACGAGTGGACCGACGTCGTGCGCGCCGTGGCCGCCGCCGGCGCCGATGCGATCGAGATCGGGATGCCGTTCTCCGATCCGGTGATGGACGGGCCGACGATCCAGGAGGCATCCGAGCGAGCGTTGAGCGCCGGAGTGACCCCTCAGTCGATCCTCGACGGCCTCCGCGGGCTCGATGCCGGCGTCCCGCTGGCCGTGATGACGTACTACAACATCGCCTTCCACATGGGCCACGAACGCTTCGCTCGATCGCTCGCTGATGTCGGCGTGGCCGCGGCGATCCTGCCCGACCTGCCGCTCGAGGAGGCAGGGCCGTGGTGCGCGGTCGCCGACGAGGTGGGGATCGAGACCGTGATGTTGGCGGCGCCGACGGCGCCCGACGAGCGCTTGCCGCGCATCTGCGAGCGATCGCGGGGCTTCGTGTACGGCGTCGGCCTCCTCGGCGTCACGGGCGAGCGGACTGCGTTGGCGGCGTCGGCGCTCGTGATGGCGAAGCGGTTGAAGGCGGTCACCGACCTGCCCGTACTGGTCGGTGTCGGGGTCTCGACCGCCGCCCAGGCGGTCGAGGTGTGTCAGGAGGCTGATGGGATCATCGTCGGTTCTGCGCTGATTCGCCGGCTACTCGACGGCGCCGGACCGGAAGGAGCCGCCGCGTTCGTCGCCGAGCTCCGCGCAGGTCTGGACCGTGGCTGAGTCCCGCCTGGTGAAGGACGCGAACTGCGATCTCTGCGAGGAGGCGCGCATCACACCGTGGTTCTTCGAGGACGAGCTCTGCTGGATCGCGGAGTGCGAGATCTGCGCCGTCCCGATGGTCGTGTGGCGCAACCACGACGCCAAGCCGGCCGACGACGTGAAGGCGGCGCTGCACGATCGCCTGGCCAACGTCGTGCGCGACCACTTCACATTCGACCATTACGTCGACGACAACATGCGCAACATTCCCGACCACTATCACGCCCACGCCCGACCGGTCGGCGGCTTCTTCGGCCACGGGTACCCACAGAAGCAACCGCCGCCGGAGCACCTCAATCGGCGCCCTGGCCAGAACACTCCGTAACCGCGCGCCAAACAGCGAAACTCTGACGCGTGATCTACGAAGGGATCCGGTTCGAGCCGGAGGCGCAGCGTGCCGTGGCGCACCTCGGCGACGAGATCCGGCGGGTGGGAGCCGACGGTTGGTGCTCGTCGATGCTGTCGGGCGCGCCGATCGACCGCGAGGCCATCTCCGCACACCTGCCGGCTGGCGCGGTGGACGCGCTGCTCGAGTCCCGCCTCGCGGTGGCCGACGGCGCGGACATCATCCTCGCGACGACGATCGCGTCCGTCGGAGGCGTCCTGACGGCCATCCCGAATCTGAACTGGGGACCCGACGCGATGTACGTCGGGCCGGATGCACTGTTTCTCATCGAGGCTGTACTCCGTCTCGCTCCGCAAGGGGCGCGGGCGGCGGACCTTGCGACGGGCACGGGTTTGCTGGCCGCGGCGCTCGCGCCGCGTTACCGCGTCGTGGTCGCGACGGACATCCACCGAAGCGTGGCCTTGGCCGCGGCGATCACCATGGCCTTGAACCACGCGCCCTCGGAGCATGTCTCGTGCGTGTGCGTCGCCGACGTCGCAGGCGGTCTGAGACGCGACTCGTTCGATCTCGTGGCCGCCAACCCGCCCTGGGTGCCCGTGGCGGTGGGCGCCGACCGACCGAGAGAGTTGTACTCGTACGGCGGCGAGACCGGTATCGAGCTACCGCAACGCTTCCTCCTCGAGGGTGCCGCGTTGTTGCGCGCCGGCGGTGTCGGGATCACGCTCGCACTCGACATGGAGCTCGATGACGGGCGGCGACCGTTACGCGAGGTTCGTGACCACCTCGATGCCGCGGGCTACCGCACCGAACTGGTCCGGACGCCGTGGAGCATTCAGCGGCAGCAATTCGTCAACGTGATCCGTGAGCGACAGCCGTTGGTCGTCGATGCCGAACACGTCGCCGTGGTCGTAGCGCGCCCGCACGAGCGCGATGACGAACGTGAGGAGCTCGTCACTGCAGTCGAGGCGCTTCGAGCGCGCTGGGCGTCGTGACCTCGTCGATCCGCCCTCCGGGCGCGACCGAGATCGAAACGCTCCGCGACATCGAACGAGCGGCGGGCGCGCTGTTCATCGACGTCGGCATGGCTGACGTAGCCGCCGACGAGCCGTTCTCTGTCGACGAGCTCACGGTGTATCTGCGCGACGAGCGGGTGTGGGTTGTCACCGATGACGATGTTCCCGTCGGCTACGCGCTCGTCGACATAGTCGACGGCAATGCACATCTGGAACAGCTGAGCGTGGATCCGCGCCACGGTCGTCGCGGTCATGGCGCGGCGTTGCTGGCCCACGTGTGCGACTGGGCACGCGCCAACGCTCGGCCGGCGGTGACGCTCACAACCTTCGAGCACGTTCCGTGGAACGCTCCGTACTACGCCCGGAATGGCTTCGTCGTCATGGCCGAGGCGGAGCTCGGAACCGAGCTGCGACGCCTTCGAGACGAAGAAACGCGCCACGGCCTCGATCCGACGATTCGTGTCGTGATGCGCAGGGAGGTCGGCTCCAGGCAGAATGACCCGTGATGCCGGTCGAGGTGGTCGAGTACACCGATCCCTGGTGCTCCTGGGCGTGGGGAACGGAGCCCAAGTTGCGCCGGCTTCGGTGGCGCTACGGAGATCGCCTCGAGTGGCGCACGGTGATGGGCGACCTCGTCGCCGACCGCCTGCTGGCCGACCCGGAGTTCGATGCCGCGAGAGCTGCTCCGAAGACCGCGACCTACTGGCAGAAGGTGCACGAGCACACCGGGATGCCGTGGCCCGCCGACCTGCGCAGGGCACCACAGCTCAGTGCGATCGCCGGGCAGGCTGTGAAGGCGGCTCAGCAGCAGAGCGACGCGACCGGGGCCGCGCTGCTGCGCGCGATTCGAGAATCGTGCTTCGTGCACTGCGAACCGGCCGACACGCTGCCGAGGGTGCTCGCGCTGGCGGAGACCGTCGAAGGGCTCGACGCCGCCCGATTGCGCGCCGAGTTCGAAAGCGACGACGTGGTGAAGGCCTTCGTCGCTGATCGCGAGGAGACCCGGCGGCCAAACGACTACGTGCTTCAGCTCGAAGAGACACACGAGGGCAAGGGCAACGCCAAGCCGGACGGCGACGGGTGGCGCTACGTGTTCCCGACGATTCTGTTCCGCGGGTCGGGAGGGGAGCACACGGTGCCGGGCTGGCAGCCGTGGGCTGCGTATGTGTCGGCGATGGAGGCGGCCGTGCCCGGCAGCACGGCCGACGCACGGCCCGACCCGACGCCTGAGCAGGCACTCGACGCGTGGCCGTCGTTGACGGAGTACGAGCTGTCGTTCCTCTGCGGCGACGACGTGCCGCCCGTGCCAGCTCTCTGATCGGCCCGCACGATGCCATGTTGTTGCCACATGACGCGGCGGCAGTTGCTGCAGTGGGCGGGGCTCGTGGCGGCCACTCCGTTCTTGTCTGCGCTCGACGACACCACTCGGGCGTACGGGATGACGCGCGCGGCGGCCGCGGGGCCGATGCTGTCTCTCAACCTCGAGTTGGTCACGCTGACCGAGACGAGTGCGATCCTCACGTGGTTCACAGGCGATCCGAGCCAGCCCGACTCGATGGGTCGGCTCAAGCCGGTACCGGCGGACACCGAGGTACTGCTCGGCACGGCGCAGTCCGGTCTGCAGCAGGCCTTCTTCGACGACACGCCGACCCCGTACCACTACGTCGAGCTCACCGATCTCGACCCCGGTCAGACGTACTTCTACGTCGCGCAGTCCGGCGGCGTGCCGGCGACGTCGTCAGTCAACGCGTTCGGCAACGGCGTCGGTAGCTCGACCCTCGACATCACATCGACGGGTCCCTTCACGTTCACCACCCCACAGCCGCCGCCAGGCACCTTTCTGTTCGCGGTGGCGCTCTGCAACGACCTCCACTTCGGCGAGACCGTCGCCGGGCTGGCGACCAGCCAGGGTGGCGGCATCCCGCCCGGGATCCAGCAGGTGCCCGGCCAGCCGCCATACGCAGAAGTGATGGCCGCGGCGCTCGCGGTCGAAGCGCGGCAGCGTGGTGCCGACCTGTTGGCTGCCGCAGGCGACATCACGAGCGAGGGCGCGCAGGACGACGTCGGTACCGCGAAGGCGTTCCTGGACGCGTTCGGCACGTACGGCGAGACGTATCTCGTCGCACGCGGCAACCACGACCGCCCGCACACCGGAGCCGACGCGGGCGCGTGCTCAGCCGTGACCGGCCACGAGACCTACCACGACTGCTTCCGGGACGCGTTCTTCGCCGCGGGGCCGACGTGGTTCAGCGGCGAGGCGAACGGGCTGCGCATCATCGGCCTCGACACGTACGACAAGATCGGCAGCGGCGGCGACAACGGCGTCTTGAGCGATGAGCAATGGGCGTTCCTGCAGGCCGAGCTCGCACGTGCGAAGGATCAGCCGACGTTGGTGCTCGGGCACCACCCGGTGACGGTCGAGGCGTCGCTGACTTCCATTCCTCCGGTCACGTTCGACATGGACCCGCAGCAGGCCGCCCGACTGCAAGCCCTGTACGCCGCGAGTCCGGGGGTGTTCCTTCACCATGCGGGGCACACGCATCGCAACAAGCGAACGCTGTCCACAACGGCGACCGGCGTGGTCTTCCAGGAGGTCGCGGCCGTCAAGGAGTATCCGGGAGGCTTTCATCTGCTGCGCGTGTTCACCGGTGGCTACGCGCTGAACTTCTACAAGTTCCGCGACGCACTCGCGCAGGAGTGGTCGGAGCGCAGCCGCCAGGAGTACGGAGGCCTGGCGCCGTTCTACGTGTTCGGCGGCGTCGCCGACCGCAATTCTGTCGTGGCGCGCGACTTCTCCGACTTACGTGCGGACGACGGCCAAGGTTTCGTAGCGCGCCCCGGTGAAGAGCTGGCGAACACGGGCGCAGCGAGCGACACCTCGACGATTGTCGGCGGGGCGGCTGTCGCGGCGGCGGTCGCCGCTCGAGCCTGGCTCAGGTCGAGCGCTGGCGCAGCACCTTGAGCGCCTTGTCGGCGTGGGTGTTCATGCTGATCTCGCTGTTGATGACGGCGAGAACCGTGCTGTCGGTGTCGATGACGAACGTCGACCGCTTGGTGGGGGAGATGCCGAACCCGCGCTTCACGCCGAATTGCTCGGCCACCGTGCGATCGGTGTCGGCCAGTAGGGGATAGTCGAAGCTGTGCTTGTCGGAGAACTGCTTCTGCTTCTCGACCGTGTCGGCGCTGATGCCGACCCGCTGGCCCCCGGCTTCCTTGAACTCCGCCGCTAGGTCTCGGAAGTGACAGCTCTCCTTGGTGCAGCCCAGCGTCATGGCGGCCGGATAGAAGAACAACACGACCGGACCATCGAGCAGGAACTCGCTCAATCTGCGGGTTGTGCCCGTCTCATCCGGTAGCTCGAAGTCCTTGACCTTGTCACCTGTTTGCACGGGGCGACCCTAGTGTCGAAGAGGTGGAACAGGACATGTCGGTGTACGACGCGGTCGGCGGGATGCCGTTCTTCGTCGCCTTGGTGGACCGGTTCTACGCGCAGGTCGCCCACGACATCATGTTGCGGCCGCTGTATCCCGACGACCTCGGCCCGCCGGCGGAACACCTCGCCTTGTTCCTCGCCCAGTATTGGGGCGGGCCCACGACGTACAGCGATGGTCGCGGTCATCCTCGCTTGCGGATGCGCCATGCACCATTTGCGATCGGACAGCGAGAGCGCGACCGGTGGTTGGTCGCGATGAACGCGGCGCTCGACGACACGGATCTGGAACCCGAGCTACGTCAGCGGTTCGACGACTACTTCACGATGGCGGCCGACAGCCTCATCAACAGTTAGGACAGCCCCTAGGGTGACGCGATGAGCGTCAATCTGACCAAGGACTCGATCGATCTCGGCATCGTGACGAACGATCCCGCCGCATCCATCGCCTTCTACCGCGATGTGTTGGGGTTCGAGGATCTCGGAGAGTTCCCGATGCCCGGCGGCACGATGCAGCGACTGCAATGCGGCACGAGCACGATCAAGATCGTGTCGCTGAAGCGACCCCCGTCGGCGAGTGCTGCGCCTGGCGGCATCGGCGGCGCCACGGGTTACCGCTATTGGACGATCTCCGTGTCCAATCTGGCGGAGATCGTCGCCGCGTGTGAGGCCGCCGGCGTGACGATCGCGATTCCGATTACCGAGCTCCGACCGGGCGTGACCATCGCGATGGTCGAGGACCCCGACGGCAACTGGGTCGAGTTCCTCGGCGCGTCCTGAGCAGACGAGGTCCGCATGCCGGGTGAGTCGGTGGCAATGTCGTTCGACGCACTGCAGCGCGACCGGCTCCTCGACGGGTGGCGCGCGGATCTGCCTGGCTCCAATACACCGCATGTGTTGATCGCGCTGCCGTCCTATTCGCTCGACCGCAACGTTTATGAGCACTACGGCGACCGTCTTCCGCCGTTGGAGAATCGATATCTGTATGGCCTGCTACGGGCCCGCGAACCGACGACGCGGGTGATCTACCTGTCGTCGCTGCCGGTGCATCCGGAGATCCTGGAGGGTTATCTCGATCTCGTCGATCCGGCGTTACGCGCCTCGGTACTCGAACGCGGCCGCGTGGTGACACCCGACGATCTCTCGCGGCGCCCGCTCGCGGAGAAGCTCATGGACCGCGGCGACCTCATCGACATGATCCGCCTTTTCATCGGTGACGAACCGTCGCTCATCGAAGCGTGGAACGTAACGGAAGCCGAAGCTGCGTTGGCGGTCGCGCTCGGCGCGCCGATTCACGGGACGCATCCTCGGCACCGGCAGGTGGCGTCGAAGAGCAATGGCCGGCGGCTGATGCGGGAGGCTGGCGTTCCGGTGCCGCAAGGAATCGAGGATGTTCGGTCGAGTCACGACGTCGTTCGAGCGATCGTTGCGATGCAGGCGGAACGGCCAGCTGTTCAGGCCGTCGTGATCAAGCTCGATGACAGCGTCGCTGGTGACGGCAACGTCGTCGTGGCGCTTTCCGAGTTGCCGCACGGGAGCGACGGCGTGGTGAGCGGCACGCGCGCCGCGGAGGCGGTCATCGATGCGCGGTTGCCCGACTGGTACAAGGCCGCGCTCGTCGATGGCGGAGTGGTCGAGGAACGAATCGCGGGCGACGACTTTCGCAGTCCGAGCGCGCAGGCAACGATCACACCGGCCGGCGACGTGACGGTCCTGGCAACCCACGAGCAGCGGCTCGGTGGGCCCGACGGCCAGGTGTACGAAGGGTGCTCGTTCCCGGCGGATCCTGCGTATGCGCCCTTGCTCGGCGCCTACGCGGAAAGGGTGGGACGACGACTGGCCGAGGTCGGTGCGGTCGGGCGCTTCGCGGTCGACTTCGTCACCTGCCGCGACCCCTCTGGTGCCTGGCAGGTGCACGGCCTCGAGATCAACCTGCGCAAGGGAGGCACAACGCATCCGTTCGGCGTGTGCCGGTTCCTGAGAGGTGGGGCGTACCAGACGGAATCGGGCGGCTTCGTGTCGGCCCGGGGCAAGACGACTCACTACGGAGCGACCGACAACCTCATCGACGACGCATGGATCGGTCGATCGCCCCACGACGTCCGTACGGCCATCGCTGCAGCTGGCTTGGGATTCGATCGCGCCACCGAGACCGGCATCGTCCCGCACCTGCTCGACTGTCTCCTCGTCGATGGCCGGATGGGCTACACCGCGATCGCCGATGACCCGGCAGCCGTCGCCGATCTCGAGCAACGACTCTTCGAGACGCTCCGTACTTCATGACCGAGCCGATGAGGAGCCGCATCAGCCTGCCAAGCTGACCATCCTCGGAGAGGAGCGACCGGATGAAGTTGCAGGACAGGGTGGTGCTCGTGACCGGCGCGTCACGTGGCATCGGGGCCGCGGTTGCGCGCTCCGTCGCGGCCAAAGGAGCGCGCGTCGGACTCATCGCACGAACGAGCGGCGATCTCGAGGAAGTGCTCACGCAGCTCGGTCATCGCGGCGCGGCCGCCACCGCCGACGTCGGGGATCCTGCGGCGCTCGCCGCAGCGATCGCGACGCTCGAGGCCGAGCTCGGCCCGATCGACGTGCTCATCGCCAACGCCGGCATCGGCGCGTACGGGCCGTTCGCCGACATCGAGGCGGAGGAGATGGAGCGGCTCGTGAAGGTCAACGTGCTCGGAACGATGTACACCATCAGAGGCGTGCTGCCAGGCATGATCACCCGACGGCGAGGTCATATCGTCACGATCGGGTCGATCGCCGGTCGCATCGGCTCGCCGTTCGAAGCGGTGTACTCCGCGACCAAGTTCGCAGGAGTTGGTCTCACCGAGGCACTCGCCGTCGAAGTGGAGCCGTACGGCATCGGGGTGTCCGTCGTGAATCCCGGTCCGGTGGCGAGCAACTTCGGGGAAGCCCGAGGTCACCCCTACGACCGTGACCGACCGAAGCCGGTGTCACCGGAGAAGGTCGCTCACGCTGTTGTCGACGTGATCGAGCGCGACAAGGCCGAGGTCTATGTGCCCGGGTGGTTCCGTCCCGCGGTGGTCGTGCGTCATCTCGTGCCGCGCATGTTGCGGTGGGGCTCGCGACGCAGCTTCCGCGACGAGCTCGCGGTCGACCAGGCGACTCGGTGAGCGCCGTGCCGAACGAATCCGGCCGGCGCCAGGTGGTCGTCCTTGCGCCGATGCCCCTCGAGATGGACGCCATCGTCACTGCCTTCGGCCTCAGCGCGACGAGTGACGCAAGCGGGGCGCCGTGGACGGGTCGCGTCGGCAACTCCGACGTGACCGCCATCCACATCGGCATGGGACCGCCGTTGACCCGTGCCGCGTTGGTGCGCGTGTTCGACGACACCAAGCCGGGCCACATTCGATTCGACCACGTCATGATCGCGGGCATCTGCGGCGGGCTCGATCCCGATCTCGAGGTCGGCACGATGATCAACCCCGAGCTCATCGTCGAGCACTCGAGCGGCGCGACCTATAGGCACCACCCTCCCGGCAATGCGCCTCAGGCGGGCAAGCTCATCACCACCGAGGGCGTGAGTCTCGACGTCGAGCAGAGCCTGCGATTCTTCGAGGACGGTTGCGTCGCGGTGGACATGGAATCGTCGGCGGTCGCCGAGGTGTGTGAGGCACACGGTTGTCCGTGGTCGGTCTACCGCTGCATCGGTGATCGGCACTTCGATGGTCTGCTCGACGAACGGATCATCGCGATGGCCAACCCCGATGGGTCGGGCGACTTCGCGGCCATGCAACGACTCATCGCGGCCGAGCCCGACCTCGGAGCGAAACTCGAGCGTCTCACGCACGACAGTGCGTTGGCGGCTCGCCTCGCGGCCGAAGCCGCGGTGCGCGGTTGCCTCGCACTCGATGACTAGGGGACACGTCCTCCAGCGGTGCGGAGTCGCTCCACGAACGCAACCACGTCGGCAGCAAAGCGCTGTGGGTCCTCCCATCGCGGCGTGTGGCCGATGCCGGCATAGGCGACCAGGGTTGCGCTCGAGAGGCGACTCAGCAGCTCCTCTTGCATGTCGCGTCCGACCAGACCATCGGCGTCCCCCCAGATCAACAGCGTCGGCGCCGTGATCCGTTCGAGCTCGATGAGGTCGTTGTAGCCCGCCAGTCCGGCGAACGTCTCCCGCCATACGTGCGCAGGTACCTTCAGGATCTCGGCCACGAGTTGGTCTTGCAGGTCTGGCGCGACCGCGTCGGAGGACGTGTCGACGACAAACGATCGTGCGAACGCAGGATCGATCGGGTCAGCCAGGCTCGCTACGACCGTTTCGATGAAGGCGGCGAGTCGCGGGTCATCGTGAAGCGTGCTAGGCGATGCTTCGAGCACCAGGCCTGCGACGCGGTCGGGATGATCGATCGCCACGCGGCGGGCGACAAGGCACGAGCCCGAGTGCCCCACCAGGACCGCCCGATCGATGCCGAGTGCCTCGAGCAGGGGCGGTACGTCGGCGGCGAAGTCTTCCACTCGATAGCCGGCCGCGGGCTTGTCGGAGTCACCGTGTCCGCGCTGGGACACTGCGATGGTCCGGATTGACGGCGGTATCCGTTCGAGCGTGGGCTGGTACGACCGCCACGAGTCCGTGGGGCCGGGCAGGAGCACGAGTGTGAGCTCCGACGCGTCGCCCTGCTCCAGGTACGACAGCGTCAGTCCGCCGTCGATGGTGACACTCGACGCCTCTGCGGCCATCCCCGGAGCGTACGTGGGAGGCACGGCCGCCTACGGTGGAACGATGCCGCTCGAGCCAGGCGCGCGTTCGCCGCTGCCCGACAACGAGCCCCGCACGGGACAGATCGCATTCGTGGTCGATGAGTTGACTGGCGCGATCGATGATTGGATCAGGCTCGGAGTCGGACCGTGGAACGTCTGGACGTTCGACGAACACCTGTTGCGATCACGCACGTATGGGGACGCGCCAGGGACGTTCTCCGCTCGCGTCGCCCTGTGCTCGATCGGTCCGCTGACCTACGAGCTCGTCGAACCGTTACAGGGTCCTTCGATCTGGCACGGTTTCCTCGACCACGGGCGATCGCGGATGCACCACCTCGGCTACTACGTCGAAGACATCGACGAGGCGATCGCCGCCATGGCCGAGCAGGGTTTCCGCCCGGTGCAGTCGGGGGCTGGGTTCGGCGTCGACGGAGACGGGGCGTTCGCCTACTTCGACACGCTCGAGGCGTTCGGCTGCTACTTCGAGGCGATCGTCGGTCCGCGCGCTCTGCCTGATCCTGAACTGGTGGTCTCGCTGCCGTCGGACTGATCGCTCGTCGACGGTCTTCACGCGCTTCGATCTAGCCTCGGCGCATGCCACTCAAGCCTGGTGACAAGGCCCCCGCGTTCACGCTGCTCGACCAGGACAGCAACAAGGTCAAGCTGTCCGACTTCAAGGGCCGCAAAGTGCTCGTGTACTTCTACCCAAAGGCTGATACGCCCGGGTGCACGAAGCAGGCCTGTGGTTTGCGCGACGTGATGCCGAAGGTGGGCGACACCGTCGTCCTTGGCATGAGCCCGGACAAGCCGACGAAGCAGAAGAAGTTCGATGAGAAGTACTCGCTCGGCTTTCCGTTGCTCGCCGATGAAGACCACGCCGTCGCCGAAGCGTTCGACGTGTGGACCGAGAAGTCGATGTACGGCAAGAAGTACATGGGCATCCTGCGGTCGGCGTTCCTCATCGACGAGAAGGGCAAGATCGCCGAGGCGTGGTACAAGATCAGCCCCCAGGACACCGCAACGAATCTCCTGAAGTCGCTTGCCGGGTAGTGCAGTCGTTCGCGGGGACGACGGTCGCAAACGCTGCAGCTGGTCCACGTCGACTCCGGAGTACGTCGCGTATCACGACGATGAGTGGGGTCGACCTGTCGTCGACGACAGGCGCTTGTACGAGAAGATCTGCCTCGAAGGGTTCCAATCCGGTCTGTCGTGGCTCACGATCTTGCGCAAGCGTGAAGCCTTTCGACGGGCGTTCGCCGAGTTCGATCCTGAGGTCGTCGCGTCGTACGGCGCCCGCGACACGAAGCGTCTCCTCGGCGACGCGGGCATCGTCCGCCATCGCGGCAAGATCGAGGCAACGATCGCCAACGCGCGTGCCACCCTCGAAGCGCAGAACCGGCACGGCTCGCTCGCGGCGCTGGTGTGGTCGTTCGAGCCCCGCCGGCGCGGCAGAGCGGTGCCGAAGCAGTTCGGCGAGGTGCCGTCGAAGACCGTGGAGTCGTCGGCACTGTCCAAGGAGCTCGCTCGTATCGGCTTCCGATTCGTCGGCCCGACGACGGCGTATGCCGCCATGCAGTCCCTGGGACTCGTGAACGACCACTTCGCCGGCTGCCACGTGCGTTCCGCGTGTGAGCAAGATCGGCGAGCGATCTCACACGACCGCCTCGGCCGTCGTTCTCATTGATGTGACGCTGCCTCCGTTCCAGGCTGTCCTCGACGAGCACCGCCACGGTGTGCACCGGTATCTCGTGGCTGCGGTCGGGACGCACGACGCCAACGACTGCTTCCAGGAGACGATGCTCGCCGCGCTGCGCGCCTACCCGACATTGGCCCATGGCGAGAATCTCGGTGGCTGGCTCTACACGATCGCTCATCGAAAGGTGATCGATGCGGTGCGCGCTCGCGATCGACGTCCGTTGCCGGTGGACGTGGTGCCCGAGCAGCGGTTCGAGCTCGCGGATCTGGGCGACGGTCCTGTGTGGGCCGTCCTCGAGGAGCTTCCGCCGAAGCAACGCACCGCGGTGCTGCTGCGTCACGCCGCCGACCGACCCTATAGCGAGATCGCCGAGGTGCTCGAGTGCACCGAAGCGGCTGCTCGCCAGAACGTGCGCGCCGGTTTGGCGCGTCTGCGAGAGGAGATGAGGGAATGACCAGCGTCGACGCCGCCACCGCCGAGTTCCTGAAGCGAGCCGAGAAAGAAGGCCTCGTCGACGTCGCGTACACGACTGTCGACACGCCCGTCGGCCCGATCGGCCTCGCCGCCACCGACACCGGGCTCGTGAAGGTTGCGTTGCGCCCGGACGAAGAGGACTTTCTCGGGGAGCTGTGCGCGAACGTGTCGCCCCGCGTCCTCGAGCAACCGGCGAAGCTCGACGCTGTCCGCCGTCAGCTCGACGAGTACTTCGACGGTCGCCGCACGACGTTCAGCCTGCCGATCGACTGGCAGCTCTCGCACGGCTTCCGGCGCATGGTGCTGGAGGCACTCTTCTCACAGGTGCACTTCGGTGAGGTCGTGAGCTACGGCGAGCTCGCGCAGCGGGTCGGCCATCCCAAGGCCAGCCGGGCGGTGGGAACGGCGATGGCGACGAACCCGGTGCCGATCGTGGTGCCGTGCCACCGGGTGCTGCGCACAGGTGGTTCGATCGGCAACTACGGCGGCGGCGTCGAGATGAAGCGCCAACTCCTCACCTTCGAAGGCTCGCTGCTCACCTAGCCCGGGCAAACCCGCGTTCGAGCTAGGTCGGTGGGCCGAGGATCACGCAGCCGTTGTGGCCGCCGAAGCCGAAGCTGTTCGACAGGCTCGGGCCGGGTGTCCACGAGCGGGGCTCGTGCAACACCAGGTCGATCGGCGGCAACGCGGCATCGACGGCCTTCGTACCATCGGTCGGCGGGATGAGCCCGTGGGCCATCGACAACACGACCGCCGCGGCCTCGAGCGCACCGGCGGCACCCAATGCATGGCCGGTGACACCTTTGGTCGACGTGACGATGGGGCCGGAGGTGCCGAACACCGATGCGATGGCTTCGGCTTCGGCGGCGTCGTTCAGCGGCGTCGACGTGCCGTGGGCGTTGATGTGCACGATGTCGGCGGGGGACAGGCCGGCATCCGCGAGCGCTTGCTCCATACACGCGATCGCTCCCGCGCCTCCCGGTGATGGCGCGGTGATGTGGTGGGCGTCGGCATTCGACGCGGCTCCGAGCACTTCGGCGAGGATCGTGGCGCCGCGCGCCTCGGCCGCCGACCATTCTTCGAGCACGAGCACGGCGGCGCCTTCGCTCATCACGAAGCCGTCGCGCTCGGCGTCGAACGGGCGCGACACGCCTGAGTTCGACAACGCTGTCATGTTGCGGAACCCGGCCATGCCGGTGACGGTCATCGCCGCTTCGCTACCGCCCGTGAGCGCGGCGTCGCATCGTCCGTACGCAACGAGACGAGCGGCGTTGCCGATCGCGTGCGTGGCAGCGGAGCAGGCAGTGACCGTCGTCTCGCACGGCCCTTGCCATCCGTAGCGCATCGACAGCGCGGCGGACGCGGCGTTCGACATCATCATCGGGACGAGGAACGGCGACACGCGCCGCTCGCCCTTCTCGTGGCGCGTGACGATCTGGGTCTCGAGTGTTTCGAGACCGCCAACGCCCGTGCCGAGCAACACGCCTCTGCGCGCCGGGTCGCCACCGACATCGCCCGATTGCTCGAGTGCTTCGGCCGCGGCCGCGAGGGCGATCTGAGCGAAGCGATCGGTGCGCTTTGCTTCCTTCGGGTTGTCGAAGGCGGTCTCGGGATCGAAGCCCGTGATCCGTCGCTCGGCCGTTGGTTGCGGCGCGAGGAGCCCGGCCCAGAACGCGTCGCGACCGATGCCGCAGGCGGCGAGAACACCGACGCCGGTAACGGCAACGCGCCTGGCCTCGACCGCAGGCTTCACAGGTCTCGCTCGCTCACAGCGCTTCTGCGGGGGCGGCGCCCCCGGACCCCATTGCCGTCCGGCTCCCTAGCGGTCGCTCGTCCGGCGCTGCGAACTCGCTGCGCTCGCTCACAGCTTCGACTTGATGAGCTCGAATGCTTGGCCGACGGAGGTGATGCCTTCGAGCTCCTCTTCGTCGACGGTGATGTCGAACTCTTCCTCGAGGTCCATCACCATCTGGACCAGGTCGAGACTGTCGGCGTCGAGATCGTCGGCGAAGTTCGCTTCGATCTTGATCTCGTCGACCGGCTTGCTCAGGCTGTCGGCTGCCGTCTTGCGGAAGCGCTCGAACAGCTCGTCACTCATTGTGGTGTTTCTCCTTGTAGGTGGGAACTTCAGTTGCCCATTGCGAGGCCGCCATCGACCGGGAGAATCGCTCCCGTGATGAAGGCCGCTTCGGCGGAGGCAAGAAAGCGTACGGCGGCGGCCACCTCGGCGGAAGTTCCGAAGCGGCCCACGGGCACCGAGGTCGCCACCCGCTCGCGCCAGTCCTCGCCGAGCGTGCTGGTCATGTCGGTGTCGATGGGGCCCGGTGTGACGATGTTTGCCGTGATGCCCCGGCTTCCGTACTCCCGGGCGATCGACCGAGCGAACCCGATGAGGCCGGCCTTCGTGGCGGCGTAGTTGGTCTGACCGGGCGAGCCCATGTAGGCGCCGACCGACGACACGAAGATCAGGCGCCCCCACCGAGCCTTCATCATCGGACCGATGGCGCGCCGGGCGACGTGGAACGCGCCGGTGAGGTTGGCGTCGAGCACGTCGTGCCAGTCTTCGTCGCTCATGCGAGCGAGCAGCGTGTCGCGGGTGATGCCGGCATTGGACACGACCACCTGGACCTTGCCCAGCTCGGCCTCGACCTTGCCGAAAGCTTCGTTGACGGCCGCCGAGTCGGCGACATCGCACGCGAAGCAGGGGAACTCGTCGGTTGTCGTCGAACGGGACAGCACCGCGACGCGATCGCCATGGGCCGCGAATGCCCGCGCACACGCAAGTCCGATGCCGCGCGTGCCGCCGGTGATCAGCACTGTTCTCGGCTCGGCGGTCTCGTCGCTCATCGCGACCACCTCACGATCGCGCTGGACCATGTCATGCCCGCACCGAAGCCGACCATGAGCACGAGATCGCCCAGTTTCAGCCGGCCGTTGGCGGCGGCATCGTCGAGCGCGATGGGGATCGACGCTGCCGAAGTGTTGCCGGTGCGATCGAGGACGACGGCGGTGCGCTCCATGGAGATCCCGAGCTTGGCATTCGCGGACTCGATGATGCGGATGTTCGCCTGGTGCGGCACGAAGAGCGCGATGTCGTCGGCGGTGACGCCCGCCTGTTTCATCGTTCGAGTGGCGGAGTCGATCATCACGCGGACGGCCTTGCGGAAGACCTCCTTGCCCTCCATGCGCATGTAGCCGCCGATGTCGGCGTCGAGGATCGAACGCAGGGAGCCGTCGCTGCCGAGGTCCCACCCGAGCAGTGACGGCTCGCCCTCCGCGGCCTCGAGCACGACCGCACCGGCGCCGTCGCCGAAGAGCACGGCCGTGGTGCGCTCGTCCCAGTCGATCATGCGCGACATCGTCTCGCTGCCGATCACCAGGATCCGGTCGACACCGCCGCCGACGAACTGATATCCGGTGACGAGTCCGTACACGAAGCCCGAGCACGCCGCGTTGAGGTCGAACGCACCGCACGTGAGGCCGAGCGCGTGTTGCACCGTCGACGCGGTCGCCGGCAGTTGCTGATCGGGAGTCGACGTGCACAGGACGATGAGACCGACGTCCTTCGCCGCGATGCCGGCGTGGTCGAGCGCGGCTTGCCCCGCTTCGATGGCCAGGCCCGACGTCGTGCCGCCGATGCGGCGTTCGCGGATGCCGCTGCGTTCGCGGATCCACTCGTCGCTCGTGTCGAGGACCGCCGCGAGGTCGGCGTTGGTCACGACCTTCTCGGGAAGCGCGGTGCCCCATCCCGCGATGCGCGCGGTTCTCATGCGGCGATGGGCGTCATGCAGTGCGAAGCCAGGCGATCGGCTGGCGCGACATCACGCGTTCACCGAGGTGGGCGAGAACGCCCTCGATGCGACCCGAGAACGGTGAACGCACTTCGGCGTCGCCGACCGTGCCGAGGAGGTCGCCGGCCTCGATCCGCTGACCAGGGTCGAGATCGGGCGAAGGCTCGAACAACCCTGCGGCCGGACTGACCACGACCCGCTCGGTCATGAACAGATGCTCACCCTCGTGATGGGTTGCGGCGGATTCGCCTTCGATGCGCTCGAGCAGTGTGTCGAGATCGTCGGGGGTGCCCACGGAGATCGCTCTCATGCCGTCGAGCGTGCGCTTCACGGTTCCCGCGAGGACAGTGCCGGGCCCGAGCTCCACGATCGTGACGACGCCTCGGAGGTCGAGGATGTGCAACGACTGACGCCAACTGACAGGGCTGCACAGTTGGGCGGTGAGGAGGCCGGGCCATTCCGCGGGATCTTCGTGCGCCAGTGCGTCCACGTTGGCAATGACCGGCACCTCCATCTCCCGGAAGTGCACCTCGGAGAGCGCCTTGCGGAGGCGGTCGCGGGCGGGCGCCATCAACGGAGTGTGGAACGCGCCACCGACTTTCAGCGGGAGCACCTTGGATGCGCCGAGGTCCTTGGCGATCTTGCTGGCGGCCGCGATGCCGTCGGGGTCGCCGGCGATCACCACGTTGCCGGGAGCGTTGAAGTTGGCGGCCCACACGTCGGCGGCCGCACGCATGCAGGCGACCTCGACCTTGTCGTCGTCCAGGCCGAGCACCGCAGCCATGGTGCCGTGGCGCTCCTCGGCTGCGACCTGCATGGCCTCCCCGCGTTCGGCGACGAGACGAACGCCGTCCGCGAAATCGAGGCCGCCGGCGCAGGTCAGCGCGCTGTACTCGCCGAGGCTGTGGCCCGCGGCCACGGACGGCTCGACTCCGAGCATCTCGACGGCGTCGAGCACGATGAGGCTCAGGACGTACGTGGCCAGCTGCGAGTTGCGAGTCTGCGTGAGCTCCTCGGCGTCGGCGTCGAGCAGCAGGTGGGCGACATCGCGCCCGGAGGCCTCTGACGCCTCGTCGACCAGCTCCCAGGACTCATGGTCGCGCCAGGGCTGGCCCATGCCGGGCTTCTGGGCACCCTGCCCAGGGAAGGTGAAGGCGATTGTCATCGGGGAACGGACTCCGCGGGTGATGAGACGCAACATCCGACTCACCGTGCCGTGAGAAGGTTTCAGTTCTGTCGCGGTTCTGTGAAGTGCGACTACCGGGGGGTAACTATCGCCTGAACTTTTCCTCCTCGGCGGCGAGCTTCCGACTCCGGAACGCGGCGATCGCCGCGACCAGCGCACCGAGTGACAACAGCCTTCGAAGGCGCTTTCGAGCCATTGACCCGAGATTAGGCTCGATGCTCCCGCCCGGGTGGTGGAATGGCAGACACGGTGGACTCAAAATCCACTGCTCGAAAGGGCGTGCGGGTTCGAATCCCGCCCCGGGCACCGACGTCTTTGCGAACTTCGAGCGCAAACAAGACTCATGGGTCGCATTTGCGCTGCGAGTTCCGCGAGAGCGGTCGATCAGCGGCGGCGTGGGTTGGTCATGTCCTGGTAGGCGGAGGTCATCGCGTCGGGACGGTCCCGCTGCAGCAGCGCGATCTGGTTGCCGCTGGGGTCGTGGAGCACGAGACACGGACCGTCGGGCACACCGACTTGCACCGCGCTGTCGAGCCAGCCCGTTGCGTGCAGCCACTCACTCGTCACCGCGAGCGAACGCACCGCCCAGATCGGCAGGCAACTCGGAACGGGACGATGCGACGCGAGCACGACGAGTGGCGACCCTTCGGGACCGACGCGGACCGCGGCGACGTCCGCGCCGAATGCTTCGAAGCGCCACACCAGGTCGCCGCCGAGCGCTTCGTCGTACCAAGCGAGATCAGCACGGATGTCGTGAGACCCGATGTAGAGGTACACGAGCCGGCCGAGAGGAAATGGATCGCTGCCGGTCGTCACCGCCCGCAGGCTAGGGCGCCGTCAGTTGACGAGTTTCGGCCCGCAGTTGGCGTAGTGGACGATGCCATCGGCGCCCGCGATCGCCACGCCGAGCGACGACAGAACTCCATCGAGGAACAGCTTGTCCATGTCGCCGAGCTTGCTGACGAGTGCCGTCTTGAGAGCACTCTCGAGCCCCGCGGGCGCACCCGCGTTGAGCGTGATCGCGTTCAGCACCGTCGTGCTCATGTTCGTGCTTCCCACGCCGCCGGCGTACCGCCAGCTCGGCGGGCTGAGCGGTGCGACCTCGCCGAGGAACGTGTGGGTCTCGTCCGCTCCGAGCACGCCGGTGTTCGACGCGAGGTCACCGGTGTACACGGCGCCGCCCTTGAACGTCTTCGAAACGTGCACGTTGGTCACCGCGTCGAGGTTGGTCGTTCCGAGCAGCGGCAACGTGAGCGACCCATGCAACACCGCACCGCTCTGCACCGAAAGCGTCTGCGAGTTCTGGATCGCCCCGTTGGAGATCGTTCCGATCTGCACGTTGAGGCCGTGCGTGAGCACCCGGAGGTCCGTTGCCGTGGTCGTCGACGGGTTGGAGCATTGGATGCGCTCGAAGGTCGAGTCCGCCTTCGCCGCCTCGACCACGATCGGCACCGTCGCTTGGAACGTTCCGAAGCCCGGGATGACGAGGTTGCTGAGCGGGATGGTGGTGGCGAACCGCACCTGCGAAGTGCTCGGCCCGGGGTCACCTTGAAATCCCTGCGCAACCGCCGGGCCCTCGATGATGGCAACCGTCACGTCGAGCGGCGGAACCCCCGGAATGCCGTGATTCACGGTCATGGTGAAGAAGTGCTTCCCGTTGATGATCTGCCCGGCCATCGTGATCAAATCGAGCGCGTTGATGCGATAGTTCGCGACGTCCGAGCCGCCACCTTGGGTGGCATCGATCATGTCGCGGAGGTGCATGTGGGTGCTCGAGCTCGACGTTCCGGCGAACTGCGCGATCTTGTTGCCTGCGGTCACATCGTTCTGATTCGAGGAGCTGCGTAGAGCGTTGGCCTCGGCGTTGAGCAGATCCCGGCCGGAGATGTCAGCGTCGAGCATCTGGTCTGCGGAACCGAATCCCATCGCGGTGGCCAGCTGGCCCATCGTGACTGATCCGTTCGAGATGCCCTTGTAGCTGAGCGCGTCGAGTCCGATGCCCGTCGGCAGCGTGGCGCCCGCAGTGCCGCTCGCGAAGAACTGCGTGCCGATCGTTGCGTTCAGCACTTGTGCCCGTAGATCGGCAGCAACGTTGTACGCGGCGGAGAACCCAGGCTCTTGGTAGTACTGGAAGCCGGCGAACACCGAGCCGAGCTCCGCTTCGGAGCTGCCTTGTTGGGCCGCCGTCGAGGTTCTCGTGACCGTGCCCTTCGAAATGCCGATGACCTGGGCGAAGAAGAACCCGACCTCGTCGGTCGCGGTCACGCGTACGCCGGTCGGCAGGCAGGTGGCGAGGTTCAGGCACGGCGTGAACGCAATCGTGCTCGGATCTAGGTCCGAATCATTGTCGGCGCTGTAGACACCGAGCTCGGGGGTGAGGCCCGATGTCGCGAAGCCGTTGCGGGCTGCGGCCGCGTTCTTGGTCTCGTTCCACCTCGGGTCGGCGATGATCGCCGACGCCGTCCGGCCGTCGACGAGTCTCGCGAGATCGAGGGCGACGAAGTCGGCCGCGGACTGCGCCTCGCGTCGTCGCACCATCTGGCGACCGAGGTCGAGACTGAACGCCGTCATCGTGATGAGCACGACCAACGAGAGCGCAATGATCGGGATGACCGCCCCGCGATCGTCGCCGCGAGAGAACCGAAGGGATCGGGCCCGCCTCATCGGTTGATCTGTGCGGAACTGGATGACACGAACTCAGAGGGGAGCGCGTCGTGTACCAGTGGGATTGGCGGGAGCAGCGGGTGGCTGGATTCGTTCCATCTCACCGTGACCGTGACGCACTGCGCGCCCAAGTTGCTGGCGGTCGGGCAGGTGTTGAGCACCGCGGTGCACGACATGCCGCCCTGGTTGCAGCGTTGCCCGAACGAGCTCACGGCCTTGTCGGTGGCGTCGTTGGCTCGGGTCACCGCCTGCAAGATCGGCGCGACCGCACCCGCACGTGCGCCCTCCGCGGCTGCTTGCGTCATGTTCTGCCGGAACGACATGTAGTAGCCGTAGACGATGATGCCGAAGAGCAGGAGGCACAACGGAGCCAGGAGAAAGGCCATCTCGACCAGCGCCGTTCCGTCGTCGCCGGTACAGCGTTTCGGCGCTTCCTGGCGACGTCCTTGCACCGGCCGAGACTCCTTGGTTCGTCCCATATGAGGGATTGCTCTCGGTGAGTATCGGCCGTTCGGCCCAAGAGGGACATGGCCCGATCGGGTGGTTTTCACTTGGTCATTTCGAACTAGTCAACCGGGCGCTGCAACGCCTCCGCGATCTGCGCGACGACCGGATCGTCCATCCATTCCTCGATCGGCCGGGGGAGCGCGAGCGCCCAGTTCGGACGTTCGACGGTGGTGCCCGGCAGATTCGGGCGCTCCTCGACCCGCAACGCATCGTCGAGCGTGGCCGTGACCACCATCGAAGGGGCCTGCGCCAGCCGGGCGTGAGCGGCGACGACGACCTCGTCGACAGGGGCAGTGAGTGGGAGGTCGGTCAGCTCGACGAGCCGATCGCGCAGATCGCCATCGGCCTGCTCGTCGGTGCCCGACCACAGGCCCGCCACCGTGGGCAGGTCGTGGGTCGTCACGGCCGCGAGCGCCTGTTCGGGAAACGCTTCGGGCGGATCGTCCTCGAACCACACCAGCCGGTACGAGAGGACCCCGCGGTCCGCCAACTGCGCACGAACCTCGTCTTCGACGGTGCCGAGGTCTTCGCCGACGATGACCGCGCCGGCTCGCTCGCTCTCGAGCGCCACGATGTCGAGCAGCTCGTCGTCGGGGAAGCGGACGTACGTGCCATCGGTCGGTCCGCCCCCTTCGGGGATCCAGAAGAGACGGAACAACCCCATCACGTGATCGATCCGCAGCGCACCGCAATGCTGCAACGCGGCCCGCAGGGTCTGCACGAGCGGTTCGTAGCCGACGGCGCGCAACTTCCACGGGACGAACGGTGGAAGCCCCCAATCCTGGCCGTCCGCGTTGAACGCGTCGGGCGGCGCGCCGACGCGGACGGCGTGCGCCACGGTGTCTTGCCACACCCACGCGTCGGCGCCGCCAGGATCGAAACCGATGGCCAAGTCGCCGAGCAGCGCGATCTCTGCGCCGGCCGCGGCCAGTTGCTCGTCGAGCAGCCATTGGAGCCAGCTGTGGAACCGAAGCCGATCGTGTTGTGCCGCCGCGAACCGAGTCACGCTGGGGCTGTCGGGACGTCGATACTCCGAGGCCCACGTTGTCCATCCACCGCCGTGACGCTCGGCCAACGCGCAGTACACCGCGAACTGGCGAAGCGCGCTGCCACCGCGGGCGATGAAGGCGTCGAACGCGGGGTCGTCGCCGAACCCGGCCCAGAGCAGCTCTAGGGCCGACAGCTTGAGGGCGTAGACCTGATCGCGGTCGATGACCCGATCGTTGTTGAGCGACTGACCGGCCTTGGCCGCGAGGGCGAGCGTCTCGTCTCCGGTCGAGAAGCCCGGCACCTCCTCGATGCGGAGGTAGAGCGGGTTGCGGAATCGCCGGCTGCTCGGGAAGTACGGGCTCGGGTCCTGGAGCGCGCCGGGGTGTGCGGCGTGCAGGGGGTTGATCCCGAGAACGCCGGCGCCCAGGCCGGCCGACCATCGAGCGATGGTGGCGAGATCGCCCAGGTCGCCGATGCCCCAACTGGTGCGCGAGCGGGTGGCGTACAGCTGCGCCGACCAGCCCCACGTCCGCAGACCGTCGGGCAGATGGCACCGGTCCGGGGCGACGATCAGGCGCGTGGCCGGTCCGCCGTCGCTCGGCAGGAGGTCGTGATAACCGAGCGGAAGGTCGGGCGGCAGCGCCTTTGACGCGGCCAGGCTCGTGCCATCCTCGAGCACCAGCTCCGCGGACCGTTCGATCGTCGGCGTCGTGCCCTGACGCACGAACCACACCGGACGAGAGGCGGGCGGCGGGTCGGCGACGTCACTGAGCCCGCCCATGGCCACTCGAAGGGCGCGCCGCGTCGACTCGGGAGTGTGGTGCCACTGGCCGACGATGTCCCAGTAGCCGTCGTCGATGCCCCACGCGTCACCAGCCATACGCGCCGCTCTACCCGTCTACGCCGGGACCATGCCCGGCGTGTGCGCGGATGAAGCCTCGAAGCGTGGCGGCGTCGACGCTCGAGCACGTCTGCTTCGTCAACCACGCGGTGGCGACGACACGATCCGGGAGCGATGCGTTGGGCGCGACGACCACGTTGTCGGCCACGAGGTCGCTGAGCGAGCGAATCTCGTCGACCGAGAGATCGCGGTACTGCAGCAACACCACTCCGGCCTCGAGGGCGCCCACCTGCGAAGGGCGTGACAGGGGATGGTCGAGCGTGCCCTGTGGAAGGGCACCGGGGCTGTGAGGGCCGGACGTCGGGGGGTCCGTGGTGTACACGGGCTCGACGCCCCCCGTGAACACGTGATGCAGGTCGGGATTGATCGCCTCGGTCTTGGCGCTCGTGCAAGCCGCGGTCGATCCACTTCCACCGCATGCGGCGAGTGGAAGGGCCAGCAGGATCACCACGACAAGGATGACCGCTGCGCTCGGAATGGGAACGAGGAGCGGCCGTCGTTCTCGCAACAAGACGAGGCCGGCGACGATCAGCAGCCCGCCCCACAGGAGCCGCCACTCGAGCGGCTCGCTGAGGATGACGACACCGACGGCGACCGCGACGACGGGGATGATGTACGTCACGATCGAGGCGCGCGTCGCGCCCACGTCGGCGATGAGCCTGTAGTTGAGGATGTAGGCCGCTCCCGTACCGATGCAGCCGAGCGCGCCGATCGCGAGCGCGCGGCGCGGCGTCAGGTGAATACCGCTCGTCACGGACGTACCCACAGCGACGGGCAGCAGCAGCACGCTCGCCATCACGAGTTGGCCCGCAGCCGCGACCGTCGGCTCGATGCCGATGAGGTTTCGACGCATGTACACGAAGGCGATGCCGTAGAAGAGGCCGGCAGTGACCGCGGCCAGCGAGCCGAGCACCGATGAGTCTCCGAGATCGCCCCCTCCGAACCCGGCGGCCACGGCCACTCCGACGAAGCCGAGAAGGAGTCCTACGACCTGCAGGGATTTCATGCGGTCCTTGAGGAACAGAGCAGCGATGACGGCCGTGAACAGCGGCGTCGACGCATTCAAGACGGACGTGAGGGCGCTTGTGACGCGTTCCTCACCCCAGGCCAGGAGTGTGAACGGCACGACGTTGGCGAAGATCGCGGCGATCGCGAAATGCCGCCACAGCGTGCGGTCGCGGGGGAGCGACCGTCCCGTCGATCGAAGCGTGATCAGCAGCACGAGAGCTCCCAAACCGACCCGCGCGCAGGCGACCGTGGGCGGGCTCATTCCCTCGACGGCGACCTTGATGAAGAGGAATGACCAGCCCCAGATGAAGGCGAGGAGCAGGAGGCGGCGGATCAGCCCAGTCAATCAAATGATCGGAGCACCTCCCGTACGTACAATGATCAGCCCTATGTCTCGGTCCATGCTCGAGCGAAAGCTGGTCGAGGTGAGCGAGCGATTGAAGCAACTGCGGGCCGATCTCGCCGTGACCGACGAGCAGTTCGCGCACTTCGCTGATACCGCTGACGATGCTCGCCTTCGCGCCCTGGTGTCCGAGACGCCCCTTGCCGATCGAGAGCACCACGAAGCGCAACGGCACGTCGATGCCATGGGTCGGCATCGGGCCGAGGTGCAGACGACCATCGATCAACTAGAACGGCGGCAGGACGAGCTACTCGACCAACTCATGGCCGAGCGCTGACCGTTCGAGCGACAGGAGAAATTCGGTGCCCATCCGTGTCGTCATCGCTGAAGACGAAGCGATCATCCGCCTCGATCTCAAAGAAACCCTCGAGGAGGAGGGGTATGAGGTCGTGGGTGAGACCGGTCGTGGAGACGAAGCCGTCGAGCTCGTCAAGCAGCACCAACCCGACCTCGCCATCCTCGACGTCAAGATGCCCGGCATGGACGGGCTCGAGGCGGCGAGCGCGATCACGGCCGACAAGCACGCGGCCGTGTTGATCCTCACGGCATTCAGTCAGCGCGATCTGATCGAGAAGGCGCGCGACGCCGGTGCGCTCGCGTACCTCGTGAAGCCGTTCCAGAAGAACGAGCTGATCCCCGCGGTGGAGGTTGCCCTCGGCCGGTTCCAGGAGATGAAGGCACTCGCCGACGAGAACCTGTCGCTGGCGGATCAACTGGAGACGCGCAAGCTCGTCGACCGCGCCAAGGGCAAGCTCATGGATCACCACGAGATGGCGGAGTCCGATGCGTTCCGGTTCCTGCAGAAGACGGCGATGGACACCCGCAGCACGCTGAAGGCGGTGGCCCAAGACGTCATCGATGGGAACCTCAAGCCCTGACTGGGTGCGTGAGCTCCGGCTGTCCGCAGAAGGACCGCCGTGGCTCACGATGGGTACGGCCCGCACGAGCGACACGCTCACCCCGCTCGAGGATCCGTCAGGGAAGCTGCGGCTGCTCTCGGAGCACCGTGATGACGTGCTGGCGGCGACGAACGCCGACGTTCTCGCGCCGCTCGAACGGGCCGCGTTGCGCGTCGAGGAAGACCTGTGCGTGCTCGTCGACGGCTCGTTGGTCGCGGGCTGCGTCTGCTTTCCGTCGCACTGGCACCTCCGCAAGATGATCGGGCGGCCGCTCACCGACGTCCACGAACGCGTGCCGGGCTACGACACGGAGCTCGCGTCGCGAGTCGACTCGTTCTTGCGTCGCCTGACCACCGGAACGGTGGTCGGCCGGCGCAATTTCGCGATTCACGAACTTCCGGACCTGTTCGCGCCCGACGTACCGCCGACGATCGGCGTGCCGCCCGCCGAGCAGTGGTTGCGCTCCGAACGGCAAACGCTGCGCCGGCTCCCGCGGAGTGAGGCCGTGCTGTTCACGATCCGCACGCAGCAGGTGCAGCTCCAGCACCTCGACGAGGAGACGCGCCGCAGGCTGGCGGCCCGCCTCAAAGCCGAGCCCACCGACCTCATCGGCTACCGCGATCTCACCGATCGTCTACCGGCTCTCATCGACTGGCTCGACCCCTAGAGTCAGAGCTCGTGGCGAAGATCATGTTGGTCGACGGGAACTCGCTGACCTATCGCGCGTTTTTCGCCCTTCCGACCGACATCACGCTGGCCTCTGGGCAGGTCACGAACGCCGTCTACGGGTTCACGTCGATGCTGCTCAACCTGGTGCGCGACCATCAGCCCGACGGCATCGGCGTCGCCTTCGACCGGCCCGAGCCGACGTTCCGCCACGAGGCCGTCGCCGACTACAAGGCGAACAGGAACGCCGCGCCCGACATCCTCCGACAGCAGATGGGCCTCGTGCGCCAAGTCGTCGAGACGTTGCGCATCCCGATCATCGAAGCGCCGGGCTTCGAAGCCGACGACATCATCGCAACGCTCGCGACGCAAGCACGAGATCAGGGCGACGACGTGCTGATCGTCACCGGTGACCGCGACGCGTACCAGCTCGTCGAGGATCCCTTGATCAAGGTGCTGTACAACCGCCGAGGTGTGTCCGACTACGCGCTGTACGACGAGGCCGGGATCGAAGAGCGCACCGGTGTGCCGCCCAAGCTGTACACGCAGTACGCCGCGTTGCGGGGCGACCCCTCCGACAACCTCCCCGGTGTTCCCGGCGTGGGCGAGAAGACCGCCGCCAAGCTGATCGTCAACTACGGCGGGGTCGATGGCATCTACGAGCATCTCGACGAGCAGACACCCAAGTTGCGGTTGAATCTCGCGGAGCACGAAGCGAAGGTGCGCAGCAACGTCGAGGTGATGCTGTTGCTGCGCGACGTGCCCCTCGAGGTGGCCCCGGACGGACTACGGCTGGAGCCCTTCGATCAAGAGGAGGTGCGCAAGCTCTTCGACTTCCTCGAGTTCCGCACCCTGCAAGAACGCCTGGCAGAGGCGTTCGGCGACGTCGAGGGTGGCGCCGCGATCTCCGCGACCGCGGTGCTCGAGGCCGAGGTAGAGGAGATCGATTCCCCGCCGGAGGCAGTCAAGCTCCTCACGGACCTGCGCAACGGCACCGACGCGCTCGCGATCGAAGCCGCGTGGGACGGCCCAGAAGGGCGTAGCCCACTCGTCGGCCTCGCCGTCGTCGTCGACAGCGACAATGCGGAAACGCGTTGGCTGCCTCGAGAGGTGCTCGACGACGCCAAGGTGCGTGACGCGTTGCGGGCGCTCGTCGCCGAAGGCGGACGACCCATCGCCGCGCATGGTGCCAAGCCATTGATGCGAGCGCTGCTCGGGCAACTCGAGGCCGACCTGCGCACCCTGCAGCTCGACACCATGCTCGGCGCGTACCTGCTCGACCCGGCCGAGTCGCGCTACCTGCTCGCCGATCTCCTGCTGCGGTACGCCGCACTGGAGTTACCTCTCGGTGCGAACGGGCCGGGTGCTGGCGAACTTCAGCTCGACCTCGGTGGCGACAGCGTGCCCCCGTCGCTGGAAACAGCTCGGCGCGCTCTCGCTGTCGCCCGTCTTGTCGCACCGATCACGAACGCGCTCGACGCGCAGGGCTTGCGATCGCTGCACGACGACATCGAGGTTCCGCTCGTGCGCGTGCTCGCGCGTATGGAGACGGTGGGGGTCGGTGTCGACGCCGCAGAGCTCAAGCACCTGAACGACACGCTCGCGGCGGAGTGCGAGGAGCTGACCCAGCTCATCCGTGAGGACGCGGGGGAGGACTTCAACGTGAACTCCACGCTGAAGTTGCGCGAGATCCTCTTCGACCGCCTCGGCTTGCAGCCACAGAAGAAGACGAAGACGGGCTACTCCACCGATGCGGCCTCGCTCGAGAAGCTCGCGGGGCAGCATCCGATCATCGATCACCTCCTGCGTTACCGAGAGGTCGAGAAGCTGCGCTCGACCTACGGCGAGGGGCTCCTCGGTGAGGTGCAGGCAGATGGTCGGATCCACGCGACGTTCAACCAGACCGTGGCGCGCACTGGCCGGCTGAGCTCTGATGCGCCGAACTTGCACAACATCCCGGTGCGCAGCGAACTCGGACGCTCGTTCCGCAAGGCATTCATTCCGGCGCCCGGCTGCGAGCTACTGGTCGCCGACTACAACCAGATCGAGCTGCGCTGCATCGCGCATCTCACGGGCGACCCCGGGCTCGTCAGCGCGTTCGATTCGGGGGAGGACATCCACAACGCGACCGCGGCGCGCATCTTCAACGTCGACCCGGCGAAGGTGTCGATCGAGCAGCGCTCGAAGGCCAAGATGGTCTCGTTCGGCCTGGCCTACGGCATGGAGGCCTACGGCCTCGGTCAGCGCCTGAGCATTCCGACCGATGAAGCGCAAGTGATTCTCGATGCGTATTTCGTCGCGTTTCCGACAGTGAAGGCCTACATGGAGCAGACGGTGGCCGAGGCGCGGGAGCGGGGCTACACCGAGACGCTGTTCGGTCGCCGTCGCCTGATTCCGGAGCTTTCCTCCGGCAACTACCGCATTCGCCAGGCCGGCGAGCGGCAGGCGATGAACGCCGGAATCCAGGGATTGGCCGCCGACATCTTCAAGGTGGCCCTCGTGCGGCTCGACAACGCACTCGAGGGCGAGGAGCTGAAGAGTCGGATCATCTTGCAAGTACACGACGAAGTGCTGCTCGAAGTGCCGCCCGACGAGCACGACCATGCTGCGGATCTGACGCGGTCGGTCATGGGCGGGGCTGCCGAGCTACGGGTACCTTTGGCCGTGAATCTGGCCTTCGGTGCGACGTGGGCGGATGCAAAGGGCTAGGTCGATCGCAAGCGGTCTATCGAAGGACGAGGAAACAACGTGTCGATGCCACCTCCGGAACATCTGCACATGGGCCAGCGGATGCCCGGCACGCTGTGGCGCGCCCTGCGACCGCTCCTGCTGATCGTCGTGGTCGTGGCGGTCGTCTTCACGTTGTTCTCGATCGGCGTCGCCATCGGAACGGCCGACAAGTGCGGTAGCCAGCACTTCAACACGAGCAAGGATTGGAACTACTTCCCGCCACGGTGGGATTGCACCGGTCCGCTCACTGGGAATTGAACGACCACTGGTTCGAGCCGCTGGCCGATCACCTCGGAGCGGCCTATTTGCGGTACTCGTTCACGAAGGGCACTGAGCAAGAAGTCGCGTTCCTGTTCGACGCGCTCGAGCTCCGACCCGGGATGCGTTTGCTCGACGTGGGTTGCGGGCCTGGACGACACGCGCACCTGATGGCGGCGAGCGGCATCGAGGTCGTGGGCATCGACATCTCGCAGCGATTCATCGACATCGCCAACGAACGCGCGCCGAGCGGCGCGTCGGCGTCGTTCCGGCGTCTCGATGCCCGCCACCTGCCATTCGACGCTGAGTTCGATGCGGCGATCTCATTGTGCCAAGGGGCATTCGGGCTGGTCGGGCCGGGTGACGACGTCGACGTGTTGGCAGGCATCGCTCGAGCGTTGTGTCCTGCGGGCCGGTTCGCGGTCAGCGCGTTCTCGGCGTACTTCCAGGTCCGCTACCCGCAGGAGGCGGGAGTGTTCGACGTCCAGACCGGTGTGCACCACGAGCGCACGGTGTTGAAGAACGAGTCCGGGACCGAGGCGGACGCCGATCTGTGGACCACCTGCTACACGGCTCGCGAGCTCCGTCTGCTCTGCGATCGCGCCGGCCTGCACGTCGATGCGGTCTGGTCGGTGGAGCCCGGTCGGTACGAGTGCCAGGTGCCGACGATCGAGACGCCGGAGTTGTTGGTGGTCGGCCGTAGAGCCTGAGGCCCTGCTGGTGGTACCTTTTTGGGCCGCTCAAATCGAGCGGGTACTCGATCCTGTCATCAGAAGGCTCTTCCTTGTCCGACCAGACCCCCGACCTCGTTGCTGATGTTGCTTCCGAGGAATCCCCCGCAGAACCGCCCGCCGAGACGGTCGTCGAAGCCACCGCAGAAGCCCCTGTCGAAGCGAGCGTGACGACCGAAGCGCAGGAGCCGGACGCGGAACCCGCGTATGTGCCGCGGCAGGTGGTCGAAGACGACCTCGGCGGGATGTCACTCGAAGAGGCGTACGCCGCGTCGATGGTCGAGGTCGAAGACGGCCAGATCGTCGAAGGCACGGTCGTCAAAGTCGATCGCGACGAAGTGCTGCTGGACATCGGGTACAAGTCCGAAGGCGTCATCCCGGCGCGTGAGTTGTCGATCCGAAACGACGTCGACCCCTCCGAGATCGTCAGCCTCGGCGACAAGATCGAAGCGCTCGTCCTCCAGAAGGAAGACAAGGAAGGACGTCTCGTCCTTTCGAAGAAGCGGGCGCAATACGAGCGGGCTTGGGGCACGATCGAGAAGATCAAGGAAGAAGACGGCATCGTCCGCGGTCCCGTCATCGAAGTCGTGAAGGGCGGACTCATCCTCGACATCGGGCTGCGCGGCTTCCTGCCGGCATCGCTCGTCGAGCTTCGCCGCGTGCGCGACCTCGCCCCGTACGTCGGGCGCAGCCTCGAAGCCAAGATCATCGAGCTCGACAAGAACCGCAACAACGTCGTGCTGTCTCGCCGGGCATGGCTCGAAGAGACGCAGAAGGAACAGCGCGAAGACTTCCTCGCCAACTTGAAGCCGGGCGAAGTGCGCTCCGGCGTCGTGTCGAGCGTCGTGAACTTCGGTGCGTTCGTCGACCTCGGTGGCATGGACGGACTCATCCACGTGTCCGAACTGTCGTGGAAGCACGTCGACCATCCCGGCTCCGTCGTGGCGGTCGGCGACGAAGTCACCGTGCAGGTGCTCGACGTGGATCTCGACCGCGAGCGCATCAGCTTGTCGCTCAAGGCCACGCAACAAGATCCCTGGCAGGAGTTCGCCACCACGCACCGCGTGGGCGAGCTCGTCTACGGCCGGGTCACCAAGCTCGTGCCGTTCGGGTCGTTCGTCCAGGTGGGCGACGGCATCGAAGGTCTGGTGCACATCTCGGAGATGTCGGCGCATCACGTCGACCTTCCCGAGCAGGTGGTCACACCCGGCGAGGAGTTGTGGGTCAAGATCATCGATCTCGACCTCGCTCGGCGTCGCATCAGCTTGTCGATCAAGCAGGCGGCCGAGGGCGGCGAGGTGGCCGAGGAGTACCGCGAGCACTTCGGTGAGCACGCGTACGACGACGAGGGCAACTACATCGGCCCCACGTACGACGCTTCGGCCATCGAATCGGCGTGGGAGGAGTACGAGAAGTCGGAGGGTGGCGAGCTCGGTACGACGCCCGAAATGCCGCAATCAGAGGCGGCCGACCACGCTCCGTCCCCGGAAGACGCCCCGGACGTCGACGCGGAGTAGCCGCGTCTCCCCCAATCGGGATTTTTCCGGAAGCCCACTCAGTTTCCGGGTCCGACCGGCCGATCTGATGCTGCGGAGCCACGCGAGTGGTCCCCCGTTTCGACGCCCCCTGGCCCCTACGATGTCGCAGGGTTTGGGGGGAGAAGGTGTACCGAGGTGTCGTAAGGGAACGCGCGGCGTCACCGCGTTGACCTCCACGCATCGCGGGTTCATGTTGGTCCTAGGAATGAGGTGGGTGTGAGCTCTCGCAGAACGTTGATCCTGATCGCGGCAGTGGTCGTCGGTGCCCTGTCCGCGTTTCTCGTCTTCAACTACGTCAACAGCGCTGACGACCGAGCCCGCGGCAACGCGCGCCAGGTGCAGGTGCTGAAGGTCGCGAAGGACATCGGGAAAGGTCTGACCGGTCGCGAGGCGTTGGCACAGGGTGCGCTCGTCCCCGCGAACATCCCTGCGGAGTTCAAGCCGGTCACGGCAATCGTCGACTCGAGCATCATCCAGGACAAGGTGGCCGTGGCCAACTACACCACCGGTCAGATCCTCGTCGACGGGATGTTCGCCGACCAGGTCGAGAGCCAGATCACCTTTGCCGGACGCGTGCCGAACGACTGCGCACCGCCGAACTCCGTCGGTTCGACCTCGGGGAACCCGGTTCCTTGTGTCGGCATCACGATCTCGGTCGACCAGACCAGAGGCGTTGCCGGCGTGATCGTCCCCGGCGACTTCGTCAACATCCTCATCGTGCCGGAGACGACTTACTGCAAGACCCCGGATGACGCTGGCAAGATCACGGTCGAAGCTCCGAAGGGTGGTGTCATCTCCAAGTCCGATCAAGGACAGGTCGCGCAGGGCCAAGCGCTCGACGGCGGCACCAACGTCTGTAACCCGGCGCGTGTCCTCTTCCAAAAGGCCAAGGTGCTCTTCGTCGACAGGACGGCAGTGCCCCAGCCGGGTGAGGTCACTGCGACCGGCACCAACACGGCCACCGCAACCGGTGCGGCACAGACCACGGTGAACACGGGGCTCATCACGCTCGAGGTTCCCGCCTCGGCCGCCTTGCTGATCGCCTCGGTCGATCCGTCCGAGTTCTACCTGACGCTGTTGCCACAGGACTACAGCCCCGAGCTGATCCAGAAGGTCGAGCCCTTCCCGACCGTCCTGCCCGGCGAAGATAGGACCCAACTCACGCCTTATGGCCCTCTGGGCTTCCAAGGGCAGAAGTAGCCAGTTAGACAGGACACATGAGCTTCTTTCTCGGTGACGACGAACCTGCAGGTCGCGACGACCCGCCGCTGACCAGCCATGGCAGCGGTCCGGGTGCCGCGGTCGCGGTCGTTGATGCCGACCAGGCGGTGCGTAGCCGCCTGGCCATGCAACTCGGCGACTTCGCTGTGCCGGTTGCGAGCATCGAGGCCCTCCGCGAACGTCTCACTGGTATCCCGCTCGTGGCCGTGCTCGGTCCGTCATGTGCGCTGCCCGACGGCATCATCGCCGCCGAGAAGCTCATCGCCGACCGCCCCGAGATCGGAGCGATCCTCATCGCTCCGGAGCTCTCGACCGACCTGTTCCGCCAAGCGTTGCGCGCCGGCATCCGTGATGTGTTGCCGGCACCGGTCGACACCACGCAGCTTTCGGAAGCGGTGCGGCGTGTGGTCGAGACGCTCGCGTCGTCGCGCGCTCCGGCGCCGCAGGGTTACACCGAACCAACCGGCGAGCTCGGCCATGTGATCACCGTGTTCTCGACGAAGGGCGGCGCTGGCAAATCCGTCATCGCCGCGAACCTCGCGGTGGTCCTCGCTCGTCGCAGCGAGCGTCCGGTGGTCCTCGTCGATGCTGATCTGCAGTTCGGTGACATCGCGGTGATGCTCAAGCTCGCCCCGCAACACACGATCGTCGACGCCGTCGGTTCGATCGATCGACTGGATGCGTCGCTGTTGCAGAACTTGCTCGTGAAGCACGAGCCGTCGGGTGTCTTCGTGCTGCCGGCACCGCTCGAGCCTGCGTTCGCCGACCAGATCGGGGCCGACGAGATGGTGCGCATCGTGGAGATGCTGCGCACGTTCTCCGACTTCGTCGTCGTCGACACGCCGGCCTACTTCAACGACGTCGTGCTCGGGCTCATCGAGGTGAGCGACGACGTGTTGCTCGTGGCCGGCATGGACATCCCGAACATCAAGAACGTCAAGATCGGTCTGCAGACGCTTCGTCTGCTCAACACCCCGATGTCGAAGTTGCGTCTCGTCCTCAATCGCGCGAATTCGAAGGTGAAGCTCGACGTCGGCGAGGTCGAGCGCACGCTCCAGGTGAAGGCCGACTGTCTGATTCCGAGCGACGTCGTCGTGCCGCAGTCGGTCAACAAGGGTGCCCCGGTGGTGCTCGATGCTCCGAAGTCGGGTGTTGCTCGAGCCATCGAGCAACTGGCCGACCTGTTCACGGTTGACGCCAAGAAGAAGCGCCGGTAGGCGGAATGCGACAGGGTGAGGAGAACGTGACATGAGCCTTTACAAGCGGCTCCATGAGGTCCAAGGCAGCGGTGCCGCGGCGGCAGGCGGCCGTCGACGCGACCCGGTGCTCGACGAGCTCAGGCAGAAGATCCATCACCATCTGATCGACGAACTCGGTCCGATCCTCTACGACAAGCGGTTGTCGGAGGAAGACCTCCGCCGTCGTGTCCACGAGCAACTGCATGCCGCGCTCGCGCAAGAGCGCGCTCCACTGTCAGCGGCCGACAAGGCGCAGCTGATCCAAGACGTCTCCGACGACATCCTCGGCTACGGGCCGATCGATCGTCTCCTCAAGGACGACGACGTCACCGAAGTCATGGTGAACGGTCCCGAGTCGGTGTACACCGAGCGCGCCGGCCGCATCGAGAAGACGAGCGCGAGCTTCGTCGACGAGACCCACCTTCGCCGCATCATCGACAAGATCGTCGGCCAGGTCGGTCGCCGCATCGACGAGTCGACGCCGATGGTCGACGCCCGCCTGCCAGACGGCTCCCGTGTGAACGCGGTGATCCATCCGCTCGCGATCGGCGGACCGTTCCTCACCATTCGTAAGTTCTCCAAGGACCCGTACCAGATCGACGATCTCATCCGGTTCGGAACGCTCAACGCGCACGCGGCTCGCTTCATGCAGGCCTGCGTGGTCGGTCGTCTGAACGTGATCGTCTCCGGCGGTACCGGCACCGGTAAGACCACGACCCTCAACGTGCTGTCGTCGTTCATCCCGTCGGATGAGCGCATCGTCACGGTGGAAGACGCGAAGGAGCTCCAGCTCCACCAGGATCACGTACTCGCGATGGAGGCTCGCCCTCCGAACATCGAAGGTCGCGGTCAGGTCACGATCCGCGACCTCGTCAAGAACTGCCTCCGCATGCGACCCGACCGCATCGTCGTCGGTGAGTGTCGAGCCGGAGAAGCGCTCGACATGTTGCAGGCCATGAACACCGGCCACGACGGTTCGATCACCACCATCCACTCCAACAGCCCGCGCGACACCTTGGCTCGTATCGAAACGATGACGCTGATGTCCGGGTTCGACCTGCCGGTGCGGGCCATCCGCGAACAGATGGCTTCGGCTCTCGACCTCATCGTGCACCTCACCCGCCTGCGCGACGGCACGCGTCGCGTCACGCACGTCACCGAGGTGCAGGGCATGGAGGGCGACGTCATCACCCTGCAAGACATCTTCCTGTTCGACTACGGAATGGGTGTCGACGAGCACGGACGTTTCCGCGGCCACCTCAAGGCCACCGGCGTTCGTCCGAAGTTCGCCGAGAAGCTCGCCGACCTCGGCATCCGCCTGGGCCCAGAGGTGTTCCAGCCCGAGGCATTCGCCCGCAAGGCGGTGGGCTCGAGGTGAGCATGACGTCGTTGCGGCGCGGCGCTCGCGCCGTCGCCGTGGCCGGCACCGCGCTGGCAATCCTGGTCGTTGTTGCCCCTCCGTCGGCGAGCGCGGCCGCGCCCGTCGCGGGAAGCGGTCACATCGTTCAATTCGTCCAGGTCAACAGCACCGACCCTGCCAACGTGCAGGTGGTGTTCCGCTACGACGGCCCGGCGGGCGACATCTCGAAGCTCACCCTGACCGAGAACGGCAAGGCCACGCAGCCGAGCGCGGCCACGACGATCACCGAGGCCAAGCGCGACACCGGCGTCGTGATCATCCAGGACACCTCTGCATCCACGGACCTGTCCGGCGTGCTGTCCGAGGGTCGTAACGCCGTGAAGGCCCTGCTCCCGACGCTTGCGAAGGGCACGCAGGTCGCCGTGGTTGCCGCAGGATCCGACGTGCTCCTGGCGCAACGCTTCACGACCGACACCACGCTCATCGACAACGCGATGGCCAAGCTCAGTCCTGCCGGCGACGGCGCACTGTGGGAAGGCGTCGCCCGCGCCGCCAACGAGTTGAAAAGCCAGCCGAACATGGTCGGCTCGATCATCCTCATCACCGACGGAAACAACGGCAAGGGCGCAGCGTTCAGTACGGCCAAGGGCCTTGTCGTCGACTCCGGAGCGACGCTGTTCGGCGCAGGCGTGTCGGGCAAGGTCAGCGGCGAACCGCAGGAGCTGGCCTCGGCCAGCGGCGGCTCGTTCACGCTCACCGACAAGGTCGGCGACATGACGAACATCATCTCCGGCTACGCGCCGAAGTTGAACGGCTTGTATGCGCTCACCTACAAGGCGATCGAGACCAAGGGAGTCAACGATCTCGCACTGTCGGTCGGTGACGCCACGACGAAGGGCTCGTACATCGTCGGTTCCGACGCCCGCGGCGCGTCGGCGGTCGCTTTCCAGCCAGCGGTCACGTCCGGCGGCTTCAAGGGTCTGCAGAACGATCTCGGCAAGTACCTCGCCGTCGTGCTCGGTCTGCTCGGTGCTGCGCTCGCCGCGTACGCCATCATCGGCATCGCGGTGAAGGACCAATCCGGTCTGGCGTCGGTGTTGCAGCCCTACTCGGAGGGCTACGTCGCCCGTACGGGTGGCGACGACGACGATGAAGACGACGCGGACACCGGCATGGCCCAGACCGCCGTCATGCAACGAGCGGTCGAGTTCACCCGCCAGTTCGCCGAGCGGCAGGGCTTCCTCACCCGAGTAGAGGGCGCGCTCGAACGAGCCAACCTCCCACTCCGCGCCGCTGAGGCGATGTTCTTCTACGCGGCGGGCGCGGTGGCGCTCGCGTTGCTCACCGCGGTGATCACCCGTAGCGCGTTTGTCGTACTGATCGTTGTCGGCGCCGCGGTGCTGATCCCGCCGGCCGCGCTCAACTTCCTGTCGAACCGGCGGAAGCGTCAGTTCGAATCGATGCTGCCGGACACGCTCCAGTTGCTCTCCGGCACGTTACGGGCCGGCTATTCGATGATGCAGGGCGTCGAAGCCGTGTCGCAGGAAGTCTCCGAGCCCATGGGCCGCGAGCTCCGCCGGGTGGTCACCGAGGCCCGTCTGGGTCGGCCGCTCGAGGAGTCGCTCGACGCCGTTGCCGAGCGGATGGCCAGCCCCGACTTCGGTTGGGCGGTCATGGCCATTCGCATCCAGCGCGAGGTCGGCGGCAACTTGTCCGAGCTCCTGATGACAGTGGCCGACACGATGACACAGAGAGAACGACTGAAGCGCGACGTCAAGTCGCTCACGGCCGAAGGTCGCATCAGCGCCTACGTGCTCGCCGCGCTGCCCGTGCTGCTCGGGTTCGCCATGTGGGGGCTCAACCCCGACTACATGTCCGCTCTGTTCGACGAGACGGTCGGCAAGCTCGCCCTCGGTGTCGGCGTGGTGATGATGATCGCCGGCTTCCTGTGGATGCAGGCCATCGTGAAGATCGACGTATAGGGGATGGTCATGGTCCTTGCAGAGGTCTCCGGCTACGGACTCGCCGCCGTCATAGGCATCGGCGCGGCCCTCGGGCTCATCATCTTCGCGATCGGCTCACAGGCCGATGAGCGGTCGATCGTGCGCAGCTCGCTTCGTCAGCTCGACGGCTACGAGGTCGAGAACGTCCGCGACCAAGAGCTCCTGAACCCGCTGAAAGACCGCGCCGTGATGCCGGCGCTGCAGAGCCTCACCGATCTCGGGCGCCGATTCACGCCGGTCGGCTACGTCGACAAGGTCCGCATGAAGTTCGTCTACGCCGGCGAGCCCAATGCCGACGCGGTCGATCGTTTCCTCGCCACGCAGGTCCTCGGGATCGCCGTTGCGGTGGTCGTGTGCATCTTTGCCCTCGTCAGCCTCACGGGCATGTTCCGCTTCGCCGTGATCATCTTTGCGCTGCTGCTCGGTTTCCTCGGCCCTTCGGCCACGCTGAACCGCAAGGTCGCCGACCGCCAGCACCAACTTCGCATCAAGCTCCCGGACATCCTCGACCTGCTCACGATCAGCGTCGAGGCGGGCCTCGGGTTCGAGCAGGCGCTCGATCGCACGGTGTCCGCCGTCCCCGGTCCGCTGTCCGAAGAGTTCGCTCGAATGCTGGGCGAGGTACGAGCGGGCTCGAGTCGCGCCGACGCGATGCGCGCCCTCGAAGTCCGTTGCCACGTGCCGGAGGTCCGGTCGTTCGTCCTCGCCATCCTGCAGGCGGACACGTTCGGTGTGTCGATCGGACGCGTGCTGCGCGCCCAGGCAGACGAGATGCGTGTGAAGCGTCGTCAGATGGCGCAGGAGCGGGCACAGAAAGCACCCGTCAAGATGCTCATCCCGATGGTGTTCTGCATCTTCCCGGCGCTGTTCATCATCGTGCTCGGCCCCGCACTCATCAACATCTACAAGACCTTCTGAACGTCTCGCGGCTCCGCCAGCCGCCCTCGTTGGCGGCGATGGTCGGTGGGGTCGTCGCGTTTGTGTCGTTGCTGATCGGGCTCGGCCCGTTGAACGACAACAGCTTTCTCACGCACCTGGCCACCGGTCGGATCATGTGGTCGACGCACCACATACCCCATTCCGATCCGTACTCCTTCACGGCGCCGGGCAAGGGCTGGGTCGTGCAGAGCTGGCTCGCGTCGCTCTTCTACGGCGCCGCGGACAACTGGTGGGGACCGCCAGGAGTGCTGCTCCTCATGGGACTGTCGGCCGCCGCCGTGGGCGCGCTCGTATGGGCACTGACCCGCCCGGCCGGCTCGCTCGTCGGCCGGTTGCTCGTCCTCATCCCGGTGATCGTGATCGGCATCGACGGCGGTTGGGTCGAGCGACCCCTGCTCTTCGGACTCATCGCGATGGGCCTCGTTCTCCTGGCGGCAGAAGGACGACTCGATCCCAGGTGGCTCGTGCCCGTGATGTGGGTGTGGGTCAACACCCACGGCTCCTTTCCGCTCGGACTCGTGGCACTCGCGCTGTTCGCGCTGGGGCGGCGGATGGACAACGAATCGCCCGTGACGGAGCTGGCCGCGCTCAAATGGGCTGCCGTCGGCACGGCGCTCGCGGCGATCAATCCCCTCGGACCTCGGCTGCTCATGTTCCCGGCCGAGCTGCTCAGCCGCCAGGGCGTGCTGGCCAACGTGTTGGAGTGGCAAGCGCCGAAGTTCATCCACATCGGCCAACGGGCATTCCTCGCCGAGGTCGTGCTCGCGATCGTTCTCGTCGCTCGGCGGCCCTCGTGGCGCACCGTGCTCCCGCTCGCGGTCTTCACCGCAGCCGCGCTGCTCGGCGCTCGCAACACCGTGGTCGGCAGCATGGTGTTCATCCCGGGCATCGCGCGCGGCCTGGCTGATCTCAACGCGATGACCCTCACGGGTGAGGCGCGCCGGCCGATCTACCGTCCCGCGGCGTTCGCGTTGGCGGCCGTCGCCGTCCTGTCGATGATCGTCGCCGCGAGCGGCCCGGTGTACAGCTACAACGGCTATCCCGTTGCCGCCGTGACGTTCGCGCAACGCAACGGCTTGCTCGGTGCGGACAGTCGAGTCGTCAGTCGCGACTTCGTCGGGAACTACCTCGAGGCCCGATACGGCACGACCGTGCCGGTGTTCATCGACGATCGATACGACATGTTCCCCGCAGCCGTCGTCGACGACTTCCTGGTCTTGAACGAGGGGCACGCCGGCTGGGAGGAGGTCTTGTACCGCTACCACGCGTCGGCCGTGCTCTGGTCGACGAACGAAGCCCTCGGCCAGCTGCTCGCGGTGTCGCCGCAGTGGCGGATCGTCTACTCGGACCAGGAGTTCCTCATCGCGCTACCGCGAAGCGACGGCGACCGATAACGGGCATTGCCGCAGACGAAGAGAGGGGCGGGCCGAT
>JBEEGH010000012.1:0-18190 GCA_041166745.1 Acidimicrobiaceae bacterium
CAGCGCGGCCAACATCGCGTTGACCCACCACGAATGGTGGGACGGCACCGGCTATCCCCGCGGACTGCAAGGCGACGAGATCTCCGAGGAGGCCAGGATCGCCGCGGTCACCGACGTCTTCGACGCATTGACCAGCAACCGCGTGTACCGGCCCGCCCTCTCGTTCGACCAGGCCATCGCCACCATGCGAGCACTGCGGGGCCGTCAGTTCGAGCCGCGCCTACTCGACGCGTTCCTCGACTCGATGGACCGGATCGCGGCGATCCGCGAGACCTATCCCGACCTCGAAGACGACCAGCAGCGCATCCGCATCCTCGTGGTCGACGATCACGAGATCTTCACGCACAGTCTCGTGCGATTGCTGGAGAGCCGACCCGAGCTCAAGGTCGTGGGCACCGCCGGAACCGTCGCCGAGTCGATTGCCGCCGCCACGGTCTACGCGCCCGACGTGATCCTCATGGACTTCGAGCTCCCCGACGGCGACGGCCCCCAAGCCACCGAACAGATCAAGGCGCTGACCCCTGCAGTCAAGGTGATCATGCTCACCGCCCGCACCGACGATCAGTCCTTCGTGCAAGCCATCGCCGCGGGGTGTTCAGGCTTCGTCAAGAAGGAGGACTCAGTCGATGTCCTGCTCGAGGCGATCGTCGCCGCCCACGACGGCGACGCGATCACCCCGCCGGGCGACCTCACGCCGCTGCTCCGTCAACTTCGGCCGACCCATCGAGGGCTCGGCTCCGATCTCACACCTCGAGAGCTCGAGATCCTCGGGCTGATCAGCACCGGACTGAGCAACAAGCAGATCGCCCAGCGGCTCGGTCTGCGCCTCAACACCGTGCGCAACCACGCGCAGAACATCCTCTACAAGCTGCAGGCCCACTCCAAGCTCGAGGCAGTCGCGACCGCGGTACGCGAAGGCATCGTCGGTTACCAGAACGAGGGAACGACCTAGCCTCGGCAGCATCGAGCAAACGCTCGACCAATCTGAATGACGCAAACGCGTCATGAGGATCCGTCCTGAGTTGCCGATGAGCCGTGGAGTGAGAACGGGCCCGACATCGGCGCTGTGTAAGTGGTACCTGGTCGCGGGCTGCGCGTTGAGCGCGGCGTACGTCGTGCTGTCACCCGCCCCAGCGAAGCTCATCGTGTGGCCAGCAATCGGCTGGTCTTCCGTCGCGGCCATCGTCGTGGGTGTGCGCCGACATCGGCCCGACGCCCGGGTCGCCTGGTACCTACTGGCGCTGGGCTTGGCCACCTTCATCGTGGGCGACGACCTCTACAGCTACCAGAACCTCGTACAGCACGCCGACGTTCCTTTTCCGTCCCTGATCGACGTCGTCTATCTGGCCATCTACCCGATCCTCGCCGCCGGGCTCGTGCTCCTGATCCGGCGACGCATGCCGGGTCGAGATCGCGCCAGCCTCCTCGACGCCGCCATCATCACGTGCGGCGCGGGACTCCTGTCATGGGTGATCCTGATCGTCCCGTACTTCCGCACGCAGGACATCGGCGTGCTCGAACGCCTCACCTCGATCGCCTATCCCCTCGGCGACATCGCCCTGCTCGCCATGGTCGTGCGCCTAGCCGTCGGTTCTGGTCGGCGACCGATCGCGTTCTGGCTGTTGGCCACCGGCGTCGTCAATCTTCTCGTGGCCGACGCGTTGTACGGCTACCTGAACCTGGCCGGTCTCTGGCACGAGCACAACCTGGTCGACGGCGGCTGGATCGTGTTCTACGTCGGATGGGGTGCAGCCGCGCTGCACCCGTCGATGCGCGAGTTGTCGGTACGCGCCAGCGACCCGCCGCGGGTGAGTAGGCGCCGGCTCGCCGTGGTCGGCAGCGCCGCGTTGATCCCGCCCACCGTGCTTTTCGTAGAGCAGCTGCAGGGGAATGTCGTCGACGGCGCCGCCATCGCCATCACGAGTGCGGTCCTCTTCGTGCTGGTGCTCGCCCGTACGTCGGGACTGGCCGGCGAAGTCTCCGAGCAACGCAGCGAGGCCCGGTTCCAATCGCTCGTGACGCACGCGTCCGACGCGATCCTCGTGGTCGACGACGCAGGATTCGTCCGGTATCAGACGCCGTCGGCCGCTCGTGTGCTCGGGTGCGAGGCTTCCGAGTTGCTGGATCGCCCGATCGGCGATCTGTTGGCCGCGAAGGACGAGCGGCAGCTCGGCGTCCTTCTTGTCACTGCCGGCGTGACGACGACCGTGGAGTGGCAGGTGCGCAGTGGGGACGGCACGTGGCGCGACATGGAGGTCACCGCGGCCGACCTGCGCGACGACGCCGGCATCGACGGGCTCGTACTCACGATGCGAGACATCACCGAGCGCAAGGCTCTCGACGCCGAGCTGCGTCGCCAGGCACTCCACGACACGCTTACGAGCCTGCCGAATCGCTCGCTGTTCCACGACCGCGTCGTTCACGCCCTCAGCCGCGCCTTTCGGCGACAAGGTGACGTCGGTGTGCTGTTCCTCGATCTCGACGACTTCAAGATGGTCAACGACAGCCTCGGACATCCCGCCGGAGACGACCTGCTGGTCGGCGTCGCGGCGCGGTTGCTCACGGCCCTGAAGTCCGGTGACACTCTGGCCCGCTTCGGAGGCGACGAATTCGCGGTGCTGCTCGAGGACGGCGACGTTTCCCTGGCGGCCGAAGCCGTCGCGCAGAGACTGCAAGATGCGTTGCGCGAACCGTTTCGGGTCGGAGATGAGGACGTACCGGTACACGTCAGCATCGGCATCGCGGTGGGACGGGCCGGCGTCGATACCGCGAGCGGGCTGCTTCGCGATGCCGACCTGGCCATGTACGTGGCCAAGCGCAATGGCAAGTCGCGGTTTGAACGGTTCGTTCCCGAGATGCACGAGCAGGCGATCCGCCGCCTCGAGGTGGCATCCGAGCTGCGAGGCGCCATCGACAACGGGCAGCTCGTCGTCTTCTACCAACCCATCGTGGCGGTCGCTACGGGACGGATGCTTGGCGCGGAGGCGCTCGTGCGCTGGAACCATCCTCAGCGCGGGCTGATTCAGCCGAACGATTTCATCCCCGTCGCCGAAACCACCGGCCTCGTGATCCCGCTCGGAGCCTGGGTCCTCGAGGAAGCGTGCCGGCAGATGCATGCATGGCAGCAGGCTGGCCTCGTCGACGACACGTTCTATGTGAGCGTCAACCTCTCGGCCCGGCACCTGCGTGACGCCAGCCTGATCGATGACGTCAGCCACGCGCTGGACGCGTCGGGAATGCCCGCGAGCGCGCTGCTCATCGAGGTCACCGAGACGGGGCTCATCGAGGATCTCGATCCCGGGGACACTGTGCTTCACGACCTGAAGGCGCTCGGCGTGCGCCTGGCCATCGACGATTTCGGGACTGGCTATTCGTCCCTCGCCCGTCTCAGCACCTTCCCCCTGGATGTCGTCAAGATCGACAAGTCCTTTGTCGATCGACTGGCCGGGAACGCCGATGGCGACGCAATGGTGCGCGCGGTCGTCGATCTCAGCCACACGCTCGGAATGACGACCGTGGCCGAAGGTGTCGAGGATCCGGAACAGGCGGCGGCGCTCAGCCGGCTCGGCTGCACGGTGGCGCAAGGCTTCCTCTTCGCCCGGCCCATGCCGGCGGCCGACATGACCGGCGCGCTCGGGCTCGAAGGGCGAAGGCTCGTCACTCGCTGACCGTTGAGCGACTCCGGGATGCTGGACCTGCTGGGCCCGGCGTGCATGGCGCGCGCGGGTAGCTCGATAAGCAACGATGAGCGCGTGGAGGCCCAGGCTCCCTCGGCTGACACGGCGCTCAAGCGCAAGCGTCGTCGATGGTGGATCTCGGTCCTCGCCGCGATTGCGCTCGTCGCGATTGTCGCGGCCGTCACATGGTTCGTCGCACTCCCCCGGTACCGACCGTCACTTCACAACGGCGAACGACTCGGCGTCGATGTGTCGGTCCATCAGGGACACATCGATTGGAACCGCGTCGCGGGAGACGGAATCACGTTCGCCTACATCAAAGCGACCGAGGGCGGCGACTTCGTCGACCAACGCTTTGCCGAGAACTGGTCGGGCGCGCAGGCCGCGGGCATCGACCGCGGCGCGTACCACTTTTTCACCTTCTGCCGGCCGGGCATCGAGCAGGCTGACAACTTCCTACGTACCGTCCCGAAGGATGCGAGCGCGCTTCTCCCGGCAGTCGATCTCGAGATCAATGGCAACTGCCAGTCTCGGCCCGATCGGGAGACGGTCTACCGGGAGCTCAACGCCTTCCTCAATCGGGTCGAGGCATCCACCGGCAAGGCAACGATCCTCTACGTCGGCGACGACTTCCAATCGCGTTACCCGGTACGGGACAACTACCGCCGTCCCCTGTGGCTTCTCAACTTCCTTCGCCGTCCGAGCGAGAATTGGACGATCTGGCAGGTCGACGGATGGGCGCGTGTCGACGGGATCTCAGGCAGCGTCGATCTCGACGTGATGCGCTGAGGAGCGGCGGCGATGGCCCGCTGCCCCGATCGCATCACGTTCGTTCATCTGGCCCGCGCACCTGTCCATTCCTGTGGCAGCGCAGCGAACCACATCACGTCGTAGCGCTGGTCCTGCCAGACGGCGTGCGAGCGCATCGTTCCCTCGTGCACAAACCCTGCACGGCGGGCGACCGCGACCGAGTCGTCATTGTCCGCGACGATCGTCAGGAAGACGCGAGCTGCGCCAAGCTCGAACAGCCAGCGCGTAAGGAGGATCACCGCTCGAGTCGCGTGGCCGCGTCCCCTCGCAGTGGGTGCGAGCCAGTAGCCGAACTGCGCTACGGCCGCTTTCGACCAGTCGTCCACACCACACTGGCCGGCCAATTCGCCAGACGTCGCGTCGACGATTGCGAAGGCAACACCGGATGGTGTGCCGGTCCTCGCGAATGCCCGCCAGTTCGAGGCGAATTCGTCGATAGTGGCCGCAGCGTCGGTGACCGAGTACGGAGTCGGGACCGCGTTGTAGCGTCGGATCGCTGGGTCGGCACATGCGTCTGCGATGAATGCGGCTTCATCTCTCGACCAAGGCCGGAGGGTGACCACGTCGTCGGAGAGCGTCACAACCCGGTCGTCACCCTTCTCACGCACGTCTACGGATCCTCACGTAAGGCGATAGACGGACACGTGGTCCGAGGACTCGGCTGTGAATGGTTCTTCGGACCAGCCACCGTGGCGGCTCTCGAGGCTGAAACCAGCGATACGGGCCATCAGGTCGAGTTCGGACGGCCAGATATAACGATGAGGACTCCGGAAGATGCGTGCCGAGGTACCGGCGGCCTCAGGGTTGAACCTGACGTGGTGTGAGACAACCTGTTGCGCGACGACATCGAAGACGTCAGCAGCGAGGTAGCCGGGCTGAGAGGCGAACACCGAGCCGGTCCGTCCGGGCGGCAGGGTTCGCAGATCGGGTACCCACAGCTCGATGACGAAGCGTCCGCCCGGCACGAGGTGACGGGCGGCGTTCTCGAATACGTCGATCTGGCGTTCTTGGGTGAGCACGTTGCTGATCCCGTTGAAGACGAGGAAGACGAGGCTGAAGCCACCGTCGACCCGTGCGGTGCTCATGTCACCCAACACGACGGGGATCAGCTGCTCGTCTGCTTTGGTGCGCAGTTGATCGATCATCGGCTGACACAGCTCGATCCCGGCGATGGCCACGCCGGCCTCCGCGAGTGGCACGGCTACGCGACCAGTTCCGATCGCCATTTCGAGCGCTCGGCCGCCGCTGGCCAGGGCACGTAGCCGTTCAACAGTTGGCCCGAGCACCTCCGGCGCGAACATGCCGACGCCCGGCGTGTCGTAGTGACGAGCCGCTTCCTCGTCCCATATTTCGGCATGTTCCACGGATTGACAGTTCCACACAGTGAGCGATGTGAGCGATCGGTTTTTCGGCGTCGCGAACTCGGCCGCAGCCAAGAGAGTGGCGCGACTGGGCAGTGAACGAGCGTGGACCGTGTAGTTCTCCGCCCGACGCCACTCGGGAGGATGCCCCAGACCGCCGGCTTGCCGCGGTGAACTCGCGGCAGGCACGGGCGGCGTGGCCTGGTGTACGTCCGGGAGGCGTCGCTCGCGGAGTACGTGCGCACACTCGCAACTACAAGTCCGTAGTTCCTCAGCCTTGCCAAATCTCTGAGAAGTCGAGGCGAGTCTCGGCTCCGAGCTGAACCGCGATGTTGTCGAGCCATTCGAGCAAGCGGAACGCGCCAGTCTCAACCTTGTCGATGTACGTCTTCGGGTACGCGTGCGGGTCTTCGCGTCCGTTCTTGAAGCCGTGGAGGCCTAGCCGAGTCGGATCATCGTCAAACTCGGGCGTCGTGTGAGCAAGACGGTGTCGAAGCTTGAACAGCTCTTTGAGTCCACTGGGTAGATCGCGGACGACGTTTTCCGGAGCTTGTGCATGCTCAAGTAGCTGACGCAGTAGATCGCACCGACTCTCGTCTCGCATCCGGGGCAGAACCGACTCCCGCAGAATGGCTCGGCTCGTCTCGACGGGAGTGATGAGGCGTGCCACGACATCGCTCAAGAGGTCGTCGCATAGAACGGCCTTCGTGAGCACCGCCGCCGCGCAGCGCTGATAGTCGGTCATGTTCACAAATGAATCGCACTACAACGCTGACCCATCTGCAACGCTTAATGTTGTGGCCCTTGTAGTTGCGATAATCGCAGCATCCGCGACCGTGGCGCTCTCTGATTGGACCGCGCGTTTGCGACGGCGTCGTGAACTGGTCGAGACCGCTGCTCTAGAACTCCCGATGCTCTTGCCCAAGGTGTTAGTCGGGATCGCCGACCCTCAAGAGGGCTACAAGACCGTCGACACCTCGATGGGCTCTGAGTGGGATGCGCAGCGAGAGCGAGTGCTGATTTTGCACAACACGGCTCGCGTCATGGCGCGATGGCCCATGCGACGGGCCAAGAAGATTCGCGCGGCCGCCGAGCAGAGTGCGGCGCAATTTGCTGCTGCGGAGTTGGACTTCAGGCTGAAGGATCGGCGCATTCGAACGACCGACCTCATGGATTTCCTGGACGCCGACCTGCACGTGGCTGTGTTCGGCGCTCGCGGCGATCTAGACAAGGCGGTCGAGAGTCACAGGCGCACGAACTAAGCGCCGCATGAATGGATGTCGTGCTCCGAGTAGATCACCGCGGGGCAGGGGACAGGCAGGTTGAGCGATGGCGAATGAGGATTGCCAGCCGGCATCGCGAGCGTCGGGTTACGGCCGACGCTCCGCCTGCCGCTTCGCGATGTTGGCGGGCACCACGTAGAGCACGTCGAGGAGCGATTGGATCAGCAGCGCGACGTCGTGTGCCTCGTCGACCGTGACAGGACCAAAGAGGTCCGGGTGCGCGCCCGCATTGCCGTAGAGACGCACATGGGTCGCCCAGTCGCCGAGAGCCGGAGGCAAGCCAGCGTCGGCCACCATCTGCGTGATCTTGTCTTTGAGGTCTGGCTTCGCCTTCGCCTCAGCCGAGCCCTTGTCCAGAACGACGTACGTGAGCACAACGCGAAACATCGACACAGCACCGTTAGGCGCGTTCGCCGCGAGGCATCGCATGCCCTCGGTGAACGCGTCCGCGACCAACGCAGGAACCGCCGGGTCGAGCATCGACCCACCCGGAATCGGCCACCAGTGGAAGCCGCGCCACTCCATGGTGCCGCCCCTACGCATTCCCTCGGCGCGTGGTACGCCACCGATGAACTGCGCTTCGATAACAACGATGCAATCTCTACATCCGGAGCACTCAAGAATCGCGACGCGTTCGTCCTCATTGCGCTCGGGTGCGCCACTCTGACCAATGGAGTACGAACCATCCTTCACGTAGGTCACTGGGGCAGCGCCCTTGAGCGTGAAGCTGGCGACGCGGCCGCAGCGTGGGCATGGGCCGCTCGGATCGGAGGAGTCGGGAAGGGAATCCGGGTCTCGGGGCGTCGCGTCAGTCATCGGCTCAATGATGGTCCGGTGTCGCCGTCGCAGCCGAACAGTTCGTTTGCCTACAGCCCCGACGCGACCGCCGACATGCCCAGCACCGGCTCTGACGTCATCTTCGCGGCGCGCTCAGAGGAACTCGAATCCCCAATCTTCTGATCCGCAGCCAGAGAACGACGCTCGGCCGCTCGTCCTGCCGACCGACGAGCCGCCTCAGCACTTACTCCGGAAGACCGGCCTCGGCAGCGAGGTCAGCGAGGCTGCTATCGCTCTCCGAAAGGAGAGCGATAGCTCGACGCAGCAGGACGGGCTTCTCAGGCCGCCCAAGCAAGTCGTCGCCCGGCTCTGCCCTGCACTATCCGCGCGCTGACATCGCCGTGACTGCTCCGACGTAGACGTGTTCCGACATGACGACGAGAGTCTTCGCACGCTCAGAAGTGCAGCGAGTGAGACTCCGAGGTGCGCGACCGCATCCGGCTCATCACGCTCCAGGCCGCAGCGAATCAGCACGACGTTCCAGTCTGACGCCGGCGCACCCGCGACCTTTAGCGCGTGCTCATTGCGTGTTGACAACGACCGATCGACCCGTTGCCGCGCACGGAGCTGACGTATCGCCGCCGATCAGTCGACCAGAAGGAGGTGAAGCAAGCCCTCGACGCTAAGGGCAATGGGGACAAGCGCGCGTGGTGAGTGCAGCTCGATCGCGTGCTTCGGCGCCTGGACAGCACACACCAGCTCCCGCAGCGCCTTTAGGTAGAGGTCGAGCGCGGAGTTCTTCTCGGGCTGTGCTCGCACGACGTAGCGGATCCGAAGAGCACGGTTTGGCTTGCCTTCGTGCAGCTCCTTGATGCTCCGCTTCTCGGATGCGTGCCAAGCAAGAACCTCCTCATTGGGCGCGAGCGTTCGAAGCGTCCAATCGACGGTCTCCATGAGACTGTTGGCCGCCTGAGACGCGGCGTCGGCGCCGCCGTTGCTGATCCGCTCCCAGGCTCCATCAAGCCGCTCGGAGAGGCTCGGATGAACCTCAGCGAGCCGCTCTCGGACTTCGGCACTCGCCTCGGCGGGGCCCAAGACGGCCGCCGCCTTCTCCTGGTGATGCTCGAGATGCTCATCGTTGGGCTCTGTCAGAAGCAGACCCGCCTGCACCACCCAGCCGGTACCGCGACCCGCGACCTGGAGCCTCTCGAGAAAGTTCGGTGCCCGCTCAGGCGTCGAGACCCGGATGACGTCATCCCAAGCCTGCGTAGCGAAGGCAACGGACCGGGCAACATCCACTTGGGGCCGAAGCGCCGCCAGAACGGAGTTCTGCTGCTCAACGAGACCAGCAACCCGACGAACGGAGTCGACCTGGGCCACAACGTCGGCGTGCACACGGCCGACAGCCCCGAAGTCAAAGTCCTTCAGCACCGACGTCAGCCGAATCTCGGCCAACTGCGCAGCAAGGTTCGCAGGGAGCATCGACGGGCCCAGCGCGATCCTGCTCATCGCCTCACTCGCCTCAAGCGCCTGAAGGCGGAAGCTGTCGATTAGCGGCGCGTTGCGGAGCACATCGAGAACGCCCAAGTTCGTCGCGACTGCGGACATGACTCGTGCCAGCTCGTCGCGCTGAGCGAGCACGGCAGACAGATCTGGAAGCACTGACCGCGACAAGAAGTTGGCAGGCACTCCGACACGTCGATTACGAGGCGCTTTGGATTCGTCGTTGACCTCGACTTCGTCACCGACCGCGTCATCGTTGTCGCCAGAGCTCTCACCGACCACGACGCGAGCCTAGAGATGCGGTGCGCAGACGCGATTAGAAGAAACGTCCGTGAACAAACCGTGACCACGGACCAACTTTCATGGCCCTTCGCGCAGAGGCCGCAGGCGCGTGACCTGCGGCTTCATCTCGAACCGGTGGCTCGGGGGGGAGGACTCGAACCCCCAACGACTGGACCAGAACCAGCTGTGTTACCGATTACACCACCCCCGAAGGTGGGATCGACACCATACCTGGCCTGGGGTTGTGCCGGTTTGAGCAGGATTCGTGGCCGACGTGCCGAACTGGTCGTTGGTCGGGCGCGGACAATCCAAGGAGTCGGTACCAGTGAAGTTTCGTCGTCTCGTCGCGGGCCTGTGCGGAGTGGCCTTGGCGGCCTCGAGTGCCATCACCTTGAGTGCGGGAGCCACGACCACCGCGAGTGGTGCGGGCATCGGGCTCTCCCGACTGCTCACGATGCAGCCTGTGGGCCCGACAGTCGGCATCGCCACCTTTCCCGACGTGCCGAGTGCCACCAGCGTGGCGCGGTTGCGGGCGCTCGGCCTCGAGGTGCAGGCGATGAAGCAGTTGCCGCTGGCCATCGTGAAGGGCTCGATTGCATCGATGCAGCAGGCCGTGCTCTCGGGGGTGGCAACCGATGTCTACCCCGACGAGCGCATCCAACTCTTCGACACCGCTTCGTCCGACGCGATGGGCGCCGCGCAGACCCGGGCCGCGGGCTACACCGGTAAGGGCGTCACCGTCGCGGTCGTCGACTCGGGTTGCGACGCGACCCACGCCGACCTGGCTGACCATGTCGTGCACAACGTGATCCTGTTCGGACCGGAGTACGGCAACATGCCTCCCGATCCGTCGAAGCCCGGTGACGGCGCACTGGTCGTGCCGATCGAGCAGGGCCCCTACAACAACAGCGACCTCGGCAGCGGCCACGGCACCCATGTGTCCGGCATCATCGCGGCCGACGGCACCACGAGTCCTGACCATCTGGGTGTCGCCCCCGACGCGAACCTGATCTGTTACTCCATCGGCGAGGTGCTCTTCACCACTGCCGTGATCTCGGCGTACGACCACATGCTCGATCAGCCGAACCTGTGGGACATCGACGTCGTCAACAACTCCTGGGGCAACGCGTTCCGCGCCTACGACCCCAATGACCCCGTGAATCAGGCGACGAAAGCGGTTGCAAGGAAGGGCGTGGTCGTCGTGTTCGCCGCCGGCAACGCCGGCAGTGAGAACGCAGAAGTCAGCCTCAACCCCTTCTCGCAACCGGAATGGGTGATCTCCGTCGCGGCGGACAGCGTCGACAAGGTGCGCGCCGACTTCTCGTCGAACGGCGCCGAGTTCGACAACTCACTGCCGGTTGGACTGACCGGCGATCCGAGCGGCGTCCAACACGCCGCCTTCAACGGCTCGCGCATCGGCGTGTACCACCCCGACGTGACCGCGCCAGGCGACCAGATCTCGTCGACGTGCAATCCCCTCGGCGCCTTGACCGCACCCTGCGACGGCGACAACGCCGTGGCTTCCGGCACGAGCATGGCGTCGCCGCACGTCGCCGGTGCCGCGGCCGTGCTGCTGTCGGCGAACCCCAGGCTCACGCCACCGCAGGTACAGATGGCGTTGCAGGTGACGGCTACGCCGGTCACCAACCACGAGAAGACCGGTCAGTCGGCATTCTGGCAGGCGGGCTACGGCCACGTCGACCTCGCTGCCGCGGTGGCCCTGGTGAAGACGAGGGACTATGCCAGGCTCCTGCCGTCGAAGCAGAAGGCGGCGGACGTCGCCGTGCTGAAGGCGACCGGCTTCTCCGTGCAGCATTCCGACGTCTGGATGTGGGACGCACCGCGCGTCACGCTGCAAGGCGTTCCCGACGACAAGTCGCTCAGCATCGCGGTTCCCGCGCAGGCGAAGGCGATCAAGGTCGCCGTCGGGTACCCGTCGCTGGGCAGCGTCGCGATCAACGGCATGGAGTACGTCGCGACCGTCACCGACGGCGCCGGCAAGGTCGTCGGCACAACGACCGCGAACTTTTGGAACGGTTCGTCGTCGGTGTTCATCGACCTGCGCACCGCCACCGGACTCGACTTCAGCAAGCCGTGGACCGTCGAGGTCCGCGGAACAATGGCCGCTTCTGATCCGGACACGATCGACAGCGACTCCGCCACCGGACGCAAGGTCACGGTGCTCGCAGCGGTGCTTCGCTAGCGGCCCAGCCAACGATCCAGGCGATCGAAGCCAACCAGCCGCCCCGCCGACACGGCCACGGTCTCGCGTAACAGTGCCTGCGCGTTGTCGAGGCCGTGCACGGGGCTGGTCGGCGTCGGCGAGACGTGTGCGTTGAGGCCGACGTCGCGCGCGATCGCGTTGATGCGATAGGCGTGGAAGGGATCGGACACGAGGACGACGTCGTTGATGCCGCGCGCGTGCAGGAAGCGCGCCGCCGCCGCGAGCTCGTCGTACGAGTTCGTGCTCGTCGTCTCGCGCTCGATGGCGTTCCCCGGGATTCCCTTGGACTGGAGATAGGTGGCCGACGCTTCCGCTTCGGTGAACCGGTCGCCGGCCTGCTTGCCGCCGGTCACGACGATGAGCGGCGCGAGCCCCCGGTTGTACAGAGCAGCGGCGTGGTCGAGGCGGGCACTCAGCACCGCGGATGGCCGGCCGTCGAACTGCGCGGCGCCGAGCACGATGATCGCCTGCGCGGGGCGGGCCTCGTCTTGGTGGGAGGCGCGCCAGACCTGCACGAACGTCACGAGCACGTAGCTCGCGAGCAGCGCGACGACAACTGCAGCGATCTTGACGACACGGCGCCTCACGCCAGCCGCGCCCGCCCCGCCCGTAACCGCGCCAATGTCTCGTCGCGCCCGAGGTACTCGAACACGTCGAACAATGGCAGCCCGACGGTGCGTCCAGTGACCGCCACTCGGAGCGGAGCGTCGATCTTGCGCGGGCTCAGGTCGAGCCGCTCGGCGAGCGCGATGAACCGAGCATGCAGCTCGTCACGCTCCCACGGCGCGTCGTCGTAGGCCGCGATGATCGCGTCGAGCGCCTCGAGTGCGAGCGGCATCTTCATGCCCTTGTCCCACGACTTCGGATCGTCAGCGGGACCCTGCACCCAGTCGAAGTAGCCGGGCAGCTCATCGAGCACCTTGACTCGCTCCTGTGCGAGCGGGGCAAGCGCAGTCAGCGCGGCGCGCTCGTCCTCGCCGGTTACGAACTCGCTCCCGCGCGCGACGAAGTCCGCGGCGTCGAGCAGCCGAATCCACTCGCTGTTGATGTGCGTGAGCTTCTTGATGTCGAAGAGCGCCGGTGCCGAGTTCACGTCCTCGATGCGGAACAGCTGGACCATCTCCTCGATCGGGCGAACTTCGACACCGTCGGGCGGGCCCCAACCGAGCAGCGCAAGGTAGTTGCGCATGGCCTCGGGCAGGAAGCCGCGCGCTTTGTAGTCCGCGACCGAAACGTCGTCGCGCCGCTTCGACAGCTTCTTGCGCTGCTCGTTGACGAGCAACGGCAGGTGGGCGAACACCGGGTGATAGTCGAGACCGAGCGCGGCGCTGAGCAGGAGATATTTCGGCGTGCCGTTCAGATGCTCCTCGCCGCGCAGCACATGCGTGATCTGCATGTCGGCGTCGTCGACGATGTTTGCGAGCAGGAACGTCGGTCGGCCGTTCGATCGCAGCACCACGAAGTCCTCGATGGCCTCGTTGTTGAAGCTCACGTCGCCGCGTATGAGATCGGTGAACGACGTCGCGCCCTCGTCGGGAGCCCGGAACCGCAGCGCTCGACCAGGTCCGGGCCCGAGCCCGCGGTCACGACAGAAGCCGTCGTAGCCCGGCTTGCCGCCGGCCGCCTTGTTTCGGGCCTGTACCTGCTCGGTGGTGCACTCGCAGTAGTACGCGTGACCGGACCCGACGAGCCTTTCGGCCGCGGCCGCGTAGAGCTCGCTCCGGTCGGACTGGTGAATCGGCTCGCCATCCCACTCGAGGCCGAGCCAGTTCAGCATCTCGAGGATGTTGTCCGTGAGCTCCGGCCGGTTGCGCTCGGTATCGGTGTCCTCGATGCGCAACAAGTACTCGCCGCCCTGCTGGCGGGCAAACATCCAGTTCGCAAGGGCAGTGCTGCCACCACCGACGTGCAGATAGCCGGTCGGAGACGGCGCGAACCGAACCCGAGTCACTTCGAAGCGTGTTCGAGCAACTCGATCTCGAGCAGCGCGCGCCAGTCGGCCCGATGATCGTCGGCAATCGTCGTGTGCAGCTTGCGGAGCGCGTGCTCACGCACAGCGGCAACGATCCGGTGACGTTCGGTGTAGTGGAGCGGCACCGCGACCTCGTCGAACGCCTTCTTGCGCAGCGCCACCAACTCGGGAGCCGGCTTCTCGTCCATGAACCCCCACACCGTGTACGCCGCAGTGAGGTCGTAGATCACGGGTGCTCGCCCGAGCAGTGATGCGCGTTTCAAGGCGACACCGACACAGCCGGCGATGACGTCGTCGACGTCCTCCCCCGGCTCGAGCTGCAACTGGCCGCTGAGCCGCTTGGCGAGCAGTAGTGCGTATCCCTGATCCGGGCCGGGATGGCCGAAGCGATCGCCGTGCGGGTTCTCGCCTCGGAGATCTCCGGGCCGCGTCGGTAACCATGAGCCCGGACGACGGGGTGGCGACTCGTACGTGCGCACGTCGTCCATCGGCTTGACGGGGACGTACTCAGGGGCGGCCATGGGTGAACCCTACGCGGACGCCTTCATGAGGCCATAAAGGATCGAGTCGAACAATGCCTGCCAACTGGCCTCGATGATGTTTTCGCTCACACCGATCGTCGACCACGACTCCTCACCGTTGGTGGAGTCGAGCAGCACCCGCGTGACGGCGCCGGTGCCCTTCTGCGTGTCGAGCACGCGCACCTTGTAGTCCGTGAGGTGCAGGTGCTCGAGCTCCGGATAGCGATCACCGATCGCTGTGCGCAGCGCGGTGTCGAGGGCGTTGACGGGACCGTTGCCTTCGCCGGTCGCGATGATGCGCTCGTCCCCCACCCAGAGCTTGATGGTCGCCTCTGTGGTGAACTCACCCGACGCAGTGTGGTCGATCTGCACGCGGAACGACTCGAGCCGGAAGAACGGCTGCTCCCACCCGCCCGCACCCCGCATCAGGAGCTCGAGCGAGCCATCGGCCGCTTCGAAGTGATACCCCTTGTGCTCGAGCTCTTTCAGCTGACCGACAACGTGGTTGAGCGCCGGGCCGTCGAGCTCGAGCCCCAGCTCCTTGGCCTTCATTTCGAGCGTCGACTTGCCTGCGAGCTCCGACACGACGAAGCGAGTGCCGTTGCCGACCGAGTTCGGATCGACGTGCTCGTACGCGTCGGGACGGCGCGCGATGGCCGACACGTGGAGGCCGGCCTTGTGCGCAAAGGCGGACGACCCGACATACGGCTGCTGCGGATCGGGGGTGACGTTCACCAACTCGGCGATGTGATGCGACACCGCCATGAGCCGCTCCATGCGCCCATCCGGCAACGTCTTCACACCCATCTTCAACGTGAGGTCGGCGATGACCGTGGTGAGATTGCAGTTGCCGGTGCGCTCGCCGTAGCCGTTGATCGTCCCTTGCACCTGCCTCGCTCCGCCGAGCACCCCGGCTAGACCGTTGGCGACGCCACAACCGGTGTCGTCGTGCGCATGGATGCCGACGGCGACGTCGTCCCGGAAGTGCGACGTGACCTCGCGCACGATCCGCTCGACCTCGTGCGGCAGCGAGCCGCCGTTGGTGTCGCAGAGCACGAGACAGCTGCAACCCTTCTCCGCGGCCGCTTCGAGCACGCGCAGGGCGAACTCAGGATTGCGCTTGTAGCCGTCGAAGAAGTGCTCAGCGTCGTAGAACACGTTGAGGCCGTGGCCGTGGAGGAACTCGACCGAGTCGGCCACCATCGCCACGCCCTCGTCGAGCGTGGTGCGAAGCGCTTCGAGCACGTGGTAGTCCCACGCCTTGCCGACGATGCACACCGTCGACGTATTGGCCTTGACCAGGTTGCGCAATGTGTCGTCGTCGTCGACCTTGCCCTTGATGCGGCGGGTCGAGCCGAACGCCACCATCGTCGAGCTCTTGAGATCGAGCTCGGTCTGGGCGCGCTGGAAGAACTCGTCGTCCTTCGGGTTGGCGCCCGGGTAGCCGCCCTCGATGTAGTGCACGCCGAGGTGGTCGAGCTGCTCAGCAATGCGCAGCTTGTCGTCGACGGTGAGCGAGATGCCCTCGAGCTGCGAGCCATCCCGCAGCGTCGTGTCGAAGATCTCGACGGAATCTGGAAGCGTCACTTCATTCGTGGACATGCTCAACCCATTCCTTGTAACGATCGACTTCTCCTCGAACGGCGCGCCCGTATTCCTGCGCGATCACCGTGGTCATCGGGCCCGGGCAGGGGATCTCACGGTCGTCGACCGAGTTGACCGCGCTGACTTCGGCTGCGGTTCCGCACACGAACATCTCGTCCGCGATGTAAAGGTCGCTGCGCGTCAGCTCACCGACGCGAACGTCGTAGCCGTGGTCGCGAGCGATCGCCATCACGGAGTGCTGTGTGATTCCTTCGAGCGCGCCGGATGCGAGTGGCGGCGTGATGAGCGTGCCGTGACGGGCCACGAAGATGTTCTCGCCGGTGCATTCGGAGACGAGGCCCTGGTTGTTGAGCATGATTGCTTCGTCGTAGCCCGCCTTCAGTGCCTCGACCTTGGCCAGCGATGAGTTCACGTAGTTGCCGACAGTCTTGGACGCCGGTGGCATCGTGTTGTGGTCGTGCCGAGTCCACGAGCTGATCTTCATGCGCACGCCCTTGGTGGCGGCGTCGTCGCCGAGATACGCCCCCCACGGCCAGCAGGCGATGGCCACGTCGACGCTGCACGGCAGCGTGTTGAGCCCCATCTCGCCGTAGCCGAAATAGGCGATCGGGCGGATGTAGCAGCCGGGCAAACCGGTCGAGCGCACGGTGAGCTTCACTGCGTCGACCAGCTCGTCGACCGAGTACGGCAGATCCATCATCAGGATGCGCGCCGAGTTGTGCAGGCGCTCGATGTGATCGGTGAGGCGGAACACCGCCGCGCCGCGGGTCGTCTCATAGGCGCGGATGCCCTCGAAGACGCCCATGCCGTAGTGCAGGGTGTGCGTGAGCACGTGCACCTTGGCGTCGTCCCACGGGATGAGCTCGCCGTTCATCCAGATCTTCTCGGTGGGGGTGATGGGCATGTCGTCTCCTAGACGCGGCCGGCGATCGCGTCGCCGATCGCTTGGGTGGAATCGTCGAGCGCCGACTGTGCGGCGCACGCCTTGCGGACGCGGGCGGCGGCATCGGCCTCGCCCAAGAAGTCGAGCATCATGGCCGCGCTGAGGATGGCGGCGATCGGGTTGGCCTTGCTCTGGCCGGCGATGTCGGGAGCGGAGCCGTGCACGGGTTCGAACATCGAAGGGCCCGTGCGATCAGGGTTGAGGTTGCCGGACGCTGCGAAGCCGATTCCTCCCGACACTGCGCCGCCGAGGTCGGTGAGGATGTCGCCGAAGAGGTTGTCGGTGACGATCACGTCGTACTGCTGGGGCGACTGCACGAAGTAGATGCAGGCGGCATCGACGTGGTTGTAGGCCGTCTGCACGTCGGGATACTCGGACGCGACGATGTCGAATGCGCGCTGCCACAAGTCGCCGGCGAACGTGAGGACGTTGGTCTTGTGCACGAGCGTGAGGTGCTTGCGTTGACGGCTCTGAGCCAACTCGAAGGCGTACCTCACGCAGCGCTCGACACCGAACCGAGTGTTGACCGACCCTTGCGTCGCGATCTCGTGCGCAGTGCCCTTCCGGAGAAAGCCGCCCTCGCCCGCGTACGTGCCCTCGGTGTTCTCGCGGATCACGATGAAGTCGATGTCGTTCTCGGGATACACGAACGGGCGCTGGTTCACGTAGAGATCCAGGTCGAAGCGCATCTTGAGGAGGAGGCCCCGCTCGATCACCCCCGGTGGCACCCCTGGCGTTCCGACGGCGCCGAGCAACAAGGCGTCGAGACGTCGCCACTCGTCGACGGTCTCATCGGTGAGAACCGTGCCGTCCCGCAGGTAGCGGGCGCCGCCCAGGTCGTAGTCCACGGTGTCGAGGGCGACACCCGAGGCGCGCACGACCTTCAGGGCCTCGGCAACGACTTCGGGGCCGATGCCGTCACCACCGATGACTCCAATCTTGTGGGGCACGCTCGAAAGTCTCCCAGAAAACGAGAAACCGCCCGCCGACGCGGACGGTTACAGCGCACGCGGAAGGGTCGCGTGCGCTACGGAATGATGATGATGGCGGTCAGCGGGTGTCCGGGCATCGCCACCAAGTGTGGCCAGACCAGCGGAGTGCGTCAACCCAGTTCACTCATCCCCGCCACCCACCCTTCAGTGACCGGCGGCTTCGTCGCCGTCGATACGATCTGTAGATGGCCGAGACGCACCATCTCTCGCGTGCCGCCTTCGAGCGACTGCAAGAGGAGT
>JBEEGH010000013.1:0-267115 GCA_041166745.1 Acidimicrobiaceae bacterium
ACGTTCCTCGCCCTGTTATCAGAAACGCCAGAGCCGGGCGTCTCATCGGCTCCTACGATGATGCTGCCGGGGGCTGGTGGTGACGAGTGGTACTCCATCGCAATGCACCTCGGTCGGCAGGTCACCGCCGATCCCGAGCCGCTCATTCGGTCGAGTCCAGCGCTGCAAGACGCGCTCGACCGGGCTGAGGCGCGTGGGGACTTCCGTCTTCATGAACGATGGACGTCGCCAGTCACCGAGTGATTGCTTGGCGACCACCGCACGATACGTGCCGATCTAGTGCGCACACATCCGCATTTGGGGATTCGGGACCGGGATCTACCCTCGTCCTAGTGCGGCCCGTCTTGCTGGGGATTTCTGTCGTGATGCTCGCGTGCATTGGATGTTCCAGCGACCGACACCCGAGCGCAGCGAAAGGCTCATCAGCGCCCGCCGCGGTCGCGTCGAGTCAGCTACCCGCGGCGATGGGCTCCGCCGTCAACGCAGGTATCGCACAGGGCACGTTATGCAGCGGGGCGCAACATCCTTCGCCGGAGAGTGCTCAAATCGTGACGCAAGTGGCCGCACTAGTGCTCCTCGCCGTTCCCTGCGAGACGTTCGCCTACAACCGGTCCTTCCAGCTCGCGGTCTATGACAGCACGCTTCACGCCGTGACCGTCCCGACGTTTGATGCTTCGACAGGATCCGTTGTTGACGGAAGCGTGGTGCTCTCGGTCGGCTTCGAATCCTCGACCAGCGGTGAGTTTTCGGTCGTCAGCAAGGGCCGAGGCGCGGGTGGATGCGGCGACGCCGCGACCTACCGGCTTCATGGGCAGATCGTAGAGCTTGTCGAAGCCCGCCACTACGAATGTCAGGTGACCGTGATCGTTGATCCGAGCGAATGGCCCGTCGTATATCGATCGTCCTGACCCGCTCGGGACGTGGCGTTAGCGCGGGTCGTTGCTGCGCTCCGTCTGCGCCCAGACCTTGAGGTCTCGCCAATCTGCGACGGCAAGCCGAGCTGCACGAACGAGGCCAGCAAGCTCACCGCGAGAGCACACAAGCAAGTCGTCGACTATGTCGTCAGAGGGCGTGATCTCGTTGTAGCAGTCATGCCACGCGAGTTCCGTTAGTTCGAGGAGGTCGAGGACGATCTCGGCCTGGTCCTCCCCGAACGTCGTGACGACACGCTCACGTCGTTCGGCCCTGCGTTCGGCTCGGCTTATAGCCATGTTGCCAGCCTGTCGGAGACTGAAGGCACGGTCCAGGGAACATCCGGAACGTGCCGTTCTCGCGAGCGCCGATCCGGCAATATCGCGTGTGTGCACAGGGATGGTCGCGAGTGAGTCAGCGCATCCTGGAACATCGCACCCGGTTGGTATTGAGGCGATGTCACCTCGTAGCGGAAGCGACTTGGGCAATGCCTGGGGTGCGGGCGCGTTGGTGCTGGGCACTTTGGTCCCGTTGATGCTTCTAGATCAGAGAGGAACTCCCGCAACCATCGTCCTTGTTGTGGACACGGTCGTTCTCACGGCGCTCGTCGTTCGAGGTCGCAGAAAGAAGAGACGCGCGCGGGACGAGTTGCCATGAATCCGATCGCACGTCCGGTACGTGCCGTTCTCGCGCGTCAACGCGGGCACCTGGTATGTGTTCACAGATCACGCTGGTCCGGTGGGCTCGAGTGCGGCCGTAGGCTCAAACGCCTATGGAGTGGTTCTTCGAGGGGTTAGGCACGTTCTTGGTAGGACTCGTGATAGGTGGCACGGGAGGCCACGTCATAACGCGCAAGGTCATGAAGCAGAGGCAGAAGGCGCGCGACGGCGCGCGGCAGGTTCAGATTGGCGGAGATGTCCGAGGAAAGTCGTAGCGACCAGCGGCAGCGCGCCGGATCGGGGTCACAACAGATCGCCGTAGCAGGCGACCTCGTGATTGGGGTAACGGAAGAGCGCGCGCGGGCTATCGCGGAAGACGAGGCGCGGAAGATCGTCGCGCAGTTCACTCACGAAGCACGCCAGGAAGCCGAAGCGCGAGTTGAAGCCTTCGGGCAAGTGGCCATCCCTGCCCTAGCCAGGGAGGACCTGCTGAATACGTTTCGCGATCCGGCCTTTCAGCTGGCGCTCGGCCGCGCTCAGTTCGCCGCGGCCGCAACCGACGAGGGATCCGATCACGACCTTCTCACGAACCTTCTCGTCGAACGGGCACGCCGAGATACACCGCGCATTCGGATGGCGGTTGAGCGTGCGCTTGAGATTGTCGACCGAATCGAGGATGACGCGCTTGCCGGGCTTACTGCGCTGTGGCTGTGCACCTTGGTTCCAGCCGGAGGTGATCCCGAAGTTGCGATCCCGCAGTTCGAGAAAGTCGTGAACGACGTGCTCTCAGGCCACGTTGTCCCGGACCATTTCGACTGGGTTGATGACCTTGATGTGCTCGACTGCATCCGAATCAGCTCTATAGGCAGCCTGAAGGACTACGACGCCTTCTTCGCCGAACGCCTGCCCGGATACGTGTGTCGAGGGGTCGAAGGCGAGCACGAAGTGCAGCGCTTGTGCGCGACCGCCGTCGACGTGGGATTCGACGCGAGCGTGATTGCGCCGCATTGGCTTCTGGAAGGTCGAATGAGGCTTCAGGCGACTACGAGGAAGCAGGTCATCGTCGCCCTCGAAGACATGGGCCGAACCGACCCCGCGGCCGATACGCAGAAGCTTCTCGAGGCCGCGCGGTTTGAGGAGGTTGACGCGGAAGCCGTGAACGGATTGACCAGCTTCATCACGGAACAATGTCCCGCACTCGTGCGCATCAGAATGGTCTGGAACGGGTTTCCATCGAGCTTCTCGATGACGCCCGTCGGCAAGGCGCTCGCGTTCGCTGATGCCAAACGAAGCAACGACCTGTATGGCTTGGGCACTTTACAGCAGTACCTCGGACCGCGTAGGTCGCAGGTCTAGGGAGGGGCAGTTCACAAAAGGGGGGTACGCGGAAGGGCCGCCGCACAGCGATGTATGTGCCGATCCCGCGCACGCGGTGCTTCCTGGTTAGGTGACGTTTGCTGACCTCGATCGAGTCGTCGTTGGCACGGCGTTCGTAGCGCTGGCCCTGTTCGCGGCCGTGTCTATGACCCTGATCGCGATGTGCGAGTACCGCACGCGGGCCGCGGCGAAGAGAACCCTGCGCGAGATCCGCGAGCGGGACCGTGGAGAACACTGAAAGCGCCGTTCCCGCCGCGAGCGCTTTCGGCATTACAGGATGGGTGGCGCGCGATCGTCGCGGATGTCGGCGGGCAGCACTGACCGCAGATCCATGCCACCATCGCGCGGTGGCTTGGCGTGCAGGCCGGTGTGTGTTCGTTGTGATGGTCTTTCTCGCGGCTTGCGGCACCGATTCGCCCGATGCGGCCAGTGGTGGAGGGACACTGACAAGTTCGTCGTCGGGCCCGCAACCGTGCCTGTCGGGGTGGTCGGTGGCGCGCAGGCCGTTCGTAAGCGGGGTCTTCGACGAGTTACTCGCCTCCTCAGCGGTGTCGCACGACGATGTGTGGGCCGTCGGAACTCGGCAAGTGCTCTCCACACAACCTCCGGCCGCGACGACAAGTCCTCCTGACAATCGATCGTCCGCACTGATCGAGCATTGGGACGGCCGCCAATGGACAGAAGTCCCGGGAGCCGATCTAGGCGAGCGGAGCGCGGCGTTGTCCGACGTTGTCGCTGTTGCGGCGAACGACGTGTGGTCGGTCGGGAGTTTCAAGTCGTCCCGTAACCAGGGCAGCGGTCCGCTCATCGAACACTGGGACGGTCGCGCGTGGTCGCTGGTAGAGGGTGCACCGTTCCCGAGCGGAGGAGATGAGTGGCGCGGACTACAAGCGATCGCGGTCGTGTCCTCAGCCGACATCTGGATCAAGGGCGGCGAGTCGATCACCGTTCCGGGCGACTGGAGTAACCACGACATCTATGAACATTGGGACGGGCGCCAATGGACGCTGTTCGAGGGTCCGCAGGTGATCGATCCCACCATCGGCTCCGGCGGAACCGGACCGATCTCGGCGGACAGGACTGGAGACGTGTGGGCCGTCGGCCAGATCGGCGGATTCGAGGGCAGGCCGATACCCGAAGGCCTCATTCCGCTGGTGGAGCGTTGGGATGGATCGAGCTGGGCGCGTATGCCCGCTCCGGACGACCCCTATGGCCTGGTCGGCCTGGCGGTCGTCAGCGCTTCCGACATCTGGGCGATTCAGTATCCGGTCCCCGGCGGGGGCGCGCAGTTCGTGCATTGGGATGGCACAAGCTGGACGGTGTTCGGATCGGCCGCCGGCCTCGGCGGATTCGCGGTGCGCGCACCAAATGACATTTGGGCCTTCGGAGGGGTGGACTCCTCCAGAGGCCCAGCCGTCCAACACTGGGACGGCCAGCAGTGGAACCCGACGGACACCCAACCGCCCGCATCGGTCACGTCCAGCTTCCGCGGTGCCTCAGTCACCGCGACGGGAACGCTGGTCGCGTTCGGCACCGACTACCCAGGCAGCAGCGGCATGGGTGGGTACTCAGGACCACCGGATCAAGCCAACAACTATCTGTGGATCAACTGCGCGTGACAGCGTCCTCGCGCCGTCCCTCGGGCCACAAGTAGTGCGCGGAACGTGCCGACAGCGGTCGCCTGACGCGACATCATCAATGCAGTGATCTGGGCCGCGATCCTGGGGTTGTTGGCCGTCGGAGTCGTTCTCAGCTTCGTCGTGAAGTGGGACATCGAGCGACGCCACCGACAGCGAACGGCGTGGCTCTACGCGCTTGCAACCTGGTGCTTCTGGCCAATCGGAGCTGCGTTGTGGCAACGCGAACGTCGGGCAGCCAAGGCATCGCGCTAAGTGCCGTTTGCGGACGATCGCCATACAGCGGTGTGACAGGGTGCGGGGTGGCCATCGACGACTCCGTGCTGCAGTTTCTGGCTGACCATCGCGTCGCGCTCGTGGATCGTGCTGCACAAGCGACGATGTCGGCAGGAACGAACCGCTATCTGATTTTGGTCGAAGCCTGTGTTGTCGCGGTTGTCATTGTGAAGCTGCACCTGGGGCGTCTCGCTGTTTTCGCTCTGATCGCGGTCGCCACCAGCACTTTGGTGGCTGGTGTGATGAAGGCGGCGATTGAGCGGCCTCGTCCGTCCCGAGCTCTGGCGTTAGTGCATCCGGCGGGGAGCGCCATGCCTTCGACGAACACGGCTCAGGTCGCAGCGCTGGCCGTCGTTGTTGGCTGGTTGATGGCCCGCCGTTGGCCGTCACATGCGCGGCTCATTGCTGTCGGTTGCGTTGCTGCTGTGCTTTGGGTCGGTTTCTGCGTCGTCTATCTGGGAGCGCACTGGCCGAGCGATGTCATTGTCGGCGCGGTCGTGGGGGGTGCGGTCGGGATAGCCGTCCTGATGGCCGACGCGCGACTGAATCCATCCGTCCATCGCTAGGTCCTGAGTCGACATCGTGAGCGACCATCACCGACCGCGGACCCATCCGGTAGGTGCCGATCCCGCCGCGCCGGGGCACGACGCGTCTCACGTTGGAGCGACAACGGCACGTCGGCTCCAAGTTGTCGCTCCAACGTGAGACAAGGCGCGTCCAACAGACAGCCGATCGCCCAAAGGCGCGGAACGTGCCGATCCCGCGCGTGGCTACTTCCTCGGCACGAAGAGGTAACACCAACTGTCGCGCGGGCCCTCATCGCACAGCACATAGACCCCGTCGCGCTCTTCGACTTCGAGCCGAGGCGGGAACATCTCGACACGCTGGACACACGGTCCGCCTTGGCAGGGAATGAAGATCCGGTCGCCGGGTTCGAGAACCGACGCCTCGCCTGTCTGGTCGTACCAGTCGGACTGATGCCGCGGACCCGGATGATCAAGAAACCGCCGACCGCGCCACGCCATGACTCCATTCTGGCCGACGGTCGCAGCGCTCGTAAGTGCTTCGTTCCCGCCGCGAGCAATCCCGCGCGTCTGCGCGTGCTTGCCGGCTCCTGAAGCGGATTCGCGGCCTACGACTCGTCAGACCGCGGTCGGATGTCTCGGCTCGTAGAGCATCATCTCGACTTTCGCCGTGAGCGTCGACGTAGCCCAAGTCAAAGACGTCTTTGAAAACGACGCGCAACGCCTCCGGCTCCGACGTGTAGAGCAATGCATGAGTTCCGATGATCGCCATGCTCGAAACTACGACCGCTGTTCTCACGTCAGCACACGGAGGTGCCGATCGGAACGACCGAACGTGCCGATCCTGCCGGGCTGATTTTCAGGACCTTGTCGCTGGGGGTGCCTGTGGACCGCACACGTTGTTGTGGATCTCTTGGGCCAGGGTGTGGATCGCTTGGGTCAGTTGCGTGTTGAGCTTCAGTTCTTGCTCTTGTTCGGTGAAATCGTGGTCGGCCTTGCGTTGTGCGAACTCGGCTTGCCGGTTCTGGCCGATCATCACGAACGTCGACAGGAAGATCGCTTCCAGCGACACTCCCAGAGTGAGCGTGGGCCACGGGTTCTTCTCGACGACCAACATCCACGCCACGAACAGCACGATGTGCACGTATACGAACCTCATGGACCCCGCGAACTTGGTGATCGTGTCGGCGACTCGAAGCTGAAGATCAGAAGCGCGGCGCTCGCGGTGCTCGATGACGACCGGGTGATGCGTCGGTTCCTGTGTGGTTACGGACATGGCTGCCTCCATGGGGGACCGGGCATGCACCGCGACGTTCGAAACGCGGCCCGGACGTCCGATCAGCGTGCCATCGGCCCTCCGCAGATCGGTGGATCGAAACATTGACTCGCGGCCGGCTCGCCCGTTACAGGCAAGCGCGATGTGTCGATCTCGCCCGGCGAAAGGAAGTGTGCTCGGCTCTCTACGCTCAGGCCATGGCGTATGACGAGAAGCTTGCGGAGCGCATTCGCGATCTGATGGCGGACGAGCCGGACCTCACAGAGAAGAAGATGTTCGGTGGTCTCGCCTTCCTTGTCGCAGGGAACATGGCGGTTGCTGCAAGCGGGCAGGGCGGGATGATGGTGCGTGTCGACCCAGCTGAGGGCGAAACGCTGATCGCCGCCACGAAGGCTCGCCCGATGGAAATGCGGGGACGCTCGATGAGCGGATGGCTGAGACTCGACACCGGCGATGTGCGGCTCAAGCGGCAGCTCGCGACGTGGGTGATGCGGGGCGTGACCTACGCCAAGACCCTTCCCCGCAAGTAGTCGCGGGAGTGCTCGGCGGTGCAACTACTCCGCGGTGTGCACGACCGGGCTGATCTCGATGTAGGTGCCGATGCCTTCGGCGTCGCCGAGGGCGCGTTGGTAGATCTTGCGTCCGGTGCCGTACGCCGCGGCCAGCGCCGCCTCGGCGTGGGGCCATTCCTCCTCGGGAACGACACGCGCGGTGCCGGCGAGCACGGGTCCTTTGGGCTTGCCCCGGGTCGTCGATGCGACGATCAACGCCTTGCCGTTGTTCCGGATGCGCTTCACCTTGCCGGAGTCGTGCAGCGTGTGCAGGTAGGCCCGGCCGGCATCGTCGAGCCCGAACCACACCGGTGACGGCATCGCTTCGCCGGTCTTGCGGAACGTCACCAGCGTGGCGTACTTGTGGCCGCGCAGCGGCTCGAAGTCGCGCTCGACGGCGTCGTCGGCACTGATGGTGAAGGCCGCCTTGCTCCGCATGCGGTCGTACACCTTGTTGGAGAAGCGGCCCAGCCGTTCAGCGACGCTCATGGTCGACAGCGTTGCATGATCGCGGCATGGGGAGACAGTTGCAGGTACGCGGTGATGAGGAACCCGAGGGCAACGAGTTCTGTGTCGGCTGACGCGGTGCGCAGCGGTTAACGCCCCCACGGTCGGGGTAGCTCGCCCCAATGCCAAGCTGGGAGGATCCGACGGGCGAGACCCCCGTGGTCAGCGACTCTCCCGCCAGCAGCGTGCCGTCCCGGAAGCGGAGCCCGGTGGACCAGGCCATCGCAACCCTCCTCATCGGCGCTCTCGTCGTCACGGTCGCGGTCGGAGCGTTTCTCTTCGGTCGAGCGCGGACGGAGACGCCCGCGTCGAGTAACGGAACGGCGACCTCCTCGGCTGCAATCGCGGCGGAGCTCTCGACGACGACGACAACGACGCGCCGGTCCAAGACGGCGCCAACGGAAACGACCGCCGCGCCGAGCCCGGGTGATGCACCGGGGCCCACCGATCCGGCCACGAGTGCACCCAAGCCGTCGCCCACCACCGCACCGCCCACGACGTCTCCGGCGACCACCGCCCCGCCGACGACAACGGCCGAAACGACCCCGTAACAGACTCGAGCGCCCACTGACCGAGGAGCGCGCGCTCGAGGCCGAGTTGCCCCGGCTCGACCACATGGTCTGAGGTTTCTGCGAACCCGAGGGCCGCTGCGGGGAAGATGGGTCCGTGGAGGACGAGTCGGACGCGGCGGTCATCGCCGCATCGCTCGATTCGCCGGTTCGGTTCGGGACGATCTTCGACCGTCACGCCACCGTGCTGCACCGCTATCTCGTTCGCCGGCTCGGACCCGACGAGGCAGAGAGCATGGTGGGCGAGGTCTTCCGGATCGCGTTCGAGAAGCGCGCCAGCTACGACCTGCAGCGGCCGACGGCCCGCCCCTGGCTGTACGGCATCGCGACCAACTTGTTGGCCAAGCACCGCCGCCGCGAGGCGCGCCGCATCCACGCCGTCGCCCGACTCGCCGCGCACCGCGTGCCGCCACTCGATCTTGCCGACGGCGTGAGTCACGCGGTCGACGCGGCGGAGATGTGGCCTCGTGTCGCCGACGCGGTGACCGCATTGCCGGAGCCGGAGCGCGACGCGCTCGTGCTCCACATCTGGGAAGGCCTCAGCTACGAAGAGGTGGCCGACGCTCTCGGGGTACCGCTCGGCACGGTTCGCTCGCGTCTCAACCGGGCTCGCGGACGACTTCGCGAACTCGCAGGCGTCAGCGGGGGAGAAGAGGACGAGAACATCGAGAGCCGAGATCCTGGGAGGATCGGGTCGTGAGCGACGACTTCGATCCGGTGCGGCAGCTGCGACCCGATCGCATCGAGCCGGACGACCCGGCGGACCCGGCTGTCTTCTCCCGAGCGAAGGAGCAGTTCATGTCCACCATCGACCAAGACCACGCACCGGCGGAAGTCCTCACCACGCCGGACATCTACCCGCGTCTGGCGTACCGCGACGAACTCGCCGCCGTCGAGTACCTCACGCGCGTCTTCCAGTTCACCGAGAGCCGCGAGGCCCGAATGGAGTTCGACGGCAAGTACCTCTGTTGGATGCGCGTCGGCACCGGCGTCGTGATGATCGGCCACGCCAACACCGACGTCCACTACATCCACAGCCCGCTCGACGCGGGGCTCACCACCGTGATGATGAACGTCTACGTCCACGACATCGACGCCCACTTCGCCTACGCCGTGGCCGAGGGAGCCAACATCACGATGGAGATCGACGACGCCTTCTTCGGCGAGCGCCGGTACGAGGCCACGGATCCCGAGGGCCACCGCTGGCACTTCGGCGAGCGCTTCGACGACATCCGCGCCCGCGGGGGACGGACACCCGAGCCGCCGGAGTAGGGCAGAGAACGGAACGCGCGGCAGGATAGGGGCCTCTGGGGGAGGCGCACATGCTCGATCTGGTCATTCGAGGCGGGACACTCATCGACGGGACGGGCGCGCCGGGGCGCACCGCCGACGTCGGCGTCAAAGACGGCAAGATCGTCGAGGTCGGCCGCATCGACGAGACGGGAACCAACGAGATCGACGCCGACGGCGCCCTCGTCACACCGGGTTTCGTCGACATCCACACCCACTACGACGGCCAGGCCACGTGGGACCCGCAGCTCCAGCCCTCGTCCGGCCACGGCGTGACCACGATCGTGATGGGCAACTGCGGCGTCGGGTTCGCGCCCGTCAAGCCGGAGGACCACAGCCAACTCATCGAGTTGATGGAGGGCGTGGAGGACATCCCGGGCGCGGCGCTCCATGAAGGACTTCCATGGGACTGGGGCAGCATCCCTGAGTACCTCGATGCGCTCGAGCGCCGCCCGCACGACATCGATTTCGCCGCGCAGGTGTGTCACGGCCCGCTGCGGTTGTTCGTGATGGGCCAGCGCGGCGCCGACCGCGAGCCGGCGACGGCCGAAGAGATCGCGGAGATGGGCCGTATCGCCGCCGAGGGCGTGCGCGCCGGCGCGCTCGGATTCACCACATCGCGAACGCTGAACCATCGCACGAGCAAAGGTGAGCCGACGCCGACACTCACGGCGGCCCGAGACGAGCTGGTCGGCATCGCTCGCGCACTCGGGGAAACCGGCGCCGGGGTGATGCAAGTGGTGTCGGACTGGCCCGATTTCGACGACGAGGCCGCCACCCTGCTCGAGATGATGCGCGTCTCGGGCCGCCCGCTGTCCGTCTCGCTGTCCTCGGCTCGCGGCTACGGGCATCAAGCGGTCCTCGACCTGCTGACGCACGCGAACGAGCAGGGACTCAAGATGCGAGCGCAGGTGCCAGCGCGTGGCATCGGTGTGCTCATCGGTCTCCAGGCGACCGTGAACCCCTTGATGGGCTCACCGACATTCCGGTCGATCGATGCTCCTTCGCTCGAGGAACGCGTCGCGATGTTGAGCGACCCGACGGTGCGCGCCAAGGTCATCGCCGACGTCAGCGAGCATCCGGGTGGCCGGACGATGGGCATGCTCGATCGCGTCTTCGAGCTCGGTGATCCACCTGACTACGAGCCCGACGCAGCCGAGAGCGTCGCCGCGCGCGCAAGCCGCGAGGGTGTGGATCCCGTCGAGTTCCTGTACGACCTCATGCTCGGCGACAACGGCGAGGCGCTGTTGTACTGGCCGATTCTCAACTACGCCAACGGCAACCTCGACGCCGCGGGTGAGCTGCTGGCCCACCCGTTCACGGTGCCGGGTCTCAGCGACGGCGGCGCCCATGTCGGCACGATCTGCGACGCGAGTTTCCCGACGACGCTGCTGTCGTACTGGGGGCGTGACCGGCCGCACGGTGTGCGCTTCGAGCCCGAGTGGCTCGTGCAACAACAGTGCCGCGCGACTGCTGAGACGGTCGGTCTGCTCGACCGCGGCATCGTCGCGCCTGGCTACAAGGCCGACCTCAACGTGATCGACTTCGAGCACCTCGGGATGCACGCACCGCGTCTGGTCTTCGACCTGCCTGCGGGCGGCAAGCGGCTGCTCCAGCGGTCGATCGGCTACCTGCACACGTTCGTGAACGGCGTCGAGGTGTGCCGCAACGGCGAATCGACGGGCGCCACGCCCGGACATTTGGTGCGGGGAGCGCAACCAACTCCGTGATCACCGATGAGGCGATCGCGCAGCTGCAGGCGCGCGTCGGGGTGGCGGAACCGCACCCGATGCCGCCGCATTACTTGCGGCCGGGCACCGACGCCTTCCGCCATGTGGCCGTTGCCTATGGCGACGACAACCCGCTTTGGTGCGATCCCGCATACGGCCTGAAGACGCGGTGGGACGGCCCGATCGCCCCGCCACCGCTGGTCGGCGGCGACACCTTGATCGGTGAGGACGAAGTCATCGAGGTCGATGCCGACAAGCGCGACCTGATGAAAGGCGATCCGCTGCGAGGCGTGCACGCGTTCTACGCGGCGAGCGCACGCGAGTGGTGGGCGCCGCTCGTTCCGGATCAGCGGGTATTCCGCCGCAACGCGCTCGTTGGCGTGCTCGACAAGCCGAGCGAGTTCGCGGAGCGCGCCGTGCACGAATGGACGGCGCAGGTGTTTCGCGACGAGACCGGAACGCTGCTCGCGGGGCAGTACCGCAACATGATCCGCACCGAGCGCACCAAAGCGCGCGAGAAGAAGGAGTACGACGCGATCACGATCGATCCCTACGACGACGACGCCATCGCGGACATCGAGGCGCAGTACGCCGCTGAACGTCCACGGGGCGCCGAGACGCGCTGGTTCGAAGACGTGCACGAGGGCGACGTGATCGGCCCGATGGTGAAGGGCCCGCTGACGGTCACCGACATGATCTGCTGGCACGTCGGTATGGGCATGGGCCTGTACGGAGTGCAGCCGCTTCGCCTCGGCGCACAGAACCGCAAGCGCATCCCGCGCTTCTTCCATCGCGACGACCTCAACGTGCCCGACGTCATGCAGCGTGTGCACTGGGATCCCGAGTTCGCTCGACGCTCGGGTAATCCGACCACGTTCGACTACGGCCGCATGCGGGAGACGTGGCTCATTCATCTGTGCACGGATTGGATGGGCGACGACGGGTGGCTGTGGAAGCTCGACTGCGAGTTCCGCAGCTTCAACTACGTCGGCGACACGCAGTGGCTGCGCGGCACGGTGACCCGTAGCCATCTCGCGGACGGCGACCGGCCGGCGATCGACGTCGAGCTCTCGGCCACGAACCAGCGGGGCGAGGTCACGACGCCCGGACACGCAACGATCCTCCTGCCGAGCCGCGAGCACGGACCGGTGCGCTTACCCGACCCTCCCGGAAGCGCGACCGACCTGCAGGGCGCGCTCGAGGCGATCTCGACTCGGTTTGCGCGCTCATGACCGACCATCTGCGCATCGCGACTGAAGCGGGTGTGCTGCGCATCCATCTCGACAAGCCCGCCAAGCGCAACGCGCTCGACGACGAGATGATCGGTGCGATCACCGACGCAGTCGATTCGGCCGGTCGCGACGAAGCCGTCCGCGTGATCCTTTTCACCGCCGAGGGCGATCACTTCTGCTCGGGCTTCGACATCGTCGGCCGCAACCGCGGAGACGCCGCTGACACCAAGCCCCGCATCGGCAGCATCCAGCGACGGTTGCCCTCGCAGTCGCACCGTCTGATTCCGCTGCTCGCCACCGTGCAAGTGCCGGTCGTGTGCGCCGTGCGGGGCTGGGCCGCGGGTATCGGCCTTCATCTCGTCGCCGCCTCCGACTTCGCGATCGTGGTCGACGACGCCAAGTTGTGGGAGCCGTTCATCGAACGCGGCTTCACGCCCGACAGCGGCGGCACGTGGCTATTGCCGCGACTCATCGGCACCGCCCGCGCCCGCGAGATGCTGCTGCTCGGTCGGGCCGTCACCGGCAAGGAAGCCGCCGAGTGGGGATTGGTGCATCAGTGCGTTCCGTCCTCTGAGCTCGACGCCGCCGTCAGTGCGGTGGTGCACCAGCTCGCCACGGGGCCCACCGTCGCGCTCGGTCTCACGAAGTGGATGCTGCACGCCGGCACGAGCGCGTCGCTCGATGACCACCTGCGCAACGAAGCGTTCGCGCTGGAGTTGTCGTCGCGCAGCCAGGACTTCCGCGAGGGCATGGCCGCGTTTGTCGAGAAACGCCCGCCGCAGTTCGAAGGACGATGAGCAACACCAAGATCTACATCCACGAGCTGATCGACATCATCGGCCCGAACCGCGCCAAGTACGTGCACCACATGACGGCCAACTGGTGTCCGATCGCGCGCGAGGAGCGCAACCAGCTCTGTTACGGCGTGTGGGGCACCGTCGGATCAACGGGTCGCTGGCCCGAGGTCGTCAACCTGTGGGAGCTCGACGGATGGGACGGGCTCGCCGCGAACTTCGACCATGAGCTGTCGAATCCGACCATGCAGGACCCATCGCTCGCGGAGTGGTGGGCGCGAGCCGCCACCTTGCGGCGTGGGGGCTTCGACCGGATTCTCGAACCCGCGCCCTGGGCTCCCGCCATCGACGAGCTGGTCGCGGCGGAGGCCGGAGGCGCGTTCTACGCCCACGAGATCATCACCGTTGCACCTGGTCGCGCCCCCGAGCTGCTCGACACCATCGACGCGACGGGACGGCCCGCCGCGGGCGAGCTCGGCGTGGGACTCCTCGGCGGCTTCCGGGTGGCGATGGCCGATGACCGCGAGTGCATTGCCATCTGGACCTTCCCGGACTGGCCGACCTGGGTGGCCTACGAACGGGCGTGGACACCAAAGGGTGCGATGGCCGGGTGGCGCAGCGCACTCGTCGACGTCGGTGCGCGTTTTCGGCGCACGCTCATGATCGACGCGCCGCTCGCTCCGCTGCGCACGGGCCGCCAGCCTCAGGTGGAGGATCGTCGTCCGCTCGACGACGTCTGACACCGGCGTCGCGCGTCGAAGGTGTTCGGAGCGGCGCGTTCTGATTACCGTCTGATCGGCGCCATCTGCTCCGACCAAAGATGAGGTACGCATGCCAGACGCAATGATCGTTGCCGGGGCTCGCACACCCATCGGGCGTGCCCACAAGGGCTCGCTCGTCGACGTCGATGCCTTCGAGCTCGCCCAGATCGCGGTCGGCGAGGCGATCAACCGTTCGGGAATCGCGACGGCCGACATCGACGATCTCGTCGTGGCCGAGTCGCTGCAAGGTGGCGGTGTGATCGCCCGCAACATCGCCCTCCGGTTGGGGATGCCACACGTGCCGGGACTGGCGGACAACCGCCATTGCGCGGCCGGGCTGAGCGCCGTGCAGATTGCCGCGGGAAGCATTCGATCGGGAATGGACCGCGTCGTGGTCGCGGGCGGAACGGAGAGCTTGAGCTCGATGCCGCGGACGCTCAAGTCGTCGCCCGGCTCGGCGCACGACTTCCAGCCGTGGATGTCGCCGAGCCATCCGGAGACTCCCGATGCGCCGCTGTGGGACATGTCGATCACGGTCGGCGAGAACACCGCTCGTCTCGCTGGTCTCACTCGCGAGTCGGTCGACGAGTGGGCGTTCCACTCGCATCAACGCGCCGCGTCGAGCATCGCCAACGGGTTCTTCGAGGAAGAGATCGTGCCCGTCGGTTCGTTCGCTGTGGACGAGCACCCACGCGCCGACACCACGCTCGAGCGGCTCGCCGCGCTACCGGCGTTGCACCCGGAGATCGAAGGTGCGACCGTCACGGCCGGCAACGCCGCCGGATTGAACGACGGCGCGGCGGCGATCGTCCTCGTTGCCGATGACTACGCGTCCACCAACGGACTCAGGCCGCTCGCCCGCATCATCTCGTGGGCGTCGGTGGGAGACGATCCCGCGCGTACCGGCCTCACCCCGATCCTCGCCATCCCGAAGGCCCTCGAGCGCGCCGGCATGAAGGTCGGCGACGTCGACCTGTTCGAGATCAACGAAGCGTTCTGCGCGGTCGCGGTGGCTGCGAGCCGACAGCTCGGCATCGACCACGCCATCGTGAACGTCAATGGCAGCGGGTGTGGCCTCGGCCATCCGATCGCCTGCACCGGCACGCGCATGGTCGTGACGATGCTCAACGAACTGCGGCGCCGTGGCCAGTCCATCGGCTGCGTTTCGATGTGCGCCGGCGGCGGCATGGGCTCTGCGTTGGTGTTCGAGCTCGTCTGATCAGCTCTCCCAGGCGCCCGACCAGTCAGTTCAGCGGCTGAAATCGGTCCTCGACGATTCCGAGCGCGATCGCGTCGTCCCAACGCACGGAAAACGCAACGTCGCAGAACTTGCACCGATGTTGCGCTCCGTCATCGGTGAGGTCGACCCGGTCAGCTGCGAGCGATTGCAGACGGCGGCACTCCCGACACGAGGCGATGAGCAGCGGCCAGCCTGGAGATACGGGGCCGCGTCGATCCCGCCTTCCGATCCGAAGCATCGCCACCTGGCCAGTGGTACCAGCGTCCGGCGGTGGGAGCGATAGGTCATCGGGCCCGAATTCGTTGCCGCGGAATGCGACCGAACGGCCTCAGCCGAACGTGATGGAGCGACGCGCGAGCTTCCATCCGTCGCTCGTCCGGCGCAGCGTGTCCTCGTAGCGGCCTATCGACGCGATGGTCGGCTCCGTCGAGGTGCTGGTCCAGTACATGAAATGCGACCGAGCGGTTGCCGCGTCGTCGCTGTCGAATCGGATCGAGATCGTGGTGATCACGTGCATGGTGTTCGAGCCGGGCCCTTGCAGGCGCGCGGCGATTCGTTCACGCTGCCCGGTGGCGATCTCGTCGTGGCCGCGGCGTTCAGACGCGGTCAGGCCGACCGCCGGACTGGGAGGCATGGCCCAGACGATGTCGTCCGTGAGGAGGCTCACGTATGCATCGGTGTCGCCGGAATCAGCCAGCTGCGCGAGGCGAGCGAGCAAGTTCCTGATCTCCAATTCGGCGGCGACGCGTTCGATGGTCATGGATCGAAGGGCCGGTTGGTCCACGAGCGCCCCTTCCGCCGGGACGAAGGAAACCAGCCACCCGCGGCGGCAGTACCGCCATCGGTCGGAACGGTGTGGCCGACGAGGAAGTCGGACAGCTCACTGGCGAGAAACAGCAGTACTCGGGCCTGGTCGATCGGTTCGCCCATCCTCCCAACGGGAAGGAACGTGGCCCACTTGTCGGCCAGCTCGGGCGGATCGAAGCGCACGAAGTCTGACTGCTTCGTCTGGGTGAGGTCGGGCGCGATGCCGTTGACCTTCACGCCCTTGCCCGCGACCTCGACGCCGAGCGATCGCGTGAACTGCACGACGGCGGCCTTGAGCGCGGCGTACACGGCATCGGGCGGATAACCGCGTAGTCCCTCGATCGAGGAGACGTTGATGATCGTTCCACTGTGGCGCTCGAGCATCGAGGGCAGGAACGCGTGCGTGACCCGCAGGAGCTGAAGGAAGTTGACGTCGTACAACGCCTGCCAATGCTCGGCATCGCCATCAGCGAACGACGGCGGTAGGTGCACCCAATGGCCGACGTTGTTGACGAGCACGTCGAGTCGGCCCTGCTCCCTGAGCACGCGGTCGCGCATGTCGGCAACGCGATCAGCATCACGCACGTCGACGGTCATGCACCATGCAGTGCCGCCGTCGTTCTCGATCGCCTGCGCGACGTGCTCGGCGGCATCGCCGTCGATGTCGACAACGAACACGCTCGCACCCTCGGATGCGAAGAGGGTCGCGGCGGCCGCACCGATGCCGTTGCCGGCTCCCGTGATCAGCGCCACCTTGCCGTCGAGCATCGCGTTCATCTCGCGGCTGATCTTCGCAGATGGGTAGCGTTCGCCGGGAAGTCAGGAGGCGAGATGGGCGGACGTTGGCAGGGATGGCGGCGCGTCATCGTGCTCGCGATGCTCGTCGCAGTGGGCTGCAGCTCGTCCGGCACGTCGACCTCGTCGTCCTCACCGGGTTCGTCGGAAGCATCGCCGGCGCCGCGGCAAGGCCTGACCCTTCAGCTCGCCGGTGACTTGTCGGGCGCGACCGATCCGTCGAGCACGAGGGTGTCGCAGTGTTCGGCGGTCAACGGGTTGTTGCACGTCGAGGGCACGGTTTCGCTCGGCGGTGCGGAGCTGTCGGTGACGCTCACCTATGGAGGGGCGGCCGCGCTCGAGATCACCGACCTCGCCGCCGGAAGAACCTGGTCGGCACCCGCGGCCGCCGACCCGACAGCAACGGTGTCGGTCCAAGCCAGCACACCGACGAGCGGTTCGATCACCGCGATTGCCTCGTCGCCATCGGCAACGCATCTCGAGGTACGCGGCACGTACGGCTGCTGACCCGGTCCACCGACCATACGGGGTGGCGCGGGCGTGGTCTGATGGTGAGGTCATGACCGACGACCCGACGAACCCGTTCACCGTCCCCCCGGGCGGCACAACGAGCGAGCCCGGAGGGCCGCCAGCGGCGCCGTCAACCCCGGGGTCGTCGCCGTGGACGTCGCCCGCGATGCCGCCGCTCGGGCCTCCGTACACGGAACCGCCCGACCGACCGCCGCCGCTGCAATATCCGACGGCGCCGCCGGTGCAGTGGCCCGCCACGCCAGCGCTGCTGCCGGGCCCCGTCGCAGCCCCTCCCGCTCGGCGCCCATGGTGGGACGACCCCGGGCACCGGGCCGTGGTCTGGGGCGCGGTCGCAATCGTGTTCGCGATCATCATCGGCGCGTTGGTCGGAGCTTCCGCGGCGGATCGTCCGGTGAATGTGGCCGCGCCGATCACCATCCCGAAGACGACCACCGACGACTCCACGTCGAGCGAGAGCGACACGACCACGACCACCGAACCGCAGTCGCTCGACGCGGTCGTGCTCGAGATCGAGAAGTTCGTCGAGCGCGAGCGCGGCCTGAAGTACAAGCAGCCGGTGGCCGTCGATCTCGCGGGAGAAAGCGAGTTCCAGAGGCTTCTGCTGGCGGACTTCGACAAGCAGCGCACATCGCTCCTCGAGGGCGAGCAGGTGCTCAGCGCGCTCGGGCTCGTGCCGCCCGACTTCGATCTCGTCGCGGAGGAACGGTCGCTGCTGGCGATCGCCGTCACCGGCTTCTACGACCCGGAGTCGAAGCGACTGGTCGTACGGGCCACGAAGATCACGCCCTTCGTACGCGAGGTGCTCGCCCATGAGCTCACGCATGCGCTCGACGACCAGTGGTTCGACCTGAATCGACCACAGCTCGACAACCCGGACGACGACTCGGGGTTCGGTTTCAGCGGATTGGTCGAGGGCAACGCCCGTCGGGTCGAGGACGCGTACGTCGCGTCGCTCTCACCCGCCGAGCAGGTGCAGGCGACGATCGAGCAGACCGCGCTGCTCGCGCAGCACCCCGAGATCTTCGACCTGCCTCCGATCCTGCTCACCTTGACGCAGGCCCCGTACGACGAGGGTTCGCTGTTCGTGAACGACCTGCTCGACACTGGGGGGCAGTCGCGGCTCGACGCGGCGTTCGCGGCGCCGCCGATCACCTCCGAGCAGATCCTCGATGTCACCCGCTACCTCGCCGGTGAGGGTCCGGCCGCGGTACCGGCACCGATCGCGGACGGGCCGTCGGAGAACGTCGGGATGCTCGGCGCGCTTCTCCTCCGGGAGATCCTGTTCGATTCGCTGCCGTCGAGCGCACAGGTGCAGCGAGCCATCACCGGTTGGGGCGGCGACGCGTACGTGACGTGGACCGACACCACCGGAAAGTCGTGCCTGCGCGACACGTTCGTCGGCGACACGCCGGGCGACACGCGCGAGCTGGTGCAAGCCATCACCGAGTGGGGTGCCGATCACGCGGCGGTTGTCGACGCGCCGACCGACGGCCCGGCCACGTTCACGGTGTGTGCCTGACGTCAGTCCAATGCGAGGCGAACGACTTCCGCCGGCGTTTGTGCCGACAGGATGGAGACATCGTCGCCGAGCGCCCACGTGCCGAGGCCGACGACCTTGGTGCCCGCCAGCAGCGAGAACGCGATCTCGGTCAACGTGCCGTACGCGCCCGGAAAGGCGATCACCGCATCGGCGTCCATGACCACGAGCGCGTTGCGCATCTCACCGAGCCCAGTCGGCACCGCGACCGTTACCCACGGGTTGGCTTCGTCGCGGCTGCGTCCGGGCAGGATCCCGACCGTGACGCCGCCGGCCTGCATCGCCCCTCGGCACGCAGCCGCGGCCACGCCCTCTCGCCCGCCGGTCACCACGATCACCCCGGCTTCAGCCAGGAGGCGGCCCACCGCCTCGGCGTCGGCCTCGACCGCGGGACTCACATCGGTTCCGCCGATGACGGCCACGTAACGCCCGTCGACCGCCGCCGACTCCGTCATGCTCTGAACCTACCTTCATCTCCTCATCACAATCGGGACCGAACATCGCGTCATGCCCGCTGAACGCGAGACGATCGCGCTGCTGCACCGGCGCGCGGGCTGGGGGCTCGCGCCCGGCGAGCTCGACGCCCGCGCCGGCGAGGGCGTGGCCGCCACGATCGACCGTCTCGTCGACCCCGATGGTCATGGCGTTCCGCTCTCGCCGGACCCGTGGGCCGGCATCGATCTCACGCCGCAACGGCCGGGGCCCAACGCCACCCCGACCGAGCAGCAACAAGCTCGTCAGACCGAACGCCAGCAGGCCGAAGCGGCGATCGGTGCGTGGCTCGATCACCTGACCGTGACCCCCCGTCCGCTCGAGGAGTGGATGGCCTGGTTCTGGCACGGCCACTTCGTGTCGGGGCTCGACAAGGTGAAGGTGCCGTTGCTGATGGTGAAGCAGCTGCGCACGTACCGCTCGCTGGCATTCGCGCCGTTGCCCGAGTTGGTGCGGGCCGCCACGATCGAGCCCGCGATGTTGCTGTATCTCGACGGCGGCACCAGCACCGGTTCGCAGCCCAACGAGAACTACGGAAGAGAGCTGCTCGAACTGTTCACGCTCGGCGTGGGCAACTACGGCGAAAGCGACGTGAGGGCCGGGTCAAAAGCGCTCACGGGTTGGACGATCGATCGCCGCACCGGTAAGTCGACGTTCCTCGCCGCCCGCCACGACGACAGCCCGCAGCGCTATCTCGGCAAGGACGGCGTCCACGACCTCGATTCGGTGATCGCGGCAGTAACGGCCCATGACGCGTGCGCGCCGTTCGTCGCCGGCAAGCTGGCCCGCACGATCCTCGGCCCGACCGTCGACGACGGGCTGCTACAGGAGCTCGCCAAGACGTTCGCGGAGAGTGGACTCGACACACGCGTGTTGGTCCGGGCGATTCTCGAAGCGGCGGCGTCGGGGCGGGCGCAGCCGTCATTCGTACAGCCCGTGCCGTGGCTCGTCGCCGCGCAACGGGCCACGGGTGGCGCGCTGGCCGCTCGGACGCGGCTGGCCACCCTTCGCGCCGCGGGGCAGGTGCCGATGGTGCCACCGAGCGTCGCCGGCTGGCCGCTCGGCCCGGCGTGGTTGGGAGCGTCGACCGTGGTCGCTCGCTACAACATGGCGAACGCGCTGGCGACGTCCACGCCCGCCGGCAACGCCGCGCTCGCGGCGGCAACGGCATTCGACCTCGACGCGCTGGCCGACGCACTCGCGCGACCAGACGGATTCGGCGACGCGACGCGCGCCGCGCTGACACAGGTGAAAAACGATCCGCGGGCCGTACTCGCGCTGGCCATCGCCTCTCCGGAGCTCTCATTGTGTTGAACCGACGTCAGTTCCTCACGCTTTCCGGCGGCGCGGCCGTGACCGGCGCGGCGGCGTGGGCCGGGATCGTGCGCGACCGCACCACGGTCAAGCCGAGCGCGAGCTCATCGTCGAACCTCGCAAACCTCGCCCGTGTGCTCGTCGTGGTGCAGCTCACGGGCGGCAACGACGCGCTGAACACGGTGATCCCGCGCGACGGTCGTTATCGCGATCTCCGGCCGACGCTTGCGATTCCAGACGACCAACTCGTCGCGCTCACGAACGCGCCGACGATCGGCCTGAATCCCGCGCTGCAGCCGCTGGTGCCGCTGTGGGACGCCGGCCAGCTCGCGATCCTGCCGCAGATCGGCTTCGCGGCCGACAGCCGGTCGCACTTCGAATCGTTGGCCGCGTGGTGGACCGCAAGCCCCGAGCATCGACAGACAACCGGATGGATCGGCCGCTGGCTCGACGCGACCGGCGCGGCGAACGACAACCCCCTTGCGGCCATCGCCCTCGGCGGCGGATCAGTGCCCGCGCTGCGCGCCGAGCACTCGCAATCGACGGCAGTCAACGACCTCGCGACCTTCAGGTTGATGAGCTCCAACCTGGCCGACGCGTTCGAGGCGACCGCGCAGCCGTTGTCGAACGAGCCGATGTTGGCGCAGGCGCAGGCTGCGATCGCGTCCGCGACCACCGCAGTCACGTTGCTGTCGAAGGCGTCGGCGCCCACGTCGGCGGAGACCGGCGCGATCACCGAGGGGCTCATGACCGCGGCGTCGCTCATCGAGATGGATCTCGGCACGCGGGTGTTCCTCGTCAGCGGTGCAGGGTTCGACACGCACGCGAACCAAGCGGCCGAGCATGAGCAGTTGCTGGGCGATCTCGCGACAGGGATGTCTTCGTTCTTCACCGCGCTCGAGAGCACGGGTCGAGCGGACAGCGTGCTGCTGCTCACGACGAGTGAATTCGGACGCCGCGCCGAGCAGAACGGCAGTGAAGGAAGCGACCACGGCCACGGCGGTGTGCACTTCGTCGCCGGGCGAGCCGTGCGCGGCGGACTCCACGGGGAGATCGACCTGGGCGGCTTGGTCGACGGCGACCTCGCGGCGGCCGTCGACACGCGGTCGCTGTACGCCGCGGGTCTCGATTGGTTGGGCGGCCCGACCGCCGAGCTGCTCGACGGCCACACCGATACCTATGGCCTGATCACCGTGTGACCCCTGTCCGGTTGCACCCGGAAGTCCCGATGCAGTACAAAACTGAACGCTCGCTCAGTTTGCCGGGGGGCTGGTGCCGAAGGTCAGCACGGAGCACAAGGAGCAGGTGCGGCAGCGGTTGATCGACGCCGCCCGCACCGTCGTGCTCCGGGACGGGCACGAAGGGGCCACGACCCGCGCCATCCTCGATGAGGCCGGCCTGTCAGCCGGGTCGCTCTACAACTACTTCGGCAGCAAGGACGAGTTGTTCGAGGCGCTGGCAGAGCAAGTTGTGGAGGAGAACGTCCGGAGCTTCGCCTCGAGCGGCGAGCGCGAGGCCGACACGCTCATTCGGCTTGCGGCCGAGCTGCTCGCCGCGCCGGACCTGCCGGCGCTGGCGTGGTTCCGGGGGCGCCTGAGCGCCGATCCCGACGTACGGGCCGCGATCGCGAAGTTCAACCGCGCCGTCGTCGAGTCGTTCGCGCCTCTGCTCGCTGCCGCGCAGGCGGACGGCATCGTCGACCCGGACATCGACGCCGACGCGCTCGTCGAGCTGTTCGACGTCATTGTCGAAGGACTCAATCGCCGCGAGGTCATGGGCGTGTTCGTCACCGACTACGAGCGCGTCGGCCGGATCGCCATCGACGTCTTACTGCGCACGGTCGTGAACCAAAAGGAGAACGCGTCACTATGACCTTCACTGACATCGAGCACGTTGACATGGGGCTCCCCGCCACGTTCGTGTGGGACTACGACGAGCGCCGGCCGCGCCTCAGCCGCCTGTACGAGAAGTCGAAGGTCAGCCAGTGGAACGCGGCCACCGACGTCGACTGGTCGATCGAGGTCGATCCCGGTGCGGAGCCGCAGGTCGCGCAGTTCGCGGATGTCGACTGGGGTGACGCCGGGCCGATCTCGTCGGTGATCGGCAGAGATCCGGCGATGTTGCACGAGATCATCTCCCAGAATCACGGTTGGCTGATCAGCCAATTCATGCACGGTGAACAGGGCGCGCTCGTCGCGACCGCGAAGATCTGCGCCGCGGCCGAGTCCATCGACGACAAGTACTACGCCGCGGCGCAGGTTGCAGACGAAGCGCGCCACGTCGAGGCCTACCAGCGCTATCTCGACAAGATCGGCATCGCCTATCCGGTGAGCACGCCACTGCACTCGCTGCTCGAGCAGGTGATGGGTCACAAACACGTCGACATGACCTTCCTCGGCATGCAGATCCTCGTCGAAGGCGTCGCGCTGGCCGCATTCAGCCTCGGCGGCGCGGTACTCGCCAACCCGCTCATCGCCAACATCACGGAGCTCGTGCGCCGCGACGAAGCTCGGCACGTCGCGTTCGGCGTCTTGTCGCTCAGCGGGCGCTACGACGACATGGACCCCATCGACCTCGCCGAGCGTGAGGAGTTCGTACTCGAAGCCTGCGCGCTGATGCGCGACCGCTTCCAGCCGACGCAGGTGTGGGAGCACTTCGGCATCGACGTCGACCAGGCGATGGCGCAGTTCGAGAACGGGCCCGACATGCAGGCGTTCCGCTCGTTGCTGTTCTCCAAGGTCGTACCGAACCTGCGCAAGCTCGGATTGCTCACACCGAGGGTGCGCGAGGGTTTCGAGCAGCTCGGAATCCTGAAGTACGAGCGCTACATCGACTCGGCGACCGAAGCCGGTGAGCTCGACCCGGCCGAGGCGATGGCCGACGCGGGCGACGACCCGATCGTCGTGTTCCGCGCCCAACTGACGGGCGTCACGGAGATCGCGCCCGAGCCGGTGCTGATGGTGCTCGCCGGTGTCGTCGACAAGGCGGCCTTGAAGGAGGTCGAGCCTTCGCGCATCGAGTTGCGGGTCACGGGCATCGACAACGGTGACTGGCTGCTGTCGATCGGCGGTGGCGACTTCACCTACGCGGCAGTCGAACCCGGGACGACGAGCGACGTCTCCGTCGAGATGGACGTCGCCACGTGGACCGACATCGTCGCCGGTCGTGTGTCGGCGCCGGCTGCGGCCATCGACGGGCGCATCATCATCGCGGGCGACATCATGAAAGCCCTCGCCCTCGACAGTCTCTTGTAGTGCGCGATCCGCTCTTGATCGAGGCAACGGCGCTTCCCGTGCCTACGCGTCGAGAGGTCGCACTGCGCTTGGCCGCCGGCCTTCGATCCGCGTCGGGTCACCTTGTCGCCGCCCGCCGGGTGGGCAAGCTCGACGAGATGGCGGTGGCCGGCGCGATCCGGCAGACGTTCGAGGATCTCGGCGGCACCTTCACGAAGTTCGGTCAGCTCATCGCGTCCTCACCGAGCCTCTTCGGTGAAGACGTCGCCCACGAGTTCCGGGGCTGCCTCGATTCTGGTCCGGCGGTGCCGTTCTACGACGTTCGTGCGGTCATCGAGGCGGATCTCGAGCGACCGCTGCACGAGATCTACGCGTCGTTCGACGCCGAGCCGATGGCTGCCGCGTCACTAGCGGTGGTGCATCGCGCCACCCTCGCCGACGGCACGCCCGTGGCGGTGAAGGTGCTGCGCCCGAATGTCGCCCGCCGCATCGCCACCGACCTCGCGGTGCTGCGCCCGCTCTGCCGATTCATTGCCCGCCAGGTCGCTGTCGGCATCGCCGGCACGCTGTCGGGTCTCGTCAGCGGACTGGAGGTGCAAGTCGCCGAGGAGCTCGACTTCACCAACGAAGCCAGATCGTTGCGCTGGTTCCGGGCCGCCCTCGAAGAGATCGGTGTTGATCGGCTCGTCGTGCCTGCGGTGTTCGACGAGCTCTGTGGGCCGCATGTGATCACGATGGAGTTGCTCGACGGCGTGCCCGTCGACGATGCGAAAGCGATCGCCGCACTCGGCGTCGACGCCACGCCGCTGCTTCAGGAGTGTCTCCGCATCTGGTTCGCCACCACCTTGTGCGCCGGGGCCTTTCACGGCGACATCCACGCCGGCAACCTGCTCGTTCGCGCGAACAACACGTTGGCTGTGCTCGATTGGGGAATCGTCGGCCGGCTCGACGCGACGACGGCATTGTTCTTTCGCCGCATGATCGAGGGTGTGCTCGGCGACGTCGATGCGTGGAGCGATGTTGCCGAGCATGTCAAAGCCACGTATGGCGCGGGCATGCTCGACGCGCTCGGCATCGACGACGACCAATTCGTCGCCTTCGTACGATCGCAGATCGAGCCGCTGTTCCTCCTGCCGTTCGGAGAAGTCGACCTCCGAACCATGCTGATCGGTGATGGCGCCGCTGACGGCAAGCGCGCTGGGCAACGCACCCGCACGGAAGCCGTGCGCAACTGGTGGACCGAGCGCAAGCGCCAGCAGGCGTTGATGGATCTCGAGGGCTATGGCAGCGGCTTCGACCAAGCCACCTTCCTGCTGTCGAAGCAGCTCGTGTACTTCGAGCGTTACGGCAAGCAGTTCCTCCCGGACACCCCGCTGCTCGACGACCCCGCGGCGTTCCGGGCGCTGCTCGACGCGCCCGCGCTCGTATGAACTTCCTGGTGCCTTGGCTGGGCCCGGCGCGGAAGCGGGGTCTGACGAACGACCACATCTTCCTGCTGGGCGTGCTGAGTGCGGCGTCGTTTTTCGACGGCTACGACGGCAGCATCAAGGCGCTCGCACTGACGCAGATCAGGGACAGCTTCGACTTGAGCAAGGCGGCGGCATCCGCCTTGTTCGCCGTCATCTTTCTCGGCGCACTGCCCGCCATGATGATCACGCGTCAGGCGGATCGCATCGGGCGCCGGCGCATGCTCATCTGGTCGGTCTTCGGCTACATGACCTTCAGCGGTCTCACCGCGCTTGCGCCAAACACCGCATGGTTCGGCGCATTCCAGTTCGGTCAGCAGCTCTTCCTCGTCGCCGAGAGCGCGATCGTGTGGACGATGGCGGCCGAGGAGCTGCCTGCACACTCACGCGGATTCGGTTTCGGCATTCTCGGCATGAACACCGCGCTCGGTACCGGCTTCGCGGCGATCCTCTACGGCGGCTTCTTCGAGCCAAATGGTGTGTCGTGGCGTTGGCTGTACGTCGTCAGCATCCCGCCGCTCCTACTCGTGGCGTTCCTGCGGCGGCGCCTGCCCGAGAGTCGACGGTTCGAGGCGGCGCGCGATCAGGGCCAGCTGTCCGAACGGTGGCACGCCATCTTCGGCCCGACCGTACGGCGCTGGCTTTGGCTGGTCGTGATCACCACGTTCCTCACGCAGCTCACCCAACAGGCCAGCACGTTCACCATCGACTTCTTGGAGACCGAGCGCGGCCTGTCCGCCACCGCAGCCAACTTCATGCTCGTGTTCGCGGGACTCCCCGGCATCCCGATCATGGTCGCCGCCGGCGCGTTGTCCGACCGGTTCGGGCGACGCTTCGTGGGATGCGGATTTGCGCTGGCGAGCGTGTTGGGCGCCGTCGGCTTCTTCTGGTTGCCGGGCGGTATCCCCGTGCTGTTGCCCTGCATGTCGTTGACGATCATCGGCCAGCTCGGTGCGTGGCCGGTGCTGCAGACGTACACGTCGGAACTGTTCCCGACCGGACTGCGCAGCTCGGCCAGCTCGTGGGCGAACACCGCGGGTGTCCTCGGCCGCTCGGCCAGTCTTGCCATCGCCGCGCCCCTGCTGGCGATCACCAGCCAATCGATGACCGCCACCTTGCTCGGGATCGGCCCGCTGGTCGCGATCGTGATGTTCGCGGTCGCATTTCCCGACACGCACGGTCGCGAACTGGAGGAGATCACCGGCGAAGAGCTCGCCATCGCCGCCTCTGCGCTCCCCTGACGAGTACGTTGCGCGGCCATGATGGACGACTTGTTGCGGCTCGGAGCCGCCACGCTGGGCGAGTCGGGAGGGTGGCCGCTGGCGCCACGTATGCGCCCGGTGTGGCCCGGCGCCACGGTGGCTGCGCCCGCGTACGGGGTGGTCTGCGCGGCAGGCGACAATCTCGCGGTGCACGCCGCGGTCGCGGAGGCGCCTGCGGGCAGCGTGTTGTGTGTCGAGGTCGAGGGCCAGCAGGAACTCGGTTGGTGGGGCGAGGTACTCACGACCGGCGCGCAGGCCCGAGGCCTCGCGGGGCTCGTGATCGACGCGTGCGTGCGCGACGTCGAGGCGCTCGAGCGGTTGCAGTTCCCGGTGTTCAGCATCGGCATCGCGTTGCCCGGCGCGCAGAAGATCGGCCCGGGAAGCATCGGTGGTGACGCGGTGGTGGGCGAGGTGCGCATCAGCACCGGCGACATCGTCGTCGGCGACCGAGACGGCGTGGTGGCCATCACCGCGAGCTCGCTCGACACCGTGCAGGCCGCGGGCGAAGCAAGAGCGGCGACGGAAGCGGAGTACTTCAACCAGCTGCGAGCCGGCCGCACCACCGTCGAGCTCCTCCACCTCGACACCTCGCCGATCACCCGCAATTCCAGTGCATAGCGACACAGTTCTGTGTCGTAGTGCACTGGATTTCGCGGGTCGCTAGGTGATCGAGATCGTGTCGAGGAGGTCGTTGACGACGGGGACGGTGCGGAGGCGGCGGGCGTACGAGCCGAACACGACGTAGAGGCAGAACGTACGGCCGTTCGCGGTGAAGAATCGCTGCACGCCGCCCTGACCTTCGATGAGCCGCTGGAGGCAGGTCGGGCTCACGTCGTCGGGCGTGAGCCGGGGGAGTCCTTCCGCGCTGAAGAGCGCCGTGCCCACACTTTGCCGGCCGTGCTCCATCAACACGACGAGCAGGTCCTTGTTGGTCATGTGCTCGACTGCGCCGCCTCCGTAGTCGCCGGTGCCGGGAGGCAGCGGGAAGCTCGCGACGTGGAGCACGGCGTTGGAAACGGGCGCTTCCTGCGACGCAGCTCCGGCGCTGCTGAATGCCGGCGTCGTCTCGCCGGCGGCCCTCGAGTAGATGCGCCCTTCCCATCCCGATGGAACGTCGACCGCCACCCCCGATCCCGACAACCGGCTCATCGGGCCGCCACGATCACGAGCAGGCCGGCCGCACCGATGAGCCCTTGCGTCGCCACACCAACTCGCTCGCTTCGGGTCGCGTTCGCGGCGAGCCCGCGATGGAACCGACGGAGCTGCTCGGGGGTCTGCACTCGTCTCGCAAACAAGATCGACGCGCCCCGCACCAAGCCGAAGGTGACACCGATGACGGTGCCGCCCGCGATCGACCCTGTGAATACCGCGGCGACGACCATCACGTACACCGCGGCCGACGACACGATCGTCGCCAGCCCGGTGCCCAACTGTGCGCCGAAGCCGAAGCCGTACACCCAGCCGCGGTACTTCTGGAGCCAGCGCTCGTCGACTTGACGCGTGATGGTCGGTAGGCGCAGGCCTGCGATGCGCGCGTCGAAGGCCGCGCCGATCAGCGCGAGGGCGGCGATCACCACGGCGGCGACCGTCGGCTGGTCGGGCACGACCAACCGTCCCAGAGCACCGGCGAGGAAACCGACGGCAGCACCTCCGAGCAGCGAGCCCGCGACGAAGAACGATGCTGCTACTGCGAATCGGCTGTTTCGCCCCCGCTCACCGAGCGGGGTGATGCTCGAGAGCATCGACTCTCCTCACGGTGACCACGTCGAACGAATTCCGCCGATGACCGCTGACGCCACACCGATCCACAGCACCACCCCCGTCACTGCTGCGTCTCGGGGTACAGGCTCGAATCGCCTGGCTCGATGCCTGCTTGGCTCAGGTCGCGGTCGATGTTGCCGCGCTCGTTGTCGTCGGCGACGGCTTGTTCCATGAGGGCTTGCACGCGTTCCCATGTAGAAGCGGTGCCTTCGCCGACGATGGCGTCACGCGATCCGTCGACGAGGATGAAGTAGGGCGCGCCTGGCACGTTGTAGCTCTGCCAGGCCTCAGTCGACATCACGGTGTGAACCAGTGGAGAAGCGAGCTTGCGAACCGACGCCGGACTCTCGGCCTCCGCGCCGCGCGTCACCACGATGACCCGCGCGTCGCTCGGCACGACGAGCGACGGATCACCGAAGGCATCCCAGAAATCACGGCACGTGAGACACGTGCTCGACAAGAAGGCGAGCAGCGTCGGATGCGCGACGCCCGCGACGGCAACATGCTGTGGTGCGCCGGCCGAATCCGTGCCGACGACGTCCGCTACTGCGGAGCCTGAGACCCGAGGCGAAGCAGTCACGGTGCGCGCCCTTGCCGTCGTGTCGGGATCGAGATCGACCCCGAGCTCGCGCAGCGATCGCAAGATCTCCGCGTGGCTTCGAAGCAGTCCCGCGACGAGGAGCGAGAGAAGACCTACGGCCACGGCGAGCAGTGTCACGAGCACGACCATGGTCAGGCGAGGATCTCGAAGCCCCAGGCGCTGTTTCCGGGCACGTACCACGCGTGCGCGAGTCCGTTCGTCGCCTCGACGAACACGTCGAGGCGGCCGTTGATGCCTCCATAGTCCCGGACCACGACGGGGATCGTGTTCGGTTGGCATCCGCCGCCGAGTCTCAGCTTCTTCCACTTCCCCTGTTGGTAGTAGCGCGTGGTCAAGGACCCGTCGGGATCGACTGCGAACGTGTCGAGGTCGCCGTTGTAGATGAACGCGGAGGGCAAGGTGGTCTCCTCTGGTGGCAGCGTCTGATGAAGGCAAGGGGCATCGTGGGCCGCCGTGGCGTTGTCGACCGCGTCGGTCGTCACACACGACGGGTCGAACTGCCACGGCGGTGTGCACGTGACGACGCGACACACGATGGCCCCGACCTGGGGAAATTCTTGATGGCACTGGCCGTAGCGGAAGTGCACGCAGCACGTGACCCGGTTGCCGCAGCTCCCGCCGGCGCACTGGCACCCACACACAGGTGCGCCGGGCACCTGATTGCAATCCATGTAGTAGCGCGACGCGCCGCCGCACAGGCCCGAGCCTTCGGCCCGCCACCAACCCGCGGTCACGGTGCCGGATGGACAGGTGTTCTTGCCCGTGATGGTGCAGCAGAACTCGGTGTAGCCGTCGCAGCAGGCGGTTCCGCAGGAGCAACCCTGGCCGCGGCACTCGCACGCGGCGGCGTACGCGCTGACCGGCCGGAACACGAAATCGACGGGATTGGCGGCCAGTGCGGATCCGACGACGGCGGAGCGGAAGAGCATGCCCCTGCGACTCGTGCGGGCCGCGAGCATCGACGACGTCTTCTCCACCAGCCACCGACTCACGCGCCCGGTCTGCTCCCGAGTGCCTGGGGCAGAACCGTGACGAGCAGGACGCAGAGGTGGACGCAGATGACGACCAGCAACACGAACGGAATCGCGTTCCAGGGCTGATCGGGCAAGGTGACGGCGAGGCCGGGCGTGTCGCTCAGGGCGGCGGCGAAGGCTGTGCCTGCGGCCGCGAGGTTCAGGCCCACATGCACCGCGCTCGGAGGAGTGTCTGCTTGTCCGAAGCAGCCACAGGACTGCAGCGGTGTGTTGGCACCGAGTGCCGCGGTGACGAACGCCGCGAACGCCAGGTAGGCCGCGGCGAGCAGGACGAGCACTGGCCGAGCGAACGTGACGCCGGCGGCGACGCCGATGGTCACCTCGCCGATTCCGAGCAATCGCACGAGCGGCAGCGCCGCGGGTAGCCGCATGGCACGCAACGCGCCGGCGGTCGGTGCGGGACGAATGATCTTCAGGCCGCCGGCGAGGGCGAGCAACGCGGCCACGACAACGACCGGACCGGCGAGCGCCTCCATGCTCCGAGGTTAAGCCGCCCGGAAAGGGGTGCTGCGCACGGTGCTACGTCAGTGCAGGGGGAACACCTTGGCGCGGCCGCGAGAAGCGTCCGAGCCCGCCCGGCTCCTCCGCCGCGCCGGGAAGCGATCCGCCGTTCATCGCCATCAGGTTGTCTTGTCGCCACGCGTACAGCCCGATCGCCGCGGCAAATGCGAGCACGATGTAGCCGGCGGTCTTGTTGCGGTCTTTGGCGGGCGCCGAGGCTGCAGTGTTGACCGGCGTCGTCGCGGCTTGCTTCGAAGGAGCGGTCGCCGTCTCGCCGACCTTGTCGGCGGGGAGTCCCGTCGCGACCGGTGTGATCACGGGAGGGTGGACCGTGCCGGTCGAGGTACCAGCGCCCGCAGTCGACCCGTTGTTGCTCCCGGCAGCAGGGTTGTTGTTCGCAACCGGCGCCACCGTCGGGGGCGGGGCCGCGAAGGTCTCGAGCGACGCGCTGGTCGGCGCGTCGAGCACGAGCGAGAAGGCCGCGGGGGCGGAGGTGGCCGGGTCGACTCCGGGGATGATGGCGATGTCCAGCAGGGTGGCGAGCTGCAGCGGTCCGACCGCGAAGGTCCAGGACTTGCCGTCAGTCGCCTTTTGGCCGTTGATGCAGGACGACGTGACCGTGGGCGCGGATTGCCACGTCCCGTTCTCCACCCCGGTCCAGGTCGAACCCGTCTGACAGGCGAGCAACACCGCGGTGGCCGCGGCCTTGTCGTCCGCCACCTTCATCGTCAGGGATTTCACGGTCTGATCCGTGCCGACGGTGAAACGCACGGCAGCGAACGCGGTGCCCTTCGGGTCGGTCGGATTTCCCTGCACGTTCAGCTGACCGGCCTGCACATTCGGCGGGGCCGGCAACGGTGTGGGGAGGCTGCTGTCCTGTGCCTTCCACCACCATCCCTTGGCCGCGAGCGTGGCGGCGGGTCCGTCGGCCCCGGCCGAACCCGTACCGGCCATGAGCATCAGCGCGACGGCGATCAAGGCCAGCCCGACCAACCGGGCGCTGTTGCGTCGTGCACGCCTGCTCATTCGTCGTTCTCCTCACGTCGTGCGGCGACGAGCGGCGCGCGCCTTCGCACCCGGATGTGGTCGGTCGCAGGAACCGGGGCGGTTTTCACCGCAGGCTCGGGCCGGCCAGATCGGTTGATCGTGGCGAGATCACCACCGAGATACGAGGACACCACCCGCGGATCGCGGATGACCTCCTCGGGCGTACCTTCGGCGATCGGATGGCCGAGCTCGAGGGCGATCATGCGGTCGGAGATGGAGGTGATGAGCGGCATGTCGTGCTCGATCACGAGTAGACCGCAACCCGTTTCCGCCTGGATGCGCTGCAGGAGCGGTCCGAGCGCTTCGGTCTCTCGCTGCGCGATGCCGGAAGACGGTTCGTCGAGCAGCAGCACCTTCGGATCGTGGGCGATGCACATCGCAAGGTCGACGATCCGGCGGCTGCCGGTGGACAGCTCGCGAACGAACTTGTCGCGGAACGCTCCGAGACCCATGAGGTCGATGAGGTCGTTCACCGACCACGCAACATGTTCCTCGAGCTCGACCACGCCCGGGAGGCCGAGCATCGACGCAATGTGGTCGCGCACGTCGAGGTGACGTTCGAAGCCGAGGGCGATGTTCTCGGCCACCGTGAGGCTCGGCACGAGGCGCGCATCTTGGAACGAACGGCCGAGGCGTAGCCACGCACGTTTGTCGGGCGACATCCGGGTGACGTCGATGTCGCCGAGGAGAACGCGTCCGCGATCGGGGATCAGGAAGCCCGAGATGAGATCGAAGATCGTGGTCTTGCCGGCGCCGTTCGGGCCGATGAGGCCGAGGATCTCGCCCTCGCGCAACGAGAAGCTCGCATCATCGACAGCGCGGATGCCACCGAACGTCTTCACGATCGCGCGCACATCGAGCACGATCGGGCGCTCGCTGATATCGGCGGCGCGATCGTGCCGCGACGAGATGACAGGAGTCGAGGTCTTCTCTTGGCCGTTGGTTTTCGCGGCGCCTTCGAGGAAGACCGATCGAACGATGTCGTCGCGCTCGAGCAGCTCGGCGGTCGATCCCTCGAATCGCACCTCGCCCTTCTCCATGAAGTACGCGCGGTCGGCCACGGTGAGCGCGACGTTGATCGACTGCTCGACGAGGATGATCGCGGTTCCCGACTCCTGGATCCGGCGCACGATGCCCAACAACATCTCGACGATCGTGGGCGCCAGACCCAGCGAGAGCTCGTCGATCATGAGCAGCTTCGGTTTGGCGATGAACGCCATTCCGAGAGCGAGCATCTGCTGCTCGCCACCGGAGAGGTTTCCGGCGAGCTGATCCTTGCGTTCGAGGAGACGCGGGAAGATCTCGTACACCTCTTTCACGGCGCCTTCGAGGTACTTCGGATCGTCGCGATACAACCAGCCGCCGGCCCGCAGATGCTCGGCCACGGTCAAGGTCGGGAACACGGCCTTGCCGCCAGGTACCTGGATCACGCCCGCCTTCGTCGTCGCGACACCATCCGAATGGGTGATGTCGCGACCTTCGAAGAAGATGGCTCCGCCCATCGGTTCGACGACACCGCTGATCGCTTTCAGAAGCGTCGACTTGCCGGCACCGTTGGTGCCGAGCAACGCGACACACTCACCCGGCCGCACCTCCATGTCGACGCCGAAGAGCACCTGGACCTGGTCGTAGGCCACCTCGACGCCGCGGCACATGAGCAAGCTGCCGGTGCCCTCCGCGGCCTCGAGCCGCGCCCGACGAAGGTCTGCGGTCATGGACAGGAGCGACATCGCTCGCGTCGTGTCGTCTGCGACGAACTTGTGGCCCGACCGCAACACGAGCCCGGTGATGATCCAGTAGGGAGCGGTCACGGCCAGACCCCACCGATTGCCGCGTGAGTCCGCAAGGGCGGCGAATCCGGGAATGAAGTAGAGCAACCAGACGCCGGCGACCAAGAACAGCGATCCGAAGGTGAACGACAGTGTGCGGACACGCGCCGGCGACACGAGCGCTTGTGTCGCGTAGAACCCCGGGAAGAACCAGCCGACGACGAAGCTGGTGATCAATCCGATCACGATGACCATCGGAAGCACCGGTGAGACCGCGATCGCGAAGATCCCGATACCGACGAAACCGAGGGCGAGGCCGGCGCGCTTGAGCGGCTCGCCCATGCCTTGGCCGAGCCAGACGATGGTGCGTCGACCGGCCATCTGGATGCCGATGAACGTCGCCGCCGCATTGACCGCACCGATGACACCGCGGCCGAGCTCGTTGACACCGAAGTCCTTCTCGAGGAAGAGCGGTAGGAGGTACGCGAGCGGAATCAGACCGGCGCCGAGGAAGAACCACGCGGCGTACTGCCGCTTGAGGGTCTTGATCGAGAACAAGATGCGGCGGGCTTCGGCGAACGAGACCGGATCTTCCTGCTCGGCCATCAGCGCGGCGTCGGGGTCGTCGGTACCGCCTCGAACGGGCTCGTGCAGCTTCGTTGCGCCGATGAGCGCGGTGAGCACGATCGGGATCACGAGGATGACGAACGCCACGCGCCATCCGGCGACGGCCGCGGCGATGCCGGCAACCGCGGAGCCGACGATCGTTCCGAAGTACACCGCGTTGCGGTGCGCCCCGAAGACGCGGGGCCGGTCGAACGGCTTGTAGTAGTCGGCCAGCAGGGAGGTGTGGATCGAATCGTTGAGCAACCGGCCGATGCCGTTTCCGAACCGGAACAGGATCAGTAGCGCGAGCACCGGCGCGAGGCCGGTGGCGAACGAGAAGACACCGGCGATGATGGCGCCCGCGATCACCAGCCTTCTCCGAGGCAACCGGTCGCCGTAGAAGCCGACGGGGACGGCGAGCAACAGCACGACCGTCAGGTTCAGGACGACGATGAGCCCGAACGCCGCCGTCGACAGATCGAAGGCATCGCGGATGTTGGGGGCGAGGACGTTGAACGCCGCGGTGTCGAACTCATCGAAGAAGAACAGCAGGAACAGGATGACGAGCGGATACGTCGGCATCCCTCCGGCGATCTCGTCGATGCGCTTGCGGAGCGCGTTCACTTCGACAACCTCTCGAGTCGCAGTTCGCCCGGTGTGGCGGTCTCGTTGTCGCTGCCGTTGCTGCCGTTCGTGGGGGCCACCCTGAAGTGCTCGTGCTCCTGCGCATCCGCGACCGCGACGAGTTCGCCGCACTGCGGGCAGGCGATCACGTGGGCGAGATCGCCTGACTCGACGGCTTCGACGATCTCGGCGGTGGTCGCGGCCGCGGCAATCGCGTGGTCGGCGGCTTCGTGTTCCTGCTGCTCGACGAGCGAGTCGGCGATGAGGCTCGGCACGTGGATGTTCCGCTTCCGGGCGACCCGCCGGAGCAGGTTGTCGCGAATGCGGAACATGCCTTCGGCCAGGCCGCCGGGGAGGAACAGGAGGATGGCCAGGAGCCCGATGCCGGTCGTGAGGAGTTCGATCTGCTCGATGTCTCTCAGGCCCGGTAGCAGCGGAACGCCGATCACGAACACGGCACCGAGGATGGCTCCCGGCAGTGATCCGATGCCGCCGATGACCGTCAAGGTGAACAACTCGATGGAGCGCTCCGGCGGGAAGGCGTTGTCCGCGAATGCCGGGGTCTGGTAGGCGAGCAGTCCACCGGCCAATCCGGCCATCAACCCCGAGACCGCGAACGCGGCCAGGCGGCTACGCGCCAGGTTCACGCCAAAGGCTTGCACCGCGCGGCCGTTGTCGCGCACACCGATGAGTACCCTCCCGGACCGATTGCGCCGCAGCGAGCGCGCCATCGCGAGCGCAAGCAGCAAGAACGCGACGCACATGTAATAGAACTTCGCGTCGGCCTCGAACGTGATCGGGCCGAGCTGGCTGGAGTCGCCGAGGTCGACCGTACCCCACAGCACCGGGCGATTCACGAGGTGACCACTTTTGGGCACGAGCCAACCGAAGTAGTTGCGGTTGAGCAGGCTGGCCACGGTGAATGCGAAGCCCAAGGTCGTGACCGCGAGGAAGAGGCCCTGGATGCGGAGGGCCGGCAGCCCGATGGCAACGGCAACCGCCGCGCCGACCAGCATGGCGACGATGATGGTGACGAAGAAGTCGACCTGGTGGTTGGCGGCCAGTCCACCGGCGGTTGCCGAAGCGACGCCGGCGATGGCGAACTGCCCGAGACTGATCTGCCCCGCCCAACCGGTGAGCACGACGAGCGACACGCCGATGATCGCGTAGATCACTCCGACGGTCGCATACGACGTGTACGCGTCGCCGAGCCAGAAGGGCAACGCCACCACCGTGGCCATCACCACGGCGGACAGCACGGTGATGCCCGTGCGCACCTCAGGGACCGACCGCAACTCCGCGGGGATCGGCCGGACTTCCTTGACCGCCTGCCAACTCGAAGCCCCGAGCTCGTACGCCCGGGAGAGCTTGCCGCGCTGCACGAGCAGCGCGACCACGATCGCGACGAAGATCGCCGGGTCGGAGAGCCGCGCGGTGTTGGTGGTGAAGTTGATGCCTTGGTCGATGACGCCGATCAACAGCCCCGAGGCAAAGGCGATGGGGAGGCTTTCCATGCGCGCCATCACGGCGATGGCGAGGCCGATGAACAGCAGGCGAAGGCCGACGAAGCCGTCGAGCGGGATACCGGTCAGCGGTACCGTGAAGAAGACACCGACCGCGGACAGCATCGCGGCGATCATCCACACGATCGTCGAGACCCGCTTGACGGGGATACCGAGCAGTGACGCCCGCTCACCGTTCTCGGCCGAGGCCCGTACGGCGATTCCGATGTCGGTGTACTTGAAGAAGGCGCCGAGCGCGAGCACGAGAATGCCGACGACCACCACCGGAGCGATGTGGTCACCTCGGAATTTGAAGACGCCGACGACGAACGTGAACCGCGAGAACGGGGTCGGTACCGTCAGCGTCGTGACGTCGAGGAGGTTGCCTCCCACCCACTGCTTCGAGAAGAACTCGAGGACGAGCAGCAGAAATCCGATACCGATCGTCACGACGGTGAGGATGAGGCGCGGCGCGTTGGAAAACCGTCGCACCAACGTCACTTCGACCAGCCCGCCGAGGAAGAGACTGCCGATGATCGCGATCGGCAGCGCAATCGCCCAGGGCACGCCACGCTTCACGATGAGCAGCAGCGCGATGATCGCCGGTACCGAGCCGAGCTGCGCCTGCGCGAAGTTGATGATGCGATTGGCGCGGTACACGAGGATGATGCCCATGCCGAGCAACGCGTACAGCGAGCCGTAGATGAGGCCGAGCATCACGATCTCGGTCGGGATGATGTGTGCACCCCGCCCGACGTGGATGATCGGCACTTTGCCGAACACGTACTGCAACGCGATCTGCACGATCACGATGTAGCCGAGCAGCACCTTGAGGGCAGGGCCCGCGATGCGGTGGTTCCACACCGGGGCGATCGCGGAGCGCCCCCGACGAAACACCTCGGTCATGAGTGGACCGGTATGAGACTGAGGTCGCTGCTCCACTGGCCGAGCTCGTAGCGCTGCTCACAGGTGTGCGGCTGCGGGTTGGGACAGTTCGGCCCGACCGTGATGTAGGCGCCCTGCGAGCCGTCGATCGGCGTGGTCGCCAGCGGATCCCAGTACACCTCCTTCTCGTCGGACTCCGCCGTGTAGTCGTCGGGTCCGAACTTCGTCAGCGCGACCCGTCCGGCGCCGCCGAACGGCGGGATGTTGCCCAGCACGCCCTGCTCGAACGTGAGCGCGTTCAGGTTCGGGCCGGTCTGCTGGAGCATCAATGCCGCGGTGCTCATGAACGCCCAATCGAGGCCGCAGCCGTTGTTGCCACATGGGTGACCGTTGTTTCCCGCCGCCCGCCAGGCGCGACCGGCATCACTGTCGTCGAGCGGACCGAAGGTCGGGAGCTGACTCGGCCCGAATGCGTGTTGCCACTGTTGCTTGTCGTACAGCTGACCCAACAGGTCGTAGTCGAGCAGACCGATACCAGGAAGCACGTGCTCCGGGTAGTACGCCTGGTTCGACAGCCCGGTCGTCAGGAACACGGGGGCGATCGGGTCACACATGCACACAACGGTCGTGACCTTGTTCGTCGCCAGCGACGCGACGGTGGACTCCGTCTGTGTCGTCGCACTGTTGATGTCGGACTTGTATGTGAACGGATGGTCGACGGCCGCATTCGGGCCGCCGCACGCGCGCACGGCATCGATGACGCGCTGCGCGGTAATCGTGTTGGCCGGGATCTCGGGGACGATCACCCCCAACTTGCGCACCAGCCCAGGCGTGTTACGCGGACCGATCGTGGCGTGGATGTTCGTGCCGGCGTGATCTGGGGCCTTGCCAGCGAGCTTGTTGCAGTAATAGCTGGAGATGAAGTCGGCCGACTGCGTGCCGTCCATGCCCGCGTCGTACCGGTAGGGCCGGCGGCCGTTGTAGTAGTTCGCGTCGAACGCGGAGCCGCCCACCGAGACGATGCCGGCGTTGGCCCAGATGTCGAAGACGTCCGCGTACAGGGACGTGATCCAGATGACCATGAAGGGATGCGCCTTCACGACTTCTTGGGCCGCGACCTCACACTTCTGGTAGTCCGGCGGTGTCGTCGGGCAGTCGCCGATCACCTTGTCGAATGTGATCTTGCGGCCGTAGAGCTCGTAGTGCGTGTTGATGAACGACTTGTAGGCCGCGATCGCCGCGTCCTCTTCTTCCACCGTGGTCGCCAGCCCCTTCAGCTTGAGGATGGCGTTGACCTGCTCGTTGGGTTTGGCCTGGAAGATGATCACCTTGATCTCGTCGCCGGAGACACCCTCGGCGGTCGCGCCGCCGTTGTCGCCGCCGAACGCCGGCTGGCAGGGCGGACCGTGAGAGAGCAGCACGTCGAACTGGTAGGGGCCCGCGCAGTGGCTGGTGTCGCCCGCGGCCAGCCCGCCGCCGCCGACGTTGCTCGTCGCGCCACCGCCACCACCACCGCCGACACTGCCGCCGCCCCCGGTCGCCGCCGACCCGGTGCCGCCGACGTCGCTCGTACCGGTGCCGCTAGCACCGGTGGACGCGAACCCGCTCGTCCCCGAGCCCGCGCGGTTGCCGCCGGCCCCGCCCGCGCTCAGTGCGGTGCGGTCAGGTGCCTTCGATGGCGACGCCACGATGAAGAGCGCTTGGACCAATGCCAGCGCGAGAAACGGTCCGTACAGCCGAAGCGTCGACCTCCGCATCCCGGAAACCCCCCTTTTGACCGGGAATCGGGCGGCACCCCGGTCATCGGTCACACCTTTCGCTCGCGGGAGGGCGGGTTCCTGCCCCGCTTCCGGGTTTTCCTGACCCGCCGGTCAGGCCGCTTTGTCCTCTATGCAGCGCGTTGCAGGGGGAGCAGCGCGGCCGCGACCTGCGTCAGCTCGGCGTCCCAGTCGGCCGGCTCGGCCAGCGGCACGACGACGAACTTCGAGACGCCTGCGCCCACGAAACGCTCGATCTGCAGCTTCAAGCCGTCGAGGCCAGCGGCGATCACCTCGGTCGGATCGTCGAGATCCGGTCGCCGAGCGGCGAGCGCCGCGGCCACGACATCGGGGATGGGACCGTCGCAGTACGCCACGAGCGCCCCCCAGTGCTCGTCGTCGAAGGTGCGGTTCGCGGCCGCGGCCGCCTCCTCGACCACGGGACGGGAGCGCTCCACGTCGGCCGGCGTGCAGAACGACGGGAGCCACCCGTCAGCCAGTCGGCCGATGCGCCGGAGCTCCGACGGGGCGAGACCGCCGAGCCAGACGTCCGGCGGTTGCTGTAAGGGCTTCGGCCGCACAGAGACGGCTTCGAAATGAAAGCGTTCTCCGACGTGATCGACCGACTCCTCGGTCCAGAGACGCCGGATGAGCGGCAACGCTTCGTCGAACCACTTCGCACGATCGCCGCGGGCCACGCCGAAGGCTTGTTGCTCGCGGGGATCGGCGACCCCCAACCCGAACGCGGGCAATGTCCGCCCGTTCGACAACCGGTCGAGGCTGGCCCACTCCTTGGCGAGCAGCACGGGGTTGCGACCGGGAAGCACCTGCACGCTCGTACCGAGCTTGAGCTTCTTCGTGCGCCCGGCGGCTACGGCCAACCCGATGAGCGGGTCTGGGCAATCGCCGGTGATGCGTTCGGAGAGCCAGAGCGAGTCGAACCCATTGCCTTCGAGCGCGTCGACGAACGCGTTGAAGCGTCCCGCATCGTTCGTGAGCGAACGCGTGCCGAGCCCGTACCCGATGCGTACCTTCATCCAGTGGAGCCTCGCACAGTGGCAAGTCGGCGTTCGAGAAACTCGCGCTCGGCGTCATTCGTCGCGAGGGCGACGGCGCGCTCGTAGGCGTCGGTCGCCTCGGCATCGCGTCCGAGGCGGTGCAACAGGTGGCCGCGTGTGGAGTGAAACAGATGCATCCCGCGGAGCGCGGGTTCGAGCACGTCGACCAGCGTCAGCCCGCCTTCAGGGCCGTCTGCCATCGCGACAGCGACAGCGCGGTTGAGCGCAACCACCGGCGAGTCGTCGAGCCGGGCGAGCTCGCCGTAGAGCGCGGCGATCTGTTGCCAGTCGGTTGCATCGGCCGTCGGCGACTCCGCGTGAACCGCGGCGATTGCGGCTTGGAGTTGATACGGGCCGAGGCCTCGGCGCAGCGACCGCTCGACGAGCTCGACACCTTCGGCGATCTGGCCGTGATCCCAGCGCGTGCGATCCTGATCGCCGAGCAGCACGAGGGCGCCGCTTTCGTCGGCGCGCGTGACACGACGGGCGTCGTGGAGCAGCAGCAACGCGAGAAGGCCGAGCACCGCCGATTCGTCCGGCATCAACTCCGCCAGCAGTCGCGCGAGACGGATGGCCTCGTCGCACAACTCGTGGCGAACCAGCTCGTTGCCGGTCGTCGCGGCGTAGCCCTCGTTGAAGATGAGGTAGACGACCCCGAGCGCGGCTTCGAGGCGCTCAGGTAGTTCGTGGTCGTCGGGAATGCGGTAGGGGATCCCCGCGACCTTGATCTTGCGTTTCGCCCGCACGAGCCGCTGCGCCATCGTCGCCTCCGGGACGAGAAAGGCGTGGGCGATTTCGTCAGTGGTGAGCCCGCCGAGGGTGCGCAGCGTCAGCGCGACCTGCGCCTCGACCGCGAGGGCCGGATGGCAACAGGTGAAGATGAGCCGCAGCCGATCGTCGGTGATTGTCGTCATGTCGGTGTCCTCGTCCCCGACGAGCAGCTCCTGCGCGGCAGCCTGTTTGTCATCCCGTTTGGCTTCGCGACGGATCCGATCGATTGCCTTGCGCCGAGCGGTCGTGAGGAGCCACGCGCCAGGACGATCGGGCACGCCGTCGAGGGGCCATCGTTCGAGCGCGGCGACGACCGCCTCTTGCAATGCGTCCTCGGCGGCGTCGAAGTCGCCGAGCGTTCGGATGAGCGACGCGAGCACCTGTCCCGACTCGTGCCGGAACAGGTGCTCGTAGGTCAATTCGTCAGCCCATGTCCTGGACGGGGCGCACTTCGACGCTGCCGGTGCGCGAGTCGGGGATCTGCGCCGCGAGTTCCACCGCGCGGTCGAGGTCCTTCACGTCGACGATGTAGTAACCGCCGAGGACTTCCTTCGTCTCCGCAAACGGGCCATCGGTCGTCGTGCGCTTGCCGTCGCGCACCCGCACGCTCGTCGCCGTCTCGATGCCCTGGAGGGGATCGCCGGCCACCAGCTCGCCACTTTCCACGATCTGCTGGGTAAAGGCCATGTACTCGCCATAGATCTTCTCGCCTTGGGCGGGATCGAAGGCGCTGGGGTCGGTGTAGATCAGCAGCATGTACTTCATCGGGATCTCCTGTTGTCGGGGTTGTGCCAGTACGACGAACGAGGTCGCCCGGATTCGACACCTATCTTCATCGCTATGACCACCGACGTGCAGTCCCTGTTCGACCTCGATGGGCGCGTGGCGATCGTGACCGGCGCCTCGAGCGGCTTCGGCGACCGTTTCGCCCGGGTGTTGCACGCCGCGGGCGCGTCGGTGGTCGCTGCCGCTCGCCGCACCGATCGGCTGGCCGATCTCGCCGCGTCGATTGACGACGAAGCCCACTTCGCCGTCGTCACATGCGACGTGACCAGCGACGCCGACTGCGAGCGACTGGTCGACGCAGCAGTGGATCGTTTCGGCCGCGTCGACATCTTGGTGAACAACGCCGGCACGGCCGTCACGCTGCCAGCGGAAGTCGAGACGCCGACGCAGTTTCGGGGTGTGATCGACGTCAACCTCAACGGTTTGTTCGTGATGTCGCAATTCGCGGGGCGACGGATGATCGAGCAGGGCTCCGGATCGATCGTGAACATCGCCTCGATGCTCGGACTCGTCGCGTCCACCCCCGTGAAGCAGGCCTCGTACTGCGCATCGAAGGGTGCGGTGGTCAACCTGACTCGCGAGCTCGCCGCACAATGGGCCCGCAAGGGGGTGCGCGTCAACGCCTTGGCGCCCGGTTGGTTCCCCACGGAGATGACGGCGGAGATGGTGGTGGACGACTCGTCGATCTCGTTCGTGCAGCGGACCTGCCCGATGGGACGGTTCGGCGAAGAAGCCGAGCTCGACGGCGCCCTGTTGTTCCTCGCCTCGAACGCATCGAGCTACTGCACCGGCCAGACCCTCGCCATCGACGGCGGCTGGACCGCCAGATAGCGAAAACGGGCTAGAGCAGGGAGCGGAGGAGCTCGCGGGTGCGGATCGTCTCGGCGGCGTTCGAGGCGAACTCCGCCGCGAGGAAATCGGTGGCGCCCGCCTCCGCGATCCGTTCGATGCCCGCCTGCACGGTTTTCTCGTCGCCGACGAGCGCGACGTCTGCCGGGCCGGCCGCACCTTCGCGGTCGAGCATCGCGCGGTAGCTCGGCAGCTGGCCGTAGACGGCGAACACCTTGGCCGCGCGCTCGCGCGCTTTGTCGGCGTCGTCGGTGACGCACACCGGCAGCCCCGCAACGACACGGAACGCTTCCGGGCGCCCCGCTTCTGCGGTCGCCGACTTGAGCGTCGGCACGGTGTGCTCCGCCAAGGTCGACGGCCCGGTCATCCACGTGATCGTGCCATCGGCCATGCGACCCGTGAGCCGCAGCATCTGCGTCCCGAGCGCAGCGACGAGGGTCGTGGGCGCGGGAACCTCGGGTGAGATCGTCAGCGCGCCACTCGCCGAGAGCGTCTCTCCTTTGAAATCGACGGTGCGTTCGTCCAAGAGCGCGCGCAGGATCGTGAGGTACTCGCGCATGTGGCGGACGGGCTTGTCGAAGGAGTATCCCCACATGTGTTCGATGACGAACTGGTGCGAGAGGCCGATGCCGAGAGCCAAGCGGTTGCCGATGGCGGACTGCACAGTGAGGGCTTGGGAGGCGAGCATCATCGGGTGACGGGGGTATGTCGGTATCACCGATGTGCCGAGCTCGATGCCGGGGACTTGATGGCCGACGACGGCGAACGCCGTGAGCGCGTCGATGCCGAAGATCTGCGGCAACCAGTAACCGGCGAACCCTTGGTCGGCCACCTCGTGCACGGTCTTCACCAGTTCGTCGATCCCGCCCGCACCCTGACCAGCGTCACCACCGAAGATCCCTATGCGCATGCCTGCTCCCACCCCTTCGCTCGCGGTGCTCGCTCCGACCCACCCAAGCGGCGCACGCTATCCAGGCGGGGGAGTAGAACGACAACCATGCGCGTGCCCTTGACGATCGCTGACCAGCTGGAACGAGCCGCTCTCGTCTATCCCGAGCGGGTTGGCGTGGTCGACGAGCCGGATCCGCCGGGCGGGGGTCTGGGCACGCTCACCTACGGCCGTATCGCCGAGTTGGCGCGCGCGCAGGCCGCCGCGCTCGACGAGCGGGGGGTCGGCGCCGGTGAGCGCGTCTGCGTCGTGAGCCACAACAGCGCCCGCCTGCTCGTGAGCTTCTTCGGGGTCAGCGCCTTCGGCCGCGTGCTCGTACCCGTGAACTTCCGGCTCAACAGTGAGGAGATCGGCTACATCGTCGAGCACTGCGGTGCGTCGATGCTGCTGTACGACCCGGAGCTGGAGGAGACGCTCGCCGGCATCGAGTGCAAACACAAGATCAAGCTCGGAACGGCGACCGACGGCGAGATCTTCCTCGAAGGTCAGGAGCCCCGGCCGTGGGCCAATCCGGACGAGGACGCCACCGGCACCATCAACTACACGAGCGGGACCACCGCTCGACCCAAAGGGGTGCAGCTCACCCATCGCAATCTGTGGGTCAACTCGACCACGTTCGGCTGGCACACATCGGTGTCGGATCGCGACACCTACCTCCACACGCTGCCCATGTTCCATTGCAACGGATGGGGGATGCCCTATGCGCTCACCGCGATGGGCGCGAAGCAGATCGTCCTGCGCAAGGTCGACGGGGCCGACATCCTGCGTCGCGTCGACGAGCACGACGTCACGCTGCTGTGTGGTGCACCCGCAGTTGTCGCGGCCGTACTCGACGCAGCCGCGACGTGGGATGGCGACATCCCAGGACGGGGTCGTACGCGGATCGTCGTTGCCGGCGCGCCGCCGCCCACGCGCACGATCGAGCGTGTCGAGACCGAGCTCGGATGGGAGTTCATCCAGATCTACGGGCTGACGGAGACGTCGCCGTTGCTCACGATCAACCGGAGCCGCGCCGAGTTCGACGATCTCTCGCCGGCCGAGCGCGCCTCACGTCTCGGGCGCGCTGGTGTGCCGGCTGTCGGTGTGCGAGTGCAGATCAGCGATCAGGGCGAGGTGCTCGCCCGTTCGAACGTCGTGCTCGAGGGCTACTGGGAGCAGCCCGAGGCGACGGGTGACGCGATCGTCGACGGGTGGTTCCACACGGGCGACGGCGGCATGATCGACGACGACGGGTATCTCTCGATCAGCGACCGCAAGAAGGACGTGATCATCTCCGGCGGCGAGAACGTGTCCTCGGTCGAAGTCGAGGACGTGTTGTTCTCGTATCCCGGCGTCGCTGAGGTGTGCGTGCTCGGCGTGCCCCACGAGAAGTGGGGCGAGACGGTCAAGGCCCTCGTCGTTCTGGCTCCTGGCGCCGCGGTCACCGCGGAAGAGCTGATCGAGCACTGTCGCTCGAAGCTGGCCCACTTCAAGTGCCCGTCGTCCATCGAGTTCCGCGACGCACTGGCCCGCACGGCCACCGGCAAGCTCCAGAAGTTCAAACTCCGCGCCCCCTACTGGGAAGGGCGCGACCGCCAGATCAACTGACGCTCAGGTTTTGTGCGGTGGTAACCGGAAGAATTCTCCGGTTACGACGGGTAGAACGACGCGCGGCGCGCTTACTCGTTCGAGCGTGCCCGCCATGCCTGTCAGCATGGCGCCCGTGTTGCAGGTACGTGGGCTCGCCGTTGAGGTCGCCGGGCGGTTGCTCGTCGAGGACGTGAGCTTCACGATCCGCGCTCGTGAGAAGGTCGGCCTGGTCGGGCGCAACGGGGCCGGCAAGACGAGTCTGCTGCGCGTCATCGGCGGAGCCGCATCACCGCACGCGGGAGTCGTGCACCGGAACGGCGCCCTCGGCTACCTCTCACAAGACCCGAAGCTCGACGGCGTGGCCGACGACATCAGCGGGCTCACCCACGTGCTCTCGGGTCGGGGCTTCGACGAAGCGATCACCCGCATCGAGAAGCTGCGCCTTCGCCTCGAAGAGGATCCGTCGGACAAGAACGTGGCGCGCTTCTCGCACCATGAGGAGACGTTCCGCGACGCCGGCGGCTACGCGGCCGAGTCAGAGGTGCGATCGATCGCGGCGGGGCTGGGTCTGGGTGATGACCGGCTCGACCTCCCGCTGCACGTGCTGTCGGGCGGCGAGCGCCGGCGCGTGGAGTTGGCGCGGATCCTCTTCGCCGGCAGCGACGTGCTGCTCCTCGACGAACCGACGAACCACCTCGACAACGACGCCCGCGACTGGGTGCTCGGTTTCCTCGCGAGGTACCGCGGGGCCCTCCTCGTGATCAGCCACGACCTCGAACTCCTCGACGCGGCGATCACCCGCGTGCTCCACCTCGACCGCAACGGAGACGACGCTCTCGGCACCCTCGTCGAGTACAAGGGCACGTACTCCCAATACCTGTCCGCCCGCCGCAAGGACGAGGAACGGTTGACCAAGATGGCGGCACGGCAGCGGGCCGAGGTCGAGCGCTTGCAGAAGATCGTGGACCGCTTCGGCGCCAAGGCCAGCAAGGCGTCGATGGCGCACAGCCTCGAGAAGCGCATCGTGCGCATCGAGGCCGACGCGGTGTCGGCGCCGCAGCGACAGCGAACGCTCAAGGTCAAGTTCCCCGAGCCGCCGGCGGCCGGCCGCACGGTGCTCGAGGTCACGGGCCTCGCGAAGTCGTACGGGGCGTTGGACGTTTTCGACGGCGTGACCTTCGACGTCGGCCGCGGCGAGCGCCTGTTGATCCTCGGCTTGAACGGAGCGGGCAAGACGAGCCTGTTGCGCATCCTGGCGGGAACGAGCGAGGCCGACGAAGGCAAGTTGCATTTCGGCCACAACGTCTCGGTGGGCTACTACGCGCAGGAACACGAAGGCATCACGAGCGGCCGCACCGTACTTGCTCACATGCAGGAGCAGATCGGCGATCGCCTCGGCGACGAGGAGCTCCGCCGGATTCTCGGCATGTTCGCGCTCACCGGCGAGAAGGCATATCAAGATGCGTCCACCCTCTCCGGTGGCGAGAAGACCAAGTTGGCCCTGGCCCAGCTCGTCGTGGGCAACAACAACTTGTTGCTGCTCGACGAGCCGACGAACAACCTCGACCCTGGCTCTCGCGCTGCTACCGCGGCCGCGCTTGCAGGTTGGCCCGGAACGATGGTGATCGTGAGCCACGACACCGACTTCGTGCGCCAACTCGCGCCCGACCGCGTCCTGCTGATGCCCGAGGGCGACCTCGACTACTGGCGCGACGAACTCATCGACCTCGTCGCGCTGGCGTAGCTCAGACTTTTCCGCACTCCTTGAAGCCGTAGTCGGTGAAGAGCTTGGCCGACTTGTCGAAGATCGGGATCTTGTTGTTCACGACCTTGATCGCGTCGGCCGCGACCGCCTGCTTCAGTGCGGAGAGATCCTTGTCGACATCGATGATGGCGTCGTCGAATCCGGTTCGGTCCTTGGTGGGCTCGCCGATGCGATGAAGGTCGCCGACGCCGCGGTCGATGCGGGGGAGCAGGGTGGTCACGAGGAAGTCGCGAGCGTCGGCTTCGGTTGGCGTGGCGTGCGTTGACTTGAACTGCGAGACGAGCACGTCGACATCGGCGACGAGCTGCTTGCAGATCGCGTCGCCCTGCGCGATTGCTGAGCTCTTCTCGACCAGCGGTGCTGGTCCGCCGCCGCTTCCGCCACTGCTGCAGGCCGCGGCCAGGAACAGCACGCCGCACACCGCCAGAATCGACCCCTTGGTTCGCACGGGAACGAGGGTACAGATCCCGCCGGTCATGGGTTGGCGATGGCGACGGGAGTCGACACTTCGGCAAAGAAGTCGTCTCCTTTGTCGTCAACCACGATGAACGCGGGAAAGTCGACGACCTCGATGCGAAACACCGCTTCCATGCCGAGTTCGGGGTATTCGAGCACCTCGACCTTCGTGATGCAGTCCTTGGCGAGTCGAGCGGCCGGTCCCCCGATCGAGCCGAGATAGAAGCCGCCGTGGGCCTTGCACGCGGCCGTGACCTGCCGGCTGCGGTTCCCCTTGGCCAGCATCACCAAGCTGCCGCCCGCTGACTGGAATTGCTCCACGTAGGAGTCCATGCGGCCGGCTGTCGTCGGGCCGAACGAACCCGACGCGTAGCCCTCGGGCGTCTTGGCGGGTCCGGCGTAGTACACGCAGTGCTCTCGGAGGTAGGCCGGCATCGCCTCGCCGGCGTCGAGGCGCTCTTTGATCTTGGCGTGAGCGATGTCGCGGGCGACCACCATCGGACCAGACAACATCACCCGGGTCTTGACTGGATGCCTCGACAGCTCGGCGCGGATCTCGTCCATCGGTCGACCGAGATCGATGTGCACGACGTGCTCGCTGAGATCCTCGTGCGTCGTCTCCGGCAGGAACGTGGCGGGGTCGCGCTCGAGCTTCTCCAGGAAGACGCCGTCCGCGGTGATCTTGCCCAGCACCTGGCGGTCGGCCGAACACGACACGGCAATGCCGATGGGACACGACGCCCCGTGACGCGGGAGGCGAATCACACGGACGTCGTGACAGAAGTACTTGCCGCCGAACTGAGCGCCGATGCCGAACTGCTGCGAGAGCGCCAATACCTCCTGCTCGAGGTCGAGGTCGCGAAACCCACGCCCCAACTCGTTACCGGTCGTCGGCAACGTGTCGAGGTACTTGGCGCTCGCGTACTTGGCCACCTTGAGGCAGTACTCGGCGCTCGTCCCGCCGATCACGACCGCGAGGTGATACGGCGGACACGCGGAGGTCCCGAGCGTGCGCAGCTTCTCGTCGAGAAAGCGCATGAGCGAGTCCGGGTTGAGAACAGCCTTCGTCTCTTGGAACAGGTAGCTCTTGTTCGCCGATCCACCGCCCTTGGCCATGAACAGGAACTTGTAGGCGTCGCCGTCAGTGGCGTACAGCTCGATCTGCGCCGGCAGGTTGTTCTTCGTGTTGGTCTCGTCCCATACGGTGAGCGGTGCCATCTGCGAGTAGCGCAGATTCGATGTGAGGTACGTGTCGAAGACGCCGCGGGCGATCGCTTCCTCGTCGCCTCCGCCCGTGACGACGAGCTCGCCCTTCTTGCCCATCACGATCGCGGTGCCCGTGTCCTGACACATCGGCAAGACACCACCCGCGGCGATGCACGCGTTCTTCAACAGATCGAGCGCGACGAAGCGATCGTTGGCGGAGGCCTCGGCATCGTCGAGGATGTCGCGGAGCTGCTGCAGGTGGGCCGGGCGCAGGTAGTGCGCGATGTCGCGCATCGCCTCGGCCGTCAGCCGGGTGAGTGCCGATGGCTCGACGCGCAGGAACCGGCGCCCGTCGGCTTCGAATGTCGACACGCCGTCGGTCGTGAGCAGCCGGTACTGCGTGTCGTCGGGCCCGAGCGGGAGCATGTCTTGGTACGAGAACTCGGTCACCATGGGACTTTGGCCGATACCGTCGAAGTCATGCGAGTCGAGCACGACACCATGGGCGAGGTCCTGGTCCCCGACGAGGCGAAGTGGGGTGCGCAAACGCAACGGGCGGTGGAGAACTTTCCGGTCTCGGGTGAGGCCATTGATCAGCGGTTGATCTCCGCCTTGGCGGCGATCAAAGGGGTCGGCGCCACGGTCAATGGCCGGCTCGGCGTGATCGACAAGGAGATGGCCAAGGCCATCCACGACGCGGCGTCAGAGATCAGCTTCGGGAAGTACGACGACCAGTTTCCGATCGACGTGTTCCAGACGGGCTCGGGAACGTCGTCGAACATGAACATGAACGAGGTCATCGCGTCGCTCGCGTCTGAGCGGCTCGGCGCGCCGGTACACCCGAACGACCACGTGAACGCATCCCAGTCCTCCAACGACGTCTTCCCGTCAGCGATCCACCTCGCGGCCGTGCGCTTCGTGATGGTCGAGCTGCTGCCGTCGCTCGAACGCCTCGAGAAGGCGTTGCGCAAAAAGGCGAAGGAGTTCTCGTCGGTCGTGAAGTCTGGCCGCACGCATTTGATGGACGCGACGCCCGTCACCCTCGGACAGGAGTTCGGCGGCTATGCCACACAGGTGAAGGATGCCCGCGATCGCATCGAAGCCGCGCTGCCATCGGTGGGTGTGCTGCCGCTCGGTGGCACTGCGGTCGGCACGGGCATCAACGCGCCGAAGACGTTCGCGCGGTCGGTCATCAAGCGGTTGGCGGAGGACATGAACGCGCCGCTCTCGGAGGCGAAAGACCACTTCGCCGCGCAGGGAAGCCGTGACGCGCTCGTCGGGCTGTCCGGCGACTTGCGCGTGCTCGCGGTCGCGCTCACGAAGATCGCCAACGACATCCGATGGATGGGCTCCGGTCCGCGCACGGGCCTGGCGGAGATCCGCATCCCCGATCTGCAGCCCGGGTCGTCGATTATGCCGGGAAAGGTCAACCCGGTCGTGTGCGAAGCCGTCACGCAGGTGGCCGCGCAGGTGATGGGCAACGACGCCACCGTCGCGTTCGCCGGATCGCAGGGCAACTTCGAGCTGAACGTGTATCTGCCGGTGATCGCGCGCAACCTGCTGCAGTCGATCCGGTTGCTCGCCAACGTGTCGCGGCTGTTTGCGGACAAGTGCATCGCCGGCATCGAGGCGAACGTCGAACGGCTCAAGGAGTTCGCGGAGTCGAGCCCGTCGATCGGAACCGCGCTCAACCCGTACATCGGCTACGACAAGGCCACAGAGCTCGTGAAGAAGTCGGCCAAGACCGGTCGTTCGATTCGCGAGCTTGCGCGCGAAGAAGGCCTGATGACCGACGAGGAGCTCGACCAGGCCCTCGATGTGCTCGGCATGACGAAGGGCGGTTAGCCGAGGGCAGGAGTGCCCGGGTACGGGCGTGGAGCGCTCGGTCCCGGGATCGCCGGTTTCGACCAGTCGAGGATCGTCGCCAGTTCGCCGACCGCCTTGCGCCACGCGGGCGGGTCCCAGCCCTCCGCAACCGTTTCGACCTTGTTGGCCATGTTGACCACGACGAACGCGGGAAGCATCTCGAGGCCGAGCGCTTTCACGACTTCGCGGTCGGGGTCGACGAACGTGAGCAGATCGACTGCCCATGGGCCGAGGAATTCACGGGCTTCGTCGGCGCTCGAGGTTGCCAGCCAGCCGACGCGGACATCGGCGGCGGTGAACGAGGTGAGGATCCGGCCGGCTTCCTCGAGCAGCCATGCGCTCTCGTAGGTGAACGGGTCGAGCACCGCGAGAGCGAGCGGGAACAGCGTGACCCAATCGTCGATCCCTCGAGGCTCGCCGTTGAGCGGTGTGAGCACCAGGTCCGGCGGAGGATCGGTAGCCATGTCGGCGGAGGAAGTTAGTCCATAGAACTCGCCCGACCAGCAGCCTGCGGCGGGAAGGAGCGAGTTCCATCGACCGCAGTAGCGTCGTGACCGTGCATCCGATCGAGCGTCTGCGTTACGTCGCTCGGTCGTCCGGTGCGCCGCAGGAGGTGCTCGTTCGCGAGACGGCCGCGGCGCTGGCCGCCCTCGGTTTCGATCCTCCTGGCCTGGTCACGGCCTGCCGGCGCATCATCGACCGCCATCCGCTCTCGGGCCCGTTGTGGTGGCTCTCGGCGCGCGTTCTCACGGGTAATGACCCCATCGCCGAGGCGTGGAACGCGGCCGACGACATCACGGCCGACGACACCGGCGGGCTGCTGGCCTACGCCCTGCCCGACGATGCGATCGTGTGCGTGCTGGGCTGGCCCGACATCATCGGCGACGCGCTGCCGAGCCGAGGCGACATCGAGGTCCTGGTGGTCGACACGCTGGGCGAGGGCTCCGGACTCGTGCGCCGCCTGCTGCACGCCGACGTCGACGCCGCCGACGTTCCGATGGCGGGCCTCGGTGCCGCGGTCGCCGACGCCGACCTCGTGCTGCTGGAGGCGACCGCGATCGGGCCGTCGGGGTTCATCGGGGTGTCCGGATCCCGAGCGGCGGCCGCCACGGCGAAGCACGCGGGCGTGCCCGTGTGGCTCGTCGGCGGCGTCGGCCGTCTGATGCCGAAGCGGATGTGGGACGCGCTGTCCGGTCGGCTCGACACCATGGGAGAGACGTGGGAGCTCGACGACGAGCTCGTCCCCATCGACCTCGTCGATCGCCTCGCCACGCCGTTCGGGGTGCTCGACGTGGCCGACGCCCTCACCCGCATCGACTGCCCGATCGCGCCGGAACTGTTCAAGTCCGTCGATCCGCTCTGATGCTGATGCTTGCTCCGAGCGCTTCGTTTACGGTCTGCGGCCATGCCGAGCCGCCGTGAACTCGTCCGTATGTCCGACGAAGAGATCGATGCGTTCCTGCACGAGCGTCAGACGATGAGCGTCGCGACCTTCAACCACGACCAGACGATTCATCTCGTGGCCATGTGGTACGGGTTCTACGAAGGCCAGCCCGCGTTCGAGACGTTCACGAAGTCGCAGAAGATCTTGAACCTTCGCCGCGACGACCGCATCTCGGTGATGGTCGAGGACGGCGACGCGTACGAGAAGCTGCGGGGCGTCGAGATCGTCGGTCGCGGCGAGGTCATCGACGACAAGGACATCCTCCGCACGATCGCCGGCACGGTCGTACAGCGCTACATGGGCGTGTCGGAGGCCGACGCGGATGCGGCCGCCGAAGTCCTCATGAACAAGCGGTCAGCGGTGGTCATTCATCCCGAGCGCATCGTGAGCTGGGATCACTCCAAGCTCGGCGGCACGTACTGAGCCTCGGGGGATAGCGTCCGCCTCATGGGAGAGATGGTCGAATTCAAGAGCAATGGAGACACTGCTGGCGGCTACCTCGCGGTGCCCGCCAATGGATCCGGTCCCGGCGTGATCGTCGTGCAGGAGTGGTGGGGGCTCAATCCGCAGATGAAGGGGGTGGCCGACAAGCTCGCCGGTGAGGGCTTCGTGGCGCTCGCACCCGACCTCTACCGCGGCGAGCTCGCGGGGCACGACGAGATGGACAAGGCCGGCCAGCTGATGACGACCCTGCCGATGGACCGGGCGGCCCGCGACATGAGCGGCGCCGTCGACTATCTCGCCGATCACGCCGCGGTGACCGGCGACGGCATGGGCGCGATCGGCTTCTGCATGGGCGGCGGACTCGTGTTGGTGCTCGGATGCCTGCGGCCCGACAAGATCGCCGCCGTCGTGCCGTTCTACGGCGTCGTCGGCTTCGACGACGCCAACGCGCCGGATTGGTCGAAGCTCGAGGCGTCCGTCGAGGGCCACTACGCCGCGAAGGACGACTTCTTCCCGGCATCCAAGGCCCAGGCCCTGGAGCAAGGATTGCGGGGCCTCGGCAAGGACGCGACCGTCCATGTGTATCCGGACACGGGTCACGCGTTCGCGAACGAGGACGACGCCCTTGGCACCTACGACGAGAAGGCGGCGGCCACCGCGTGGGAACGCGCGCTGAGCTTCCTGCGCTCGAAGCTTGGCTGACGACCTGGTCACTCGCTACATCGAGCTCGGGCTGCGGCTCGGGCGATTGCTCGACGGCCTCGTCGACGCGTACTACGGGCCGGCCGAGCTGAAGCAACGGGTCGACAACGAACCCACGCCTGATCCGGCCAAGCTGACGCAGGACGCGCGCCGCCTGATCGGCGATCTCGATGCGGGCGAGGGCGACCTCGACGCGCATCGACGGATTTGGCTTCGCGGCCAGGCGCGCGGATTGCTCGTGACGGCGGAGCGGTTCGCCGGTGAGACCATCGGGTTCCTGGATGAAGTCGAGCAGTGCTACGGCGTGCGCCCGACCCGCGTCGAGGACGACGAGATCGCCGCGGCGCACCGCCGCATCGACGCAGTGTTGCCGGGTAGCGGTCCGTTGGCCGATCGCCTCATCGCGTGGCGGGAGGCGCAGGCGGTGCCCACCGACAAATTGCAGCCTGCGATCAACTCGTTGGCCGACGATTTTCGCGAGCGCACCGATCGCCTCTTCGGACTGCCGGAAGGCGAGCACATCGACTTCGACCTCGTCACCAACGAGCCGTGGTCGGGCTTCAACTACTACCTCGGCGATCTGCACAGTCGCGTCGTGATCAACACGGACCTACCCGTGCTGTCGACCTCGCTTGGCCACCTCGTCGCGCATGAGGCCTACCCCGGCCATCACACCGAGCACAGTCGCAAGGAGGTCGGCCTGGTCCGCCGCCGCGGCTACGACGAGGAGACGATCTTTCTCGTCGGTACGCCGCAATGCCTGCTCGCCGAAGGGCTCGCCGACCTCGGGCTCGAGGTGATCGTGCCGGAGCGACGTCACGAGACGGTGGCGCAGCACCTTCGTGCTCTCGACATTCGGTACGACGCCGAGGTCGCGTCCGCCGTAGCGGAGGCCGGCGAGTTGTTGGGCAATGCCGTGCGCGGCAACGTCGCGCTGTTGCTTCACGTCGATGGCGCCTCCGAGGACGACGCGGTCGCGTACGCCGAACGGTGGGGCTTGCTGCCACACAACCGAGCTCAGAAGGTTGTCCAGTTCCAGACCGACCCCACGTGGCGGGCGTACATCTTCTGCTACATCGATGGCCTGCGACTGTGCCGGCGCTACGTGTCCGGAGATCCCACGCGCTTCGAGCGCCTCATCACGGAGGCGTTGCTCCCGGAAGATCTCGCGGCGTGAAGAAGGGGTTCCACACCTCGGCCCGACGCTCCTCGATGTCGGTCGCTGACGGCAGGCTCAGCTGACCCATCGCCAGCGCGGCGAGCGTTGCTTGCGCATTGTTGGTGAACACGGCCTCGGCGTCGTCCGCCGCGGGATTGACCCATACCGCAGCGATGAGGACGTCCTCGATGTCGAACACGATCTCCTGCGCCACCGCCTCGGCGACGCCGGACGCAACTCCCGCCTGCGCCGGTCCCCACGTCATGTGCGCGTGCGTCTCTGACTCGATGCGCGCCTTGTTGACGAGCAGGGTGAACGGTTTCACCGGCAACCCTGGGTGCAACACGACCACGAACGGTGCGTGTCCGTCGGTGGGCGTCGCGAGCGCAGTGGCCCACGCGGCCCCGACAGGACCATCACGGGGACCGAGCACGGTGTTGACGTGCGCGGCGTTCGGCCCTTCACCCACGAACGACTCACCGAGCTGCAAGGGGTTCCGATCGTCCGTAGCGGATCTGCTTCAGCAGCTCTGACGACATCGTGTCGGGCTTGGTGTCGTAGCCGAAGAGCGCAACGTAACGGGGCCGCGTGCCCTCGACGGGGGACACCCGATGGAGCGAGTGGCGTCCCTCGAACAGCATGAGGGTGCCCGGAGTCATCGGCTCGACGACGACGTCGGGGGCGTCACCTCCGAGGACGGCCGCGACGGCCTCGTAATTCTCCTCGCTCGGCGAGCGCATCAACGCGGCGTTCTCGAAGTCGCCGCCGCGCTCACTCGACTGAATGGCGAGCGACACCACGAAGTCGGTCTGGTCGAAGTGCCAGTCGAGTACGTCGCCTTCGATCATGACCGCGAGGTTGAGCGCTCCGATCGGGTCTGCGTAGCGGTACAGCGGCTCGCGTTCGAGGATCCGCGCGAGAAGCTCCAGCAGTTCGTCCGACTCGTACAGCGCGCGGACCAGCGAGTCAGCGGGGAACTGGTCGTAGCCGATCGTGTGCACCGACGAGCGTCCCCATGTCACCCGCGGGTGTCCCTCCGGCCAGCCGTCGGCGGGTAGTTCCAGGTACGGCGTGCCTTGGACGTCCTGGTGGTAGGCCTCGGCGGCGAGGGTGTCGCACTCGACGACCATCGCGTCGATCGATTCGGCCCGCACGAACCCGGGCAGCACGCTCACGCCCCGCTCGCGTAATTCGCGCTGGTACTGCTCGATGCCGGCACGAGCGCCCTCGAGATCGACGAGGTCAGCCGTGCGCATTGGCTCACGCTAGATCGCGACGCGATGCTGGATCTCGTGCGGGGGATCGTGGCGGCCATGGTTGTCGTAGTGGCGGTGTCGCCGACGTTCACCGAGCGGTCTGAGCAGACGCTCCCGTTCCTGTTCAACCAAGGCGTCGCTCGGGTCGACGGCGGCTGGGTCTTCTCGGGCACGGACTCGCCGATCCCCGGCACCGATGTGCTCGAACGGACTGATGACGAGCTCAACGTCATCGCGGTGCAGCCGCTGCCGATCCCGCCGGTGTACCGGAGCCAGGGCTACGACCACGTCGGCGACGTCGACGTCGAAGGTGGCGTTCTCTACGTTCCGTTCGAGCAGCCGAACTACGCCCTCGGTCATCAAGTCACTGCCCGTTATGACCCAGCGACGCTCGCGTTCATCGACGCCGTCGAGTTACCGCAACACGAGAACTCCTTCGTCACGGTCGACCCCTCGACGATGACGGCGTACACGATGGATCACTTCGACGGCGACACCCTCCTGCGCTACGACGTGCAGGCCGGCTGGACCGCACTGGCGCCCCTTCAGCTCACGATGCACCTGGTGCACACGCAGGGGGCCGATGTCGCCGACGGAGCCGTGTGGATCGCGACGTCCGACGACCACAACGGCGTGTACCGCGTGGATCTCTCGACCGGTGACACCACGAGCGTCGGCACGCTCGGTCACCAGGGTCTCGAGGGCGAGGGCATCGACGCGACCGCCCTGCCTTCCGGTGCGTTCCACGCGATGATCAACGATCCGCTCGGCCCTTTCGTGTTCTTCGGTCACTACGACCTGGAGGACGCGTCGACGGACACAACGTCGTCCTCGTCGTCCGACTCGGCGTCGTCCCCCCGGTTGCCCGCAACCGGCGGATGGGGATGGTCGTGGCCAGCAGGCGCTCTCCTCGGGATGTCGGGGTGCGCTTGGCGCCTGCGCGGACGGTCCTCGTAGCATCACGACCATGTCTGAGCGCTCACGAGAGCTTCCCCGCCGCTCCTGCCTGTCGGTTCCCGGTTCCAGCGAGAAGATGCTGGCGAAGGGTCCCACGATTCCCGCCGACATGACGTTCCTCGACCTCGAAGACGCGGTGTCGCCGCTCGAGAAGGAGGCGGCCCGCCCGAAGGTCGTCGAGGCGATCAAGACGCAGGACTGGGGCGATCGCGTGCTGTGCGTGCGCGTCAACGCGTGGGACACCGAGTGGACGGTGTTCGACGTGATCGAGGTCGTGGGCAATGCCGGCGAGCGCCTCGACGAGATCATGCTCCCGAAGGTGCAATCCGCCGCCGAGGTCGTGGCCATGGATCTGCTCCTCACCCAAGTCGAGCAGAAGGCCGGCCTGCCGCGAGGCCACATCGGCATCGAGGCGCAGATCGAGACCGCCCGCGGCATCATCAACGTCGAGGAGATCTGCGCGGCCAGCCCGCGACTCGAGACCGTGATCCTCGGCCCCGTCGACATGTCCGCTTCGATGGAGATGCCGAGCCTCGCGGGCGGACTCCAGATCCCGGAGTACCCCGGCGACTACTTCCACTACGTGTTCGTCAAGATCTTGATGGCGGGGCGGGCCAACGGACTGCAGGTCATCGACGGTCCGTACGTGAAGGTTCGCGATCCCGAGGGCTTCCGTGATTTCTGCATCCGCACCCAGATCCTGGGGTATGACGGCAAGTGGGCCCTGCACCCCGATCAGGTCACGATCCTCAACGAGGTCTTCTCCCCGAGTCAGGAGCAGTTCGACAAAGCGTGGGACGTGCTGGATGCGTACGAGAAGGCGACGACCGAAGGCGACCGCAAAGGCGCGGTCATGTTCGGCGACGAGATGATCGACGAGGCCTCGCGCAAAGTTGCGATCAAGCTCGTGAAGAAGGGCGAACGCAACAGGATGGTGCGCTCGAAGGGTTGACGCGGGGTCGCTCATGACCACGATCGATGTCGTGATGCCGGCGCGCGACGAGGCGCCGACGGTTGCCGACAACGTGGCCGCCGCGCTCGAGTGCCATCACGTTCGCAACGTCATCGTCGTCGACGACGGCTCGACCGACGGTACGGGCGACATCGCCGTCGCGGCCGGTGCGAACGTGATTCTCCGCGAGGGCTCCGAGGGGTCGAAGGCGCACGCGATGGCCGCAGGGATCGAGGCGTCAGACGCCGATGCGTTCCTGTTCGTCGACGCCGACTGCACCGGTCTCACTGCCGCGCACCTCGAGGCAATCTGCGAGCCGTTTCTCGACGGACGCGCCGTGTTGTCGCTCGGTGCGTTCGACTACGGCCCGTTCTGGAATCGCATGGTGTTGCGCTGGCCACCGCTGAGCGGCGAGCGCATCATTCCTCGCTGGGTGTGGGACGCGATCCCGCCCCACAAGCTCGATGGCTACACGATCGAGGTGCGGATCAACGAGGTGGTCGCCGAGCGACGGCTCCACACCGTGACTCGCACGATGAAAGGGGTGTACCACCGCACGAAGCGGGTGAAGCTCGGCCGGTGGGCCGGTGTCCGCGGCACGTGGGCGATGTACCGCGAGTTGCTGAAGATCGTCTGGCCGATCGGCGACGTGCGGCTCAGGACCTACTGGTTCTACTTGCGAGGCCTCACCGTCGAACGATGACGCGCCGGCGGGTGTACGCCGCGGCTGCTCGCTCCCGGATGTCGAGCAGGATCTCCTCGGTGGAGACCGTCGACGTGATTCTCGTCGCTACGAGGGGACGATTCGGGCGAACAGTGCGAGCTGGACGAGCCAAGAGTTCTTGGCTCCACAACATCAACTCGTCGTCGGAGGCAGTGGGCGGAAGGTCGTCAGGAGTGCGGCGGCTCACGCCGCGACTATTCGGCGCCACGTAGCGTCTGCCCTGCATGCCCACACGCAAAGTCGACGTCGTCGTGATCGGAGCGGGCGCGATGGGATCCGCGACGGCATGGGAGCTGGCGCGTCGAGGCGTCGACGTCGCGTTGCTCGAGCAGTTCGAACCGGGACATACGCGTGGATCGAGCCACGGCGGATCGCGAATCTTCCGGTTTGCGTACTACGACCCGATGTACGTGCGGATGGCGCAGGCCGCCCTGCCGTTGTGGCGCGAGCTCGAAGACGACGCCGGTGAGCCGCTGCTCGACACGACGGGTGCGATCGACCATGGGAACGCGGCCTCGATCGACGCGGTCGCCGCCGCCATGGCCACCTGCGGCGCGCCGTTCGAGCGACTCGGGCCCGCGGAGGCGACGGAGCGGTGGCCGGCCGCGCGGTTCGAAGGCGACGTTCTGTATCACCCCGACGGTGGTCGTTGTCGGGCGGACGCGACGGTCGCGGCCCTGCAACGCCGCGCGGCCGCGCACGGTGCCGTCGTGCGATTCGACGCGAAGGCTGCGCTTCGGATCCTCGATGACTCGGTGGAAGTCGACGCTGCCGGGGAGACGTGGTCTGCACGCGTTGGCGTCGTGACGGCAGGCGCGTGGATCACAAAACTGCTCGGAGCGCGATCACCGTCCGTCACCGTCACCCAGGAGCAGGTTCAACACTTCGAGCCGACGATCGAGCAGGAGTGGCCGAGCTTCATCCACCACCGCGACAAGTGGATCTACGGACTGTTCACGCCGGGCGAAGGGGTGAAGGTCGACGAACACTTCGCCGGGCCGGTGATCGACCCGGATGTACGAGTGCCGCGCAACCTCGACCACGATCTCGCGATGGTCCGCTACGTCGAGGAGTGGATGCCTGGTCTCGATCCGACCCCGATGTACAAGTCGGAGTGCCTCTACACGACCACGCCCGACGAGTCGTTCGTACTCGAACGCATCGGGCCCGTCGTGATCGGCTCGCCGTGCAGCGGCCACGGCTTCAAGTTCACGCCGCTCATCGGCCAACGGCTGGCCGACCTCGCTACGGGATGAGGATCTACACCTGCTCGACGAGGCGGCGGGCGATGACTCTGAGGCACAGCAACTCGTCGGCCCCTTCGAAGATCGAGAGCACGCGGGCGTCGACGAAGTACCGGCTCACCGCGTACTCCTCGGCATAGCCGTAGCCGCCATGGATCTGCATCGCCTCGCGGGTCACCCACTCGGCGGCCTTGCACACGTACGCCTTGACCATCGCCGCCTCGAGGGTGCCCTCACCCTTGGCCATCATCCGGGCGACCGCGTAGGAGAACTGCCGGGCGGCCTGGATCGTGATGGCCATGCGGGCGAGCTTGGCCTGCGTGAGTTGATAGTCGGCGACCGGCTTGCCGAACACCGTGCGATCGGCGGCGTACTGCCGCGCGTCCTCGTACGCAGCCTGCATCACGCCGATCGCACGCGCCGCGGTCTGCAGCCGGCCGTTCTCGAAGCCGGCCATCTGAAGGTAGAACCCTTGGCCTTGCCCTCCTTGGCCGCCGACGAGGTTGTCGTTGCTGACGAACCAGTTGTCGAACGCCACCTCGTAGGAGTGCATGCCGCGATAACCGATCGTGTCGATCGCGCGGCCTTCCATCTTTCCGCCGTGATCGTCCGTGAACTCGAAACCGTGCCCTTCGCCTCGCGGTTTGGGCACGACGAACAGAGACAAGCCGCGGTGGATCTTGGAGCGATCGGGATCAGTGCGAGCGAGGAGCATCAGCACATCGGCGCGAGCCCCGAACGTGCACCACGTCTTCACGCCGTTGATCAACCAGCCGTCGGCCTCCGGGGTCGGCGTAGCCGTGACCTTGATGCCCGCGACGTCAGAGCCAAAATCGGGCTCGGTCACCGCGACCGCCGCCATCACTTCGGCCGACGCCAGCTTCGGCAACCACTCCTGCTTCTGTTCCTCGGTGCCGCCCTTCACGAGCGCACGCGTGAGGATCTCCGGTCGCGTGATGAGCGAGCCGCCCGCGCCGAGCGAGCCGCGCGACAGCTCTTCGGTGGCGATCACCATGCCGAGATAGTCGGACTCGCCACCGGCGGCGAAGCCGCCGTACTCCTCGGGAACGGACAGTCCGAAGCCGCCCATCTCGGCGAGGCCGGTGATGATGTCTTCGGGGATGTCGGCGTTCGTGCGGTGGATGTGCTCGGCGACGGGACGCAGCTTTTCGTCGGCAAAGCGGCGGAACGTGTCCTGCACCATCTCGAAGTCCTGGTCGAGGTGGCGGGGCCCTTCGGTGCCGGCCAATTCCGCCAGTGTGGACGGATCACGATGGGCCACGACGAAATCGTGTGCGGGGGCGAGCTTGGCCGGGTCGGTGCCCCACAACTGCTCCCGGCCGATGAGCTTGGCGACGAGCTCGGCGATGGCGTCTGCGACGAACGCGCACGTGATGCGGGCTTCGACGTCACCCTTCGCCCCGTAGTCGAGCAGCGTGCGAGCCGTCTCGACGGCCGCTGCCGCGTGCGCCACGTCGTAGGCGAGGACCTGGTTGTCGTCGATCGATCCGGCCGCGGCGAGCGCAACGATCCCGTCGTGCACGACTGACCGCGCGAGTTCGACGGCAGAAGCGGCGGTGGAGAGGTCGGGCTGAGTCACGGCCCCGGAGGCTACTGAGCAGCGAGCGCCGCTCGTCCAACCGAAGGGCGTGCGAGCGCGATCACCGAGGGGACCTCGTGGCAGGTGATGGGGGGCGACAGGTGGTACCCCTGCGCCCGATCACAGCCCAATCCGCGCAACCGCTGGAGCGTGTCGTCGTCCTCGACGCCCTCGGCCACGACCGTGAGCCCGAGGTTGTGGCCGAGGTCGATGATGGCCCGCACGATGGTCTCGTCGGCCGCGCTCGTTCGCAGTCCCGCGACGAACGACTGGTCGATCTTGATCTCGTCGATCGGGAGGTGCTTGAGATAGGCGAGCGCCGAATGACCGGTGCCGAAGTCATCGATGCTCGTGTGCACGCCGAGCGCCCGCAGTTGGCCGAGTACCTCCACTGCCAGGAATGGGTCGTCCATCACTTGGCTCTCGGTGATCTCGAGCGTCACGAGCGACGGTGGGAAGTTCGACTCCGCGAGCAACTCGGCCATCCACGCCGTGAGCTCAGAGTCGTACAGATTGCGAACGGACAAGTTGATCGACACGCCGATCGTCGGAGGCTCGCCGCCGGACGCCCACGCGCCTGCTTGATACAGCGCGCTCCGTAACGCCCATCGGGTGAGCGGATGGATCATGCCGGACACCTCGGCGAGGTCGATGAACTCGCTCGGCGCCATGAGGCCGTGCACGGGATGTTGCCAACGGACGAGCGCTTCGGTCCCGACGATGGCGCCGGTGGTGAGTGACACCGTCGGCTGATGGAACAGGCGAAACTCGTCGAGCTCCACGGCTCGGCGCAGCTCGCCGAGCAACGTGACCCGCCGAACGCTGGAATGGTCCTGTTCGGCGGCGTACATCGCGAACGAGTGCGCCGAACGCTTCGCGAGGTACATCGCGACGTCGGCGCGTTGCGCAAGCGACTCCGGATCGGTCGCATGGTCGGGATACAGCGCGATGCCGAGGGATGCATTCGTCTGAAGCGAGATGCCTTCGACCTCGAACGGTTGCTCGAGTGCGAGCTCGACCTTTCGAGCGATCGCGGTTGCACCTTCGCGATCAGCGTTCTCGGTGAGCAGGATTGCGAATTCATCGCCGCCGAGGCGGGCGATGAGGCCGGAGTCGCCGAGCATGTCCTCGAGGCGACGACTCATCGCGACCAGCAGTTCGTCACCGGCGTGGTGGCCGAGAGCGTCGTTGATTTCCTTGAACTGGTCGAGGTCCATGACGAGCAATGCCGCGGTCGTGCCGTTCTGCGTGGCGTCGCGCAATGCGCGGCGGAGTCGTTCGTTGAGCAGTGCGCGATTTGGTAGCCCGGTCAAGGTGTCGTGGGTGGCCTGACGCCGCAACGCTTGCGCGGCCAGGCTCGGCCCGGTCACGTCGTCGAGCGAAACGCCGACGAGGTCGGGACCGAGGGGAAAGGCGTGCACAGAGAAATGGGCCTCGGTTCGCCCCACGCGCTCCGGCTGGAGATCGTCGAGGTCGTAGGAGTCGCCGGTACGCACCACCTTGGCCAAGTGCTCGTGCAAGCCGAGCGCGACGAGCATCGGGAAGGCATCGACGAGGCGATGGCCGACGAGATCGTTCAACCCGTGCGGCGAGAGCGCGCAGGCCATCGGATTGGCGGCGACGATCTCGAGCGTCCGCGGGTCGGCGGAGTCGACGAGACGAACGACGAGCAGCGCCATCTGGATGCGTTCAACGAGATCGGCGTACTGCCGGAAGCGTTCCTCGGCGCCTCGCTGCGCCGTGATGTCGATCATGACCCCGCGCAGACCGAGCGGTTGCCGGTTGGCGTCGACGACGACGGTCACCAGATCGCGGAGGCACACGATGCGGCCGTCTGCCGCGATCATTCGGTACTCGAGCTCGACGTCGCCACGACCCTGCAACGCGGCGGCGTCGTCGGCGAGCACGCGATCGAGATCATCGGGATGGATGTGTTGCTGCCAGAAGCCGACCTCGACCCACTCTGCCGCGGGATAGCCGAGGATGGCTTCGGCGCGCTCGCTCGCGAACGTGTAGCGCCTGGTCGGGGTGTGCAGGGCCTCCCAGACGATCGCGTCGATGTCGCCGAGGAGGGCGAGGTGTCGATGGCGCAGTCCTCGTTCACCTTCGAACAACGCGCCCACACCCGCGATCAACGACGCGCACGCGATCACGTAACCGAACATTCCGACGAGCGGCTCGTGGGTGTCGACGCTGAAGGCCGCACACCCCACGACGAGAACGCCGAACGCGAGCGCGGTCGCCGACGTGCGGCGGCCGAAGATCACGATCGCGAGGCCGATGTCGGCAACCAATGCGAGGAGGCACGGCACGTACACCGTCGGCGCGAGGGCGATGAAGCCTGCGCCGAAGAGCTGGTTGGCCAAGAACATGACGACGGGTGGCCGTCCGGTGCGACGGGTCCACCAGTGCATCAACAAGTCCCAGGGCAGGACGAGCCCGAGGACGGCCCCGGCGATCCACCAGCGGTTGGGGCCGATCGACGGCACGGTGGCGGCGAGGACGGCCAGCGCGACGATCGATGCATGGCGAGCCGCGAACACGAGCCGGCCGAGCTCGCGCTGCCAGGCGTTGGGAACAGCCACTCGGGCGCGCGGAACGGGAGCCGCCTGCCGCTCCCTCGGACGCATTGGTCCCCTTTCGTCGTCCCTGTGCTTCTCGGCACTTTCTGGCCGAAGGTTGAGCCTCGGTACCATCCGAGACGATGACGATCCACGATCGGCCCTTCGGCCGCTACTACGAGGACTTCGAGCCGGGCGACATCTACAAGCACTGGCCGGGCAAGACGATCACCGAGTACGACGACCACTTGTTCTGCCTGATCACGATGAACCACCACCCCACGCACCTCAACGCGTGGTTCGCGGAGCACGAGAGCCCGCACGGCAAGAACCTCGTCGTGGGCAATCTGGTGTACTCGCTGGTGCTCGGCATGAGCGTGCCCGACGTGAGCGGCTCGTGCATCGCCAACCTCGAGGTCGAGACACTGCGCCACGCGAAGCCGACGTTCCACGGCGACACCATCTACGCCGAGACGCGGGTGCTCGAGAAGCGCATCACGTCCAAACCCGATCGCGGCATCGTCGCGGTCGAGACGAAGGGCATCAATCAGCGGGGCGAAGAGGTCTGCTACTTCAAGCGCAAGTTGATGGTGTGGACGCGTGACGCCGCACCGCCGCGTGGTCGTCCCTACGACGAATCCATCTGGGAAGAGGCTTGAGCGCATCGCGGATCAACCCGCTCGCCAACGCGTTCGGTCCGGCCGCGGCCGACTATGAGCGGGCGCGGCCTTCGTATCCGCCGGAGTCGATCGACATTCTCAGACGTGAGATCAATGTCGGGCCGAGTGCGCGGGTGTGCGACCTGGCGGCGGGCACGGGGAAGCTCACCCGCCTTCTGGTGGCCACCGGAGCAGATGTCGTCGCGGTCGAGCCCGTTCCCGGTATGCGGGCCCAGCTCTGCGAAGTGCTGCCGGAGATCGAGGTGCTCGACGGCACCGCTGAGGCGATCCCGTTGGAAGACGGCTCCGTCGACGTCGTCACCGTGGCGCAGGCGTTTCACTGGTTCGAGTTCGACGAGGCCCTCGCAGAGATCCGCCGCGTGCTGCGCCCGGGCGGAGGCCTGGCCATCCTGTTCAACCAGCGTGATGAGCGCGAGCCCTGGGTGGCGAAGATGAACGAAGTGATCCAGTGGCACACGCGAACGGTGTCTCGCTATCAGACGACGGACTGGATCGGACTGCTCAACGGCGCGGGCTATTCCGATGTGGGCGTGAAGACCGTCGAGTGGGATCAGCCACTCACTCGGGACCTGCTCGCATCGCGCGTTCGTAGTGTCAGCTACGTCGCTGACGAACCAGCCGACGTGCAGCAGGACTACGTCGATCGCGTTCTGGCGCTCGCAGACGGCTTCGACGAAACGTTCCCGTTGCCCTACGTCACGCACGTGTGGTTCGGCAAGACCGCCTGAACGCGCTCCAGCGCGATCTCCTGCAATGGGGAGAGGGCGCTCGCCGAGATCTGCCCTGGAGGCGCACACGCGATCCGTGGGCGATCCTCGTGTCGGAGCTCATGCTCCAGCAGACGCAAGCTCCGCGCGTGGTGCCGAAGTTCGTTGCCTTCCTCGCGCGGTTTCCGACGATCGAAGTGTGCGCGGCCGCGTCTGTTGGCGAGGTCGTCGATGCCTGGCACGGGCTCGGATACAACCGGCGCGCGGTCAACCTGCATCGCGCTGCGGTCATCATCGATGAACGGCACGGCGGCGTTCTGCCCGACGACCTCGACGCATTGCTGGCTCTGCCCGGCATCGGTCCGTACACGGCGCGGGCGGTGCTCGTGTTCGCCTTCGAGCACGACCTCGGCCTGGTCGACACCAACGCCGGCCGCTTCGTATCGCGTGCGCTCGCGGGCCGGCCGCTCGACCTTGCGGACGCGCAGCGACTGGCCGACGGCCAGGTCCCACATGGGCAGGCGTGGGCCTGGGGCCAGGCGGTCTTCGACTTGGGCGCGGCCGTGTGCACGAAACGGGCGCCCGCATGCGGTGCGTGCCCGATCGCCGCGTCGTGCGCGTGGGCGCTGGCGGGGTGGCCCGAACCCGATCCCGTCATCGGCTCAGCGGGCGTGACCAAGGGACAGTCGACCTTCGCCGGGTCGTTTCGCCAAGGCCGCGGCCGTCTCGTCGCCGCGCTGCGATCCGGCCCGGTTGGCGCCGAGGCGATCGCGGTCGCGGCCGGGTGGCCCGACGATCAACCGCGGGCCGCGCAAGCGGTCGCGTCGCTCGTGGCCGACGGTCTCGCGGTCGTCGACGACGACGGAACCGTCATGCTCCCCTAACGAGTGACGGATGCCCAGATCTCGTCGAACGCGGCATCGGCCAGCGCGCGCATCTCGTCGTCGGTGCGGTCCTGAATCGGATGCGGCACGAACACGCGCGCTACCGCGTCGAAGCCGAGTGCTCTTGCCTGTGTGTCGGCCGCGACGACGAACTCGGTCGACGCTACGAACGCCGAGGGAATCCCTCTCGCTTCGAGATCCACGATGTCGTGCACACTGCACGACGTACACGACCCTCAGTCGGCTAAGGCTTCGATCACCACGTCGCAGGTCGTGGAGATCTCATGACGGAGGTCGATGGGTGCCGGCTTGGTGAACGTCGGCTTGGAGAAGCGGCTCACCGTCACGTCGCGGGCGGTGAGCAACGCTTCGAGGCGGTCGAGGAACACGTTGCCGCGCGCCTTCGAGATGTCGAGAAGGCCGACCTTCAACCCGGAGAGCGTCTCCGGGCGAGCCAGCCGTTCGCGGCTCGACGGCGTTCGTTCCGACGTGGGATCGAGCAAACTGCGCTCAGTCATCGAATCTCCCTCGTGACCGGTTGACTGCCGGTCTCACCATTGGCCCAGCCGGCGATGATCGTCGAGAACAGGCCGGCGCCACCACCAGCGTGCACCAAGACGATGCCCTCGGGTCGGAACTTCGGCAGCTGCGTGTCCTTGGCCCAGTCGGGCACGCCTTCGGCGATGCCGCCGGCGCCCCGCACGATCTCGGCGCCTTCGAGCAGCGTGAGCTCGTGCAGCCGCTCCTTCACCTTGGCTCTGGTCCACCCGGCCTCGCGGAACACGCGCCCGTGTTCGGGGCTCACGACGAGGATGGCGTCGAAGACCATCGGCAGCTTTGGGTGCTGCACGGTGCGCAAGCAGGCCGCGAAAGACCGAGCCAGCGATTCAGGGTCGCGTGACAGCTGGTCGATGACGCCGCGAGGTCCTTCTCCGGGAAAGAGCGTGACCGTGCTGGCTTCGCGCGCGAACCCACGCTCGACGTGCAATGGCTCCCACGGCGATCCCTCTTCGTCTTCGGGGAAGCAGAACGACACCTTGCCTGGGTTGCCCTGCGTGGCGCGATCGACGCCGCCGGGGCGACCGCCACCGACGTTGCGGATGACGAGCTGCAACGCTCGACCGATCGTCGCGTTGGCGCGGTTGCCCTGGCCCAGCACGTTCACGCCCGAGTTCATCCCGATGCGGCGGCGAATCGGTCCATTGACGATGAGCACCGGACCGACAGGCATCGTGGTTGCGAGCAGACCGTGCATGTTGAACTCGTCGGTGCACGCAGCCTCGAGCGCAGTCAGCACGACCGGGAGATGTTCGGGAGCGCAACCGGCCAGCACCGCGTTGATCGCCACCTTTTCGACCGTGCACTCGACGAGGTCAGGGGGCACGACCGCGACGATTTCGTCGGCCGCTCTGGTCGTTCCCTCGAGCATGCGCAGCACTCGGCGCTCTGTCGGAGGAACGACCGGAAGGCCATCGGTCCAGCCGCGGTCGTAGAGCGCCTCCATCTCGTCTTCGAGATCGGCGAGGTCGACGCGGCGCGCCCGCAATCGGTGGCTCTCGAATCGGGCGCGCAGCTCATCGACCAGCGATGGGTCGACCGAGAGCGATCCGCAGCCCGGTCGATGGTCGGGAAGCCCCGGTCCCAATCCATCGACGCCCGTGAATTGCTCCCACGCGTCGCGGCTCCAACCGACGATGCGCTCGCGGTCGTCCGCGATCAGCGTCGGAACCGTTTCGACGTCGTGGTGATATGAGAAGGAAAGGTCTTCGTCGAACGACACGCTCGCAACGCCAGCGGGGAACATCGGGTCGTCCTGGGTGAAGACGGTGAGCTCGATGCCATCGGTCGCGTCGAGCTGCTTCAGCACCGGCTCGATCAACGTGCATGTCGGGCACTCCCGCTTCACGACCGCGACGAGCTTCATGTGAGGAAATCGATGATCGCTCGGTTGACCACGGTCGGCCGCTCGAGCTGGAGAAAATGCCCGGCGTCCTCGATGATCTCGACGAAGCAGCCAGGCCCGGTCATCAACGCTGCCGCCATGTGCGCGATCTCGACACCCATGCAGCCGTCGTTCTCTCCGTGCAGGTAGAGATGGGGTTGCGGCGGCGCTCCACCGATTGCGTCTTCCTGTGGTTGGAACTCGGGCACCGTGTGTTCCACCGGGTTCAGTGTGGCTCGGTAGTACTCGAGCGCCGCACTGAGGTTGGCCGGGTCGCGCAGCGACTCCTTCACGTGAGGCAGGTCGGTCGACGCGTCGTACCCCGGCGACCAGTCGTCCCACAGTCGGTCGATGAACTCGAGGTCGTTCATCGACACGACGAATTCGGCGAGCGGGTTCTGGAAGAAGAACATGTACCAAGAGCGGCGCAGCTGGCGGTAGGTGAGGAACCCTTGCGCGACGGCGCCGCTCGGAGGCACCGCCGCCGTGACGAGCTTGCTCCACCGATCGGGAGCGAACACCGCCGCACCCGTGGCGATGCGTGCTCCCCAGTCGTGCCCGATGATCACCGCCGAGGCGTCGCCGCCGAGCACCTCGTGCAACGCGATGGCATCGGCCACCGATGCGCCGTTCTGGTAGCGACCTTGTGCATCGAGCCCGGTCGGCGCGTAGCCGCGCAGCCATGGCGCAACCGCGCGGAAGCCGGCCTCGGCCAATTGAGGCAGCAGGTGTCGCCACGTCCAGGCGTTGTCCGGGAAACCGTGCAGACAGAGCGCCAGCGGTCCGTCGTCGCCGCACGCGAGGTAGGCGAAGTCGATGCCGTTGGCGCTCACCCGATGTTCGGTTGGTTCCATGTGTGGGCAAACACTACGAGCCTGTCGAAACCCGCGGCGAGGGATCGATGAAACTCGCTACCTCGAAGCCAAAGGCCAACTGTTAGGGAGATTCATCGACAGCTAGCGAGAGCCGCACTCATCAACGAGCGACCCGCAGGGGAGTGAGTTGATGTCGAGGAGTGACATGAGTCACCCGGGGAGAACGGCAAGCAACGCAGAAGTAACCTGCCGACAACAAGTAGTACCGGGGGGGCCCACTGCTCAACGTGACGTTCTACGGGGTCCGCGGATCCACGCCATGTCCGTGCGAGGAAAATCTTCGCTACGGAGGCAACACCGCGTGCGTGGCGCTGGAATCGCCGGGCTCCGAGCCGATCGTTCTCGATCTCGGTACCGGCCTGCGGTACTGGGGCGACACGCTCGCAAAGGACGGCAGCTTCCGTGGCTCGGCCCTGATCACGCACTTGCACTGGGATCATGTGCAGGGCCTGCCCTTCTTCGTTCCAGCCGACCGTGTCGGCGCGAAGTTCGACATCTACGGGCCGGTGCAACCGGATGGCCTCACCCTCGAGCAGGCCTTCGAAGACTTCATGCGCCCGCCCTACTTCCCGGTGCGGTTCACCGATTTGCGTGGCGACATCCGATTTCACGACGTGAGCGACGCCGACATCGTGATCGGCGACGCGAAGGTGAAGGTCCGCAGCGTGCCGCACGTCGGCATCACGAACGGTTATCGCATCGAGATGGGCGGTGCGGTGGTCGCGTACATCAGCGATCATCAGCAGCCGATGGACGGGAGCCTGGACGTACCCGATCACGTGATCGAGCTGTGCGACGGTGCCGATCTGCTGATCCACGACGCGCAGTTCACGCCAGAGGAGTTCGAGGAGAAGCGCCACTGGGGCCATTGCACCGTCGAGTACGCGGTCGAGGTCGCGAGTGCGTCTTCGGTGAAGACGTTGTGCCTGTTCCATCACGATCCTTCGCACGGCGACGATGCCGTCGACCAGATGCTCGAGCGGGCGCTCAGGGCGCGCAATGGCTCGGGCACTCCACTCGAAATCGTGGCCGCCGCTGAGGGCTTGGCCGTCTCCATCGGGGTTTGACGCCAGTACCCTCCCGCTCGTGACCGCCGAGGAGCACGTGTCGAGCTTCGATGAGGCGAAGTTCCGCCAAGTCCTCGGTCACTACCCGACGGGGGTGGTGGTGGTCACCGCCGTCGCCGCCGACGGTGAGCCCGCTGGTCTGGCGATCGGCTCGTTCACGTCGGTGTCGCTCGATCCGCCGCTCGTGGCGTTCTTCCCTGGCAAGGAGTCTTCGAGCTGGCCTCGCATCGAGAGCGCCGGCTCGTTCTGTGTGAACATCCTCGGCGAGGGCCAGGAGGACATCTGTCGCGTCTTCGCCAGCAAGGGCAGCGACAAGTTCGCCTCGATCGGGTGGCGACCGGGCCGCACGGGCGCCCCGGTCATCAACGACGTGATCGCCTGGATCGAGTGCACCGTCGAACGAGTGGATGACGCCGGCGACCACTGGATCGTGCTCGGCCGGGTCGTGGATCTCGACGTGGGCCACTCGGGCGGGCCCTTGCTCTTCTTCCGCGGAGGCTACGGCCGCTACGAAGTGTGATCTTCTCGGCAGGAGAATCACGAAAATACGCCAACTTTGCTGGGATAACCCCACGACGTTCGGGTAACTTCGCCACTGAGCGTGGCCGAAGCGACCAGATCGTGCGTATCGGCACCACAGCGGAGGTCGCGGCAGATGAGTGAGTTGGGACGGCTCCACGGCACGGAGATCCTTCGAGGGGGCCAGGCGGACGTCGCCAACTTCCGAGAGCAGGCCCGGATGCGTCGCATTCGCCGGCTCACCTTGTTCCTCTGGGCCCTCGCGGCCTGGATGGCGGTGCGAGCGGTCTGGAATCAGCCGCTGCTGCCGGCCATCCCCATCTCGCCGCAGCTCGCGCCCAGCTTCATCATCGTCGGCATGTTGATGTTCGTCCTGCTGGTCCCGATGTGGGCCGCGGGACGTTCGCCGCACGTGCTCTACCGTCCACACGACATCGAGACTGGGCTGGACGACGTCGTCGGCTGCGACGTGGTGCGCGAAGAGGTCGTCCGCACGCTGAACCTGTTCCTCGCGAACGACACCGTGCGCGAACAGCTGGGGGCCACTCCTCGGCGCGGTGTGCTCTTCGAAGGACCGCCGGGAACCGGCAAGACCCACGTCGCGAAGGCCATGGCGCGAGAGGCCGGCGTGCCGTTCCTGTTCGTTTCCTCGTCGGCCTTCCAATCGATGTACTACGGCCAGACCAACCGCAAGATCCGTGCGTACTTCCGGGCGCTGCGCTCGGCGGCCCGTCGCGAGGGTGGCGCGATCGGCTTCATCGAGGAGATCGATGCGATCGGTGGATCTCGCAGCGGCATGGGCGCATCCACGGCACGCGAAGGCATCTCCGGCGTCGTCAACGAGTTGCTCATCCAACTCCAGTCCTTCGACGAGCCCACAACCGGGTCGCGCATCCGAGGCTGGTTCCTCGAACACCTCAACATCCTGTTGCGCGACGAAAATCGATTGGACAAGCCCCGCACGGTGCCGGCGAACGTGCTCGTTCTCGCGGCCACGAACCGGGCCGACGACCTCGATCCGGCGTTGCGTCGTCCCGGCCGCTTCGATCGCACGATTCAGTTCGACCTGCCGGGTCGCGACGAGCGGCGCGCGCTCATCGACTACTTCCTCACGCGCAAGGCGCACGTCGAGTCGCTCGACTCCGAACGAGCTCGCGATGATCTCGCGGCCGTGACGAGTGGCTATTCACCCGTGATGATCGAGCACCTCTTCGACGAAGCGCTGGTGTGGGCCCTGCGCCGCGGCGGTTCGGCGCTCGACGAGCAGGACGTGCAGCAGGCGAAGCTCACCGAAGAACTCGGACTCCGTCACCCCACGACCTACACGGACGAAGAGCGGCTGGCCATCGCGACGCACGAGGCGGGCCACGCGACGATCGCATTCCTGTGTGGGCGCGACGAGCAGCTCCCCTCTCCGCTGCGACGGCTCGAGGTTCTCTCGATCATCCGTCGCCGCGGCGCGCTCGGTCTGCTCGGTCATGCCGACGACGAAGAACGCTTCACAAAGACACGTTCCGAGCTCCTGTCGCTCATCCGAATCGCGTTCGGCGGAATGGTCGCGGAGGAGCTGGCTTTCGGGGAGAGCGGTACCGGGCCATCGGCCGACCTGGCGGAGGCCACGAAGATGGCGGCGACGATGGTGGGCGCGCTCGGTATGGGGGGTTCGCTGCTTTCCCTGGGCACAGACGACGTCGTCGCCAAGGTGTTGGACGACGACCGCAGCCGCGATGCGGCCGAGGCCATCCTGGTCGAGGCCAAGGCCGACGCGATGCGGCTGTTGGCCGCGCATCGACCGATTCACAACGCGTTGCGTGATGCGCTCCTCGAGCGTGACGAATTGGTCGGCGAGGAGATTCTCGAAGTGATTCGCGCCGCGATCTTGCAAGACAAGCTCGTGGAGATCGATCTACGCGGGGTCACGGCAGAGGGTGATGTGACGCCCCGATCGCCTCGATGACGAAGGCCATCACGAAAGCCTGATCGCGCCACAGGTCGTAGCGTCCTGACGGGCCGCCGTGGCCGGCGCCCATCTCGGTCTTGAGCAACAAGGTCCGGTCATCGGTCTTGGTCACGCGCAGCTTTGCCACCCATTTCGCGGGTTCGTGGTAGCCGACGCGCGGATCGTTCAGCCCGGCGGTGGCGAGGATTGCCGGGTAGTCCTTGGGTTCGACGTTCTCGTACGGCGAGTACGACTTCATGTACCGGTACACCTCGGCCGACTCGATGGGATTGCCCCACTCCTCCCACTCGATCACCGTGAGCGGCAGGCTCGGGTCGAGGATGGTGTTGAGCGCGTCGACGAACGGCACTTCGCCGACGATCGCGGCGAACTGCTCCGGCGCCAGGTTTGCGACCGCACCCATCAACAACCCTCCGGCCGACCCTCCACGAGCCGCGAGGCGCGCGGGTGACGTGTAGTTCGTGGCGCAGAGGTGCTCGGCGCACGCAACGAAGTCCGTGAACGTGTTGCGCTTGTGCAGCAATTTGCCGTCTTCGTACCACTGCCGTCCGCACTCGCCGCCGCCGCGCACATGAGCAACCGCGAACGCGACGCCGCGGTCGAGCAGGGGGAGGCGGATGGCCGAGAACCATGGGTCGAGACTCGTTTCGTACGAGCCGTAGCCGTAGAGGAGGCAAGGTGCGTTCCCGTCGTGGGCCACAGTTGCGCGGTGTACGACGGAGATCGGCACACGGGTGCCATCCGACGCGGTGGCCCACTCTCTGACCTGGGTGTAGTCGGCGGGGTCGTAGCCCCCGAGCACCGGTTGCTGCTTGCGCAGCTCGAGGTCGCGCTGATCGAGGTCGTAGTCGTACACGGTCGGGGGAGTGACGAACGACTCGTACCCGAGGCGGAACGTCGTCGTCTCGTACTCGAGGTTGGTGCCGGGCTCGACGTTGAAAAGTGGTTCGTCGAACTCGATCTCGTGCGCGTCGCCATCGTTTCGGACCACGCGCAGGCCGGTGAGCGCGTCCCGGCGCAGGTGGACAACGAGATGACTCGCGAACGCATCGAGGTCGTTGAGGCGCGTGTCGTCGCGATGGGGGATCAACGGCCGCCAGTTGGCCCGACCGGGTGCGGAGACAGGTGTCTCGGCCAGCTCGAAGTTGAGGGCGCCATCGTTGTGCAGCACGAGAAAGCGGTCGCCCTGATGATCGATGGAGTACTCGATTCCCTGACGGCGCGGCTCGATGACGCGCAGTTCCTCCTCGGGAGCGGCGGCGTCGAGCACACGGGCCTCGCTCGTGATCTTGCTGCCGAGGTGTACGACGATGTACCGCTCGCTGCGGCTGAGAGCGACGGAGAGAAAGAACCGTTCGTCGCTCTCCTCGTGGACGAGTACGTCGTCGGCGCTCGGCGTTCCGAGGCGATGACGCCACAGGCGGTACGGCCGGTGGGCATCGTCCATCGTCGTGTAGAAGAACGTCGCGTTGTCGGTCGCCCACGCTGAGCCGTAGTAGGTCCCTTCCACGGTGTCAGCCAGCGTCTCGCCGGTGATCAGGTTCTTGAATCGCAGCGTGTACGACTCGGCGCCCGCGAAGTCGGTGGAGAAGGCCAGCACGCTGTGGTCGGGGCTGACATCGACCGTGCCGAGCCCGAAGTACGGCGAGTCGCCCGCGAGCTCGTTGCCGTCGAGCAGGACGACCTCGTTTACCTCGTCGTCAGGTGACGGCCGCCGGCAGAAGATCGGGTACTGCTTGCCCTGCTCGGTGCGCGTGACGTACCACCACGGGCCCCGTCGGGCAGGAACCGAGAGGTCGGTCTCCTGAACCCGGGCCTTGATCTCCTCGAACAGCCGGTCGCGCAGCGGACCGAGATGCTCGGTCTGTGCCGCGGTGTGCGTGTTCTCAGCTTCGAGGTACGCGACCGTGTCGGGATCGTCGCGGTCGAGCAGCCAGTAGTAGTCGTCGACCGTCTCGTCGCCGTGGATCGTGCGCGCATGCGGTTTCCGCGGCGCAATCGGAGCATCGGACATGGCCCGTCACCCTATGACCTCCCCTAAGCGTCGACGGGTTCGAGCAGGGTGATGAGACCGGCGGAGGCACGGCGGCGGGCCCACGCGCCGACGTACGGATCGTCGGTGAGGTAGATGAGCTGAGTCGTCTCGCCGAGGCGGCGGAGCATGTCGAGGAGCTCCCACTTGCGGTCGGCGGCGATCCGCAGGAACGGCTCGTCGAGTACGACCGGCACTGCCTCGTCCTGCGGGCCGCAATGGCCCGCCCGGGTGAGATGAGCCAGCAGGTACTGCTGCACGTCGGCCACCTGGGCAATCGTGGTCCCCGCGTGTTCGTTGTCGACCTGCGCCTCGAGCGAAGCGACACGACGCTCCATCGCGCTGTGCCGATCGACCAGGCGGTCGACGTCGATGACCTCGTCGCGCTCGGCTTCGAGCAGCGCTCGGACCTCGACTTGGCGAGCGACGAGCTCGTCGAGGTTCGGTCCATCGGCATCGGACGGCTGAACGGTGGCCCACTCCGGACGACGCAGGCGCCTGGCGTCGTTCTGCAAGCGGGTGAGGTCCTCTTCGATCTCGGTGCGCGGCCGCGCCCGGGTGCGGGCATCCGTGCGTTCGGCCGCGCGTTCGACGGCCCAGTCGAGAGCGCCGGCGCGGGCATCGAGCGTGCCGTCGCGGAAGCCGAGCTGGTGCAACAAGTCGTCGAGACGGTTGGCCAGCTTCTCTTCCTCGGCCTCGGCCTCCTCGAGCGTCTCCTGCTCGCGGGCCAGGCGGCCGAGTTCGACCTGCTCGAGCACGAGGCGCTCCAGATGTACCGCGTCGGATGTCTCCACGGTCAGGTCGTCGAGTCCGAACGTCGCGCACGCTCCCACGAGCGCGGCGCGAGCACGCGACACTGCGGGCTCGGCTCGATCGCTCAGCTCGCGACGCAGTGAATCGAGTTCGCCGGCCGTGTGGCCGAGGTGGCTGAGTGCACTCGCGTAGGCCCGAACCTCTGACTCGATCTGCAGCGCACTGTCGACGGAGACGGAACCGGCGACCTCACGCCAACGCGCCAGTGCGGCGCGGTGATCGTCGGCCACCGACTCCAGGCGGTCGTGGGCATCGAGCGTCATCGAGGCTTCGACCCTGCGGATGTGGAACGCGAGGTACGTCGGTGTGCCGGCATCCGCGAGCGCCCTGGACTCCAGCTTGCGAGCCGTGACCAGTTGGCGCAACGGGCGTCCGATACCCATGTATGCACCGACGGTCGCGGCCGTCAGCATGCCGAGTGCCACGAATGGGCTGACCGGAGCGAAGACGATGCTGGCCACGGCCACGACCCCAGCACCGGCGATGGCGGGGACGCGTCGACGGTCATTGAGTGCCTCGAGCTCGTCGACCACGCGGTGTGTGTCTTCGATACGCGAGATCACGTCGCGTGTACTTGCATCGACGCCTTGCGGATCGGGACTCGCGGACGAAAGTCCTCCGAGAGCGACTTGCTCGCGGGAGAGCGCGACACCACATTCGGTCACTCCGGCTGCGGCGGCCCACAGGTCGGCTTGGTTCACGGTTGCAAGATCGACGACCCGAGGGTCAGACGGCTCAGGCAGTTTCGACGTCGCCAGCTCTCGCAGGCGTGCATCCAGCCGATCGCGCTCGCGGCGGGTGTCCTGCAGCTCGGCGAGAAGGTTGTGCAGATTGCTCGGCGCGTCGTCGGGGAACCAACGGACCGCCGCCAGCTGCACGGGGTCCAGCCGTTCCGCCGGGGAGTGACACACGAGTCGGGTCACGAGCGCGGCCGCCGCCTGCCAACGGGCGGCGAGTTGACGGGCTTCCTCCGCGGAATCGAGGAGGTGCTGATCGTTCTCCGCCCCGGTGTTGCCACTTTGGAGCGCAGCCGCCTCGGCTCGTACGCGTTCGAGGTCTGCGAGCACGCCGGCGTATTCGCGGCGGGCGGTGCCGTCCTCGGTCAACCGAATCTGCGCAGCGATGGTGGCCAGCTCGTCGCGAAGCCGATCCTTCTGGCCGCGGCCGGCCGTCGCGGCTTCGATCTCCTCGGTCAGTGCTTGCAGCGTGGCCCGGGCCTCAGCCAGCTCGGGGTGGTCGTCGGAGCGAGCCCGGCTCGGTGTCAGTCCGAGATCGCCCGCTTGCACCAGCACCAACGCACGAAGGGCATCGGCGGTCGGCGCGACCGTGCCGACCAACGGCAGCGCAGGGGTGTCGTCGTCCAAGTAGCGGCAGGCGGCGGTGCCTCCCGTGGACACGATCTCCACCGGGCGACCGGTGCGATCCTTGAAGGTGAGGACCGTGTTCTCGGCGTGGCCGGTCAACGCTCCGACAAGACTGTCGGCCAGTGCCTGACGCTCGAGCATGCCGATTCCGGAGAGCACCGTGAGGTGCTCGTGAAAACGAACCTGGAACTCGTCGCCAGGAATGCGTAATACGAGGTCTTCCAAGCGCATTGGTGCGCTCTCCTCCAAATAGCCGGGTCTGGGTGCGTTGGGTAGGTCGTGACCCATGGCGAACATCGGCGTCCTGGCGGCCGCGCTGTAGCCAATACTCAGCGTGAGGTCTCATCTTCGATCGCTGGCGACCGATCACGAAGGGTGGCGTTTGGGACCACCATCGAGTCGCGCGCCGTTGGCGATCGGATCCGATCTGCGGGTCCCGCCTTCAGGCTCGTCGCCGCCGTGGTGCTCGTGACCGCGGCCGTGCTCGTCGACAACGAGCCCCGGTCGTCGCAGATCCGGTTCGGACTCGTGGTCGCGTTCGGCTGGGCTCCGGTCACGTACGTCCTCGCGCGCGCCGGGCAGCGCGTGCAACACACGGCGGTGAACGTGATTGCGCTCGCCGCAGACCTGTCGCTGCTCGTGATCGTGCAAGCGTTGTTGTCGCCGCGCCCAGAGGTGTACGTGCTCGTGCACCTCTTGCTCGTCGCGTACTACACCTACCTCGGCGGTCGGCGTCTCGGTCTCGTTGCCGGAGCGCTCGGCTTCGTCCTCATTGCATTCGTCACGAAGAGCACAGACCACAACTTCGACGGCTTTGCCGTAGCCGCGTACCCGATCGTGGTCGGTGCACTCGTCTGGTTGCTGGACACGGCTGCGATGGAGCGATGGAAGGCCAGCGATCGCGTCCTTCGTCTGCACGAGAAGTCCGATGCCATCCTCACTGGTGTCGCCGAGGCGGTGATGGTCACGTCGCCGTACGGACGCATCGCGCAGTGGAACCACGCCGCTGAGCTCACGTTCGGCTGTCCGTTCGAGCGCGCCCAGGGCAGGACGTGCCAGGACGTGCTCGCGTTGCGCATGGACACGCGCGTGTTGGATTGCAGCATCGGATGCGCGCTGCTCGCCGTGCACGGCGCGACCGGGACGATGACCGGCAGCGACGTCGAAGTCTGGCGACTGGAGGCGACCGGCGAGCGGCAGCCGTTGCTCGCCACTGCGCTCCCAGTCGTGGACCGCGAAGGCGCGGTCGTCGAGGTCGTGCACTCGTTCCGGGACATCACCCGGCTGAAGCAAGCCGACGAGGCAAAGACCTTGTTCCTTGCGACCGCGTCGCACGAGCTGAAGACACCGCTCACCGTGATCCGCGGGTTCAGTCAGATGCTCGTCCTGCCGGAGAACAAGATGAGTGAGGAGGAGCGTGCCGCGGCGTTGCGAGCGATCGACGTGCGCGCACGGCAGCTCACGGGCATCGTCGACCGCCTCCTCTTGTCGAGCCGGATCGAATCCGGACACATCGACCTGACGGTCGAAGCCGTCGACGGTTCACCGATCCTCTTGGAGCAGGTCACCGCGTTGCGGGCCGCGACGGCGCGTGACGTGATCCTCGAGATCGATGAGGCGTTGCCCGACCTGCTCGTCGATCCGGCGGCGTTCACCACCGTCGTCGACCATCTGCTCGACAACGCGGTGAAGTACTCGCCAGGTGGTGGACCGGTGATCGTCTACGCGTGCGCGGTCGACGACCACGTGGAGCTGACCGTGAGCGACGAGGGCGTCGGTATGACTCAAGAGCAGGCCGCCCATTGCTTCGATCGCTTCTGGCAGGCCGAGCATTCCGACGTTCGTCGCTTCGGGGGTACCGGCATCGGCCTGTACATCGTGCGCTCGCTCGTCGCGGCGATGAACGGCACCATCACCGTTTCGTCGTCTCCCGGTGAAGGGGCCGCGTTCACGGTCGAACTGTTGCGTGCCGATCGACCCGCAGTGAGCACCGGAACTCCGCGTCAGATCACTGAATCCGCTTGGGAGCAGAACGAGCGTCGCCGGTAGCCTCCTGACCCGTGGGTCAAGGCGTCGGCGAGCAGCGCGGATCAGATACGCGTGCTGGTTGGCGCCTCATGGGCCAGGTGCTGCGGCCGCAGTGGTTCACGATCCTCGTCGGCGTGGTCGTCGGCCTCGGGTGGACAGCAGCCAAGGTGTCCGTCCCTCTGCTGGTGAAGGGAGCCATCGACCACGGCATCGAGGCCGACGACTCCCGAGCTCTCTTCCACTGGGCCCTCGCGATCGGCATCGTCGGCCTCTTCCAGGGCATGTTCACGGGTTTGCGACGCTGGTGGGCGTTCAAGGTGGCGCGCTGGTCGGAGACGACGTTGCGCGATCGGCTCTTCGCGCATCTGCAACGTCTGCACTTCGCTTATCACGACCAGGCGTCGACCGGGAACCTCATGAGCCGGGCCAACACCGATCTCAACCAGGTGCAGGCCTTCCTCGTGATGATCCCGTTGACGATGTCGAACGCCGTGACGGTCGCGGCCGTCACCGTCATCCTCTTCACCATCGACCCTGTGCTCACCGTGCTCGCGCTCGGGAGCCTCCCGCTGCTCAATGTGTTCGCGAAGCGATTCGGCGTCCGGCTGCATCCCGCCGTGATGGGCATCCAGCAGGAGTCCGCCGAACTGGCGTCGGTCGTCGAGGAGACCGTGTCGGGTGTTCGCGTCGTGAAGGGCTTCGGCGCTGAAGGCGTGCAGCAGCACCGTTTCCAGTCGGAGGCCGACGACGTCTACGACGAGTCGATGAAGGCGACCCGCGTCCGAGCCGTCTTTCTGCCGGCGCTCGAGCTGCTGCCCAACATCGGGCTGATTCTCGTGCTCGGCTACGGCGGCCACCAGGTGCTCAACGGCAGCCTCAGCCTGGGTGCGCTCGTCGCCTTCAACGTCTACGTGGTGATGCTGATCTGGCCGCTGCGCATGCTGGGGATGATCCTGGCCCAGTCGCAACGGGCGGTCGCGTCGAGCCAGCGGGTGCACGAGGTACTCACTGCCGACCCCGAAGTCGTGGATCCGGATCACCCGGAGCGCTTGCCGGCCGCCACCGGAGGCACGCCGACGGGTGAGCTCCGGTTCGAGGGCGTCACGTTCAGCTATCCGGGCGGGCCGCAGCGTCCCGTGCTCGAAGGTCTCGATCTCGTCGTCTGCGCCGGCGAGTCCGTCGCGCTCGTCGGCCCAACCGGTTGCGGCAAGACCACCGTCGCCCGCCTGATCCCACGCTTCTACGACGTCGACGGTGGACGTGTGGTGCTCGACGGCGTCGACGTACGCGATGTCTCACTCCATGATCTCCGCCACGCCGTCGGGCTCGTGTTCGAGGACACGTTCCTCTTCAATGACTCGGTCGCCGCCAACATCGCTTTCGCTGAGCCCGACGCGCCGATGGAGCGCATCGAGGACGCCGCGCGACTGGCCGGGGCTCACGACTTCATCGTCGAGCTTCCCGCCGGCTACGCCACCGAGATCGGTGAGCGGGGATTTTCCCTGTCGGGCGGACAGCGTCAGCGCATCGCGATCGCACGCGCCATCCTCGCCGACCCACGCGTGCTCATTCTCGACGACGCCACCTCGTCGGTCGACCCCACGAAGGAGCACGAGATCCGCGACGCGCTCACCGAGGTGATGCGCGGCCGCACGACGATCGTGATCGCGCACCGTCCGGCCACGATCGCGTTGGCGGATCGCGTGGTACTGCTCGACGAAGGACGCATCGTCGACGAGGGAACGCACGCCCAGCTGTTGCTCACGAGCGAGCACTACCGCGAAGTGCTGGCCTCGGCGATGGCGGCCCATCCAGACTCGGCGGTCGACGAGGACGAGGAGGTGTCGGTCTAAGTGTTCTTCACGTCTGCTGTCGACGAGGAGGACAAGCTCGATCGCAAGAAGGCCGTACACGTGATGCGGCGTTCGTTCATGATGCTTCGGCCGTACCGGAGGCTGATGCTCGCGGCGTCGGTACTCGTCATCTTGTGGACGTTCACGGTGCTGGCCGGCCCGTTCCTGGTGAAGTACGCGATCGACAGGGGCATCAAGCGACACGACAGCAGCGCCCTCGATCGCGCCGTGGTCATCTACATCGGTGTCGCGATTGCGGCGTACTTCATCTACCGCGCGCAGATCGTGCTCATCGGACTCATCGGCGAAGGGTTCCTGCGCGATCTGCGGCTGCGCGTCTTCAATCATCTGCAGCGTCTTTCGATGCCGTTCTACGACCGCGAGAAGGCCGGCGTGATCGTCAGCCGGATGACGTCCGACGTCGACTCGATGGCCGAGTTGGTGCAGATGGGCCTGCTCATGTTCGTGAGCAACTCGTTGTTGTTGGTCTTCTCGGTCGTGGTGCTCGGGCTCGTCTCGTGGAAGCTGCTGCTCGTCTGCCTCGTGATGCTCCCGTTCGTGGTCATCGGCAGCATCAAGTTCCAACGGGATTCGAACAAGGCCTACCTCTTGGTACGCGACCGCATCGGGGCGACGCTGTCGTCACTGCAAGAAGGGCTCTCCGGTGTCCGGGTCATCCAGGCGTATGCCCGCGAGGACGTCCAAGTCGAGCGGTTCACCAGCACCAGCCGAGACCTCTACGACGCCCACATGGACTCGGTTCGGATCTCCGCCTGGTACCTGCCGATCATCGAGTTCTCCGGCGTCGTCACGACGGCTGCGGCCGTCGGCGTCGGCGGCTGGCTCGTGCATCGAGGCGACGTCACCATCGGAACGGTGACGTTCTTCCTGCTGACGCTGTCGAACCTGTTCGAGCCGGTGCAGCAACTCTCACAGCTGTTCAACACCGTGCAGTCGGCGGGCGCAGGGCTCAACAAGCTCTACGAACTGCTCGACACCGACCCTGACGTTCCCGAGAAGCCCGGCGCGGTCGAGTTGCCCCCGTCCGGCCCGATCGTGGTCGACAACGTGTCGTTCCGATACGCAGACGACGGCCCGTGGGTGCTGCGCGATGTCTCGCTCACGATCACTCCAGGCGAACGACTCGCGCTTGTCGGCCCGACCGGAGCCGGCAAGTCGACCCTCGCCAAGATCATTGCCCGGCTCTATGACCCCGGCGAGGGTCGAGTCACGTTCGGCGGTGTCGACGTGCGCGACAGCACGCTCAAGTCGCTCCGCCGGCGCATCTGCGTCGTGCCGCAGGAAGGCTTCCTCTTCAACGGCACGATCCGCGACAACGTTCGTATTGCCAGAGAGGGCGCCACCGACGCCGAAGTCGACGATGCACTGCGCGCCGTCGGCGTCTTCGACCGGTTCTCACTGTTGCCCGCGGGACTCGAGACCGAGGTCCGTGAGCGGGGCTCCCGTCTGAGCGCGGGGGAGAAGCAGTTGGTCTCACTCGCCCGCGCCGCGCTGGCCGACCCGGCGTTGCTCGTGCTCGACGAGGCCACGTCGTCGCTCGACCCGGGCACGGAACTCCTCGTCGAGGAAGCCCTCGAACGGCTGATGGCCGGCCGCACCGTCGTCGTGATCGCGCATCGGTTGTCGACCGCCGAACGCGCCGACCGCATCGGTGTCGTCGACGCCGGTGGGCTGATCGAGCTCGGCACCCACGGCGAGCTCGTCGATGAGGGCGGTCGTTACGCCGCGCTGTTCGCGACGTGGTCCGGCCGCATGGAGGTCGCTTCCTAGATTCCGGAGCGGTACGCCTCGAGTCGGTCGACCAGCTCCTCGGGATGACTGAGCGCCGGCAGGTGTCCGCTGTCCATCTCGTCGGGAGTGATGCCCAATCGTTCTCGCACCACTCGCCGCTGAAAGTCGGCCGGGAAGAAACGGTCGTCGCGGCAGAGCAGAAACCTGGTCGTGACGTCAGGCCACGCCTCGAGCGGCCATGGCTTCATGAATGGCGTGCCGGACTGGTCGCGTACGTGCGCCCCCGACTCGACAGCGATGTGCGGAGGCACGTCGTGGAGGAAGGTCACCAGCGGGTCGAACTCGCCGTCGGTCGGGCGACCGTCGCGCTCGTCCTGCGCACGCTTGGCGTCCGCGTGACCGGTATTGGCCCACCACTCGCCTGGTGATTCGCCGGGCAACGGCACCATCGCCGCGACGAGGATCAGCAAGTCGACCGGCACACGGTGGCACACCAAGGGAGCCGTGAACCCGCCCATCGACTGGGCCACGAGGATGAGGGCGCTTCGGCCGCCGATGGCGTCCACGACCACGTCGGTGTACTCCGCAAACCCCGCCGAGTCGTCGTCGACCGGCAGGTCAGGCGCCACGACGTCGTGGCCTCGGGCCTGCAGCTCAGGCACCACGAGGTGCCAGTACCAGGAGTCAGATCCGGCACCGTGAATCAACACATACGTGGCCATCGCTCGATCCTTCCTCCGCGGTCGAATTGTCGTCTTTGTTCGGTTCGACAGGTCTCGAAGCGCTCGCTGCTGAATCGTTGATGATGAGGCGAAACGACGCGGCGCCTGGAACTGCCGTCGATGCTGCCACGCCTCGGGTGCTCGTCGGTCTCGAGCCACTCGGCTCGGACGTTCTGGTCGAGGGCGAGATTCGCGAGCTCCGGGCCGACGAGCTCGTCGTGGCGACCCCGTCGCTGCTGGCCACCGGCTCCCGTGCCTTCATCGTCATCGACGACCCGGGGCAGCTTCCGATCGTGGGACTGGTCGTGATCCTCAGCCAGCGAGTGGTGATCGACGACGTCGTCGTCGAGTCACAGGCCCGGTTTGTTCACTTGACCGACGAGAACGCCGACCGGCTCGCCGTCTTGGCCGAGAAGCTCGATCGTCGAGCGGTCTGACGCTTCTCCTGGCACGGGACCGGGTGAGGCTCGATGAATCCCGACAAAGGTTGTTCCTACGCGCGTAGGGGAAATAGCCTGTAGCTCATGACGTCCACCGACCTCGGTCTCGACCTGAGCAAGTACAAGCTGGGTTGGTCCGACGAAGAGGACTACGTCTTCAAGCCGAAGAAGGGCCTGTCCAAGGACATCGTTCAAGAGATGTCGTGGATGAAGGGCGAGCCCGACTGGATGCGCCAGTACCGGCTCAAGTCGCTCGAGCACTTCGAGCGCCGGCCGATGCCCGCCTGGGGCGGCGACATGTCGCAGATCTACCTCGACGACATCTACTACTACATCAAGCCGACCGATCATCAGGTCGACGCCTGGGACGAGCTGCCCGAGTCGGTGAAGAACACCTACGAGAAGCTCGGCATCCCCGAGGCCGAGCGCAAGTACCTCGCCGGCGTCACCGCGCAGTACGAATCCGAGGTCGTCTACCACCGCAACCGTGAGGATCTCGAGCAGCAGGGTGTGATCTTCACCGACATGGACACTGCGCTCCGCGAGCACCCGGAGATCGTGAAGGCGTACTTCGGAAAGATCATCCCGAAGAACGACAACAAGTTCGCCGCGCTCAACTCCGCAGTCTGGAGCGGCGGGTCGTTCATCTACGTCCCGCCGGGTGTGAACGTCGAGATGCCGTTGCAGGCCTACTTCCGCATCAACGCGGAGAACATGGGCCAGTTCGAGCGCACGTTGATCATCGCCGACGAGGGCAGCCAGGTGCACTACATCGAGGGCTGCTCCGCCCCTGTGTACACGACCGACTCGTTGCACTCTGCAGTGGTCGAGATCGTGGTGAAGCCGAGCGCTCGCGTCACCTACACGACGATTCAGAACTGGTCGAACAACGTCTTCAATCTCGTCACGAAGCGCGCCCGCGTGGAGACCGAAGGCCACATGGAGTGGATCGACGGAAACATCGGCTCGCGGCTCACGATGAAGTACCCCGCCGTGGTCATGGTCGGCCCGAAGGCATCGGGTGAGGTCCTGAGCGTGGCGTATGCCGGCCCCGGTCAGCATCAGGACGCCGGCGCCAAGATGACGCACGCTGCGCCCGAGACGACGAGCAAGATCGTGTCGAAGTCGATCTCGAAAGACGGCGGTCGCACGTCGTACCGCGGCCTCGTGCGCATCGAAGACGACGCGTACGGCTGCAAGAGCCACGTGCAGTGCGATGCCTTGATCCTCGACGAAGACTCGGTGAGCGACACGTTCCCGTACATGGAGGTCGGTGCTCGCGATGCCGTCGTGGGCCACGAGGCGACCGTGTCGAAGGTGGCCGACGAGCAGCTCTTCTATCTCATGAGCCGCGGTCTGTCGCAGGAGCAGGCGATGGGGATGATCGTCAACGGCTTCATCGAGCCGGTCACCCGCACGTTGCCGATGGAGTACGCCGTCGAGTGGAGCCGTTTGATCGAGCTGCAGATGGAAGGCAGCGTCGGCTGAGCGACCTAATGTCGCGGTGTGCAACAACCCCAAGCCGGTCTCGAAATCAAGGCCTCGTTCAGCATCCTGTTCTTCATGCTCTACCTGTTCCCGCCCAAGATCTCCATCGACGGGTCGCAGGCGATGCCGGGCAAGTGGGGCGACAACCTGATCCCGATGAGTCCCGGTCGCCACATGGTCTCGTTCTGGTGGCCCCTCTATTGGATCATTCCCGCGAACCGCGCCCAAGTGGTCGTCGACATCGCGCCGGGACAGGTCGCGCAGCTGCAATACAAGCCTCGCTGGTTCTGGTTCCTCGAAGGCAAGATGCAGCAGGTCGGCGTTCGGCCGATGCTCGCCGGCGGCCAAGCGCAAATCCCCCAGGGTGGCGACCAGCCCGCGGGCTGGCATCCCGATCCGGCCGGCCGTCACGAGATGCGCTACTGGAGCGGCGCCGCCTGGACAGACGATGTGTCCGACGCGGGTGTGTCCACCAAAGACCCGATGGGCTGACCAATTCGGCCGAGGCATTCTCGGGCACACTGTTCGGATGCCGATGCGGGAGGAGTGCAAGCAGTTCGAGAGTCGCACGTACCCGAACGGCGAGACCGTTCGTAAATGCAACCTCGACCTTGCCCCTGAAGCACCCTGGCGTTGCCCCGACAACTGTCCCAAGTACGAGCGCCGGCTCGTCGACGTCAACTGGAGTCACGGCACGCTCGTCACACCCAAGACGCCCGACGCGCCTGTCGATCTCGATCTCTACGGCGACGATGTCGCCGCATTGCTCGACGAGGCCGAAGACGTCATCAACGCCGTCGGGCCCGGGATCCTCGCCGAGGTCGAAGCAGAGCAAGCCGCCAACCAGCGCAGCTGGCGCAAGATCTTCCGCCGCAAGCGCTAGGCACGAAGCGCGCCGATGACGGCGCTCACGGACTTCACGCTTCCGACGACGGAGGAAGAGGTGTGGCGGTACAGCCGCATCGCAGAGCTCGACCTCGACGCATATCTCATCGCTGAGGGCGACTCGGTCGCGACTGCGATCCCGCCGACGATCGAAGCCGCCCTCGCCACGGTTCCGGTACGCGGCGTGACCGTCGTCGTCGTCAACGGCCGCATCATGCACCTCGACGTCCAGGCTCCCGGCGTCGACATCGTCACCGACGACCGTGAGGTACTCGGCATCGCGATGTCGGAGCCGACCGACGTGTTCGCGACCATGAACGACGCGTTCGCCATGGAGCCGATCGTCGTGCGCGTCGCCCGCGGGGCGACCGTCGAGGCTCCGATCGTCATCGCCCACTGGTCAGACGAACCCAACCTTGCGACGTTCCCGCGCCTCGTCGTGGTCGCGGGCGAGGACTCCCAAGCGCAGGTCGTCGACTACCACGCGTCAGCGGAGGGCGTTCCGATGCTCACCGTTCCGGTCACGGAACTCTCGGTCGCGCCGGCGGCTCGGCTCGGCTACCTGAACGCGCAGAACCTCGGCTTGGCCACGTGGCAGATCGGCTCGCAGGTGTCGACCGTGGACAGCGATGCCATGCTCACGTCGGTCTGTGCTGCGTTTGGCGGCGACTACGCCCGCTTGCGCACCGATTGTCGGCTCGTCGGCCGCGGTGCCACCGGCAAATTGCGGGCGGTCTATTTCGGGGAGGGCGAGCAGATGCTCGACTTCCGCACGTTTCAGGATCACGCCGCACCGGACACGACGAGCAACCTGCTGTTCAAGGGCGCGGTCGGCGGACACAGTCGCAGCGTGTACACCGGCCTGATCCGGGTCCGGAAGAACGCGCGGGGCACCAACGCGTTCCAGACGAACCGCAACATCAAGCTCTCCGACGGCGCATGGGCCGAGTCCGTGCCGAACCTCGAGATCGAGAACAACGACGTGCGCTGTAGTCACGCGTCGGCCGTCGGCCCGATCGACGAAGACCAGCGGTTCTACCTCGAGAGCCGCGGGGTGCCGACGCCGATCGCCGAACGGCTGGTGGTCACCGGATTCTTCGACGAGGTGCTCTCGAAGCTGCCCGTTGCGGCGGCGGCGAATGCGCTGCGGGATCTCGTCGCGGGCAAGCTCGACCGGCAAGTCCCGGTGCACCAATGACCGAGCGCATCGTTCTCGGCAAGCTGTCCGACCTCCCACCGGGCACGGCGAAGCGCTTCGACGTCGACAAGCGACGTATCGCCGTCGTGCGCTGTGACGACGACGTGTACGCCGTCGGCGACACCTGCACCCACGCCGACTTCTCCCTGTCGGATGGGGAGGTCTACTGCGACGAGCGCGAGATCGAGTGCTGGAAGCACGGCAGCACATTTTCGTTGGTCACCGGTGAGCCGCAATCGCTCCCGGCGACACGGGCCGTGCCGGTGTACAAGATCGAAGTCGACGGCGACGACATCGTGGTCGTGCTCCCTTGACCTCCGAGCTGCGCATCGAGGGACTGCGTGCCGGCGTGTCCGGACGCGAGATCCTGAACGGGATCGACCTCGTCGTGCGATCGGGCGAAGTCCACGCCGTGATGGGCCCGAACGGGTCGGGCAAGTCCACGTTGTCCCACGTCCTCATGGGCAAACCCGGCTACGAGGTCCACGGCGGCAGCGTGACCCTCGACGGCATCGATCTGCTGGCGCTGCCCACCTGGGAGCGAGCGCAGGCCGGACTTTTCCTCGCGATGCAGTACCCGATCGAGGTACCGGGCGTGTCATTGGTGTCCGTGTTGGGTGAGGCGATGATCGCCGCAGGGAAGTCGACCGACGGATTGCGCGCCGCTCTGGCGGTCGAGGCCGCCCGCATCGGGTTCGACGAGCGCTTCCTCGACCGGCCACTCAACGTCGACCTGTCCGGCGGCGAGAAGAAGCGCAACGAGACACTGCAGCTCGGTGTCCTCACACCGAAGATCGCCGTGCTCGACGAGATCGACTCGGGCCTCGACGTCGACGCGCTCCGCGCGGTGAGCCGCCGAATCGAGGCATCGACCAATGAGCAGGGCCTCGGGGTCTTGGCGATCACCCACTACAGCCGGTTGCTGCACGAGCTCCGTCCCGACCATGTGCATGTTCTCGTACGGGGACGCATTCAAGCCTCGGGAGGCCCGGAACTGGCCGAAGAGCTCGAGCGGTCCGGCTACGCGGCGTTCTCCGATAGTGACGATGCAGACGAAGCGGTCGCGGCCGTTCCGGGCGATCCCTTCGCTGATCCCTTCTGACGTATCTTCGGAGGGTGCGGTTCAGGCGGCACCTTGCAGGAGCGATCGCGGTGGTCCTCATCGCGGCCGTCCTCGGCGGGATCTGGCCGCGCGGCGAGAACAAGGTTGCGGCCTCGGCGCCGCCGGTCACGGCCACGACCCGATTCGTGTTGCCGACGACCACCGTTCCGCCGGCGCATTCGTTCGAGGCGGCCGACGCGGTCGTGCCGGAGGTCGCACTCTTCGACGCTCCGAGTGCGACGGAGCCCATGGACTCGATGTCGAACCCCACCTGGGAGCATGTCCCCCTGGCCTTCCTGGTGAAGGCGCACGGTCCGCCCGGGTGGCTGCAGGTGCAGATCTCACGGCGACCGAACGAGAGCACCGCGTGGATTCACAGCGAGGACGTCGCGGTACGCGGTGTCGACAATCGCATCGTGATCGAACGCGAGGCTCGGCAGCTGACGGTCTACCGAGGGACGAGCAGCGAGATGCTGTTCCAGGCCCCGGTCGCCACCGGTACTCCGGCCACGCCGACACCGCTCGGAAACTTCTTCGTCGACGTCGTGGTGAAGGTCAGTCGCCCGTCAGGTGCGTACGGCCCGTACCAGTTGAGCGTGGCCGGATTCAGTGACGTGTTGCAGAGCTTCGGCGGCGGTCCCGGCCAGATCGCGATCCACGGCACCAATCATCCCGAGCTCATCGGCAAGTTCGTGAGCAACGGCTGCGTTCGCCTGAACAACGACGACATCACTGCACTCGCAGATCTCGCGCCGGTCGGGACACCGGTCGAAATCGTCGCGTAGTCTCGTCGACCTGTCCGAACGCCGGAAGATCTCGGGTTACGACCAACTGGTCTCGAAGCACTCCGCTGTCGACGCGACTGGCGCGCTCAGGCAGGATCCGATCGCGGACGTGCGCTTTCGCGCGGTGCGCCCGGTGCCACACGAGGACGGCACGCTCGTCGAGGTGGCGCGCGCGGCATGGCCAGAAGTCGATCTGTCGATCGTTCAAGTGCACATCACCACGACGTTTCCGGGCCGAACGCGCGCGTGGGGTCTGCATCAACGGTCGACGGATCGTTTGTTCGTGGTCAAGGGCCTCGTATCGATCGTCGTGTACGACGGCCGCGAGGACTCCGCGACGTACGGCTGCCTGAACGAATATCGGGTGAGCGAGCGTAATCCCGGTCTGCTCGTCATCCCGCCCGACCTCTACCACGGCTGGAAGAACATCGGTGTCGACGAGGCGTTCATCATCAACATGCCGTCGAGCCAATACGACCACGAAGCGCCGGACGCACTCGACCTGCCGTACGAGTCACCTCTGGCCGAACAAATCGTTCCCTTCCGCTGGTGAGCCCCGCCGAGGACACGCAGTGCCTCGGGTGACTGCCATCACGGCGACGTACAACTGGGCGACGGTGCTGCCCTACGCGATCGCCAGCGTGCTCGATCAGACCTTCACCGACTTCGAGTTGCTCGTGATCGGCGACGGGTGCACCGACGAGTCCGAGCAGATCGTCGACGCAATCGCCGACCCGCGGGTCCGCTGGTACAACCTGCCGACGAACGTGGGGCATCAGTCCGGACCGAACAACGAGGGCCTGCGGCAAGCGCGCGGCGACGTGATCGCCTACCTCGGCCACGACGATCTCTGGCTTCCGCACCATCTCGAAGCGCTGGTCGCCGCGGTCGACGAAGGTGCACGCCTCGTGCACGGCATCTCGCTCGACGTCTCGGTCACCACGCCACCGGTCGGGATTCCCTGGCCGGGATGGGTCTATGTACCCGGGACCTGGATACCGCCGACCGCGGTCATGCACGACCGGGCACTGATCGACGAGGTCGGGAGCTGGAAGCACCCGCGCGACACGGGAACGTTGGATCCCGAGGGTGAACTGTGGGCGCGGATGGCCGACGTCTCAGGGCCGCCTCGATTGGTCTCACGCATCACCAACGTGAAGTTGCCTGCCAGCAAGCGACGCGGCGTGTATCGCACCCGACCGTTCCACGAGCAGGCGTATTGGCTTCAGCGCATCCGCGAGGCCGACGATCCCGAGGCATCGCTCCGCGCCGCGTGCAATGAGCGCTACGTGCACGCGCAGCGACGCCGCCTGCGCCTTCGCCGCAGCGGAACGACGTTGGCCACGGCCGACCAGCGTCGACGACGGGTCCGCCGTTTCAAGGGGCTCGACGAGTAGCTAAGTTCGAGGCGTGGCTCCATCAACTCCTGAAGGCTGGGCCGTCGTCGACGGCAAGCTCCATCGCGAACTCGAGTTTCACAACTTCGTGGAAGCCTTCGGGTTCATCTCGATGGTTGCGTTGCTCGCCGAGAAGGCCGATCACCACCCTGATTGGTCGAACTCCTACAACAAGGTCGTGATCGATCTCGTCTCGCACGACAAGGGTGGCATCACCGACCGGGACCACAGCCTGGCGGAGTCCATCAACAACGCACTCGGCGAAACGGCGCGCCTCCCGCAGCCGTAACTCGACACAAATCGTCTGAACGCGGCCCGGCCTAGAGGTCGGGCATCCCGAGCTCGAGGTTGGCCTCTTCGAGGCCGCCGTCGACTTCCATGATCTTGCCGGTGACGAACGACGCCGCCGGTGACGCGAGGTAGAGCGCGGCGAGGGCGATGTCGTCGGGCTCACCGAGCCGCTTGAGCGGCGTGCCCTGGATCATCTGCTCACGGAGTTCGTCGCTTTCGAGGACGACTTCGAGCGCGGATGTGGCGATCGAACCGACGGCGATCGCGTTCACCCGCACCTTTGGTGCAAGGTCGGCCGCCATCAACCGGGTCATGTGCATCATCGCGGCCTTCGCCGTGCCATAAGCGAGCATCCCGCGATCGCGGAGGCGCCCGATCGCGGATCCGATGTTGACGATGGATCCCTCTCCGGCGGAGAGCATGTGCGGTGCGGCGGCCTTCGACAGAACGAACGCCGACGTCACGTTGAAATGGAACGCGCGCTCGAGATAACCGGGACTGGTGTCGAGCATTGGCCTGGGCATCGTGCCGCCCGCGTTGTTGACCACGATGTCGACCCGCCCGAATGCCTCCATGGCGCGATCGACCAACGACGTCACCGAATCGTTGTCGTTGACGTCCATCGGTGCGATCACCGCGCGCCGACCCAGCGCGTCGATCGCTTTCGCGACCGATTCGAGCTGTTCCACGGTCCGGGATGCGAGCACCACGTCGGCCCCGGCTTCCGCCAGCGCAAGCGCGCAGGCCGCGCCTATACCGCGTCCTGCGCCCGTCACGATGGCGGTGCGGCCGTCAACCCGAAATCGGTCGAGGACGGTCACTGGCCGGCTTCGTCGAGTCCTTGTATGAGGGTGTTCCACGACAACGTGGCGCACTTGATGCGAACCGGGAACTTCACGACGCCGCGCAGCGCCTCGAGGTCGCCGAGCTTGATGTCCGGGTCGGCCTCGATGGCCTCGCCGTCGTCGCCGTCGAGTGACGACTCGTGAATCGACATCATCGCCTTGAACGCGCGGGTCATGGCCCGCGCCTCGCCGACGGTCTTTCCCTTCACGGCCGCGGACATCATCGACGCGGATGACTGACTGATCGAGCAGCCTTGACCGTCGATGCGCAGGTCGGTGACCGTGCCATTGTCGACGTCGAGATAGATCACGATCTCGTCGCCACACAGTGGGTTGAACCCCTCGACCTTGTGGGCCGGTGGGACGGGCAGCTCCCCGCGATTCCGCGGGTTGCGGTAGTGGTCGAGAATGATCTCGCGGTAGAGGTCTTCGAGTCCGGGCATGTCAGCCGAAGAACGTAGCCGTGTGTTCGAGGCCATCCGCAAGGGCATCGATGTCGGACTCGTCGTTGTAGACGTACAGCGAGGCTCGGGCCGTGGCCCCGACGCCCAGGCGGCGCATCAGCGGCTTGGCGCAATGGTGAGCCGCCCGTACACAGATGCCCTCGGTGTCGAGGATCTGGGAGATGTCGTGCGGGTGTACGTCCCGGAAAGCGATCGAGAGCACGCCCCCGCGGTCGCACGGGTTCGCGGGGCCGTGGATCGTGATGTCGTCTCCAAATCGTTCGTTGAGCGTGCGGAGGGCATACGACGTGAGCTCGATCTCGTGTTCGCGCACGTTCTCCATGCCGATCGCCGTCAAGTAGTCGACGGCCGCGCCCAACCCGATCACCTCGACGATGGGCGGCGTGCCCGCCTCGAACTTCCAGGGGATCTCTTTGGCCGTCCATCCGTCGAGACGAACGTCGAGGATCATCTCGCCGCCGCCGAGGAACGGTGGCATCTCGTTGAGCAGTTCTTCGCGGGCCCACAACACGCCGATGCCGGTGGGGCCGCACATCTTGTGTCCGGTGAAGCCGTAGAAGTCGCACCCGAGTGCCTGCACGTCGGTCGGCATGTGTGGGGTGTACTGCGCGCCGTCGACCAAGCACAGCGCGCCGGCGGCGTGGGCGGCGTCGGCGAGCTGTCGGATCGGGGTGATCGTGCCGAGCACGTTCGACAACGCCGTGAACGACAGCAGCTTGGCCCCGTCGAGGAGCTGATCCAGGTTGCTCAGGTCGAGGTAGAAGTCGTCGGTGATGCCGAGGTAGCGCAGCTCGATGCCGCGTTCTTCCTTGAGCATCAGCCACGGCACGATGTTGGCGTGATGCTCCATCTCGGTGAGTACCACGGCGTCGCCGGCACGGAGGTTGGCCCGAGCCCATGAGTACGCCACGAGGTTGATGGCCTCGGTGACGTTCTTCGTGAAGACGATGTTGTTCGTCGCCGGCGAGTTGATGAACCGTGCGATCTTGCCGCGCGCCTCTTCGTAGCGTTCCGTGGCTTCGGCGGCGATCTTGTAGACGCTGCGATGCACGTTGGCGTAGTACGTCGTGTACACCTCGTCCATCGCGTCGAGCACGGCCTGCGGCTTCTCCGACGACGCGCCCGAGTCGAGATACACGATGCGGTGTCCGTCGATCTGCTGTTGCAGCAGCGGGAAGTCCTTCTTGATCCTCGCCACGTCGAGCGCCGCCATCAGCTCCGCCAACTGTCGTAGCCGTCGGCTTCGAGGCGCTCGGCCAGCTCAGGCCCGCCGGAGTCGACGATGCGACCGTCGATGAGGATGTGCACGCGGTCGGGCTGCAGATGCTCGAGCAACCGCTGGTAGTGCGTGATGCACAACACGCCGAGCTCGGGACGGTCGGCCCGCACCTCCTGCACGCCCTTGGCCACGACCTTCAACGCGTCGATGTCGAGTCCGGAGTCGGTCTCGTCGAGGACGGCCAGCTCGGGCTCGAGGATCGCCATCTGCAGGATCTCGTTGCGCTTCTTCTCGCCGCCCGAGAAACCCTCGTTGAGGTAGCGGTCGAGGAACGACGGATCCATCTCGAGGCGGGCCATCCATTCCATGATCGCGAGGCGCAGCTCGAGCACCGACAGATCGATGCCCTTTCGGGCGGACAGCGCCTGGCGCAGGAAGTTGAGCACCGATACACCGGCGATGGCCTGGGGATATTGGAAGGCCAGGAAGATGCCAGCCTTGCCCCGCACGTCGGTGGGCCAATCGGTGATGTTGTCGCCTTGGAAGAGCAGCTTGCCTTGGGTGACTTCGTACTCGGGGCTGGCGAGCAATGTCGACGCCAAGGTCGATTTGCCCGATCCGTTCGGGCCCATCAGGGCGTGGACCTCGCCGGCGCGCACGGTGAGATCGACACCATTGAGGATGGGAAGACCACCGGCAACCCGCACGTGGAGGTCGTCGATCTCGAAGAGCGGAGCCTCGGACGGCACCGCCACAGCCTAGAGAACGCCGGGCCCTATTCGCACTATCGGCGTAGGGGAAACTACGGCGTGGGACCGGCTTCCTCGGGCTTCTTGACGGGCTCGGCCACGCCTTCGTGGAATTCCTTCTTCGCTTGGCCGAGGCTGCGGGCCAGCTGCGGCAGCTTGGCTCCGCCGAACAGGAGCAGCACCACCAGCAGCACGATGATCAACTCGGGTGCACCGAAGTTCATGGGTGTCCTTTCGACAGAGCTGTCACCGCCGGGGGAACGGCGTGCTGCAGCGTTGGTAGAGCGTACGACACCCAGGGTCATCCCGGATGATCGCGAAGGTCCTCTTTCCAGGATCGAAACCGGGTGTGGCTCGTACCGCTCGGCCCGAGGCCTTCCCCGTCGCCGTTCGGAAACAGCCGAAACGTGTGCGCCTCCGACAGATCGTCGTCGCGCACGACTACATAGCGAGCATCACCACCGGTGGCGGGCCCGGCTCGCCACAAGAGCCACGGTCCGATGCGCCGCTTGTACTGCGCAACCGGCCGGCCGGGCAGGTCGTCACCCGCGGTCCGCACCGAGTCAGGAGCCTCGATCCATGCGGTGGCGGGGATGTTGCGATCGCGCACCGGGGTCGGTGGCAGGTCCTCGGTGTGGACGGCGGTGTCGTCGGTGGGGCGCTCGTCGTACCTCAACGGGCGAGCGGAGGAGGCTCGTACCCTCCACGAGAGGCCTCGGCGATGAGGCCGGCGAGTCGTATCGCGCTGCGGTCGTGCAAGAACGGCGTGACGACCTGTACGCCGACCGGCAGACCCTCGGTGGTGCGCGGCAGCGGCGGAACAGCCGACGGCAGCCCGACGACACCGATCAGTCCGGTCCACGTGGTGTTCTCGAGATACGAGCGCTGCTCGCCGTTCACGTCCATCGTGCGGGTCATGAAGTCGCCCGCTTGGTTGTGCGCGAACGCCGGCGTCGGAGTGACGGGACAGAGAAACGCATCGATGCCCGTGGCGAACCAGTCCGCCCACGCGCGTTGCATCAGGGCGCGCTGGTCTTGCAGCTTGAGCCACGAGTAGTGCGAACCACCGGCGGCCTCGCCGGCTTCGTCACCCATGCTCGGTGTGATGGCGGGCAGGATCAGGCCGCCGAACATGAAGGTCTGGTCGGCCATCGGCACCGGAAGCGCGGCCTCCTCGATCTTGGCGCCGGCATCGGCCAGTCGATCGACGGTGGCACGCAGCACGTCGAGATACGAACGATCGATCGCCACGGAGTCGTCTTCGAATTTCACGGCGATGCGAACACCGCTCAGTGACTCGTGTCGCGGTGTAGGTAGGTCGATGCGCCATGCCGGTGTCTGCTCCGGCGGGGGCCCGGCGAGGATTCCGAGCAACAGGGCGAGGTCGTCGGCACTCCGGGCCATCGGTCCGAAGACGTTGATGTCGGAGTCGGTCAGTCCACCGCCGACCCGATCGAGGTAGCCGCGCTGGGGCACCACGCCGAAGCTCGGCTTCAATCCGAACGTGCCGCAGAAGTGGGAGGGAATCCGGATCGAACCACCGATGTCGGTTCCCAACTCGAAGCTCGTGAGCCCGCAAGCCACTGCCGCCGCGGGGCCGCCCGACGAACCGCCCGGTACGCGGCTCGGATCCCACGGGTTGTTGGTGGTTCCGAAGATCTCGTTGTAGCTCTGGAGATCACCGGACCAGCGCGGCAGGTTGGTCTTGCCGTAGACGATCGCGCCCGCGGCCTTCAGTCGCGCCACCGCTGGAGCGTCGGCGGTGGGAACGTGATCGGTCAGTTCGATGGCGCCGCCGGTCGAGCGAATGCCCTCGACCTCGATGGCGTCCTTGATCGTGATCGGCAGCCCGTGCAGCGCGCCACTGCTTTCACCGCGAGCGGTGGCTTCGTCGGCGGCCGTGGCGGCCTTGCGGGCGCGGTCAGCGTCGAGCGTCACGACGGCGTGCACGGATTCGTCGAGCCGGTCGGCCCGCGCGAGATACAGATCGAGGAGCTCGCGCGACGACACCTCTTTGTTGGCGATTGCCGCGGCGAGGTCGGTGGCCGTTCGGAACGCGAGATCGTCACCAGCCACGGTCGACCCACTCCTGCAGATGCGGACGCTCGGTGCCGATCGTCGACTGATCACCGTGGCCGGGAAGGATGATCGTGCCAGGATCGAGTTTCGAGAAGAGCCGATCGTCGATCGATCGGATGATCTGCTGGAAGTTGCCACCCTCGAAGGTCGTGTTGCCCGGGCCCCCCGGGAACAAGGTGTCGCCGCTGAACAACACGGGCGAGCCTTCGATGAGGAAGCACATCGACCCGGGTGTGTGGCCGGGCGTGTGGATGGTGTGCAGCTTGAGGCGGCCGACGTTGATGACGTCGTCGTCTTCCAGGATCTCGTCGTACGACGGGAGCATCTGCGCGTCTTGCGCCGTCACGTGGACGGAGTAGCCGGCGTCGCGCAGCTGGGGGACGGCCTGGATGTGATCCCAGTGTCCGTGGGTCTCGAGCACCTCACGCACGTTGAGCCGCTTGCAGAGCTCGAGGAGGCGATCGTGCTCGTTGGCCGCGTCGAGCAGCACGGCATCGCCGGTCTGCTTGCACCGCAACACGTACACGTTGTTGTCGACGGGTCCGACGACGACCTTGTGGATCTCGGCCTGGCCGTCGTCGTAGTGCAGGGTCTTCGTATCAGCCATGCGGGTCAAGCTATGGCGGTGGGCTCGAGGATGCGACCGCCGGCGAGCACGACCACCCGATCGGCTCGATCGAGGACGTTCGGCCGATGCGACACGACCAGCAATGCGAGCGGTGGTCCGTCGCGGTCCGGTGACAGGAGCCCATCCCACAATGCGCGCTCCGTCTCCACATCGAGCGCGGACGAAAGGTCGTCGACGACGAGCAACTCTGGCTGCCGGACCAAGGCGCGCGCTGCGACCGCGCGCTGGAGCTGACCGCCCGAAAGCCGCACTCCTCTCGGACCAACGAGGGTGTCGAGGCCTTCGGCCATCTCGCCCACGTCGTCGTACAGGCGTGCGAGCCGGAGAGCCTCGTCGAGCCCGTGATCGTCGACCGGCCACCCGAGCTCGAGGTTCTCGCGCAGCGATGCGCTCCACAGGCGGGGAACCTGCGCGGCGTAGGCGACACGCGGTGGTACGAGGGTGGCGTCTGGGTCGGTCACGATCTCGTCGTTCCAATGGAGCGCGCCGGAGTCGATCGGGAGGAGGCCGAGGATGGCGCGCACGAGCGTCGTCTTGCCGGAGCCGACCGGTCCGGTGATCACGACGAGTTCGCCGCGTTCGACGCGTAACGACACGTCGGCGATGCCGCGTCCGGTGGACTGGTGCACCGCGCTGATGCGCTCGACGACGAGACGCTCAAAGGGTCGGTCGATGGCCGGCGGTGGTGGAGCGGGCGGCGCCGGCTCGCGAAGGTAGATCGGGTTGTGCGCCACGAGATCGTGGTGATCCTCGTGCTCGGCCAACAGGCGTACCAGCCGACCGCTGGCCACCGTTGTCTGTCGGAGTCGGTACAGCGTGCGACCGACGCGTCGGGGGAGGCCGGCGAGCCATCCGACGTACGCGGTGAACAGCGCGAGGTCGCCCACCGTGAACTGTCCCGAGCGCATCGCCGGCGCGACGAGCAGCAGGACGATTCCGGTGCTGAGTTCGACACTCGATGCGGTCACGGTGTCGAGCAGGTCGGTGAGGAGACGGGCGCGCACCTCGAGGGTTCGCCGAATGGCGTTGTGCTCGCGCAGTCGCGCAATGGCGGCCTGCTCGGCGCCCGCCACCTTCAACGAGAGGACCCCGCCGAACAGCCCACCGAGTTGCTCCGACACGTTCGCGGCGGCGGAGCGCGCGGCGGAGTGTGTGGCCTTGATGCGATCGGACAGCGACCGCGTGACGACGATGATGACGATCATCGGCAGGACGACCACCAGTGTCACCCGAGAGTCGGTCTGGTACATGATCGCCAGCGCGATCGCGGCGAACACGGCATCGCCCGTGAGGTCGATCCAGATGTCGACGAGCAGCAGGATGTCTTCCACGTCGTCGCGAAAGCGGTTCAGCGCTTCTCCGGACGACGCCGGGAGCCGCGTCGCGGCCGGGCCGCGCGAGCACAGGATCGAGCGCAGCACGTTCGTGCGCAGCAGGGTCTGAACGGAGTTCCACCAGAACGGCCAGGTCGCGATGGCCAGCCACATGAGCGCCTGCCGAGCGACGTCCAGAGCAACGAACGCAGCGAGGAGCCAGCCGATCTCGCGCAACGACGCCTCGGTGCCCTGACTGAATCGGTCGAACAGCTCGCGCAGGACCAGGCCGGTGAGGATGGGGAAGGCAATGACGACGACCCACAACGCGCCGCCGAGCAGGTACTGGATCGGCTGGTAGCGGCTCAGTCGCCAGCCGACCCACCACGACGAGATCTCGGTCGTGCGTTCGTCGTCACTCATCTCGAGGCCGCCAGAAGACGAGAGAACCGGCTGCTGGGATCGGCCACGAGGCTCTCGCGAGCATCGTGTTCGACGATCCGGCCGTGGTCGACGACGGCGATCTCGTCGACAGCGCGCAACGACGACAGGCGATGGGCGACGAGCACGGTGGTGCGACCGCGGCTGAGGCGGTCGACCGCCCGCTCGACCAGGAGCTCGGTATCGGGGTCGAGACGGCTCGATGGCTCGTCGAGGATGACGAGGCCCGGGTCGGCGAGGAAGGCCCGTGCGAGCGCCAGCAGTTGCGCCTCGCCGGCCGACAACCCCGAGCCGTCCGGACCGAGTTCTGTGTCCAGCCCGTGTGTCTGGGCGCGGAGCCAGGGGCCGAGCCCGAGCTCGTCGAGCAGGGCGAGTAGGGCGTCGTCGTCCTTCGGGTGCGTTTCGAAGAGCGTCAGGTTCTCGCGCAACGAAGCGCGGAACAGCTGCACCTCCTGCGTCACCATGGCGACGCGCTGGCGAAGGTCGGCAACGCCGATACGGCGGAGATCGACGCCGTCCAGCAGCACGGCGCCGTCGCCGGGGTCGTAGAGCCGGAGCATCAGCCGCGTGATCGTGCTCTTACCGCTGCCGGTGCGTCCGACGAGCCCGATCGAGCGGCCGGCCTCGAGGCGTAGGTCGATGTGGTCGAGCACGTTCTCGTCGCCGTACGAGAAGCTCACATCGCGAAGCTCGATCGACAGCGAACCTGTCGGCGCCAGTCGGTGGGCCTCCTCGGCGCTGGGCCATGCCAAGTTCGAATGCTCGGCGAACAGCTCGGCCGCGCGCGCAACGCCCGCTTGGGCGCGCTGCAGCTCCTTGAGCTGATCGATGATGCGTTCGAGCGGTTGCCGGATGATCTGCGAGTAGCGGAAGACCACCAGCAGTGTTCCGACCGATATCGCGCCGGAGCGCTGCAAGAGCACACCGAGGCCGAGCAACATCGCCGTTCCCAGCGTGAACGCGAGGTTGGTGAGACGCACGAGTCCACCCCCGACGATCTCGGCCCGGCGGTCGGCTCTGAACGCCTCGGCGCTCACGTCGTGGAAGCGACGAACGATGTGCGCCCCGGCGCCGTTGGCGCGGAGGTCTTCGGCGGCGGCGAGATGCTCTTCGAGGTCGGCGAACAGTCCGGCGACGATGGCACGGTGCGCGGCCGACGTGGGCACCGCGCGACGTTGGACACGAACGAGGAACAGGGACGCCGCGACGACGAAAGCCGCGAGTGCGGCGCCAAGACGTATGTCGTCGACGGTCAGCACGATCAACGTTCCTGCCAGCAGCGGGGCGCTTCCGAGGATGTCGACGAGGAACGTGACGAGGAACTCCGCGATCGCGTGCACGTCGCCGTCGACGCGTTCGATCAACTCACCGGGCGGATGCTTCCCGTGGTACGAGATGTCGAGCGAGAGCGTGTGCTCGGCCAGTTCCTCGCGAAGCCGGTTGGTCGCCGTCCACGCTTGACGGCTCGCAACCCACGTCCGAACGACGGTGGCCGCCTGCGCAGCAGCGGCGACAACCAGGTACACGATGGCGATCGCCGCGAGCTCACCGCTCTTGGCGCCGGCGATGGCCCGATCGACGAAGTGGCCGAGGATGATCGGACCCGTCAAGGGCAGCACGGTGCCGATCACGAGTGCGCCGATCAGGCCGGCGAGGGCGCGTCGCTCGGGCCACAGGTGGGCGCGCAAGACGTGCCGAGGGTCGATCGCCGTCTCGTGAGCATCCATGGCGCCGATCGACGCTACGCCTCCAAATCCAGTGCACTACGACACATTTATTTGTCGTAGTGCACTGGATTTCGTGACGCGGGGGTCAGGTCGAGGCGACGTCGAAACCGAGTGAAATAGCGACGGGGATCTGGCGCGGGTCGAACGTGCAGAACGTGACCGGCTTCGGCAACCGATCCGCGGCCGCCAGGTGGATCGCATCGACGGTGCGCACCGGTTGCGTGCGTCCGATCTCGGCGGCGCGGTCGAGGCAGAGCTGATCGATCGGTACGACGTTGATTCGCTCCCAGTCGTCGCGGACGGCACGCCGAATCGCGTCACGTTCTGATTCGAGGGTGGCGGCGCGCTCGGCGAGTGCGACCACCTCGCTCAACGCGAGCGCCGACGCGCACCAATCGCCGTCAGCGGCCATCGCGTCGAGCACCACTTGCCGGGCGGGACCACCGAGGTAGCGCGCGAGCAGCGCCGAACTGTCCAGCGCCAGCACGTCAGCGCACCTCATCCAGCAGGCGGTCGAGCCGCGTGCCGACGGGCATCGCCACGACGAGCTCCGGCGCCGGTCGGTCCGAGCGACGCGCCTTCTGGAGGAGTCCGCGTACGGCGAGGTCGTCGAGCGTCGGCTCTCCTGCGCCGTGGTCGAGCGGTCCGAGCTGGGCGACCGGCCGTCCTCCGACGGTGACGACGACCCGATGGCCGGCCTCCGCCTGGCGCACGGCCGTGGCCAGGTTGGCCCGAAGCTCCCGGATCTTCATGTACACCTGTGTACACGACAGAAGTGGCAGCCCACCAGCTCTGCATGCTGCAATCCCCGCATGAACTTCGCTTTCTCCGAGGAGCAAGAAGAGCTCCGCCGCATCGTCCGTCAGTTCCTCGACTCCAAGTCGAGCGAGGCCGAGGTCCGTCGCCTCATGGAGACGACCGAGGGCTACGACCCGGCGACCTGGTCGCAGATGGCCAACGAGCTCGGCCTGCAGTCCCTCACGATCCCCGAGGAGTTCGGCGGGCAGGGCTACGGCTACGTCGAACTCACGGTCGTGCTCGAAGAGATGGGCCGGTCGCTGTTGTGCGCGCCGTACTTCTCGAGCGTCGTGCTCGCGGCCAACACGCTGCTCCACTCGGGCGACGACGCGGCCAAGAAGGAGCTGCTTCCGGGTATCGCGTCCGGCGAGACGATGGCGACCCTCGCGTTCACCGAGGAGTCCGGCAAGTGGGACGAGTCCGGCATCACGATCCAGGCCACGAAGGCGGGCGACGGCTACAAGCTCAACGGCACGAAGATGTTCGTGCTCGACGGCCACACCGCGAACCTGATCCTCGTCGCCGCTCGCACGGAGGCCGGCGTGAGCCTGTTCCGTGTCGACGCCGACGCGTCGGGGCTCACGCGGACGCCACTGGCCACGATGGACCAGACCCGCAAGCAGGCGAAGCTCGACTTCGCCGACACGCCGGCCACGCTCATCGGCACAGACGGCGCCGGTTGGTCGGTGCTCGAGCGGGTGCTCGACCTCGCCGCGGTGGCGCTCGCCGCCGAGCAGGTCGGAGGAGCCCAGAAGGTGCTCGAGATGGCCGTCGAGTACGCCAAGGTGCGCGTCCAGTTCGGCCGTCCGATCGGTTCGTTCCAGGCCATCAAGCACAAGTGCGCCGACATGCTGCTCGAGGTCGAGTCGGCCAAGTCGGCCGCGTACTACGCCGGCTGGTGCGCATCCGAGCTCAACGACGAGCTCCCGTCGGTGGCGTCGCTGGCCAAGGCGTACTGCTCGGAGGCGTACTTCCACGCCGCGGCCGAGAACATCCAGATCCACGGTGGTATCGGGTTCACGTGGGAGCACCCCGCGCACCTGTACTTCAAGCGGGCCAAGTCGTCCGAGCTCCTGTTCGGTGACCCGACCTACCACCGCGAGCTGCTCGCGCAGCGCATCGGCATCTGATCGTCCTCGTCGCGGTCCTGGCCGCGCTGCTCGTCCTCGTGATCGCACTCGTGGCCGTGGGCCGCGAGTCGTTCACGCTCGGCACCCAACCCAAGCAGGCGCTGTTCGATCTGGAGGAGGCCGTCGAGTTCGTCGCGGATCGGTTGCCCGAGGAAGTCACCGCCGTGCTCACGTACGACGACGTTCGGTCGATCCTGCGCTGGCACCTGGAGTACCTGCGCGACCGTGGTGTTCCCGTCCGACGCGACCAGACCGAGGGCGGCCCGGTGGTGGTCGAAGACGACGAGGGGATTGCCTGGGTGCTGGGCAAAGCGGACGAGGTCGGCCTCGAGGTGACCGACGCCGACGTGGCGATCGTCCTCGAGACCGAGCTGGCCTACTTCGAAGCCATCGGGGCCATCGGAGGCGAGGCCCCCGGCCTGCCTGATACCTAGACGAATTCACGCGATACCTAGGTCGAACTACACCGCTGAAATACGCAGGTCATCCGATGTGCCCGGCTACCTCAGTGGCGCACACTCACTCCATGAACACGACCTGGTACGCAACCCCAAGCCTGGTCGCCGAGCACCGTGCAGCCCTCGAGGCTGCGGCCCGGCGTCACCGGGTGTCCGCTTCTCTCCGCCGCATCTGGCGACGCACGTAGTTCCGGCACGACCCATGAGTGGTCACCCGGGCCGCCCCTACGATTGCTTCATGCTCGTAGGACGGCCCGGGCTCAGCCCGGTGATGGTGGGCCGCGCGGCCGAGCTGGATCGCATCGCACGTCTGCCTGATCAAGAGGACGCTCCGTCGATCGTCCTGCTCGGTGGTGAAGCTGGAGTCGGCAAGACCCGCCTGATCCGAGAGTTGTGCGGTCGACTCCCCGACGGTGTGCGGGTGATCGCCGGTCAGGCCGACCCGGGGGCGCTTGGGCGCCCGTTCGAGTTGCTGCTCGATGCGCTCAAGTCCGAAGGCGGTGTACCGCCTGACCTGCTCGATGTGGTCCTGGATCAGTCCCGTTCTGCTGACGAGCGGGTCGCGGCCGGCCACGCGATCATCGTCGAGCTCGCCCAGAACCAGCCGACCGTCGTGGTCTTCGACGACCTGCACTGGGCCGACGCTCAGAGCGTCGCGTTGTTCGACCGCCTCAGTGAGCCCGGATCGGGACCGACACTCGTCGTCGGCACTTACCGTCCCGAGGCGTTGAACCGGCGTCACCCGGTTGCGGATCTGCTTCCACGGCTCGAACGGCGTAGGGCGGTCACCCATCTGCACCTCGATCGCCTCACGACCGGCGATGTCAGCGCGTTCCTTGCCGCGGTCTACGGACGGCCTCCGTCGTTCCGCGTCGTCGAGACGCTGCACGCCCGCACGGGCGGCAACCCGTTCTTCCTCGAGGAACTGCTGTCCGCCGCGGGGGAGGTCGATCCCGAACAGCTCGTCGCCCAACCGCTGCCCTGGAATCTCGGCGAAATCGTGCGAGCACAACTCGAGGAGCTCGATCCTGCCGAGCGTCGGATCCTCGAAGCCGCGTCCGTCCTCGGCCGCCGGGTCAGCTTCGACGTGCTCGCGTCGGTGACCTCGACCGGTGAAGACGACCTCATCCACCTCCTGCGTTCGCTCGTCGCCAAAGGCATGTTGCTCGAGGCCGAGAACGATGTGTTCAGTTTCCGGCACGCGCTCGCGCGGGAAGCGATCGAGGCCGACCTGCTCGGCCGAGAACGTCGACGCCTGCACGAAGCTGCGCTCATCGCGCTGCAGGAGGCGGGAAGCGACGATGTCGCGTCCATCGCCCATCACGCGCACGGCGCCGGTCGTTACGACGACCTGCTCGCGGCCGCGCGCAAGGGATCTCAGCAGTACATCGACTCTGGGTCCACCTATCAAGCGCTCGAGCTCGCCGAGCTCGGCTTGTCGGAGGCCTGCGACGACGTCGCGCTGCTCGCGAGCGCGACCCGGGCCGCGTGGCTCGCGGGACTCGTTCCTGAAGCGGTGGCCTACGCGGAGAAACTGCTGTCCGTCGCGCGAGCGCACAGCGATCCCGAAACGGAGGCCCTGGCGCTGCGACGACTCGTCCGTCTGCGCTGGGAGCAGGGCGACGAGGGCGCGATGGCACGTCTCACCGACGAGCTCGTCGACCTTGTCGCCCGGCTACCGGAGAAGCATGAGCTCGGCAACGTGATGGCGAGCGTCGCGCAGAGCTACATGCTGCGGGGTTCCACGACCGAAGCCGTGGACTGGGCCGATCGCGCGATCACGTACGGCAACGAGCACGACATGCCCGAGATCCGCGTGTGGGGGGAGGCCGAGAAGGGATCGGTGCTCGTGGGCATCCCCGAACTCGCGACGGCGGGCGAGCAGCTGTTGCAACACGTCGCCGACGAGGCCGAAGCACTTGGTGAATACGTGATCGTCGCCCGCGCGCTCAACAACAGCATCCGGTCGGAGCACTTCCGCCCCGACACGGGCGAGGCGCGAGAGATGCTCGCCCGCATGCGCCGAGCGGCCGAGCGCGCCGGTTTCGACTCGCTGTCCGGTCCCGGCTACTGGCAAGGACTCGCGGGTCTGGCGGAGTGGGAAGGTGATCTCGGCAAGGCGCTCGAGTACCTGGACGAAGGTCGTCGCCGCGATCGCGGCACGATCTCTTCGCACCATGCGTCCTGGTACCAGGTACAGGAGGCGGGGTTGTCGCTCGAGATGGGCGACCTCGAGCGGGCCAGGAACCTGCTCGACGAGCTCACCCCGATCGGTACCCCGAAGGCGCTGTGGTGGTACGGACTCGCCGTGCACCTTGCCTCCCGCGAAGGAAACGTCGCCGAAGTCCGCCGGCTTTTCCCGTTGCTGCTCGACGGCTACTCGTCGACGCTCAACAGCGATGGTCAGCTGCTGCACGATGTCGTGACACCCATGCTCACCGCCGGGTTCACCGCCGACGAACTACGACCATTCGTCGCGCGCGCGACAGGCCCATGGCGCGATCTCGTCGACGGACAGCTGCTTGAAGCGGAGGGTCGCTACGAGGACGCGGTGGCGTCGTACGAGCACGCGATCGCCAACCAGGCGAACGTCTTGCGGCCCGCGGCGACGGGCACCGCTCACGTCGGCGCGGCGCGTTGCCTCGTCGCGCTCGGCCAGCTCGACAAGGCGCGGGCGCACGCGACGCAGGCATCCGAATTGCTTGCTCATTGGGACGGGTGGCGAGTCGACCAGCTGCATGCGGTGCAGCGACGACTCGGTGTGGGTCCTGGAGTCGACGGACCGAGCGCGCTCACGCCCCGTGAACGCGAGGTGGTCGAGCTGCTGGCAGAAGGCCTGACGAACGCCGAACTCGCGGCGCGCCTGTTCATCTCGCCGAAGACGGCGGCCGTGCACGTGTCGAACATCCTCGCCAAGCTCGGTATGGCCTCGCGTTCAGAGGTCGCCGCCTTCGCCGTTCGCGAGGGCCTCGCCGCCGCTCGTTGACGTCAACGTCCCTGTGCCTGCGTTGCGTAGTCCTGCTGGTGGGGGAGAACGCCGGCCTGTTGCTGTATCGCCGCGTGCTGTTCCTTGGCGTACTCGCTGACGGGATCGACCCACACGGCCGTGCCGTAGGCGCAGATCTCGCTCCACTGGCCGATGGCGCCAGAGTCGAAACGCATCGCGATGATCGCGTTCGAGCCACGCCGGCGCGCTTCTTCGACCATGCGCGCCATCGCTTCGTTGCGACTCGTCGACAGCAGCTTTGTGAACTCGGGGATCTCACCACCGCCGATCGATCGCAAGCCGGCAATGCAGCCAGCGCCGATGTTGCGCGAGCGCACAGTGAGACCGAACACCTCACCTTGAACGGAGACGATGTCGTAGCCGGGAAGATCGAACGCGGTCGTGATGAGCATCCGCGCACAGTACGACCCGCACTGAAATCCCGTGCATAGCCACACAAAAGTGTGTGGCTATGCACGGGAATTGCTCCTGGGGTCAGCGTTCGCCGGTCAACAGGAACCGGGAGCTCTCGCGGAGGAAGTCCACCGAGAACTGGGGAGCCTTCAGCGGCGAGCCCGCGTCGAACGGCGGCTGCGGGTCGTACTCGATGCCGAGCTGAATCGTCTGGGCCACCTCATCGCCGGCGATCTTCGCCACCAGCGTGAGGGCCATGTCGATGCCAGCCGAGACGCCCGCTCCGGTGACGATCTTGCCGTCGATCACAACGCGCTCGAGTGTCGGCTCCGCGCCGAACTTGGCGAGCTCGTCGAGGGCCAGCCAGTGGCTCGTGGCGCGCTTGCCCTTCAGCAGTCCGGCCGCGCCGAGCAACAGCGATCCCGTGCACACCGACGTCGTCCACGTCGACGTCTCGTGCGCCGCTTTCAGCCATGAAATGAAGCGTTCGTCGTTGCGCAGCGCCTGCTCGCCGTGCCCACCGGGCACGACGATCACATCGGGATGCGGGAGCTCCTCGATCGCGGCGTCGGCGTTGATGCCGACTCCGCCCTTGCCGCCTTCTTCGGTCCGCTTGATGCCGACGTCCATGCCGACCCACGTCACCGTCGCGTCGGGCAGATGGGCGAGCACCTCGAAGGGGCCGATCGCATCCAGTGCGGCCATGTTGTCGAAGGCGACGATTGCGATGTCCATTGCTTCTCCTTGGTGGGTTCGATCGGTCAGGCCGCGTCGGCCCGGAAGCGGCGGCGGTATTCCATGGGCCCAATGCGCAGCGAGCGAAGGAACGCGCGCCTCATCGTCTCGGCCGTCCCGAAGCCGCTCGCGACCGTGACCCGCTCGATGCTGTCGTCGGTCTCCTCGAGCAGACGGCGGGCCACCTCGAGCCGCACGCCTTCGACGTAGCGCCCAGGAGTGACGCCGACCTCGTCCTTGAAGCAGCGGGCGAAGTTGCGTTCGCTCATGCCGCCGCGCCGAGCCATCGTGGCAACGGACAGATCGGCATCGGGGTGGTCGGCAATCCATTGCTGCACGTCGCGCAATGTGTCGCGGTGGGCGACTTGCGCGGCGAGTTGCGCGCTGAACTGCGACTGATTGCCCGGACGGCGGAGGAACAGCACGAGCCGGCGGGCGACGGCGAGCGCGATGTCGCGACCGAGGTCGTCCTCCACCAGCGCGAGCGCGAGATCCATGCCTGCGGTCACGCCGGCCGACGTGGAAACGTTGCCGTCGCGCACGAAGATCGGATCGGATTCGACAGTGATGGCGGGGTAGTGCCTCGCCAGCGTGTCGCACACGGACCAGTGGGTCGTGGCCCGCCGCCCGTTGAGCAGCCCGGCCTCAGCCAAGATGAACGCACCCGTGCACACCGAGGTCACGCGGCGCGCTCGGCCCGCCAGCCGACGAACGCCCTCGAGCAGGGCTCGATCCCGGACGGCCGCCACGGTGCCCTCGCCGCCCGTAACCACCAGCGTGTCGATCTCTCCGCGCACACCACTGAGGCGATGGTCGACGGCGAAAACCAGACCGCTCGTGGCGCGCACGGTCGACCCGCTCGTTGCGACGAGTTCGGTCGTGTACGCCGGTCGGCCGGCTTCGCGATTCGCGGTGGAGAACACCTCGATCGGACCGGCGGCGTCGAGGCTCTGGAGGTCCGGGTACACGACGACGACGACCCTGCGGGGCTGCATGCCGCCATCCTGCAGCCATCGACGGTTGGCGGCAATGAAGAATTTCCCTCGATTTCTGCCAATCACGACAGAAGTGCGTTCCGATTTCGGCGCGGCTGTGGTTCACTTTCAGGACCGAGGAAAGGAGGTGGTCCAACTGAACGGTAAAAGTTCTGGGACTTCGGAGGTGGCTGGCCGCTAGCGCGGCCGCTGGACCACCGGCGAATACAAACCAGCCGCCGCCGGCGTGGCGGTCGAGGACTTGTCCCACTCGACACCCAAAACGCTCGCCGGCTCATTCCAGTGTCTATTGCGAACGGGGAGCCCGGATGGGCTCCCCGTTCCGCGTCTGTGTACGTTTGCCGGCCATGGAGCGGCCGACGAAGTTCGAGACCCACCAGTGGGTGGGCGACAAGCGCAACCAGATCGCTCACGACCTCGACGCCTGCACGGCGCCGGAGATCATCGGCGAGCTCCTCGAAGCGGAGACATACCTGGCCTTCGGCCCCGACACGCTGCCTGAGGCCCGCAACCGCGGCTACCGCCGGTGCGACCGGTGCGAAGGGATGAGAACGAGCGAGGACTGATGACAGGGGGCTACCGGTTCTCGTCCGGTTCGCTGCAGCTCGCCGGCCATCTCGCACGACCGTCGACCCGAAGTGCGTCGGGTGTTTCCGCCGTCGTGTTCGCCCACAGCTTCCACGTTGCGGCGGGAGGCGCGGCGGCAACCGCAGCCACCTACCCCGAGCTGGCCGAGCGCATCGCCACCGAGCTCGGCTGGTACGCACTCACGTTCACCTGCCGCGGCGCGGGCGGATCCGAGGGACAATTTTCCCTCGGCGGATGGCTCACCGACATCGAAGCGGCCATCGATCATGCCCACGGCCTCGAAGGCGTGTCGGGTGTGTGGGTCGCCGGATTCGGCACCGGAGGTGCGCTCGCCATCTGCGCTGCCGCTCACGACTCTCGGGTCCAGGGTGTGGCCGTGCTCGGCGGACCGGCCGACTTCGATGACTGGGCCGGACAGCCCCGTCGCCTGCTCGAGTACTCCCGCGAAGTCGGTCTCGTCACCGACTCGAGCTTCCCGCCGTCGTTCGATGAGTGGTCCCGCGAGCTGCGCACGATTCGCCCATTGCAGTGCGTCGCCCAGTACAGCCCGCGTTCGCTGCTGGTCGTACACGGCACCGACGACGACTCCGTTCCGGACTTCGATGCCCGCGTGATCTCCGACGCCCACGGGTCGGCCGAGGTCCGCATCATCGCCGGCGCCGGACACCACCTCCGTGACGACCCTCGGGCCGTCGCCGTGCTGCTCGGCTGGCTCGACCGTGAACGAACTGGACTCGGCCTCGCGCAACCTTGACACGCGTGTCAGGTTTCCGGGACCATGCCAAGAGCCACTGGGGAGGGGCATGCGGATCGTCATCGTTGGCGGGGGCAGTAGGCAATGGGGGCCGAAGCTCACCGCGGACATCCTCACCACCCCGTCCCTGACCGACGCCACCATCGTTCTGCACGACATCGACGAGGCGTCCCTGGCGCCGATGCAGGCGTACTGCGAGCGGATGAACCGCGAGGTCGGCGCCGCCGCCACCATCGAGGCGACGACCGACCGCAGGGCTGCTCTGGACGGCGCCGACTTCGTGGCGGTGACCATCTCGACGGGCGGCTTCACCTCGATGGCCCACGATCTCGAGATCCCGGAGCGCTACGGCGTGCGCCAGTCCGTCGGCGACACGTGCGGACCGGGCGGCATCAATCGGTCACTGCGCAACATTCCCGTGCTGCTCGACATCGCCCGCGACATGGAGGCGCAGTGTCCTGACGCGTGGCTCATGAATCTCACCAACCCGATGACGTGTCTCACCCGCGCCATCAACAAGGAGACGTCGATCAAGGCCGTCGGCCTGTGCCATGAGGTCGTGATCATGAGCTGGCTCGTGGCCATCGCGCTCGGCGTTCCTGCCGATCATCTGGACTTCACGATCACCGGCGTGAACCACCTCCCGTGGATCACCAAGATGAGCGTCAACGGCGAGGACGGGTTCGAAGCGCTGCGGCGCGCCCTCGCGGATCGGCCCGAGGAAACCGCGTGGTTCGCCGACGAGCATCAGCTCAAGCTCGCCATGCTCGATCGCTTCGGCGCGTTGCCCGGAGCCGGCGACCGTCATGTGGCCGAGTTCTTCCCGTCGATCCTCACGGAGGAGGCGGAGTGGGGGAAGGCGTGGGGCGTCGCGCTCACGTCGATCGCCGACCGCGAGCGCGACGAGGCGGCGTACCGCACCGAGATCCAAACCATCATCGATGGCGACAAGCCGGTACCGACATGGCAGTCCGGCGAGATGGTGGCGCCGATCATCGATTCGCTCACGACGGGCACGCGTCGCGAGCTTCCGCTGAACCTGCCGAACATCGGCCAGGCCCCGTACCTCCCTGACGACGTCGTCGTGGAAACGATCTGCATCGTCGACGCCGACGGCATTCGCGGACGCGATGCGATCGTTCCGCCCGCTCCGTGCGCCGAATGGACCCGACGGCACGTCGCGGTGCAGGAGTTGACGGTCGAAGCCGCCGTCACCGGCGACGCCGATCTCGTGCGCGCCGCGATTGCGCTCGATCCGCTCGGCGGTCGCATCGATGCTCGAGCGATCGAAGCGATGTCGACAGAGCTCCTGGCCGCAACCGCCGAGTGGCTCCCGCAGTTCGCGGGATGACCGAGCCCGTCGACTTCTCCGTCCCGGAGGAGTTGCTGCGGGTGTCGAGCGCGCAGGGCCGCGCACCGAAACGACTCTTCGCCAACCGCGTCGACCTGCTCACCCGCGCTGTCGGTTGCGTCACCGCGAGTTGGGCAATGTTCGTGACGATCGGCGGCATCGGCCACGTGGTGGGCATCGTCGAGGTCGGCCCGGTAGCGGTAGCCGTCAAGGTGGTGCTCCAGGCGGCGCCGCGCGGTCGCCGACGTCGCGCGATCACCGGCTCGGCCGGCGGCATTCTGGCCGGTGTCGCGGGTGGATTCGTCGCCGCGAGCGCCCTCAACGAAGCGCAGGGCTCTGGCGTTGTTCTCGCGGGTGCGTTCGGTCTGCTCGGGACGGGAGTGGCCCTACTCGTGTTCGCATCTCGCGCTCGCGGAGCGACCGACGACCCAGCTGAAGCCGCGCCCGGGTTCGCGCTCGAGGTGCGAGGGCTCGACTTCGCGTACGGCACCCACCAGGTGCTGTTCGACGTCTCGCTCACGGTCGCCGAGGGAGAGATCGCCGCGTTGCTCGGCACGAACGGGGCCGGCAAGTCGACGATCCTGCGAGCCGTCGCCGGCCTCGATCCACCCCTCGGCGGCTCGATTCACCTCTTTGGTGACGATGCCACCTACACAGAGGCCGAGGAGATCGTCCGCATGGGCGTCGCGTTGCTGGCCGGCGGGCGCATGACCTTTCCGTCGCTCACCGTCGAGGAGAACTTGCGCGTCGGGGCCTACTCGTTGGCCGACATCTCCGTCATCGAGGACGTGTACCGACGCTTCCCGGCACTTGCTTCGCGCCGGCAGCAACGAGCGGGCACGTTGTCGGGCGGTGAGCAGCAGATGCTCGCGTTGGGCCGGGTGCTGCTCACGAAGCCACGGCTGCTCCTCATCGACGAGCTCACCCTCGGGCTGGCGCCGAAGATCGTCGAGGAGCTGATCGGCATCGTCCGCGAGGTGAACGCGCAGGGCACCACGGTTTTGCTCGTCGAGCAGAGCGCGAACCTCGCGCTGGCGCTCGCGGCCCACTCGTTCTTCCTCGAACGAGGCGAGGTGCGCTTCGACGGACTGACGGAGGAGCTGCTGCAGCGCGACGACTTGTTGCGTCCGGTGTTCCTGAGCGACGCCGCGACCTGATGGAGATCCATGCCTCCACCGTCGCGCTGGGCCTGATCCAAGGGCTCAACATCGGATTGCTCGCGGTGGGGCTGGTGCTGATCTATCGCACCACCCGCATCGTGAACTTCGCGCAAGGCGAGCTCGGGGCGGTGTCAGCGGTGCTGCTGTCGACGCTGGTCGTCGAACGCCACTGGCCGTACGGCATCGCACTCGCGGCGGTGCTCGTCGTGGCCGCGCTCGTCGCGGGCGGATGTGAGCTGCTGCTCCGACGGCTGTTCGCCCGGCCCCGGGTGCTCGTCATGGTGGCCACGATCGGCATCTCCCAGTTCCTGTTCCTGCTGACGCTGCTTCCGCAGGTGCGTCCCGAGAAGACGTTCATTCCGTTTCCCGTTCCGTTCACCGCGTCGTTCGAGCTCGACCACTACACGTTCCATGAGTCCGACATCCTCACGCTGGTCGTCGCCCCGCTCGTCGTACTCGCACTCGCCTTCTTCCTCACACGCACTCGCTACGGGTTGGCAATGCGAGCGATGGGGGAGAACGGCGAGTCGGCGCGGCTGGCCGGCGTGTCGACGCGCCGCTTGTCGACCGTCGCCTGGATGATCGCCGGGGTCCTGGCCGCCATCACCGTGATCCTTGCCTCGCCGGCAAAGGGCAGCGCGTTCACCGAGGTGATTCCGCTCGACCTTCTCGTACGCGCACTGGCCGCGGCCCTCATCGGCGCGATGGTGAGCTTGCCTGTCGCATTCGGAGCCGGCGTCGCGATCGGGATCGTCCAATCGGTCGTTGCCTTCAACGAACCCGCGGCATCGAACATCGAAGTCGTGATCTTCGCGGTCTTGCTCGTGGCGCTGCTCGTGCGCGCCCGTGGGCTCAAGATCGGCCTTCGCGACGAGGAACGATCGTCGTGGCGTTTCTCGGGAGCCGCGGATCCGGCACGCGACGACCCACTGCGACGCAAGGTCGGCCTCGTCGGCGCGGCCGCCGCGCTGGCCGTCGCGGCCGCGGCTCCGCTGTTCGTAACCGAGGGCCGCGCCTTCCTGTACGGCCGCATCGAGTTGTTCGCCGTCATCGCCCTGTCGCTCACCATCCTCACGGGCTGGGCCGGACAGCTGTCGCTCGGGCACTTCGCCTTCGTCGCAGTCGGCGCACTCGTCGCCGCCCACTTGGGGGAATCGGTCCCGCTCGTGTTGCTGGTGCCGCTCGGCGGACTCATCACCGCGGTCGTGGCGGTCGTCGTCGGCCTTCCGGCGCTTCGCATCAAAGGCCTCTACCTGGCGGTGAGCACGCTCGCGTTCGCAGTGTTGATGGAAGTGTCGGTCGTGCCGACCAAGTGCTGGGACGCTCCGCTGCTGCACAAGACGTTGTGCACCGGACTGCCCGATCCGGCCTCCACGTTGCTGTCGCGACCGACGTTCCTCGGTATCGACGTTTCATCGGACAAGGCGTTCTCGTATGTCTGCCTCGGCTTGCTCGTCGTCGCGTTGCTCGCGGCGCGCCTCTGGCGCGACCACGGCGTCGCCCGCGCCCTCATCGCGGTGCGCGACAACGAGACCGCCGCCGCGGCGATGGGCGTACGCGTCGTGCGCGTCAAGGCCCTCGGCTTCGCGCTGTCAGGCTTCCTCGCGGGCGCGGCCGGCGTGTGCTTCGCCTTCCTGACGGAGCGCATCAACGCCACCACGTTCAACGCACCGCAGTCGATCCTCGTCGTTTCGATGGCGATCATCGGCGGGCTCGGGTCGGTACCGGGCGCGGTCTTGGGCGCGCTGTACCTGATCGGCCTGCCCGCGTTCTTCGGCTCGACGCCGACCATGCAGTTCGTCACGAGCTCGCTCGGGCTCACGCTCGCATTGCTGTACCTGCCGGGCGGGCTGACGGTTCCGTTGCGTCGATTCGGCGATGGCGTCACGGCACTGGTCCGCCAAGCACTCGATCGTGACGCAAACCCCGCGCCCGCCGAGCTCGCGGAGCTACCTACATGACGGCCGCTCGGCTCGAGTTGCGCGACGTCGTCGTCGCCTTCGGCGGTCTCCGCGCCGTCGACGGCGTCAGCCTCACCGTCGAGCCGGGGGACATCGTCGGCTTCATAGGTCCGAACGGTTCGGGCAAGACGACGTTGCTCGACACCATCTCGGGACAACTGCTGCCGGCGTCGGGCGAAGTGCTGCTCGATGGCGACGACCTCGTCGACCACCTTCCTGAGGACCGGGCCGAGCTCGGACTCGTGCGCTCGTTCCAGGACGCCCGGCTGTTTCCGGACCTCACGGTCGAGGACACGCTGCTGGTCGCCGAGGATGCGCGCCGCCCGGTGGGGCTGCTGTCGACGACGTTCGCATGGCCCAGGGCCCGGCGCGCTGAGGCTGCCAAACGGAGCACGGTCGCCGGCCTGCTCGACACACTCGGCCTCACCCGCTTTGCGCAGCAACCGATCTCCGAGCTGTCGACGGGCACGAGACGCATCGTCGACCTGGCGGCGATCATCGCCGCGCAACCTCGTCTGCTGCTGCTCGACGAACCAACGGCCGGCATCGCGCAGCGGGAAGCCGAGGCATTCGGGCCACTGTTGCGAAGGCTGCACGACCTCACGGGCGCCACCATCTGCATCGTCGAGCACGACGTTCCCCTCGTGGTCGCGCTGGCCGATCGGCTCGTCGTCATGGAGGCCGGCAAGATCGTGAGCGCGGGCCCGGTCGCGGACGTGTTGCAGGACTCTGCGGCCATCGAGGCGTATCTGGGAGCGAGCGAAGAAGCGCTCGCCCGGTCAGGAGCACGCAGTTGACTCGAACCCCTCGATGGAGCGTGCGAGCGCGCCGGCAATGGCGCCTGTTCAACCTGGAGCCTCCGGTGGTACGCGCCACGGCCGTCGGCGCCGCGCTCGTGCTCCTGATCGGCGTGCTGGCCGTGGCCGGGCACTCTCCTGACCACAAGCGTCCGCAAGGGGTGGCGACGCGCGGGCGCGCGAACATCGGTGTCAGCTCTGGCGTGGCGTCCGATGCCGCGTCCGATGCGGCTGCAGCGGCAAGCGGATCAGCGGGCGACGGCGGAACAAGCGTCGGTGGCGGTCCCGGCACCGGTGACGGGTCGCAACCGGGCAACGGTTTCGCGCCAGACGGCTCGCCGCTGACCGCCAGCGATCGCGGCGTGACCGCCACGAAGATCAAGGTCGTCTTCCCCCGCGCCGACCTCGGTCCGATCGGACAGGCCACCGGCCTCACGACGACGGAAAATGAAGAGACCGCGATCTACGCCTTTGTGAACGACATCAACTCGCGCGGCGGCATCAATGGCCGCCTCATCGATCCCGAGATCGTCAAGTACAACCCGCTCGACGATGCGGAGATGCGCGCCGACTGCAAGGACTGGACCGAGTCGCAGGAGGTCTTCGCCGTCGTTGATTCCTACGGTTGGCACGACGACCACCAGCTCTGCATCACGCAAGAGGGGCACACGCCGCTCATCAGCAAGTGGACGACCGTGACCGACTGGACGGATCGCGGCAGTCCTTACCTCTGGTGGACGGGACCCGACAGCGTCGAGGTGCTCGACAACCTCGTGGCCTCGTCCGCCGACGTGTTGCGCACCAAGAAGTACTCGGTGATCGCCGGCGACCGACAGGGCGATCAACTCGCGCTCGGTTACTTGAAGGAATCACTGGCGCGCGCCGGCGTTCCTGCGCCCTTCTCGATAGAGACGATCGCCTTCAGCGAGCAAGCGGCCAGCGCGCAGACGCCGCTCATCGTGCAGAAGCTCAAGTTGAATCAGGTGACGGCGGTTCTGCCGGTGCTGTCGTTTCTGTCATTGCTGCAGTACCTGCAAGCGGAGGATTCACAGAGCTTCTACCCGCAGCTACTGCTCTCGGACTACGAGTCGGAGATCCAGGCGATGCTCGGCATGGCGGAGCTGAAGTTCAAGAAAGCGCTGCAGAACACCGTCGGCCCGACGGCGTTCCGGTTGGGGAGCAACGAAGATCCGAGTGGCTACACCCCGCTCGGGCTCACGTGCAGCGACCAGTTCCACAAGCAGGACCCGAGCTTCCAGCAAAACCTCGAGGGACCGGGCGCGGCGATGACGTGGTGCCAGAACATCTATCTGTTCGCGCAGGCCGCGACGATGGCCGGCAACAACCTCACCCGCGACACGTTCAACAACGCGATGAGCCAAATCAAAGGCTTCGGTGCCAGCGTCGTGCCCGACCTCACGTTCGGCGAGGGCGTGCACGCCGGTCCGCACTTCTACCGGACCGTGCAGATCCACGTGAACGACGACCATGCGTGCCCGCCGAAGGTCACACCGGGCGAGCAGGGCTCCTGCTGGTTGATCCTCAACGACTTCGTCCCCGCCGCACACACCTGAGGAGGCCGTTTCCGTGAGCATGTCGGAGTGGGTGCACGTTCCGACCGACGAGCTCGAACGCATCGTCGTCGTGTCGCCGCATTTCGACGACGCCGTGATGGGCGCCGGGTATCTCATCGCCGGTCACGCCGGAACGACGGTGGTGACCGTCTTTGGCGGCCGTCCACCGGCGTATCCCGACACGCCATCAGAGTGGGACGCCCTGGGTGGGTTCAAGGCGGGCGACGACATCGTGGCCCTACGACGCGGCGAAGATCTCGCCGCGCTCGCAGAACTCGCAGCGACGCCCCACTGGCTGGAGTTCAGCGACCATCAGTACCTCGACAAGACGGAGTGGTATCAACCCAAGGACATCGCACCGGCGCTCGGCGCCGCGCTGCGCCACCTCGAACCAACCGCGGTGTTCGCGCCGTTCGGTTTGGCCAACCCCGACCACGACTTGACGCATCGCGCTGTCCGCATCGTGATGGACGAGCTGCAGGACGTGTCGTGGTACTGCTACGAGGATGCGGGCTACTGCCATCTGCCCGGCCTGCTCGCATGGCGGATCAGCTCGCTGTTCAGGTCCGGCCTGTGGCCGACGCCGGCGATCGTGCCCGTCGAGCTCGACACCGAGAGGAAGAACCGTGCGCTCGCCGCCTACCGATCGCAGCTGCCGCCATTGAAGGCCGACCACATGCTCGACGCACGTACGACTGCCCCCGTGCAGGAGCAGTACTGGCGTCTCGCCCGCGCTCCGGGCGGATGGGAGGGTCTCGTCGATGTGCCCGGCTGACCACCTGCTGTACGTCACACAGGTCGCGCCGTACCACGACGGTCCCGCCGGCGCGCACTCCGTGCTCGAACAGTCGGCGACCGCCGTGGCCGAGCTGGCCGACGCGGCCGGGCTTCGCTACGAACGCTGCACCGACGTGCGCGCGCTCGACTCGGACGCGCTCACACGGGCGGCTGTCGTCGGGTTGTTCACGATCGGCGAGACACCGTGGAGCGCGCCGCAGCGTGCGGCTCTGCTCGACCGTTTGCGCGGCGGACAGCTCTCGGTCGTCGCGGTTCACTCGGCCACCGACTCGTGCTACGGGTGGGACGACTACGGGAGAGTGGTCGGCGCGCGGTTCAACGGGCATCCGTGGACGCAGTCGTTCACGCTCGACGTGCTCGAACCCGATCATCCTTCGCTGCGCCATCTCGCATCGACGTGGCGGTGGCACGACGAGGTGTATCAGTTCCGTGATCTTCGATCCGACGCTCGCGTGCTGCTCCGCGTGCCCGAGGAGGAGCTCGATCTCTCCGTGCCCGGTGCCCAGCGCCCCGACTTCGGGTTTCCGTTGTCGTGGTGCTTCACCGAAGGCTCCGGTCGCGTCTTCTCGACCACGCTCGGCCATTTCCCCGGAGCGTGTGAGAGCGTCGACTACCTGCGCCACCTCGGGGGTGGCCTGTCCTGGGCGATGGGGGAAGGAAAGTAGCTAGCGAGTCTGCGAGTGAACCGAGCGCACGGATGCCGTGGGCACCATCAGGTCGTCTTCGCCGGCGACGAGCCACAGACTCTGTGCGGTGTAGGACAACAACGTCCCGTGCACAGTGCCCGCCGCCGTCTCGACATCGACCTCTGACCCAACCAGCGTTCGCACCTCAGTGGTGAGCAACGTCATGGACTGTCGGTTTACCGCGATGCCATCGCGAAGTCGCGGATGGTGGCCGGCTGTTCACGCGTTCGAAATGTTCGACGCGGAGTCGCGATCGAGGTAGAGCGTTGCCTGCGGGGTTCGGCGTAGCACCGAGGCCGGACAGCTCGTGGCGATTGGCTCCTCGAGAGCCCGGCGCACGGCGTTGGCTTTGCGCGCCTCCGGAACGATCGCGAGCACGCGTGCGGCGCGCAACAGCGCGGGGATGGTCACAGTGATCGCCGTGCGGGGCACGTCGTCGAGACCGCGAAAGTGTCCTTCGCCGACTTGTTGACGGCGAGACGCTTCGTCGAGCTCGACTTCCTTCACGTCATGCGCGTCTTCGAAGTCGGCGAACGGCGGATCGTTGAACGCGAGGTGTCCGTTCTCGCCGACTCCGAGGCAGCAGAGGTCGAGCGGATGCTCGCGAAGGAGCGTTGCATAGCGCGCGCACTCCGACGTGGCGTCGTTCGTGCCGTCGACGTAGTGGAACGCAGACGGATGTACGACATCGACGATCCGCTCGCGCATGTAGCGGGCGAAGCTCGCGGGGTGCGTGTCGTCCATGCCCACGTATTCGTCCATGTGAAAGCCCGTGACCCTGTCCCAGGGAACATCGCTTCGAGCCGTGAGTGCGTCGAGAAACGCGAACTGCGAGTTGCCCGTGGCCAACATCACGTTGGCGCGTCCGCGTTTCTCGACCGCGGCTTGCATGGCGGTCGCCGCGTCGGCGGCGGCGGCCTCGCCGAGCTGCTTCTCGGTCGCGAACACGCGCACGTCGAGCTCGTCGACCCGGAAACCTGACACGGGCGTCATGCTACGTTCGCCACATGACCGTGAAGTTCGGAGCGTTCGTACCGCAGGGATGGAAGCTCGAGCTGTCCGGGATGAAGGCGGACGAGGCGTGGGCCACGGCCAAGGACGTCGCCCGACGGGCGGAAGCGCTCGGCTACGACCATCTCTGGGTCTACGACCACGTCGAGACCGTTCCGCGCCGCGAGCCGACACATGTCTTCGAAGCGTGGACCGTGATGGCTGCGCTGGCCGAGATCACGACCACCGCACGCCTCGGTCAGCTCGTGACCTGCGCGTCGTACCGCAACGCCGGGATGCTGGCCAAGCAGGCCGCCTGCGTCGACGTGATGTCCGACGGCCGGCTCATCCTCGGCATCGGGGCGGGCTGGTACCACGAGGAGTATGCGGCGTACGGCTGGCCCTTCCTGTCGGCGGGCCAGCGGCTGCGAGCGATGGACGAGACCATCACCGCGGTGCGGCAGTTGTGGACCGACGAGCGCGTCACGTTCGCCGGCGAGCACGTGCAACTGGCCGACGCGCTCTGCGATCCGAAGCCGCTCCAGTCGTTGCCGCCCGTGTGGGTCGGGGGAGGCGGCGAGAAGGTGACGCTGCGGATCGCCGCCCGCCAGGCGGACGCCACCAACTGGCAGGTCGACCTCGAGAGCTTCGTCCGCAAGTCGAAGCTGCTCGAGCAGTACTGCGACGAGATCGAGCGTCCGTTCGACGAGATCGTGCGCACCCACGGCCCCGACTGTCGGCTGTTCGACACCGAGGCAGACCTGCAGCGGTGGCTCGACTCGCCCGGCGGCGGATCGCTGTGGGGCCGGGGACCACACGACGAGTACGTCACGAACAACTTCGTCGGCACGGTCGAGAAGGTCACGGCCGACGTACAGGCCTACGTGGACGCCGGCTGCCAGGAGTTCGTGCTCTGGTTCCGTGACTATCCGTCGACGGAGAGCCTCGAGCGCTTCATCACCGAAGTGGCCCCGAAAATCAGGTAGGTAACCAGGTTATGTAGCTTGGTAAACTATTTGGTATGACGGCACTCCGGCGTGCGACGAGCGACACGTTCAAGTCGCTCCATGTGCGGAACTTCCGTCTCTTCTTCACCGGCCAGCTGATCTCCCAGGTCGGCAACTGGCTGACGCTGGTGGCCCAGACGCTGCTGGTGCTGAAGCTGACGGACAACGGTGTCGCCCTCGGGGGGCTGGCCGCTGCGCAGTTCGGCCCCGTGCTCCTACTCGGGCCGTGGGCGGGGCTGATCGCGGACCGGTCCGACAAGCGGCGGCTGCTGCTCACCGTGCAGACCATCGCAATGGCGCAGTCCTTTGTGCTCGCGGCGCTCGCGTTCAGCGGGCATCCACCGGTGCTCGCCATCTACGCAGTCGCGCTGGTCGGTGGGATGACCATCGCCTTCGACAATCCCGCTCGCCGTTCGTTCGTGGTCGAGATGGTTCCCGCCGACGACATGCAGAATGCCGTGAGTCTGAACAGCGCGCTGATGACGTCGTCGCGCGTGGTTGGTCCGGCCCTCGCCGGCCTCCTCGTCAGCACCGTCGGCTTCGGTTGGTGCTTCCTGCTCGATGGGGTCTCGTACCTTGCAGTGCTCGCCGCGCTCTGGATGATGCGCACCGCAGAGCTACGGCCGGCACCGATCACGTTGCGAGCCAAGCACCAGGTGCGCGACGGGCTGCGTTACGTGCGCAGCGTGCCCGAGCTGTGGGTACCGCTCACGATGATGGCCGTCGTCGGCACGCTCTCCTACAACTTCCAGACCGTGTTCCCGCTGTTCACGACACGGGATCTGCACGGAACGGGAACCACGTTCACGATCCTGTTCTCGGTGGTGAGCGTGGGCGCGCTCGTCGGTGCACTCGGCACTGCGCGACGACGCACCATCAGCGTTCGCAGCGTCGCGATGGCGTCGCTGTTCTACGGCGCCTCCATGGCGTTGATGGCCGTCGTGCCGAATCAGGCCACCGCCTTCGTCGTGGGTGTACTGCTCGGCGTGAGCAGCATCGCCTTCCTCACGGCATCCACCGCGATCGTGCAGATCGAGGCCGCACCCGAGATGCGCGGACGAGTGCTGGCCCTGCAGGCGATGCTGTTCCTCGGCAGCACGCCGATCGGCGGTCCCATCGTCGGCTGGGTTTCCCAGGCGTTCGGAGCTCGGTACGCCATCGCGCTCGGCTCGGTCGCGGCGCTCGGCGCCGGTGTCTGGGGGATGCTCGAGGTGCGGCGCCGGCCGAACGCTCAGGGGGCCGTCGACACCGACGCCGTCGTCGACGCGGAACTGGCGAGCCCCATCCCGTAGCGTTCGCGCCAACGCGAACGTCGCATGGAGGTGGTGCCCGTGGCCGTGCATCGAGTCGAGCTGGCGTTGCCGGCGACCGACATCCAGAACGCCGACGTCACCGTGAGCGTCTGGAGCGACGACGAGTTGCTCGGCGATCTGCTCGTCAGCCGCGGGACGATCGACTGGCGTCCCGGTCATCACCAGACGATCTTCTCCATGGAGTGGGAACGCTTCGACGAGTTGATGCGCGCCCACGGCCGTCGCTCGTAGTGCGGTTGCACCAACTGACGTCTGTCGAAGGGATCATCGCCTTCGACTTCGAGGAACAGGTGGTGCATGCAGGCGGGACGAGGCTGGTGCCCGACCCCCGTCCAGACGAGGCCGCGCTGCTGGCTCGGGCCATGACGTACAAGTTCGGCGTCTTGCAGTTGCGGCTCGGTGGGGCCAAGGCGGTGGTCCGGGCGACGAGTGAGCCGCGCGCCGAGTTGTTGGGCCGGTACTGCGACGAGATCCGTCCGCTGGTCGCGGCCCGGCGGTTCCTCACTGGTGCGGACATCGGAACCTCCGACGCGGACTTCGAGTCGTTGGTGCGTCCCGAGGAACGCAACCACCCGATCCGTTCCGTTGTCGGCGGTGTCCCGTTCGAGGATCTCGTGACCGGTTACGGCGTGGCAGTGGCGATCGACGAGGCGCTCGGCGGGGTCGACGGTCGGGCGGTCGCCATCGAAGGGTTCGGCAAGGTCGGCGGAGGCATCGCACGGGAGGTCGTGCGCCGAGGCGGGCGCGTCGTGGCGGTGTCGACCTTGGCCGGTTGCATCGCCGACCGACGCGGCCTGCAGATCGACGCTCTCCTCGCCGAACGTGTCGTGCACGGCGATCGATGCATCGAGCACGTCGGCATCGAGGTGCTGTCACCCGCGGCGCTGTTCGTGCACGAGGCCGACGCGTTCGTCCCGGGTGCCCGCATCGGCGTGCTGGACGAAATCACGGCGGCCGGGCTCAGCGCGACGGCCGTAGTCCCCGCGGCCAACGTCCCGTACACCGCCTCGGGGCTCTCGGTCCTCACGGCGCGAGGCATCGCCGCCCACGCCGACTTCGTCTGCAACGCCGGCGGCGTCCTCGGCTACGAAGCGGAGCTGTCGGCCACGCCCGACGACGTGCTCCTCAGCGTGCAGCAGCGGATTCGCGAGCTGGTCGCGACCACCAAGGCGCATCCCGCAGGACCGTTCGCCGGAGCCTGCGAGCTCGCGGAGGCTTTCCTGCGCACCTGGCGCGATCCCGCCATGGGTGTGCTCGACAGCCGTCCGGTCAGTCAGTGATGTCTTGCTGCGGCGGATCGAAGAGATGGATCGCGCGTATCGGTTTGGCGCAGTCACCCGACCAACCGGCCCCGTTGATCTGCGCCTCGCTGCGACGCCCGAAGATGATGCGCAGCAGCTCGTACGCCGTGGTGTCGAGCGTGGCGGCTGGTTCGCCCTCACCGAGCGAGCGCGGTTCGCCGTCGACGATGACGCTGATCGTCGGCGCGCCTCCTCCGGCGTAGCGAGGGCCGAAGGTGGTCAGCGCAAGCGACGCGAGCGCGGGCACGTGTTCGTCATCACGCACGCCGGCGCGACCGACGGCCGCGCGGATGTCCTGCTCGTGCGTCCACACGTCGAAGACAAGGAACGCGAGTGCCTCGCCCCCGGCCTCCAGCCGAGCATCGAGCTCGGGCCCGCGGCTGGCCCACTCCTCACAGACGTCGTCGATGGTGCCGGTCGCCCGGGCGGCGAGCTGCGCCGCGGTCCAGTCGGGCGTGCCCGCGCCTTCCAAACGGCCGTCGAGGAAGTCGGCGCACACTCCCGCGAGGTGCCGGTAGCCATCGAGCACGGTCCACGGTGGAGTGGCAGCCAGTGGCGCATCGAGTTGTTCGCCGGACAACGAAGGTGCAATGCCGAGCAGCCGAGCTCGGCACGCGGCGTAGATCTCGGCCGGTTCCATGTCAGTCCGCCTTCGTCTTGCCCTGCTTCTTCATCGCTTGTTTCCACTCGCGGACGCGAGCGAGCGTCTCGGCGGAGTCGATGTCGGCGACGGATCGCGGTGTGTCGTCGGCGAACGGTCCTGCGGCTTGCTCCCAGCCCGGCGGGCGAACGCCGAGGCGCTTGGCGAGCAGCGCGATGAAGATGCGCGTCTTGTCAGGACCGAAGCCGGGCAACGCGAGGAGCCGTTGGTGCAGGTCCTCGCCGTCCTTTGCTTCAGACCAGATTCGGCTCGCATCGCCGCCGTACTCGTCGACGATGCGCTGCACGAGTGCCTGCACGCGCTTGCCCATCGAACCGGGGAAGCGGTGGAGCGCAGGCGGTCCCTTGAAAAGCGCGATGAACTCGTCGGGATCCATCCGCGCGATCACGTTGGCATCGAGTTGGCCGCCGAGTCGCTCCTTCAGTCGATGAGGGGCGATGAACGCCCACTCCATCGGAACCTGCTGGTCGAGCAGCATTCCGACCAGGAGCGCGAGTGGGTCTTCCTCGAGGAGGCGATCTGCGTCGGGGTCGCCGGTGATCGGGATCTTGGCGGTGGTTGCCATCGGGCGTCATCCTGTCGCGAAGATCGCGTGATGGGCGAGTCGGCGATGGCGACCTTCCGTTGCCGACCGTAGGGATGTCGTTCAGCTGGCGATCGCGCGCCGGCCTCGAGACCAGGCTGGATTCACGCCTTGCGGAGCCACACGCGTAGCGGACCCGCGGTTGCGAAGCCGTGGGCACGCGCGGCATCAAGCGCGCTTCCCGACGCGTAGCCGACCAGGGGCGAGGCAGGGAAGAGTGCGCCAGCCAGCGCGAGGCAGCCACCCCAGCTGCTCGGGCCGGCGCCGGAGTTCGAGAAGAAGTTGGAGATGCCGACGGCGTCTCGGCTGCGATTGAGCACCGCTCCGGCCACGATGCCAGCACTGCTTCGAGCTCCGATCACGACCACTGTGTCGTCGTCGAGAAGCTCGGCACGGAAGATTCCGGAAGCACCGTCGTGACCGCGCCACGCCTGCTCCCAGGCCTCGAGGCCGGCCGCGTTTCGCACGACCTCCCATCGCGGGCTGGTCTCAGGGGCTTCGATTTCGCCGCTTGTGCGGACGATCCATTCGGCGTCGAAGAGCACCTCGAACCCGTGCGCGGCGAGGTCGAGCGCCGCGTAGCTGTCTTTGATCGAACACCCCGCCGAGGAATCGATCCGAGCGAGCAGCTCCGGAATCGCGACGTCGGGTGCCAACGTGACCGCGTCGGGATAGTACGGCGGTGTACGCGTGCGACTCGTCCACGCGACTTCGTCCACTGTGGTCTGCGCGCCGTGCGTCAGACAGACGGCGTTGCACCACTCGGCGTTGTTCAGGGCCGCGATGGACCGCCACGGAGGCACTGTGGTCAGTGTGTCACTACGTCTTCGCCAGGGTCACCGAACCGGCGGAGGTGCGAAACTCAATCGTTCCCTCGCTGCCATCACCGAGCGTCCCCTGGATGCGCCCTCGTTGGGTGTCGAGATCGGCGAAGTCGCAACTCGCGCTACTGCCCTTGCCATCGATGCGGACCTGACTGTCCGAGGGGATCGCCACCGTCACCGATCCGCCGGCAGTGCGCATCTGACTGTGGCCGACGAGTCGACCGCGGACGTAAATCGAGCCGCCGGACGTCGATGCCACGACCGTCGCGCGATCGGCCCCCTCGATGTGGACCGAACCGCCCGCCGTCTTCGCTTCTACCGTGCCGGTGAGCACGCCGGCCAGGTGCACCGATCCGCCGCTCGTGCTGGCGTGTACAGGACCGCTGTGGTCGTCGACTCGGATACTGCCGCCCGCGGTACGCGCATCGACTTCGCCGTGCGCGCCGACAACCTTGATCGATCCGCCCTTGGTGCTGACCGTTGCTGGTCCGTGCGTCTGCTTCACGCTGATCGAACCACCAAGGGTGTTGGCGCGCACCGCGGTACCGGAGGGGACGGTCACGATCACACGCGCCCGTCGCCCGTGCCGGTGATCGGGCCAGTCGCACCGGACGAAGACCTGCGAGTCCTTCAGTTCGGCAGTCACGATCATCTCTTCGATCAGATGAGCTGATGGGGCGAACAACTCGGCTTCCACCTTGACGACGTTGGTGTCGCCGGGCCTCACCTTGATGGCCCCCGCACGGTTGTCGATCACGACTGGCGTGGCCCCGTCGACGGCGACGGTCTGCTCGATCGTCTCGCTCGCCCGCCACGGCCAACCGGCGCTTCCCAGAGCGCTGATGCGCTCGGTCACATCGGACACCAAGTCGAACACCGTCTCGGCCCATTGCGGGCGCTCGGAGCTCTCGTCGGTTTCGGTGGTCGGAGCTTCGCCGCGATCTCGAAGCTCGTCGTCGAGGCGCCGCTGCTCCGCGTCGAGTTGTGCGAGCTCGGCATCCAATCGATCGAGCTCCTCACGCAACGCTTCGGTGTCGCTCGAGTCCTCCGCGATGCGCTGCGCGCGTTCAGCGAGCTCGCGAGCGCGGCGCGCCATGTCGTCAGCTTCGGTCATGTGTCCTCCCACGTCGTTTGGCCGCTCGGGCCCGCTGTTCTTCGAGATGTCGGCGGTCCGCCTCGATGGCGGCAGCGATGCCAGGACGGAGCCGTTCCCATGCGGCTTGTCGGCTCGTGCCCAACGCCTGCCCGATGGTGGTCCAGGACGCGCCAGTTGCGAGCGCGTCGCGAGCCAGGCTTGCTTCCCATCGAGTGAGTGCCTCCCGGAACGCCGCCATACCGGTCAGCGCGGTGAGGGAATCGTCGGCGCCGGTCACGTTCGCCCATGCCTCGACGAGGTCGCTGGGCAGCTCCACGCGTCAAGTATCTCCTGACGGTTCAGCCACTGTCAAGAGATGCTTGACACAGCGCAACCCAATGGAACCCGCCGGGCGGGTGTTGGTCGACATCGGTGAGCGACAGCAGCTCGAAGCCGGCGTCCGCGAGCAACGCGGTCAAGTGCTCGGCATCGACGTAGAAGTGCGGATGGTCCTTGTCGCCCTTGCTGCGGTCATCGACGAACGTGTCCGGGCGAACTTCACGGCCAACGCCGAACGCGAGGTGACGCTTCGTCAACATCGTCAGCTGGAACGTTCCGCCCGTTCGCAGAACGCGCCGGCACTCCTGGAAGGCTGATCGCACGATCTCGCGGTCTCCGTGGTACAGCACGTTCCACGCCAAAACGTGATCGACGCTCTCGTCTTCGATGGGAAGCGCGGTAAACGGCGCGACGTGACGATCGATCGTGAGACGCTCGGCCTCGGCCAGGCGCTGAAGCTCGTCCAAGCCCGTCTGGCTCGCATCGATGGCGACGACGTCGAAGCCGGCGCGGGCGTAGGCCAGCGCGTGGCGACCGATTCCGGCGCCAACATCGACGACTCGCCGTGCGTGTCGCGCTCGGAGCAGCGGAACGTGTTCGAGGACCGCAGGGTCCGGGTCGCTCCAGTACGAGCGCTCCTTCGCTTGTCCCCACCACTGATCCCAGCGCTCGTGGGCAGTGTCGAGCCGCTCGTCGGTCATCGCGAGCTGCCTGCGGTGAGGTCGACGAGCCTCGTGACGGTCTTCCAGTTGCGGACGGTCGTCGGGATCTTGAGTTGGCGGTCGAGATACGGGGCCAGCTTCGTCCGACCCATCCCGTTTGGCAGGTGCAAGTAGAGATGGCTGCCGCGCACGGCGAATTCCTCGGGCTGGAAGCGGTCAGCGTCGAGCTTGGCCACAGCGCCGGTTGACGGCTTCGAGGCCATGAACCCGACGTGCACCTTCGACGGGTCGACACCCGTGAACGGATTGGCCTTCACCACTGACCTCAGTTCCGCCGCGGTGCGCAGGACGACGGCGATGTCGATGCCGAACTCTTTTTCGATCGCCGCTTCCAGACGCTTCGCTGTGACCGCCCGCTGAGAGGTGAAGATGAGGTTGCCGCTCTGGATGAGTGTGCTGACGTCGGTATGGCCGAGCGACTCGACGAGCGCTCGCAAGTCGGCCATGGCCAATTTGTTCTTGCCTCCGACGTTGACACCGCGAAGCAATCCGACATACCTCGGCACGACTACAGCCTCTCATTCGCAGCGCGGGCCGGCTTCGCCGTGATGTCCGTAGTGTGGCCCTTGTGGATTCGGACGACGACGTCAATGCGTGGCATCGGACGTTCGCCGGAGCCGCGTTCAACCGTTCATGGGATCTGATCGACAAGCCAGATCGCTCGCGGGCGGAGGACGCAGAGCTGCTGTCAGCGGTCTTCGCCTCCCGATTCCATTGGGAGCCCATCGGCAACGACGAGAACAAAGCCATCGGCGATTGGCAGATCGCCCACGCCGCCAGCCATCTCCGTCTTGCCGAAATCGCGATGACCTTTGCCACGTCGGCACTCGAACGCACGCAGGCCGCCGGTCGCCACGACTGGTTGCTGGCCTCTTGCTATGAGGGTGTGGCTCGTGCGCACGCCATAGGTGGCAACACCGCAGCACGCGATCGCTACGTGCAGCTGGCGCGAGCCGCGCTCGAGAACGTCGAAGATCCTGAGGACCGCGAACTGGTCGAATCGCAGCTCAGCACCATTCCGTGACACTGCCTCTCGTTTCCATGACTTCGACGCGTCGGGAGCAGGTCATCGGCGCGTTGGTCGCGCTCGTGGGTTTCACGGTCGTCGTGCAGCAGGTGATGACGAACGGTCGTCTCGTCGACCTCGACCGTCGCCTCGCCGACCACTACAGCGACCATCGGCTCGGCAAGGTGCATTCCATCGAGCGCCTCATCGGTGACGGGCTGTCACAACAGGTCGGCCGCGTCATGTCGTTGTTCGGCGATGCTCGGCTGTTGCTGGTGGCGGTGATCGTCCTGGCCTTTCTGCTCTACCACCGGGGCCGCCGTCGCGATTCGCTGTTCCTCACGACCGCGTTGGTCGGTGGGATCCTGCTCGACCTCGTCGTTCGCGTCGTGATCGGACACCTCCGGCCCGACCTGCCGTTCCCGTACTTCCTCATCAGCCGCTTCGGATTGCCCTCCGGCCATGCCCTCGACGCCACCGCGTTCTACGGCGCTCTCCTCGTCATCGCGTGGCCGAGTCTCACGCGCTTGCAGCGCCTCGTCGCGACGACGGCGACGACCGTCTTCGTTGCGGGGATCGCCTACTCCCGAGTCGTGGTGCTGGCCCACTACTTGTCGGATGTGCTCGCGGGCGTGACCCTCGGCGTTGCCTGGCTGCTGCTGGTGTCCGCGGCGTTTAGCCTCCCGCGCCATGACGACCGACTTCCGTCAGCTGCATGACGAGGAGAACGCCGACTTCTCGGCGTTCCTGCATTCACTCGCGCCGGAGGACTGGGAGCGTCCATCGCTGTGCGAGGGTTGGCGCGTCCGTGACGTCGTCGGACACATCCTGTACGGCAACGGGCTGAAGCTCAGGACGCTGCCCTGGAAGTTGGGCCGGTTCGGCTTCAACTCCGATCGGTCGGGGAGCTACTACTCGATCAAGCGGGCCGAAGGCCGCAGCCCCGAGCAGCTGTTGAGCGAGTTCGACAATCGCAACCCATGGGCCGGGACGTCGAGTGTCTTCCCGGACCGGCTGAACCTGATGGATCGCCTCGTGCACCACCAGGACATTCGCCGTTCCCTCGACCGTCCACGCGCGGTGCCGATCGAGCGCACGGCGCCGCTGTTGCCCTTCCTACCGAAGCTGGGTCAGGTGTTCCGGTCGAAGAAACGCATGCGCGGCTTGCGCTTCGAGGCGACCGATACCGAGTGGTCGTGGGGTGACGCGCCTGCGCCGCTCGTGCGCGGTCCGGCCGAGGCCATCCTCATGAGCACCCTCGGCCGCGGCCAAGCCCTCGTCGACTGCGACGGCGACGGCGTGCCCGTGCTGCGTGAGCGAACGAGAACTCGCTAGCTGACGCGCGGGTCGGGCGCGTCGGCGTCGATGCCGTAGTGCCGGATCGCCTTCGCGACTTCGTCGGGCTTGGCATCGCCCTGAGCGGCCAGACCCGACAGCACCGCCACCACGACATGCGCGGTGTCGGTCTCGAAGAACCGACGGAGGGCCTCGCGGGTGTCGCTGCGCCCGAAGCCGTCCGTTCCGAGCGGGATGAACTCGCGTCCTTCGGGCGCCCAGCGCGAGATCTGGTCGGGCACGACCTTCATGTAATCCGTCACCGCGATGAGCGGACCCTCGGAGGTGCTCAGCTGCTCGGCGACGTACGAAACGCGTTCGTCGTCCTCCGGGTGAAGGCGGTTCCAGCGTTCGACCGAGAGCGCGTCCTCACGAAGTGCCTTGTAGCTCGTGGCCGACCACAGCTCGGCGGCGACGTCGAACTGCTCCGCCAACTCGGCCTGAGCCTCACGAGCCGCCTTCTGCGCGGAGCCCGAGAAAACGATCGTCGCTCGACGCGACGGCCCTTCGGGCGCGTCGGCCCACTTGTAGAGACCGCGCATGATGCCCTCGTCGGCCCCTTCAGGCTTCGGGGGTTGGACAAAGTTCTCGTTGTAGATGGTCAGGTAATAGAAGACGTCGGGGTCTTCGTCCGTGGAACCCGCGCCGGCGTTGCCGTACATACGGTCGATGCCGTGACGGATGATCGCCGCCATCTCGTACGCGAAGGCCGGGTCGTAGGCCTGACACGACGGGACCGTCGATGCGAGCACCTGGCTGTGGCCGTCCTGATGCTGCAGCCCTTCACCCATCAGCGTCGTGCGCCCCGCCGTCGCCCCCAGCAGGAAGCCCCGGCAGCGCGCGTCGGCCGCGGCCCAGATCAGGTCGCCGACTCGTTGGAAGCCGAACATCGAATAGAAGGTGAAGAACGGGACCATCGGCACGCCGCGCGTCGCGTACGACGTGCCCGCGGCGGTGAAGCTCGACGTCGACCCGGCCTCGGTGATGCCCTCCTCCAGCAGCTGCCCGTCTTTGGACTCGGTGTACGACAGCAGCAGCTGCGAGTCGACGGAGTCGTACTTCTGTCCCTCTGACGCGTAGATCTTGAACTCGCGGAACAGCGCGTCCATGCCGAACGTGCGGGCCTCGTCGGGGATGATCGGAACGAGGCGAGGGCCGAAGTTCTTGTCACGCGCGAGGTTGCGCAGCAAGCGGGTGAACGCCATCGTCGTCGAGGCCTCTTGCTTCCCCGATCCTGCATCGAACTCACCGAACACCTCGGGTGATGGCAGCTCGAGCTTGCGCTTGATCGTCGTGACTCGGCGGGGGAGCGCGCCGTCGAGCGCAGTGCGCCGCTCCATCATGTAGCGGTACTCGTCGGAGTCCTCCGGCGGCCGGTAGTACGGCGGTTCCTTGCCTTTGGCGAGGGCCTCCTCGGGGATCTGATCCTCGAGGTACAGCCGCTCGCGCAACGCGAGAAGTTGATCGTTCGTCATCTTCTTGATCTGGTGCGTGGCGTTACGGCCCTCGACCTCCGAGCCGAGCGTCCAGCCCTTCACGGTCTTGGCGAGGATGACCGTCGGCGCACCTTCGAGCTCGGTCGCGGCCTTGTAGGCGGCATAGAGCTTGCGGTAGTCGTGGCCACCGCGGGGCAGCCAGCGCAAGTCTTCGTCGGACAGGTGCTCGACCATCTTGCGCAGCCGCGGATCCGGACCGAAGAAGTGATCGCGGATGTACGACCCGTCTTGCTCGACGGCGTAACGCTGGAACTCGCCGTCGACCGTGGTGTTCATCTTGTTGAGCAGCACGCCGTCGACGTCGCGATGCAGGAGCTCATCCCACTTCGATCCCCAGATGACCTTGATGACGTTCCAGCCGGCGCCGCGGAACACGGCCTCGAGCTCCTGAATGATCTTGCCGTTGCCGCGCACCGGGCCGTCGAGGCGTTGCAGGTTGCAGTTGATGACCCACGTGAGGTTGTCGAGCTGCTCGCGTGCGGCGAGCGAGATCGATCCGAGCGTCTCGGGCTCGTCGGTCTCACCGTCGCCGATGAAGCACCACACACGCGACTGTGACGTGTCGTCGATGCGCCGGTTGTGCAGGTACTTGTTGAACCGTGCTTGGTAGATCGAGTTGATCGGGCCGAGGCCCATCGAGACCGTCGGGTACTCCCAGAATTCCGGCATGAGCCGCGGATGCGGGTACGACGACAAGCCGTTGCCGCCGATCTCGCGGCGGAAGTTGTCGAGCTGCTCTTCGGTCAGGCGCCCTTCGAGGAATGCACGCGCGTAGATGCCGGGAGCCGCGTGACCTTGGAAGTAGACGTGGTCGCCGGCGAGGCCGTCGTCCTTCCCACGGAAGAACCAGTTGAAGCCGACCTCGTACAGCGACGCACTGGAAGCGAACGTGGAGAGGTGGCCGCCGATGCCCTCGGCGTGCTTGTTGGCCTTGGCCACCATCACCGCCGCGTTCCAGCGGATGTAGGCGCGGATGCGGCGCTCGACGTGCTCGTCGCCCGGGAACCACGGCTCCTCTTCCGGAGGAATCGTGTTCACGTACGGCGTTGACACCGTGGCCGGGTGGCCGACCTGCAGCTCGCGGGCCCGCTCGAGCAGCTTGCTCATGAGGAACCGAGCGCGGGTCTTGCCTTGGGCGTCGACGACGGCCGAGAGCGAGTCGAGCCACTCCTGCGTCTCTTCGGGATCCACGTCCGGGAGTTGGTGGACGAACCCGTCGATGATCATGCGCTCTATTCTCGCCGGTTACTGATCGGTAATGCTCCTCCCTGATGACAATCGCGTATACGGACGGAGCTTGCAGCGGAAACCCTGGTCCTGGGGGTTGGGCCTGGGCCGTACCCGAGGGGCCGTGGGCCAGTGGGTCCGAGCCGCACACGACGAATCAACGGATGGAGATCACCGCCGCGCTCGAGGCGGTTCGGTCGAATCCGGGCCAGCTGGAGATCGTGAGCGACTCCACCTATGTCGTCAACTGCTTCCGCGACAAGTGGTATGCGGGATGGATGCAACGCGGCTGGAAGAACAGTCAACGCAAGCCCGTCGCCAACCGAGATCTGTGGGAGCCGTTCATCGAGCTCGTGCTCGAGCGCGGCGACGTCACCTTCCGGTGGGTGAAGGGACACGGCACCGACCCGATGAACGAGCTGGTCGATCTCCTCGCCGTCGAAGCGTCACTGAAGCAAGTCGGCGGGAGGGGCGCCCTGGGCGACTGACCGGGCAACGCGGAGTGAGTCAGCGGCCTTTGCGGCGGCGCAGCTCCATGTAGGCGATGTTCAGCTCACGGATGCGCCGGTCGCTGTTCTCGCGCTCCGCTTCCGAGGCGTTCATCAGCCGGTCGGGGTGGTGCAACTTGGCCAGACGGCGATGTGAGGCGCTGATCTCCTCCCAGCTGGCCGACGGCGGGAGCCCGAGCACGACGTAGGGGTCGGTCTCGTCGAAGATGCTCTCGTCGGCGCCTGTCCAGTCGAAGAGCGACTCCGTGCTGAAGTACTCCTCGAACGTGTTGCGCTTGGTATCCTCGGTGACTGGCTTGTGCTTACTGTGCCCGCTGGGGGCCTTGTTGCTGTCGAGCTCCTCCCGGGCCGCCCACCACGCGTGCTCCTCACCGCCGAGGTTGACGTTGTCGTCCTTCTTGCCGTCGCTGTCGGGGCGCGCTTCGTCCTTGCGACGCAGCTTTTTCACCCAGCGGTTGTCAGGCACGGCTCCACGCTAGGTTCCCGGCGTGCGGGTCGGTGTCGACACCGGCGGAACTTTCACGGATGCGGTCGCCGATGACGGCCGCAGCGCAAAGGTTCCCTCCACTCCTGACGACCCTGCTGAGGCCGTGAGGACAGCGGTTCATGCCCTTGAACCGGTTCCCGACGTGCTCGCCCACGGCACCACGGTGGCCACGAACGCCCTGCTCGAGCGGACCGGCGCGACGGTCGCGTTGGTGACCAGCCCGGGCTTCGCCGACGTGATCGAGATCGGCCGCCAGGACCGGCCCTCGCTCTATGACCTCTGGGCCGACCGTCCTCCGACGCTCGTGCCGCGGGCGCTGCGATTCGAAGCGGGTGGGGCACTGTCGTTTCCGAGTGACGTGGCCGCGATCGCGATCTGTCTGCTGCACAGCGACCTCGATCCCACGGCGGAACGACAGCTGGCTTCGTCGCTCGGTGGGTTGGGGCTCGACGTCACGTGCTCGGCCGACGTGTCACCGGAGTTCCGCGAGTACGAGCGCACGCTGACCACCGTCGTCAACGCGTACTTGCGTCCCGTGTGCCGCGAGTACCTGGAGCGACTTGCTCCGCTGGCGTCCGAGGTGCTCGTGATGACGTCAGCGGGAGGACTCGTTCCCTTGGCCGACGCGTCCGACCTACCCTCCGCGCTGCTGTTGTCGGGACCGGCGGGGGGAGTGCTGGCCGCGTCGGCGATCGCGGCGGCCAACGGTGCACCCGATGCGATCACATTCGACATGGGCGGAACGTCGACCGACGTGTGCCTCGTGCGCGGCGCGATGCCGGAGGCCGCGCCGGGAAGATTGGTCGGCGGATTTCCGATTCGGTTGCCGTCGCTCGACGTACACACCATCGGCGCGGGCGGAGGCTCCATAGCGCGCATCGATGCCGGCGGTGCGCTCGTCGTCGGCCCGCAGAGCGCGGGGGCGGTTCCCGGGCCGGCGTGTTACGGACGCGGCGGTGCTGCCCCCACCGTGACCGACGCCGATCTGGTGCTGGGTCGCATCCCCGCGTCGGACGGGCTGCCGGGCTTGGGTGCGCTCGACCTTGCTGCCGCGCGTCGTGCGCTCGACAACGCCGGAGTGTCGGCCGAAGGGGTCGTGACGGTGGTCGACGCCAACATGGAGCGGGCGCTGCGGGCGGTCTCGGTGGAGCGCGGTGTCGACCCCACGGGGCTGGCGCTCGTCGCGTTCGGTGGTGCTGGTCCGCTGCACGCGTGCGCGCTGGCCGATGCGTTGGGGATGACACGCGTCATCGTGCCGGCGCGGGCCGGGGTGCTGTCGGCGTTGGGGATGCTCGGCGCGCCGCGGGCCCGTGAGCTCGTGCGTTCGTGGGCGGGAGGAGACCTCGAGGGCGCACTGCGCTCGTTGGCCGACGATGCCCGCGCGCTCGTCGGGCATGACGCGGTCATCTCGACCGCGCTCGACGTTCGTTATGCGGGACAGAGCCACGAGATCACCGTGGAGACGGTCGACGCCTTCCACGACGAGCACGCGCGTCGCAACGGCTACTCCCGGCCAGACGCGCCGGTGGAGATCGTGGCTTTGCGAGCGCGTGCCCGCACCGACTCGCCGCTCGATGTCACCTCGCTTCCGATTCCCACACGCGAGGTTGCGGTCGGCCCCGCGGTGATCGCTGAGCCCGATTGCACGATCTGGGTCGCCGCCGGTTGGCGTGCTCGTCTCGGTGAGGCGGGAGCGTTGGTGTTGGAACGATGACGGCGCTCGATCCGGCCGCGTTGCAGGTGCTCGTGTCTCGACTCGTCGGTGTGGCCGACGAGATGGGCGCCGTGCTTCGTCGGGCCGCATTCAGCCCGAACATCAAGGAGCGGGCCGACTGCTCGGCCGCGCTTTTCACCGCTGACGGAGAACTGTTGACGCAGGCCGAACACATCCCCGTCCACCTCGGTTCGATGCCCGCTTCGGTGCGCGCGGCCATCGACGCGCTCGGCCCGCATTTGCACGCCGGAGACCAGGTGATCCTGAACGATCCGTTCGCCGGCGGCACGCACCTCAACGACATCACGCTGGTTGCGCCCTGTTTCGTCGACGACGCGTTGGTGGGCTGGGCGGCCAATCGCGCCCACCACGCCGATGTCGGCGGAGCTGCGCCCGGCTCGATCCCCGCGGATGCAACCGAGATCTATCAGGAAGGATTGCGGTTGCCGCCCGTGCTGTTCATTGCGTCGATCCGCGACATGTTGCTCGCCAACACACGGACACCCGAGGAGCGAGCAGGCGACCTCGACGCGCAGGTAGGGGCGAATGTGCTCGGCGTCGCGCGCTTGGCGGAGATCGTCGCGAGTGGCGCACCGTTGCACGAGGTTGCCGACTACGCCGAGCGCCGGATGCGGTCTGCCTTGTCGGAGATGCCAGACGGCTCGTGGAGCGCATCCGACGTGCTCGACTCGACGGGGCCGGGGCAACCATCCGCCACGATCGCCGTGCTCGTCACGATCGATGGCGACACGATCACCTTCGACTTCACGGGCACCGACGCGCAGCGGGCGGGCAACGTCAACGCGGTGGAGGCCGTGACGGTGTCGTGCGTCGCCTTCGCGTTGCGGTCAGTCACTGATCCGACCATCCCGGCAAGTGGTGGCGCGCTGCGTCCATTGCGCGTCATCGCACCATCTGGCTCGATCGTCGCCGCCGTTCCGCCGGTCGCGGTGGGTGCGGGCAACGTCGAGGTGAGTCAGCGTGTCGCCGACGTGTGCTTGCGGGCGCTGGCGCAAGCGGTTCCCGATCGGGTCGGCGCGGCGTCACAGGGGACGATGAACAACGTCCTCATCGGTGGCGACGGCTGGGTGTACTACGAGACGATCGCCGGTGGACAAGGCGGGCGACCCGGTCGCGCCGGCATGAGCGGAATTCACACCGGCATGACGAACACGCGCAATACGCCGATCGAAGCGCTCGAGCGCGCCTTCCCGATGCGGGTGCGGCGGTACCGGCTGCGCAAAGGCAGTGGAGGTGCCGGGCTGTATCCCGGTGGTGACGGCATCGAGCGCGACCTCGAGATGCTCGAGGACGTGACGGTCTCGCTGATCACCGAGCGGCGCGTGTCGCAACCGTGGGGGTTGTTCGGTGGGTTTTCGGGGGCGGCGGGGGAGGACTGGTTGCTGCCCGGCGGCGACGAGTCCCGCGCTCAGCGCTTGCCCGACAAGTGCACGATTCACATGAAGACGGGCGACGTGCTGCGCATGTTGACGCCGGGCGGTGGGGGTTGGGGCCGCCCGCCTGGCCCGGTCGAAGGATTGACGGTGTTCGGCGAGCGGGACGGCTCGACGGTGCGCATCGTCGACTACGACCCCGCATGGCCGGCACGGTTCGAAGCCGAGCGGTCCCGGATCTCGGCCGCGCTCGGCGCGGTCGCGCATCGGATCGAACACGTCGGATCGACCTCGGTGCCGGGTCTCGCGGCCAAGCCGGTGGTCGATGTGATGGTCACGGTCGACGATCCCGACTACGACGGTGCGTTCGTCTTGCCGCTGACGCAGGCCGGGTACGTTCTGCGAGTCCTCGAACCGGAGCACCGGATGTTCCGCACGCCAGCGCGCGATGTGCATGTGCACGTGTGGCAGTCAGGCAGCGACCATGAGCGGCGTCACGTGCTGTTCCGCGACTGGCTGCACGAGAATGCCGAAGATCGGGTCCGCTACGAAGCGGTGAAACGCGATCTGGCGGCGCGCAAGTGGGACGACAGCAACGACTACGCGCAAGCCAAGAGCGAGGTGATCGCCGAGATCCTGGGCCGCGCTCGGACGTGGGCGGCTCAGACGGGATGGGCCCCGCAACGAGAACGGTTTCTTTGAAACCCGCAAGGAGTCGAGTTAGAGGATCGGTGTTGCGACGTCTAGTTCGCCAACCGGCCGGCTGACGACTGCTGCGACAGTTGCAAGGACCAGGAGCCCGCCGACGAGTTGGAGCAAGCTGACGCTCTCACCGTTGATAGGCCATGCAGCCCCGACCGAGACGACGTTCATCGACAGAAGAAATAGTGACGACTGGGAGGCACCCATGTACCTGTGCACCCAACTCATCATTCCGTGACCGACGATTCCGAGGATGACGGCTAGGAAGCCCAAGTAGAGCCAGTCGGCTCCGTTGATCTGTCGAAAATCGTCGACGGACAACGTGATGAAGACCAGGGGAGTGACCGTGAGCGCTGCGACCAAAGTGACGCCCGCCATCCATTGGATCGGATCGATGGGAGTGGTCGAGCGCACCTTTCGATTCATGAGGTAATAACCGCTGAAGGTCAGCAAAGCCGCTGCGGCAAACACGACGCCGAGAGCATCTCCGTGCACTTCCCTGGTACCGCCAGCGACCACTATGGCAACGCCCACGACGCCCGCTGCCGTCCACGACACGTGCCATCGCGTCGTGGTTTCACCCATCCATCGGCTCGCTACGAGCAGGACTACGCCTGGTTGCAGAGAGAGAACTACCGCGACCACTGCCACCGACGTGTGTTGCAACGCCATGAAGACAAATGGGAGATTGAGACCGAAGACAACGCCGGGCAGGGCGGTCTTCCGAAGAATTGCCCAGGAGAGCCCGCGACCTGATAGCAGCGCGATTGCACAAAGCAACGGCGCTGCCATCCAAAATCGTACCGACATAGCCGCAAGCGCCGGAGCGCGGACCAACTTCATCACTGGCGGTCCGAGTCCAAAGATGACGACTGCAACTGTCATCGCGCCGAACACCAAGGCAGGCCGAGGCACGCGTGCGGCGGTATCAGCATGAACTCGCTCGGCCGACGGGGGTGCGGTCACAGCCGCGCGCCAAAGTGCTTGCCGGGCGCCGCCGCCTCGGGCCTCTCCACTGACGTCCTCAGCATCACCGTCCTGTGAAGCGGGGAGATCGTTTCTCGCGCAGCGCTGCTAAGGCCTCCTGGTGATCGTGACTTTGGAATGTCAGGATCTCAAGCGCACTCGCGACGTCGAAAGCATCACCGAGGGCTGTCTTTACGAGCTTGTTCACCGCTTGCTTCGTGTATTGCACCGCCAGCGGCGCGCTTGCGGCGATCCGGCGAGCAAAGGCCGTCGCCTGCGCATCGAGCTCGTTGTCTGCCACGACATGGGTGATCAGACCGAAGCGTTCGGCCTCGGCTGCGGTGAGGGCGTCACCTGTAAGCAGATACCGTTTGGCCCGAACAGGACCCATAGCGAGGGGCCACGCGACTGTGCCGCCATCGCCCGCGACGATCCCGATTCGGACATGGGGATCAGCGATCGTCGCCGACTCCGCCATAAAGATCGCGTCGCACAACAGCGCTATGGATGCACCCAAGCCAATGGCATGACCGTTTATCGCGCAGACGATTGGAAGGTGCACATCGAGTAGGTCCCAAATCATCTGTCGAGCGTCGAGACGAAGCGACTCGAGTCGCCCCGGTTCCTGGAGCTCCGGGAACCACCTGAAGTCGCCGCCGGCGGAGAAGGCACTCCCTTCTCCCGTCAGCAGCACTGCTCGTGCCGAACGCTCACGTTGCAGAAACGGAAAAAGGTGCGTCAGGTCATCGTGAAGTGCTTCATCCACACGGTTGAGCTCATCGCCAGGCCGGTCGATAATGACTCGGAGCAGCTCGCCGTCGCGCTCAAACCTGATGCAGGAAAATTCGCTCACGACGGCGCGTCGAATGAAGCAGGCGTGCCACTCTTGACAGGTCTCGGCCGTATGCCGTGTTGGCGCTCGCAGAGATAGTCATACGTTGCCAAGACTGACGCGGCGTCTACGACGGACCCCACCGCACCGTCCTCCGTCAGGTTGAGGTTGGCTCCGAACACGACGAATGTGATGTCGGTCGTTTCCGCGACGTCGGCTGGGACAGTCAGCGTGTGGACGGACCCGGCGGGCTCGTAGAGGTACGACCCAGCTGTGCTCTCGTCCGTGTACTCGCGGTAGCGCCACCGACCTGCATGGGTGAACGCGAGCACCAATCCGGTGTGACGGTGCGTGGGCAGCGTGGTCCCCGGGTCGAGGCGAACTCGCATGATCCACAGTCCCACCGGCTCGTCCACATGGAGGAGTTGGAATGAGCTTCCGTCTCCGAGGTCGACGAACGGAAGTTCATCGAAACCGCGATGTATCGCTTCGGGCGCAAGAGTCTCGAGGAATGCCTCGGCGTTGCCTTGTTGCATGGCTTTGCTCCTCCGCACGCGTAGCCCCCGGTCACAGCATCCGAGTGCGAAGAGTAATCTAGTACAAGGAATAGAAGGGCGTACAACACCGTCACCAGCACTTCGGCTGCTAGTCACGGCTGCGAAACTGGTTTTTCCGACGGCCGAACGAACTAACGAGTATCATAGATAGCAGACCCGTTTGGTATCGGCTGACAGCGGCACGAGTTCCAGAACGGCTCGTTTTTGGATGGTGCGAGATGATTCCTGACTCTGAGTTCAGAGCCAATTTTCGTCGGCAAGGGTGGGCATCACTAGGCCCTGTACTCAACGCCGAGGAGCTTGAGGTCGTTCGAGCATCTTGCACTGCGGCTCTCGAGGGAACGGACGAGCCAATTCGCACCTTGGCGTCGTCGACGCTCGGCGGGCGTAGCGACACTGCGTTCGTCGACCTGCAGAGCTTGGACTACAAGCGGATCCTCGATCGGCGCGGCGATCTTCGCCTCAGCTTCCCCGAGCTTCGGCCCATCGTCGCGAAGACGGCGGCAATTGCGCAGCGGCTTCTTGACGAAGAAGTCAGAGTGATTTACGACCTCTGCTTCATGAAGCCCTCCGCGGAGAATCACTCCAAGGCGACAGGTTGGCACCAAGATCTTCCGTACGTCCCTATCGACCGTCGAGGACTGCTCACGATCTGGATAGCCCTGATCGACGTTCTCCCTGAAAGCGGGGCCCTTCAGTTTCTGCCGGGATCGCACCGCTTAGGCCCGCTGGGGCGGCTGGACCTCCGCGAAGACATTCGTCTCACGGACCTGCTGCGCGCTGACGACTACGCGTTCGTGTCCAATCCGGTCACTGTTTCGCTCCGGGCTGGTGAGGCAACCGTTCACGACGGCCTCACTCTCCACGGCTCACATCCGAACGCGACATCTGTTCAACGTCTGTCATGGGCCTTGCGATTCATCCCAGCGAACACTCGTTGGTTGGGTGGCCCTTTGGCCATTGACGGCCTCGAGGAAACTGGAATGCGCCCGTTCGACACGTTTGACGACTCCCGGTTTCTTGTCCCGGCGTAGCGTCGAGAACACCGTGTCGCGCGGCGAGCGGGCTGAGGCTCGAGACTCGACTGCCCTCGGCAAGTGCTCCACGATCGTCGATTCTCAAGTCCATATCTGGCCCACCAACCCTGACCAAAGCTCGCGACCGTTCGGGCACAAGATCTGGCTTACCGAACGCATGCTCTTGCTCCGGATGGCGCGAGCGGGCGTTGATCAGGTGGTGCTCGTCTCCTCGCTTTCGGATACGACCGGAAACCGGACATCCAGCGAGGCCGCGAGGCGACATCCGGACAAGTTCATGGTGATGGGACGACTCGACCTCCGTCGGCCACGTGGCGTCGCGGCGCTTGCCGAACACCTCAAACGCAACTCACTCGTTGGATACCGATTCGCTTTCTTCGGACGCGATAGATCGCTCTTGGTCGACGGCTCGTGTGATTGGTTCTGGTCCGCAGCCGAGCGCCTCGGGTTGCCGGTCATGGTGTTCGCTGACGGGATGTGCTCGCATCTCGCTCGCGTAGCCGAAAGACATCCCGGCCTGCGCCTCGCTATCGACCACCTCAACCTCTGTCCGTGGATTCGCGACGAGGACATCGCCCCACTGCTCGCCCAGACCCTCGCACTCGCTCGGCACCCGAATGTCTCGGTCAAGGCATCAGGCCTACCGTGCCACGTGACGGAGCAGTATCCGTACCCGGGCCTCCGTGACCACATCGAACGAGTGGTGGACCATTTTGGTCCCGACAGGACCTTCTGGGGTAGCGATCTGAGTCGCCTGCCGTGCTCGTACGAGGAGGCAGTGGCGGTGTTCCGGCATCACCTCGACTTCTTAGATCCCACCGACCTCGCATTGGTCATGGGCGTAGGTGTTTCTCGCTGGCTCGGGTCGAGAACCGACGCGATCGCCGGGTGACGAGGAACGAGTCGGCGCCGGCTGAAACCCCTGGCGCGCGTCGCTCAGATCGCCGGATGTCCTGCGCACCCCACCCGACGTTGGGTCAGGCGGCCAGGCTGTGAAGGCGGCCTGGTACACCCGCAACGGTCGCGCCGACGACGTGCTCGAGGTTGGCGACATGGCCGACCCTCTGCCCGGGCCAAATGCAGTACGAGTCCGGATCCAGCGCGCAGGCATCAATCCCCACGACGTCAAGCGCCGATCGGGGACCGGAGGAAGATCGATGGGAGCGCCCGTCATAGTGCCCGGTGACGACGGCGCGGGAGTCATTGACATGGTCGGCGCAGGTGTCGACGACCGTGTCGGCCAACGGGTGTGGGTGCACTCCGCATGTCACTCGTCTCCATTCGGCACCTCGGCGGAACTTACCGTCGTGCCGTCTACGAACGCGATTGAGTTGCCACTGGCGACGTCGTTCGATACTGGAGCGTGTATCGGCGTCCCTGCCCTGACCGCGCATCGTTGCCTCTTCGCAGACGGCCCGGTTCGCGGTTCCACCGTGTTGGTGACAGGCGGTGCTGGCGCTGTGGGCCATCACGCCATCGAAATGGCGGTGCACGGAGGTGCCACGGTGATTGCAACCGCCAGTACTCCCGAAAAGCAACGAGCAGCGCTCGATGCCGGTGCGCACCACGTCGTCGACTACCGGCGCGACGACGCTGCGACGCACATCCTTGAACTGACCGAGGGTCGCGGCGTCGACCGCATTGTCGAGGTCGCGCTCGGCGCCAACATGGCTCTCACAACTGCGGTTATCGCGCTGGACGGTGTCATCTCAACGTACGCCTCCGAGGCCGTCCCAGAGCCGTTGATCCCCGTGTATGCGCTGATGCGGCGCGGTGTGACCATCCGCATCATCCTCGTTTTCGTCATGCCACTCGCCGCGCTTGCCTCGGCGATCACCGACGTCACGACACTGCTCGAGTCCCGCGCTCTCAGCCACCAGATCGCGGCGATATATCCCCTTGAGTCGATAGCGGCCGCCCATATCGAGGTCGAGCAGAGGGAACGGATTGGCAAGGTCCTGTTGGACACCGCATCCGGCTCGATGCCCGACCTCGAAACGCGTGAGGCGTCGCGATGACCGCTCGCTTGCGTGTGCTGGGCGCGGCGGACGCCGTCGCCGGCGGTACCGTGAGACCTGGCGCAAGTGAGGCCGCCATAACGCGGCGGACGACCGGCAATTGACCCCGGCCTAGGAGGACGAGATGGAACGACCGCGGTCTCGCGGCAACGCTGCAACTCGGGCGAACGAGTCGGACGCAAAGACTGATCACAAGCCGGCGAAGAAGAAAGTCAGGGACGGCGCCGCTCGAGCGCCGTCAGTCGGCAATGGGACCGTTGAGCACGGGGCGAAGTTGGCGATCGTAATTGCGCAGAGGATCGTCGACGAACTTGTCGCGAAGAACGCCCTTCCAGGTGACCGGCTGCCGTCCGAGGCGGCGATGCTCGTCGATTACCAGGTAGCACGTGGGACCTTGAGAGAAACGCTGCGCCTTCTCGAGGTTCACGGAATCATTCGAATAAAGCCAGGCCCCGGCGGTGGCCCCGTGGTAGCGGAGCCCAACAGCTCCGATTTCGCCCGAACCTCATCGCTCCACTATCAGATCGCCAGGGCGTCGATCCGCGAGCTCTTCCAAGCGCGACTCGTGATCGAGCCTGCGATGGCGCGCTTGGTGGCGGAACGCCGCGAGCCGTTGATGATCGCGGAGATCAAGAGCGCACTCGAGTTCGGTCACGAGGTCGCGCAAGCGGGCAAGCAGCATGAGGTCGGGAGTGGTGCCGCGGCAGCGCGGTTCCATGACGCCCTGCTTCACACGTCCGGAAACAAGATCCTTGATCTCGTCGGTGGATCATTGCTCAAGATCGTGCTTTATGCCTCACCGGACTTTCGGCTGAATCTGCACAACGAGGAGGCCTTCAGGTATCACGATGCGATCTTCGACCACCTCGCCCGTGGCAACGCGACTTCGGCCGAACGCCTCATGCGGGAACACATCCAGCAAATGATCGAGTCGTACGAGGCGAGCGATCCAGAGTTCCTCGAGTTTCCCGTGCGTTGGACCAGCGAGGTCACGAGTGGCAGATCTGACTGACACCGTCGCACTCGTCACCGGCGGAAATGGCGGGCTGGGTCTTGGTATTGCTGAGGCGCTCGCTGCAGCAGGGGCCGACATTGCCGTATGGGGCAGGAACAAGGCGAAGAATGACCTCGCAGTCGGAAGGCTGGAATCGAGCGGTCGCCGTGTCCACGCCGTTGTTTGTGACGTGTCAAACGAAGACGATGTGGTGGACGCGTTCGAGGAGACCGTCGCCGCCCTTGGCAAGGTGGATGCCTGCTTCGCGAACGCCGGAGTGAACGGGCCAGTGCGCCCGTTCGCAGAACTGTCGTTGGATGAGTGGCGGCGGACTCTCGCCATCAATCTCGATGGAGCCATGTTGACGCTACGCGAAGCTGCCAAGCACATGATCGCCCGCGGAGAGGGCGGATCGCTGGTGGCCGTTTCATCGATCGCCGCGATCGACGGCGCGCCGGGGATGCTGGGTTATGCAAGTTCGAAGAGCGCCCTTCTCGGCTTGATGCGCGGGCTGGCGGTCGAGCTTGCCCGCCACCGCATCCGCTGTAACTCGTTGCTTCCGGGGTGGACCGCAACGGAGATGACGGGTCCACAATCGGCGCATCATCGATTCATGGACGTTCTGATCCAACGAACGCCCGTGCGCCGTTTCGCGATTCCCTCCGACTACGCCGACATCGCAGTGTTTCTTGCCGGCAAGGAGCCGCTCTTCCACACTGGCGACGACCTGGTGGTGGACGGCGGGTACACCAAGTTCTGACCGCCTCGCCTGAGTAATCCCGTATAAGAGATCCTTGACAGTGGACAGCAGGTGGTCTTAGGTTTGCAGTAGTCAACGGGGGCGAGTTGACGAGGCCCGCAGTCGAGGACCTCAAGCAAAAGTTTCGTTCTGCTCGAGCGCGTCAGCGCTCGCGCCCCTACTGCGGATGACCGCGGAAGGGTGAGGCTTGGCCGAGGGGTGGAGAGGGATACGTCATGGCGACTACCGACGATCAAGTGACGATGGATGACTACCTGGCCATCATCCGGGCAAAGGAGGGTGGGAGTCGACGGGGAAGCGTGACGTTCCTGCCCGAGCCTGTTCCTTACGAGCGAAAGCACACGATCATCTCTGTCGACGACCATCTGGTCGAACCACCGGACATGTTCGAAGGCCGCCTTCCGAGCAAGTTCGATGATCGCGTACCCCGGATCGTGGAGAAGGACGGGGGTGAGCACTGGCTCTTCGAGGACAACCTCATCGTCAACGTCGGGTTCAATGCGACCGCGGGGCGTCCCACCGAGGAATGGTCAATGGAGCCAACGCGCTTCTCGGAGATGCGTCGGGGCTGTTGGGACATCCACGCTCGCGTGAAAGACATGGACCTCGACGGTGTCCAAGCGTCGCTGAACTTCCCGTCGTTCCTCGCCGGGTTCGCGGGGACGAAGTTTTCGAAGGCGAAAGACCAAGAGTTCGGGCTCGCAGTCACGCGCGCCTGGAACGACTGGCACATCGAGGAGTGGGCTGCTCCGTACCCTGACCGGATCATTCCTGTGCAGATCACTTGGCTCTCGGATCCCGAGATCGCGGCTCAGGAGATTCGGAAGAACGCTGAGCGCGGCTTCAAGGCTGTCAGCTTCAGCGAGGATCCAACGGGACACGGCCTGCCGTCTATCTACTCCCGACATTGGGACCCGTTCCTCGCGGCGTGCGAGGAGACCGACACGGTTGTATGTCTGCACATTGGGTCATCGACTCGTACGCCGGGCGTGCGCGCCGATGCACCACTGATCGTGCCCGTGAACGTGCTTCTCCTGAACGCGTATCTTGCAGCGGCCGACTGGGTGTGGTCTGAAGTGCCGCTGCGATTCCCCAACATCAAGATCGCGATGTCCGAGGGCGGAGCGTCGTGGGTGCTCTCCATGTTCGACCGACTGAACTACGTCTACAAGCGCCACGCCGGCTGGGCGCTCGAACCTGAGCAAGCAGAGCGTTGGAAGCGCTCCGACGTGACGCCCGCTGAAGCGTTTCTGCGCAACTTCTGGTTCTGCACCTTTGATGATCCCTCGGCGATGCGGAACCTCGATGTGATCGGCGCGCACAACGTGATGCTCGAGTCCGACTATCCGCATTCCGACGGCACGTGGCCCCACACGCAGGCCGTCGCCGAAGCCCTCGTCGGGCACCTTCCTCGCGAGGAAGCCGAGCTCATCACGTACAAGAACGCGAGCCGCCTCTTCCGGCATGAGGTTCCCGCCCACATTTCGTAACTCCCGCCTCGGCATATCGGCGAGAGCAAACACACAGGAGACTCCATGTCCATCACGACCCAGCCGCCGGTGCCCGCGATCCTCGAAGGGCTCCGGATCATCGACTGCGACGCCCACTTCACCGAGCCGCCTGACCTGTGGACGGCGCGCGTTCCCGACAAGTTCAAAGGGCGCGTACCGGTGATGGAAACCCGCAATGGTCTCAGCGCCTGGTACCTCGACGGCGAGATTTGGTCGGGCATCGGAGGAAATACGATTGCCCGTGGTCACGAGAAGGTCCTCGGCGAGCACAGCATGCAGCCCTTCGACCGGATCGACGAATCGGCCTGGGACGTCAAGGCGAGACTTCGTCTGATGGATGAGATGAACATCCACGCAGCGATCATCTACCCGAACGGCATCGGCTTCGCGTCGAACCACGTGTTCGCGATTCCGGACGAAGAGCAGCGCGGTGTTGTGTTGCGCGTCTACAACGACTTCTTCATGGAGCTGCAGCAAGAGTCGGGGAACCGTCTGTTCCCTCAGGCGATGCTCCCGATCTGGGACATGGATCTCACCATCGCAGAGATGACCCGCATGCTGGACGTTGGCGTCACCGGATTTACGCTCTCCGACAAGCCCGAGCTGCTCGGGCTGCCCGAGCTGGATCACGAGTACTTCGCCCCGATGTGGGATCTGGCCAATGAATCCGGCACTGTCCTGAACTTCCACATCGGTAGCGGCAACCGTCGGATCCTCAAGGACGACGACGAGGAGATGCAACAGAAGAAGCTCTCGCGGCCTGCGGAGTCAGGAAAGTCGGACTTCTATTGGTCGTCGTTCGGGCCCCAGCGCCGACTCGCAGTGCTGGCCACGCAGATGTACATGAGCAACGCGCGGATCATCGTCAACATGTGCATGAGCAACATCTTCGACCGCTATCCCAAACTCAAGATCGCGTCAGCCGAGAGCGGCATCGGTTGGATTCCCTTCATTCTCGAGTCGATGGAATACCAAATCGACGAGATGATCACCACTGAAGACGAGAAGATCCTCCAGCAGCGTCGTCCGACCGAGTACTTCCGCGACCACTTCTCGGTGACCTTCTGGTTCGAGCAGGTCGGCCCGGCGAAGTTGCTCGAGGACGTGGGTGTGAACAACGTTCTCGTCGAGACCGACATCCCGCATCCCACTTGCCTGTACCCAGGAGCGTCGGAGCGTCTCGCAAAGGCTCTGGGTCATCTCGACCCGGCGATTGTTCGTCGCGTTCTTCAAGACAACGCTGTGGAGTTGTACAAGCTGCCGATGCCCTCGAGTCCGTGACGCTGTCGCGCGGATCCGCGGGGCCGTTGCGACTGCACGACGGCAGTCACGACACCTTCTCGCTCGACGAGAAGTACCTCCGTGAGACCGGAACCATCTACCTGACTGGCATCCAAGCGCTGGTTCGCCTCCTCCTCGATCAGGTCCGAATCGATCGAAGCCGCGGTGTGCGCACTGCGGGCATTGTGTCGGGCTACCCGGGATCCCCGGTCGCGGGTCTCGACATGGAGCTCGAACGACGAAAGCAACTTCTTCGCGAGTGGGACATTGTGCACATCCCGGGGCTCAACGAGGATCTGGCTGCAACCGCGGTGTTCGGAAGTCAATTGGCGCAGGAGGTGCCGGGAGCGCGCTTCGACGGTGTTGTTGGAATGTGGTTCGGCAAGGCGCCGGGAGTGGACCGATCCGGAGATGCGTTCCGACACGGCAACTTCAAGGGGATAGGACGGAACGGAGGGATCATCGCAGTCGCGGGAGACGACCCCCGTCCGAATTCCTCGATGCTCCCGAGCGACTCATCCGTCGCCTTCTTCGACTTCCTGATGCCGATCATCGCGCCCAGCGACGCCCAAGATGTGCTCGACCTCGGACTGCACGCATACCAGTTGTCTCGCACGTCAGGACTCGCGGTCGGCTTCAAAGTGGTCACCGCCGTCGCGGATATGTCGCAGACGATCGAGGTCAGTCCGGAGCGAGTGGTCCCGCAGATTTCGCATGTTCAGTTCAACGGCGAGAAGTTCGAACCCCGTCTCCACGTCAACGAGGGTGGGGCTCGCTTCCTCGACGAGGAGCGCTACATCCACGGCGCGAGGCTGGAGGCAGCGCTTTCCTATGCGCGCGCCAACAATCTCAATCGCGTGCACGGCGCCAGCTCCGGCCGCTCGGTGGGGATCATCTCGAGCGGGAAGACCTATCTCGACACCTTGCAGGCGATGCGCAGGCTGGGACTCGATCCCGACGAGCCGCAGCGCCATGGCATTCGTCTACTGAAGCTCGGGATGGTGTGGCCCACCGATGTCGAAGGCATGCGGCGGTTCGCCGAAGGCCTGGACGAGATCATCGTTGTCGAGGAGAAGCGACCATTCGTCGAGCTCTTCCTACGCGACGCGCTGTACGCGCTGGCAGACAGGCCTGTCGTCGTTGGCAAGAGTGATGGAGACGGACTGCCCCTTTTGCCCATCAACGGCGAACTGACGCCGGAGCTGATCGCCCAAGCCCTCGCGCTCCGACTCGCCGAGAGGCCGGGCTTCGAGGATCTTCCGCAGCGCGCTGCGCAATTCGCACGCAAGGTGCCGGCCCGCATCGAACTAATCCCGTCCCGAACCGCCTATTTCTGCTCGGGGTGCCCTCACAACCGGAGCTTGGCGGTGCCAGACGGCAGCGTGGTCGGCGCCGGTATCGGGTGCAGCATCATGGAAACGTTCATGGGCCGCGAAGCCTTCGGCGACATCATCGGCTACACGCACATGGGCGCCGAGGGTGCGCAGTGGGTTGGCGCGGCGCCGTTCACCGACACCTCACACATGTTCCAGAACGTGGGAGACGGCACGTTTTCGCATTCAGCGACCCTCGCAGTGAGGTTCGCGATCGCCAGCGGCGTCACGATGACTTACAAGATCCTGCACAACAGCGCCGTGGCGATGACGGGCGGGCAGCCGGTGACGGGCGGCTTCAGCGTCGCCGGCATGGTGCGCTTGCTCGAGGCTGAGGGCGTCAAGACGATCGTGGTGACCACGGAGGACCTTGGCCGCTACAAGGGCATCGATCTCGGACCCAACACGAAGGTCCGGCACCGTGACGACCTCCTCGAGGTGGAGGAAGGCCTGGCGGCGCTTCCGGGCGTCACCGTCCTCATCAATGATCAGCAGTGCGCCGCCGAGACGAGACGCTTGCGCAAGAGAGGCAAGGTGGCAACGCCGACCCAAGCGGTCTGGATCAACGAGCGAGTGTGCGAAGGCTGCGGGGACTGCGGCGACAAGTCGAACTGCCTGAGCGTGCAACCGACCGACACCGAGTTCGGGCGCAAGACGAAGATTCATCAGTCCTCTTGCAACCTCGACTACTCGTGTCTGCTCGGCGACTGTCCGTCATTCATGACGGTCGAACGTGAGATCCCAAAGAAAGCATCTCGCACAGCCCGCGTCGCGCCACCGCAACTGGACATAGATGACCCGGTCCCGGCCGTGCCGGTCGACGACTTCTCGATCCTGATGAGCGGCATCGGTGGCACTGGAGTCGTCACGGTGAATCAGATCTTGGGCACGGCTGCTGTGCTCGACGGTCGGTCGGTCCGCACGATGGACAGCATGGGTGGAAGTCAAAAAGCGGGGCCAGTTGTCTCCCACCTTCGCGTAGCGGCGCAGGACCTCGAGCGTCCCGCTGAGATCGCTGCCGGCGAAGCCGACGCCCTGTTGATCTTCGACCTCCTTGTCGGGACCGACGTCAAGAACATGGCCCGGGCCGCGCCTGATCGAACCGTGGCGGTGGTTTCCACGACGAAGGTTCCGACGGGACGCATGGTGACCGACCCCTCGGTCGAGTTCCCCGCGACTGAGGGACTCATGAAGCTCGTCGAGCGCGGTACGCGTCCCGATGGAAGGTTCGTCTTCGACGCTGAACGCATCGCTGAACGGCTCTTGCAAACGCACATGGCCGCGAACATGGTGGTCGTCGGCGCGGCCTTCCAGGTCGGTGCCATTCCGCTGCCGGAGAAGTGCATCCTCGAGGCGATTCGGCTCAACGGCACCGCAGTGGAGCTCAACGTCGACGCGTTCCGATGGGGGCGACTGGCCATTGCGCAGCCGTCGGCGCTTGCCGAGGCCATGCGGGACAAGACGGCTGGCACCAGCGTCGCGGCGGTCGATATCTCGTCGCCGGATCCGCTGATCGAGTGGGCCGATGGAGAGCTCATGCGCCTGCTGGCACGCCGGGTTCCCGACCTGGAGCTCTACCAGAACCACAAATATGCGCTCTCGTACGTCGCGTTTGTGCGACGCGTCGCCGAGGCCGAAGCGGGACTCGGACTCGGATCCACCGCGCTCGCGGAGAGTGTTGCAGTCGCGCTGTACAAGCTGATGGCGTACAAGGACGAGTACGAAGTCGCGAGGCTCTGTCTCGACGACGCCGAGAAGGCAAAGCTCGAGTCGGAGTTCGGCGCCACCGCGAGGGTGTACTGGCACCTTCACCCGCCGATACTTCGGTCCCTGGGCATGCAGCGGAAACTCAAGCTCGGGCCATGGTTCGTCCCGGCATTTCGTTCGCTGAAGGCAATGAGGCGGGTGAGGGGCACGGCGCTCGACCCATTCGGCTACGCCCGGATCCGAAGGACCGAACGCGCCCTCGTGACTCAGTATCGACGCGCTGTCGAGACTGCTCTGTCCCGGCTGTCGCCCAGCACCATCGAGGCCGCTACCCGTATGGCGCAGCTCCCTGATCTCGTTCGGGGTTACGAGCACATAAAGATCGCGAACGTCGAGAAGTATGAGGGCGTACTGGCGGATGTGGCTCGGGAGATCGGAATCGTTGTTCCGACGCTGGCGGAGCTGATGAAGCGTTGATGACACACCTACATCCATTCGAGAGAGAACGGGACTGACGAAGCGATGCCACTGCGCGAGAACAAACTCAAGAAGCTGCTCCGAGAAGGAAGGGTGGTCTACGGCTCGAACGTTCGCGAAAGCCGTGACTCTGGCGTCGTGTTCGCGATGGCGCGATCGGGCGCGGATTTTGTGTTCATCGATCTTGAGCACACCGCGATGAGCTTCGAGACGGCGGCGGAGCTCGTCGCGCATGCCCACGCTGCGGACACAACACCGATAATTCGTATTCCCGACTTGGACTACGCGTCGGTCACGCGTCTCCTCGACGCGGGATGTCAGAGCCTGTTCATCCCGCACTTGAAGACGCCTGAGGATGTGCAGCGACTCCTCGATCTTTCCCTTTTTTATCCGAAGGGTCACCGCGGCATGGGGGTCTACGGAGGCGTGAACGTCGACTACGCGTCGAATGTCGACGTCGAGGCGGCGACAGCGTCGATGAACGACAACCTCATCCTGGGATTGAACATCGAGACCAAAGAAGCGATCGAGTCGCTCGAGGACATGCTCGTGCCGGGCATCGACTTCGCTCTCGTGGGTCTCTTCGACCTGTCGCAGAGCTACGGCATCCTCGGGCGGCAGTTCGACCACCCGCTCATCGCCGAGGCCAAGGAGAAGGTTCGGAGCCTCTGCGCGGAGCGCGGCATTGCGTACGCCGTTTACCTCACCTCGGTGTCGCAATTCGAGACGGAGGTCGCGCAGGGCGCGCAGATGCTCATGTACGGCTCAACCCTCGACTTCGTCAAGAAGGGTGTGACTGAGGCGGTTACGACGTTGCGCGCCCTCACGGAGCGGGAGGAGTCGTTGCCGGCAGTGTGATTTGGCGGTCGTCGACGCGCTTACCGGCGCGGATGCCGCTCCACGAGGCCGCTCGAAAAACTCATGAACGTCCCAACAGCGATAAAGGTCGGGTTCCTCGAGGACAGTGGGCAGTTCGACGTCGAACCGATGCGGCGGGCCATCGAGCTGAGAATCGATCAATGCAACGACGCAGGTGGGATTCAGGGCCGCTCTATCGATCTTGTAGTCGAACAGGCCGAGGGGGCGCATGCCGGCTTACCCGAAAACATCGTTCCGGCTTGGCGGAAGCTGGTTCTGGACCCGGAGGTCGTAGGCGTCATCGGCCCAGGCATCGCCGATAACTGCCTCGTGCTCGCTGATGTTGTGCAAGCCGCTGGAGTGCCCACCCTATGTTGGCCCGGCGCGGAGGAATGTCGCAACGAGTGGATGTTTCAGTTTCCCAGTGGTTCCTTCGCGCACGAGAGCGTGTTTCTCGCTCGTCTGCTCGCGCAGTTGGGTCACGAACGTGTAGCGGTTCTCCAGACCGGCACCGTAGGCGACAAATATGCGCGTCACTTCGAACGCGAGGCGCGGCTTCTCGGCCTAGCCGTCGCGGGGAGCGAGTCCGTCGACGTGTTTCGAGACGACGTCGAAGAGGAGATGCGACGGCTGCGCCGCGGACAACCCGACGCCGCACTGTTCCTCGGTATGGGACCGCCGACGCTCGCGTTCGCGCGCGCGACACGAGCCATGTCGTGGGACGTCCCCCGGTTCTCCAACATCGCTATGCGCCGAGTGACCAACTTGCACCGTGCCGAGCTCTCCGACTTCGAGGGCGTCACCTGGACCGATCAATTCGAACCCTCGAATCCTGTGCTGCAGGACATGAGAAGGCGCTACCGCGACCGTCATGGCGACTTTCCGCCGGCAACCTTCCTCGCTGGAGGCGGGTGGGACATGGCAACACTGATCCTCGAAGGGCTGCGTCGTGCTCCCGTCATCAGTCGGAACGGACTCAGGTCCGGCCTGGAGTTGGTCCACCAGATACCGGCAGCAACCGGTGGAGCAGCCGCTGTGATGGGTTTCGGTCCGTGGGATCGGGAGGCACTCAAGGGTCCTGCGATCTTCAACTACCGCCACGTGGTCGACCAATCCATCGAGACGAGACACGTTTCGATCGCAAGCAAAAGCACGAATGAAGGGAGCCAGGACTCTTGGCCATGACACATGCCCCTGACAAGGACGTGGCGCTGATCAGAAGTCAGATCAGCCATCCGGTGATCGATGGCGACGGCCATCAGCTCGAGTTCTCTCCGCTCGTCGCCGATTTCGTCGCGGAGATTGCTGGACGGGAAGTCGCGGACCAGTTCGAGGGACTCGTCACGCGAGTGGGGCTTCAACGCGAAACGGCGACTACCGGCTTCTCGCCTGTGCGCGCGTTCTTCGCATTTCCGTCTCGGAACGCGCTCGACCGCATGACAGCAACGCTGCCCGCGCTCCTTTATGACCGGCTCGACCAATTCGGACTCGACTTCGTGCTTCTCTACCCGACGTTGGGCATCCCGGTCCTCACACACCCGGATGAAGACTTTCGAGTCCCGGTATGCCGAGGCCTCAACGAGTACAACGCGGCGGTCTACTCGGAATATCGCGATCGAATCGAACCCGTGGCCGTCATTCCGACGTTCTCTCCTGACGAGGGCATTGCCGCCCTCGATCACGCGGTAGGGGAACTCGGCCTGAAGGCCGTCGTGATGAGCGGAGTGATCCCTCGGGCCCCGCGAGACGGCAGTCGTGGCACATGGGTCGACTCGCTCGGGCACAACAGCGTGTACGACTACGACCCATTGTGGCGGAGGTGTGAGGAGCTTCGCGTCACGCCGACCTTTCACGGGACCGCGAAGGGGTGGGGCAGCCACACATCCCCGACCAACTATGTGTACAACCACCTTGGCGACTTCGCCGCTGCGCAGGAAGCCGTGTGCCGATCGCTCGTAATGGGTGGCGTGCCTCGCCGATTTCCGGCTCTGCGCTTTGCCTTCCTCGAAGGGGGCGTGGCGTGGGCACTCCAGCTGTATCGCGACGTGCTCGGCCACTATGAAAAGCGGAACGCGGAGGCCGTGATCGAGTACGACCCGGCAGCACTTGATCTCAGCCGGTGCAGCGAACTCTTCGAGGGCTATGCGTCGGACCAGATGACCAGGTCGTGGACTCGTTTCGAGGACACGTTGAAGACGACTGCGGTGCAAGAGCATGCAACCGGATTGTCGTTCAACGACTTCGAGGAAGCGCAGATCGATGGTCCGGAGGACATCATCGACATGTTCGTGGACAAGTTCGGTTTTGGTTGCGAGGCCGATGACCCCCTGAATGCTCTTGCGTTCGATTCGCGATTCCTGCCGAACGGTCGACCGCTTCGAGCGGTCTTCGGCTCCGACATCGGGCATTGGGACACCACCGACATGAGTCGTGTGCTGGTCGAGGCTTGGGAGTCCGTCGAACACGGCCACATGGGTGAAGACGACTTCCGCGCATTCACTTTTGGCAACGCCGTGGAGCTGCTGACCGCGACCAATCCCGACTTCTTCGAGGGTACGTCGATCGAAAAGCAAGTGCGACCTTGAGACATAGGTGAACTGTCAGCAACGGCGGTGGCGCGCTGCGGGCCCTGCACAGCCGAGTCCCAGAATTCGTAATCTCGTATAAGAGACCCTTGACGTCGGCAGTGGATGCGTCTAGGTTCGATGCAAGCGGAAATGACCGTGGGAGCGGCTCCGGTCGAGTGTCCCCGGGGGGAAAAGCAGGCGCTAGAAGTCGTGCGATCGCGCGCGGGCGCGCTGGTCTCCCCAGGCTGCTCGGCAGCGGCGTTCCATTCACCGTTGCCAACAAAGGAGCACACGGATGCTGAGATCTCGAACCCTGGTTGCGGGCTTTATTGCCCTAACCCTCATCTTCGCCGCCTGTGGCAGCGACAAGAAACCCGCAGCGAGCGGCTCTGGCGGGTCGTCGGCCGCCGCGAACGTAAAGACTGTCAAGGTGGGGATCATGTTCTCGTTGACTGGCCCCGCGCAGAGCTACGGCGTCGAGTCGAAGAAGGGCGCCGAGATCGGCATCGACTACGCAAACGAAGTCATCCTGAAGGACAAGTTCAAGCTCGACCCGACGTACGCCGACGATCAGAGCGATCCGACGCACGGCGTCGCTGTGTTCGAAGACTTGGCCTCCCAGCCGGACGTCGCGATCATCGGTGGCGCAACTCTTCAGCAGACGGCCGCCGCAGTGGCGCCCGGTGCCGACGATGCCAAGATCCCGTTCATCTCGGCCACGGGAACCGATCCCACACTCACGGGGGCCAGCAAGTACGTCTGGGCGCCGATCCCGAACAACACTGACCAAGGCGCGGCCGCCTACGCCACCGTCAAGAAGACCGCCAACGCTGATGTGAAGAAGCTTGCGATCATCCACGACGACCGCAACTACGGCAAGCTGAACACCGAGTCCTTCAAGGCTGAGGTGCAGAAGGACGGTCGGTTCGAGGTTGTCTGCGATGAGACGTCGCCATTCGGTGCCCAGACGACCGAGCCGCAGATTCTTGCGTGCCAAAACAGCAACCCCGACGCCTTTGTCGGATTCGTCATCAACCCTCAGGGAACTGTATTCCTGAAGGATCTCCAGCGACTGGGAGTCACGAAGCAGATCTTCGGTGCACTGGGCTTCGCGGACGAAGCGCTGCTTGGCGCTGCCGGCTCAGCCGCCGAGAACATGCATCTGACGACGCTGCTGCTTGCTTCGGCACCGATCAACGACGTTCAACGCGAGTTCGTCGACCGGTTCACGAAGAAGTTCGGTGTCGCACCAGTGAACAACGACATCTACGGCTTCGAAGTCGTCACGATGATCGCCCAAGCGCTGCTCAAAGCAAATGACACAACACGTGACGCGCTCAATGCTGCGATGACCGACCTCAAATGGACCGGGGCAGCCGGAAACTTCGCAGTGAAGGTGAACCATCAGGCTTGGGGCGGAGTCATGACCACCGCAGTGGTCAAGTCCGGAAAGATGCAGCCAGTCAGCTGACCACTTCCCGGGGCTTCGGCGCATGACCTAACGGCGCCGAAGCCCCCGAGGTGATCACTTACTGACCGAGGACACCATGACACTTACGCAGGCCGTTCAGCTCGCCATCGTTGGCCTCATCGTTGGCTGTGCCTACTCGATGGCCGCTCTCGGCTTCGCCTTCACCTATCGCGTGACGAGGTTCGTGAACTTCGCGCAGGGGCATTTGCTCATGATGGGCGGAGCGGTGACGATCGCCCTCACCGAGGGCGGTGCGCCCATCCTCATCGCGATCCTCGGGGCGGCATTGTTCGGCGGGTTCATTGGGCTGATCACTGACCTTGTGGTGGTTCGACCCATCGCTCGATACGGGCTCCACTCGGTCGGAATCGCCACCCTCGCCGTTGCATTCATGCTGGAGGGTTTGGCCGCCAAGCTCATCGGCCGCGACCCTCGATTCCTCGACTCCTTCAGTGGAGGAAGAGTCACGACGGTCGGCGGCGTGCGCATCCAATGGGACGGTGCGCTCCTTGTAGTCGTGACCGTCCTTTTGTTCGCGCTGCTCGGCTTCTACCTGCGGCACTCGTGGGGCGGCAAAGCGATGCTAATGACGGCGGAGAACAAGGTCGGAAGCCTTCTGCAAGGAGTTCGAACCGGGCGGATCGAGGCGGCCGCGTTCGCGATTTCGGGGTTCGTCGCAGGCCTCGGCGGTGCGCTGTTCGCTCCGATGTATTCGACGACGTACAACGGCGGCCTCACGCTCGCGGTAGCGGCCTTTGCGGCAGCAACCCTCGGCGGCCTCGGCAGCCTCGCCGGAGCCTTGCTCGGCGGTGTACTCGTCGGGGTCGTATCGGCGTTCGCGTCGTACTGGTATGGCGGCGAGGCTGGCCAGCTCTCGACCGTGGTTCTCTTGGTTGCGATCTTGAGCTTTCGACCTTCGGGCTTGTTCGGTCTTCGCACCGGCCGAGTGGACTGGAGGGCATAGAGGTGGCTCCGAAGACCTGGCTGTCGCGACTGCCAGCATTCGCCATACCCGTCGCATTCATTTCAATAGGTATCGCGTTCCTCGTTCTCACACCCTTCTGGCTAGACGACTACAACCTGCGACTCGTGGGGCTCGCCGGCATCTACGCGATCCTCGCCCTCAGCCTCGGGACACTGATGCGTTTCACCGGCCAGCTATCACTGGCGCACGGGTCCTTCGCGGCAATCGGTGCTTACACGATGGCGGTCGGCACGGTGGATCACGGCCAGGACTTCTGGGTGATGGCTCTAGCCGGCGTCCTCGCTACCAGCCTCGTTGGTTATCTCCTCGCTCGACCCCTCCTTCGGCTGAGCGGCTTCTACCTCATCGTCGCGACACTGGCATTTTCTGAGCTCGTCACGATCCTCGCCAGAGGCAGCCTCAGCGAGATCACCCATGGCGTGCAGGGACTGACTGGAATACGCCGACCTGAGCTCTTCGGATTCGTCATCACACCCGGAGAAAATCTCTTCAGGTTCTCGTGGGGCGTCGTGCTCGTCGGTGTCATCGTGGTCGAGTGGTTCGCCCACCGAACGCCTATTGGAATTGCACTACGTGCTGCGGCCGAAGATCCAGTCGGCGCCAAATCCTTTGGCCTTCCTGCGGTCCGGCGGCAGGCGATCGTCTTTGCGGTCAGCGCCGGCGCGGCTGCGTTCGCCGGCATCCTGCTCGCCGTCGCGTCGCGGTCGGTCGATCCCGATGGTTTTTCGATCGGCTTGTCGGTTTCCGCATTCACCATGATCATCGTCGGTGGTGCCGGTGCCGCGCTCGGGCCCGTTCTTGCCGCGATCGGATTGACCGAACTTCCAGAATTCGTCGACTGGTTTGGGACCTACCAGCAGTCGATCGAGGGCATCATCATCGTCGCTGTTCTGCTTCTCCGGCCCAAAGGTCTGGTGTCGTTCGCACCATTCCGAAAGCGGTCGAGGGCGGCTCGCTCGCAACCCGATGCGTCGCCGACTCTGCGGCTCGCCGCTGCGGTGACGCGCAACCCGGCATCGACGACCCGCTCGCTTTCGCTGAGGGCCGCTGGCGTCACCAAGTCGTTCGACGGACTTACGGCGCTATCGGACGTGACGATCGAATTTGAATCGGGTCGCGTCACCGGGATCATGGGACCGAATGGTGCCGGGAAAACAACTCTCCTGAACGTCATCAGCGGGCTCATCGTCGCGGATAGCGGCACCATCGCTTTGAACGACGACGTAATCAAGCGTCCGACTCCAGAAGCGATGGTGCGGCGCGGCGTCGTCCGCACCTACCAGACGCCTCGAATCTTTCGAGAACTCAGCGCGCTCGAGAACGTCTCGTGTGGCTCCTACCGGGCGCGCGGTGCGCGACGATCTGCAGGCCGGCGCCCGCGTGGCGGAGACGATGACCTTGATCGCGTTCTCGAGCTAACTGGATTGACCGAGCTGATTCATCAGTCGTACGACATCTCGAACGTTCCGTTCGGGACGCTCCGGCTGATCGAGATCGCCAGGGTTCTGCTAACGAGACCCGACTTCGTGCTGCTGGACGAGCCAGCTGCGGGGTTGGATCCCCGCGAACGGGCCTTGCTCGCGGACCTGATCGACGAACTTCGGTCGGAAGGAATTGGCGTAGCGCTCATCGAGCACGACGTTCCCTTCCTACTGTCCGTAGCGGACGTCGTCGGCGTCATGAATTTTGGTGAACTCCTTCGAACCGGGACGCCGCAGGAAGTTCGCCATGATCCCGTCGTGCAAGAGATCTATCTGGGTGGAGCACACCATGGTGAGGCGGAGGTCGTGGTGTGAGCAATGTTCTCGAGTTGGAGAAGGTCGTTGTCGCTCGAGGCGCGATCGAGGTGATCCGCGGTCTGAGCTTGGAGCTCAGGGAACGTGAAGTTCTTGCGGTGATGGGCCCGAACGGTGCGGGAAAAACCTCGCTGCTTGAAGCGATTGTCGGCCTGATCCCGCTGAAATCCGGAACGGTCAAGATTTCCGGCACCGCACCCTCACGACTTACACCGCCCGAGATGATTCGTCTCGGTGTCACCCTCGTACCTCAGGACCGTCACCTTTTCCCCAACTTCACAGTGGAAGAGAACGTGAAGGTGGGTGGCTACATCCACAGGCGCAAGGCCGCCGAGATGGCCACCCGCCTCGAGAGTGTTCTCAAACTCTTCCCCAACCTGGATCGCCTCCGGCACTCGCGAGCATCGGCCCTAAGCGGCGGCGAACAGCAAATGGCGGCAGTCGCTAGGGCGATGATGAGCAACCCCCGGGTCCTGCTGCTCGACGAACCGTCGCATGGTCTCGCGCCGAAGGTCATCGAGGAGCTAGTGAGCCGACTCACCGACATTGTCGAGACGTCCGGCGGAGCAGTGATCATCGCCGAGCAGAACATGGACGTCGTGAGTTCGCTCGCCAATCGGTTCCTGTTCTTGGACGCTTCCGACGATCCTCTTGAGTTGTCTCGCGAGGAACTGACGACGTCTGCAGTTGCCAACGCGTACTTCGGTCCGACTCGCTAGTCGGCATTCGTTAGATCACCACCCGCGACAACGCTCTTCAACGTCGCAACCAATGAAACGAGAACAAGATGACGCAACTTCCTCTCGACGGCGTCAGGGTCGTCGACATCACCCGATTGCTGCCTGGCGGACTGGCGACTCTCGCCCTGTCCGATTTAGGCGCCGACGTAGTGAAGGTCGAACTGCCACCGAACGGCGATCACCTTCGTGCTTACGAGCCTCTCACCGAGAACGGCATGGGCGCGCTCTACAACTCTCTCGATCGCGACAAGCGCAGCGTCGTTCTCGATTACCGGAACGAAGCCGGGCGCAAAGAGTTTCTCGAGCTCGTGAAGACCGCTGACGTTCTTGTCGAAGGCTTCCGTCCTGGAACGCTGACGAAGTACGACCTCGACTACGAGAGCCTCAAGGCGCTGAAGCCTGAGCTTGTATACGCATCGATCACCGGGTACGGACAGACAGGCGACCTTCGCGACATGCCGTCGCACGGCCTCAACATGGATGCGCTAGCCGGCTACGCCGAGGTGACGAAGACGGAGAAGGCGGATTACACGGTCGTCGCGGTGGAGTTGCAGCTCGGCCTTCCGCGCTCCGTGTTGCTCGGCGGTCTGCAGGCTGCGCTTGGGATCAGTGCGGCGTTGGTTCGAGCTCGCTCGACGGGTGAGGGGTCCTACATCGACGTCAGTTGTTGGGACGCGGCTGTCACCTCCGATCCATGGCTCGCGTTTGCCACGCTCAACGACGTGCCCACCCTGCGGACTTACTGCTCTGACAACTCGCCGAAGCTGGCGCCGTATCTGACGAAAGACGACGAAGTGATTGTGCTTTGTCCGATCGAGCCTCACCTGTGGGCCCGGTTTTGCGCCGTCGTCGAGCGTCCGGACCTGCTGCCCGAGGACACAGAGGGCCCACGTGTCGAGTGGGATGAAGGCGACAGCGCGCTCTACCCGGAGGTAGCTCGAATCATGCGGACCAAAACCTTGGCCGAATGGCAACGGATACTCACCGAAGCCGGCGTGCCCGCCAGCCCCGTGCAGTCGACCAAGACCGCGCTCTCGGGACCGGTGGCGTCCGACCGCGAGCTGGTCTGGTCGGATGTCGAAGGGCTTCCGGGCGAGCGGTTCGTCGGCCCTGCGTTGCGCATGAACGGATCTCGCGGGCATGACGGCCGAGTCGCGCCCGCACCGACGTACGGGCAGCACACCGAGGAGGTGTTGGGTGAGCTCAGGTAGCTCGTCGGCGCGCCCACGCGCGAGCGGCCAACCGCGCCTTCAGCCGCTACCGATCGACGAAGTGGACCCGCGCGTGCGGGCCCTCGTCGAGCATCCCGACGTGGCGGCGTCCCCCGCCCGCAACGTGTATCTCACGTTCGGTCGGCATCCTGGTCTGCTGGCCAAGTGGTCACCGTTCGCGGGGAAGCTTCTTGTCGGTCGACTTCCGGCGAGAGATCGTGAGCTGCTCATTCTGCGCTCCTCGTTGTTGTCGTCGTGCGAATACGAATGGGGCCATCACGTTCTGCTCGGTGAGAAGGCCGGCATTGGGTCCGATGATGTCGAGGCGGTCGCCGAGGGCCCGGGGTCAGCCCACTGGTCGGAGCAGGAAGCCGCTCTGCTCACCGCGGCCGATGAGCTCCACGACGCCGCCGAGATGACAGACGAGACTTGGAAGACACTGGCGCAGGCGTACGACGAATCTCAGTTGATAGAGATTCCGCTCGTCGTCGGGCAGTACATGATGCTGTCGTTCCTCTTGAACACGCTCCGGGTAGAACGTGAGCCAGGAGTGCCGGGCTTCGACCAGTTGCCTATCGAGACTCGCCCAGCCGTTCGCTAGTCGAGGCTGTCCCGTAACGGACGAAAGAAGGCGCGCAGATCCTCCACGAGGAGGCCGGGTTGCTCGGACGGCGCGAAGTGCCCACCGCGAGGCATGACTGACCAGTGCTGCAGGTTCGCGTGGCGAGCGACAAATCGTTTGGGTAGCAGCGCCAGTTCTCGCGGGAACACCGCTATGCCAACTGGCGCCTCGAGGACCGGCCGACGCTCGTGCACCGGTCTGAACGGCGACGCGTAGTGATCGGCGTAGAAGCGAAGGCTCGATGCGACCGTGCCACTGAACCAGTACAGCGCCGCCGTCGTGATGAGCTCGTCCTTGCTGAAACATGCCTCGACGTCACCGTCGCAATCGCTGAACGCCCGACGGCGCTCCACGATCCACGACAACAGACCCGCGGGCGAATCAGCGAGCGCGTGTGCGAGGCTGTGAGGAGACCCACGGTGCACTGCCACATGGCTCCGTGCGGCCACCAGCCCTCTCGCCGTGTGTTCGGCCCAATCGCCCTCGCCTGCGGCATAGTCGTTCTGTTCCGGATCGAACTTTCCGATGGGCAGCCCGGCTTCGAGCATCACCGGGAATGTCATGTGCGCGCCGACGAGATGGTCGGCGTGTGCATGCGCAAGGTAGGCCGTGACAACGGCCCCCCAATCGCCGCCTTGGGCGCCGTACCGGTCGAAACCCAGCACGTCAACCATCAGCTGCTGCCACAGGTCGCCGATGATCCAACAGTCGAGTGGTGCCCGAGCAGGTGCGGAGAAGGGATGTCCGGGAAGCGCAGGGACCACGACGTCGAACGCGTCCCTCGAGTCGCCTCCGAACCGCGTGGGATCGGATAGGGGAGCGATCACCTGCTCGAAGTCCCAGAAGGTCCAGGGCCAGCCATGAGTGAGAACGAGTGGCAGCGGTTTCGGGCCGTGACCCGGCGCCAGAACGAAGTGGACGACCTGTCCTTCGATCGTCGTCCGATGGTGCGACCAGCTGTTCATGCGCGCCTCGTGCGCGCGCCAGTCGTACGCATCGAGCCAGTGGCTTACGAGTTCGTCGAGGTATCGCGCTTCGGTGCCGTACTGCCATCCCGAGTGGTCGAAGTCATCGGACCTGGTCCTTGCCAATCGGTGGCGGAGATCGTCGAGATCCCTCTGGGGCACCGAGATCTCGAAACTTTCGACCAACCCCTTGCGAGTCACAATTCCTTATACTAATCTACGGGAGCTCTTGGTGGGTCCTGGCCAGAGTTGCTCGCCATCCGCGAGCCACGTCGAGCGATCGAAGGCTGAGTCGATGAACCTCGAAGACATGATCCTTGTAAGCGTCGACGACCATGTTGTGGAGCCGGCGCACATGTTCGAGGGGAGGCTGCCGAAGAAGTACGAGGAGGCAGCGCCCCGATTCGTCCGCACCGACGATGGAATCAACGCGTGGCAATACGACGGCGTCCTGGTGCCGAACTTCGGTCTGAACGCAGTTGCCGGCCGACCACCGGAGGAGTACGGGCTCGAGCCGACTGCGATCGAGGAGATTCGAGACGGCTGCTATGACATCGATCATCGCATCCAGGACATGAATGCCAATGGCGTTCTCGGATCTCTTTGCTTCCCGTCGTTTGTGCAGTTCTGCGGCCAGCTGCTGTCCCGGACGAAGGACAAGGATCAAGCCCTCGCGATGATCCGCGCCTACAACGACTGGCATGTCGACGAGTGGTGCGGGACATACCCGGGTCGCTTCATCCCCCTCGGGCTCCTTCCGCTGTGGGACGCGAACCTGATGGCCGACGAGGTCAAGCGTCTGGCCCAGAAGGGTTGCCACGCCGTCAGCTTCTCGGAGAACCCGTCTTTGTTGCGCTACGAGAGCTTGCACCACGAAACCTGGAACCCGTTCTGGGAAGCGTGCGACGAGCACGGCACGGTCGTCTGCCTACACATCGGCAGCTCGTCAAAGATGCCAATCACCGCAGCTGACGCACCCATCGACGTTTTGATCACGTTGAGTCCGATCAACATCGTCCAAGCGGCCTCCGACCTCATCTGGAGCCGAATCCTTCGCGATCATCCGAATCTCAAGATCGCCCTCTCCGAGGGTGGCATCGGGTGGATTCCCTACTTCCTCGAGCGAATCGACTTCGTGTACCAGCAGCATCGGGCGTGGACCAACCAGGACTTCGGTTCGCAGCTGCCGTCCGAGGTGTTCCGCGATCGCGTCATCACCTGCTTCATCGACGACCAGTTCGGCCTCGAGAGTCGCAGCAGACTCAACATGGACAATGTCACTTGGGAGTGCGACTACCCGCATTCCGACTCCACGTGGCCGCGATCGCCAGAGGCCCTCCACACTTCTCTAGCGTCGTTGTCCGACGATGAGATCAACCGCGTGACCCACCAGAACGCCATGCGGCTGTTTCAGTTCGACCCATTCGCCTCACGGCCGAGAGCAGAGTGCACTGTCGCGGCGTTGCGGGCAGCGTCGAGCGGCTGGGATGTGGCCACAGTTTCCCGGGGCGAAGCGCGTGCCTCGCGCTCCACCTTGGCCGCCGACCTCATGACGGCGAACCGACGTCGGCCGGTCGAAGCCACTCCATGATTCTCGACGAGTGCGCTGTTCTCGTGTCTGGAGGTGCCTCCGGACTAGGAGAAGCGTCTGCCATCGCTCTCGCCGAAACCGGCGCCGACGTCACGATCATCGACGTTGACATGGAACGCGGGCCCAAGGTCGCAGCCAGTATTGGTGGCTCGTTCATCCGAGCCGACGTGACCGACGAAGTCGAGGTCGGGGCTGCAGTTGCGGCTATCGCAGACAAGGGCGTGGCTCTCCGTGCGGTGGTCAACTGCGCGGGCATCACGAACCTCTGGGGCGGCCGACTCGTCGGGCGTGAGGGCGAGCCGATGCCCCTGGAGCCATACCGCCGTCTCCTCGACGTCAACCTCGTGGGCACATTCAACGTGATGCGCCTCGCGGCCGCGCTCATAGCGAAGGGCGAGCCAATGGAGGACGGCGCGCGCGGGGTGATCGTGAACACAGCCTCGATTGCTGCGTTCGAAGGTCAGGTCTCGCAGATTGCCTATGCGGCGTCGAAGGGCGGGGTGGTGGCGATGACCCTGCCCGCAGCTCGGGACCTGGCCGCATACGGAATCCGCGTCTGCACGATCGCCCCTGGCATCTTCGCAACACCACTGGTGGCGGCAATGCCGGAGCACCACCGAGGCGCACTCACCGAGGGCGTTGTCTTTCCGCACCGTGCCGGGAAGCCGTCTGAGTTCGCTCAGCTCGCGCGATGCATCATCGAAAACGACTTCCTCAACGGCGAGGTGATTCGGCTCGACGGCGCCCTGCGCTTGAGCCGCAAGTAGACCCGTCGTGAGCATCAGGGGGAGGGCAATGGAGAAGGGAACGCCAATCAACTCGGTGCCCGACTTCGTCGATGCCGTAAGACGCCACGCCCACTACCGCGGAAGTCGCATTGCGGTGGGCGACGCGAAGGGCACCGCCACCTTCGCGGAATTGGTCGCGGCATCCGACAGCGTTGCGCAGTTCCTGCAGTCACGTGTCAGGCCGGGCGGACGAGTGGCGATCGCCATGACGCCGTCCGCACCGTACCTGACGCTCGTGGCGGCGTGCCTCAGCGCTGGCTTGGTAGCAGCTCCGGTCAACACTCGTCTCGCTCCGGCCGAGGCTCGGCGATACCTCGACCAGCTCGAGCCTGCCGTGCTCGTCGCAGACCCGACCCACGCAGATTGGGCCGAGCGGCTTGGTTTCGAGACGCTCGTCGTGGACACCGTCGACCAACGTGCGCCGTTGCACGTTCGCCTGGCCAGACTCACCAACAGGTCAGATGCACGTCCGGAACCCTTCCTTCGGTCGGACGAACACCCGGCCCTGGTGTTCGGTACTGGAGGCACGACAGGTACTCCCAAGGCGGCCGTGTACACCCACGCGGGACTCTCCATGAACATGTGGTGCTACGGCATCGATGGTCTGCACGCGACGACGACTTTCGAGCTGAACTGCACACCTTTCTTCCATGTCGCACTCATGGGCCCCTTGACAACGCTCTACTACGGCGGCCGTGTCGACGTGCTCGCGCAGTTCGACCCAGACCTGGTTCTGAAGGCGATGGACGAGGGCGTCACCATGGTCGGCGGGGCCGCGCCCACCGTCTACACGATGTTGCGCGAACACCCGCGGTTCCGCGACACCTACCGGGACGGGATCGCCCACATCCTCTACGGGACGACGCCAAGTACGCCTGACTTCGCTCGTCAGCTGTTAGAGGACTACCCCCGCGCGCAGGTCATGAGTGGGTTTGGCGCCACCGAGACCGGGCTCGTTGCATTCGCGGGGAGAGCAGACCTCGATGCCGGTCGACTCATCGGGGTTGGCCGTCCGGTGCCTGGCGCGACCGTCAGGGTCGTCGACGACAACGGCGAGGAGATCCCAAACGGCGAAATCGGAGAGCTGGCTACCACCACCCCTTGGTCGGCCGCGGGATATTGGGGCAACGACCAAGAGACCGAAACGGCATGGAGACCGGAAGGCATCCGCATCGGCGACCTCGGAACGATGAGCGCTGACGGTTGGCTGACGATCGTCGGTCGCCGGAAGGACATGATCATTTCCGGCGGAGAGAACGTGTACCCGTCCGAGGTCGAGCCGGTCCTGATGCGGTATCCGGGCATCGTCTCCGCGGTCGTGTTCGGCCTTCCCGACGACCAGTGGGGCGAGCGAGTCGAGGCCACGGTCGTAACCGAGAACAACCAGGCGCTCGACGTGGAGCATCTGCGCCAGTGGGCACGAGAACACATTGCCCCTTACAAGGTGCCCAAGCGCGTGCACGTCGTCACCGAGCTTCCGATGACCGCGGTCATGAAGATCGATCGGGTTCGAACCCGTGAACTCGCCCTCGGCGACGAATCCGGCGTGACGCTCTAACCGCCATGCTCCCCGATCCAAAGAACGGCACATCCATTCGGATCCTCGACGTGCACCATCACCTCGCAGCGGGAGAGGGCACCGACCGCCCAGACGTGCTGAGCCGGCGCATCCAACTCATGGATTCATTTGGGATCGACGCCGCCTGCCTCATGCCGCCCAGCGGCGCCTTCGGTGATTCCGCCTCGATGGAGGACATGAACGACGCGACCGCCTCGGTCTGCGGCCAGCATCCCGATCGATTCCCCGCAGGGCTCATTCATCTCGATCTGTCACACGCAGAGACGACAGTGCTCGCAGAGCTCGAACGTGCTCATTCGCAACTCGGGCTTCACGGGGTCGTGTTCCACCATCGCTTCCAGGGAGTCTTTTTGGATCACCCGACGATGGTGTCCGTACTGCGACGGTGCGCCGACCGAGGTCTCACGGTGTTCATCCACGTCGTCGGGGAATCCACGCTGGAGTCTGCTTGGCGTTTGGAGGCCCTGATCGAGAAAGCCGGAACGAACAGCCCGATCGTCGCGCTCGATGCCTTCTCATCCAGCGACCGCGCATTCGACGTACTCCGCCTCTGTATTCGCAAGCCAAACGTCTTCGTCGATCTCGGCGCGATGAACGCGGCAGTCGGCTACGCCCTAGACGCCTTCCTCGGCGAGATCGGACCGGAGCGCATCCTGGTCGGCACCGATCTGTACATGGAGCCGACGAACTACCACTTCCCATTCGCCATCCATGAGGCGCTGCACCTCGAGCTCGATACGGGGAGCAAACAGCAGATGCTCGACGGCAATGCCCGCCGCCTTCTCGGACTTCCGACACCGTTGTAGATGCATGCCGTGGGACGTGCGTCCCGATGCAGGCGATCGCACCTCATTTCCCCCGAGGTGCGCAAGAGGACGTCGGGAGAGACCTCTGTCTCCCCCGACGTCCCTTGCCCGAAGCATTGCGTGGGCGAATCTCGTATAATAGAATCCGGCAGGCCACGATGCGTCGAGCGAAGCCAGGGGCTGAACCACGCGACGCCAGATCAGAGGAGAAGCCTTGGTCGGAACTCGTTACGACGGTGTGATGCCAATTCCCCTCGTCGCCGAGAACACGAGCTTCATCGACGCCGGGCCGTTGACCTTGGCGCTCGAAAGGCGAGTCGTGAACGAAGCGACGATCGCAGCGACCTACGGCGAGAGCGAGCTCGTGAGCTCCGCTATCACCGACCATCTCGGTAAGACCGGCACCTCCCGCACCCAGATTGACCTCGCCGGACTTTCGATTCATGTCCTTGACGCGGAGCGCGTTGAACATCTCCGGTTCGATTGCTTCGACGATGACCCGCACTACCACTACCTGCGGCCCGACGAAAACTGGCAGACAGTTTGCGAATATGACGCAGCTGCCAACGGGGACATGCTCGACTGGGTCATGGCGCTCCTACGTGATCGCCTGCGTCCCGTTCTCGCCGAGATCGGCGCGTCTCATTTGGAAGCGGCGATCGACGACACGGCTCTGAACGAAGGATTGGACGAGCTTGACCGGCTGGTGAACGCGCTCAGGCAAAGCGTTGACAGCGCGCCGGCCGTCGGCCGACGTTCGACGCCCGCCGCTGACGCCGACAAAAATCTCGATCACCTTCTCCGCGACTTCGACAACTTGGAGTCGGCGCGTCTCTCTCCCGCAGCGCAACTAGCTCTATTGGCTCGAACGCTCTTCCACGAAGGCTATGACGAGCACACCGCGGGCCACATCTCCTATCGCACGCCTACCGGCGACCTGCTCGTAACGCCGGACCTGGCATGGGACGAAGTGCGGGCATCGGACATCCTCGAAATGTCCCCAGCCGGCGAGGTCATCAAAGGAAACCGCCCCGTGCCGCCCGGTATCCCCGTGCACTTCGAGTTGCACGCCAGGCGACCGGACGTCGGCGTCGTGGTGCACAACCATCCGCAGTGGGCGACAGTATGGGCCGGCATTGGTCGCGTTCCGGATGTGTACGACCAGCTGAGCGCGATGATCGTCGAGGAGCCCATTTTCGTCGACGAGTATCCGGGCGCCCCAGCGAGTGAGGGCACCGGTGCACGTATCGCTGAATTGGTCGGTAGCGCAAACCTCGTGCTGCTCGCGAACCACGGTGTCCTCGTCGCGGGCCGGACCATCGAGGAAGCTCACCTGCGTTGCATAAGCCTTGAACGACGTTGTTCTCTTGCATGGCGGGTCGAGGCCATCGGCAAAGGTCGCCCGATGGATCGGGCCGCTTCGAAAGCACTCGCCACGTTCGTCGACACCCGGTACGGAGGCTGGCCGGGAGTGTTTGCGGCGATGTGTCGACGCGAGATTCGCCGGGATCCGTCCGTCCTCTCATGACGGACGTCCGATTCGTAGCGAAGCGCCGATGAGCAAGAGGGGCGTTGCCGTCGTGACCGGCGGCGGCCGAGGTATCGGCGCGGAGACAGCCCGCGTTCTCGCGACGCGAGGGTGGGACGTCTGTGTCGGATACGCCACCGGCGTCGACAGCGCCGAGGTCGTCGCGGAACAATGTCGCGAGGCGGGCCGGATCGCCCGCGCGGTTCAAGCCGATGTCGCGGAGCCAATGGGCGCTGCACGGTTGTTCGAGGCGGCGGAGGCCCTAGGAACCGTCACGGTGCTTGTCAACAACGCAGCGATTGTCCTGGCTGAATCTCGAGTCGATGAGACCTCGTTCGAGCCGTTTACACGCCTACTCGCCGTGAACGTCGTCGGACCTTTCCTTTGCGCGCGGGAGGCCGTGCGACGAATGTCGACGCGGTACGGCGGGAGGGGCGGCGCAATCGTCAACATCTCCTCGATTGCTGCCCGGAACGGCGCCTCGAGCCGACACGTCGACTATGCAGCGACCAAAGGCGCGATCGAGTCAATGACTATCGGCCTCGCTCACGAGGTCGCCGCCGAGGGGATCCGAGTGAACTGTGTCCGTCCCGGCTTCATCGAGACGGCCATGCACCAGGGGGCGGGCAGCGAGGAAGGCGCAGAGGACAGGCGGCGCGCAGCGGCACTGTTGCGAGGAGGCAGACCGGACGAGGTGGCCAACACGGTCGCATGGTTGTGCTCAGACGAAGCGAGCTACGTCGTAGGAGCGATCGTCGAAGTGTCCGGCGGCCGATAGAGATCCAAGATCAACCCGACTCCTCGCTCGATGGCGGGAACGGCGCGCGGCACTTCGCCCTCAGATCAGGGAGTGTCGCGGCCTGTGCCCCGCCGCTTCCTCTGACGCTTGGCGAGGAAGCGGCGGACTAACCGCAGTTGGCCCACGCGCCGGAGTATTGAACGCTGTTAGCGGGCGTCGACACCGGGCACTATGCCTTCGGTGAAGCTCCCCGATGCATTCCGGCCGGCTGAGCGCTGGCGGCAACTCGTCGGACGCATGCCGCCTGAGGTCCTCGATGAGTTGAAGACCTCGGCCCGGCGGCTGACCTCGGTGCGCAAACCTCGTGACCTGCTCTCGGTGCTCGAGACCGAGGTGGGACGACTGTCTCGAGTGGTGGTCCCCACGTTGGCCCGCCACCCGCTACCGGTTCGGGGCCGACGCAGCGCCGAGCTGCTGGCCGCGACCGCGGCGGGCGCGGCGGCTGCCTTTGTCGAGTTGGACGAGCTCGCCGTCCTTTTCACCGAGGGCGTCGCCGCCCCGACGGTGCCGGCCGCCGGTGCGTCGTTGCTCGGAGCGTTCGTCATCGAAGTGTGGATCTCCGTGTCGCTACGCGTGCATCAGATCGAGGCCGCGGGACGCGACGTCGACATGGACCTGCTCGCGTCCGAGGTGAACTCGGCGATCCTCGACATGGACATGACCGGCGTGAAGCAGCTGTCCACTCGAGTGGCGGCCGCGGTGGGGAAGCGAGTGGCCCGACGGTGGGTCGGCGCGTTGGCCCCGGGCGTCGGCATCTTCATCGACGGTGTTGCCGCTCGCCGAACGGTGACGGCGATCTCGCGGATGCCAGTCGAAGCTCACCCGCCTAGCAGTCCGCGCCCCACGGATTCGATCGCGGACATCGCGTCCCAGACGTCGACGAAACCCGTGTAGAGCGGAGCGAAGCCCAGCCGGAGGATGTCCGGCGGTCGATGGTCGGTGATCACGCGATGGTCGCGGGCGAGCGCGGCGCACACCTCCTCCGCCCGCGCATGGCGGAGCGCGACATGCGAACCGCGGCGTGCAGCATCACGTGGAGTCGCCAGCTCGAAGCCCAGCGCCGACAGCACCGTGTCCGCTCGTTCGATGCACAACTCTGTGAGTGCTGTGCTCTTGTGCCGGATCCGATCCATTCCGGCGTCGCCGAGGAGACGAACGCCCGCGGCGGCCGCGGCAGTGCCGGGGATGTTCGGTGTTCCGGTGAGGAACTGTCGCATCCCATCCGCCCGTCGGTAGACGGCTTCCATCGCGAACTGATCGGCGTGTCCGAACCAGCCGGGAATCGGCTGCGAGACGAGTTCCTGCAGCGAGCGCCGCACGTAGATGTAGGCCGGCGATCCCGGGCCGGCGTTGATGTACTTGTACGTGCCGCCGACCGCGAAGTCGACACCCCACTCGTCGAGCTCGAGGGGCACGGCACCGGCGGCGTGACTGAGGTCCCACAGGATGAGGGCACCGGCCTCGTGCGCGGCGCGCGTCAGCCCAGCGAGGTCGGCGAGAGCAGCGGTCCGGTAGTCGACCGCAGAGAGGACGACGAGCCCGACCTGCTCGTCGAGCGCAGGCGCCGCCTCGGACAACGGCACGACGCGGACCTCGCGGGACAGCTGTTCGATGATGTAGCGATCTGTCGGGAAGCCGCCGTGCTCGATGACGGTGACCGCCCGATCTGCCCGCAGCCCGAGAGCCGAAGCAACCGCCTTGTACAGGTTGATCGTCGTCGAGTCCGCGACGATCACCTGCCCAGGCGCCGCTCCGAGCAAGGTCGAGCCCAACAGATCGCCGACCTGCGCGGGAAGGTCGATCCACCGATCCCAACCGGTGACGATCGACGAACCCCACTCCTCCTGGATCTCGCGGAGCGCCTTCAGCGCGCTGGTGGAGGGCGGGCCGAGCGAGTTGCCGTCGAGATAGATGACGCCTGCGGGGAGCGCGAACTGCTCCCGAAACGACCGCAGCTCGTCGCCCGCGTCCGCTTCCACCGCGTCGTTGCGACTCGAGAAGCGGGCCGTCACTTGTGCGAAGGTAACGCGATGGATGCCGACCAGGCTGCGCTCTTCGCCTACCGAGTGTGGGGTTACAAACAGGGCGAGATGGTGTCGCTGTTGATTCATCTCGGCGATCGCCTCGGGCTCTACCGCTCGCTCGACGGTGCAGGTCCGGTGACGGCGATTGATCTCGCGGAGCGCACCGGCCTGCACGAGCGTTGGCTGCGCGAGTGGCTGCGCGGCAACGCCGCGGCCGAGCTGCTGTTGTCAGACGACGGTGAGTCGTTCGAGCTGAGCCCGGAAGGCGCCGCCGTGCTCGCACAGGAGGAGTCGAGTCTGCTCTTCGCCGCCGGTGCTTTCACCGCGCCGTTCGAGCCGTCGGTGCTCGATGACCTTGCGGATGCGTTCCGTACCGGCGTCGGGCTGCCGTACGACCGCCTCGGACCGAGCGGCGCGCACAGCACCGAGCGATCGCTCGGCCCGTGGGCGCGCATGGCCCTCGTGCCGCTCATCATTCCGGCGCTCGACGGAGTCGCGGAACGACTCGAGCGCGGTGCACTGGTGGTCGACGTCGGGTGTGGCGCGGGTGTTGCCCTGACCGCGCTCGCGTCCGCCTATCCGAACTCCACGTTCCACGGTTACGAGCTCTCGGGCCACGCGCTGGATCGCGCCGCCGCCCGCGTGCAGGAGCAAGGTCTGACCAACGTCGAGCTCTTCCTGACGCGCGCCGAGGAGTTGCCGACGGACGGTCGCTACGAGTTCGTCCTCACCTTCGACTGCCTGCACGACATGACGCGGCCGGCCGACACGATCGCCGCCATCCGCGGCGCCATCGCCGACGACGGCACGTGGCTCATCAAGGACATTCGCTGCGACGACTCGTGGGCGACGAATCGCCGTAACCCGATGCTCGCGCTGTTCTTCGGGTTCTCGGTGACGACGTGCATGTCGTCGGCCATGTCCGAACCCGGAGGAGCCGGGCTCGGCACTGTCGGCTTCACGACGCAGGTGGCCGAGCAGATGGTGCGCGACGCCGGGTTCACGCGCTTTCAGGTACACGACTTCGAGGACCCTGCAAACCTGTACTACGAGGTGCGTCCGTGAGAGGAGGGTGGGAGACATGACGGCGACGATCGTGTTGGTGCCGGGTGCGTGGTCCGGAGCGTGGATGTGGGAGGCCGTCGGCCGCGAGCTCGACGAACGGGGCCTCGCGTACCGGGCGGTCGATCTCGTTTCCGTCGGTGACGACGCCGCCGGTCGCGATGTGCGCGACGACGCAGCACACGTGCGCGGTGTCGTCGACGAGATCGGCGCTCCCGTCATTCTCGTCGGCAACTCGTATGGCGGCGCGGTCATCAGTGGTGCGAGCGCCGGCCATCCTGCGGTCCGGCGCCTCGTGTACCTGGCGGCGATGATGCCGAAGGCCGGCGAGCCGATACTCGAGCACATCGCCGGCGCCACTGCGCCCGATTTCGACTCCGGTATCACGGCGCGCGACGACGGGATGTTGTTGATGGATGCCGAGACCGAGTTGCGCACCGCGTTCCAACAGGCTTCACCGGAGGCGCTCGACGTCGTTCGCAGTCATCTCGGCGCGCCGATGTCGTTCGGCGCCGACCCGACCACGGTCGCGCTCCCAGAAGTCGGCTGGACGACGATCCCTTCGACCTACGTCGTGTGCAGCCAGGACCACTCGATCCTGCCTGAGGCCCAACGTGGTTGGGCCAAGGAGCGAGCCACCGAGGTCGTCGAGTGGGACAGCGACCATTGCCCGCAGATCTCGCACCCGGATCTCGTCGCTGATCTCCTCGAGAAGTTGGTCAGCCAGATCTAGCCGTGACGCGAACGTGCCGCCGGCTTTCGCCGACGGCACGGTTCACGTTCTTATGGTGTGGCGTCAGACTACGCGAACGTTCTGCGCTTCCTCACCTTTGCGGCCCGGGGCCACGTCGAACTCAACGTGCTGGCCCTCTTCGAGGGTCTTGTAGCCGCTGCCCTGGATGTTGGAGAAGTGGACGAACACGTCGTCGCCCTGCTCCCGAGAAATGAAGCCGAAGCCTTTCTCAGCATTGAAGAACTTCACAGTACCTGTAGCCAAACCACTCTCTCTTCTCAATTTGTCGAGCCGATCTTGTACCGGTCCGTCGAAGGAGACTACGCGATCGGCGGCCCAGAGAGACACTTTTGCTTCTGCGCTGGCTGAGCGCCCTTACGGGGCGGGGTATTTGGCGGCCAGATCACGCAGGATCGTGAGGCAGTCGGCGGCGCACTCGCGGATGATGTCGGCGACCGGCCGCACCTCCGTGATGCGCCCGGCCACCTGCCCACCGAGCGCGACCGCGGCGTTCATGTCGCCTCCGAAGTAGAGGTCCATGGCGCGACCGAAGAGCTCCATCGCGTTCTTCTCCGTGTCGAACTCGAGCGCCTCGCTGCGCTCGGTTCGCAGCGCGCGCAACGCGGGGGAGGTGTGCCGGTTGAGCATGACCGTGTCCGTCTCCGCCGCATCGACGATGGCCTGCTTCCAGTTCTGATGCACCGGCGACTCCGTCGAGGACACCATGCGTGTTCCCATCTGGATGCCTTCGGCACCGAGCGCGAGCGCGGCGGCCATCGTCTGACCGTCGACCATTCCGCCCGCGGCGATGATCGGCACGTCGACGCGCGAACGCACCAACGGAAGCAGCACCATCGACGCGACATCGCGTGGGTTCTTGAACCCTCCACCCTCGCCGCCTTCCACGACGAGACCGTCGACCCCGGCTTCCACGGCCTTCAGCGCGCCATGCAGGGTGGGCACCACGTGGAAGACGGTGAGGCCCGCCGCCTTGATCTGCGCCGTGTACCGCACCGGGCTGCCGGCCGAGGTGGTGACGAACTGGATGCCCTGATCGATGACGAAGTCGACGATGCCCGGATCCCGAACGAACGCCTGGGCGATGTTGACGCCAAAGGGCTTGTCGGTGAGATCGCGCATCTTGCGGATCTCGTCCTTGATCACGTCGAGCTCACCGGACGAGGTCTCGATGATGCCCATGGCGCCGGCGTTGGACACCGCCGAGGCGAGTTGGGCCCGGGCGATCCAGCCCATCGGCGCCTGGATGATCGGGATCTCGACACCGAGCAGCTCGGTGACGCGATTGGCGAACCGAGTGCTCATCGTTCGCCTCCGCGCAGCACCGGTTGGAGGGCCGTCATGTATTCGGTGACTCGCAGTGCGACTTCCATGCAGAGATCGTCGTCGCTCAGGTCAGGGTCTGGCCAAGTCTCGGAGACGCGACGCCACTGATCAGCGCGGCCGAGGAAGGGTCCGGCGACGGCGTCGTTCCCCAAGACCTTCCGCCACGCTCGCTCGCGCTGGAGCAGTCGAGCGAGCACCGCCTCGTTCTCCGCGGCCTTCGAATGCTCGCTGTGGAAGCCGACTTCGATCGCCAGCACCGTCGCGTCCGGCACGTGCTTCGCTCCGATGACCTGGGCCTCATAGTGCTCTCGCGGCGCGGCATCGGAGTCGAACCAGAGCTTCACGCCGTAGCGGTGCGCCTTGAACCGCACGAGCCCGAGCTCCGGGGGCATCAGCCCCCGCACCGCCTCGCCCACCTCGTCGAAAAGACCCAGCTCCACGGGAGGAGAGTATGGCTGCGCCGAGCTTCTGAACATGTTCAAAAAAGTCGTTGACGCGCACTCAAGTGAGGAGTACAAGGAAGTTGAACACGTTCAACTTCTCGTAGGAGGCAAGAAAGTGAATCTGACCGTCGTCACGTATCTGCTCTACCTGGCGGTGACCATGCCGCTCACCGTATGGGTGGGCCGCGCCCTCAGCCGCCACGGCGAGATCTTCCTCGTCGACGTCTTTCACGGTGACCAGCGCCTCGCCAACGCCGTCAACCAACTGCTCGTCATCGGCTTCTATCTCCTCAACTTCGGCTACCTGACCTACTTCATGTCGGACTCCGCCGAAGTGGCCGACGGCCGTGGCTTGATGGAGGCGCTGTCCACCAAGGTGGGCGGTGTCGCCCTGGTGATCGGCGTCGTGCACTTCGGCAACGTGTGGTGCCTGAACGCGTTCCGCCGCCGCGCCATGTTGCGGGCGCAGTCACTGCCACCGGTTGCTCCGAACCGCTACACGTTCGTCCCGACGCCCGAGGGCTGACCTCGTGATGTCCTCGGCCATGGCGCACGCGATCGTGGCGGGCGGACGACGCGGCCAGAGCGGCCAGACCGGCCTGACGGTGCTGTACGACGAGCGCTGCCCGCTGTGTCGCCGGCTCAAGAGCTGGCTCGGTGGGCAGCGCACGCTGGTGCCCGTGGAGTTCGTCGCCGCCGATTCACCCCCCGCACATCAGCGGTTTCCCGGCCTCGACCACGTTCGTACGACGACCGTGCTCACGGTCGTCGCCGCCGATGGCGCCGTGTACGAAGGGGAGCGAGCGTGGATGGTGTGCGCGTGGGCGTTGCCGAGCTGGAACTCGATGGCCGAGAGCTTCAGCACCGGCAAGCGGCTGCGACTCGTACGGCTCGCGGCGGCGATGATCGACGGCTACCGTCACCGACTCATCGCCGCTTCGACGAGCGAGCCGTGTGACCGCTGCACCGTTGCGGCCCCGAGAGGCTGAGGAACCGATGTCACTCGAGCCGGGCGCAGAGTCGAAGTCTGCCCGAACCCGATCGGCGATCATCGACGCCGCGCTGCTTCTCTTCCGCGAGCGCGGCTACGAAGCGACCACGATGCGAGCGATCGCGACCGAAGCGGGCGTGTCCGTCGGCAACGCCTATTACTACTTCGACTCCAAAGAGCAACTCATCCAGGGCTTCTACGACCGAGCGCAGATCGACCACGCCGTGTCCGCCCGACCCGTCCTCGACTCCGAGCGCGACCTCACGAAGCGGATCGTCGGCGTTGTCGAGGCTTGGCTGGAGACGATGGATCCGTACCGGCCGTTCGCCGGCAAGTTCTTCAAGCTGGCGGCCGAACCGACGAGCCCCTTGAGCCCGTTCAGTGCGGAGTCGGCGCCGGCTCGCACCGCGGCGATTGACTTGTGGAGAGAAGTCCTCGAAGGATCCGACGCCAAGATTCCGAAGAAGCTCCGCAACGATTTGCCCGAGTTGCTCTGGCTCTACTTCATGAGCCTCGTCATGTTCTGGGTGCACGATCCCACGAGCGACGCGGCCGCAACGCGTCGCGTCGTCGCTCGCACCGCGCCGATGGTCGTGCGACTGATCGGCATCACCCGCCTCCCGGTGATTCGCGGGATGCTCGACGACGTCATCGCTTTGATCGACGAGATTCGTCTCGTCTTCTCAGGAGGCGGCGATCGGTAGCTCGATCAGATGCGGACGTCCGGAGTCGAGCGCCGCCCGCACCGCGTCGCCCACGTCAGGCGCTTTCTCGACCAGCGTGGCCTCGACGCCCATCGAGCGAGCCAGCGCGAGGTAGTCGATCGGCGGATCGACGATGTCCATGGCGACGAATCGATCGTTGCGAACGCTGTCGCCGCCCATTCCGCGCAGGTTGTTCTTGAGGATGAGGTACTGCCGGTTGTTCACCACCGCGAAGACGACCGGGAGTTGCTCGTGAGCGGCGGTCCACAGCGCCTGCGGCGAATACATCGCTGACCCGTCGCCCACGACGCACAGCACCGGCTCGCGGTCGTGCGCGAGCGACACGCCGACGGCCGCGGGCATCCCCCAACCGAGGCCGCCGCCACGATTGAAGAAGTATCGGCCAGGTACCGGTTCGTGATGGAAGCCCCGCACGTACACACCGGTGGTGATCGCTTCGTCGACGATCAACGAACCGGCGGGAACCGCTCGCACGAGCGCGTGAGCCGCGGCCATCGGATCGATCGGTGACGTGTCGTAGCGCGACAGCGCGGTCTCTTCGAGTGCTTGGACGGCGGCCCGACGTCGCACCGCCGCGGCGTCGACGAGGGCGGCGGTCGCGGTGACGTCGACGCGTTCTCGAACGAGTGGTAGCAGCGCGGCAATGCTCGCCTGCGGGTCGCCGGCGGCCGCCCACCGCGTCGGATAGATGCGCCCGAGCTGATGCGCGTCGGGCGCCAGGTGCAGCAGCTCGGTCGTCGCCGGCAGCGCCGAGCCCGGCGTGTACGGATAGGCCATGAACCCCCGGCCAGCGATGAGCAGCACGCGGTCATAGGCGGACAGCGCGGCATGCATCGCCGTCGCCGCGGGCGCGAGCATGCCGGCCCACAGTGGGTGCAGCGGAGGGAACACGCCGCGGCTGTGCAACGGGGCACCGTGTACGGGGGCGCCGAGCAACTCTGCGAGTGCGACGACGGCGGCGACCGCGTCGGACGTGGCAACCTCGTCGCCGACAACGATGCCGACCTTGCCGGCTCGTGTTTGCGCGAGCAGGTCTGCGAGGTCCTCGAGGGCGTCGGCGACCGGCCGGCGATGGATCGTCGACGGCGCGGGAACCGCGTGGTCGCCGTCGTCCTCGAGCAGGTCCATCGGAATCGAGACGAACACTGGCCCGGCCGGCGGGCTCATCGCATCGTGGAAGGCGCGCCGCAAGATCGTGCCGAGCTCGCCCGGCGTGCGGACCTCGTGGCTCCACTTCGAGACCGACCGCGCGAGGCCGGTGAGGTCGCCCGCGAGCAGCGGATCGGTCGCGATGTGCCGGTAGTCCTGCTGCCCGGCGGTGACGACCAGTGGTGTCTGGTTGGCCTGCGCGTTGGTGAGCCCGCCGATGGCGTTCCCAAGACCGGCAGAAGTGTGCAGATTCAGAAAAGCCGGACGACCTGACGCGCTCGCATAGCCGTCGGCGATGCCCACGGCGGTCGCCTCCTGGAGCGCGAGGACGTAGTGCAGGTCGTCGGCGCCGGCAAGGGCGTCGATCAACGGCAGCTCGGTGCTCCCGGGATTTCCGAAGAGGTGATGGACGCCCTCGGTGCGCAGCACCTCGAGCAGCACATCACGGGCGGTCACCCGCCCGACGCTACCTCTCGGGTCTCAACCCCTCAGGGGGTGCACACCGTCGTGCCGTAACCGTTCTTGTACACATCGACGCACGTGCCGTCCGCCGATGCCGGGCTGGCGGCGGCGAGCAGGGTTCCGGCGGTAAGGCCCAGAACCAATAGGAGCCTGGCCACCAACCGAGGAAGGGTGCGGTGTCCGCTGCGGTCGTTCGACATGTGAACCTCCTGGAGGCGCGGGGATCGCGCGCTGCCCGGGTTCCACGGTCAAACGGCTCGATGCTTACCGACGACCTCGAATTTGTCTGGCCCGAGGTCGCCGCACGATTGCGATCGATGCTCCGCCGTCGGGGCGTGAGGCATCACGACATCGACGAGATCGTGCAAGAGACCGCCGCCAGGGTCATCAGCACGGGTGTTCGGTATGACGACGCCGACGACCTGTTTCGATGGGCGTCAGTCGTCGGAGGCCGGTTGGCGATCGACCTTCGCCGGCGTGGAGCGCGGCTCAGCGAGGACGAGTTGCCGGACCGCGCCGACACGGTCGACGTGGCGATGGCCGCCGAACACCGAGTGGTGCTGGGCGCGGTCAGGAATCGGCTTCCCGAGCTTTCGCTTCGTGACCAGGAAGTGTTGCTGTCGAGCTTTCACGACGAACCCGCTGCTACTCGTCGCGAGTCCGTGCGGGTCGCGGTGGCGCGGCATCGCGCCCGTAATCGGTTGCGCGTCCTCCTCGATGGGCTCGCCGGAAGTGCGATCTTCGTATGGGCTCGCCGCAATCGGGTGTGGTCAGCACCCGTCGAGGCCATCTCGTACGCAGTCGTGCCGACGGCCGCGTGCCTGCTGATCACCGTTGGCGCGTGGAGCGGACTCGGCGCGGATCGAGCAACCGCCGCCGCGCCGTCGAAGTCGGCGGCGCAGATTGCCGCGGTGGTGTCTGTCTCGAACCCGACGCTGGCGCCCGCACCGGTCCCGACGGCGCCGAGCGGGTCCGCGCCGCAATCGCCGCCTCGGCCGCTGTCGGGCCCAGTGGTACAGCAGCCCTACGTCATCATCGATGACCCGACCGGAGAGACACGCGCCGGCGTGCGCCCCAAGCAGGAAACCGACCACCTCTGGTGTGTGACGTCGCCGTCGTTGTCCGGCCCCGAGACTCGGTGTGTCGACTCGCCGGTGACGCTGCCGACGCCCCCGTAGCCACAAATCCGATCCTTCTGTAATCACCGCCCTCCTCCGGCGTGGAACCGGTCGTGGAGGAGCCCGATCGATCGCGCGCGGCTTCTCCTCCGCTTCGCGGGACTGTTCCCGCTGATCTCCTCGGCCGACGTCGGCGCTTGGGTCCGCCCCCCACTCGCCGGCGTCGGTCGGGGACCACGCGCGCCGTACTCTCGGCGGCGTGATCCCCAAAGACGACATCGCCAAGGTCGTCAGCGCCCAACGGCGTTTCGACACCGCGATTGCCGCGCTCACCGATGGCGACGTGCGCCGTGCGAGCCCGCTGCCGGGCTGGACCATCGGACACGTCCTGGCCCACGTGGCCCGCAACGCCGACAGTCATCGTCGCCGCACCGAGGCCGCTCGCCGCAACGAGGTGATCGATCAGTACCCCGGAGGGTTCGAGGGCCGCGAAGCCGAGATCGAAGCGGGCGCACACCGGACTGCGGCAGAGCTCATCGAGGATGTGCACACCTCCGCGGCGGAGATGGAGGCCGCGTGGTGGGCCACTCCCGCTGGCGCGTGGGCGAACGTGACTCGTGATGTCGGCGGACGGGAACGGCCGCTGGCCGAACTCGTCCTGCGGCGATGGCAGGAGCTCGAGGTGCACCTGGTCGATCTCGACATCGGCATCACCCATCGGAACTGGCCCGACGAGTTCGTCGCCGAATGGTTGCCGAGGCTACGGGGCTTCTTCGCCGATCGGCCGGAGACGCCGGCCGACCTCGACGAGCGCGACGAGCTGGCTTGGCTCTACGGTCGTCTCCAGCGCAGTGACCTTCCTGTCCTGCCTTCGTGGGGTTGAGGAGACGTACGTGCAGCGACAAGACATAAATCCGTGGGAGTGGTCCAAAGCCTTTGGCTTCTCGCAGGCCGTTGATCTCTCCGGTGCCGAGCACGTCGTGATCTGCTCGGGTCAGGCCGCAATCGGCGACGACGGTGCGCCGCCGACGACGACCGACATGGGCGAGCAAGTGGGTATCGCGATCGAGAACCTCGGCACGGTGCTGCGGGCGACGAACATGGACCTCTCGAACGTGGTGAAGCTCACCATCTACACGACCGACGTCGACGCCTTTCTCGAAGCGTCCGGAGCATCCGCCGAGGCGATGGGATCGAACCTTCCCGCGATGACGCTCATCGGGGTCACGCGCCTGGCTTTTCCGGAGCTGAAGGTCGAGATCGAGGCCATCGCCGCGAAGTGAGTTCGAAGGGCGGACTGCTCGCTGGGCTGCGCGTGCTCGACCTGAGTGTGTGGCGGCCCGGTCCCTACGCGACACAACTGCTCGCGGAGATCGGTGCCGACATACTCAAGATCGAGCCGCCAGGCGGCGACCCGATGCGGGCGTATCCCGAGCTGTTCGCGGGCCTGAGCGCGAACAAGCGCAGCGTGGTGCTCAACCTCAAGAACGACGACGATCGACGACGCGCCCTCGAGCTTGCGTCGAGCGCCGATGTCGTCATCGAGGGCTTTCGTCCGGGTGTCGTCGCTCGGCTCGGTGTCGGCTACGACAACGTGTGCTCCGTCAACCCGTCGATCGTGTACTGCTCGCTCTCGGGCATGGGCCAGACCGGACCGCTGGCGCTCGCGCCGGCGCACGACCTGAACTACCAAGCATGGTCAGGCGCGCTGCGCCCTGAGGGCAACGATCCGGTCGTCGGACGGCTCCCGATCGCCGACCTCGCGGGCGGCGTGTTCGCCGCGTTCGCGATCTGTGCGGCCGTTGTTCGCCGTGAGCGCACCGGCGAGGGCGAGTACATCGACGTTTCGATGTCGGACGTGCTGGCCACGTGGACAGGAGCGGTGCCGCCGCGCGCCGAGGGTGTCGATCCCGCGGCTCGTGGCGTGCCCGGCTATGGGCTCTTCGAGACCGCCGACGAACAGCACCTCGCGCTGAGCATCATCACCGAGAACCACTTCTGGTCGGGGCTCTGCGACGTCCTCGGACTCGACGACGTGCGCGACCTGAGCTTCGTGGATCGCATGGCGCGCATCGCAGAGCTCCAGGAGCGCATCGCCGAGGCCATTCGTCGCCACGATCGCGACCCGCTCGTCGAGCTGTTGCTCGCCGCCGACGCACCGGCCGCGCCCGTGCTCGACCGCGATGGAATGCTCGGTCTCGCGCATTTCCGGCAGCGAGGCGTGTCGACCGCCGATCTGTGGGCCGAGGCCGCGGTCGGCTATCCGGTGACGTTCTCTGCGCATCCCGCCGCTCGTACGGCTCCACCGCCAACGGTCGACCAACATCGAGGCTCCGGCTTCTCTGATGTGTCGATCCGTGGGTTGGAGACGAGCGACGACGCCGCGGCTGACGCCTTCATCGAGGCTGAACTGGGGGGCCGAATGCAGGCCCGCTTGGGTGAGCTACACGACGTGCTCGCCTTCCCCGGCTTCGGAGCTTGGGAGGGAGACCGCTTGGTGGGAATCGCGACTCGCACGGGTGCAGAGCTCGCAGCCCTCGCCGTGGCGTCGGATCGACGCGGGCTGCGCATCGGTGCTGCGCTCGTCGAGGCCGCGGCGGCCGACGCGGCCTCGGACGGACAAACAGAGCTCTGGCTCGTCACGACCAACGACAACCTCGATGCCATCCGCCTCTATCAGCGTCATGGCTTTCGCCTCACCGCGCTCCACGCGGGGGCCGTGGACCGTGCCCGCGAACTGAAGCCCAGCATCCCGCTGATCGGCAAACAAGGAATCCCGATGCGCGATGAGCTCGTGTTCAGTCGCGTCCTGGCGACCTAGCCTGGCGGGATGTGCCGGAACATCACAACCCTTCGCGGCCTCGAACCCTCGGCCACCGCTGAGGAGATCGAAGCCGCCGCCCGTCAGTACGTCCGCAAGGTGAGTGGGGTGCAGTCGACGTCGGCGCGCACGGAGGAAGCATTCGAGCTCGCAGTGACCAAGGTGACCGAGGCGACCACCGACCTGCTCATGGCGTTGCCTCCGCGCCAGCAACCACCGCCGACGCTCCCGCCGCTACGCCGCCTCGCGCACAGCCACCCGCATCCGCACTAACTCCAGCTGGCGCGCATGGCGCGCAGAGCGTTGGTGGTGCGCTCGATGAACTCCTCGTCGCGTTTCGCGTCGCCGACCTCGAGCCACGTGAGCACCGACTCGACCAGCCAGCCGAAGGCGCACTCGGCCGACCAGTGGTCCATCGTCTCGTCGCCGGATTTGAGCACCATGAGATCGCGCACCGCGGCAACGGCGAGCTCACGCTGCTCGTGGGCGTACTCCGCGAACTGGGGTTCGCGCGCGGCGTGTCGCCAGAGCAGCACGAAGCTGTCGGGGTCTTCGCGTGCCACGGTCAGGATCGTTCGAGCACCGACACCCCGCAGGCCGGGCTGACGCAGGCCGGCCTCGAGCTCCTCGCCCATGCGATGGAAGACGCGCTCGAGGATCGTTCGGTACAACTCCTCTTTGGAGTCGAAGTGCCGGTACACGATCAGCTTCGTGACCTCGCAGGCCGCGGCGACGTCTTCCATCGACGTGGCCGCGAAACCCGACTGAGCAAACGCGTTCGCCGCCCCCCGGAGAATGGCGGCCTGGCGTTGCGGTCGAGCGAGAAGCTGCCGCGCCGGGGCGCTCATCCGCGTCTACTCAGGTGTCGGGCTGACCGCTTGCTCGGGTGTATACCGGTGAGTATACACTTTGGCGTCGAACGCATCTGAGCCAATGGGGGAGCGACATGACGCACCAGCTCGAGTTCACCGAAGCAGAGCTGCTGTCCACGCACGACGTGAGCGAGCCGCTCGTTGCCGGCGGCGTGCGCTGCCACGGCGGGTTCACCGACGACGGCACGTACGTGTCGCCGCGCACCCGCTACCGGGTGCCGGGCATCGAAGCGTGGCAGGAGGAGCATCAGAAGACGTTCGGCACCGAGATCCTCGATGTGCCCCTCGCGACGTGGCCCGAGCACTTCCCCAACGTCGCGCAAGCGCGTCATCTCATTCGTTCAGGCGTGCCCGAGCCGTTGATCGCGACGCTCACGCGCATCGGCACGGTCGAAGGCTTCGGTGCCAACATTCGCTTTCTGCAGCCAGGCAATCTGCAGCGGAGGTTCGCTGAGGACATCCGCGGTACCGCCACCGATCATCTGGGCAAGGGACTGTTCGAGGCGCACGGCCGCGACGAGGCCGGATGGGAAGAAGAGGCCGGCCACAAGGACATGTGGTTTGCGGCGCGCGACATCGCCTTCGAGCATCCGACGACGAAGGTCGACGTCGACGCCATGCTCGCCCGCATGGGCTTCGGTCAAGGTGGCCCCGGCGATCCCGCCGCGCTGAGTCGCTCGTTGCCTGACGACATCGATCTCAATCTCGAGCTCATCGCCGACCTGATGATTCGCGTGTTGCTCATCGAGGTGCAGGCCTTCCACACGTTCGCGTGGGCCGAAGAGTGGCTGTCCGATCCGACCCTCGTGGCCGGAGACGGAAAGGCCGCCGACTTGGTGTCGTACATCCGCGCCGACGAGACCCCGCATGTCGGGTACTTGAAGACGGCGATCACCGAGATGCGTGATCGCACCTGGCTCGGCACGAGCGGCAAGCGCTATCCCGGCACCGAGATGATCGGTCGCATCTGGAAGAAGGATCTCGAGAACTCGCTCGGCGCCGGACGCGAGCAAACGCGCAAGGCCGTGCTCGGAGAGGTCGAGCGCTGGTGCCACGAGCATGCCAACGGGGCCGACATCCTCGCCGAGTTCCATTCCCTCTCCGCAGATCAGGCCGCCTGATGAAGTTCGGCATCTTCTACGAGCACCAACTCCCGCGCCCGTGGGACGAGGGGAGCGAGCTACAGCTGATCCAAGACGCGCTCGAGCAGGTGGAACTGGCCGACAAGCTCGGCTTCGACGTCGTGTGGGAGGTCGAGCACCACTTCCTCGAGGAGTACTCGCACTCGAGCGCACCGGAAGTGTTCCTCGCCGCGTGCAGCCAGAGGACCCGCAACATCCGTCTCGGCCACGGCATCATCCAAACCGCGCCGGCGTACAACCATCCCGCCCGCACCGCCGAGCGCGTGGCGATGCTCGATCTCGTTTCGGGCGGGCGCGTCGAGTTCGGTTCCGGGGAGTCGTCGTCGGAGGCCGAGCTCGCCGGGTTCGAGATCGACCCCTTCTACAAGCGCGACATGTGGCTCGAAGGCCTCGAGGTCGCGATCCGGTGCATGACGGAGTCGCCGTTCACCGGCGTCGAAGGCAAGTTCGTCTCGATGCCGCCGCGCAACGTCGTCCCCAAGCCCGTGCAGAAGCCCCACCCCCCGTTGTGGGTGGCGTGCTCCCGACGCGAGACGATCCTGCTCGCGGCGGAGAAGGGCATCGGTTCGTTGACGTTCGCGTTCATCGACCCGGAGGAAGCGGTGCACTGGGTCGGCGACTACGAAGCCACGCTGGCGGAGAAGTGCGTGCCGGTCGGCAAGTCGGTGAACGCCAACGTCGCCTGTGTGACGCCGATGATGTGCGCGCCCACCGAGCAGCAGGCGCTCGACCGCGGGCTCGAGGGCGGCAACTTCTTCGGCTACTCGCTAGGCCACTACTACGTGTTCGGCGACCACAGGCCTGGTGAAACCGACGTGTGGCAGGAGTACATCGAGAAGCGGGCCGAGGTGGGCTACTCGCCCGAGATCGATGCTGCGCTCAGCGAGGAACGCCTGGGCGCCAAGGTGGCGTCGGGTGACGCGACGGGATTGCGGGGAGCGACCGGAACCCCCGATCAGATCCGCGAGTACCTGTTGCGCTTCGAAGAGGCCGGCGTCGACCAGTTGATCTTCGTGATGCAAGCGGGCAAGAACCGCCACGAGGACATCTGCGAATCTCTCGAGCTGTTCGGGCGCGAGGTCATGCCCGAGTTCAAGGACCGCGACGAGGCCCACGTCACCGCCAAGACGAAGCGGCTGGAGCCGATCATCGAAGCCGCGATGGCGCGCAAGGTCGACGATGCTCCGCCGATGCCCGACGGCTACTCGTTCCCGGCGATGCCGCGGAAGATGATGGCGGGCAACGAACAGGGTCAGAAGTGGCTCGACGACTTCCAGAAGGAACGCGCCGTCGGCAAGACCGACGACTCGCTCGGCATCCTTGGGTGAGCCTGCGACCCCGAGTCCGCGGATCCTGGTGCGACGCGATTGGGGAGCTGACGAGTCGCTCGGAAGGCACACCGACGGAAGCCTGATCTGGCCTGCAGCGTTCGAGCCGGTCGTCTCGATCGTGCTGCATCACACGCATGGCCGGAACGACGACGCCGATCCAGCGCGCACCATCCGCGAGATCCATCGCTTCCACACCCTGGATCGCGGCTGGGGCGACATCGGTTACAACTTCCTCATCGACGAGTCGGGCGCGATCTACGAGGGCCGTAGCTCAGCGCCCGAATGCGGCGCATTCGTCGGCGAGAACGCAGCTGGCTGGGGTGTCGTGGGAGCCCATGCCAAGTCGATGAACCGCGGCTCCGTCGGAATCGGATTGCTCGGCACGTTCACGGATCGACGGCCCACCGCAGCCGCAGTCGACGCCGTGCGGGATCTCGTGGCGTGGCAAGTGACACGGCACGGCATCGAGGTCACCGCGGCAGACGCGATCAGGGGTCACGGAGACGTCGCCGACACGAGCTGTCCGGGTTGGGGAGTGCGGGAGATCCTGGACGGCCTTCGCCACGAGGTCGCGGAGATCGTGGGCCGCTGACGTGGATGACTGGGCCGATGACGCTCGGCGGTGGGTGGCTGCATTCGCTGCGGAAGGGTCTGCTCGGAGCGTCGCCATCGGAACACTTGACGGCGCGGTGATCGCGGAGGCGAACGGTGCGATCGTTCGTCCCGCTGCCAGTCTGCTGAAGGTGCCGTTGGCGATGGCGGCCTACGACGCTGCGGAGCGCGGTGAGCTCGATCTCGACGCGCGCGTGTCGCGGCGCGTGCTGGGCTCGACGCCGTACAGCTCCGTGCTCGCGGTACTCGACGAGGATCATCGGTTCACGATCCGCGAGCTGTGCGGCGTCTTCTTGTCGACGAGCGACAATCCCGCAGCGGAGTACGTCCTCGGTCTCGTTGGCCGCGCGGCCGTGAACGCTGTGCTGACCGCGCTCGGCTGCGAAGGCAGTGAGCTACGTGTCGGATTCGCGGTCGACGACATCGGCGCGGCCGGACGGGTGAACGTCACGACGGCATTCGACATGCTTCGGGTGTTCCAGGATGTTGCCGCGAATGCTTCACGCTCCGAGATGCGTGGTGCTCTCGAGAACAACCTGCGCAACTCTCGGCTTCCGCTTCGGCTAGCAGACGAGGCGCGGGTGGCGCACAAGACCGGATCGCTCGAAGGGGTCGTGAACGACGTCGGAATCCTTCCGGCGGCTCACGGGGAGATCATCGTCGCGATCTTGTGCGATGCCGAGCCCGATGAGCCGCGAGCGAGCGTGGCTATCGGCGATCTCGCAAGCGCGCTGTGCGGTTGAGCCGGCGAAGAACGTTTCGAGCGGGGCGCGCAATGCGTCTGGCCTTGCTGATCGCCATCTTGCGGCGGACGACCGCGGCCATCCTCCTGTCCCCGGCATCGTTCAGCGCCGCCAAGATCTGTTGCATCAATTCTTGATTGACCACGCTCCCGAGGCTGATGCCCATCACATCGCGGCGATGAATCTGCGATGGAAGGGTTTCGACTGCGTCGAGCTCGCCCATCGCGTACAGCGCAAGGCTCGTCATCCTGCACTTGCCGCAATGGCCGCAGTTGTATGCGTCGGCGGACTCGTCACTGCACACGCGGAGGTGCTTTCTCGCCAGCGGATCCGCGCCGACCAAGCGCAACTTGTCCCAACGCCTCGCTTCGTAGCCCTCGTGAAGCAATTCGACGGACTCTGTCGACCAGAACGGGTCGAGGTCAGGACGGGTGCCCCAAGGTTCCACCGACCCTTGCGTGTCGCTGGCAGACACGAGAGACGTGCCGACGACGCCTCGTAGCCCGTGAGCGACGGCGAACAAGGCGGCCCCGTGCCCATACCTCCAATACGCGTTGGTGACCGGGCTCGCCCGGAAGTTCGTCTCCACGATCAGGAGCTGGAGGTCGCGGGCCTCGGCGACCGCACGCGCGCTCGCGATCGCGTCGGCTTTGCGACGAGTGAGGTGTTGCTCGAAGTCGAAGCCCACGATCAGCACCAAGTGCGTGAGCGCGATCTCCGTGGTGAGCAGCGTGTAGAACGCGTCCGCTCCGCCGGAGAAGAACAGTGCGGCGCCCTCGCCTCGTCGGATGTCCGTAGCCGAAGCCGGGGCGATCGCTTCGATCGTTTGGAAGTACTCCTCCCAGTCGGAGTACATCGCCTGCACCCGCGGAAGCGCCTCGAGTAGCTGCGCGGACACCGGCGAGGCGATCTCGAGCCGAGCGCCGGCGCGCATCGCCGGCAGGAGGAACGTGGCCAATGCCATGTCGCCGGTGGGCTCGATCGCGCCGATGCCGGCCCCGGTGTACCGAAAGGTGATCGTCTCGTTCCACGGGTTGGGCCCTGTGGCCTCGGCGGTGACCCGGACGCAATATTCGTCGTGCGCACGATCGACCACGATCGGAGCCACCCGGATGACCGGGCGATCTCGCTCCGTCGCCGACATCCGTCGGAGGCTACTCAAGGCGTTCATTCGTTCTGGGGTCTGCGCTGAGTGACGCTGTCCCTACGGAGGGTCCCCCACCTGGGCTGACCCAAATGGGAAATTGGTCTGGCTGCCAGTGGTCGTCGCCACGACCGCTGGTGGAAGTGCTGGCCGCCCGTCGTGGAACGCGGACGGTCAGCGCGCGCCCGGGAACCGCTGATGGCGGCGTTCGGGTGATCGATTCAGTGGAACCGTCGCTCGACCGCGACGTACGAGATGCACGCGGCCGTGAGGCTCGCTGCGATGCGCGCGCTGAACAGCGACACGCCCGACAGTCCGGTGCGCGCCTCGGTGATCACGAGCAGCAGCGGCCAGTGCCAGAGGTACAGGCTGTACGAGACACGACCGAGCGCGACCACGGGGCGGGCGGCCAGCAGGGTGGGTACGACGCTGGCCGGGGCGAGCACGACCTGGGCGAGCATCACCGTGGCGGCGACCGCGACGACGAGATACCAACCCTCGAACATGGTGTGACCCGACGTGGGGGCGACGACGAATGCCAGCAGCAGACCCACAGCGGCAGCGGAGCCCGCCGCGCTGATGCCCACCTTCGCGGCCGGCGACAACGGCGGGTGATCGCCGTGTAGGCGATGCCCGATGATGGCGGCCAGTACCGCGCCGACGAGAAGGGCCTGCGCGCGCGTATCGGTGCCGTAGTACGACCGTTGCGTGTGCCAATCCGGTCCGACGAACGCGGCCATCGCAACGGCCGAGGCGAGCGCCAACCCCCCTGCGAGCAATCCGACGTTGCGCCGTCGCTGATTGCGCCCGCGCCGGTACGCCACGAGCATGAGCAGCGGGGGCCACAAAAGGTAGAACTGCATCTCGATCGCCAGCGACCAGCAGTGTTGGAAGGGTGATCGAACGAGGCCGACGAGACTGTGGCCGATCGTGTCGATGAAGCGCCAGTTCACCACCTGCGCGAAGGTTGCCAGCGCGTCATCGCGAAGGTCGCGCGCGGACTCGAGCGGCGCAATGAACGACCCGAGGGCGACACCGAGCACGATCAAGGTCAGCAATGCCGGGAGCAGACGCGTGGCTCGGCGGGCCCAAAAGCGCCGGAGATCGATGCGGTCAGTTCGATCGAGCTCGGCGAGCAGCAACGACGTGATGAGAAACCCGCTCAACACGAAGAACACGTCGACCCCTAGATAGCCGCCGCTCGCCCAGGTGACGTCGGTGTGGAAGAGCAACACCGCCAAGACGGCCACGCCCCGGACTCCATCGAGGCCCGCATGGCGCACGCTCCGAACCGGGGGCGCGCCAGTGCGAACGAACAGGCTCGTCTGGAGCATCGGGGGAGCGTTCCCGGAGGAACCCTCGATCAACCGGCTTGGTGCAACTCGATGAGGTTTCCGGATGGATCGGTGAGAAACGCCTGCAAGTTCGGGCCAACCGGTGACGAGTCGCTCACCTTGATGTCGCGCCCTCGCAGCTCGCTGATGGTGTCATCGAGGTCGGCCACGAGAAGCGCGAAGTGCTCGCCGTTCCCCTTGGGCACCTGGCCCTCGATGAGATGCACTTGCTGGCCGCCGGCATCGAGCCAGGCCCCTCCAAAGCCGAAGTCCGGCCGGTCGGAGCGGGCGTGCAATCCGAGGACACCGACGTAGAAGTCGAGGGCGGCATCGACGTCGTCCACGTTGATCGACACGTGATGCACTGCGAGAGGTTCCACGCCGGGGAGATTACGCCGACGATTTCGGCGGGTCAGGCTGACCTCCGCCGAGACGTTGCTGCTCGCGCCTCAGCACGATCTCCTCCGGGTCGCTCAACAGGTAGGCGACAACGCCGTGGGCCACGATCCCGATGCCCCATCCGAGGATCGGGAACACGAACCACGGATAGCCCGCGCCGGTCAGCGCCCAGATCACGACGAGCGAAAGGTTCGTCGCCACGTAGATGGAGAGGTGGAGCAGGAACACGCGTCGGCGCAGGATCTGTTTGGCCTCGGCTTCCCGAAAGGCTGCTCGTGCGAAGTCGTCCATCTCTATGTCTCCTTGCCGATTAGGCGTTCGATGTTGTTCCGGGCGCCGTCGAGGATGGCGCTGATGGCCTCCCTGGTGTCGTCGTCGAGGGCGCGCTGACGGCCATCGACGCCGGCTACGAAGTCGTCGAGCACAGAGCCGAGGGTCGACGGCGCCGGAGGCGCGGCGCGGGCCCGCGTGGCCACGGCTTCCACGGTTCCGCGCAGCTTCGTCGCCGCTTGGTGTCCTTTGGCCGTCAGCTCGTAGACACGAGAGCCGTTGCGATCGGTTGCGCCCACGAGACCGGTGTCCTCCAGCGCCAACAGCGCGGGATACACCGCTCCCGGACTTGGTTGCCACGACTCACCGATCTGCTCTGCAAGCACGTGCATGATCGTGTAGCCGTTCGAAGGTCCTGCAACCTCGAGCGCGTCGAGGAGTGCCTCCTTCAGCTCACCACGGCGGAAGAGACGGGTCACGGCACGACCATGCGTGTGATCGCGATCGGATCGCTCAGGCCCCGTACGTCGAGCGACTCGGCCGCCGGGTCTCCGGGTGCGGTGGTCATCACGAGTTCCCCCGGTTGCGCGGCGGAACAGAGTCGGGCAGTGAGGTTGACGTCGGCGCCGAACAGGTCGCCGCGAAAGGAGATGGGGCGGCCGCGGTGTACGGCACCGCGCAACGGCCACGGCTGCCCGTCGGGCCGCCGACAGCTCCGTGCGACGCGGCGCACGATGCGGATCCCTTCCGTCGGTGTGCGTACCGTTCCGAGAAAGCCGTCGCCCAGTGGCTTGACGAGCTTTCCTCCTGCGCGACGAAGCTCGGCGTCGCCGAGATCCTGCAGCTGCCGCGCCGCGAGATGAGCCGCGCTGTCTCCTTGCTCGGCGGTGAAGCGCACGTAGCCCACGAGGTCGACCATGACGAGCACGACGTCGATCGGATCGCCGGGCCCGAGCTCGTAGGCCGCCTCCTCACCGAAGGGTGTCAGTGCGAATCGGTAGCCGCCGTCGCGCGTCACCTGGATGTATCCGCTGGCTTCGAGCGTCAACAGCTGCGCCAGGAGCCGGCTCGGCGCCAGTTCGCGGCCGTTGGAGGCCAGCCGGCGGCTCACCGTGTCGCCGTCGATCGCCCCTTCGGCGCTCGTGCCCAACAGGGCGAGCACTACGTCCAGGCTCGACGGTCTCGGCACGACCGCGACCATAACGTAATAGTACGTTCCAGTCAACGTAGTAGTACGTTTTGTGGCACTGGTCGGATAGCTCCTGCGGGGCGGCCCGATGTTGTGTTCTGCTCAATTCGAGTGTCCGCAACAGCGGCATCGGGTACGCCGCCCACCAATGGCTGACGGCGACTCGAGGCTCGAGCTCCCCTCCTCGCCGACAGCAGCAGGACTGGCCCGTGCCTTCGTGCGGCGTGCCTGGTCTCACCTCGAGAGCGCAGACACCCTCGACGCGGTAGCGCTCTGCGTCAGCGAACTCGTGACCAACGCCCTCGACCATGCGACGCCGCCCTACGAGCTGCGCGTCAATCGCCGACGCGGGCGACTGCGCATCGAAGTCGCGGATGCCAGTGTCCGACTACCGGTGCTGCAGGCTCTGACACCCGCGGCTCTGAGGGGCCGCGGGATCTTCCTCGTCGAGCGCACCGCAACCTGCTGGGGGGTGGATCCGACGCGCGCGGGCAAGACCGTGTGGGCGGAGTTTGCTACCGGAAGGCCACTAAAGAACGCGTAGGACGAGAATGGCGATGTCGTCGCTCGGTTCCGGCCCGGCGAACTCGAGCACGGCCTTTTCAATTGCATCGGCGATCTGCGCCGCACTCTCGCCGTGACACGCGGCCAACGTGGCATACAGCCGTTCATCGCCGAACTGCTCGACGCCGCGTCGAGCTTCGGTGACACCGTCCGTGTAGAGGACCAGCGCGTCATCGGTGTGGAGCTGAGTGGTCTCCTCCCACAGACGGACCTCAGGCAGGATGCCGATGAGGCTTCCGGCCGTGCCGAACGGCGTGATCTCGCCGTCGGCCCGCACCACGAGCGGTGCGGGGTGGCCGCCGCGACACATCGATACGCGCACACCGAGCGACGTCGGGACGACGCGCGCATAGGCGATCGTGCAGAAGCGATCGTCGAGTTGCTGGTGTACGAGCGCCTCGTTGACCTTGCGTAGCACCTGAACCGGTTGGCGGATGTCCATCGCGACGGACCGAATCGTCCACCGCGCGACGGCGGTTACGGCCGCCGCCTCGGGTCCTTTCCCGCAGACATCGCCGATCACGATCGCCCAGTCGCCGCCGGTGTCGAACACGTCATAGAAGTCGCCGCCGACCTCGAGACCCGCGAGCGCCGGGTGGTAGCGCCCTTCCAACTCGAGACCCGGCACGGCCGGCAGCACTGGCGGAAGCAAGCTGGTTTGCAGGGCTTTGCTCAACGCTTGGATTCGGCGGCGGTCGCGTTCAGCGCGATCTCGCTCGCGTCGTTCGCGGTCATACAGCAGGCTCCGGGCGAGGGCCTGCGCGCACTGGTCGGCAACGGCGGTGAGAAATCTGATCTCGTCGCCGTCGAAGTCGTGATCGGCGTCGAAGCCGAGCGCAAAGACACCGATCGTGCGCTCCTCGGCGACGAGCGGTACCGCGGCAAAGGCCACGGTGCCGGCTGCGAGCGCGGCCAGTTCGGGGTAGCGATCGTCTCGCTCGGCGGCCGATACGACGAACACGGGAGCGCGGGTGCGTACGACGTCCGCGGCGGGCAGCGTCGAGTCGAGCGGGATCGAAGCGAACGTGTCTGCCTGCCCCCGCAGGTCGAAGCCCGTCACTAGATCCACGGTGGCGGCAGCCTCGTTGACGAGCCACAAGCCTCGATTGGATGAGCCGAGATGTGGCATCGAGATCGCGCCGATGACCTGCGTGACTTCTTGCACCGTCACCGCACGCGACAGCGCCGTCGCGAGCGTTTGCAGTTGCGTCAATCGCTCGGCCGACGATTCGGCCTCGGCTCGCGCTCGTTGCTGGTCGTCGAAGAGGCGGGCGTTGTCGAGTGCGATCGCGGCCCGCCGGGCGGCCTCGCTCAGGACTTCGACATCGTCGGATCCGAAGCGGCGGTCGGGGCTGCACGAGATGACGGTCACGGCCCCGAGCGTGCGCCCGCGCGCAATCAGCGGAACGACCATGAACGAATGGAAGCCGAGCTCGCGCACGATGCGGTAGTGGTTGTCGTCGCGAGTCAGATTGCGTACGACGTCGTCCGTGATCTCCGCAAGGAAGAACGTCGCGCCGGATCGCAGTGCCTCGAGGGCGGGGTGCGGCCCTGCAGGGTCGGGCGGGTAGCGGCGTCCGAGCTCGTCGATCAAGGGTTGCTTGTCTGGGTCGGCGTGTGCAGCGGCCACGCGACGGAGACCGGTGTCGTCGCCGATGTCGATGAAGCAGATGTCGCCGAGGAATGGAACCGTCAGCGCGGCCAGCGCTGCGAGATTCTGCGAGTAGTCGAGCGATGCGCCGAGCACCGCGGAGCAGTCGGACAGGAATCGTTCAACACGCTCGCGGCTGCCGTCGATCGCGAGGCTTACGATACCCGCGAGCTGTCCCTTCGAGTCGTAGAGCGGTGAGTTGACCGCGTGGACGGACAAGAGCGAGCCGTCCTTGGTGCGAACTTCGAACGTTCCCTCCCACGCCCCGCCCTTGTCGAGGGACGTCATGATCTCGGTGGCGACGTCGGCATCGATGGCAACGCCCGATACCTCCGACGCCAGCCGCCCGATCGTCTCTTCGCGCGACCAGCCGTACAGCGTCTCGGCGTAACGATTGGCGAACAGGATGCGGCCTTGCAGATCGACGGCCATGACGGCCGCGTCGACCCGCTCGAGGAGGTGCGACTCGAGCCCGACGAGCCCGGCCCCTGCGAGGGCCATTGACGTGTCCGCCATCGGACACAGGGTAGATCCACGCCGCCCTTTTGGTCCCGAGGGTGTCCGTACTTCTCGATCCGGAAGAAATCCCTCAAGTCGGCACAACGAGCCACCGACATCTAGTCCGAACGAACTAGTCAGGCGGACGAGTCGCTCAAGATCCGAACTCGGGAGGGTTCCGTGTCGCGACCTCGAGAACGACAGCACGATCCGATCGTCAGGACTCGCATCCTGGTGGTCGACGACGACCCGAGCGCTCGCGGGTTCCTCGTCATGACGCTGCAGCTGGCGGGGTACGACTGCGTCGAGGCGGCAACCGGTGCGGAGGCGCTCGAGTGCATCGACGCCACGATCTCCGCCGTCGTCCTCGACAACCGGCTGCCGGACACGCTCGGGACCGAACTGCTGCACCGGCTGCGCACCCGGATGGGTGCGACGACGCTGCCCGTCCTGCTCGTGACCGGTGATGATCAGCTGGCCGGCCCATCCGCCGGGCTCAGCGCGGGTGCGACGGACTTTCTCCTCAAGCCGGTCGATCCCGATGAGCTCGTCGCGCGTCTTGCAGCGCACCTACGAGGTCAGGCCGCGTGGTTCGCCTTTCTCGACGATCAGCTCCGCCAACGCGCTTCGGTCGTCAACTCATTGTTCGCGATTGCGCCGCGCGCGTCAGCGGAGGAAACGGCAGTCGCCATCTGTGAGGTGCTGTCGGACGTTCATCACCTCGACGGCATCGCCCTCGCCCGCCTCGACGAGACCGGCCGGCTGGTGATGCTCGCATCGCAGGGAGATGCGCAGTTCGAGCACGCCATCCGCCGCTTCGGGTCGGCCCGCCCGTCGTACTTCCTCGGGCGAGCGGAACAACCGTGGATCGAGCTGCCCAATCCCGGCGTGGGTACGTCGACCCTGCGCCTGGCGGTCGCGCCGATGCGCCTGGGCGGGCTCACCGTGGGCCTGCTGGTGCTGGGTGCATCCTCGCTCGCACCGCTGCCGGCCCGCGCTCGCATGATCGACGAGCTGTTGGCAGAGGCGATCGACTTCGCCGGCGTCGCCACCGGCCTGCTCGGCTTGTCGCTGCACGCGCGCGCCGAACGAGATCGGCGTCGATTCGACATGGCCGCACTGGTCCGAAACGGTCAGTTCGACACAGCGTTCCAACCGATGGTCGAGCTCAACGGCGGTCACGTGATCGGCTACGAGGCGCTCACGCGCTTTCGCGACGGTGTGGGACCAGAGGCGCGTTTCGCAGAGGCAGCCGGACTCGGCCTTGGCGCAGAACTCGAGCTCGCGACCCTTGCTACCGCGGTCGAGGCATCGAGTCGACTGCCCTCGGGAACCTTCCTGAGTGTGAATGTCACACCAAGCCTCGTACTCGATTCACGCGACTCGCTGTGCGATCTCCTTGGACGTGCAGATCGTCCAGTGGTCATCGAGCTCACTGAGCACGATGCGGTCGACGACTACCCCGCGCTTCGCAGCGCCCTCCTCGGATTCGATCCGGAGGTGCGGGTGTCGATCGATGACGCCGGTGCCGGGTTTGCCAGTTTGCGCCACGTGGTGATGCTCGAGCCGGATTTCGTGAAGCTCGATCGCACGTGGGTCACGGGGATCGAAACCGATCCCACGCGTCAAGCCATGGTCGCCGGTTTGTCGCACTTTGCGCGTGCCACCGGGTGCGATCTCGTGGCCGAGGGCATCGAAGTCGAGTCGGAGCGGCGCGCGCTTTCCGAACTCGACGTGCGCTTCGGTCAGGGTTACTTACTCGGTCGTCCGGCAATTACGTCATGAATGATGCACACGCCGTCATTCACCTCGATGCCGACATGATCGATCTCGAGGACGAACGCGAGCCGACCCTGGTCGAGGTCGCGTGCTGCCAAGCCGTCCGACGAGCTGCCGCTCGCGCGCTTCACGATCTCGAGACGCATCACGACCATGGGCCGTGGGTCGTCATCTGCACGGAGACATCGGACTTGATCGCCGCATCGCCATCGTTCGATCCCACGGGCCCTCCAGACTGGAAGGCGCGCCTCGACGACGGCCTTCGACTGCAGCCAGACGCCATACCGCTGGCGGTGATCGGGCTCGGCGCGGCCGCTGACCTGCAGGAGGACTCGTCCGTCTTCGTCGCGGCGCAGTGGGTGGCACGAGTGCTGGCGGAGATCGTCGTGGCCGAGCAACGGGCCGCGATCGCAAACGTGCGAGCCGGCCGCGCCGAGGCCCTGGCCGCAACGGACGCGCTCACCGGCTTGGGCAATCAGCGCGCTTGGTGGGATCGAATCGCTGAGGAAGACGCTCGCATCGAGCGTTCGAAGGCGTCGGATGTGGTCGCGGTCGTGGATCTCGATGGGCTCAAGACGGTCAATGACGAGCGCGGTCATCTGCACGGTGACCTCTTGCTCCGACTGACCGCGCAGACGCTGCGCAAGGCGGTGCGCGCATGTGACGTGGTTGCTCGGGTGGGTGGCGATGAGTTCGCCGTACTCGCGGTCGATTTCGAAGGCGAATCGGGGGTGCTCAGCGATCGGATCGCCGCCGCGCTCCTCGATGCAGGCATCCAGGCGTCGGTCGGGGTGGCGTCGCCCAGTGCCGGTATGTCCCTTGTCGAGGCCTACGATCGGGCCGACCGGGCGATGTACACGCAGAAGCGCACCCGCCAACGCCGCTCGTTTGCCTGAGCCTGATCTCGCTCTGTGCCGACTGACCGGGGCGAACGCAGACGACTACCGTCCCTACCGACCAGTAGGTAGGCTGGTTCGATGGACCAGTCGATCTTCCTGCGTGAACTGGGCCCCGTCGCTGAGCGGCTCTACGACCGTCACGACGCTGCGGCCAAGGAATGGTTCCCTCACGAGATGGTGCCTTGGGGCCGGGGCCGCGACTTCGCCGCCGACGAGCTGTGGGACCCGGACGAGGTGCCGATGCCGGACGGTGTGCGTAGCGCGCTGTTCGTGAATCTGCTCACCGAGGACAATCTGCCCTACTACTTCCGCACGATCGAGTCGATGTTCGGCGCGGACAGCATCTGGGGCATCTGGGTGCGGCGCTGGACGGCCGAAGAGGGCCGGCACTCGATCGTCATCCGCGACTACCTGACCGTCACACGATCGGTCGATCCGGTCGCACTCGAGCGAGCTCGCATGCATCAGGTGAGCACCGGTATCACGCCCGATCCTGGGACTCCCGCCGACGGACTGGTGTACGTCGCCCTCCAAGAGCTGGCCACTCGTATCGCCCACCGCAACACCGGCAAGCTCCTCGACGACCGTCTCGGCTACGAGGTGATGGCGCGTGTCGCGAGCGACGAGAACCTGCACTACCTCTTCTATCGTGATCTCGTCACCGCGGCCCTCGAGGTCGATCCGTCGACCACGGTCATCGCGCTCGAGCGCCAGGTGCGCGATTTCGAGATGCCGGGCACCGGCATCGTCGACTTCGCCGACCACGCGTCCGCCATCGCCAAGGCCGGCATCTACGACCTGCAGTTGCACCACGACCAGATCCTCGTGCCGGTCGTGCTCCGCCATTGGGCGGTCGAGTCCCTCGAAGGGCTCACGCCAGAGGCGGAAGTGGCCCGCGACAAACTGCTGACCTTCATCGAGCGCATCGGGCGGCTCGGGGCTCGCCTCGCTGCCCGGCGCGAGCGCACCCTCGATACCGCTGGGGTATAGGAAACCGTCAAAAGCGGTCTTGGACAGCAAGTTACGGTTGTGCGCACACTGATCGGGTGAGCCTCGTCGCCGTGTTGGCGGTCCTCGTCGTCGGGTTCGCGTCCGGCATCTTGTCGGGGATGTTCGGCGTCGGTGGAGCAGTGCTCACGACGCCGGGAATCCGGGCGGTCGGAGCTTCTCCCCTCGAAGCGGTCGGGAGCACACTGCCGGCCATCCTTCCCGGTGCGATCTCGGGTGCGTGGCGCTACAGCCGCGCGGGCCTGGTCGATTGGCACGTCGCCCTACCGAGTGGCCTGCTCGGTTCGGGTTTCGCGGTCGCGGGGGCCGAACTCTCCGATCACGTCAACGCGCACTACTTGATGCTCCTCACCGCCGGCTTGCTGCTGTACACCGGGTTACGCAGCGTGCGTCAGCACGTCGCGGCGACGGCGCCCCTTCAGCAACCCGCACCCACAGCTGCTCTCGTCCTCGCCGGTGTCGGCACGAGTGGTCCGGCAACAGAGGAGTCAGTCCCCGAGCTCGAGGCGGTCGAGCGGACGAGCGCCCCGACGGTCGTCGTCGGACTCATCGGCGCGGCGGCGGGAATGTTGGCCGGGCTACTCGGTGTCGGCGGCGGCCTGTTGCTGATGCCCGCGTACACGGTCGCGCTGCGCATGGCGCCGAAGCGAGCAGTGGCTACGAGCCTGGTGGCTGTCGCGATGTTCTCGGTGCCGGCGATGCTGACCCATGCGCTCCTCGGTCACATCAACTGGACGTTCGCGATCCTGCTCACCGTCGGCGTCGTGCCCGGCGCGCAGGTCGGCGCGAAGCTCACCATCGGCGGCTCCGAAGCGCGGCTCCGGTTGCTGATGGGACTGTTCTTCACCGTGCTGGCCGTGGTGTACGGCGCCGCGGAGCTGGCCGCACTCTGACGAGATCGGTTTCCCCGGCGAGCGCATCGAGGAACGCTTGCACGAGCACCGGTACCTCGCCGTCGGTGATGACGGCTCCGATCGGTCGGCGTAGCGGCGGGTTGAGGTCGTGGATCGTGAGACCCTTCGCCGGTCGCGCCCGCGCGAACCCTTCGGGGATGAGCGCGACGCCGAGGCCGGCAGCGACGAACGGGACGAGCATCTCGCGCTCCGAGGTTTCGATCGCGATGGTCGGTTCGGCTCCGAGCTCGGCGAACACTTGGTCGAGCTGCTGTCGCAGCCCTTCGCCGGCGGTCAAGGCCACGATCGGAACACCGACGAGAGCCCGTCGTTGTACGGCCTTTCCCAAGCGGAGCTCGGTTGGTGCAATGAGCACGAAGCGCTGCTCGCCGGTCAACGCCACGGTCGTGTTCGCCTCATGATGCGGCGCGAGCGCGGCTACCGCGATGTCGATGTCGCCCTGCGCAGCCTGTTGCCGGAGCCAGGCCGAGTCCCCGCTCGAGATGAGGTCGAGGCGAACATCGGGGTGCGCGCGGCGGAACGAGGCGAGCACGGCGGGAAGGAGCACCGCTCCCAACGTCGGTGTCACCCCTACGCGCAAACGGCCGGCGCGTCCGGCCGCGGCATCGAAGGCGTCCTGCTCAGCGCGTCGGATCGCGGTGAGCGCCGCTTCCGCGCCTTCGATGAGTGATCGACCGACGGCCGTTGGGGTCGCGCCGTGCCGGCCGCGCAAGAACAGCGCGGCGCCGACCTCGCGCTCGAGTTGTTGCAGACGCCGGCTCAGCGGCGGTTGCGCGACGTGCAGCTCGCGGGCCGCGGCGGACAGCGATCCCGCTCTGGCGATTGCCGCCACGAGCTCCAAATCGGCCCGATCCATACCGGGATCGTAAGCTGACACGAACGTCAGGTATCGCCCGAGGGGAGCAAACGCAAAATGGAGATCCGCGAGGCCGTGATCGTCGACACGGTGCGCACGCCCATCGGTAAGCGCAAGGGAGCGCTGGCCGGATGGCATCCGAGCGATCTGCTGGCGTTCACCTTGCAACGGCTCATCGACCGCACCGGCGTCGATCCCGATCGGGTCGACGACGTGATCGGGGGCTGCGTGACGCAGGTGGGGGAGCAGGGCTGCAACGTCACCCGAAACGCATGGGTGGCGGCCGGGTTCCCGCAGTCGGTGCCGTGCACGTCCGTCGACCGCCAGTGCGGCTCGTCGCAGCAGGCCGTGCACTTCGCGGCGCAGGGCGTGATGTCCGGTTGCTACGACCTCGCCATCGCCTGCGGTACCGAATCGATGACGCGAGCGCCGATGGGGTCGAACGCCGCGGGAGGCATCGGGCCGTTCTCTCCGGACTTCATGGCGGCGTGCGACGGCCAATTGAAGACGCAATTCGAGGTCGCGCAGATCCTGGCCGAGCGGTTCAAGATCAGCCGGGAAGACATGGACGAGTTCGCGTTGGAGTCGCATCGTCGGGCGGCGGCGGCCGCCGACTCGGGGGCCGTACAGACCGAGCTCGTTCCGGTTCCGATCAAGGACGAGGAAGGGCGTGAGACGGGCCAGCTGCTCGAGGCCGATGAGGGCATCCGCCGTGGCGGGACGATGGAGTCTCTCGGGGCGCTGCCGTCCGCCGCATCCTGGGATGCGACCCTTGCGCCCGACATCACGGCGGGCAACGCGTCGCAGATGTCAGACGGATCCGCGGCGATGCTCATCGCGGACCGTGCGACCGCGGAAAAACTCGGCCTTCCGGTACGTGCCGTCTTCCGGCACATGGTCGTGGCCGGCGATGATGCCGTTCTCGTGTTGTCCGCACCGAACCCGGCAACACGCAAGTTGTTGGCGCGCTCGGGCATGACGATCGACGACTTCGACGCGATGGAGTGCAACGAAGCGTTCGCCGCGATCGCGTTGATGTGGGCGCGCGAGTTCGTTCCGGATCCGCTGCGCTACAACCCTCGCGGTGGAGCCATCGCCATCGGTCATCCGCTCGGCGCGAGCGGTGTGCGCATCATGACCACGTTGCTCAACCAACTCGAGGCCACCGGCGGTCGCTACGGCTTCCAGACGATGTGCGAAGGCGGCGGCATGGCCAACGCCACCGTCATCGAACGAGTGTCGTAGCCGCTTCCAGTTGTTCGAGGCAGTGACTGAGTGAGTCGCTGCGGAGGCGGAGGTTGAGGATCGTGGCGCCGGCTTGGAGATACGGCTCGACGACCTGACGGGTACCGGCCGGGTCGCCGACGGGGTCGGGCATCGGCTCGGGGAACAGGGCGACTTCGAATCCGTCGGGGAGGTCGCCGATGCGCTTCACCATTGCGGCGATGTCGCCGGCCTTCATTCCGAACGGGCACCAGCCGTCGGCCAGCTCGACTGCGCGGCGCAACGAGCGAAACGTCCGGCCGCCGATCCAGATCGGAACGCGCTCCTGGACCGCGTGCGGATCGATGATGAAGCCGTCGACCTCGCGTGCGCCCATGATCCTGCGGAGCTCGCGCAAGGACTCGTCGGCGCGCTCGCCGCGATCGACGAACGGGGCCCCGAGCAAAGTGAACTCCTCCTCGAGGGAACCCACGCCGACGCCGAGGATGAGTCGCCCGCCGGTGATGGCATCGAGCGTGCCGTAGCGCTTGGCGATCTCGAAGGGGTGGTGGTACCCGAGCACGAGGACATGGGTTTCGAAGCGGATGTTCGTCGTGCGCGCCGCGAGGAAGCCGAATGTCGCGAGCGGGTCGTAGTAGCGCGAGCCGCGGCGGGCCGCGATCTCGCCGGCGGGCACGGCGACGTGTTCGCTACAGGTGAGGTGGTGGTAGCCGAGCCGGTCGGCGGTCTCCGCGATTTCGACGACGGCATCGAATGGCGCGGTCTCTTCCCACGAGTTGTGCACCCGAGGGTTGAGCGTGAGCACTGGCGTGATGAGACCGAGCTTCATCGGACACGTCTCCGCACGATCAGACCGACCGCCATCACGAGCGAGAGCAACAACAGCGGCTCGCCGCCTCCTGTGCGCGCCAGTGGCTGGGTGGGCGCGCTGGGCGCATTCGGCGCATTCGGCGTGGTCGGCGCCCGTCCGCCCGCGGTGGCGATCATCGAGCGGTTGCCGGCATCGTCGACGGCAACGACCGCGATCGCCGTCATCCCCGCGGGCAACGTCACCGTGCCTGGCGCGTTCAGCGTTGCGACGGGCGTGGCTCCTTGCCACTTCGCGAACGAGTCGATCGGCGCGTTCGAGGCGCGGACTTCGTACGTCGTCGCCGACCCGACCATCCAATCGTCACCGGTGGGAGAGAACGTCGCCTTCTGACCATCGATCGTCAGGTCGCGCACCGGCGTCGGCGGACGGCAATCGGTTCCGTAGCGGTTCGTGTGGCACTCGTCGTGGCTGTCGGTGGGCCACTGGGTGATCGCCGCCGTGGAAGCCGGAGCATCGAGATCCCACATGAAGCGCCAGCCCTCTCTCGTCTCCGCGACGAGTTCGAGCTTGCCGTCGCCGTCGACGTCACCGATTGTCGGAACGGCATTGATCCAGCCGCCGGTGAGCTTCGGGAACCCCGGCGCCTCCTGGCCGAGCGCGCCGAATGCATGCAACAGGTACAGGCCGCTGCCGGCCACGATCTCCTGGCCGGGTTGGCCGCCGACGTCCGCAATCGACGGCGTGGAGAGAATCGTGAAGTCGTCAATCGGTCGCGGGTAGCCGAGCTTGAAGTCGCCCGTGGTCGCGTCCCACGCCTGGATGAGGTGGTCGTACGGCAGGTTCTGGCCGACGATGAGCAGGTTGACCGCGGTGTTGAGCGTGGCGCCGCCCTTCGCCATGTCGAGTTTGCCGTCGCCGTCGAGGTCGCCGAGCACCGGGTATTCGGCGAGGTTGGCGTGCTGCACCTCGCCGCTGTGGCCGCCGTTCACCGGGCCCTGTTCCTTGAAGTGGTAGAGGTCGGTGCCGTCTCCGTCGAAGACGCGTTGCTCGCCGCTGACGATTCCGGCGACGACCTCATCGTTGCCATCGCTGTCGAGATCACCGATCGCAACCGTCATCGCCGGCGCGACGAACGGCAGGATGTTCGGCAGCAGCGCGTCGATCGGTTGCGGCCAGCCCGGCATGTACGAACCGTTCGCATCGACGGCATAGATGCGGCCGGTCGCGTCGCCCAGCACGCCGGTGATTCCATGCTCGGCGAATCGCTCGAACGCCTTCTGGAGATCATCGGGTCCAGACGGCACGCTCGCGCCGCTCCCGTACACCTCACTCGACTCCTCGACGATCTCGAGCGTGCCGTCGCCGTTGAGATCGCCGACCGCCGGAGTGGAGATCAGCTCACCGCCGCTGAACGTCTCCGCCGCCGGCTCGACCAGCTTCACGGGGAAGCCGGCGCGCGCCGCGCCATCGGGCTCCCATGCGTACAGATGGCCGTCGAGCGCGGCAGCGATGATCTCGACGGTGCCGTCGCCATCGAGGTCGGCGACCGTCGGCGACGCGAGGAAGCCGCGCTTCACGTGGTTCGTGGTGCTGCGGATCGCGACTGCTGACCGCGCCGGATCGACCGCGACAGGGAAGCCCGGCTTCACATGGCCGGTGCTGTCGAGCGCAAACACTCGGCCATCGACCGCGTTCACGACGATGTCAGGCAACAGATCGCCGTCGATGTCGTGGACCACCGGCGACCGGAATCCGCTCGTTGGCGGCGGTACTGCGCCCGACGCGAATGCCGGCGCGCCGAGATGGGCGTTGTACGTCGGCGGCAAGATCCACGGTTCGCCACCGTTGAACGACGGCAACGGCGTGCCATCGGCCCGCGTGACCGTGAGCTCACCGGAGCTGTTGGCCTCGACGATCTCGAGGGTCCCGTCACCGTTCATGTCGTACAGCACCGGTGACTGCTCGCCGCCGGAGTCGACGAACCGGGGCCAACCGGCATGGAGCGTCGGGTCGTGTGACGCGAAGTACACCTTGCGGTCCTCGCCGCGATTGCTGTCGGCATCGTTGGCGACGAGGCGCACCGTGAACGTGTACTGGTTCGGATCGGCGGGCGGTGTCCCGTTCGCCGAGCCAGGTAGCGCGGCGGCGATTGCGCTCATCGGGAGCGATGCGAGGTTCCCCTCGACCGGCGAGGTGCCCGATCCGCTGGCAAATGTGGTGAACGCACCATCGAGCGGTTCCAGCCCCGGCGCCCATTGCAGCTGCCACGTGAAGCCGGTCGATCTCGTCGCGCCGACGTGCGCGTGGATCGGCACCGACGGTTGCGTGACCGGATCGAGCATGGCCCACCACGACGGGCCATCGATCCAGGCTTCGGGCGGGATCTGGCCGGGAGCAACGCGCGCGACTGCGGCGCCGATGTCGGCGCGGCCGTACCCGAAATGCTGGTCCCACCCGACCTGCGCGGGGTCAGGCGTTCCCACGCCGAGCGTGTTCTCGGGCAGCACGTCCTCCGCGGTCATGGTGAGTAGCTGCTTGATCTCGTTCGACGTCAGCGGGCCGCCGATCGCTCCTGCGAGCTCACGGCCGCGCGCCGTGATGAGTCCGGCGGCCCCTCCGGCCTGACCGGTGGCAACGCTCCCGGTCACCGCCTCGAAGCAGACGTGCGCGTGACCGCCGTACTGGGTCAGGTTCGAGTTGCGAAACCACGTGCTGACATTGACCTGCGATCCGAAGCCGAACATCTGCATGAAGTCGGACAGCTGGTCGAAGTCGCTGGCCAGGCCGTGCACGTCCGCGACACAGCCGTTGATGAAGACGGCGTCGTCGTAGTTCGTCGGGTAGTTGTGGTTGCCGGTGTTGAGGTCGCTCGAGACCTCCATGAGCGCCACGCCCTTCTCGGCGGCGTAGTGCGTCGCGGCCTTCGCCGTCTTGCTGTTCTGCAGCACTCCGAGGGCGGCCACGAGGGAGGCCGCGCCGTTGTCCGCGGCGTAGGCCGCGGCCATGCCGTACTGGTCGCCGATGACGACGAAGGAGTCCCACAACCGCAACGGCATGATCGAGCACCGCGGGCACATGCCGGCACCGCCGGTCTCGTCGTCCGTCTGCTCGGCTGCGTCTGTCGCCCGTCCCGTGCCGTGGTTGTGCGCAGCCGAGTAGCTCGACGTGTCGGACGGGTCGTTGTCGTTGTCGAAGAAGTCCCAACCCGCGATGTCGTCGATGTAGCCGTTCTGGTCGTCGTCGATGCCGTCGGAGAAGGCGTGGAGGACATCCTCGCCGTCGAGCAGGGTGTTGCTGTTCGTGTCGGTGACGCGCGGGTCACTCATGTAGTCGTCGACGTTGAACGCGCCGTCGTTGTTGCTGTCGAACGACGAGCTGGCAAATGGCACCGGCAACTCCGCGGCGTTCAGGCGGATCTTCGTGCGCAGCTGCTCGGCGTCCCAGCGGATTCCGGTGTCCACGATGGCCACGGCGACGTTCGGCGAGCCGGTGGTGATCTTCCACGCCTTGTCGGCGGAGACGCCGGAGACCTGTCCTTCGCCGGTGTTCGGTCCCGCGAGGTACTTCGCGGTGTCCTTCGTCGACGAGGGAGCGAAGCCGAACAGGTTTTGTTCTTCGTCGAACACGTTGGCGCACGGATCGACGACGGCGCTGTCTTCGTCGTCCGGCTCGGCACAGTCGAACTCCGGATCGTCCGGCGTGCCGAGGCGTGGATCGGGATCGCTCGACGGGAACCGGCCGGACGTTGCTCGCGTCGGCGTGCTCCCCAGGAGCGCGATGAGTGCAGCGACCAGCAACGCGACGATGGAGACGCGTCGCTTCACCGTCCCCGAGGCTCTCATCTGTTCCCCCAACGCTCACAGATCCGGTTGACTGATGACGCTATTCGACACCGCCCACCGGCGCGTATTTGGGTTTTGCCCCACATCCGAGCGACAAATTGCCGACGGTCGGGACCGGGAGAAGCGCTCGCGCTGAGTTGTCGCTGGGATGTGGGACAGACGCGCACCAGACCAAGCGGGTGCGCGTGGTCTGTGCTCAGCGTCGGGGAAGCTTGGTGGCCTTGTAGCTGATGATGTTCTTCTGCACGGTGGTCGCTTGCAGTCCAATCGCAGCAGCGAAGACCGCTCTGCGGCACGGCCCATGAACCGAGCGCGGGAACTATTCCGTTACGGGAGAAGTCACGCCCCTACCCGAATCGGATCGGTGCGTAGCGGTTTCCGGTGCAGAGGCAGCCTGCACTGCCTACGGTCAACTGTGATGTTTCGCCGTGCTGAGGTTCGCTCGCCCGGACAACGTTCCCGCTCCGAAGCACGCGCCGCTATGCGCGCCACTGTTCGACGGTTGTGGTGGCAGTTTCTAGTGCTGGTAGTCCTCGGAGTCGCCTTTGCCGTCGGGGCGCAGCTAACACCGGGCGGCTCATGGTGGAAGGGCTTCATTGCCGGGATCATCCTCGCCGCATATGGCGCGCTCGGGCTTTGGTTCGTAGTTGTCACGACGCGAGGCGCGTTCTGGCAACTGCAAGCGGCCGACGCCGAAACATTTACCGCGGAGGTGTTCAAGAAATGGCGCATCCGACGACGAGGCTGGCAGGTTCGCAACGGCTTGGTCGTCGGAAGCCATGAGATCGACCACGTCGCGGTTGGGCCAGCGGGAGTTCTGGCCATCGAAACGAAGTGGGCGGGCGGGATCGGCAGGCTCACGATCACCGACTCAGCAGTCATCGGCTGCGTTGGTCGGGAGCCAGTCGCACAAGCACTCATGTCCGCTGACAAGCTTCGATCCCTGCTTCGCTCTACTAGCTACGGCCCGGTCTCGGATGTGACTGTGTACCCCGTGGTAGCCCTGTGGGGTCCGGCAGCGCCGCATCCCACGGAACCGGTCGTGGTGCGCGGGGTCACGATCGTGCGAGGCGGCGATCGGTCGCACTGGCGAGCACTCCTGGAACCGAATCGTCTTGATCGAAACAACGTCCAGACGATCCGCGCCAAAGTCCACGCGTTCGCCGTCGATCAACACTCGCTGGCTCGAATGAAGACCTGACGATGCAACAGCGTGCCCGATACGAACCTCGGCGTATGCGAAGAGATAGCCAGGTGGCTCGGGCGCTCTGGGGTTAAACGTCGAGGTCAGAGGTCCGCCCGAGCCTCAGCGTCGGGGAAGCTTGATGGCCTTGTCGCTGATGATGTTCTTCTGCCGGCTGGGTTTTCGCGTCCCAATCGCTGCAACGGATGTGGGCCATACGGGCTGGTCAGCGTCCATTTTGTATTTCTCATTAATACTCACTGGCTCGCCCCGTTTTCTCGACATCGCGCGGTCAAAACGCGGTCTGGGCGAGACCTTATTCGTCGGGCCGCATTCGGTAGCCGACGCGAGGGCGCATCTTTTCGATGAAGCGCCGCCAAGGGTCATCCGGCCGTTCGCCGTCACACCGGGATGAGCGAGCGGTCTGCGATGTCCATGACCCTCCCTTCGTAGCCGAGCGAACGCCGACGTGCCGTTTCTCTCGCCGCGTACGCGGACTCGCTTGGGATATGGCGCGTGCGTATCGCGCGTCGCGGTACGGCGCCTCGAGGGGCATCGAGTCTGAGCGCGGTTCCCGCGCAAATTTGGTTACCGACAGACAGCACATGCTCCAGTGCGCGCTCGAGCAGCGCGGTCGCGATTCCGTGCCGACGGGCGGCGGGCCGAGTCGCGACGTTCTCGATCGTCCACGTCTGGCCGCCCACACGCGCTGGACCGCGGGTCAGCGAGCGACCACGACCTTGATCGCATCGTCGAGGTACCGCTCTGGGGCGTCGTCCCATGCGACCACGCTGGGCCGAACGGCGCCTGGGTCCAGCGTGCCGTCGCCGATCGCATCCAGTAGTTCGGGTAACAGCGCGGCGGAGTGAACTCGTCCCGTGAAGAACCGGATCCCGCGCGTGTAGAGCTTCAAGAGAGGCATCGGGGTCATCGGGTCCGCGTAGTAGGAAACGCTGTGGAGGGTCCCCTCGGGCTCGGTGGACTCAAGCGCGTGGTGCAATCCCTCGACCCGCGAACCACAGTCGACGACGATCGGCCAGCGCCCGGCACGCCGTCCGAAGTCGGTCCGCACGGCGTCGGCGCCGAGAGTGGCTGCGGCCTCGAGGGACCGGTCATCGTCGCTCTCGAACGTGACGCTGCCCGCGCCGCTGGCGATGGCGGCGAGCGTCGCGTAGAGGGCGACGCTCGGACCGCCGTGACATACGACGAGGACATCGACACCGGGTTGCTCGGCGAGGTGTGGCACGACGGTCCGGTAGCCGTCGGCGAGGTTGTCAGCGACGCTTGCGATGATCACCGGGTCCACACCGGGTGGAATCGGTTGAAGCATGGCGGCGGCGTGGGGAACGTGGACGAGGTCGGCGATCATCCCTCCGTACTCGACGCCCGACAGCGGCTGCATGCCGAAGTCCGAGAGGATCGGGTAGTCGTCGCACAGCGCCGTCCGCCCCGACACGCACGACCGACAGCGGCCGCAACAGACCTGGAACGAGCAGGCAACGAGATCGCCGGGTTTCACGTGGCCTACGTCGTCACCGACGGCGACGACCTCGACGATGGCTTCGTGACCGACTGCGAAGCCCTCGGGTGTGCGGGGCCCACCCATCACCAGAGTCGGGTCCAACTCGCAACGCGCCACCGCGACGGGTCGGATCAGCGCCGAGTCCTTGCCGGTGAGTTCGGGTTCGGGAACGTTGCGCCACTCGAGCACTCCGGGCGCAGTGCAGGTGAACTGGCGCACTAGTGGCCACCGCCAGCGAGCCCGTCGAGCTGCGCGCCGATTGCGAGCCGCCACCGCCGCTCCCGGCTCCGTTCGGAGCGCCCCAGGAGCCCTGCGAGCTCGGTAGCGATCAACCCGCGGTTCAGCGCGACGAGCGCGTGCGCGGCGTCCACCGGGTCGGTCGCAGCACTGACGTCAACGAGCCACCGCTTCACCTGGCGAACGACGAGGTCATAAATGCGGCCGGCGGCTCGGAGATCATCTGGCGTCGGATCGAAGTCGCCGAACGGGCGCGCATACATGACGTCGAACAGCATCGGGTGCTCGATGGCGAACCGCCGAGATCCGGCCAGAATCGAGACGACGTTGGTCCGCCCATCTTCCGAGAGCGGCACTCCGTCGAGCCGATCGGCGAGCATGGCGAAGCCTTCGTAGAAGATCGCTCGCACGAGCCCGGCCTTGTCGCCGAACAGCTCGTACAGAGCGGCCGTCGACGTCCTGGCGGCAGACGCCACGTTCCTCGCCCGAACTGCCGTCGGTCCCTCTTGCTCCAGCAGGGCGATGGCGCGCTCAAGGAGCAGCTCGTGGAGGTCGGTCGTGCGAAGCTTCGGCCGCGCCATGATCGCAGACGCTAGCTCTATCGGAACGTCGTTTCAATACAGTGTCTTGGAACGATGCTCCAAGCGGAGTCGGCAGGTGGGCGGCCGTATTCAATCGGCCTTGCGACGACCGGCGTCCGGACGATCTCCCCGCGGGCTCTCCTGGACACGGTCCTGACCTTCGCTTTCTGCGAGCCCGTCCGGGCTCGCAGAAGAGCTGACCTCCGACACGTCGACGATGACTCCGCGTCCGTCGACGCGCCCGTAGAGGAGGCCGTTGTCGCTGTATGCGCCGCGAATCAGTCGCGCCACGAACCTCAAGAAGGCGGGGTTGCCTGGCCATCGGCGCTTGTCAGGCGCGACGTCGAGCCACCAGCCCTCGATCTCAATCGTCCGGCCGCGGAGCTCCGGATCCCCGATCCGCACCTGGCGCTGCCCAACGAATGGGCAGGCACGACGACCAGGAGGAGGAGGCTTGAGACCCGATCGCCTCGTAGTTCTGACGTGGCTGGGAGTGTCGTTCCACGGAAGCACAGCTGTTGCTCAGCGTTACGAGGCGCTGGGACCGTTTGCAAGTTGTTGCGCGAAGAAATCCATTGTGCGGATCCATGCGTCCTCCGCGGCAATGGGGTCGTATCGAACGCTAAACAGCCTCGCCGCCAACGGTCCGCGGTGATTGTTCATGAAGCTGTGTGTGGCACCGTCGTAGACCTTCACGTCGTGAGGGACCTCGAGCGCCTCGAGGAAACCTTGGAGGCGTTGGCCATCTTCGGCGAACCTTCGGTCGGCCGCTCCATAAGAGGCGACGATGGGACACACGCCAGTCAGCTCCTCGAGTCTCGTCGGCACTCCGCCGTAGTTCACTGCAGCCACGGAGACGTCCGCGTTTACCGCGAGCGCAAGGGCGAAGCCGCCGCCCATGCAGAACCCGATGACACCGACAGATCGCTCGTCGACCTCGGGTCGCTCCTGCAGCCAGCGGAGGCATTGTGCAAGGTCAGCGACGGGCGCTGGCTCGTTCCGCGCAAGCGCCCAGATCGTTCGCGCGATACACAGCGGCTTGAATCCACGTGAATATAAGTCCGGGGCAAACGCGACGTACCCCGCGTCGGCGAGTCGCTCGCAGGAGTCCCGAACTGCGGCGTTGATCCCGTCGATCTCGTGGAGCACCATGACCCCCGCTGCGGGTAAGAACCCCGGCCGCGACATCACGCCCTTCACCTTGCCGATAGCGATCGCGGCGGTGACGCGCTCGGTCACCGGCCTGCTCGGTCAGCCACGGTCGGGACGCCGTCGCCGACGAGTTCGCCGATGGCAGCACGTCGGCCAGTCAAGGTGAGGAGGAGTGCCTCGGCCGTGCCCCGGATGAGTGGTCCCGATCCATGGGCCCAGTCCACGTCGGTCGCCTCGAACCGGAGGCCCTTCGCTCGATGCTTGCCGCCGATGAGCCCGCCGATGGTTGGTGCCGCGTCGAGCGCCGCGACCAGGCGGTCGGTGGGCACTTGTCGCGGTTGACCCAAGGGACGGCGGATGTCGAAGTGATGGACGACGTAGTCGACCAAGAACTCTCGGGGCCGACCCAGCTTGCCGGGCGCGCCGTAGCCACGCTCGGCCGAAGCGAGCTGACGCAGCGTTTCGACGACGGTGTCGATGCCGTGCGTCGTCCGGTAGGCGACAGCTGCAGAAGCGAACTTGGCGGACATGGCGGGGCCGGGACGAAAGCCGCTGGTTACAACCGTCGAGATGACGTCGGACGCGGGCGCCGTCGCCGACCATGCAAGGTGTGCGAGGACATCGCCGACGGTCCATTCAGTACACAGACTTGGTGTGGCAAGTTGCGCGCGGTTGAGAGTTGCGGCGAAGGCGGCGAGGTCGAGGAGCTCAGCGAGGGCAAGTCGCTTCTGATCGCGTCCTGTCAGTGAAGATGTCAACGCTCTCCTTCCTGTCTTCCATCGAGACGACGGGCATGGTGGGACGACGGCGAGCTGGTGCTGGCCATCTCAGACGGTCAGCCGTCCTTGAAGAGCACGTATCGCATCCTCGTCGCCTTCGACGGTGACCTTCGCAGCGGTACCGCGCCCGGCCACGTAGAGGAGCAGCTCGCCGGGACGGCCGTGAATGTGAACGGTTCGGTTGCCACTGAGCTTGTGGCGCCGTCCATCGGGTGTGGAGATCTCGACGCCCTCGCGGCCCGGTAGGAATTCCGGGAACCGTGTAATGGTGAGCGCGGCGTTCCATAGGGCGTCATCGAGCGCGCCTGATCCTGGGCGTGGTCCGGAACCGTCTTGCCGCCTGATGTCCTCGTGGTGGATCCACTCCTCGACGAGTCGGAGATCGGCGAGGGTCCCGTGCTTGAAGGCGCGCGGTGGTCCCGCCGCCAGCCGCCCGAGGAGCGGCTCCCATCCTCTCCGCTTGGCGCGGGCGATCATGCGATCTCCGAAGGATTGAAGCGACTCGATGCCTTGGCGTGTCACTCGTGCCGGAAGCACGCGCCGTAGTTGGTTGCCGATGACCATCGGCAGACCGAGCCCTGACTCGGCCGCGACGATGTGCCCGGCTACATCTGACGCCGTCCATCGTGAGCACAGAGTCGAAGCGTCGGGGCCCACGCTTCGAAGTGTGGCGAGCAGCTCGGATCGTTCCTGCTGCCGTAGTTGCGTGAGAGTCATCGTCGGGCCCCTCCACGTGGCCATGCGCCAATCGGTGTTCGCGGGTTCAACTGTGTTGAGACCGGGTCGAGATGTGCGACCTCTCGCGCGTCGCGTGACCGCCATGGGGCGTGCGTTGTCGGTGACATCAGAGGTGGGCGTGCTTGAACTCATTCAGGCTCGACCAGCGGGTGAGGGTGAGGACCCGGTCGACATCGTCGGGGGTGGCGGGGTCCATGAGGCGCACGAACACCGCTCGGTCGTCGATAGCGATTGTGGGAACCCCGAAGGCTTCCCATTCTTTGACGGCTTGGTTGTGTTCCCGAGCCAGCGTCGCGAGAGGTTCTTCGGAGGTGACGACCGCGGCTACCTCGTCGGGATCAAGTCCGACGGCTGACGCAACACCTCGTACGACCTGTTCACTCTGGATCTTCTCGGCGCTCTCGAAGCGAGCGGCGAAAAGCGCCTCATGGAAGGAAAGGAAGTGCGACGGAAAGGCATCCCGGACGGCGAGACCCCAGGTGAGCGCGAGCAACCCTGTGCCGCGCTCTTCGGGCGGACGCTCCCAGACCGGTAGCTCCCCTTCCTCCGCGTGTGCTTGGTCGAGCAGAAACGGTCGGAAGGTCACATCCCAGGGCGCGTCAGCGCGGAGGCCGGCGATGATGCCGGCGTGCATGTTCCGCGCAAACGGACAGCGGTAATCCCATGTCGCGGAAAATGTCAGGCGGTCGGGCATCAGGTCTCCTCGGTAGTGGCCGGCTTCGGCGCATGGGCCGACGCGGCCGGCGCCCAATCGGGATCGCGTCCAAACAGCGCAAGGAGCTTCTCCTGTGCCGTCGCGTTCTCGGGCGCCTCGCGAGGGTCGAACTGCCCGGACGACTCGATCATCTCCGCGAACGGTTCGACCAGCTCGTACAGGCTCGCCACAAGCTGCGGATCGAGTTGGTCGTCTTGTCCTGTCGCGATGGCGACGTCCCACGCGTGCACCGCGTTGTCGACAATGCGGAACACCAAGAGTTGGAGCGCTGGCATCTCGCCCACAATGGGATGCGCTACGACACCGTCAAGCGCTCCAGGTTCGTCGAAGGCCGCGCGAGCATCTGATGCCCACCGGCGACATGCGGCCAACGGATCGGAATCGATTCCCGAGGCCAGCTCGCGCACGTCGGACCCGTCTTTGCCCGAGAGCCAAGGTCGCACCATCGCGTCGCCGACGGCGACGTGACCAACGATGTTGTGAACCGTCCAATCAGTGCACGGGGTCGGCCGTTCCCAGTCGAGCGATGACACCGCGGCGACGCGCGCCTGGAACTCAACGTGCGCCAGTTCAAGAAGATCGTTCAACTCCAAGGCATCTCCGTTTCGCCAGCATGTGACGCGGATGGTGCACTTTGACCGCGATGTTGAGAGGGTGTCAAGATCCTGAGACCGATGGCACACACCTGGTTTCGGAACCTGCCGGTGACGGAAGACCGATGCGTCCGTCGTCTCGCGCGGCGTCGTACGCTCGGCGAGCCCCACGGAGGCAAGGCGCGTGCCGCGAAAGAGATCTGAACTCGAGCGTGAGGACAAGATCGCTGAGATCCTCGCGGTCGCGCAGCGACAGCTCGCCGAAGGCGGCTACCGCAACCTCTCCGTTAAGGCGCTCGCGAGCGAGCTCGGGCTCGCGCAAGCAGCCGTGTACTGGTACTTCCCGACGAAGGACCACGTCTTCGTGACCGCGGTGGAGAACTCCTTCATGGATGCGTGGTCGCGGAAGCCGAAGACCGCGACCCTCGAGAAGCAAGTGCAGTGGTTCGGCGACGAACTCGTGAGTCTTCACCCCTACATCTCTGCACTCCGAGAGCGCGCAGCCGAGTCGGAAGTCGCGCGAACCTTCCTCGCCGGTGTCGAGACAACGTTGCTCGCGATCCTCGGCGGTGCTCTGCAGGCGCAGACGTCGGCCGCCAAACCGAGCGAGACCGCGGAGATGATCCTGGCGATCCTCGAGGGTCTCGCCGCTCGTCGAGTACCACCGCGACGTCGACGCGCGTTGGTCGCGGCCGCGCTGGCGGAGCTCGCACCGAGAGCGCCGGACACGGGCTGACTTGGGCGCGCGTCATCAATGCTGTGTGCAGCGCGGAGCGGCGTATCCGTCGAGGGGCTCAGTGCCACGACGGCGGCGTTGTGAGCGTTGATGGGCCGGCCGACCCAACGTTCTGCGATCGCGCTCCGCCGTGGATGGTCACGGCGGTAGGTGCGAAGGAAGTCATCGGCTTCGCCGAACGGAAGGACTCGGTGCGCGGCTGGAAAACGTCGACGTCCGACCACGACTGCCGCAGGGGTGCCGGCCGCGAGGTTTCGCAGCCAGTCTGTTTGCCCCCACAGCGCGCCCACGAGGTACTCGCCGGTTCTCGATTTGCCGAGGACCTCGAGGACGGTGTGATGCGTGCGACCGCTGTTCCGTCCGGTGTGCGTCAGCCGCATCCAACGGCTGGGTACCGGGACACGAGCGCGGAAGAAGACGAGCGGGAAGCGGTTCGCTGTGCGTCGGAACCGGCTGGGTCGGCGGGACGGAACTGCGTCGTCGGCCGTCATGGCGTCGTCGCCCGCCGATATCGAAGCCCGTGGCTCCGGCGGAAGTGGTGGTGGGAAAGGATCATGAACGGCGTTGGTTGCGTCGGAGATGGACAGCGGGTCGGTCGCGACCGCAGACACCGCGCGATCTCGCGTCCAACCTTCTGCTGTCAACCCGGCGGCGGTTGACTTACGGTCATAATATATGACTGATGGTCAATGTCCAGGTGACTGCAGTCACGGCGGCTCGTTCGGGGCGAGAACTTCGCGCGCCCGATCGCCACGAGCAAGACCGCCAAGCGGCGTGTCGAGCGTGTCGGGACGTGCAGCCGTCAGTACACCTTGAACGTCCGGGCGATTGCGAGAGCGTCGTCGTCGCCAGTGGCTTTGACCGCGAGACTCTCCCAAGTGCCACGCTGGGTGATCCAGCGGACGAGTGAAGGCGCGTCGCTCTCGATGGTCGCCACGACTTGACCGCTGCCGGCGACGAGTGTCCGGGCGGCGACGCCGCTCGCCACGATCTCGACCGCACCCGGCAGCGTCGCGATCGCCTCGGCGCTGTGCTGCGGGAGGGCCGCTTCGATCCACGTGAGCGCGGGCTCGAGGCGGAGCGCGTCGGACGGCGGCGGCGTGGCCGTCAGCGGGCCGCGGGGCGCGAACAGGTCCGCGCGGATGTGGGTGTAGTGGTCGAACGCGAACGCGTTCGGGAGCACCGAGATGCGGTAGGTGCCGAAGGCCCCGAGGTCTAGTTCGAAGTCCTGCTGCTCGAGGTCTGCGGCCATGTCCAGAGCGCGCACGCTGACATCTCGGTAGTCGTCGACCACCTGCTCCGGCGTCCACGACCGGCGCGACGCGACAATGATGTCCTGCGCCTCCTCGGTTGGCGCGTCGCCAGTGTCAGGCAGCTGGCTCGGATCGACGACCGTCCACCACAGGCCGCCCATGTGCGCGACAACGTCCTTGACGGTCCAGCCCTCGCATCCGCTTGGCGCGTTCCATTCGTGGTCTGTCAACCCGGCGCAAAGGTCGAGTAGCTCCTCACGGTCGGCTCGCAGCGCGTCAACGGCTCCGCTCACGGTGGATCTCCTCTCGGTCGGGTTCGGCGGTCTGGTGGACGAACTGAGTGATCAGCCGTGCGAGCTCGACTGGTTGATCGAGAGACAGCAGCGAGTAGCTGTCGTCGATGATCTCGAGCTGGCCGGCCGGGAGCAGCGACGCGAGCTGTTCGCCGTGTCGCAAGGGAAAGAGTCGATCCTCGGGAGTCCACACGACAAGCGCCGGCTTGGCAAAGCCCTTGAGACGCTCGGCGGCATCGATCGTGTACTTGCTATCGATGCCACGGATCACCTTGCGTACGTCGCGCCGCACACCGGCCGACCTACGGACTGGCCTCCACCAGGCGCGGACAATGTCGGCTCTCAGGGGGCGCTTTGTCAACCATCCGAGTGTGATTGGAAGCCGCCACAACGGGCGGACCCGCATCACTTCGCCGGTAGCTCGCATCCCTCCCGGTAGACGGGCCATGAGCCGAAGGAGTCGGAACACCGTCGGAGGCGCGAAGTTGTCGAACGCGTCACACGGCGCCAGCACCAGACGCTTCACTCGATCGGCATGGTTGACGGCTACGAGCTGAGCGATGGCGCCGCCCGTGTCGCCTCCGACGAGTGTTACGGCCCCGAGCCCGAGCGCGTCGCACGCCTCGTCGACGATTCGAGCGAGCCCGGGAGGACTTAGGTCGGCGTCGCGAGCCATCGCGATCTCGTGTGACCCGAGCGGGAGCTCGAGTGCGATGCAGCGGTACTCAGCCGACATCACGTCGATGACCGGACCCCACATCGTCGATGACGTGAACAACGCGTGGAGGAATACCAGCGGCTCTCCGCACCCGCGTTCGTTGTAGCGAATGCGCCCGGCAGACGTCGCGACCTCTGACGAGCGATCCGAAGTCGCTGGAAACGGGTTCATGATCAGTTGGTCCTCTCGGGATGCGGCTCGGCGGCGGTGAACGCGGTGTCCGTGAGCGGGTTGCGCCCGACGAGGTGGCCTGAGACGGCGTACGGCCGGAACCGTATAAACGAAGAGCTCTTGTGGAACGGTCGTTGCCGATCCGCCCTGATCGCTTGGGGATGACTGCCATCGTCGCGGCCGTACGCGTACTGCGAAAGCGCCGTGACGGAAGCCCACAGCGAGACTGTGGCCACAAACGGCGGGCGGGCGAGCGCGGTCCCCCAGATCATGCCGGGCGCCGCCATCGCTGCCGTCTCAGCAGGCTTGCTGGTGCGGAGGAATGAGCGAACACGGGAAGGCCTCGTTCTCGCGAGTGTGAGCACAACGGCCGGGCCGGTGTACTCGGTCGAGCGGCTGGCGCTGACGTCGCGTGGGAGTCCGGGCCAGGTCCCGAAGGCGCGCAGCGGCTCAAGCCTCGCGGTCCAACCGGCCGACAATTGGCGCCCTAGGCGATGCTCCTGCTCGAACTCCTCGAGTGCCTCGTCGGCCTCCCAGAAGGCGATCATCCCGACGCGGCGCAAGCTCGGAGCGAGAGACCCGGAGTCTCGCAGCGGCGCGGCGAGACCGATGTCTGCGTGGCGGAGGCCGCGGATCTTCGATGGCGTTCGGAGGACCGCGCGGATCGTTCCAGCCAGAGTCAGGTCACTGACATGAACAGACGCGACGACCGTCACGAGTCGCCCCGCCGGGTCACTTCTTCCTCCGAGGTCAGGAACGCAGTGAGGTGCTCGAGCAGCCGGTCGGGCGCCTCGTCCGGGATGAAGTGGCCGACGCCGGGCATGATCTCGAAGCGGTAGTCGTCGGCGTACTTCCCGCCGGTGTCGGGCATTCCGATGAAGAGCGGGTCGTGTTCACCGTTGATGTGCAGGGTCGGCACGGTCAGGCGGACCTTGCGGTAGTGGAAGAAGTAGTGGGGGATCGCGCGGAAGACGACGTGCCGGTAGTACTTCGCCGTCGCGTTGATCGAGGCTTTGGTCCGCACGGACGCTGCGTATTCCGCGACCTCGTCCGGCGTGAACGCCCCGGCATGCCGCCACGTTCGTAGCGCCCACTCCGGTAGTCGCGAGCGGGAGGTGGCGATGCGGCCGGCCACGGCGAGCAGGTAGATGTGTCGGAACCGGAGCAGCAGGGGGACTCGGAGACCGTCTCTTGTCCAGAGGTGGATGCCTCCGAGGCCGACGAACTTGGTGAATCTCTCCGGGTATCGAGAGCAGGCCACGAAGCCGATGACATTGCCCCAGTCATGGCCCACCAGCGCCATCCGTTCGACGCCGAGCGCGTCGGCGAGTGCAACGACGTCGTCGGCGAGGGAATCGAGGTCGTAGCCGGTCCTCGTGCCCTCTGACCAGCCCAGCCCCCGGATGTCGGGACAGATCACGCGGTGATGACGCGCGAGTTCCGGAAGCACATGCCGCCACGACCACCAGTGCTGCGGCCAGCCGTGCAGCAACACGACGGCTTCACCCTCGCCAGCCTCTGCGACGTGCACTCGGATGCCGCGAACGGTGACGAAGTGGTGGGTGACGCCTTCCACCTCGGGCATCGGCCTGTCGACGGAGGCACGCGGTTGGGTTTCCATCCCAGTAAGTATAGCGAGCGCTCGCTATTCTTTTCCAGATGAGTCTCGCTCGAGCGTCAGGATCGTGACCACCCGCCCGATCACTCCCCGTCGGGCCGCGACGCGGAGCCGGCTTGTCCAGGCAACGATCGAAGTCGTCGCGCTGCGAGGATTTCACGACGCGTCTGTCGATGAGATCGCGGGGCACGCCGGTCTTTCGATCGGTGCGCTCTACTCGAACTTCGAAAGCAAGGACATGCTGTTCCTCGCCGCGTTCGAGGAGCACGTCGCATGGTTCGCTCAACGAGTGCACGGCGCGGCCGACGTCGACGACCCGGCTGAGGGCATCGCCTCGTGGCTGGAGTTCCGCGGTGAGGACGCGGAGCAATTCCTCCTCTTCATCGACTTCTGGGCGTATGCCGTCCGCCAGCCGGAGCTTCGGCGCCGCCTCGGCGCGCAGATGGGGGAGCTGCGAGGCGCGATGGCGCGGGCAATCGAGGCGCGGGCCGCCGCTCGCGGTGACGAGCTCCCGATCCCCGCCGAGCTTCTCGCCCTCATCGTTACCGCCCTCGGTCGGGGCTTGGCCATAGAACAGATCACGGACGACAAAGCCGTGCCTGCGCGCGAGCTAAGCGGCTTGCTCGCAACGCTGTTTGGCTAGTGGCCGCAGAGAGTTCGGCTCCAAGTGCGGGACACGCGTATCGAGTGCCCCGTCGAGCGCCTCGGCCTTGATTGAGTGACCGAGTAGTAAGCCGGCCCCGGCGCGGTAGGGCGCAAACCTTGAAGTACGTGACTCTGGTCCTCTGGACTTGCGTCGTGATGTGCGAGCGATGTCGATCTAGTCTCATCGGCGCCTCTTGGTCGGCGATCGGGCGGGTGTCGTCGATCTCGCTCGAAGCTTTTTCTCGCGTGGAGCCTCGGCAGGCTTGTAGATGCCGCGCCGGAAGAGCGCGGTCGATGCGTCTCGCCACCGCTCCAAGCCGTCGGCGGAGAAGAACGACTCCGGCAAGTGCCGGCTGAGGGCTGCTTCGAACAGGATCGTGCCGAGGTTGTACGAGACGATTTGAAGCGCAGCCCAGAGCACGTCCGCGTCGTCGTGCAGTAGCCCATCATTGGCTGCCTGCTGCCACTGTTCGTGTGCAACCGCGACGAACGCGTCGAACAGTGCGAGCGCAGTCGCGTCGTTGTCGACGACCGCCCGCGCGACATAGAGCAGGGCGGTGGGATGCTCCCGGAACAGGGCGGTGATCCGGACACCGGCCAGCTCGGCGCGCTCGATGGCCGACTCCGTCGGGGGAAGATCGCTGAACGCCGAGATCACCGTTGAGCCGACGTAGTCGTTGACGGCGTCCTGCAGAGCGGCCTTGTTCGCGAAGTAGTGCTGCACCAGGCCAGCGGAGACGCCGGCCGCCTGTGCCACGTCGCGGATGGACGTTGCCGCGAAACCGTCGCGGGCAAACAGTTCGAGCGCGGCGTTGCGGATACGTGCGTACGCGGTGAGGTCTGACGGCCGGACTGCCATAGGCCGGCAGCCTACAATACATTTGTATTGTGGCGTCTCGTAGTCGCGCGTGCAGTTCCATTTCCTTATCCAACGATGGTCCCGGATGCGGGTGTCACCGGAACGACCTCCACGTACACCGCGGGGACGCCGATGCGGTCGTAAGTCCGCTCGAGCATCTTCAGCGGTGTGGGCCAGTTCGATTCAAGTATCTCGTAGGCGCGCTGGCTCTCGGTTGCCGGTAGTACTCGCGCCGTGGCCTGGATGAGCGGGCCGGTCGGCTTGCCGCGCATGTTGCAGGGGCCGACCAGCACACGAGGGTTGTTGGTCAGACGTTTGATCTTCGCAACGTGGGGCTCGCACCGGAAGTACACCTTGCCGTCGGGGGACAGTCCGATGTTCACCGGTGACGGGACTGGTTCTCCCGAGCGCTTGAACGTGACGATGAGGCCCTGGCGCGTGTTGCGGCAACCACTCAGGTCGCCGACGAGCCCTTCGCTTCGCGCCGTTTCGAACGCCGTTCGATGACGCATGCGGTCGTACAGCTTGTATTGCAGCGCCATGAAGCGGCTGGGAAGCGGCAGCCTGCGCTTGTGGTTCGACTCCGATGCTTTGGATGTGTTGCTCCTCGGCGCGAGCCGTTGCTTCGCTTCCTTCCATGCGACCCGCAGTTCGAATCGGTCGGTTTCCCACTGTCGACCGCGGGCGGACATGCGGTCGCGGTAGGGAGCGTGGATGGCGAGGTGCAGTGGCGAATGGACGAAGTCGTGCAGGTTCTCTTTCGTCTCCCACATCGACACCGTCCAGCTCACCTTGCGGATCGGTTGCAGGCCGAGCTTCACACCCACGGACCCTTCGAACTGCGACCATCCGCTGCGTAGGAGATGACCGCGGAGCACGATGCCGGGGATATCTCGGTACCGCTCGATCTCGGTGCGCGTCGCGCTCACTACCCCCGGTCCGTGATGGTCGGGGATGGCTCCTGGCTTCCACGGCAGCGTTATCACTGGTCGGTCTCTCGTTCAGCGTCCGGCATCCAGCTGCCGTGGAAACCGAACGCCGCCCGTTGCGGTTGGCGGATCGTCGCGATTGGTTGGCTGGCAAAGTCTTGGGCGTCGACGATCACCACGTCGCTGGTATCGCACGGGGACACTGGGCCCGCGGGGTTGGCTTCGTTGGGAACTAAACGGCCGTCAAGCTTGGGAGGGATCGAACCGGTCGCGCCTACCGCGTTGGAAGTGACTTGCTGGACCGGCGCGAGGTTCCCGGACAAGTAGGGGCTGACATGAGTCATCGGTGGCGCTCTCGGTCGGTGGCTGGCGGTGTGTAGTCAGAGCGGGCGCTTCGCCCTACGGTTGTATGTTTTACAATACGTTCGTATTGTCGTCAAAATCGCCGCGGCCCACCTCTGAGCGTCTCCGTCCCGACGCCGCAGCTCGGTTCAAAGCACTGGGCATCGCCCTGGCCTCTCCCATTCGTCTGGCGCTTCGCCTCGCGCCGACGTCGCGGGGCTGCGCAGGTCGTAGCTCGCCGACCTCATCGTCGTTCGCAGATGACAACTGGGATCTCGCGGTCGGTCTTGGCCTGATACTCGGCGTAACCCTCATAGGCGCGGACAACCTGCGGCCAGAGTTCGAGGCGCTCCGCGGGCGACGCAGGTCGGGCCCGGTACGGCATCGTCGCGCCGTCCATCGTGATTTCCACGTCCGGTTGTGCCTGCAGGTTTTTGAACCACTGGGGATGACGGTCGTCGCCGGCCTTGGAGGCCACAACGATCACGCGACGCGCGTCGTGGATGGGGGCGGTCAGGACGACGGTGCGACGGTTGCCGGACTTCCGACCGATTGTGTGCAACTGGACCGTCGCCATGCCCTTAAATCTCGATCCGACGCGCCCACCTGAGGCCTTGAGCAAGCCGCGGTGAGACCAGCTCATCGCTTTGGCGACGAGGTCGACGATGGCGTCCTTGCGGCGGCTAAGTAACGGCTTGGGTTTCATCGATAGGGCGTGATCTCGATGTAGGCGGCCATCGTTGCCGGGCCACCGAGCGCCCGCTCGGAGATCTTTCGACCCGCCCCGTACGCAGCCGCCAATGTCTTTTCGGCGTGCGCCCAATCCTCTTTTGGCAGTACCCGCCCGGTGCCTTTGATGGCCGGTCCGCTCGGCTTGCCGCGCATGTTCGACGGGGCGATCAGCACCCTGGTGTCGTTGCGGAGCCGCTTCACCTTGCCGGCGTCGTGCCGCGTCTTCAGGTACGCCTTTCCTTGCTCGTCGATACTGAACCACACCGGCGATGGCACCGGGTCGCCGTTGCGGCGGAACGTGACGACCACGGCGTACGTGTGAGGACCTAGGGAGTCGAAGCTGCCGTCGATCGCGTCGTCATGGGTGAGCGTGAAGGCGCGCCTGCTGCGTAGGCCGTCGAACAACCGGTCGCTCAACCGCCCCAACCTTTCGAGCGTGCTCATCGAGAGCGCGCCACGACGCCGGTGTTGTTGCCGAGCTTGGAGAGGCGCAATGCGTTCGTGCGCTGGGCGAGTCCGGACACGTCCGCATCGACCGCGTGCTCGCTCGCCTTATCGGCGTCCATCCTGTCGGGCCATCGCGATCGAACAGCGGGCGGAGGCGGAGCAGGTCTGTCGAGCGATCGGCAAGACCGTTGTATTCGATCGCGACCGCGACCGTGCGAATCTCTATCGAGTGAAGATGGCATCGGTTGCGTCCATGCGCGATGTGGTCGACGCAACAAATCGAAGTGTGATTCCAGCGTCGGCGCGTCGTGCCGAAGGAACCTGCGCACCAGACGTGGAGATCCCGAGATCGAGCAGTGGTCGGCGGTGCATCACTTCAACTCGTGGAAGCTCTCATCGCCCGAGAAGATCCTCGCTGCGCGCGACAAACGCAAATGAGCGCTCGAGGGATTGAAGTGTCACCTCGTGCACCTCGCTACCGACCGTTGCGCAACCATCCTCTATCACGACGACGTCGAGGTCCCTGTCGCTCAGTTCTCGTGCGATCTGCGCCACGCAAACGTCAGTCGTTAGACCGGCGACGACCACATGGGCCACGCCTGCAGCACGGAGGTCCTTGTCGAGAGCGCATGACGTGAGGATGCCGCTCGTTGACTTCATGACCGAACGTTCACCGCGCACGGGTCGGACGGCCGCATGGAAGTCACACGCCGGATCCTCAAGGGATGGATAGGCAGGGCGGCCGACGGCGGCGCGAGCAAGCTCGTTGTGACGTCTGGCCCAAGAGGGCAAATCGCGTCCGTCGGCAGTCGCGGATCCGAACGCAGAAAAGATGACGGTTCCCCCTGCGCCTCGAACGGCCTGAACAACGCGCGCGATTGCAGGCACCACGACGTTGTGAACTCGTTCGAAGTACTGCGCTGCGCCACGCGGATCCATCATGCCGAGCAGTCGACCGAAGCTCATTTCGGGTTCGACGAAGTAGCGCTGGACGTCCGTGACGATCAGCGCGGTTGTCGCCAGTTTCAACTCAGCAGGGACCGGCACGCTGGCAACTCCGTCGCCGATTCCTGTCGAGCCGACGTCGTCTGGCGGCCAGATCGATGCGGCTTGGCCTCAGCGCCCTCGCGTCCCGGGCGCTAGCGCTCATGCAACGGCGCCAGGGTCTGTGGCCGCGACGCCGCTTGCGTCGATGCGGACCGGTCATGCCCGTGCTGGCAGCCTGATAGGGAGGCGTCGTGGGCCTCGGACCTGGCCGCCTGACCAGTGAACGGCGAGCGGGTCGGCGAGTTCGAAGTCGGGGAACGCGTTGAGCCAGACCTCGAGCGCGACTCGCAGCTCCATGCGGGCCAGGTGTGATCCGGCGCAGCGGTGAATGCCGAGGCCGAATGCGGTGTGGCGGTTGACTTCGCGGTCGATGATTACCTCGTCAGGGCTATCGAACGCTGCCGGGTCACGGTTTGCGGCCGGGAACGGTAGGAGCATCCAATCGCCGCCCTTGAGGTGTTGGCCTCTCCATTCGACGTCGTGCTTGACGAGTCGGGCCATCGTCACCGGGGCATAGGCGCGCAGGAGTTCCTCGATCGCGACCGGGAGGAGGTCTGGCTCGGCGACGAGGCGTTGGCGATCCTGAGGATGCGATGCCAGGTGCCACAGTGACGCTCCGATCGCGCTCCATGTCGTGTCGATGCCGGCAAGGAGCAGCAGTGCGATGGTGCTGCCGACGTGGTCGGGTTCCAGGGGCTGGCCATCGACGTCGGCGTTGAGCAGGTAGGTGGTGAGATCCTCTCGGGGCCGGTCGACGTGGTCCTGGACCTGGGCTTCCAGATATTCGAAGAGGTGCATGATGCGTTCGAAGCGCTCTTCGAAGGGCAATGCGACTTCCTCGATTACATGTTTGACGAAGGTGCGGAACTTGTCGGCGTCGCTGGTGGGGAACCCGAGCATGTTCGCGATGACGCGCACGGGGATGTGTTGTGCATATTCCTCGGCCGCGTCGACCATCTCGCGGTCCGCGAGCGCGGCGACGAGTTGTTCGCAGTACGCGCGGGTGGCCGGCTCGAGCCGGTCGACGGCCTGAGGCGAGAAGGCGGGGAGCAGGACGCGCCGGGCGCCATGGTGGAATGGTGGATCCGAGGAGATGGGTGGGGCGATGCCTTGCGGTGCAATCTCCAGCGGTGGCCGGTCTTCGGTGACCAGCACGCTGCGAGAGGTGAAATTCTCCGTGTCGTAGGCGATGGCGGCGATGTCGTCGTGGCGGGTGGGAAGCCACACGCCTCCGTAGCGGTCGGATCGAGCGATCGGACAGGTCTGGCGCAGCCGTTCCCAGATGGGGAAGGGGTTGGCGGCCCATTCCTCGCCCGCGTGATCGAAATCGGTGGCGGCGGTTTCGCCCGCTCCTTGACTTGACATCACGTGCTCTCCTCGATGATCACTGCATGTTCGGGGCAGTTTCGGGCTGCGAGGAACGCGCGCTCCTTGCATTGAGGTTCGACTTCTCCCGAACCGCGCTCGTGGCTGTTGCCAATCTCGTCCGGTTCGAAGAGCTCCGGAGCCAGCACGTAACACCGGCCATGCCCCTCGCAGCGATCTGCGTCGATCCGAACCTTCATGCGGGCAGCTGATTGCATGCTTGGCTCCCAGATGCCGAGGAACGAGGCAAGGCCTGCGCTCACAATGACTCTTGGTCACAATATTGTGACTACCGGTCACACGTCCAGCATGAAGCCCGTGGCCGTTGTCACCCCGCCGGTGAGATCAAGGCACGTCGAGACGTGGCGCGTCGTTCGTGAAACTTGGCGGACGTCTCGACTTCATGAGGGTCGCTAGGCCGAGGCACCGGCGCGACCGGTCGGGACGCGACTCCGTCCGTCCGGCAGCAACGCCGGGCGAGCTTCGATGGTCACGTCTTGAAGGTTGCGAATCGCGTGCGTCAACTCATGGCGAGCGTTCTCGACAAGCGTGTGCACCTCAACCACAGTGAGAGCGCCGTCGACCACAATTATTGCCTCGGCCTGCAGCTGTGGCCCACCCACCGGACGCGCACGCGATCCACGCGCTCAATTGCGGGCACCGCATAGATCGCGTCTTCGATTTTGCCAACCACCGCCGGCGCCACGCCGTCAAGAGCCCGCCGGCCGGTCTCGGCAACAGCGTCGTATGAACACGCCCACCGGCGGGTCGGCGAGGTGAAATCCGGCGGTGTCGCTCGCTCCGGCCATGACCTCAGCGATGCGACCGCGTCGACTCGCGCGTGCAGGCCGTCCGCGATCAGCGCGGCCGAGCCAAGCCGTCGGCCAGCACGCACGCGATAAGAGGCAACGATGGCATTGCCCGCGGAACCGACAACTCCAGCCACGAAGACCAGCCATGCGTGATCCACGGCCGCAGGATGGCGAGGCCGGTCGATTGTTTCCAAAGCGGCGAGCGCTCCGGACGCCGCGATGACGAGTGCCGCGGCAGGCAGCGTTTGCTCGGTTGGTGGCGTGACTCTGAGCCGGCAGCGTTTGGACACATACGGCGCTCGGTGCGAAGGACCGGTGACCGAACGGCAATCGTCGGCGCTAACGCATTACCGGCAACGCGCCACGCAACGGCTCCGACGCGGCGACCCGGTCGGTTGCCATGTCGATCCACTGACGACGAGGAAGCTGCCGTGCCTGCGGTACCAGCGCGGCCGCTCGCTCCTCGAGCACCGAGATGAACGCCTCGGCCACGATCTCCTCGGCCATAGGGTCGGGCTCGACCGCCGGACTGAAGTCAAGGCCATGGACCACCGCCTCCACGCATCGTGTGACGAGATAGTCAGCGAGGCGGATGGAGCCCTGAACACTGCGAATGCTTTGCGCCAGATTGGCGGCAATCAGGTCGTCGACCACATCGTCCACGCCTGCCGCGAACGCGATCCGGCCAGCTCGTGCCGCCTCCCGAACGGACGAGTCGATCACCTCGGCGAGGGCGTGCGTGCCGGAGAGGTTGTCCGCCAGGGTGAACCGGGCCGAATCGGATGACGCTGTGCGAAGAAATCGTCTCAGGAGTACCGGCTGAACGGCAAGATGTGCGAGGACCTCGCGGTTCGTCCACGACCGCACACGACTCGGTCGGTCTAGGTCGAGGGACGGTACCGCCCGTTCGATGAGCCGCCACTGCGCGATCAGGGCGTCAACGACAACCGACTCATCGGTCACGCGCTCGATCTTTCCATTCGTCGAGCTCTCCAATGGGCGATCGCGCGACGGTAGACACGAGCGTCCCCCACGTTGGAGGACAGGGCGAACGTAGCCTGACGCGGCACTAGCGCGACGAACAGGCCAGCGAGATCCTCGACGCGGCCGAGTTCGTAGGTGTATCGCGGGGTGTGGGTGCGACGCGCGAAAACGAACGCAAGACCCAGAGGGATCGCGGTTAGCGCGCCGGCGAAGTTGTGAGTCATGTCGGCGAGAACGGCCACCGAGTGACTCAGCAGCGCGACGCCGAGTTCCGCGGTCGCTGCGACCGCGAGCACCGCCATCGAACCGAGGAGCCCGCGCATCGCTTCATCGGTCGTGTCCTCGAGATCCCGACTTCCGTGGTGATGGTGGGCATGGCCGAGAATGGATGACGAACGGCGCCGCGCCGGACGCGCCTGTGGTCGCGGGTCGCTGCGCGCCGGCTAGTCGTTCTGCTTGACGAATCGGGCCACCTCAGGCACTATAAGAAAACGACTGTTCGTTTTACACCCGAGAGGTCAGGTGTACGGCATGCCCAAGGTGTCGGACGCTCACCAGCAAGCGCGACGACAACAGATCCTCTCGGGAGCGGCCGCCTGCTTCGCCCGCGACGGGTTTCACCGCACGACGATGCCGGACATCTTCAGGGAAACTGGTCTGAGTCCCGGCGCCGTATATCGATACTTCAACGGCAAAGAACAAATCGTCGAGGCGATCGCCGAGGAGCGGCGCGCAGGCGAGGCGTTCCTGCTCGACGTCGCCTTCGAAGGTCAGACCGACCTTCGCGAGGCACTATCCGCATTTCTCGGACCGTTGCTGCGGTGGCTCGCTGCGCCCGATGAACAGGCCTATCGACGAGTAGGCATCCAGGTCTGGGCCGAAGCCCTTCGCAACGAACGAATCCTTGAGATCGTGCGACGCGCCATGACCCAGCGGGCAGTTGCAGTCGATCTGATGCGGGCCGCACAGGCCGATGGGCACTTGTCGGCGGAACTCGACCCGGACGCCCTTGCGCGGGTGATCATCGCCATGATCCAGGGCTTCATTCTTCAGCAATCGTGGGAGCCAGACCTCGACGCCAACTCCTACATCAAAGCAGTCGAGTCGATCGTTCGGCTGATCGTCGAACGCCCGGGATCATCGAGCCGACCGCCGACGAATCGAGCGCCAGCCAAGAAGCAACACAATGCGAAGCGCTGACTCGATGGAGCGCGAGAGCCCTCTACGGTCGCTTCCCGCCGCGAACCAGCCAGTACGGCTGCTCGCTCTCGTAACTCTGGTCGCCCTCGTGAGCATCTTTCTGGGAACGCTCATCGCGTTCACTCCCGTGCTGCGAGGACTCGATGCCGAGACCTACATCCGAGTGCAGCAACCGCTGACTAAGCACGTGACCCCAATCGCCAGCGGCCTCGGCCTGATCTCGGGCGTCGCGCTTGTGTGGATCGCGGTGGCGTACCGTCGCGCCGGGCAGCGCGTGCCTCGCTCGATTGTCGTCGCGGTCCTCTGCCTGGTCGGACTCGGCATATCGAGCCTGTTGGTCAACGTTCCGATCAACAGCGAGGTGCAGAAATGGTCGGTGTCGGCGCCGCCGTCGGACTGGGCGAGTGTTCGCGACCGGTGGGATCTCTTTCATGTGCTTCGCACCGCAATGTCTTCAATCGCGCTCGGCTGCCTATTGCTCACAGGGACTCGATCCGCGCCCACGGCGCGAGAGCCAAAGCGCTCCTCTTGATGTCGCGCTTCGACTCCTTGTACCTGCATCGCCAGTTGAGAGGCCTGCCGGTTGCGCCAGGGACACTTCACGAGCCGCTCCGTCCTTAGCGAGCTTGCGCCGAGACCGCTGCGGGATTGGCGACGAGACCCACACATTCTGGACCCGGGAGTGAAAGGCTCAAGGGTGCGGTGGTCCGGGCGATTGCCAGTGAACAGGACGATGCCACACGCGTTCGCCGACGGTGATCGGACGAAACTCGTTACGGCAATGGTCTTGGCTTTGGACGCTCGGGCTGACCTCGCGACGACGACCGTTCCTGCTCGACCCGGAGCTCGGGCGGAGCCGCCGGGCGCCGAGGTCGGGCGCCGGCAATCATGCACAGCGGTCGCGTGCAGCGGGCTCAGCAGGAGCCACAACGCGCTGCTTCTCGGCGCGAACTTTGCGGTGCGTTCGTCCCGCGGCCTGGACTGATGCCATGGGGTGTCCCACGCGACCATCGCGAACGCGGATGTGGCCATGACGCTGCAAGGGCGATTCAACAACTTGCTGTCCCGGCGCGCGGATCGTTTGGCGAGGCTCTTCGGGCGTCTCCATTCACGGGCGTACCGACGCTACGGCGGCAAGCGGTTTGACCGCGCCCTACGAGTATTTGTCAGGGGCGCCCCGGTCTTTCGATTGACGGTCGAAGGTAGGCGGACAGGTCAACCCCGGTCGGTAATGCTTATTCTGACGCGCTCCGGCGACGACCTTGTTGTCTGCGCGTCGAACGGGGGCAGTCCCAAGCCGCCGTCGTGGTTCTTGAACCTCCGAGACGCGGGGCGCGCTCGCGTCGAGGTCGATAGTGAGGTGTGGGACGTAACGGCTCGCGAGGTGGGGGGTTCGGAGCGCGACGAGTGCTGGCGAAACCTCTGCGACGTCTATCCGGACTTCGCGACATACCAGGCGCGTACTCGACGCCGGCTGCCCGTGATGTTGCTCAAGCGGTCATGACCGGGACACGAGTCCGCGATTTGCCCGCCCCGGCGCCTTGTGACGAGCAGGGGAGATATTAACAAGTCTGTTCTAGAACGAGTAATGTACCTGTGTGCCACGCCCAGCTCTTTTTTCCGCCGAGACGATCCTGAACGCGACCGCCGAACTCGCGTCCGAGCACGGGCCATCCGCCGCGACAATCGGCGCGATTGCCCGGCACTTGGGAGCACCCACCGGATCGATTTACCACCGGTTTCCCTCGAGAGATGTGCTCTTCGCTGAACTCTGGCTCCAGACCGTGGAAGCCTTCCAATCAGGATTCATCGCGGAGCTCGCAGGGCCGAATCCACGAACCGCAGGGCTTGACGCAGCGCTCTACACGCCCCGATGGGTACGAACGCACCTGGTGCCGGCTCGCTTGTTACTCCTTCATCACCGCGATGACTTTCTTCCTGGGGGGTGGCCGCCCGAGGTCGCGGAACGAGCTCGCCGACTCGGAACCGAGATGACACGGGCTATGCGCGGCTTCACTCGTCGAGCGCTCGGTAGCAGCAGCGCAGCGAATCTGCGTCGGGCGCGCTTCGCGGTCGTCGACCTGCCCGGCGCCGCCGTCGGTCCGCATCTCCGAGCCGGCGATGCTGTCCCGGCCATCGTCGACGATCTCGTGCGTGAGGCGTATCTCGCGCTCATCGCCAAGTAGCGCTGTGCCCGAGATTGGCGAAGTCGATGTCTCGCGGCTGCTTGCGTTGACCACCGAACTGCTCCTCGCGAATCCCTACGGCTTCTTGATCACGTCGGCCGCCGACGGCCAGAGCCATACCCGGCTCGTCCATCATCTCCGCGCTGACGTGGAGGCAGAACTCTGGTTCGGAACCAGCCCTCGCTCACGGAAGGCAGTCGAGGCGGCATCCACTCGACAAGCGGCGTATGCGGTTGAGGACCGCGGGCGCTTCGCCTACGTCGTGCTGTACGGCCCTATTGAAGTCATCGACGACATCGGCACCCGCGAGTCGATGTGGGAGGAGGGCCTGCGTACCTTCTTCCCTAGCGGCCCGCTGGGCGATGACTTCGTCCTGCTTCACCTGATCCCGACCCGGGTCGAGTTGATGACCTTCGCCGATGGTATTCACCCGGACCCCTACGGACTTCTGCCCGCGGCCGCCGAACGGGCGCGCAACGGATGGGCGACTGTCGCCGCCGATCGCTCGCCCTAAAGGCGAGAACACATTCAGTGGGGTGTGGCATTGAAGGCACGATGGGATCGGCACCATATTGCGACGTGGCCAAGGGGTTCCGACAAGGACGCGCCGAGCGGGGTCAGGCCGTAGTCGACCTCGACCGGCACCCCGACAACGACAGTGCGCAGCACAAGCCCCGCCGCCTCCATGTCTCGTAACGTCGACGTCAGGACTTTGTCTGAAACGGAGCCGAGGCGCGCGCGGAGCACGTGGCGGCGGATTGCTTGGTGGCGCAGAGCCTCGAGAATGCCGAGCACCCACCGTCGGCTGAGGAGACCGAGAATGTCGCGAACCTCAGCGGCGGACCACAGTTCGTTGGCCAGACCGGGTTCAGCGCTGAGAAGCGTGCTGTCGAGCATCGTCTCCGCGAGTGCTGGTTCGGACACGATCAGCTCGGTCCTTAGTTGCTCATGCTGCGAGCAGATGGGCTGGTCTCAAGAATGTGCTTCAGTCGTGCGAACTGCTGACGGATGTGGCGTGGAACGATTCGCCGTCCGACCTCGACCGACATTGGCGAGATTTTCCAATCGATCTCGTCGTGCTGTCCGAAACGTGCTCCGTTCGGAATCGGCTCGAGCGTGTAGTCGATGTGGAACACGCCGTTCGCGTCTTCCTGAATCCATCGCACCAGGGTCGGGGCTTCGAATGCGATGATCCGCAGGTCCCGCACTTTGGGACGCATGAAGGTCGGGTTGTGGCGCTCGGTATACCGGGCGCCGAGAGCAGCGCCATCGCCTTCGATCTGCTCGCACGAGAGGACCCGCGGGCACCAGAGTGGGTCATTGCGAGCGTCGGCGACGTACGCGAACACTTCCTCGATCGGACGATTGATGTCGATGTGATGCTCGACGGAGGTGTGGCGGGTCATGACGCTTCTCTCAGGACGTCGCGACGAGGCGGTCGCCCAAAACGACTTGGTCGATTGTCTCTCTCGCCTGCATCGCAAGCGGGGTGTCTCCCGCTTCGGGTGCGGCGATTGATGCGATGTCTTCCATTCGGAATGTCGTTCCCAGGCCACCCCAGTAGCCGTCGGTGATTTCCCGTACGAGACACTGCACGCGAGCTTCATCGCGCGGCGTCGTCTCGGTTCCCTCTGCAGCCAACAGGATGTCAGTGACCTCCCGGACAAGCTGTCGGCGCGATTGCACCCCGAAGGGTCCTGGTCCGTGAAGCATCGTTCCTTCGGGCACGGTCACCATCGCGCGGTACACGGGCTTGGGGAACGGTCGGCCGCCGACATTGATCGCACCCTCGGGAAGCTCGTGCACGAACACCCAAGTGAGGGCCCGGGTGCGTTCGTTATCGGGAGCGCCTTCACAGCGCAGTAGTGCCGCCGTGAGAGCGTCGACGGCGTCAGCGCGAGCGGCGGGGCTGAGGCTTCCAGCGGGGTAGGTCAGGTCGATCATGGGCATTGGAGGTCTCCCTGGGTGAGCCGTGCGGGGTTAAGTAGCGGAGTTGTTCTGGAACAATACTGCTAATTCCTGCATCGTTGGTCTAAACGCGGCGAGACTCTGGTCACTACTTCTCGCCCGTTCGTTCGAGTGGACTTGCCGCCCATCCGACCCGAGGTCAGACTCTCTGACCAGTGGTCACAAATAATGACTATAAGTCATCTGACAGCTGTGGCCCACCCAGCAAGGCCGCCGTGCGGCTGTCCACCCTGTTCGTTGCCGATCACGCCGAAATGTCCGACGGCCGGCTCTACGTGTGTGGTGGCGGTTGGGACCTACTCCGCGTGGCTGAACTTCCGACGCTTCTGCCTCGACTGTGTTTGGTGATGGGACTGACATCCACTTGGCGGCGCGGCGTGGATGTCGAGGTTGAACTCCTTGATGGATCGGGCGGCTCCGTTCTGCCGGAGCCGATGACAGGCACCGTGGAACCGCTCGTGATGACACCCGTCGATGCGGCCGAAGAGACGACGGTTGTCACCGTCGTGACTCTCGAAGGCCTCCCGATCACGCGACGAGGCCAGATGTGGTGGGTAGTCAGTGTTCAGGGCGCAGAGATAGGTCGTTTGGGATTTCGGGTCTTCGCACCCGTCACGGCCGCGGCCGGCTAGTCGCTCACCAGTCGAAGGAGAAAACGGTGCAGATGTCATCCGTGGAACGCGAGGAGTTCGTCCGGGACATGCGCGTCGCTGTGCTCGCGGTGGAGGACACCGGCGAGCGTGCGCCGTTGGTCACTCCGATCTGGTACCTGTATGACGGCGGCGTGTTCAGCATCGTCACGGAACGCTCACAACGCAAGACGCAGCTCATCGACGCGGCGCGTCGGTTCAGCTTGTGCATGCAGAGCGAGCAGCCGCCGTATCGCTATGTCACGGTCGAGGGCGAGATTGCCAGCATCGATCCGGCGAGAATGGACGAGCGACGCCGGCTTGCACATCGGTACCTCGGCGAGGAGCTCGGCGAGGCCTATCTCACCGCGACCCAGGCCAGCTACGAGGACCTCGTGACCGTGCGCATGCGTCCGATCCGCTGGTCGAGCGTCGACTACGGCAAGCAGTTCACGATCGAGTCCGGTCCATGACACCACGAGGGTCCGCGGTCGCCAATCGCCAGGCGGTCGAGAAGCTGTACACCGCCATCGAGCAGCAGGACGCAGCGGCGGCCGCAGCGTGCCTGGCCGAGGATGTCGTTGTGCATATCGGCGGTCACAGCACGCTCGCAGGTGACCACAAGGGGAGGGAGGCAGTGATCGCGCTCGGCATGACGGCCATAGCGAAGTCGGAAGGTACCTTCAACACGACTGTCATCGACATGTTGTCGAACGACGGCTACGTCGTCGTTCATCAGCGCTGGACCGCGGAACGGGCCGGTCATTCGATCGACATGACGAACTTCATCGTCTACCGCATCGACTCGAGCGGCCGCATCGCAGAGCGATGGGAATACCTGGGCGACCTCGACGCCCACGACGCCTTCTGGGAGTGAATCGTTACGTCGCCGCGGACAACGGCATCGCCGGACGCTCGGCGTACCCAGCGAGGGTGGCGAGCCCTTCTAGGGTGGTGACCGTGGTCACCCAACGGGCCTCCCGACGGGAGCGCTTGCTGTCCGCTGCATCCGCCGTCTTCGTCGAACGGGGCGTGGCGGCCGCAACGGTCGACGAGATCACCCGTCGCGCGGGAGTCGCGAAGGGCAGCTTCTATCTCGAGTTCCAGTCCAAGGATCTCGTCGTTGCCGCCCTGCAGGAACGCTTCGTGGACGAATTGCTCGAGAAGGCTTCGACGATTCTCGGTCGCGAACACCCGGATCTGTGGTCGATGGCCTACGAGTTCGTCGACACGATGGTCGACTTCGATCTCGCCAATCGCAAGCTTCTTGGTGCGCTGCTGCGTCAGACGTCACCGTCGGATACCGAGGTGTTGTCGCGTGGAGACAACCGTTTGCAGGACATGATGGCCAACGGCATTCGCCTTGGAACGGCGTCGGGTGTTTTTCGAGTCGAGGACCCCGAGACTGTCGCCGCGTTTCTTACTCATGGGCTGCACGGGGTGTTGCACAGCGCCATCGCTCAGGGGCAGAAGGTGGACCGAGTGCGAATCAAGGCTGCCATCCGGCAGATCGTCGGGAAGGTTCTGGCGCCGACCGATCCACCGGAGTGATGCGGAAACGGCTACGGCGTGAGACTCGGAAAGCGCCTCGTCTTTCATGTGAAGCGGTGAAGCTTTTGCGGTCGATTGACGACTGCTGGCAGTATCATGACCGATGGTCAAAAATAATGACTACCGGTCACGCAGCAATTGTCGGCAGTTTCCGTGACGGACGGGCGAGCCTGGCACGAGCACCTTGAGCCTGGCGAACCTCTCTCGGATTCCGGCGGGAGCACGACGGAATACGACTGTGTGCTGATTGGCGCAGGTCCGGCCGGGCTGGCGACGGCGGCGATGCTGCAACGCCGGGGCGTGCGAGCCGTCGTGCTCGAGCGCAGCGACGTGGTCGGCGGCAAATTTCGAGGGACATACGACCGGTTCCGACTGAACACGTATGCCGGCTTCTCGCACGCTCCCGGCAGGCGATTCCGCAAAGGTGAAGGCGGACGGTGGCCCGCCCGGGACGAGGTCGTGCAGTTCTACGAGGACTACGCCCGCGAGCGACGCCTCGAGATTCGGCTACAAACCGAAGCTTGTCGCGTCGAGCAGGATAAAGGCAGCTGGGAAGTTCTTACGAACGCGGCCCCGATCTCCGCACGAGCGGTCGTGATCGCGACCGCGCGGGACGCAGTGCCGTTCATTCCTCCTTGGGCGGGAACCGATTCATATGCCGGCCGGCTGCTGCACTCCAGCGAGTATCGCAACGCCCGACCGTTCACGCAGTCCGACGTACTCGTCGTCGGCGCGGGGAACTCGGCGATGGACATCGCCGTCGACTTGGCGGAAGGCGGCGCAGGCCGAGTCGCGTTGGCCGTAAGGACAGTTCCCAACTTGGTGGTGAAGGCTTTGCTCGGTGTGCCGTTCGACGTGTTCAGCGTCATAGGCGCACGCACACCGACCCGCGTGTTGGATGCGATGTCGAAGGCACAACGACGCCTCTTGCTCGGCGATCTCTCTCCATTCGGTCTCCCGACACCTACAGACGGTCCGGTCGAGAGGCTTCGGCGAACAGGGATGGTGCCGATGATCGACACGGGTGCGTTCGCGAAGGCGGTGAAGCGCGGTGCGATCAGCGTCGTCGCGGGAGTTGCGGATCTCGACGAGCAGGGGGCGGTGCTCGTCGACGGTACGAAACGGGCGGTCGATTGTGTGATCGCGGCGACCGGCTATCGCCCCGACTTGGCCAGTCTGGTTGGACATCTTGGAGTCCTCGATCAGGAGGGTTATCCCGTGATTGACGGTCCTCGGACGCTGGAGTCGCTGCCCGGGCTTCGCTTTGTTGGGTTCTCGGAACCGCCCACCGGCGCGCTCCGACAGATTCGGATCGATTCGAAGCGCGTCGCCCGTGGCCTCGCCCGTTCGCTGCGAGCACGCTCGTGACTCCGGAAGGCACCACTGCAGATGTTCCGGGACTGGCAGACGTGGAAGCGAGCTTTGGACGTCCCCTTGACGAAGTGATGTCCACTCAGCGAGCGATTCGGCGCCTGTTGCCCGATGACGTGGACGACGAGATTGTCCTGCGGTGTATCGAACTCGGTTTGAAGGCACCGACGGGAGGCAACGGTCAAACGTGGGAGTTCGTTGTCGTGAAGGACCACGAAACCAAGGAGCGGCTCGCTCGGCGCTACCGGCAGGCGTGGAAGCTCTACCGCAGGTCCGCGAGCCGGGGACCCGATGAAGACGGCGCAATTCAGCGAATGCTGGCTGCGGTCGAGTGGCAGGTCGAGCACTTTGCCGAGATCCCGGTGCTGGTCGTGTGCTGCCTGCGGGGCGGGAGGCTGCCGTTCCTTCCTTCGATCCCGATGGCCGAAGCTTCCTACTACGGCTCCATCTTTCCCAGCGTTCAGAACATCCTGCTAGCGGCCCGCGCCGTTGGACTCGGCGCCTCGCTCATCACCCTGCCGCTGTGGTCGACGACGTCGGCCCGGCACACGCTGGGTTTGCCGATCCGCGTGCATCCCGTGTGCATGATCCCGATGGGCTGGCCGCGCGGGCGGTACGGACCAACGACTCGCAAGCCCGTGCAGGAGGTCGTCCATCTGGATCGCTATGGCCACCGGCCTTGGGTGTAGTCAGCCACCGCTCGCGGTTCGCACGCGGCGCGGGCTGTCGGCGATCGCGTCGGGGCGGCCACACCGCGAAGTGTGTTGCGCACTTTGCAGGTCGTTTCGACACCCGATTATTGACTCGTGTGTTGTTGCGGTCGACGTCCGGCCGGGGGAGCGCGAAAGCATGAACATTCTGGTCGTGGGAGCGCGCGGCACCCTAGGGCGAGCGGTGGTGTCGGAGCTCGTGGCCCGCGGCCATGTTGTGTTCGGACTGACCCGGCACGCCGACCATGCCAACGACCTTGAGGAGCGTGGAGCGAAAGCGTGCATTGGTGACGCGCTGAGCGCAACGTCGATGTGCTCGGCCTTCGGACAGGCCGAACCGGACTCGGTGATCGCGCTGCTCAGCGATCGGCCACCGCGAAGTCCGACGCGGCTGCGTGAGTTCCGGTCCACCGTGCGCCTTTGGCGCGAGGCGATGCCGAATATCATCACCGCCGCAAGCGCGGTGGGTGCGCACCGGATTGTCGCGTCGTCCGTGATCTTTGCGTACGGGTACGGCGACCAGGGCCTCACGCCGATTGACGAGTCTGCGCCCGCTATCGGGGGCGCTGCCCTGCGTGGACAGAGCGAGGTGCTTGACGCGCTTCGTTCGATGGAACGACAGGTACTCGGCGCGGAGCGTTCGGGCGTCGAGGGCCTCGTGGCGCGTCTCGGCTTGCTGTACGGCCCCGACGTACCGTCAACGAGTTACGTCATCGATGCGCTGCGCCGACGAAGGCTCATGCTGCCCGGAGGTGCGCACGGACTTCTGTCATGGGTCGAAATCAGCGATGCGGCAAGGGGGATCGCCGACGTTCTAGAACGAGGCACGTCGAGCACGGTGTACAACGTCGTCGACGACACCCCCCAGCCCTTCGCGACCTATGCGGCGGCGCTTTCGACACTTCTGGACACACGCCCACCGCGGAAGCTTCCGCTCGTGCTCTCCCGAGTTGTCGCCCCGCACGCCGCGAGCTACCTCGCCGACACCCGTCTCGCAGTCTCGAACGAGCGCATCAAGAGCGAGCTCGGATGGAGACCGCGGTACGCCTCGCTGTCGACGGGCCTGCAACAACTTCGCGATTGCCCACTGTCGGACCGGCGATCACCCCGCGGCGAGGAGACTGGAATGCGCGTCGGCACGCTGTCATGGGCCGAGACCACGGGCGGAAAGCTGCGTCCCCGAGACCGCATACGACTTCTCGGGCAGGGGACGGTGTTTCAGGCGCGCGAGCTGCCGCGCCAGGCCTTCGGGCTGTTCGGCGCACGCTTCGGACGACTCGCGGAAGTCGATGTCGACCAAATTCGTCTCCCGGATTCCACCGCGTGCCGCGACGCAGAGGAGATCTGCGGCTCGATACGTCCCGCGCTGTTCATCAGCCACTCCTACCGCACTTTCATGTGGGCGACGATCCTGGCCAAGCATCTGGGATTCGAGTACGACGAGGAGGTCCTCTTCGTCAGTTCCCTCCTGCACGACCTCGGGCTCTCCGAAAATGGCCAAGGGCCAGGAGCCCCCACATGCTTCACGCTCGTGGGCGCACGAGCGACGCGCGAGGTCTGTGCGGACGCAGGCTGGGAGCGCCGGCGAGCGGACTTGGCTGCCGAAGCCATCACCCTGCATATGAACCTCCGCCAACGCCGATCGGACCCGGAGGCGTACCTCATGGCCGCCGGGACCCAACTCGATGTCATAGGCGCCCAGTACTGGAAGGTCGCCCCCGAGACCGTCCGAGCCGTGGTGGCTCGTTACCCGCGCCATGAGGTGAAAGCGGGCATGGTCCGCGCCTTCGACCAGCAGGCTGCCCAGCGCAAAGGTTCTCGAGCGCAGTTCTACCACCGCTACTTGTCGTTGGGATTCCGTCTCCGGCACGCGCCATTCGACGAGTAACCGACCCAATCGGAAAGGAACCACCAACATGACCCTTGCCCCAGACGAGGCCCGTGGCGGCTTCGTTACGCAGCTCAAGGACTTCGCGGAGTTGGTGTCCAGCCTGTCGGCTGACGACCTGGAACGAACGACGAGCTTTCACGGGTGGTCGGTGCACGCTCTCGCGGGCCATGTCGTAGGTACGATGTCCGACGTTCTTGCGGGCCGTGTTCAAGCCCTCGACAGCTTCGACGTCGCACACCGCCAAGCCAGTGAACGCTCCGACTACACCACGGCGAAACTGGTCGAGGAACTGGCCGAAGCAAGCGCGTGCCTCACCGTCATGCTGCAGGCGATGTCGGTGGAAGATTGGGCCAGTCCCGCCCCCGGCGACTTCGAAGGCACCGTGACCGACGCGATCAGTGCTCTGACGTTTGACGTCGTCATTCACGCGAGCGACATCCGCGGCGCCCTCAGCCAGCCGCCGGACGCCTCTTCGCAATCGTTGCGCACGGCAGTCGCGCACGTGGCTCGAGAGCTCAGCGAGAGAAGGTGGGGGCCAGCGACGGTCGTCCTCGCGGGTTTCGACCCGTTCCTGATCATCGGAGAAAGCGCCGAGCACCGAACTGTTGTGGCTGACGCCCTCGACTTCGTTCTGGCGGCGGGTGGTCTCCGCGATGAGCCGCACCTAGACCTCGTCGAGCCGGTCCGGTAGTCGTTTGACGCTCTCGTTTACATGAAGGCCCGCGGTGCTCCGACTCGCGATCGCCATCGCGCGAGCCGTTGCTCGGCCCGCCCTGCGAGCGGCTCGGGTGTAATCCTGGGCAGCGTTTGTGTGCCGAAGGGCGACGTGACACACCGGTGTGATTCGCCCCGCGCGGCGTGGCTCGTACGCGCCAACGTTGGCGATCGGGTGAAGGTGTCCCCGTTCTGCTGATCGGTCGTCAATGCGTTGGTCGGAGGGAGCGGGCCGTCTCGATGAAGCGCTCGCCGAGCTGCGGGGTGTCAGCCAGGCCGAAGACGACACCTAGTGCTGCGGCCCACCCATGGCAGAACAGGTCCCAGCCGTCGTGGACATCGAGCTCGTACGCGTGAGCTTCGTGGTGAGCCCGGTCCAGGAAGGTCAGGTGACCCCGGTAGTTCAACTCCCAAACTGTCGCCCGTACGGGAAATTGCGCTTGGTTGGTGATTGGCGACCCTGGCCGGTCTTTCCCCAGCCCGGTCGCATTGACGATCAGCGACCCCGGTGGAGCGTCAGCGAGCAAGTTGTCCCATGGGCCGCCGCCGACGTGTGCTCGGACCGAGTGCCCGCCCAGTCGCGCGACGCGAGCAGCGGCCGACCGATGGCGATCTGCGCACACGATGCGGACGGATGTCCGGGTCGCTAAGAGGTGCTGAACGAGAGCGACCGCTGTGCCGCCGGCGCCGAGGCAGACGACCTGGCCGGAGGTCTCGGGCCAGATCTGGTCAACGACTCGTCCGACCGAGACAGGATCGCGTGCCCATCCCTCGAGCGAGCCGTCATCACGACGCTTTACCGCATTGACCTCATTGCACGCGATCGCCAGAGGGTCGAGTCGGGAGAAGCGGCCGTGCGCTGACTCGAATAGCCGCAGCTTGTGCGTAGTGACAACTGCGCCGCGCACGGCTGGATCGCGACTGATTTCGTCGAGGAGGGTTGTGTAAGTGTCGTCGGGCGCGTCGATCGGGACGTCGACCCCTCGGAGCTGGACGTCTGTTCCGATCAGCGATCGCCAACGCACCATCGCCTGATGGGCGAGCGAGGAGCCCGTCGTCACGCCGACGAAGACCACTTCGGTCACTGTTCGAGGCTAGGCACGTGACTGGCCTCAGGAGTCCTTGGCCAGCTTTATGTTTCGCATAGTCACGAAAGCAGTGGCGCACAGCTTCTCGTCGGTCCCGTGGACCGCATAGACATCGGCCGCGGCGACGGTCATCACCTGGCCCGGCTTGATGACGCGCCCGCGAGCGACGATCTTCTCGCCCTTGGCTGGCGCCAGGAGCTTGACGGTGTAGTCGACGGTCATGGGCGCCCACCCGGGGGGCAGCAGCGTCCAGCCCGCGGAGCCGCCGGCAAAGTCAGCCAGCGCGCCGACCACGCCGGCCTGGAAAAAGCCGTTGTGCTCCGTGAGCTCTTCCCGATACGGCTGGACGATCTCCGCCTCTCCCGGCGCCACCCGGCCGAAGTCGAAGCCGAAGTGCTTCGCGGCAGGCATGCTCAGCACCAGGTTCTTCACGACCTCCTCGAAGTCGACTCTTGCGGCTGTAAATGTCGTCATGTGTTCGGATCCTCCACAACAGCCTGGTGCACGGTCTTGCCCATTGGGAGCGAAGGAAAGGTCCTCGCGCTTCGCCGAGCGGGGCCGATCATCATTCGCCCTTGGCTCCGTCAATGCTCTCGTGCAGCAGGTCCATATGGCCGAGGTGACGCGCGCTCTCCTCGATCATGTGGCAGTAGATCCAGCGAAGCGTCTCGGTCCTGCCGGGCATCCGAGCCTCATCATCGAGATCGAACCGCTCGGCGGCGCGGTCGGCGGCTTCGCACTCCTGCTCGTACGACGCGACAAGGCTTTGAAGGCCGTGCTCGGGACCGATGGCGAGGCCCTTCGGATCATGTGACGTGTCGATGCCATCGACGGCCTCACCGGCGAGCACGATCCGAAACCATGCTCGCTCGACACCGGTCAGGTGGCTCACGAGGCCACCAAGTGTCAGGTCTCTCGATGAGTCGAGGAGGTGTCGGCGCGCCTCGTCATCGGTGAGGCCCGCAACCTTGGCCCGAACCGTGGCTCGCTGAAAGTCGAGAAATGACCGCAGCATCGTCCGCTCGTCAGCTGCGGAGGGCGGTTCCCTTCGCTCTGCGACTGTGGGGCGGATCTCGCCCTCCGTTGCCATAGGTCTCTCCTCACTTGAAGCCCAATGCCGCGACACTTGCGATCGCGACGGTTGCGCCGCCGCAGCTTCCGCCGTTAGCGGCGCCGTGTGACCGCGGTCGCTAGGCACGCGCGTCCAAGGTTTGCTGTGTAGTCAACTCGTCCACCCCATCCCGGGAACCGCTGATTGCACGGCGGCAGCGGTCTCCTCGGGAGGCTGATCCGTGGATGTGATCGTGATGGCCCGCCCATCGAGAGCGTCCTTGATCAGGTCCTCGACGCCCAGGTAATTCGCTGCCGTGTGCTTGGCACGGCCTGCGTCGCGTTCGAGCACGGTGTCGCGGGCAGCGGTAAGCACGACGTAGGCGAGGCCGGTGGGCCCTAGCACCCTGTCGAGGATCGAGATCTGTTCGGCTGTGGCGACGACCTCCTCGAGCACAACCGCGATCCCGGCGCCGACGAAGTTCGAGGCGATGTCTGCGGCGTTGCGAGTCCTCAAGAGGAGCTGCTGGTAGGACTCTGGCGTGCCTGCGCTCGGCCAGTGGCCGCCGGTCACGATCATCTTTTGCAGCTCGTCGACCTCGATGTGCGCTGCCTTGGGCAATCGGTGGGCGAGCAGTGCGCACACGGTGGACTTTCCGACGCCGGGTGCGCCAGTGATGACGAGGGTCAGCACAGGGTCACCGTGGCGAGTGGGCTGGTCCGGCCCCGTGAACCCGGGTGAGCGCGGCGATGAATGGTTCGCGTGCCTCGGCGTCGCACCAGCGTGCCGTCAACGCTGCCTTGGATCGGATGGGATCGTTGCCGGCTGCCTGATCGCGACCTTCGCCACATGCCAGTGGAAGCGACGTGATCCCGTCCCACCTCGGGAGAGGGAACGTGACGTCGACCGTCAGGGGCAAACCTTCCGGACGCGTCACCCGCGCGTAGGTGTGAACGTCGGTGAGGCCGTCGGCCGGCACTGTGGCGGCGACGAGGTCCCCCCACCGGCGCGACGCGTCTTGTTGCGTGAGCGTGTAGACGCGGTGGAACAGCTCAATCGATACAGAGCGTTCGACTTCCGGCGCGAGGGCTCGCAGCAATATGTGCTTGGTCGAGCACGTCCCTCGCCAGCTGCTGATGACGCTGTCGGCGGTCGACGCCAGCGGACGTCCGTAAGGGATCTTGCTGATCGCAACCGCCAAGGATCCGATGTCGTGGACGTCGTGTTCCGATCTCGATCGGAACCGCGACAGGAGCGGCGCAGCGACTGCGCCGGGGGTCCGCGCCTCGTCGTGCATCAAGCTTCCTTCCATGTCGGTTCAATGATCTCGTGGTCTTGCACAAGAAGGTTGTCGATCTCGTCGAGGATCTCCATCGAGTCCAGCGTGGCGCCGTCGACGTGGATCGGACCGATCGTCCGTCGGAAGGCCTCGAGGTGCTCGACGTTGAGCCACCGCGCGATGCCGACGAAGAGGCTTGGGTCGGCCGGCGCACGCAGCAGGACGCTGCCAAGTGAGCCTTCCTGCGCTTCTCGGATCGCGACTGTGCGTTCGTGCCACCACCGCGCGAAGTTCAGCTCGCTGCCGGGCTCGAGGTGCCAGCGGTAGACCACTCGGATCATTCGGAGTCCCTTGCTCGGCGACCACGTCGGCGCGTCGTGGTCATCCGCAGTCGCGAGAGCGTTGTCTCGATCCACTCGACCGCCCCTGGCGCAGTGCAGGTGAGCTGACGCATCACCTTTTCCCATGCGTTTGCGTCGACCGGTGGCGTGCGTCCCGGCGCGGGAGCGCGAGCGCGCAGCACCAGGTACCCACCGCGATCGCGGCCAGCACGGGCAGCCATTGGCTCAGTCTCGCTGAGTGCGCGACTCCCCAGTACGGATACGACAGCGGCGTCTTCACGGGGATGGCGTGATAGAGCACGAACCCGCCCGCGACCGCCGCTCCGATGTAGCCGATCACCACTCGAGCCCAGTGACGATTCGTCACCGCCGCCCAGACGCCAATGATCGAGGCAGTGAGTAAGGCGGCACCGACGACCGTGCCGAGGAGAGATGCGCTCTCGTTGTCCGGGCCCGGGATCGCTCCGTGCAGGAGCTGCACAGCGACCAGCGCGCCGGCCGCCGCTGTGAACTGCCGCGTGCCGCGCCGGTCATCAGTTGCGGCCAACACCGGTCGCCTGCTCATGTCGCGTCCGCCGCCGAGGAGAGCTTGAACACGCGAGCGGCGTTCTCGAAGAGAAAGAGGTCGGTGGCCTCGTCGTCGAGACCGAGGTCGCTGAGGTTCTGCAGGCACTGCTTGGCCGGCCATGCTGGATGGTTGGATCCGAACAACACCTTGTGCCGACCCCTACCCCGCAGGTAATCGACGATCTCAGTCGGGTAGCGCGAGATCTTGTACGCCGACGTGTCGATGTAGACGTTCGGGTACTTCGTCGCCAGCGAGATCATCTCGTTCGTCCAGGGGAAGCCGATGTGCCCGCCGACGATGACGAGTTCAGGGAACTCGAGCGCGACGCGATCCAGGTACGGGATCGGTCGGCCTGGCTCCGAGGGGCACATCGGTCCTGTGTGGCCGACTTGCAAGCAGAACGGGATGCCGAGCTCGATGCACTCGGCGTACAGAGGGTAGTAGCGGCGGTCGTCAGGCGGGGTGTCCCACAACCAGGGCACGACGCGCAGCGCCTTGAACCCAAGCTCGGACACGCACCGCCGAAGTTCGCCTACTGCGTCCATCGGGCGGGCGAGGTTCACCGAGGCCACACCGACGAATCGATCCGGATGTTGCTCGACGTGGGCGGCGACATCGTCGTTCTCGATGAGCGGTCCAGCAGGGCTCCACCAAGCGCAGAGCATGCCAACGGACACGCCTGCATCGTCCATCGTCTTGAGCGTCCACTCGATGGGCAAGTCGACTTCAGGTGCCTCGGATCGCGTCCAGCGCCGCAGCGAATCGAACATCGGGTGCGCCATCGCTGTCCGGGACGGGTGCTGCATCCAGGCGTCGATGATCGGCCGGCTCATCGAGCATCCCTCACGATGAGCCGCAGGCCGCCGTCGAACGTCTCGCGCTCCAGCAGGTCGCCGTATCGGTCGTGCCAAGCTCCACAGCGGAGGTCCTCCCGCAGACGATCGATACTCGCGGAGACGGCGTCGGGATGAACGAGTCCGAAGGCCGAGATGCAGCGGCGCACGTCGGGGTCGAGGTAGGCGTCCGGTCGGCACCAGTAGGCGACGCCGAACCCGTCGAAGCAGTCGCGCGGGATGAGCACGGTCTCGACGCGGTCGGCGCCGACTACTTCAGCGATGGCGTCGACTGGCATCGCTCCGCCCGTCGTCGACAGCGCGCTGATCTCCGGTAGGTAGTCCCTGAACAACCAGAACGAGTTGTGGACGGGTGGGTCGATCGCGAGGATCACCGCGGCGTTGGCAACCCGGCGCAGCTCTCGCAGCCCGCTCGCCGGGTCGGTCCAGTGGTGAACCGTGAGCACGGCCATGGCGGCGTCGAACTCGCCGTCTTCGAACGGCAAGTCGGCCGCGTGTCCACGCAGGCACGGCGCGGCCGATCGGGGACGCTGACGAATCATCTCCGGCGACGGCTCGACTGCCACGACCATGCGTCCGGCGGGCTCGTACGAGCCGGTGCCGGCACCGACGTTGAGCACTCGCATGCTCGTGCCGAGGGCGGACTGGATGACGGCGTCGATGCGGGGATCGGGTCGCCGGAACAAGGAGTAGCCGATTCCGATCTCGTCGTACACCGGGCTGGTCGTCACGTTCGCTCCTTCGGACGGTTCGCTCGATCACGCCCGTATGTGAAATAATAGTTCGGACATGAAGCCACTGAGTCAAATCGAGTTTCACAGCGAGGCTGCTCCCACGGCGGCGCTACGCATGCACAGGCTCGAGCTGCCGGCGGCTGAGGCCCGAGTGGCCGATGCGGTGCTTGAGGACACGTCGCTCGTGACCCGCGAAACCGTCAGCGATCTCGCGCTGCGCGCTGGCTCCTCGACCGCGACGGTCGTGCGCTTGTGCCGTCGCATCGGGTTCGACGGCTTCTACCGCTTCAAGCTCGCGCTGGCCGAAGAGGCCGGGATGACGAAACAATTCGGCCACCCTGAGGTCGGTCCAACGGATACGTCGACCTCGATTCTGGAGTCGTCGATGCTCGCCGATGCCCGGGACCTCGCTGACGCCGTCGCGCTTGTCGATCCGAACGAGTTCGAGCGCGCCACCGATGCGATTCTGAACGCGACCGACCTCCTCTTCGCCGGGGTGGGCACCTCAGCTCCCCTCGCGCAGCTGGGCGCGCTGTGGTTTCTCGTCGTAGGGATCCACGCCTCGGCGGTGCAAGACATCCAGGCGCTCGATCTCAGCGCGCGGATGCTGCGGCCCGGCTCCACCTGCGTGCTCGTCAGCCACACGGGCTCCAGCAAAGAGACCGTGGCCGTTGCCAAGTCCGCACGGGCTGCCGGGGCTCGGACAATCGCTGTATCCAGCTTCGCCGGCTCACCGCTGGCAAAGGCCTGCGACGTTGTGCTTGCCACCGGCAACAGAAACGATCCGCGAACGCTCGAGCTCTTCACCACCCGCGTGGTGCACGTCGCCTTGATCGCCGCGCTTCACGCAGCGGTCAGCGCGCAGCTGCCGAAGGAGATGAGCGTGTCCCGCGCGATCGCCGATGTGGCAGGCCGTCACCTCCACTGAGTGATGGACCTTTCGCAGACGCGTCACGCCTCCATACCGGTGTAGTCGGTGGGGCGTGGTGATCGTGGTCGTTCATGGTCGGCGGTGGTGTCCGGTGAGCTGGTGGGGGTCGGTACCCGCTGGGTCGATGTGCACGTTGGCGTCGTCGAGATGCGGTACCTCATGCAGCAGGCGATGGCGGACTTCTTCTGCGACGTCGTGGCCGCCGCGCACCGGCAGGTTCTCGTCGACGGTGACCGCGATGTCGGCGACGAGGCGATGGCCGAGCCAGCGAGCCTGGGTCGCGCCTAGTTCAACTACTCCGGTCGTGGCGCGCGCGACGTCATTGACGCGGTCGACGATGGCGGGGTCGACCGCGTCCATGAGCCGGTAGTAGATCTGGCGGGCGGCGCCGAGCAGCACGGCGAAGATGGCGACGGAGATGCCGAGTCCGACGATCGGGTCGGCCCGGTCGAACCCCGCCCATACGCCGACCGCGCCGACCGCGACGGCTAGTGACGTGAAGCCGTCAGTGCGAGCGTGGTAGCCATCGGCGACCAGCGCGGCGGAACCAATGGCATTTCCTTCGCGGATGCGGAACAACGCGACGAGTTCGTTGCCGGTGAACCCGACGATGCCGGCGGCCAGCAGGGCGCCGAGATGATCGACTTGGTGCGGATGAATGAGGCGCTGTAGCGCCTGCCAGCCCGCGACCATCGACGACAAGGTGATCATGGCGACGACGAAGACTCCGGCGAGGTCTTCGGCGCGGCGGTAGCCGTAGGTGTATCGGCGGTTTGGTGGCCGGCGACTTAGCCGGAACGCGAGGAACAACGGAACCGCGGTCAGCGCGTCCGAGAAGTTGTGGATCGAATCGGACAGCAAGGCGATCGAGCCACTGACGATGACGACCGCGATCTGAATCGCCGAAGTGACAAGTAGCGCGGCAAACGAGATCTTGACGGCGCGAATACCGCGGTTGGTCTCCTCGAGGGCGCTGTCAATCGAGTCGGTGGCGTCGTGGCGGTGCGGACGGAAGATTTCCGCGACCACCCCCCGCAGACCGCCGCGATGCTCGTGCGCCCCGGCATGGTCGTGGTCGTGGTCGTGGCTGTGATCGTGATCGTGATCGGCGTCGGCGTCGGCCGAGCCGTGATGATCGCTCACGCCGACGCCCGTTTCGCACGATGATGGCTCGCACCACCCACCACGTGGTCCGCGTGGAGCAGCGCTTGCTGCGCGAGTGCCTCGATGTGATCGTTCTCAGCTGCATAAAAGATGTGGTTGCCGTCTCGCCGGGTGCGGACCAGTCGGGCAAGGCGCAGCTTGGCGAGATGCTGGGAAACAGCGGAGGGCTTCACTCCGACGTGATCGGCCAAGGCGTTGACCGAATGCTCGCCGTGAAGAAGCGCCCACACGATCCGCAGCCGGGTGTCATCGGCCAACAGCTTGAAAACGTCGGCGGCGGCCGCGAACTCGGAGTCGCCCGGCTCTGCTATTACCTGCTTGGTCACGCAGATAGTGTGGCATAGGTCAAGGGGCGACCTTCTAACGGGCACCGCGCGATAGCGCGCGCCGGCTGGGACCGGAACTTGTGCAGGTTGCGGTTCCGCCCGGGCGACATGTGTCCTCCAGATTCTGCGCCAGCGACCGGAGTCCGGCTCGACCTGCGAGTGGTCGCCCCATAGTGCGGACTTCGAAGTGGGGTGCACACCTTGAAGTGCGTCGTGCTGAAAACACAGGCTGATCAAAATCTCAGGGGAGGGCGGCATGAGGTCATCGGGGGCACCGGACGCACGCGACGCGATTGGCCGGCCGTCAACGCTTGTTGTCGAAGACGATGCGGATCTCGCTGCTTTGCTCGATGCGACCCTTACCGCCGCTGGACACAACGTCGTGATCGCGCGCAATGGGCGTGAGGCGCTGGCGTCGGCAGCCCGATTGCGGCCGCAGCTGGTGTTGCTCGATGGCGGAATCCCCGGCGTATCTGGCGCTGAGGTATGCAGGGCACTTCGGGCTGACTTCACGACAGCGTCGGCTGGCATCATCTTCGTCACTGGACGCAACGGAACCGCCGACGTGGTCGCGGGCTTTGATGCTGGCGCCGATGACTACATCACGAAACCATTCGACTCTGCGGAGCTGATTGCTCGCGCCCAAGCCTTACTCCGACGATCGCGCGAGCTGCGGGGACTATCTCCGCTGACGGGTCTTGCAGGAAACTTTGTGATCCTGCGGGAGATCGAGCGTTTGGTGGAAAAGCGCTCGCAGTTCGGACTGATCTACGCGGATCTTGACAATTTCAAGGCGTACAACGATCGGTACGGTTTCTTGCGGGGTGACATCGCGATCTGTGCGACAGCAGACGTTCTCACCACGGCACTCGACCACTTGGTCGATGAGCCCCGATTCATAGGCCACGTTGGCGGCGACGACTTCGTGCTGCTGGTACCGGAGCCCAGAGCCGAAGTAACGGCGGCCAGGATTGTCGCCTCGTTCGACGCGGTCGTGCCCGCTCTGTACGACTCGACCGACGCGAAACGCGGACGGATCGAGGTCGCAGCCCGCGATGGTTCGGTGCGTCGATGTCCGCTCCTGACGATTTCCATGGGAATCGCGACTACCCGAACGCGCTTGTTCGCGTCGCCGCATGAGGCCGTCTCAATTGCTACTGAGGTCGAATCTCTCGCCAAGCGAGAGGCTCGTTCGTGCTGGAAAATGGATCGCCGAGGTCCCAGTTAGACCCGCGCGCTCGCGCCGGTCTGGCAGCCGGCTGCGCCGAGCCGAGGGGCACACGTCATAGCCACAGCCGGCAACTCCGTCTTCCATCACCAGAGCTTCGAGTCGGCGCGTCCCTCGGAGTTCGCGGCATTCGTTGAAGTTCGTGAGCGCGTGGGAGTTCAATCTGGTTAGTTCCATTCGCGCTGGGGGTGGCAATCGAGTGACGCGCCGTCGCGATGCGATGCGCCAGGGCGTTGCTTTGACGCGGGCGAATCCGTCGCTCGCCGGCCGTGGGTCGGCTTGCGTCGGCATGTGGCGTGACAGCATTGAATCGGCTTCGCCATGTCGCCGGCATGCACCATTCGGGCTTGCGTAGGGCATGAACGCGTGCAAGCGAGCAGTGTGCGCCTCGGTTCGAACGTCGGGATGTTCACCCTGGCTTCGTCCCGTCAACGGCGCGTGCCAAGGGGTTCCGGTACGGCCACTCCGGTCCAAGATGGCTTGCATGTCATCTGAATCGGTCTCACGTTCCGACTGCCCGACGGCACATCGTCGCCGCGCCGCATTGGTCGCCGCCCTCGTCGTCGGGGTGCTGATCGCCGGTTGCAGTGATGGCGGTGGTGGCGCGGCCCCGACGAGCTCCGGCTCATCCGGCCTGTCGCGTGCGACTTCGACCTCCCCAACCACGGCGCAGCCGCCGGGTACCGACGCAGCCGCAGTGCAGCCCGTACTTCAGAAGCTCGTCGACGAGCAGAGTCGGCTGGTCGGGGTGCTCGGATCGAAGCCCGCGAGCGTGAACGATCCGAACAATCCCGATCTGATCGCCTTTCAGGAGCTGTTTACTGCCGATAGCCCGCTTCTGAGCGGGTCGATCGCGTCATTCCGTCGCGACGTATCGGACGGCGTTGTTGAGCAGGCGGGACCGAGCGGAGTGCGTCACAAGACTCTGCTCGGGCCGCCGCTCCCAGGTTCCACGACCGATGACGTCACGTTCCCCGTGTGCACCTACACCGACTATTCCAAAGTAAAGGTGAGCACCGGCGAGGTCGTTCAGGCCGAAACGACAGTCGCGCCCGGCACCGGCGAGGCGCGACGCGTGGAGGGCACTTGGCGCATCGTTGGCTTCGGACCGGCGAACGCGAGCGATGTCAGTCATCTTCCGCCCGGCTCTCCCAACACTTGTGCGAGCGCAACAAGCCAAGGGACGCCCTAACGACATGCGCGCTCGGCTCTCGCTGATTGCCCTACTAGTCCTGGGCAGCATCGTCGCTGGGCCGCTCGCGGCACGAGCTCAAGAGCACCCACCTTCGCCGTGCGATAGCGCCGACTTCTGCGTCGGTTGGGGCTCTGGCGGAGACGGCCACGACGGAGACGGGCACGGCGGAAGCTCGGGAGGCCCGACCACACCGCCGCCGTGCTCCTGGGTCACGACGACGGAGGACTGGGTTTTGTTCTACGCGCCGAGCTTGCCGTTGCCGCCCGCGGGCCTCGATGTGATCTGGCAGGTCTACGGCTGTCCCATGGGTGGTGGCATGGTCCACATCGCCGATGCGCGGTGGGTGCCCGTCGTCACCGCGGCCGGTCTGGCGGATTTGGCTTTCGGCCGCATCGCTGGTGATCTTCCGCCACCGCTCGTGCATAGCGATCCGCCCGTCGGCACCGACGCGATCATCAAGGTCCCGGTGTTCGTACAGGTCGCCAACTGGACCGGCGTCGTTACCGCGAGCGAAACCGCGGCGGGGCTCACCGTCGCTGTCACCGCCACACCGCAACTCACGTTCACACCTGGCGAGCCCGGATCGTCACCGCGAACGTGTGCCGGCCCGGGAGTTCCATACGACCCCAACGGCGACGACATCGACTCGCAAGCGGCCTCGCCGGACGCGTGTACGTACCCCTATCAAATGCGGACCGGCGCGGCCGCAGGCCGACCCGATGCCTGGCCGGCGACGGTCAGCGTCACGTGGGTCATCAGTTGGACGGCCAGCGACGGTGAGACCGGGATGCTGTCGGCCGTCACGCTCACCACGCCGACACCGCGCGGAGTTCGCGAAGTCCAGACCGTCGTTCAGGAAGGTTGACAATCTGATGGCACAGCCCACTTTGGCGCCGCAGCAGGCCAGCCGCGTTCGCGCCGCGGCGATCGGATGGGGGAGCGGTCCGAGCGGACCCGTTCGTCGCAACCGCGGTCGCATCCTGGGCGGGGTCGTCCTCGTAGTGATCGGCGGCTGGGTGGCAGCGTCCGTCTTTCTGTCGGTGGGGCGCCGTGTGGAGGTACTGGCCGTCGCTCGCCCGGTTCCGAAGTACGCGGCGATCAGCCGCGACGACCTCAAGGTCGTGCGCGTCGCCGCGGACCCTGACGTGCACACGATCAAGGCGGGTGAGCTCGACCATCTCGTCGGGCGAGTGACGTCGGCGGAACTGGCCACCGGGTCACTGCTCAACGACGTGCAGCTCCTTCCCGCAGGCGAGAGGGTTATCAAAGACGGCGAGGCGGAGGTCGGAACTCTGTTGGGCGCCGGTGATGCGCCCGACAGCATCGCTCGGGGCGACAAGGTGCAGGTGATCGTGCGTCCGCCACTCGGTCAGACCGGCGCGACGAAGACGATTGACGGTTGGGTCGCGGACGTGAGCACCGACAAGACGGCAACAGGTGAACGCCGCGTCGCGCTTGTCGTTCCCGTCGGTGACGCGTCGTCGGTGTCGGCAGCGTCTGCCGAGAAGCGCGTCTCCGTCGTCGTGGTTGGCGGCTGACGGTGCTGATCGCGCTCGTCTCCGCCAAAGGCGCACCGGGAGTGACGACCGGCGCAGTCATGCTCACCGCCATCGCGGGACAACGCGGTCCGGCCGTTCTCGTCGAGGCTGATCCGGCCGGCGGTGACCTCGAGTGCTGGACCGGGCCACATGGTGAGCCCGGTCTCGTCGCGGTCACAACCGACCTGCGACGCGAGGTCACACCGGAATCTCTCCTCGACCACGCGGTCGAGATCTGTTCCGGCCTGCGCGCCGTGGTCGCGCCAACTGGTGAGGCGGCCAGCACCGCCGCGCTTGCGGGTGCGACTGACCGGCTTGGTCCCGCCCTGGCGGCGCTCGATGGAACCGCGGTGCTCGACGCGGGACGGTGGTCGCCCCTCCAACGAACCCACCGGCATGTCGCCGCCGCCGGGGTTGTCGGCGTCCTCTGTCGACCGACAGTCGACGGGGTGGAACACGCGGGCGCGCTGCTCGAGGTTCTGCGGCCCATGAACCGCTCGGTGGCGCTCGTTCTGGCCGGGGGCGACAAGCCCTACGGACCAGCAGAGATCAGCGCGGCACTGGACGTTCCCGTCGCCGGCGTGTTGGCGTGGGATCCGCGAGGTGTGCTCTCGCTGCTGACCAGTGGTGTGTCGCGCGGTTGGTTGCGAACTGCGTGCGCACGGTCGGCACAGTCCACGCTTGACGGGCTCGAGCATGTCGCCGCGGAGGCATGGGCGCATGCCTGAGCAGTTGGAGGCGACACTGCGACGATTGGTCGCCGACGAGGTCGGCGACTTCGTCCGCCACGCTGAGGCCGAGGGGCGTGTGGTTCCGAGCGAGGTCGATCAACGCCAGATGGCGCGCGCCATCCTGCAGCGCGAGTTAACGCGTCGCAGCCGCGAGGCCCTGCGCCTCGGAGAGGATCTGCTCGATACCGCCACCGAGCATGAGCTGATCGAACGGGTGCTCGCCTCCGCCTTTTCCGTGCTCCCTCAACTCGAGCAGTACCTCGCGCGTGACGCGGTCGCCAATATCCACATCAACGGCTGCGGCGATGTTCGCCTCGAACTGGTCGACGGCACCGTCGAACGCGTCCCGCCCCTCTTCGGCTCCAACGAAGAGCTGATTGACCATGTGCAGCAACTGGCACGACGGGGCGGGAACATCGAGAAGGAGTGGACGCCGTCGCGGCCGTTCCTCGATCTCACGCTCGACTCCGGCGCGCGTCTCGCGGCGTGCGCGTGGATTGCGAAGGACCCCTACGTCACGATTCGTCGTCACCCCCTCGTCGACGCCGACCTCGAGGAGCTCGCCGATCGCAAGATGTTCGACGACGGCATCCGCACGCTGCTCTCCGCCGCCGTCCGGGCCCGCTGGAACCTGCTCATCGCCGGCGGCCAGGGCAGAGGCAAAACGACGCTCATGCGTGCATTGGCGCACGAGTTCGATCCCGACGAACGGGTGGTCGTCCTCGAACAAGAAGCCGAGCTTCACCTCGACGCGTTCCCCGAGCGCCACAACCAAGTGCTGTTGCTGTTGGAGCGGCCCCCCAACATGGAAGGCCACGGCGCGGTAACGCTCAGCGATCTCGCCTGGCACGCCAAGCGGCAATCGCCCGACCGAATCCTGGTGGGCGAAGTCCGCGGGGCCGAGATCATCCCCATGCTCGAAGCCATGACCCAGGGCGTGCGCGGCTCGATGTGCACGTTGCACGCCGACTCGTCGTGGAGCGTGTTCCCGCGCCTACCGGTGTACGCGCGCTCCGGCGGTCACGACTGGCGCACCGGCGACATCTACCAGCTGGCCGCGCTCGCATTGGACCTGGTCGTGTACGTCGCCCGCGACGCGGCCGGCCGCCGCGTCGTGGCCGAGATCCGCCACGTCGAGCGTTACGACCCCAGCGTGGAACAGCCGATCACCAACGCGTGGTTCACCACCGATCCCGTCACGGGGCGCGCCGTACGCAACCACGACGCGCCGCTCCCGGTGCATCTCCTCGACCAACTCACCGCTTACGGCTACGAACCAGCCCGGCACGACGAGATTGGCGCCTGGTCGTGATCCTCGCGGTCGCGGCCGCGGGCATGGCCGTCGTCGGCGGTGTCCTGCTCGTACTCAGCGGTCTGCGGCGCGCGCCCGTCATCGTCGCGCGCGGCCGCCAGCGCGAGATACATATTGATGTCGAGCGCGCGGCCGCTGCCGCGGTTGTCGGTCTCGTCGTCGCCCTCGTGACCCGTTGGCCGGTCGCCGCGCTCGCGGCTGTGGGGGCGGGCTGGTACGTGCCGTTGCCCGGCCGTCGACGCGCGGGCCGCTATCTCGACGCCCGCACCGAAGCCATCGCGCTGTGGACCGAGATGCTGCGCGACGGCATCGGCACCGCCCGCGGCCTCGAAGGCGTGCTCGTCGCCACCGCCTCGTCGGCGCCGCTCCCGATTCGCGCCGAAGTGCAGCAGATGGCCCAGCGCCTCAGCTACGAACCGCTGGCGGTCGTGCTCCGCCAACTCGGCGACGACCTCGCCCATCCCATCGGCGACCTCGTCGTGACTGCACTGGAGCTGGCCAGCACCGCCGGCTCGCGCCATGTCCGCGCTGTGCTCGAGGATCTCGCGGCCGCGGCCTACACCGAAGCGAGCATGCACCGCCGTGTCGAGGTCGCCCGCCAACGGCCCCGCACCGCCATGCACACGGTCGCTGGCATCGTCGCCGGCTTCGTCGCGCTGCTCCTCATTTTCTCCCAGGCCTATCTCGAGCCGTACTCGAGCGCGCTGGGCCAACTCGTCCTCGTCGTGGTCGCCGCCTACTGGGGTCTCGGCTTCTGGTGGATGGCGCGCATGAGTCGCATCACCACCACCGAGCGCTTCCTTGATGCCGCCGAGGTATCACGGTGACCGCGGCCGTGCTCGCCGGGCTCACCGTCGGCGCCGGGCTCGCGCTCATCGCCTCCGGATGGTCACCGGCCCACCAGCCCCTCGCCGTCGTACTCGCCCGCCTCGGGCAACAACGGGTGGAAGTCCGTTCCGTCGACGCCACCACCTTCGACGCTCGCGTCGGCGCCCGTGTTCGACGCCTGTCCATCATCGAACGCCGCCTCGATGCCATGCGCGCCGACCTGCGCGTCCTGCGTCGCAGCCCCGACGAACAAGCCGCGCAACTGGTCACCTACGCGCTCATCGGCCTGCTGTGGGGTCCGCTCGTCTCCGCCGGCATCCTGCTCGTCGGCGTGCCGCTACCGCTCGTCGTCCCCGCGTGGTTGGCAGTCGGTGGCGCCGCGTTCGGCGCGCTCATCCCACTGCGCGCCGTACGCCAACAGGCGACCGACGCGCGTCGCACGTTCATCCACGCGCTCGGCGCCTATTGCGACGTCACCGGCATGTGCCTTGCCGCCGGCCAAGGAGTCGACGGCGCGCTCACCCGCGCGGCCAACGCCGGCACGGGCTGGCCGTTCGCCGAGCTGCGGGGCGCGCTGCGCACCGGCTACCTGCGCGGCGAAGCACCGTGGGAGGCCATCAGCCGGCTCGGCACGGATCTCGCCATCGACGACCTCGTCGAGCTGGGTGCCACCATCGCCCTGGCCGGCGAAGAGGGCGCGGCGGTACGCGAGACCGTGTCCTCCAAAGCCCGCTCCATGCGCGAACGCCTCGTCGCCGACGCGGAGCGCGACGCGGGCGCCACCACCGAACGCATGGGCATCCCCGCCACGATGCTCCTGTTCGGCTTCGTCTTCTTCCTCGGCTATCCCGCCATCGCCGTGCTGTTCGGCAACGCCCACTAACCCCAAAGGAGAGCCTGTGCCCCTCATCGAAATGCTCCACCGTCTCGTCACCCGCTACCGGGCCAACCAAGTTGAACGCGACGCGGGCGCGACCGTGATCGAGACCGTCATCATCGCCGCTGGTTTCGCCGCGCTGGCTATCGCCGTCGTCGCCGCCATCGTGGTACTGGTCAACGGCAAGGTCGCCGGGATCTCGCTCTGAACGACCCGATGCGCGCGCCGCGGCCCAGAGGGAGAGGCGATCACGGGTCGACCGTCGTCGAACTCGCGGTCGTGCTCCCGCTGATGATCCTGCTGTTGATGATGGTCATCGAGGCCGGCATCTACTTCCACACGCGCGCGGTCGTGGTCACGGCCGCACGCCATGGCCTCGACGGCGCCCGGGCCGAGAACGGTTCCACCGCCGACGGCACCGCATCGACGAACCAGTTCCTCGACCAGGCGGCCGGCGGGCTGCGGACGCGCTCGGTGCAAGTGACCCGCACCGCCACCGACGCCACTGTCACCGTTTCCGGCGACGTCGTGTCGGTCCTGCCGCTGGTGCCGTTCGCCGTGGACGTCACCGTCACCGCCCCGGTGGAGCGGTTCCTGCCATGACGGCGCGCGGCGACCGGGGCTCGGTGACGATCGAGCTCGTGCTGTTCGCGCCAGTGTTCGCGCTCTTGCTGGCGTTCGTCGTGCTCGCCGGACGGGTGCAAGCGGCGCGGGCCGACGTAGAGGGCGCGGCGCGCAGCGCGGCGCGCAGCATCACTCTGCCCCGCGACCTCGACGCTGGCACCGCCACGGCCGAAGGCGACGCTCGCGCATCGCTCCAGGTCGGCTCAGCCCTCTGCACAGAATTCGCCATGACTACCGACCGCACCCCGGATCAGGTGACGGTGCGGCTCAGCTGTGTCGTGGACCTCGCGTCCGCCGGTGCGCTCCCGGTGCCCGGCACCCTGACGGTGACAGGGCAAGCCACCGAGGTCATCGACCAGTACCGCGAGGCCTCCTCGTGAACACCACCCGACGAGGCGACGATCGCGGGGTCGTCACCGTGTGGTCCGTTGTCGTGGTGGCCGCCTGCGTCGTCATGATCGGCCTCGTCCTCGACGGCGGCGTCATCCTCCGCGGGCGCAGCGACGCCTACAGCCTGGCCGCCGAAGCCGCTCGGGCCGGCGCTCAGCAACTCGACCAGAACGCGGCCGCGCAGGGCAACGTCGCCCTCGACCCGAACGCGGCGCGCACCGCTGCCCTCACGTTTCTCGTCGACCGCGGCGCGACCGGCGACGTGACCGTCACCGCCAACACCATCACCGTCACCACCCACCGCACTGTCGCGCTGCAGATCCTGCGACCGGCCTCCATCACCGTGACCGCGACCGCGACCGTCGCGGCGCGCACCGGAGGCCCGTGACGTGCGACTGGTCCGCGCCGCGACAGCCGCCGTCGTCCTCGTTGTTGTCATCGTCGGACTCCCCGCCGCGCTCCTACACGTCGGGCACTGGCCCATCACCGGACTGCCCACCAGCGAACAATGGCGCGACCTCCCCAACACCGCGCTGACCGACACCGCCGTCTACGGCGCCCTCACCGTCGCCGCCTGGCTGGTGTGGGCGCTGTTCACCGCGTCCGCCGTCGCCGAGCTGGCCGCCGAGTTCACCGGACGCCAACCCCGGTCGGTTCCCTTGGCCGGACCTCTGCAACTCGGCGCGCGCCAACTGGTCGCCGCGGTCCTCATGGCCGTCGCCGTCACCGGACCCTTCGCCCGCCACGCCGCCGCCATCCCGCTCCCACCGCGCGCCGCCGCCCCGATCGCCGCAGCAACCGCGACCCGTAACAGTCATCCCACCGAGACCCGCGCACCGCCCCCAACCATCGCGTCAGCTCCGGCAACGATCACCGTCGCCGTGGGCGACAACCCCTGGGATCTCGCCGAACAACACCTCGGCGACGGCATGCGCTGGCACGAGCTCTACGACCTCAACCGCGGCGCACCCCAACCCGACGGACGAGCCTGGACCGTCCCCGATCAAATCGAGGCCGGCTGGATCCTTCAGCTGCCCCCGAGCAACCAGCCCAACGCGAACGTCGCGTCCGGCATCGTCACGGTGCAGCCGGGAGACACGCTGTCGGAGATCGCGCAGGACGAACTCGGCGACGCCAACGACTATCCGGAGCTGTTCGCCGTCAACGAGGGCGTCGCGCAACCAGACGGCGACACCCTCCGCGATCCTGACCTGATCCGCCCCGGTTGGATCCTCACCGTCCCCGGCGCAGCGCCCGCCCTGCCGGTCGAACCGACTCCGGCACCGCCGGCCCCCGACACACCCATCGCCCCCGCGTCACCGGCACCGATCAGTGCACCCCCGACGACCGTCAACGGCAACAACGCCGCCGCGCCCCGCGCGCCGATCGCCGGGAACGGAAGCGCCGCTCGAGACGACCCGGGCGGGATCTTCGACGCCGGCCGTCTCGGCGTCGCCGGAGCGATCCTTTCCGCGGGACTCGCCGCAGTCATCCGCCGCCGCCGCCGCCGACAGCAGCAGCAACGCCGACCCGGACGGCGGCTCACCCCGCTGCCCCCGACCGACGGCGTGACCGCGGAGCTGGTCGCCGGGGATGACACGCTGGCGCGCCGCGTTCTCGCCACTCTCCAGCTCCTCGCCGCCGATGGTGCCGCCGGGTCGAACGTCTCGGTGCCGCGGTTGGTGCACGTGCACGACGAGCACGTCGAGGTTCTCCTCACCGAACCGACCGTCGCGGTCGCTGATGGGTGGGAAGGGAGCGGCGGCGGTCGAATCTGGACCCACCCGTTGATCGACGAATCCGTCCTCACCGATGAGGGAAACGAGACCCCGCTGTTGCCCGCGCTCACGACCATCGGCGCGCTCGACGATGGCGGCTTTCTCGTGAACCTCGAAGCCGAGGCGGTCATCGGCATCACCGGCGACCCGACATCGGTCGCCGATCTTGCCGCCAGCATGGTGCACGAACAGGCCACCAACCCGCTGGCGACGACGCACTCGGTGTACACCGTCGGCCTGCCGGCGGCGCACGCCGCGCTCGGCGTACGCGGCGCCGCCGACGTAGCCGCCGCGCTGGCCGACGTGACCGCGCAGACCGACGCCATCGAGGCGGCGATGACCGAGGCCGACGCGGCAACCGTGCTCGACCTGCGAGCCGGCTCGCAGCACGAACCCTGGGGTCCCGTCGTCGTGTTCATCACCGCGGCGGCTATCGCCGCCGACCCGGAATCGTTCGACCAGTTGACCCGGATCGCCCGCCGCCGCGCCGGAGTCGCGGTGGTGGCCGTTGGCGTCCTGCCGGTCGACGCCACCGAGATCACCACCACGGCCGACACCTTGACCGTCCCCGCGCTGGGGCTGCGCTGCACCCCGCAACACCTCGACACAACGGCAGTCACCGGCATTGCCAAGCTGCTCGACGCCACCGACCCGGCATACCCCGACCAGCCCGCGCCCGACGACGAAACCCTCCTCACCACCCCCGAGCGCGTCGACGACGGGAATTCGCAAGACAACCCGCCGACCGTGTTCGTGCTCGGCGCCGTCCGCGTGGAACACCCGGGCGGGCTCACTCCCCAGCAGGCCGCCATGCTGTCGTTCCTCGCGGTCAACGGTCCCGCGACCGCCGACGCGCTGCAGCACGCGGTGTGGGCGGGCCGTCGACCGGCCAAGAAACGGTTCGCCAACGCCATCCACGAGCTACGCCGCATCGTCGGCACCGACCACCTCCCCCCCTCGGCGGACGGCCGCTACCGGCTCGTCGGTCTGGCCAGCGACCTCGACCTCCTCGAGCAGCGGCTGGCGACGGCGCGCACCGCGGACGCGCCGTCCGCGGCGTTGCGGAGCGCGCTCGAACTGGTCACCGGACCGCCGCTGACCTACGAGGGGCGTCACCGCCAGCACTACACCTGGGTCGATTTCGGCAACCACGCCAGCCGGCTCGAAGCGATCATCGGCGACGCCGCCCACGAACTCAGCACCACCGCATGCGAATCGGGCGACACGTCGACCGCGGAATGGGCGGCACGACAAGGACTATTCGCCAGCCCCACGAATGAGACCCTCGTCGGTGACCTGATCGCCGCGCACGTCGCGGCCGGCGACCGCAGCACCGCAACCAAGGTGCTCACGGAATACGAAGGAGCGCTCGACGACATGGGCGCGGGGGAACCTCCAGCGCACTTCTACGAGCTACTCGATCAATCTCAGGCGTCATGACGGACCAAGGAGGTATCGATGTGTCTCACGTCAATGACAACTCAGTGTTTCGCCTGCCGACAACATCTCACGCAGTTGTTCACGCCGGCCTCGCCTACGTGTCGGGGGTAGTCGCGTCCTCGGGAGACTCGTTCGAGCTGATTGGCACTGGCATCGCCGCAGAAACCGCCCAAGCCATCATCAATGTGGAAACGATTCTGCGGGCGTGCGGCTCCTCGCTGGAAGACCTGGTGAAGGTGACCGTGTTCCTCGACGACGTCAGCAGCTTTCTCGACATGGAACACGCCTACGGACTGCTCATCACGAGTCGACCGGCCCGAACAACCGTCTACGTCTCTCAACTTCCACTCGGTGCCGCGATCGAGATCGACGCCATCGGCGCCATCTCATCCGCATCGGGTGTCCAACGCGACACACGAGCTTCGTCGTGACCCCAACGTCGTCTCAGAGTTGGAGACATGTCCCTGCATGACTGGTGGCGAGGACACGCACACTGCTAGTGGACTGCGACGGTGACCGTCATCGCCCCGTTCCGATCACTAGTGCTCATGGAGGTGTCTGCCGATGTCTACGCCTGATCGACAGCGTTCGGCTGCTGGATTGAACGCTGCGGTGTCGCGACCCGCGGAGTGGCGGGAAACAGTCGTAGCCGAACTTCGACACGCAGTGGAGCGATTCACCAATGTTGCTCGGCGGTTGGGTGCGGCTACACCGATTTCCTCGACGCCCCCCTGGCTAGCGCACGATGTCGTTGCACACATCGCCGCCGAAGTACCGCGTTACATCGCTGGAGTCCGCGGGCACGCCGAGCCTGCGTCTGATCGAAATGCGGTCGTGGCCTTCAACGAGGAGGCCATCGCGCAGCGACGCGACATCGCCATGGACGTGCTTCTCGACCAGATCCACCATGACGCCTACGAGCTCGCCGACGAGGTCGCGGGATTGCGGGAGAAGCAGCAGGACGTCCTCTTCGACGGTGGTGCCACTGTCCGTGGCGACATCACGCTCGCCCTCCTATTGGGCGAGCTACTCCTGCACGGGTGGGACCTCGCTCGCGAAGCGCGCGTTCCATGGACCTTCACGCCGCAAGAGGCCAGCCTGCTTCTCGATGGCGGTGTAGCCGTGATGCCGGGCTGGACGACACCAAAGGGTCGGCGGCACTCGGGCACATACGAGGTCCGCGTCCGAGGTGGAACGAGGGTCCGCTTCTCCTTCGACAACGGCCATGTTCGCCTGGCCGGGGCCGAAGAGAGGCCGGACGTCCTAATGTCGGGGACGCCTGACGCGATCGCTCTCACGTCGTATGGACGTCGGTCGCCGATCCTCTTCGCTCTGACGGGCAGAATGCTCGTGTACGGGCGTCGTCCGTGGCGAGGCCTCATCCTTCCCACGCTCGTTCAGGCTCCTTGACGTCGGAGCCGGTGAACCGGTGGTCGGGTCAGCGGCCTCTAATCCGCGTCCCGCTCAAGCCTTCATCCACTGAAATTGCGGAACGCTTGGCGGTACCCGACATGAATGTGATTGGTGTGGAACGCGTCGGTGAACACGCCCGGTTCGCCGGTGTTCACGGGTCCGCCGATCTCGTCAGGGCGGGACGGTGACGGGAGCGCGGCGAGCTCGTGCATCACCTCGATCGCCACCGGGTTCGACGCAGAGACGGGCGTACCGTCGATGACGGCGATGTCGACGGCGCGTCCGTAGTAGTGGTTGGACACCGTGCAGCCGGGCACGTCGGGTTGGTCGTCGATGCACCGGGAGTGTCCGGTGATGAGCGCGGTGATGGTGATGCGATGCTGGCCGGCGAACGCGACGAGCAGTTGCAGAATACGGGCGTCGATGCGCGCGGCGGCGATGTCGTCGCGGCCACCGGGGTAGATGTCGAGGTTCGCGTTGGCCAACACCTGCGCCGGTGACGGCACCGGCCCGATCACCAACGCGGTACCCACCGCCGAGTAGATCGCCGCCCATGCGAGTACTTCGTCGATGTAGGCGTCGCTGTTGTTGTAGCGGCGGACGGCGGCGCGTTCGTCGGTGATCTGGTGTTCGGTGCCGCAGAGATGGTTGGCGGCGGTGGCGACGGCGTCACCGATGTTGTGGGGGTCGAGCCGGCCGTCGCTGTTGCCGTCCACCGCCCACGCCTCGAAGGTGCCAGGTAGAAACTGCATCGGACCGAGCGCTTGTTGCCACGGTCCGGACAGGCCCCATTGTCCGGCCCAGCGTCCGACGGGTATCGGGGTGGTGTTGCCGCCGACGCCGGTGCCGTCGAGCGGCGGCCCCAGAATGAAGGGCAGCACTTCGCCGTCGGGTTGCACGCTGGCGCCGCCGGTGGTGCCGTGACCGGACTCGACCTTGCCGATCCCGGCCAGCAGCGCCCACCGCATCCCGGGGCACGCGCTGCCCCAATGCAGGTACGCGGCGAGCACGGCCGACGGGATCTCGCTGGCAGCGGCCGACGGTGACGCGGCCGGCTGGTCGCCGGGGGCGAAGGCGAGCGGGATCGCCAAGAGCAGGGTGAGCAGCGCGGCGGTGGCGCCGATGAGTGTGTGTCGCATCGTGGTACCGCACGCCCCGCGCGCTGGGTGAAGCGACATTTGATGTCGCCGCGGCCCGGTTGGAGGGCTTGCGTGTCCTGCGACTTCCACTCGTCCGTCAGGACCACCGTGATCCCTCGACCGTCGCCACCGCGCGGCGCGAGAAGGGCCGCTCCTTTTTGGTTGATGGAGGTCAGTTGATGATCGTTTGGCGCGCCGTGTTCGTGCTGGGTGATGTCGCGGTCGATCCGGATCCGACGGGCATGCCCGGCGGTGCGTTGATCCAACGGCTCCTGAACTGGAGCCAAGCGTTGGCGTTGTGGGGGTCGCTCGGGGCAATCCTCATCGGCGCCGCGCTGTACGGGTTCTCGGCCCACAGCAACTCCTACGCCGGCGCGAACAAGGGCAAGGCGCTGGCGTTGGGCGGAGTGGTCGGCGCGGTGCTCGCCGGTCTGGCGCCGGCGGCGGTGAACTTGTTGTTCTCCGCGGCCCGGAGCTGACGGGCGATGCGAACCGACGATCGGACGCGCGGGACCCGGCCCGCCTTCGCCATTGGCTTGGGGGCGCTGGTGTTCCTGGCGGGGATGGCGGCGCGGGGCGCGCTCACCCATCCGCCGCCCGCGAACGCGACGCGACCGGTTGCGGAAGCGACGGCGGGGCCGGGACCGTCGGGCGCGGTCGCGGGCATGCCCGTCGGCTACACGCATTCGCGCGATGGGGCGCGGGCGGCGGCGCTGTCGTTCGCGTCGGTCGTGCCGCAACGGGCGCTTTACCTGTCGCGCGATCAGGTCACCGATGCGGTTCGAGGACTGGCGGCCGACGGCGCCCGCGACGCGCTCACCGCGCAGGTGTTGGCCGACTTCGACCGCGCGCAGCCGCTTCTGGCCGCCAGCGACACCGTGACGTGGTGGGCGGTCGCGTCCCTCGCCGTGCACGTCGACGCCTACACCCCGGACCGGGCCCGCGTGTCGGTGTGGGTCACCCACGTGTTGTCGAAGCAGGGGGTGGCGCCGCCGCAGTCGTCGTGGGCCACCGTCACCGTCGAGTTGGTGTGGGAGCGCGACGACTGGCGGATCTGGTCCCAGACGACCGCGCCGGGACCGACACCGGCACTGGACGCATCCGACGTTCCCGCCACGGCTGCCGGTCTGGATCAGCGCCTCGCCGGGTTCGAGCTCGTCGACCCCGCACCCAAGTAAGGAGGCACGAACGTGGGTTGGTTCCCGAACCCGATCAGCTGGGCGCTGGACAAGGCCGGCGGCCTGTTGTCCGACACGGCGTCAAGTGTCATCGGCTGGTCGTTCGACAAGGTCATCTCCGGGCTGGTGGCCTGGGTGCTCGACGGGGTGGCGTGGGCCGTCGGGGCCGTGTTCGGGTTCATCAGCGCGGCCACGTCCCCAAATGTCACCGCCCCGTGGTTCGTCGGCGACGGCGCCCATGACGGCCCCTACCGTGTGATGGTCGGTGTCGCCGCCGTGTTGTTGTTGGTGTTCGTGTTCGCCGGGATCATCCAAGGGGTCTTGGCCGGCGACACCGGCGGGATGCTGCGCCGCATCGGCGTCGATCTGCCGTTCGCCATCGGCGGCATGGTCGGCCTCGTCGTTTTCACCCAAACGTTGATCGAGCTGACCGACCAACTGTCGGCCGGGATCCTGTCGAGCTTCGGGGACGACGTGCGCCACTTCCTCGACGGCGTGGCGAACGTCGGCCAGCTCACCGGCGGCGCGGCGACGGCGCTGGTCATCTTCCTGTTGGGGTTGGGGACGTTGCTGGCCGCGTTGGTGATCTTCGTCGAGCTCGTGATCCGTTCGGCGTTGATCTATGTGGTCGTCGGGCTGTGTCCGTTGGCGTTCGCCGCGTTGTTGTGGCCTGTCACGCGTGGGGTGTTGCGCCGCATCCTCGAGTTGCTCGCCGCGCTCATCTTCTCCAAAGTGATTATCGCCCTCGCGTTGGCGATCGGCGCGGCCGCGCTGGGCGGCGCCGGTACGGGTGCCACCACCACGGAGCCGACACTGGTCGCGCCCGGCACGCAAACCGACACTGTCGGTTCGCCGACCTCGGCAAGTTCGGACGCGGCGACCGTCACCGCCGCGGCGGGGGTGCTGCTGGCCGGGCTGGCGACCTTCGCGGTGGCGTGCTTCAGCCCCTTCGTGGTGCTCCGTCTTTTCCCGGCAGTCGAGTCCGCCGTCGTCGCCCAGGGTCTGCGGGGCGGCCCCTTGCGAGCGGGCCAGCAGGCGGCGATGGTCAGCTCGCGGCTCGACGCCGGGCGCCGCTACGGAACCGCGCCGACCGGCGCGGCCAATGGCGCGGCCGGCGGGGGAGCCGCCGGTGCCGGCGCGGCGAGCGGGGGAGCTGCGGCCGCCGCCGGGCCCGCCGCCGCGGCGGTGGCGGTGGGCGAGAAGGTCCGCTCCGACGTGAGCCGCCGCACGCTGGGGGCGGCGGCCGCGCAAGCCGACGCAGCGCGTCCGTCGTCGCGTCCGCCCGATCCGCCGCCGCCGCGTCGCGGTTCGCCGCCGAAGTCGCCCGGCGGTGGTGAATGAGCGCGCCGCGGATGTTCCGCTTCGATCTGTTGGACCGCACTGGAGTGTTCCTCGGTCTCGGTCTCGCGCAACTGGCGTTGCTGGCGGCCGGCACGCTGGCCACGACGGTGGCGCTCACCGCCGGTGCGCCCCTGCCAATTGCCGCGGCGCCGGTGGTGGTGGCCGCGGTGGCCGCGCTCGCCCGTCGGCGCGGCGTCCGGCTCATCGAGTTGGGACCGATCGTGGTGTCGTGGATCCTGTATCGACGACAGGCGGGTTGGCGGGCGCCGCTCGGCCTGTTCGACCCGAACGCCCGCGACCTACAGCCGCCGCTGCCCCGGTGGTTGGCGGGCGTCGAGTTGCACGAAGCCCCGACCGGCTGGGGACGCCTGGCCGGTTCGGGCATCGTGCACGACACCACCACCGGCGAGATGTCGACGTTGGTGCGGGTGCGGGCCCACGCCTTCGCGTTGGCCGCCCGCGACGAGCAGATCCGACTGCTGGCCGGTTGGGGAGATGTGCTCGCCGGGTTCGCCACCGAACGCGGGGTCGTCTGCCGGTTGACGTGGTCCGACTTCGCGACGCCAACGGGCATGGGCGAACACCGGGCGTGGCTAGCCCGCCAACCCACAGTCGACGGACCGGCCGCCGACTCCTATCGGGCGTTGCTGGCCGAGACGGGCGACCGGTCGGCCGGCCACGACGTCGTGGTCACGGTCACGGCCCGCGCCCGGCAACTGGCCAACGCCGGAGAGGGTGCGGTGATCGACCGGTTGGCGTCGGGGCTGGCGAAGGCCACTGACGGGCTGCTGCGGGCGCTACGCGCCGCCGGTTTGCAGGCCGACGACCCGCTCACCCCGTCGGAGATCGCCACCGTGCTGCGGACCCGGCTCGACCCGATTAGCGCGCGCACTCCGCCCACGAACGGTGCGCTGGCGGAACGGCTCGGACTCGTGCCGGTCGCCAGTGCCGGTCCGTTGGCCGCGCAGGTGCAATGGGAACAGTTGCGGGTCGATGGGGCGTGGCACCGCGTCTACTGGGTGGCGGAGTGGCCCCGGTTGCAACAACACCCCGACTGGATGGAACCGGTCCTCGCCTTCGCCGGCGCCGGTTCGCGGGCGGTGACGGTGATCTTCGAACCGGTCCCGCCTTCGGTGTCACAACGGCGTATCGACCGTGACTCCATCAAGCTCGAGTCCGACGCCGCGGCGCGCGAAGACAAAGGCCGCCGAGTGGGCGCGCAGCATCGTCGGCTGCAAGCGGCGGTCGCGGAACGCGAAGCGGAGTTGGTGGCCGGCTACGCCGAGGTCGCGTACGCCGGGCTCGTCACGGTCACCGCCGACACCTCCGACGCGTTGGCGGCGGCGTGTGAGGAGACCGAACAGGTCGCCCGCGAGCACGGTCTCGACGTTCGCCCGCTCGACGGCCGTCACGACACTGGGTTCGCGGCCGGTCTGCCTCTCGGTTTGGGTCTGGCCCGCCCCTGGATCCGGTGAACCGGCGACGACGGCCGCGTTTGCGGGTGCCGCGCCATCGGGGCACGACCGCGCATGTGTGCGCCGTGTACCCGTTCAGCGTGCAGTCCGGTCTCGGTCACCGCGGTGTCTATGTCGGCACCGATGTGCTCACGGGTGGTGGCGCGTTCTGTTGGGATCCGTTCGAGGCCTACGACCAGAACCTCACCACCAATCCGAACACGTGGGTGTTGGGCGAGCCGGGCAACGGCAAGTCGGCGTTGATCAAGAGCCTGCTGTATCGCATGGCCGGCATCTGGGGTCTCGGACCCGACGGCCGGTTCTTGGCGATCTGCGACCCGAAAGGCGAATACCGGATCCTGGCCGAGCACCTCGGCCTGCCCGTGGTCGCGTTGGCACCGGGCGGTGGCGTGCGCGTCAACCCGCTCGACTCGGGGCCGCTGCATGACGCCCAGGACGTCGACGCCCGGGTGCTGCACCAGGCCGCGATGGTTACCGCCCTCATCGCCACGGTGCTGTCGCGAACGTTGACCCCGCTTGAGGACGCCGCCGTGTTCGCGGTCGTCGATCATCTCGCCCGCCGGGCGCAGCGGGCGACGCTCGGCGATGTCGCCGCGCTCCTTACCACCCCCACCGGTGAGATCACCCAGCGGATCAACCGTCCCCCGGTCGAGCTCGCGAGTGGGTGTGAGGCGATCGTGTTCGGCCTCGACAAGCTGCTCACGCGGTCGTTGCGAGGCATGTTCGACGGCCCCTCCACCATCAGCCTGAACTGGGACGGTCCCGGACTGGTGGTCGACCTCTCCGCGGTGCATCACGATCCCGAAGCGCTGCCCCTTGTCATGGTGGCGGCGACGGCGTGGCTGCAAACGTTGATGTCCGAGCGGCGCGACCGCCAACGCGTCCAGGTCCTCGACGAAGCCTGGTGTCTGCTCGGGGCTCGCCACACCGCCAACTACCTGCAGTCGTGCTGGAAGCTGGGCCGCAGCTACGGCGTCGCCAACCTCGCGGTCGCCCACCGCCCCACCGACCTCGCCGCGCAGGCCGACGACGGCACCGCCACCGCCAAGATCGCCGCCGGGCTACTGGCCGACACCGCCACCAAAATCGTGCTCCGCCAGGCGCCCGACCAGCTGGCCGCGGTGGGGGAGCTCATCGGCATTACCCCGGCTGAGCGGTCCGTGGTTGGCCATCTCGTCCGCGGCCGAGCGTTGTGGCGGGTCGGCGCCCACACCGCCGTCGTGCACCACCACCTCGCCGCCGGCGTCGAAACCGTCCTAGCCGACACCGACTCGGCCATGCGTCTGGAGCCCGTGCATGCGAGTTGACCGCGACGAACTGCTGGCTCGCATCGATCTCGCGGCGCTGGCCGACGAACTGTTGGGCGGCCACAAAGGCCACGGGTTGGCGGCCCGCTGGCCGTCGCCGGACCCTCAGCATTCACAGACCGGCCGTACCCCGCCGATGAGCATCTTCCGGGATCGCCGAGGGATCCAGCGCTGGCATTGCTTCGCCACTGGGTTGGGGGGAACCGCCATCGACCTGGTGGGCGTGACCCGCGCTTGGACCGTGAAAGAAGCCATCGAATGGTTGGCCCACCGCGCCCACCTCCAACCCGACCGACCCCCGGCCGCCCCGATTCACCGCTCTCCACAGGCGTCTGTGGACATCCGGGGACCGTCGGTGGAAATGCGCGCCTATATAGAGGTGTGCGCCCGGCTGCTGTGGGAACCGATCGGTAGCCCCGTACGCGACTGGCTGACCGAGGTGCGGGGCCTCGATCCCGAGGTGTTGCGAGCCAACCAGATCGGCGCCGACCCCGGCCCCCTGCACTTGCCCCGCGCCCGCGGGCTGCCGTGGCGGGGGACGGCCGCCGTGTTCCCCGCCCTGGACCGGACCGGCACCCCGTTGTATCTCCAGGCCCGCTACCTCGACCCGCCGCCGGACCGGGGCAAGTACGACAACCCCACCGCCGCCCATGGGACCAACCCCCGCCTCGCCCACCTCCAACCCGCCGCGACCCCGCCGGTCGCACCCACGGCGGACACGATCCTGGTCACCGAAGGCATCCCCGACGGTCTCGCCGCGGCCGCCGCCGGCTACCGGGCGGTGGCGGTGCTCGGCGTGGGCGTGCCCGACGACCGGGTCGCCCGCCGGCTGGCCGCGCTCGATGGGCTGCTAGTCATCGCCTTCGACGCCGACCCCGCCGGCCACACCGGCGGCCGACGGCTGAGCGCACTGCTCGCCGCCCAGGACCGCCGCCATCTCACCCTCACCCCCTCGACCGGTGACCTCAACGACTGGGCCCGCACCGCGGGCCCGGGATTCGGTGCGCAACTGCGCCTGGCCATCCGCCTCGCCGGCTGCCGCCGCCGCGTCGGTCCCAGCCGCTCCCTCGCGTGACCCGGATGAAAAAATCTGGGGCAACCATGTCGCCGCGGGCGGTTCGAGGGGCTTGCGGTGGGCGTGCGTGGCACCAACGACACCGACATGGTCGTCATCGGCATCGTCCTCGCGGCCGGCGCGCTGGCCGCCGCGGTTTGGGCCGGCGCCGCCGGTACCGCGCTCCTCGCCGGCCACGGTGGGCTGCACGCGGGGATCGGTGACGCCCTGCGGGCCGCGTTCGCGCTGCCGGCCACGCTCACCCATCCGGCGGCGGCGTGGCCCGCCCCGGCCCGGCCGCAACTGCAGTCCGCCCTCCTGTACTGGACCACCACCGTCGGGTCGCTCGTCGCGACGGTGGCCGCCGGGGTGCCGGTGGCGCGTTGGCAGTTCGGGCGGCGGTTCGGGCTCGAGCCGCGCCGTCGTCTCGGCGTCGACGCCAACGCCCGCTTCGCCAGCGTGCGTGACCTCGCGCCGATGATTGTTCGCGGCCCGCAGGCGGGCCGGTTCATCCTGGGGCGAGTCGGCCGCCATCTCGTCGCCACCGAAGACCGCGCCACCACGACCACGCGTCGCCCCGGTCCGCGCACGCGGCAAGGCGACCGGGGCGCGGTCGCGTTGATCGGACCGTCGCGCTGCGGCAAGACCACCGCGGCTGTGTCCGGGATTCTCGAGTGGGACGGCCCGGCCGTGCTCGCCTCGGTCAAGACGGACCTCATGGGCGCGACGATCGCTTGGCGGCGACAGCTGGGCGACGTGCGCGTCTACGACCCGACCGACGCCACCGCGCAGCAAGGCACCAACTGGTCGCCGCTACGCGACGCCGACACGACCGCCGGCGCGCAACGCGCCGCCCGCGCGCTGGTGGATGCTGCCCCGCAGAGCGGCATCGACGGCGGCAACGACTTCTGGCTTGCCCAAGCCGAGATCCTCCTGTCCGGCCTGCTGTGGGTGGCGGCCACGATGCCCGACCACTCGATGCGTCACGTCGTGGAATGGGTCCTCACCCAAGACCATCCCGACGACACCACCCGCGGCGATGTCGAACCGCTGCTGCAGCACCTTCTTGCCGACCCGCACCGCGACATCGCCGCCGCCGACGCGGCCAGTAAGGCGTTGCTCGCCATCTGGCAGCTCGACGAACGCACCCGCGCCTCGGTGTACGCCACCGCGCAGACAGTGATTTGGCCGTGGGCGGATCCCGGTGTTGCCGCCTCGGCCGACAGCAACGACATCACCCTCGACTGGTTGCTGTCCGGGCCCAACACGCTGTACCTGTGCGCGCCGATCGACGATCAACGCCGACTGGCACCGGCGTTCGGTGGGCTGCTCAACGATCTCATCCGCCAAGCGTTCGCCCAGGTGTCGCGCACGAACTGTCCGCTCGATCCGACGCTGCTGTTGGTGATCGACGAAGCGGGCAACACCCCGCTGCGCTCACTGCCCGAGTACGCGTCGACCGTCGCCGGAATCGGCATCCTGCTCGTCACCATCTGGCAATCCAAAGCGCAGCTCGACGCCACCTACGGCCGCCAGGCCGACACGATCCTCACCAACCATCTCTCCAAGGTGCTGTACGCCGGCGCGTCGGACCTGGCTGGCCTCGAGCTCGCGGGCCGGCTGCTGGGCGAAGAACACGTCACCACCCGCTCGCGCTCCGTCGATCTGACCAGCAGCGGCCGATCGCTGTCCGAAACCACAGTCGCGGCTCCCCTCGCGCCCGCTCATGTGTTGCGCCAGATGCGCCCCGGTGACGCGCTGCTCTTGCACGGCACGCTGCCGCCGGCGCACGTTCGTACTCGCCCCTACTACCAAGAACCGGCGCTGGCCGCCCGCGCCCAGCTGACGGTGCCCGCATGACGCGCGGCCCGTATGTCGCGCCCGCGCCAATCGGCGAGGTGCCCGACGGGTGGAGCGTCCTGCCCATCGGCGACGTTGACGGACTCGCGCACGCGGTCGTGTTCAACCGGCGGTTGCACGACCTGTGCCAAACCGATCGACCCTTCACGCCGAACATCGTCACCGCCATCGAGCAGCGCGGCTGGCAACACGCCGCCACGAACGACAACGGAACCCAGTTCTGGTTGCGCGACCGCGCCGCCGTCACCATCGATCGCATCTTGCGTGCGCGTCGCGCGGACCTCGGACGGTCCCTCCTATGAACGCAGCCAGTGCCCATCGCGCGTTGGGG
>JBEEGH010000014.1:0-106153 GCA_041166745.1 Acidimicrobiaceae bacterium
CCGCCGCCGAACACTGCCAAATCGACCACATCACCCGCTACACCGACGGCGGCCCCACCACCCAAAACAACGGACGCTGCTACTGCCCCACCCACAACCTCTGGCGCGAAAACCATCCCCAACCCGAACACCAACCCGACCAACGACCACCACCCACCGACGACACCTCATGAACAGACGAACAGCCAGCCCACAACCAAAGAAGCTCTAGCGCGCGAGGGCATCTTCCCAGGAGGTGCCGTCGGCGATGAGTTGGCGGTACTCCATCACGGGCCTCGGTCGGTTCATGCCGAGTACACCGACCACTCGGCCGGCGCGGCCATAGAGCGCGACGAAGCGACGTTCTTCGACGGAGCCGTCGACGATCTGTACCTCGTCGTCGGCGCTACTGCGCCCGGCGAGTTGGATCTTCCGATCGTATTGATCGGACCAGAACCACGGCACCGGCTGGTACGGCTCGAGCTGCCCGAGCAGCCGTCGCGCCGCGTGCGCACCCTGTTCTTGAGCGTTCTCCCAATGCTCGACGCGCATCACCTCGCCGAAGCGGTTGTTCGGCCAGCGTGCGATGTCGCCCGCCGCGACGACGTCGGGAGCCGCGAGGCAGGTTGCGTCGCACACGACACCGTTGTCGATCGTGAGGCCGGACCCTTCGAGCCATCCGGTGTTCGGCGCGACGCCCACCCCTACAACGGCGACGTCCGCTTCGAGGGTGCTGCCGTCAGTAAGTCGGATGCCGCTGAGGCGACCATTCCCGTCGTCGTCGAAACCATCGACGCCGGTCGACAGGCGGACATCCACACCGTGCTCTCGATGGATGTCGGCGCACACCGCGCCCATCTCGTCGCCGAGCGCACGCTGTAGCGGCGTGGGCAACGCCTCGAGCAGCGTGACGTCGAGTCCGCGTTGGCGAGCCGTTGCTGCGACTTCGGATCCGATGAAGCCCGCACCCACGACCACCACGCGCTGCGGCGTGCCATCGAGATCGGCGCGGAGCGCGAGGCAATCGTCGAGCGTGCGCAGCGTGTGGAGGCCCTCGAGCTCGGGCTGCCCGGGCAACGTGCGAACACCGGCGCCGGTGGCGATGACGAGTCCGTCACAAGAAACGCGCGCGCCATCGGCCAATACGACGTGACGCGCGCCGAGATCGAGCCCCGAGGCCGCGACTCCCAACCGCCAATCGACGTCGAGATCGTCGATCTCCTTGCCGATCGGCGTCAGGGGAAGGCGATCGAGCTCCCAGCTGCCCGAGAGGATCTGCTTCGACAACGGAGGACGGTCGTACGGGAGATGGGCCTCGGCGCCGATGACCGTGATCGAGCCGTCGTAACCCTGATGCCGGAGCTCCTCGACCGCCCGGAAGCCGGCGAGCGACGCGCCGACAACAACGACGTTCCGCACTCAGCCTTCGATGCTGATGGCCTGCTTGGGGCAGCGCCGCACCGCTTCTTCGACCTTCGAACGCAGTTCTTCCGGCGGGTTCTCTTGGAGGACGTACAGGAAGTCGTCGTCGCGGACCTCGAACACTTCGGGCGCCGCTTGCATGCACAGCGCGTTGCTCTCGCAGAGATCGAAGTCGACCACGACCCGCATCGGTTGTCCTCCTACCGTGAAGTTCGGATAGGAAACCTAGGTGCCGTCGCCCGCCCCCGTCGAACGCCTGTCACTACCGCAGGCCCGGCGCATCGCGCTCGGCGCGCAGGGATTCGCCGAGCCGCGGCCTTCGGGGCGCGTCGACGCTCGCCACCTCCGCCGCACCCTCGATCGCATCGGCGTGCTCCAGATCGACTCCGTGAACGTGCTCGTGCGCTCGTACGAGCTCCCGTTGTTCGCCCGCCTCGGCCCTCACTCGCGAATGCTGCTCCCAGACCTCGTCGAGCGCCGACGCGAGCTGTTCGAATATTGGGCCCACGAAGCATCGTTCGTTCCCGTCGAGTTGCATCCGCTGCTGCGCTGGCGGATGGAGTGGGCGCGAACCGACAGTTTTCGCCATTCGCGACACCTCGACGGGTTCGCTGATTCCGTGGCGCAGGTCTTGTCCGAGGTGACGGAACGCGGGCCCATCGCGTCGTCTCAGCTCCTCGACGGTGGTGAGAAGCGCGGTCCATGGTGGGGCTGGTCGAGCGGGAAGATCGCGCTCGAATACCTCTTCTATACGGGCACGCTCACGTCGGCCGGCCGCGGCCCCAACTTCGAGCGCCGGTACGACCTCACCGAACGGGTCCTTCCGCCTTCGATCCTGGAGCTGCCGACGCCGTCGATCGAGGAGGCCCATCGACAACTGCTCGTGCGAGCCGCGAAGCACCACGGTGTCGGGACCGCCCGTGATCTCGCCGACTACTTCCGCATCAAGGTCACCGCGGCCCGTCCGCGCCTGCACGAGCTGGTGCAGGAAGGCGCGCTGGTGCCGGTGCAGGTCGCCGACTGGAAAGAGATCGCCTACCTGCACCCCGAGGCCCGCCGCCCCCGCAGCGTCGATGCGCGCGCGCTGTTGTCGCCCTTCGACTCGCTGATCTGGGAACGCTCACGCGCCGAGCGACTCTTCGGCGTGCGGATCCGCATCGAGCTGTACACGCCCGCGCCGAAACGCATACACGGCTACTACGTCCTGCCGTTCCTCCTCGGTGACGCAATCGTGGCGCGCGTCGATCTCAAGTCCGACCGCAAGGCCTCATGCCTCCTGGTGCAAGGCGCGTACACCGAAGACGGTCACGGCAACGATGTCGCCGTCCCGCTCGCGGCGGAGCTCCGGCTGATGGCGACGTGGCTCGGACTGGACAACATCGAGGTGAAGCCACGCGGCGACCTCGCACCCGCGCTACGAAGGATCTACAGCTGACCCTTGGCGTTGTCGCCGATCGGCAACGGATCGGTGAACCACAGCTGCGGCGCCCCCGCGAACAGCCCAGGCGCACCCATCTTGGTCATCAACTCGGCGAGATGCGGCTGCTGGCCGTGCGAGGCGAGATCGTCCTGCGAACGCCAGTGCTCGATCATGATCAGGTGATCCGGGTTGCCCTGATCGCGATGCAACGCGTACTTCAAGCATCCCTCTTCGCCATGCGACTGCTCGACGCAATCTCGAAACAGCTCGGCCAGTTCGTCACCGCGACCCTCGCTCGCGGTCAGCGATGCGACCACAACCACTTTTCCCATGTGCCAGAACCTAAGCGGCGCCCACTACTCCCACCAGTCGAGGGCCTGCCGTACCGTCTGTTCGTACTGCTCGAACGTGCTGCCGTTGCGCACCGACCAGACCAGGTCGGCGTCGGCGCCGACCAGATGACGGAGCCCGGCATCATCGTCTTCCGCGACCGCCACGATCGTCTCGGCCACCACTTCCGGCGGAGCACGATGGCCGTCCGGTGCGAGCCGCTGTAGGGCCTCGTCGAAACGATCCGATGCCTCCTTGTAGATCGAGACGTCGGTGAACTGCGCGGCGGTGATCGCGTTGTTGAGCAACTCGGTCTCGAACTGGCCGGGCTCGACGACCGCGACGCGAATCCCGAACGGCGCGCACTCGAAATGGAGTGCCTCACTGATGGCCTCGACAGCGTGTTTCGAGGCCGAGTAGAGCCCACCGAATGGTCGAGCGACCAGGCCGGCGAGCGAGCCCACGTTGAGGATGACTCCCGAGCCTTGGGCGCGCATCACCGGCAAAACGGCCCGAACGACACGCACGAGGCCGAACACGTTCGTGTCGAACTGCACGAGCATTTCGTCGTCGCTGCACTCCTCGATCGGACCGCGAAGCTCGATGCCGGCGTTGTTCACACACACATCGATGCGACCCGACCGTTCCATCACTTCGGCGACCGCGGCATCGACAGAGTCGGCATCGCGAACGTCGAGGCGAAGGACGTGCAGCTCGAGCTCTTCGGCTTTGGCCGCTTCGTGCAGTGGTGTGGCTCGATCCAGGTTGCGCACCGTGGCGAACACGTCGTGGCCCTGGCGGGCGAACGTGAGGCTGGCGTGCAGTCCGAACCCGCTGTTGCACCCGGTGATGAGCACGCTCGCCATGGGGCGAAACGTAGCCCTAGGTCAGGCCGGGCGACTGCTCCACGCCAGCAGGAGACCGCCGAGCATCAACAACAGGCCGGCACCGATGATCAGTGGGCCGATGTTGGTCGACGGGCCGGTGCGGGCGAGCGGTTGGCTCTGCACGGTCGCTGGGGTGCGGGAGATCTGGGTGCCCTCGACTGACCCCGGGGGCTTCGTGTCGTTGGTGTGGATCGTCGTCGCGGTCGTGCTTGTCGACGTTGTCGTGCTCTCGGCCTCGACCTCGCCGCACGTCGACACCTCGCCCCATTGGTACGCGAGCAGGCGGGGACCGTATTGCTGCGTGTCGGTGATCTCGTGAAGCGGCGCGCCCGTGAACGCATCCACCTGCGTGAAGCAACGTGGCGCCGTGCCTTGCGTCGGGAGCGTGACCGAGAGCACCTTCGAACCGGTCGTGATCGTGTCGGTCGCCGAGTCGACCAGCGCCTGCGGAACGACGAACCCATCGGCGTCCTTCAGGTACACCGCCAGCCCGATCTGCATCGGTTCACACAACGGCATCGCGTTGCCCACCGTGAAGGTCGCCTCGTGGCCGTCGGCACTCAAAGCGACCGTGAGCTGCGCCTGATCCGCCGGGGCGCACGATGGATCCGCCGTCTGAGCATCCGCCGGCAGCGCCGAAACCCCCAGCAGGATCGCCACCACACCAGAGGTCAGCAGGCACCGGAGCCGAAGCGACATGCCGGCACCTCTACCCCGGTGCGCCGAGGGCTCAACCGCGCAGAGTGATCAGGCGGGAAGACCGACCGACTTCGTCTCGAGGAATTCCTCGAAGCCCTGCACGCCGTTCTCGCGGCCGAGACCACTCTGCTTGTAGCCACCGAACGGCGTGTCGACGCCGAACCACTGTCCGCCGTTGATACCGACCGTGCCCGTTCGCAGTTTGCGAGCCACGGCCGTCGCCCGGTCGAGCGACTTGCTGACCACCGCGCCCGACAGTCCGTACACCGAGTTGTTGGCCATGCGCACGGCGTCTGCATCGTCTTCGAAGGGCAGCACCACGAGCACCGGACCGAAGATCTCCTCCTGCGCGACCGTTGAGTTCTCGTTGGACTCGGCGATCACCGTCGACTCGACGTAGTACCCGACCGGCAGATCGGCGGGACGTCCTCCGCCGCACGCGATCCGTGCGCCCTCGGCCTTGCCCTGCTCGATGTAGGCGAGAACACGCTCCCGCTGTCGACCGCTGACCTGTGGCCCTTGGAACACCTCGGGATCGGTGGGATCACCCACCTTCACGGCGGCCATTCCTTCCACCGCGCCCTCCACGGCTTCGTCGTAGCGCGACCGCGGTACCAGCAGGCGTGTCGTCATCGCGCATCCCTGACCCGCGTGCGTGCACATACCGAAGCCCGCACCGAGAGCGGTGTTGGCGACGTCGGCGTCGTCGAGTGCAATCAGCGCGGACTTGCCGCCGAGCTCGAGCGCGATCTTCTTGAGGGTCGGCGCGGCCGCGGCCATGATGCGCCGGCCGGTCGCGGCCGAGCCCGTGAAGGTGATCATGTCGACGCGCGGGTCGGTGGTGAGCACCTCGCCCGCAGCCGGATCAGCGGCGGTCACGATGTTGACCACACCGGGAGGGATGTCGGTGCGCTCGGCGATGAGGCGGCCGATGTGCGTCGCCGACCAAGGTGTGTCGGGCGGCGGCTTGAGCACGATCGTGCAACCGGCGGCGAGGGCAGGGCCGAGCTTCGCGAGGTGGAGGAACAGTGGGTAGTTCCACGCGGTGATGGCGGCGACGACGCCGACCGGCTCGCGCCAGATCTGTCGGCGATGCCGCCCGCCCCAGAACTCGGTCTCGGGAAGGCTGGTGTCGTACTCGTACGACTCGGCGACATCGGCCCAGTGGGGAAAGTCCTTCAGCGGCTGGTCGAGCTGCACGACTTCGGTGAGCATCACGGGACAACCCGCCTCGGCCACGAGCACCTGCCGCAACACCTCGCGGTCTTCGTCCATGGCCGCCGCGAGTTGGCGAATCGCCTTCGCGCGGAACTCGGGATCGGTCGACCACGAGGTTTCGTCGAATGCCCGCCGGGCGGCGGCGATGGCGTCGCCGATGTCGTCGGCGGTGGCATCGGAGGTGACACCGATGACCTGCTCGGTCGCGGGGTTCACGTTCTCGTACGTGCGACCGCCGCTCGCCGGCACCAGCTTCCCGTCGATGAGCATCCGGGACTCTTCAAGCGTCATCAGTACCCCCACGTTCCGAAACCTGACGTGAGCGTCAGGGTACTCGGACGGACGACCCTTGCCAGTTGGGTAGGAAACCCAATCCGTTCAGTAGGCGAATGTGGCAAGCCTGGGCATTCCGGACAGCGCCGCAACCGATCACGATCGTCCTCGTGCCCGAGACGATGCTGCGCGAGGACGAACCGCGCCTGGTGGACAACCCGTTCCGGCGCGAGTCGCACCGGCCGTGGTACGCCCGCCGTGGTCCCCGGTGGGGCGTCGGCATCCTCGTGATCCTGCTGCTCGCGTTGAATGCCTTCGCCTTCAAGGAGGTGAGCAACCGCGCTGATCCGGTGACCGTCGACACCGCGATCGCTCGCTATCGCGCGACGGCCCAGGTCGCGGCGGACTCGACGCCGAGCACGACCGCCGCCGGCGCCACGCCCGCCGTGGCCGCAGACGCGGATGCGCAGGCGCCGGGACAGGCGAGGACGAGCGCCGGCCAGCAACAGGCGACCGAGACCGCAGGACCCGCTGGCGAAGTGGGAGTCGGGCGCGGGCCGACTCCCGCTCCCGGCGTGTACGTGTTCGACACGATCGGCTTCGAGCGCGTAAGTGCACTCGGCGGCGCGCAACACGACTATCCCAAGCAGACGACGATGACCGTCACCAAGAGCGAGTGCGGCGTCGACGCAAGGTGGACACCGCTCGAGCAGCGCTTTGAACGCTGGACGATGTGCATGACAGGCACGGCGAACGAGATGGCGAAGTTCACCACCCATCACGAGTTCTTCGGAAAGACCGAGGAGCGCACGTTCGATTGCCGCGACACGTACATCCGACCGCCATCCGACGCGCCGGGTACAACGGCGAACGGCGGATGCACGAACGGAAACGACGTCGCCGTCACCAGCACGACGGTCATCGGACCCGAGACCGTCCTCGTGCAAGGCTCGCCCGTCGACACCGTCCGCATGCATTTCGATCATCAGCTCAGCGGCAGCTCCAACGGGTACCAGCGTGGTGATGTCTGGGTGCGACTGAGCGACGGGATGCTCGTCCGCTTCATCTCCGAGATCGATGCGGACGCGAACTCGGTGATCGGGCCGACGCACTTCCACGAAGAGATCAACCTCAGCCTGGCTGAGCTCGAACCTCACCAATAGCCGCGTCCAACCGGCCGATCGCGTCGCGCGTACGGGCTCCCCACCAGAAGAGGTCCTTTCCATCGACGAAGTGCACCGGCGCAACGCGCTCGAGCTCCGCTCGATGGCGCTCACCGAAGGGATACGGCTCGCTCGGCGCGACCACGACATCCGGATGAACGAGTCGGGCGTCGTCGAGCGTCACCTCGGGATACGGGTCCGCGGCAAAGACGTTCTCGATGCCAAGCGCGGCGAGCAACGACGATCCATAGGTCGGGACGCCGAGCGCCATCCATGGCCGACGCCAGATCGGCACGAATGCCGACCCTCTGATCGGTCGTGGCCGGACATCGCCTACGGGCTCCCAGTGGGCGCCGACGCGCGCCGCGAGCGGACAGAGCTGCGAATCGACGTCGACGAGGCTGCGCACCGCGAGGACGTGGACCTCGAGCCCGGCGGCGACCAACTCGTCATGATCCTCGCGACGGTTCTCCTCCTCGTCGACCACGACGAGATCGGGTCGCAACGCCACGATGGCCTCGACATCGGGATCCTTGGTGCCCCCCACCGCGGGCAACGAGGGCTGCTCGCAGAACCGGGTACAAGCGACCGGCGCGATCCCCCACGCCAGCAACGTCTCCGTCGCCGACGGAACGAGGCTCACGACGCGCACACCGGAGCGTACGAGGGATGATGTGGCCGTGACGCAGGTGGGGGTGGTCACGATCCTCTTCACGGACCTCGTGGATTCGACGCGTCTGGCCAGCGAGCTCGGGCCAGCCGCGGCGGACGACCTCCGGCGCAACCACTTTCAGTCATTGCGCGAAGTCATCGCCTCGCACGACGGCCGCGAGGTCAAGAACACCGGCGACGGTCTCATGGTGGCCTTCGACCGGCCGTCGGATGGAGCGGCATGCGCCGTCGGCCTGCAACGGCGCACGGAACGCTTCGCCCGGCACCACCCGGGCGGACGCGTCGCGATTCGCGTCGGCCTCGCAGTCGGGGAGGCCACGAACGAGGACGACGACTGGTTCGGGCCCCCAGTCGTCGAGGCCGCTCGGCTGTGCGCAATCGCCGAAGCGGGCCAGATCCTGGCGACGGAGATCGTGCGCGCCCTAGGCGGCGGCCGCAGTGGACTCGAATTCGTCGCTCACGGCCCGATGGAGTTGAAGGGACTACCCGATCCGGTGTTGGTCGTCGAAATCAGCTGGGAACCAGAGCACACCGACGCGGAGTTGCCTCCACTGCTCGCGTCGATGGGTGGACCGTTCTTCGTCGGGCGCGACTTCGAACGCGAGACCTTGTTGTCGGCGTGGAAGCAGAGCCTCGATGGCAATCGTCGTGCTGTGCTCGTGGCGGGCGAACCTGGAATCGGCAAGACGCGCCTCGTGCTCGAGTTCGCCGAACGCGCGCAGCAAGCCGGCACGATCATTCTCTACGGCGCGTGCGACGAGCATCTCGGGCTGGCGTACAAACCCTTCGTCGAAGCCCTGACCTATCTCGTGTCGACCTGCGAGCAGGAAGTTCTCGATCGTCATGTTGCGGTGTACGGCGGCGAGGTCGCGCGCATCGTGTCTGAGCTCGGCCTGCGGGTTCCTGGTGTCGGGGAACCGCTTCGAGCCGATCCAGAGACCGAGCGGCATCGACTGTTCGAGTCGATCGCCCATCTGTTGAGCGTCGCCGCCGAGGGTGGCGGTGTCGTGCTCATCCTCGACGACCTGCATTGGGCGGACAAAGGCACGTTGATGCTGCTGCGCCACCTGTTGCGTCGTGCGGAACCCATGGCGTTGCTCGCGATCGGTACGTACCGAGACACCGACCTGGCGAGAACGCACCCGCTCGCCGAGATGCTCGCCGACTTCCGACGCCAGGATGACGTCGAGCGACTCATGCTGTCAGGCCTCGACCTGGCCGGCGTCGAGGCGTTCGTCGAGGCAGCCGCCGGACAGCAGCTCGGCAATGACGGTGTCACTCTCGCACGATCGGTGCACCGCGAGACCGAGGGCAATCCGTTCTTCGTCGGACAGGTCCTGCGCCATCTCGCGGAGAGCGGTGCGATCTTTCAGCGCGACGGCGAGTGGTCGTTCGACGGTGACGTGGCTCATCTCGGCATACCCGAAGGGGTGAAGGAGGTGATCGGACACCGGCTGAACCGACTTGCAGACGACGTCAACCGGGTGCTCCGAACCGCCGCCGTCATCGGCCGCGAATTCGATCTTCGCCTCGTTGCCGAGGTCGACGGTCTGTCGGAAGACGCCGTGGTGGACGCCCTCGAGGTCGCGGTGGCCGCCCGCCTCGTGACCGAGGTACCAACGAAGCCGGACCATTTCATGTACACCCATGCCCTTGTCCGGGAGGCGCTGTACGACGAACTGAGCACCAGCCGTCGAACGCGGTTGCACAGGCGCATCGGAGAAGCTCTCGAACGTCGAGAGAACGCGCCGCTCGCCGCGCTGGCGCATCACTTCTGCGAAGCGGCGGCGATGGGCGAGGTCGAGAAGGCGGCTGGCTATGCCCTGCGCGCCGGATTGGAGGACGGCAACGCCCTCGCGCCGGAGGACGCTGCCATCCAATTCGACCGAGGCATCGCGGTTCTCGATGAGGCCGAGATCTCCGCCGAGGAGATCCGTGCCCAGCTGCTCGTGGGCCGGGCGCGGGTCCACAACTCTCTCGGCGAGCCCGACGAAGCAATGCAGTGCGCAACCTCCGCCGCGGAGATGGCGCGCAGCTTGGGCGACAGCGCGCTGTTCGCCGAGGCCGCGACGGCATCGGCCGTAGGGACCCCTCCGATACCGGGACCCGAGTCCTCGGCTCTGATCGAGGAGGCGATCGCGTGGCTGCCGACCGCAGACAGCGCGGTGCGATCTCGCCTCCATTCGCTCCTGGCACGATCATTCGCATTCACCTATGCAGACCGCGAGCGACGAATCGAGCTGAGTGCGGAAGCACTCGCCATCGCTCGTCGCATCGACGACAGAAACGCGCTGGTCGAAGCGCTCGCCATCCACCACGACGCGAACTGGGGTCCGGCGAACGTCGAGCAGCGACTCGCGCTTGCGAATGAGATGTCGGAACTCGAGGAAGCTCTCACGCTCGGCTTCGGCGATGTCTATCGGTTCTCCGACCTGCTCGAGCTCGGCGACGTGGAAGGCGCGCGCGACGCACTGGACCGGCTGGTGATGGTCAGTGAACGGAACCATGAACGCGGCATGGCCACCTGGAATGGCATCTTCGCGACGACGCTCGATCTGTTCTCGGGCGATCTCACTCGGGCTGAGTCACGCCTCATGCAATGGTTCTCCGACCATCGCGGTATCCCCGAGGACACCGCCCTTGCCGTCTTCGGCGCGCAGTTCTTCGACCTGCGACGCTCACAGGGACGATGTGATGAGGTAGAGCCGCCCGTCCTTGCGTTGATCGCTGAGAACCCGGACAACGTCAGCTGGCGCGTTGCCTTGGCGATGCTGCTTGCGGAGCTCGATCGACCCGACGCGGTTCGCGAGCTGTTCGAAAGCTTCGCAACGGACGACTTCGCCATCCTCGAACCCATTCCTATTGCGTTCACACTCAACCTGGCGCTCGCCACCGAGGCCTGCGCCTACCTTCAGGACGCGGCGCGCGCGGGGTGGCTCTACTCCGAACTTCTCCCGTACGCCGGTCTCAACATCATGGTGGGTGTCGGGTGGGCCACCATCGGGGCCGCTTCTCGATACCTCGCGCTGTTGGCGGCCACGATGGAGCAGTGGGACGACGCCGAGGCCCATTTCGAAGCGGCGCTCGAGATGAATGGACGAATGGGCGCACGACCGTGGCTCGCGCGAACCGCTTACGACTACGCCCGAATGCTGAAAGCGTCAGGACGCAATGGCCATCGAGTCGACCCGATGCTGAGACAAGCAAGCGCGCTGGCTGACGACATTGGAATGCCCGTACTAGCCCAGCGCGTCGCGGCGCTGCGCGCCTGAGTCGCCCAGGCGATCTCGCAGCCACGCCGCGTCCTTGACGGCGTGACCCTCGTAGTCGTTGTTGAAGTACGCGTAGACATCATGTCCCTCGCCGAGCCAGCGCTCGAGCCGCTCCGCGATCGGCGTGAGCCGGCGGGCGCCATAGCGCCCCCAGTACTTCTGCTCGAGCGCGTTGGGACCGTGGAATCGGAGATACGTCCAGTCGGTCGTGAGCTCCCACGGATGATCGGGCAGCAGGTCGTGGATGCACAGTGCGGCGCCGTGCTGATGCAGCAGCGCAAAGACATCGTCGTGCACCCACGTCGGATCGCGCAGCTCGACTGCCCACCGCATCGTCCTTGGCGCGACCGACAGGAACTCGTCGAGGCGCTCCACGTTGCGCTTCCATCTCGGCGGCAGCTGCACCAGCGTCGGGCCGAGGGCCGGCCCGAGCCGCTCGGCGCGATCGAGATGGTTGGGCAACCACGACGCCGCGTCGCGCAGCTTCATGCGATGCGATCCGAACTGGCCGAGCTTGAGCGCGTACAGGAATCCCGGTGGTGCCTGGGCAGCCCACGACTCGACCGTCGACGGCGGTGGCAGCCGGTAGAAGGTGTTGTTCAGCTCAACGGTGTCGAACAGCGTCGTGTAGTGCTCGAACCAGCGTCGGACCGGGAGATCCTGGGGATAGACGATGCCGCGCCAGTCCTTGTACATCCATCCCGAGCAACCGACGCGGGCGCGAGCCATGCGAGCTCATGTACCCGAGAAGGCCGGTCCTGTGACGCGATCGACGGTCGCGAACGACTCGACCGGTTCGCGGCTCAGCTTGCGGGGCTGATGCACAGGTCGACCGAGGGCCACGACTGCCGCGACCGCGAGCTCCTCGGGCGCGTCGAGCAAGGCCTTCACCTCGTCCTCCCGACCGATGGCCATCGTGGTGACCACTCCCCCGAGGCCTTCCTCCCGCGCCGCAAGCATCACGTTCCACACGAAGGGGTACACGGACGCGCCGCCCGCGAACGTGTAGCGAGGCAAGTCACGATCGACGGCCGCGAGCGCCCGCAAGTCTGCCAACACGACGAGCAACACCGGGACCTGGTCGAGATCCTCGGGGAAACCTTCGCCCCCGCGCATGTCGCCGGACGACTCGATGGCGTGGGCCTCGGCCTCCCGGTCGGTGATCGGTGCCCACGGCGTCAGCCCCACCATCCGCTGCGCGAGGTACTGGTACCAGACCGGCAGGTAGAGATCGCGCAGCGCGCCGCGGATCGCAGGATCCTTGACGACGACGACCCGCCAGCCCTGGCGGTTGCCTCCACTCGGCGCGAATCGCGCGTTGTCGAGGATGCGGTGGACGACGTCGTCAGAGACGGCGTCGGGGTGGAACTCGCGGACGGCGCCTGTCGTCCGCAGCGTCTCGATCAGATCCATCGGGCGACGGTATTGCTTCTGCGATGTGCGCGCCCGCGCCGCCGGCCCGTTTCACTTCGTACAACGCATCGTCGGCGCGCTCGAGCAGCGCGTCGGCACTGATGCCGGGCTCGCTGAGGGCAACACCGACCGACAGGCCGATCTTGGCTTGGTCACCTTCGACGTCGAATGGATCGCGCCCGGCGGCGAGGAGACGGTCCGCGACATGACGGGCCGCCGCGGCGTCGGGAACATTGCGCAGCAGCACGGTGAATTCGTCGCCACCGATCCGGGCGAGCTCGTCGCCGGTGCGCAGGCAGGCTCGGAGGCGGCTCGCGACTTCGACCAGAACGACGTCGCCGACGCGGTGGCCGTAGTTGTCGTTGATCGGCTTGAAGTCGTCGAGGTCGCAGAAGGCCACGGCGAGATCGCTCTCGCCGATGGCGAGCGCGTGCGCAAGGCGATCGCGGAACTCGGCGCGGTTGGCGACGCCAGTGAGCGCATCGTGTCCGGCGAGATGGCGCAGACGCTGGTGCTCAGCAGTGCGCACCAGAGCGAGTTGCACATATCTGGCCGAGCGATCCAGCACGTGCCGGTGACCCATGAGGGGCCCACCCGGCGCGGTTCGCCACACCGTCAGCACGGCGGGCGCGAGACCTTGGCTCAACGGAACGGGCATCGTCCAGCACGTCTGCAATCCCATTGCGAGCGCGGGTGCGCCGACGAAGCACGGCAGGTTGACGGGGTCGACAGCGGCAGGCGCATCCGCGCGAGCTGCATCGCACCACGGCCCGACGTCAAGCGGTAGTTGATCGACCGGTGCACCGAAACCGGCAGCACCCGCGAACGTCACGCCGTCGAATCGATAGTGGACCATCGCGCCTTCGGCTTCGAGCGACGCCGCGATCGACCGGCACAGGGCGGTCAACACGTCGTCGAGGGGCTCATCCGCCAGGAGCGCATCCAGGAACATGTCGAACCAATGCTGCGAGTCCCACGCGCGTTCTCGCAGCACGATGCAGTCGACGCCGGGGACGTCGAGAAGAGGAATCGCTCCGATTTCGACCCACGACCGTTCGCCGTCGGGCCGAAGCAGCTGGAACACCATCGGGACACCCGCGCCTTCGCGATCGACGTGCTCGATCTCGGCGATCGCGGCGATGGCCATCTCCACCTGATCGGGTGGCAGGAAGTCGACCATGTTCTTGCCGGCTACTTCGGAGGCGGGCCACCCGAGCACCTTGTCGATCGAGCCGCCGGCGTAGCGGATGTAGCCATCAGGATTGATGACGACGAACGGATACGCAGTCGCGTCGACGATCATCTTGAAGACTTCGTCGGGAAGGTCGCCCGCGCCGATGGCGACGAGCGGTTCGACCTGCGTCGGCGTGCTCGTCATCCCGTGTACATCGGCCTGTGGTCGACAATCGTGAGGTGTAGCCAGCTACACGTGTTCGACGTGGGTGTCGAACACGGTGGCGAGGCCGTCGAGCAGCCAGCGACCGTCTTCCGGGACCGATTGCCGGAGCGGCGCTCGGATGCTCAGGCTCTCGACTAGGTCAACCGCACGACCGCTGAGCCGGATCGCTCCGGTCGGCGCCGGCCCGCCTCGCACCACGACTGTGGTATCGACCTCGATCACGATCTGAATGTCGGGCTCGCTCGCGTCGATCGCCAACGCGCCTCGGCGCGTCGAGTCGGACGAGAACGCCAGCACCGGTGCCACCGCAGCGACATACCGCAGGCAGGAGACGATCTCGTCCGGTTCCTCCACGGGAACCACGCCGAGCGGGAGCAAGATGTCACGCTCGTGGATCCATGCGTCCCACAGGGCGTGATTCGCGGTCAGACGAACCGGGACATGACCTGCCGGCGATTCCGCAATGGTCAGCCAGCCGGCGTCGTCGAGCGATTCGACCGCGTCGAACAACGACTGGTTCGTCTCGACGAATTGCTCGAGCGTTTCGGTCGGGCTCATCGCCCGCATTGGCTCCACCATCACCGCTGGGGTGGCGACGGGATCGAACGCGGCCAGCACGCGCGTCGGCGATCCCGCGAGCCCGGCCACGATCGACATCGTCCAGAACGTGTTCGTACCGATCAGGTGAGCGACGACGTCCTGCACGCTCCACCCCTCACACCGGCTCGCGTGTTTCCACTGGTCGGCCGTCAACTTCGCGAGTGCGTCCTGCAATCGACGGCGCTGCCGGAGCAACGGTTCGCGCTGATCGTCGGCCGGTCCCTCGACGAAAAACACCGCGGGACCGTCGTAGCGAGGGGTCAGGCGCATCGACAGAGCGTACGACGACCGAATCGACCACATCGTCCCGTTCTCCCGCGACACCTGTACCTGAGTCATGCTGACGGCGCAGGTACAGTCGCAACGCTCGACACGAAACGGGGGATGGGTGGACGAGCGAGGAACATCGGGCGACTCCGTCGCCTCGCTCGCAGCCACCGTCTTGGACGAGGAGGCGGCGCGCCAAGCCGCGCAGGAGAAGGCGCGCGAGCAAGTGCTCTTTCCCGACGACCTGCTCCCCGGGGTCAACGCCGAACAGCTGAGCTTGCGCCAAGGCCTGCGCACCGGCGGATGGCTGATGTTCATCGTGCTGACCGCCATCGTCTCGTTGGACGAGCTCGAAGGCGCCGCCATCTACGTGCTCGCTCCGGAGATCCGCCGCACGTTCGGCATCAGTGAGGGCACGATCGTCTTCATCGGCACCGCCTCGGCCGCCTTCTTCGTCCTCGGCGCAGTGCCGATGGGCTGGCTGGCGGACCGGGTCAAGCGCGTGCCGATCGTCGGCGTCTCCGCCATCTTCTTCGGTGGATTCGTCGTTGCTTCCGGCTTCGCGGTCAACGCCTTCATGCTGTTCTGGACCCGTTTCGCCACCGGTATCACCAAGGCGAGCACGATCACCGTGCACAACTCGCTGGTCGCCGATGCCTATCCCATCAACGTCCGCGCCCGGATGTCCGCGGCGATGCAGGGCGGGGCCCACCTGATCGGCATCATGAGCCCAGTACTCGTCGCGGCGATCGCTGGTTGGGCCGGCGGGGCCGAGGGGTGGCGATGGGCCTGGTACGCCCTCGGGGTTCCGGTGACGATCGTGGCCATCGGCGCCTTCTTCATGAAGGAACCGCCCCGCGGGCAATTCGAGAAGCAGCACGTGCTCGGCGAGGTGATCGAGGAGGCGAAGCCGGCACCGATATCGATGGAAGCCGCCTTCGCTCGGTTGAAGAAGATCAACACGATTCGCACGGTGCTCATCGCATTCTGCGCGTTGGGCTTCGGCCTCTTCAGCCAGGGCACGCTTGCATCGCTCTACCTGGAGAAGAACCTCCACGTGACCGACGCGTTCGATCGCGGGCTGTTGCTCAGCCTCAGCGGCATCGCCGCGTTGCCGATCCTGCCGTTCGTCGCGAAGTACTTCGACAAGGTGTACCGGCAGAACCCGGCCAAGGCTCTGGCTCTCGTAGGCGCACTCATCGCGCCGTCCTCCCTCTTCACCCCGTTGCAGTACTCCGTCAACAGCCGAGCATGGTTCGTGATCCTCGGCATCCCGCAGTCGGTGCTCATCACGGCGGCCTTCGCGATGGTCGGACCGGTGCTCTACGCGGTGGTCCCATACCGCCTGCGCGGCATGGGCTCGTCGCTCACGACCATGTACATCTTCTTCATCGGCGGCTTCGGCGGCGGCATCATTGCAGGCTTCGCCACTGATTCGATCGGAACTCGTGGCACCGTCATCGCATTGGGAGTGCCGACCAGCATCATCGGTGGCTTGATGCTGATGAACGGAGCTCGGTTCATCCGCAACGACCTCTCGCTCGTTGTTTCTGAGTTACTCGAGGAGCAGGAGGAGCACCACAAGCGCAGCGCCGCCGGTGGCGCGCCCCCGCCGGTGCTGCAGCTCGCGAACATCGATTTCTCCTACGGGCCTGTCCAGGTGTTGTTCGACGTCAACTTCGAAGTCGTCAAGGGCGAGACCCTGGCGTTGCTCGGCACCAACGGAGCCGGAAAGTCGACGATCCTGCGCGTGGTCAGCGGTCTTGGCGTGCCCGAACGCGGGGTCGTGCGCCTCAATGGACAGAACGTCACGTACGTCATGCCGGAGACGCGCGCCAAGATTGGAATCGTCCAACTGCCTGGAGGCAAGGGCGTCTTCCCGAATCTGACGGTCGGGCAGAATCTCGCCATTAGTGCCCGCTTGAGCAGCAGCGCGAGGCCGGAGATCGACGAGAAGGTCGACCGCATCTACGAGATGTTCCCCGAGCTCGCCGCGCTCCGGAAGCAGCTCGCCGGCAGCCTCTCGGGCGGGCAGAATCAGATGCTGGCCCTCGGGCGCGTCCTGCTGCACGAACCCGAGATCCTGTTGATCGACGAGCTGTCGCTCGGGCTCGCGCCCGTCGTGGTGCAGCGCCTGCTCGCCACCATCGAAGACCTCAAGGCGCGCGGCCAGACGATGCTCATCGTCGAGCAGTCGCTCAACGTCGCTCTGTCGATCGCGGACCGGGCGATCTTCCTCGAGAAAGGCGAAGTCCGCTTCCAAGGCGCGGCCCGCGACCTGCTGGAGCGCGATGACCTCGTCCGTGCGGTGTTCTTCGGGAGCGAAGGCGGCTGATGCTCGGCGCCGTCCTCACGTGGAACTTGCTTGTGATCGGCTCGGTTCGGGGCTTGATCATCGCGTTGGTGGCCATGGGAATCGTGCTCGTATACCGCTCGTCACGCGTCATCAACTTCGCGGTCGGCGATCTCGGCGTGCCCGCGGCCGCGTTGCTCGGAGTCATGGCTGGCGCGCACGGCTGGCCGTATTGGCTTGCGCTCGTCACGGCGTTGCTTGTCGGCACACTGTCTGGTGCGGTGGTCGAACTGGCGGTGGTGCGTCGTCTCTTCCGCGCGCCGCGGGTCATCCTGCTCGTCGCCACGATTGGCGTCGCCCAACTCGCGCAGGCGGTGACGCTCGCGCTTCCCGACTACCACGGCGGCGCGCTGAAGACGGCTTTCCCAGTGCCGATCACCGGCGAATGGGAACTGGGCGCGGGCGTCGTGCTCAGGGGAGGGCAGGTACTCGCTCTGATCATCGTGCCGCTCATCACGGTCGCCCTCTGGTGGCTCCTTGGGCACACGGCATTCGGCGAGTCAGTGCGCGCATCGACAGGGAATCCAGACCTCGCGCGACTCACGGGCATCAACCCGAAGATGGTGTCGACCGCCATATGGGCCCTGAGCGGATTTCTGTCGGCTATGGCCGTGATTCTCATCGCGACGGAGGCAACCTCGTCAGACATCGTGTCGATCGGCCCGAACACCCTCCTGCGCGGCCTCGCGGCCGCCCTCGTCGGACGGATGGTCTCCTTCCCAAAGGCCGTGATCGCATCAGTCGTGATCGGGGTCGTCGAGCAGATCCTGGTGTTCAACTTCACGGGTCAGACCGGGCTCCTTCAGTTCATCTTGTTTCTTGCGATCCTCCTCCTCGTCGCTCGAGGAAGCCGTAACATCGACATGAGCGCCGAGAGCTTCCAATTCGCGCCTCGCCACCACGTCGTCTCCGCCCGCTTGCGCGATATCTGGTGGGTACGCCGCCTCCCGCAACTCGTTGCGGTCGTCGGGCTGGCCGGAGCCGTCACGTTGCCGCTCGTGGTGACGGAGTCGGCGAAGCACCTCGCCTATGCCGAGGTACTCGGGTTCGCTATCTGCGCCATCTCGGTGACCGTGTTGACCGGGTGGGCCGGACAGCTGTCGCTCGGTCAGATGGCATTCGCGGGAGTCGGCGCGCTGAGCGCAGCGACGCTGATTCGGGGTGCCGAGTTCACGGTTGGAGTGGGTGGCTACGACCTCGTCGACGGCTCAATTACCAGCATCCCATTCGGATGGGCGCTGCTGCTCGGAGCCGTTGTCGCATGCGTCACGGCCGCACTCATCGGAGCGAGCGCTTTGCGCGTACGCGGACTGTTGCTCGCGGCAAGCACGCTGGCATTCGCGATCGCGGCCCAGAGCTACATCTTTCGCCAGCCGATCCTGTCGCTCGGCCGCACGACCGTCCGCCTCCCGCGTGACGACTTGGGCCCGTTCGACCTCACTCAACGGAACCTCGGCTATTACTATTTTTCGTTGACTGCGTTGGTGATCGTCGTGATCATCGTCGGTCGGCTCCGCCACAGCGGCGTTGGCCGCACGATCATTGGTGTGCGCGAGAACGAGCATGCCGCGGAGGCCTTCACGATCTCGCCCACCCGTGCCAAGGTCACGGCGTACGCGCTGGGTGGATTCATCGCGGGTCTCGGCGGCGCCATCCTCGGTGGCCTCGTGGTCAGCGTCGGGTACACCGAGAAGTTCTTCCGCGTCCAAGACAGCTTTGCGCTCGTCGCCATGGCGGTGATCGGCGGGCTCGGCAGCCTCGCAGGAGCCATCATCGGGGCGGCGTGGGTCATTGGCCTCCCGGCCCTCTGGCCGAACAACGAGCTCGTCCCGCTGTTCACCTCGAGCATCGGCCTGCTCATCATTCTGCTCTACATCCCGGGCGGGTTCACCCAGATCTCGTATTGGTTTCGCGACCAGCTGCTCACTCGTGTCGAGACGCGACTCGGTCCCGCCCCACCGAAGGCAAGCGTCGTGCCGCCGCAATCGCTGGCGTTGTCGGTGTCGGCCGATCGCTCGGGGACCAACCCGGACGGCAGTGCGCTCGCCACCCATCGGATCACGGTGGCTTTCGGCGGGCTCGTTGCTGTGAATGAGGTCGATTTCCGCGCGATGCCGGGCCAGGTGGTCGGGCTCATCGGCGCCAACGGCGCCGGCAAGTCGACGCTGCTCAACGCGATCGGCGGGTTCTTGCCCGCGGGCGGACGCGTCGAGTTGCTGGGCAGCGACGTCAGCAACCTGTCGGCTAGCAAGCGGTCGAGCCGCGGGCTCGGCCGGACCTTCCAGGCGGCGCTGCTGTTTCCCGAGCTGACCGTGCGCGAGGTGGCGGAACTCGCGCTCGAAGCGCGGCAGCGCACCTCGTTCTGGAGCACCGCATTGTTCCTGCCGCGCGCAGCTCGGCTCGAGCGCCGTCGCCGCGCGGAGGCCGCCGAGCTCATCGATTTTCTGGGACTCGGACGCTACGCCGACCGCTTCATAGCCGAGCTGTCCACAGGAACGCGACGCATTGTCGAGCTGGCCGCTCTCCTCGCGGTTGCACCGCGAGTCATTTGTCTCGACGAACCCACAGCCGGTGTGGCCCAGCGAGAGGCCGAGGCCTTCGGCCCGTTGATCAAGCGCATCCAGGCAGAGCTGTCGGCGACACTCGTCGTCGTGGAGCACGACCTGCCACTCATCTTGGCCATCACCGATCACGTCTACTGCCTGGAGGCGGGCAGCGTGATCGCCCATGGCCCGCCGGAAAGCATGCGCACCGACCCGCTCGTCGTTGCCTCCTACCTGGGCACGGACGAGCGGGCCACGATGCGATCAAACGCGGTGGTGCCCGACTAAGGGCGCCACCGCGCTGACCACCGCTACTTGGTGACGTCCAACAATTCAGTCAGCTTTTTGAAGTCACCTGAGGGTTTGATGCTCGAGTCGAACGCGCCCAACCGGAAGCCGTCCTCCACGTCGTACTTGCCCTGCTTCAGCGAGGCGATCTCGTTGGTCGGAAGCGGGAAGCTTCCGAAGCTGTTCACCGCTGCCGCCCACGTTTCGTTGGTCAGGTTGGCTCCCGCTTTCTCGGCCACCAGCTTCAACACCGCGAATTCGTTGCAGCGATCTTGAACACCTTGGTAGGTCTTGATGGAGGTGCCATCGGAGCCGGGCTTCACCTGGTCGGGGGGGACGACCTTCTCGCCTGTCGCCGATTCGTACGCCTTCACACACTTCTGCACCGCGGGGAGGTTGAACGTCTCCACGTCCGTCAGTCCGCTCATGGTGATCATGCCCTCGTAGGGGTTCGGAGACTTCCCTTGCGCAACCTCGTCCTGTGCCTGTTCCGCCGAGCTGGAGTCGTCGGAGATCAACAGGATGTTGGGCATCCGCTCGCGGATCTTCTCGACGAACTGCTTCGCGGACACGAGCAAGCCGGACATCAGGAGGGCACTGACGTTCTCTCCCTTCCACTTCTCGATGAAGCTGTCGAGCTGCGTCTGGGCCGCACTGGTGTCCTCGCTCGTGATCGTCAGGACTGCCGTCGACCCTGTCTCGATACCGATCGAGGCAGCGGCGGCCTTCGTGACCTTGTCAGCGTTCTCCCCGGTGTCCTGATCCCCCAGGACTGCGATCTTCTTCCCGGCCAGCAACTTCTGCTGCTTGATCAGGTTGTACATGGCGTCGAGCCGTCGTTCCGCCAGGATGCCCGGCATGATCAGCAAACCTGGAGGCGCTTCGTCAATCGTCGTCTTCTTCACCAGGTTGGCGATCAGGACAGTCTCATGGTCGCGTGTGACGCAGAGTTGGTTGGTACCTGGCGAGGGTGGGGTGTCATACGTGCCAAGAACGGCGAACACCTTCTCGTCGTCGGTCATCGCCGTACACGCGGTCGCTGATGCGTCCCCCTGGAGTGGGCAGATCTTGTGGAAAACCACCTCGAGTTTGCGTCCGAGAATTCCACCGTTGTTGTTGATGTCGTCGACGACAGCCTTCGTGATCTTCTCTGTATCGCCCTGGGTGAAATGAATATCGATCGCCGGCACGGCAATGAGACAGTCGAAGTCGATGTAGGGCATCGCGACCTTGATCGTCGTCGCGGTCACTCCCCGAAAAGACGCAGTGAGGGGCGCGCTCGACGCCACGGAAGAACCCGACCCTGTTGTCGACGCTGTCTTCTTGTCGCTGCTACACGCTGCCATCAGAAGCGTCGCAGCAAGCAGAACGGCGACTACGGACCGGACTCGAACCATGGTTCCCCCCACCCGGGTTGTGCGCTCGACGGGAGCCGAGCTTTTGTTTTGACACTACGCATTGGCGTTCCGGGCTGGATTGAAAATATCATTTTCACTCGTGGCGCGGACGCGAAACCTCTCGGAGCTCGACGCGCTCTTGATCGCGGCGCGCGATGTCCTCGACGAGCGGGGGTATGCCGGTCTGCGAGTGGAGGACGTTCTGCGCGAGGCCGGACTGTCGACTCGCGCCTTCTACCGTCATTTCTCGGGCAAGGACGCGCTGTTCCTCGCACTGTTCGAGCAGGAGTCGATGCGTGCTGACCTGCGCTTACGCGCCCGAGTCGAGCAACCGGACGGCCCCGTCGAAGCGGTGCGCGAATGGATCGAAGCCGTGCTCGCGGTCGTCTACGAGCCCCGGCTCGCCAAACGTGCGCTGCTCTTTGCGGGCGAGCGCGGGTCGCTGGCTCGGCGATTCCCGGAGGAGATCGACCGGCTGACCCGGCGCCAACTCGAGCCACTCGAGGCCGCCATCGAGGCGGGCCGGGCGGACGGCACCTTCCCTTCCGCCCATCCGGCGAACGATGCGCGGGCGATTCATCACCTTTGTTCCGGCCTCATCAACGATCGCCTCTACGGCGCCACGTCGCTGTCCCGAGCTGATGCTGTTGCGCTGGCGACACGCTTCGCGCTCAACGCGCTGGGAGCTCAGACATGACCTACGAGCTGCGCGATCAAGCATGCGTCGTCGGCATCGGTCGATCGCGCTACGGCAAGCGCGGCGAGCTCGCCGATGAGGACACCTTCCGTCTGGCGGTGACCGCCATCCACGACGCCTGCGACGACGCCGGCATCGACGTCAAGGAGATCGACGGGTTCTCGTCGTACTCCGACGATGCCGCACAGCCGTCCGCGTTGTCGATGGCGCTGGGGACCCCGCGCACGCGCTACTCGGGCATGGTCTGGGGTGGTGGCGGCGCCGGTATGGGCGGCGCCTTCACCAATGCCGCGATGGCGGTGGCGACTGGGGTTGCCGAGGTCGTGGTCGTCGTGCGCGCGATCTGTCAAAGCCCACAGCAACGTTTCGGCCAATCGCTCGCCGGCATGCGCGGACGCCTGCCTGCGCCGTTCGGCTATGCGCTTCCGTTCGGGTTGATGTCGCCCGCGCAGATGTTCGCGCTGCCGGCACGACGGCACATGGCGGTCTACGGCACGACGATCGAGCACTTCGCTGAAGTGGCGATCAATGCTCGGCTGATGGCCGCCGCGAATCCTGACGCCCGCTTTCGCGAGCCGATGACGGTCGAAGACCACCACAACTCGCGCATGATCGCCGACCCGCTGCGCTTGTTCGATGTGTGCATGGAGTCCGACGGCTCGGCCGCGGTGATCGTGACAACGCCCGAGCGTGCCCGCGACATGCGCCATCCACCGGTGTACGTGATGGGCGCGTCGATGGCGGGCGGCTACCGGTGGGGGGAGGGGACGCTGTCCGGTCACAACATGCCGGATGCCGATTACGCGAGTGCCGGACAGCGCGCCACTGCCGAGGAGGTGTACCGCATCGCCGGCGTCGGGCCGGACGACATCGACGTCGCGATGATCTACGACCACTTCACCCCGCTCGTGCTCATGGCGCTCGAGGACTTCGGTTTCTGCGGGCGAGGCGAGAGCGGACCCTTCGTCGCCGACGGCAACATCCGCATGGGCGGCCAGCTGCCCGTGAACACCCACGGCGGAAACCTGGCGGAGGTCTATCTCCACGGGATGACGCACGTGCTCGAGGCCACTCGGCAGCTGCGCGGCACGTCACACAACCAAGTCGACGGCGCCGAGGTCGTGCTCGTTGTGGCCGGCGCCGGTCCCAATCCCACTGGTTCGATCATCTTTCGGAAGTGAGCAGATGACCATCAACTCCGCGGACTCACACGTTGTCGAACCGCTCGACCTCTGGCAGACACGCCTACCCGCCGCGTTGCGCGATCGCGCGCCACGCGTCGAGGACGCCGACGGCAAGTGGTTGTTCGTCGTCGAAGGGCTGCCGCCGCGCAAGATGGGCGGGCCGACGACGGAGGGCGCGTCGGGGATGCGCCCGGGAGGATTCGACCCCGACATCCGGGTGAAGGATCTCGACGCCGACGGCGTGTGGGGCGAAGTGCTCTACCCGACCATCGGCTTGTTCGGGTTCATGATTCCCGACCCAGAGCTGCGGATGGCGTGCGCGCAGGTCTACAACACGTGGCTGGCCGAGACCTTCGCCACGTCCGCGCGTTTTGCGGGCGCGGCGATCATTCCGATTCAGGACATCGATGCCGCGGTGCGCGAAGTGGAGCGCGTCGCCACCCTCGGCTTGCGGTGCGTGATGCTGCCGATGAATGCGCCGGCCGATCGTCCGTACAACCTCGACCTGTACGACCCACTCTGGGCCGTGGCGCAGTCGCACGACATGCCGGTGTCGTTCCACGTGGGTACCGGCACCAATCCGGTCACCGAGCGGGGGCCCGGTGGCGCGGTGATCAACTACGTCGAGGTCGGACTCGGCGCGCAACGCACCCTCACGTATCTCGCGGCGTCCGGCGTACTCGATCGGTTCCCGGCGTTGCACGTTGTGATGGTCGAGTGCGGCGCAGGATGGCTGGCGTGGGCCCTCGAGCGCATGGACGAGGCCTTCGAGGAACACCACTGGTGGGTGAACCCCAAGCTGGACGAACCACCCAGCGCGTACGTCCGCCGGCAGGGCCATGTCACGTTCGGCGCCGACGCCTCCGCGGTGATCAATCGCGGCATCACCGGAATCGAACCGCTGTTGTGGGCGTCCGACTACCCGCATCCCGAAGGTACGTGGCCCGAGACACGCGCCACGATCGAGCGGCTGTTCGCAGACGTGAGCGAAAGCGAACGCGCCGCGATCACCGGCGGCACGACCGCGAAGTTGTACGGACTCGGCTGATGTACCTCGACGGCTTGCCGTTGCCGACGGTCGATCGGACGAACGCCGGCTTCTGGCGCGCCGCGGCCGAAGGCCGACTCGACATCCAACAGTGCGGGGTGTGCGGCTGGCACCGTCATCCGCCGACCGAGGGTTGCTTCCATTGCGGATCGCTCGATTGGGGCTGGGACACCGTTCCCGGCACCGGCGAGGTGTTCACCTACACGTGGGTCGCGCACGCGATCCACCCCGGCGTGGCCGACCGCGTGCCGTACAACGTCGTCGTGGTGCAGCTCGACGGCATCACCGGCGACGCAGTTCGGTTGGTGAGCAACGCCGTCGACGCCACCCAAGACACGCTCCAGGTCGGTACCCGTGTCGACCTCGCTCCGGAACGAGTCAACGACGACATCGGCTTGCCGTTGTTCCGCCTCTCTCGCAAATCCAGTGCATAGCGACACACTTTTGTGTCGCTATGCACTGGATTTCGCAGAACTGGGCTACGCGGAGCGGTTGGTGCCGCCGGGGTAGCCGCCGCCGCCGAACCGCTCGTCGAGAGTGTCGCGGTCGACGGCTCCGTTCGGCAGTCTCGGCAACGCGTCGACGAACTGCACGGTCCGCGGTTTCTTGTACGACGCGATGCGAGCGCGGCAGTGCTCGATGATCTCCTCCGGCGACGCCTGCGCACCGGCATGCAGCACAACGACCGCGGTGACGCTCTGGGTCCACACAGGATCGGGAACGCCGATCACAGCGGCCTCCAGCACCGCCGGGTGCGTCGCGAGACAGCCTTCGACCTCCGCGGGATAGATGTTCTCGGCCGCCGACTTGATCATCATCGTCTTCGGCCCGACGAACGTGATCGATCCGTCGACTTCGCGGCGGCCGAGGTCGTTCGTGTGATGCCAGCCGTCGCGTTGGCGGTCGGCCGTGAGTTCGCGGCGGCGGTGGTATCCGGCCATCACCGTCGGGCCTCTCACGACGATCTTCCCCACCTCACCGGCTGCGAGCTCCTCACCGCCCTCGTCGACGATGCGCACCTGCGCCAGCGGATGCGGTCGGCCGTGCACGCCGATGGCCTCACCGCCGATGCACTTGTAGGTGGCCATCCCGACGAGCTCGGTCTGGCCGTAACCGCCCGGGTTGCGCCACCACGGAGTCGGCGCGGTGGCGTTCAAGGTGCTCAGGTCCCAGCGGCCGTCGCGGTTCGCGTCGGCGATCTGCTCCCGCGTCTGCGGCAACAGGTACGCGTCGGTGCACCGTTCGGACTCGATGAGACGACAGATCTCCTCCACGTCGACGCGACGCACGAAGACGTTCGTCCCGCCGACGTGGAACGTGACCAGCGTGTTCCAGAACGTGCCGATGTGGAACAGCGGGCCCGAGTTGAGATACACGTCGTCGCTCGTGACGTGCTGCAGCATCATGAACACGAGGTTCTGGGCGATGATGCCGGCGTGGGTGAGCAATGCGCCGTTCGGCGTTCCGTCGAAGGCGGCGGTGTAGAGCAGGATCACCGGCGACCACGGATCGACGGATCGCTCCGGCAACGGTTCGCTCGCCGCGAGGTAGTGCTCGTACTCCGCCGGCCCGTCGTGCTGAACCCATCGTGCGCTCGCCGCACTCGACGCCCGTGCCTCCGCGACCACCGACCCGATCTCGTCGGCTTGCCACACCACGACCCTCGGCGCGACGTCGTCGATCACGAACGTCAGCTCCGCCGCCGACTGCCGCCAGTTCGCCGGGCAGAACACGGCGCCCAGCCGTGCGCAGGCGAGCAGCAGCTCGAGCACGCGGTGACAGTTCTGTCCGAGCCACAGCACGCGGTCGCCGTCACCGACGCCGTCGGCACTCAGCGCGCCGGCGAGGCGCGCGACACGCTCGTCGAGCTCCGGCCAGGTGTACCGATCGCCACCGCACACGACAGCGGCGCGGTGCGGATGACTGCGACGGTGTTCGTGCAGGAGCGCGACGAGCGTGAGGTCGTGCAGAGCGTCCACCGGCGGCAACGGTAACCAGCATGATCGAGGCCGACCGTTACTGGGAGCCCGACGTGGAGTGCCTGCCCCGCCCTGAGCTGGACGCGCTGCAGGAGCAGAAGCTGCTCGAGCTGCTGCCGTGGGCCTACGAGCGCGCGCCGCTCATTCGCCACGCTTGGGATGCCGCAGGGGTCACACCCGACGACATCGATTCGATGGAGGCCTTCCGCGAACAAGTCCCGTTCATCGACAAGGACGCGATGCGGCACTTTCGCGACGACCGTGGCGATCCGTACGGCGGGATGCTCGCCATCGATCTGTCGACTCCCGGTGTGTTCGGCGCGATCTTCTCCACGTCGGGAACGACCGGCGACCCGACGCTCGCGCCGTTCGCCGGCCGGGAAGGCCCCACGATCCTCGCCCGCGAGTTCTGGGAGCTCGGCGTTCGCCCGGGCGACGCCTTCGTCGAGATGCTGTTCACGTACCGCGGACCTGCGATCCACTGGACGATGCGCGGCATCGGCGCGACACCGATCTTCGTGGACCACGACCCCGCCGAGCTGCCTCGTCTCTTCGAGCTCAGCCGCGAGTTCGAGCCGACCGGTTGGTACAACCTGTCTGGCCCGCTCGTCATCGCTCTGCAACAGCTCGCCGAGTCGGGCATCGATGTCGGGAAGGCTCTGTCGTCGTATCGCGGCATCGTCTACGCCGGCGAACCCCTGGGACCGCGAGCCCGCCGCCTGGTCGACTCGTGGGGGCTCGAGCTCTTCAACCACACCGGCGTCGGCGACGTGGGTGCGGCCACCGAGTGTCGGGAGCACGACGGCTGCCACGTGTGGGAGGACACCGCGCTCATCGAGGTGCTCGACCCCGACGGAGACGAGCCCGTGGCCGATGGCGAGCGCGGCGAGCTGGTGTCCACCACGCTTATGAATCTCGTGTCGCCGCTGGTGCGTTACCGCTCCGACGATCTCGTTCGGTTCACTCGCGAACCATGCGCGTGCGGACGGACACACGGACGGGTCTGGCCGATGGGGCGCAAGAGCGATGAAGTCGTCGTTGACGGCCGGTCGGTGCTTCCGATCGACGTGTGGCCCGCGATCGAAGACGTTCCGGAGACGGCTGCGGGACTGTTCCAAATGGTGCGGCCCACGCGCGAGCTCGACCGATTGCGCCTGCGAGTCGGCTACGCCCGACTCGAGCCGGGCCTGCGCGGCCGGGTCGAAGACGCGGTCGAGGCGCATTTCGGGCTGCGTCCTGAAGTGGAGCTGGTCGAGCAAGAGGTGTTGTTGCGACAAGGCCCGCCCCACAAGATCCCCCGCGTGGTGAAGACATGACGGCGCGAGCGGTTCCGGTGCCCAAGGTGTGGGGCATCGGTCTCGTCGGGGCAGAGGCTTGGCGCGTCTCCCCCGAGGATGTCGCCGACGAGACCGAGTCGGCGGTCGAGCATCTGCGACTACTCGGTATTCGTGAGGGTGGCTTGGTGCTCATCGTGTCTCGGTTGGCGGAGACGATCCATGTCGCCCCGCTCGAGTTGGCCGCGGGACGGCTCGATGCTCGCTGGTCGTCGTGCGACGCGACGGAGGGCGACGCGTTCCGGACGGCCTCGCTCATACGTCAGCTCCGGCCAGACGCGGTCATCGGCATCACCGAAACCATCGTCGGCGCGGTGACCGCTGACGCGTTCGACGATGTGCCGGTCATTGCCGTGACCGACCGTGTCGCCCGCGACGCGATACCAACTGCGCGTTGGTGGCTGCGCGTTGGTCCGACGAGCGCGTTCGAATGCGAAGAGCGGAATGGCGCGCACTACGACGGCACCCGATGGCTCGTCGAACAACTCGCTGATGAGCTCGTCGTGTCGAACCTGCGCAATCGACTGTCGCCCGCGCGTCAGTTGCCCACGGGTCTCCGCGGCCGCGTCCTCGACGATGCGTGCCCATGCGGAAGCTCGTGGCCGCGCGTGGAGGTGTCGTGACCTACGACGAGTTCGGCCTGTTCCACGAGAACGCCACGGAGTTCGGTCTGCCGTGGGACGGGCCGCCCATTGTTCGACGGACGTTCGTCGATGTCGAAGGCGGCCGAAAGGTCAGCGCGCTGGTGTGGGGGGAAGGCCCGCCAGAGCTCGTGCTCGTGCACGGCGGAGCCCAGAACGCCCACACCTGGGACACGGTCGCACTCGCATTGCACCGACCACTCGTGTGCATCGACCTTCCGGGTCACGGTCACTCCGACTGGCGCGACGATCACGACTACTGGCCGTGGACCCTCGCACCGGATGTCGCGACCGCCATGCGGGCGCTTGCGCCGGATGCCCGGTTGCTTTGCGGCATGTCGCTCGGTGGGCTGACGTCGATCATCGTCGCCGCCGACAACCCCGATGTCGTCCGCCGGCTGGTCGTCGTGGACGTCACCCCGTGGTCCACGGATCAGAAGGGAGCTGCGATCGGCGCGTTCGTCGGCGGCCCAGAGATCTTCGCCAGCTTGGACACGCTGCTGGCACGCACCATCGAACACAATCCGACCCGGTCGGCGACATCGTTGCGGCGAGGGGTCCTGCACAACGCGAAGGAGCGGCCCGACGGAACCTGGTCGTGGCGCTATGACCGACCGACCGGCGAGCGCGGCGCGCCCGACACGAAGCACTACGCCCCGCTGTGGGAATCGCTGGCTTCGTTCGACTCGCCGGCGCTCCTCGTGCGCGGCAGCGCGTCACCAGTCGTCGAGGACGCTGACGCCGCTGAGTTCGCGCGCCGCTGCATCCAAGGCCGAGTCATCGTGATCGACGGCGCCGGACACAGCGTGCAGGGCGACAAGCCTCTCGAACTGGCGCGCCTGCTCGAGGCGGAGCTCACGGAGCTGAGCCCATGACGTGGGATCCCGGCTTCGGTCCCCTCATCGACACACGGCTGCGAGTCGCGACCTGGAACGTGTGGGGTCGCTACGGGCCGTGGGAGGCGCGCCAACCCGTCATCGAAGCGAACCTCCGAGCGATCGACGCCGACATCGTCTGCTTGCAGGAAGTGTGGGAGGACGAAACGCGTTCGCAGCCCGCTGATCTGGCGGCCGCGTTGGGGATGTCGTACGTGTACGAGCGGGCCTTCATGATGAACGGAGGTTGGTCCGGCAATGCGGTACTCAGCCGCTGGCCGATCGCCCGGCACGAGGTCGACGAGCTCCCGATGGAGGGCGGCGGCTCGGTCGACACCGACGAGGGCGAACAGCGGCTCATCGTCTTCACCGAGATCGATGGACCGCGCGGTCCGTTCCAGGTGTTCTGCACGCACCTGTCGTGGCGGGCGGACTGGAGCGGCGTGCGCCAAGCCCAGGTGCGCAAGGTGTGCGAGGTCATCCGCTCGCACACACCCCGCTCGTTCCCGGCCATCCTCTGCGGCGACCTGAACGCCGAGCCGATGAGCGACGAGATCCGCATGCTCACCGGTCTCGCCGCGGTCCCCGTACCGGGCGTGATCTTTCGCGACGCATGGGCGACGGCGGGCATCAACGGCACCGGAGCCACTGTCGGGCCGCACAATCCGTACGGCGCCGCCGCCCTCGACTCGGACGCGCGGATCGACTACGTGCTGGTCGGCTGGCCCAAGCTCGGCGGAGCGGGCCAGATCCTCCAGGCCGAAGTCGCTGGCGATCATCCCGGGCCCGACAAGCTCTTCGGGAGCGATCACTTCGCCGTCGTCGCCGAGGTTCGGTACTGACACATCAGTCGGGAGTTGGCTCGACGATCGGAATTGACACGGTACTGACCATTGACAGCCTGACCCGAAAGAACTACTACGTGCCGTGAGGTAGTACGCGCAGCTCGTGGGCAACGGGAGGTGCAGTCGTGGCGGTCATGGACAACACGGCGTCGATGGCGTCGTTGGTGGAGCTGCTCCATGGGGTCGAGCAGCGCGAGCTCTTCCTCGACTACCAGGCCGTGTTCGACATCGGCACCGGGGCCGTCCGCGGAGCCGAGGCATTGATCCGTTGGAACCATCCCGAGCGCGGCGTGCTTCCGCCATCCGAGTTCCTCGCCATGGCGATGCGCGGCGGACTCGGCGGGATCATCACCGACCTGGTGCTCGAGGAGTCGGTGGCCCAGTGCGCCGAGTGGCGCATCCGGGGCTACGACGTTCCTGTTTCGGTCAACGTGTCCGCGGCCGCGTTCGCCAGCAGCGATCTGCCCGCCACCGTCGAGCAGGTGCTCGACAAGTACAGCGTCCCGGCCGATCGGCTCACGGTGGAGATCACCGAGCATGCGTGCACATTCGAGAACACCGAGCTACGCGACACCTTCACGGCGCTTGCCCGGCTGGGCGTGCGCCTCAGCCTCGACGACTTCGGCATGGGCGAATCGACGCTGTCGCGACTCCAGCACCTGCACTTCGACGAGGTGAAGATCGATCGGTCGTTCGTGTCGCATGTGTGCGACGAGCCGACCGATCGCAACATCGTCGTGTTCACGACCCGTCTCGCTCACAGTCTTGGCATGAAGGTCGTCGCCGAGGGCGTCGAAACAGCCGAGGTGCTCAGCGCGCTCGTCCAGCTCGGACCCGACCTGGCGCAAGGCTTTCACTTGCACCGCCCGTCCGGGCCGGGCGAATTCCCAGCGCTCGGCGCACCCGAGCGTCTCGCAGGCTGACACAACCGGTTGCGTTCGGGCGTCAGGCCGTCGCGGGCTCGACGGATTGCAGTCCGCCGAGCATCAGCACCAACGCCTCAGTGAACAGCGAGTCGGGCACGCTGTCTGGGTCGGTGAGCTTCGTCATGAGGAACCCGTCGCCGAGCGCGAACAGGATCGTTGCGAGGTCGTCGTTCGAGATCGGTGCGCGCAGGCCGAGCGCAGTCAGGTGCGTGTCGATCAGTTCGGCCATTGCGGCACGCATGCGCCGGCTGCGCGCCGCGAATCGCTCGCGCAGCTCCGGATGACGAACGGCATGGGTGCCGAACTCCATCAAGAGCAAGCTCCATTGCGATTGCTGAAAGAACACTTCGAGGAACGCGTTGCCCGCCTGCGCTGCCTGCTCGCCGATCGGTTGATCAGGAGAGACCCCGGACTCGATCGCCAGCGCCCGAGAGTCGACCCGCCGCTCGAGCACCGCCAAGAACAACTCGTCCTTGTTCTCGAAGTTCGAGTAGACGGCGCCCTTGGAGTAGCCCGCCTCTTCGGCCACTTCTTCGACCGACGCGGCATGGAAGCCCCGCTCGACGAAGACCTTCTCGGCCGCGTCGAGCAGCCTCGCTCGGGTCTGGTCTCGCTGCTCTGCGCGCGAGAGTCGCTGCGCCACGACTCAGATACTAGCCGTACTGGGATACCAGACGGAAAATGGTGCTTGTCGATTTGGAATACCTATGGTATTTATGTACCGATGGTCTCGACCCTGCAGCGTGACGGAGCGGGCAACGGGCTCCGGCTGCATCGTGCCGGGGTCGTGACCTGCGTGGTCGTCGAGGTGTCCGACCCCGAGTGCGGTCTCGGCGAGATGGCCGAAGACACGTTCGTGCGGGCGGGTGCCGCCATGGTGTTGCCCGCGGGCATCGGCGTCGTGGGCGCCTTTCGGCGGGTCACCGACGCGGTCAGGGCCACCATGATCCTCCGAACGCACCTCCCCTCGAGCCGTATCGCGCTCAGCGCGGGCGAGACGGGGTCGCACGGCGAGTTCAGCTCGATAGCCGACAAGGCGACCCGGCTCGTGGCCGATGCCGATGCTGGCTCGACGCTGCTGTCAAAGCTCGCAGGCGTGCTCGCAATGGATCACCTCCCTCGCGATCGCACGCTGCACGAGCGTTGTGGAAGCGGCGTCAGCGAGCTCTCCTACGAGCTGCTCGCGGCTCCCTTTTCCAGCCCGGCCTGAGCCGAGGACAGCGCCTCCACCTGTTGGCGGCGAGGCAGCGAGCCGAGCATCGCAAGCGTGTCGCGAAGCTCGCCGGGAACGAACGATGGCTCGGTGCCGAGCACGGTCAGTACCTCGTCGACCACGACGACCGGGCTCATCGGCGTCGGCATGTTGGCGCGCGCCTCGCTCGACAGCGACCTTCGATACGTGGGCGTGTCGATCGCCGGACCGATGACGGAAATCACGTCGACGCCTCTGCCGCGCCATTCGGCCCACAACGACTCACCGAGTACGAGATCGAACGCCTTCGACGCGGCATACGCGCTGTTGTACGCAGAGCCCGCGAGGCCTGCCGCGGACCCCATCAGCACGATGCCGCCACGACCGCGATCGACGAGCTGTCGACCGAAGTGCTGGCACACGAGGAGCGGTCCGGTGCAGTTGACTGCGACGATCGAGGCGATCGAGCCGGCGCCGTCGAGGAACGAGCCGACGTAACCGGCGGCGCCGTTGTAGACGACGATGCCGACGTCCAACTCATCCGTGACCGCGCGTAACGCGTCCAAGAAGTCGGGTGCTGCGAGGTCGAGTGGAACCGCTCGCGTCTCGACCGCGTGTTGTGTCGCGATGTCGTTGGCGACCCGTTGCAACGGTTCGCTCCGCCGAGCGGCGACGACGACGTTGAGCCCTCGGCTGGCGAGGCCGCGGGCATAGGCCTCGCCGAGTCCTTCCGACGCACCCAGCACCACGCCCCACGGCCCGTACCGCTCGAAGAATTCCACCGTCCCTCACTACTACTTCGGGCGCCGCCCAGGTTGTGAGTGAGCACTCACTCAGGTAGCGTCCGGTCGGTGACGAAAGGCCCCACTGCCACCGCGGACCCGCCCCGAACGGCGAAACGAGCGGCCGCCCTCCCCGCCGACGAGCGGCGATCGATGATCGTCCAGGCGACCCTGCCGCTCCTGCTGGAGAACGGCGAAATGGTCACCACCCGCCAGATCGCGGACGCCGCCGGCATCGCCGAAGGCACGATCTTCCGGGTCTTCGACGACAAAGACGCGGTGATCGCCGCCGTCATCGACGCCGCGCTGGACGACGAGCCGCTCGAGCGTGCGCTCGCAGCCATCGATCTGAGCGCCCCCTTCGAGGCGAGCGTCGTGGCCGCCATCGAGATCTTGCAGCAACGCGTCGTCGACATCTGGCGACTCGTTTCGAGCATCGGTACGAGATTCCACGATCACGCGCGGCGCCCGATTGCGGACAGCGACGCGCTCGTCACGCTGTTCGAGGCCAACCAGTCGCGGCTCGTCGTGGAACCGATCGTCGCGGCGCGCTTGTTGCGCGCCTTCACCTTGTCGGTGACGCACCCGATGCTGGTGGGCGAGCCGATGTCGCCCCCGGAAATCGTGAAGATGTTCCTCTACGGAATCTGCGCGGAGAAGGCATCGTGCTGATCCGCTTACTCCGCACCCACCTGGGTCCGTATCGCAACGTGTTGCTGGGCGTCGTCGCGTTGACGACCGTCCAGACAGTTGCCGCGTTGACGCTTCCGACACTCAACGCAAACATCATCGACAAGGGCGTCATCCCTGGCGACGTCGGTTACATCAGGTCGACGGGTGCCGTGATGATCGGTTTCACCCTGATCCAAATCGTCTTCGCGGTGGCCGCCGTCTACTACGGCGGCAAGGTGGCGATGAGCTTCGGCCGGGATCTCCGCAAGGCGCTGTTCCACCAAGTCACCGAGTTCTCCACGCGCGAGGTGGGAGCGTTCGGCGCGCCATCGCTCATCACCCGGATCACGAACGACGTGCAGCAGGTCCAGATGCTCGTCGTGATGACGTGCACGATGGCCATCGCCGCGCCGATCACGATGGTGGTCGGTGTCGTCATGGCCCTGCGCCAAGACGTCGGGTTGTCCACGGTCTTGCTCGTGAGCATGCCCGCGGCCGCGGTCATCTTGGGCGTCCTGGTCTCGCGCATGGTGCCGGCCTTCCGCCTGATGCAAGACCGGATCGACCAGATCAACCGGGTGCTGCGTGAGCAGATCACCGGCATCCGGGTCGTCCGAGCGTTCGTGCGTGAGCCCCAAGAGGCGCAACGATTCGCGACCGCCAACGAGGAGCTGACGGCCACGTCGTTGCGCGCCGGCCGGCTGATGTCGTCGATGTTCCCGACGGTGAACTTCCTCATCAACCTGTCGAGCGTCGGCGTGCTCTGGATCGGAGCCAACCGCGTCGCCGACGGCGACATCCAGGTCGGCACGCTCGTCGCGTACCTCAGCTACCTCGTGCAGATCCTCATGTCCGTGGTCATGGCCACGTTCACGATCTCGATGGTCCCCCGCGCCTCGGTTTCCGCCGGCCGCATCCAGGAGGTCCTCGATGCCGAGCCGAGTGTGCGGCGACCCGAGAAGCCCGTGAGCCATGTCGTCTCACACGGTGCACTCGAGTTCCGCGACGTCGGCTTCCACTACCCCGGCGCCGAACGGCCGGTGCTCACGGACATCTCGTTCACGACAACGGCCGGTCACACCACGGCGATCATCGGCAGCACGGGTTCCGGCAAGACGACCCTGGTGAACCTCATCCCCCGACTGTTCGACAGCACCTCGGGAACGGTGCTGGTCGACGGGGTCGACGTCCGCGATCTCGACCCGGAGTTGCTGTGGAGCAGCATCGGGCTCGTTCCCCAGAAGCCCTATCTCTTCTCGGGCACGATCGCGAGCAACCTCTTGTACGGCAAGCCCGACGCGACCGAGGCCGAGATGTGGGAGGCATTGGAAGTCGCGCAGGCGTCGGACTTCGTACACGCGATGCCTGGTGGGCTCGAGGCTCGCATCGAGCAGGGCGGCACCAACGTGTCGGGTGGTCAACGTCAACGCCTTGCCATCGCCCGGGCACTGATCCGTAAACCGGAGGTCTACGTCTTCGACGACTCGTTCTCCGCCCTGGATCTCGCGACCGACGCGCGGCTCCGCGCCGCGCTCGGGCCGTATACCGCTGACGCGGCCGTGATCCTCGTGGCGCAGCGCGTCTCCACCATCTCGACCGCCGACATGATCCTGGTGCTCGAGGACGGTGAGCTCGTGGGCCGCGGCACCCACGACGAGCTGATCGCCAACTGCCCGACGTACGCCGAGATCGTGCAGTCGCAGATCGGCGAGCGGAGCGCGGCATGACCGAGCGCAGCGAGCGGAGCGCGGCATGACGGTGCTCGACGACAAGCAACAACACGAAGAAGACGAAGACCTGTCGCTGGCGGCACCGGAGACGAGAGCGGCCGGCCGGTGGAACTCGGCGGGCGTGCCCACCGAGAAGTCGAAGGACTTCAAGACCGCGGTGCGGCGGCTCGCGCAGCTGCTCAAGCCGGAGCGACCCATTCTCTTCGTGGTCGCCGTGGTGGCGATCGGCAGCGCGGTGCTCAACGTGCTCGGTCCCCGTGTGCTCGGGCACGGCACCGACATCATCTTCCGCGGAGTCGTCTCGCACCGCGGCATCGACTTCAGTGCGTTGCACCGAGTACTGCTCCAAGCGATTGCGCTGTACGGCGTGTCGGCATTTCTGTCGATCCTCACCGCGTACACCCTCGCCGGCGTCGTGCAACGGTTGATGTTCCGGCTGCGATCGGCAGCCGAGGACAAGCTGAATGCTCTGCCGCTCCGTTACGTGGACAAGCAGGCCCGCGGCGATCTCCTCAGCCGCGTCACCAACGACATCGACAACATCGCCCAGAGCCTGCAACAGACCCTCAGCCAGATGCTCACCTCCATCCTGCTGTTGTTGGGGGTGTCGGTCATGATGTTCACGATCTCGCCGGTGCTCGCCGTTGTAGCGCTGACGACGGTTCCCGTGTCGGTCTACGCGATGAAGGTCATCGCCGCTCGTGCTCGACCACGGTTCATCGCGCAATGGAAGAACACGGGCGCACTGAACGGACAGATCGAGGAGACGTTCACGGGCCACGCGATCGTGAAGGCATTCGGTCGTCAACGCGAGGTCGAGCAGCGTTTCCGCGAAACGAACGATGAGCTCTACGAAGCCTCGTTCGGGGCGCAGTTCATGTCGAGTCTCATGCAGCCGGCCACGATGTTCATGGGCAACCTGCAGTACGTGATCGTCGCCGTTGTCGGTGGCCTTCGCGTGGCGAGCGGGTCGATCACCGTGGGCGACGTGCAGGCCTTCATCCAGTACTCCCGCACGTTCTCGATGCCACTCACGCAACTGGCGTCGATGATGAACGTCTTCCAGTCAGGGATCGCGTCGCTCGAGCGCGTGCTCGAGTTCCTCGATGCCGAGGAACAGACCCCCGACGAGACCAGGGACGACGCGCCCGCGGTCCGCGGTCGAGTCGAGTTCCGTGACGTGACGTTCTCGTACGATCCCGAGACACCGCTCATCGAGTCGCTGTCGTTGGTAGCCGAACCCGGACAGACGATCGCGATCGTCGGTCCGACCGGGGCGGGCAAGACCACACTCGTCAACTTGATCATGCGCTTCTACGAGCTCAACGGCGGCGCCATCTATCTCGATGGACGCGACATCGCGTCGTTCCCCCGTCACGAGCTTCGATCCAACATCGGAATGGTCCTTCAGGACACGTGGCTGTTCGGCGGCACCATCCACGACAACATCGCATACGGAAATCCGGCCGCGACGGACGAGGAGATCCTCGAGGCGGCCCGCGCCACCTACGTGGATCGTTTCGTCCACTCGCTCCCGGATGGGTACGACACGCTGATCAACGAAGAAGGCGACAACATCAGCGCCGGCCAGAAGCAGCTCCTCACGATCGCGCGCGCTTTCCTCGCTGATCCCTCGATCCTCATCCTCGACGAGGCCACCAGCTCGGTCGACACCCGCACCGAGGTGCAGGTCCAGGAAGCAATGAACGCGCTGCGCCAACAACGGACGAGCTTCGTGATCGCTCACCGGCTGTCGACGATCCGAGGTGCCGACGTGATCCTCGTGATGGAGAACGGGCGCATCGTCGAACAGGGATCGCACAGTGAACTGCTCGCCCACGATGGCGCCTACTACCGGCTCTACAACTCTCAGTTCGCCGCGCCCGTCGTCGACGTCGTGTAGCTCGAGACGTGGCTGCCCTCAGCCTCGGATGCCGTCGAACAGAAGAACAGCACCAAAGATCACGAAGGCTGCGGCTGCGCCGTACTTGATCGCGCGCTCGGGAAGACGGGTGCCCAGCTGCTTGCCGACCACGATCGCAAGGCCGTCGGCCGCCACCATCCCCAACGTCGAACCGGCCCACGTGCCGAGCGCGCCTTCCGTCGTGGCCAGCGTGATCGTGGCGAGCATCGTCTTGTCGCCCAGCTCTGCCAGGAAGAAGGCGACGCTGGCGGCGGCGATCGCGGAACGATTCGATCGTTGCGCCTTCGCCGCTTCGTCGTCATCGAGGCTGTCGCCTCGCAGCGTCCACGCCGCGAAGGCGAAGAACGCGAGACCCGCCACGATCGAGATGGAGCGAGTCGGGATCGATGCACCCAACACCGCGCCGACGAGAACGGAAAAGGCGTGGACGAAAGCGGTCGCCGCCGTGATGCCGATCAAGATCGGAAGTGCCTTGTAGCGGGCTGCGAAGGCCAGGGCCATCAGCTGGCTCTTGTCCCCGAGCTCGGCAACGAAGATCACTCCGAAGCTCAGCAACAGGGCATCCACCCGTTGTGTCTACCGGAGAAGTTGGACTGAACCGACGCCCGCGGTTGTCAGCCGAGCGTGACGGTGCCGCCGCAGGTCTCACCGGTAGCCGGGTTGGTGGCGTGGGCGGCGAGTGTGTCTGCCCCGGGGTTGTTGGCGAAGCGGACCTTCACGTCGAACGAACCCGAGGGTGCTTTCGTCACGGCTTCGCCGGCGAACACCTGCGTGCCGTTGTCGGTGAGCGTGACGTCCCACGCAGCGCCATTGACGTTCTGATCGACCTCGTACTCGGCCTCGAGCCGGCCACGGTCGTCCTGCTGGAGCTTCAGCTTGAACGTGCTCGCGGCGGAGCACTTGCCGCGCTGGATCACGCGCGGACTCTGGGCCTCGGCCGTGCCGGCGAGACCGAGCAAGCTGGTACCCGTGAGCACCGTGCCCGCGATGAACAATCGGCCAGTACGACGAATCTGCATGAGCGCTCCTGTAGGTGTGGAGCGAGCGACGAGCCCGCAACGCACACTCTGACGAAGCGCTTCCTAACGGGCCTTCCTCTCGAGGTTAAGAGCGGCCTTCTCGATTGAGCGGCCGGCACGGCGAGAAGACGACCGGCATGTGCTCGATCCCGGTGATCGACCGCTCGAGCGGCGTGGCTGCCGCGCGTTCCACGTCGGGCATCCGGTCGAACAGTCGCTCGAACATTGCTCGCAGCTCGGCGCGCGCCAGGCTGGCACCGAGACAAAAGTGGGGACCGAAACCGAAGGCAGCGTGGTCGTTCGGGGCGCGCTCGATGTCGAAGGTCTCCGGTTCGGCAAAGATCCGGTCGTCGAAGTTGGCCGACTCGTAGAGCACGACGACCTTGGAGCCGGCCACGATCGTTGCGCCGCCGAGCTCGACGTCGACGGTGGCGGTACGCGCCATGTTCTTGATCGGCGACACCCACCGCAACATCTCCTCGACGGCGGTGGGCAACAAGCCGGGCTGTGCGAGCAGCTTCTGCTTCTGCTCAGGGTGCAACAGCAGCTGCTCCATCCCCCCTGATGTCACTTGTCGAGTCGTCTCGTCGCCACCGACGAGCAGGAGGAGCGACTCGAAGACGATCTCGTCGTCGTTGAGTCGGTCGCCATCGATCTCGGCGTGGACAAGAACGCTGAAGAGATCATCGCTCGGCTGTGCGCGCCGCTCGGCGATCATCCGATGGGCGTACTCGACATACTCACCGAACGCGGCCGCGGCCGCCTCGAACGCCGCGGGGTCACCGCTGAGTGACGCCAGCATTCCGTGCGACCAGCGCAAGAGATCGTCGCGATCCGCGGGGGCGACACCGAGCATGTCGCCGATGACGATCATCGGAAGCGGCGAGGCGAGGTCGCGCACGAAGTCGCACTCGCCTCGCTCACAGACGCGGTCGATCAGGTCATCGCTGATGTCGCGCAGGTGCGGCTCCGTGGCGCGGACGCGGCCAGGCGTGAAGCCGCGGCTCACGAGCCTCCTGCGCTTCGAGTGCGCGGCACCGTCCAGGTCGATCATCCACGGAAGCGGTCCCGTATCCGGACGGCTGCCACCAGCGCTCGAGAACGATTGCGCGTCGCGCTCCACGGTCAGGACTTCCTCGTAGGTGGCCACGCCCCACAGTCCACTGTTCGCGTCGAAGTACACCGGCGCCGTCTCTCGCAACCACCGATACGCCTCCCGGGCACCGTCGATGTAGAACGCACCCGACAGGAAGTCGATGTGGGGAGACGCGGAAGCGGTCACTCTTCGGGATCGTCCGATTCCGCCACCAGTTCGGCCATGACCGCGAGGCCGGTCGCGAGGTCGGCGGCGCGCTTGACCACCGCGGCCAGGTAGTACTCGGCGGTGGAGCTGTTGCCGCGCAACGGTGGCGGGCCGAGTGAGCTGATCAGCGCGGCCGGATCAGCCGCAGGCCTGATCGGCTCGGGCGTGCCCGGGGCCGGCACGGCCTGCCACAGGCCTTGCCTCTTGTGGGGTTGGTTGGCCGGAGAGCGGCGCCCGCGTCGTTGATTCCGTCCTTCGGTCATTCGTCTTCCTCGGTGAGCAGCGAGCGGGTGTCGAGACCGAGCGCCACACGGAGCTGGTCGGTACTGAGATCGTCGAGCGAGCTCGACTTCGGCAGCACGAGATCCGCGACGCGCCGCTTGCCCTCGACGATGTCCTCGACTCGTTCGTCGATGGTGCCGGGACAGACGAGGCGGTGCGAGACGACCGTACGGGTCTGACCGATACGCCAAGCGCGATCTCGGGCTTGGTCTTCTTTGGCGGGGTTCCACCAACGGTCGTACAGCACGACGTGGTTCGCGGCGGTGAGGTTGAGTCCGGTGCCGCCGGCGGTGAGGGACAGCACCATCGCGCCCGCGCCGGTGCCGCTCTGGAACTCACGGACCAGACGATCACGAGCGGTGCGGGTCTGCCCACCGTGATAACACGCGATCGGTGTGCCGGTGACCTCGGTGAGATGGTCGGCAAGACGCTTTCCCCACTCCGCGAAGTGCGTGAAGATCAGCATTCGTTCGTTCGCGGCGAACACTGCTTCGACGAGCTCTTCGAGTCGAGCGAGTTTGCCCGATCGTCCGGCGAGCGGGCGGCCGTCGTCCTGGTAGGCCGCGGGGTGGTTGCAGATCTGCTTGAGCGCGGTGATCGCCGCCAGCACCGCACCCTTCTTCGGCTCTCGGTCGGCCCCCTCGACGGTCGGGAGCAGCGAATCGAGCACGGCCTGGTACAGCCCGATCTGCTCGCGGGTCATCGTGCAGTGATCGAGCTCGTCGATCTTGTCGGGAAGCTCGGCCGCAACCTCGGGTTCGGCTTTGGTGCGCCGGAAGACGAGGATGCCGTTGAGAGCGCGCAGGGCCGCTTCCCCCTCGCCCGCGAGCTGCGCACTGAACGTTGCGCGCGAGCCGACCAGGTCGGGGTTGCAGTAGTCGAGGATCGACCACAGGTCGCCGAGACCGTTCTCGATGGGTGTCCCGGTGAGCGCGAGGCGCGTGCGGGCCGGGATACGGCGCAACTGCTGACTGGTCTCGCTTGCGGGGTTCTTGATGGCCTGGGCCTCGTCGAGGATCACGTGCCGCCACGACAACTCTGCCAACGCGTCGACATCGCGCACCGCCGTGCCGTAGGTGGTGATCAGAATGTCGGCCTCGGCGACTTCGGCGGCGAGGCCTGCGGCGGATGTCCGGGATGCGCCGTGGTGCACGACGACGCGCAGATCGGGCGTGAACTTGTGTGCCTCCGCTTCCCAGTTGCCGACAACTGCAGCTGGAGCGATCACCAACGCGGTTCCTTCGCCGGCGGTGCGGGCGAGATGGGCGAGCACGGTCGGCGTCTTGCCCAGACCCATGTCCAGCGCGAGGCAACCGCCCAGTTCGACCGCGTCGAGGAAGCCGAGCCAGCCGAGGGCTTCCGATTGGTAGGTCCGAAGCTGGCCGGCGAATCCCTTGGGTGTGTCCGCCGGTTCGCGAGAGATCGATGCGGCTTTGTCGAGCAGGTCGGCCGCCCATCCGGAGCCATCGACCAGTAGCGCCTGTCCGAGCGGCGAGCCTTCGAGCCCGACGGCGTGGCGCAGGATCGCAGCGCCCGTCAGCTGTGTCGTGGTGGCTCGGTCGGCGAGCGCGGCCGCGGCTTCTTGCAGATCGAGACGGTCGAGCTCGACCCACTGCCCGCGGGACTGCACCAGCGGGCGAGCGTCAGCCGCCAAACGGATGACCTCGTCGGCGGTCAGTTCGATGTCGTCGAACACCGCGGACCACCGCACGTTGTTGAGTTGCCGCGCTCCGACCGTCCGTTTGCCGACCGGTTCGGTGAACAGGCGCAGTGCCGGCTTCGGCTTCCGTCGGGACAGTGCGGGCACCCGCACTTCGAACCCCGCGGCCTGCAACATCGGCGCGGTCACGGTCATGAACTCCCACGCCTCGTCGGTACTCAGATACACCTGACCGCGCCGGAGCGCGCCGGCACGCTGCAGCACCGGCAGCAGCCGTTCGACGCGGGCCAATTCGTCGGCCACCGGTTGGGTGGACTTGCTCGCCGCGAGGGCCTGCTCCACCTCCACGAGCGCGCGTTGCGGGCCAGGACCGAGCACCGACAGGAACCACGCGTCGCCATTGCCCTGCGCCACGAGCTGCACGACGAGGAGTGGTCGCGATGCGCTCAATACGGGCTTGGCCCAGATTCGCAGTCGGTCGGCCGCGTTGGAACCGATGTTCGTGGGAGCGGTGAAGGCGCCCCCGTCCAACCGGGTGATGATCGCCTCGGCGACATCGGCCGGTGTGCGAACCGTGGGTGGCGGCGCGGGCAGCTCGAGCAGGCCGGCCGCCTGGGCGACGACCGCATGCACCACCGCTCCGATCACCTCCCGCACGAGCACCCGCGACGTGACCGAGGACGGTGCGAGCACGAGAACCGTGCCGGGCATCGTCGTGGCGAGCTTGTCCAACGTGGCGTTGTCCATCAGCGCGGCCTGCCACCGCACCGCCATCTCGACGGACCGCTCCCCGCGCTTGGTCACCTCGAGCGCCGGAACCACCGCTCCTCTGGCGACTTGGCGAACGGCGGTGACCGCGACATGGCCCAGCCACCGCACGCTGGCCCCCAGCCCGTCGGCGTCGCCACTCGCTCCGACGGAAACGAGCCAGCCGAGCGCGTCGGCCACCGGGATCGACACGGCCTCGGCTCGCCGCCCGTGGTCGAGCGGTACACCTTGATGCGCTCGCCACCCCAACGCGGGACCGCCGAGCGCTTCGAGCCGGTCGGCCAACTCGTCGTTCGTCGCCGGTTCTTCGCTCGGACCAGCGGCCCAGACGACCACCTCACCCTCGGCCCACGACGCTTGCAGGCGAACGCCTTCCTCACGTTCTTCCGGCCTCGATGCCGCTCGGCGGCCCGACGGCGGCCGGTCGTCGCCATCAAGCAGCACCCGCACCCGGCGCAGGCCTTCGAGCTCCTCCGCGAAATCGGCGATGACCTGAGCACGCTCCGGGCCCTTCAGCCCGTGCACCGACTCGAGCCGGACCTGCGTCTGCGCCAGCAGGTCGTCGACCACGCGGCAGGACGCCCGATCGTCGGCTTCGAGCAGCGCGAGCTGATCGGCGGACGCATGGCCCTCGGCAACCGCCCACACGGCAGCCTCGATGGCATCTGTCTCGTTACTTGTCTTCAAGTATGAGGCGCTCCTCGGCGCCGGACTCGCACGTGGTATCGACGCGGAATCATCCGGACTGGCGTCCAATGGGTGGTCCCCGGAGTGGACCGATCACCGCCATCAACAGCGGGACGCCAGTACGCACTGTACCAAGCGCGAGCCGAAGCTCAGACCAGGGGCCGATCTGCTTCCACGGCAACCGCCGGCGACGAGATGGGCCGGAGGTCGGGCGGGGCCTCCACGCTGATGCGGGGCAGGATCCGGTCGAGCCACCTCGGGATCCACCAGTTCGCCTTGCCGAGGAGCTCCATCGTGGCCGGTACCAGCACCATGCGGACAATGGTGGCATCGATGAAGATCGCGGTCGCCAGGCCGAGTCCCATGAGCTTCAGCACCCGCAAGTCGCCCAGGACGAACGACATGAAGACGGCGATCATGATGGCGGCGGCCGCGGTGATGACGCGGGCGGTGGCCGCCAATCCATCAGCGACCGCCGACGCGTTGTCGCCACTCACGAGGTACTCCTCTCGCACACGCGAGAGCAGGAACACCTCGTAGTCCATCGAGAGGCCGAACAGCACCGTGAACAACATCATCGGCACCCAGAACTCGATCGGGCCGGGCCGACCGATCCCGACGATGTCGCTCAACCAACCCCATTGGAAGATCGCGACGATCACGCCGTAGGCCGCGCCGATCGACAACAGGTTCATGATGCCGGCCTTGATCGCGACGAGCACCGATCGGAACACGGCCAGTAGCAACAGGAACGACAGGATGATCACGGCCGCGACCATGAACGGCAGGCGCGCGCCGACATGATCGGCGGCGTCGATGGCGATCGCTGTCACGCTGCCGACATGGATGGACAGACCCTGCTGATGGATCTCTGAACGCAACCGATGCACGAGGGTCTCGGTCGCGCGATCTTGCGGCGCGTGCCTGGGGATCACCGGCACGATGGCTGCGTTGCCGGCTGCGTTCACCTGCACCGGAGCGACGAATTTCACGTCGGGGTCGCTGCGCAGACTCTCGGCGAAGCGGTTGACGCTGTCCTCGTTGGTGGTGCCGGTGAAGTCAGCCGCGAGCAGGATGGGCCCGTTGAAGCCGGGTCCGAACCCGTCAGCCAACAGGTCGTAGGCGCGTCGAGTGGTGAGCGACGTCGGGTCGTTGCCCTGATCGGCGACGCCCAGGCGTATCGAGAACATCGGGATCGCGATGGTCACGAGCACCGCCAGACTCGCGGTGGCCATCACCACGGGCCGCTTCTGGATCTGCCGGCTCCATCGGTAGGCGAGGGTCTCGCGGTGATGCCGGCGCTTGTGCTCCTTGGCGGCGAGCTTGGAGCCGGCGAACCCCATGATCGCCGGCACCAGCGTGACCGACGCCAACATCGTCATGAGTACGGCAAGTACTGCTCCGAGTGACAGGCCGTAGATGAAGTTGATGCCCATCATGAACATGCCGAGCAGCGAGATGATCACCGTGCATCCTGCGAAGAGCACGGCGCGCCCGGCGGTCGTGAGCGCCAGAACGTTCGCGCTCTCGGGATCAAGACCGTCGTGCAGCCCGGTGCGGTAGCGCACCACGATGAACAGCGCGTAGTCGATACCGACGCCGAGACCGATCATGAGCGCGACGTACGGCGCAAACGACGGCACGGTGATGAGGTGGCTGAGCAGCACCACGAACACGGACCCGATGCCGACGCCGAAGATCGCGGCGAGAACCGGCAGGCTCATCGCCAGCAACGAGCCGAACGCGATGAACAGAATGATGATCGCGGCGAGCAGACCGATGCCTTCGGTTGCGCCCATCGGCGGCTCGAGGGCCCGGGCCACGACCGGGCCGCTCAGCTCGATTCGCAGCCCGTCGACCTTCACGCCCTTCGCGGCGTCGATCAATGGCTGCGCCGTCTTCGCAGGCAAGTCACCGGCCTGCTCGTCGAACGTCACCGTCGCGTAGGCGATCGTTCCCTTGTCGTTGATCCGCCCGAAACCTTCGTAGGGCGAATCGAGAGCAACGACGTGGGGCACCTTGCCCGGCCCGACCGTCGCGAAAAGCGACTCCATCGCGCCCCGCACCTCTGGACTCGTGACCCCGTTGTCCGAGGTGAAGACGATGTCGGCGCTGTCACCCGCTCGCGCCGGGAACCGTGACTTCAACAGGTCGAAGGCGTCGATCGAGTCGGACTGCCCGCCGCTGAAGTTGTCGCTGTATGCGTCGCCGACAACGCCGCCGACAACGTTCAAGACCACGAACGCGACGATCCACATCGCGACCACGGCGCGCCGGCGTCGATAGCACCAACGGGCAAGTCCAGCGAGCGACATGCGATCTCCTCGTATCCGTGGTTGCATCATTCTTCCCTTGGACGGTCACATCGGCGCGAATTCATCGGTCACTGCTATGACACAACGCGAGCAGGGTCGTGAGACGACCCGCAGGTGTGATGGGCTGGACCGATGACCGAGACGGATGACGTCGTTTCGTTGTGGCGACTTCAGGCGCAGTACGCGGACATCGTCACCCGTCGAGCCTGGGCCGAGCTGCACGAGGTGTTCCGCCCGGACACGCTCGTCGAGGTCGACACCGTGACGAACCCGGTGCGGGTGTTCATCGGTGCGGACGCATTCGGGGAGTTCGTCGGCGACTCCATCGAACGGTTCGACCACTTCGAGTTCGTGATCCTCAACACGGTGGTCGACATCACCTCAGGGACGAAGGCGACCGGTCGGATCTTCATGTGCGAGATCCGCCACGACCGAGAACTCGACACGTGGCCGATCGCCTATGGGCGCTACGAGGATTCGTACTCACGGGTCGACGGGCGTTGGTGGTTCACCGAACGCCGCTACCGCTCGATGGCCCGGACGGGTCCCGATGCGGCGATCTTCGGTCTTCCCATCTGACGTCCAACGAAAAGTGGAGGTGATGGGCCTCCCACCACTCCAGGGGCGCGGACCGCCGAGACTGGCTGGCGCGGCTTTTTTCGGATGTTCTGAACATTTCGGGCCGCTCGTGACTTGAGTGTTCGTGGGGCGGGTCGTCGCGGGCAGGGGTTCACACCGTCCTGGCATGCCCCGGTTCGCCGACTCGGCATCAGAAAGGGGCGTCCGTTGACACGAGTGATGCGACTCTTGCCGGGCTTGGTGCTTGCCATCGCGGTGGCCGGTCTGGGTGTTTCGGCGATCCAGGGATCCGAGGAGCAGGCAATTCGTCGCGCCCCGATGCACCCGCAGGTCTCGTGGTCTGCGGATGCGGCGCCCGCAGACGCAACCGAGCTGCAACCGGTCCAATCGTCGGATGGCGGCGCTTCCGTACCCGGCGGAGGGGTCACCGTGTCGGCGACCCCGGGTGGAGGGCAGCAATCTCTGAACGGCCCGCCGTTGCAGGGGCGTGCTTCCGAAACCTCGCTGCCCAGGGACCCTGCGATGGCTGGTCCGCCCGTGTCGTACACGGACCCCGCCGATGATGCATCCGGTCTTGCGGCCCAGCCGACGCTGAGCCAACCGGCGTTCGACATCCTGGAGGTTCGGTGGGCTCCAGCGTCTGAGGTCGACGCGCAGCAACGCGGCTATTCCTCCTCGATCACCGTCGCCGGCGCCGCCCGGAACGATGCGGCCTACGTCACCTATGGGGACTTCCCATCAAATGTCCCGGGCGAGCGGTGTCAGCTGTACAACATCCTCGCACCAGGCATCACTGCGTTCGCCAACGTGTTCTGTGGGACGACCGACAATGGGACGCGGCGGCTCATCGGAAGCGTGAAGGGAAGCCAGGTCACGTCGACACGGACCGCGACGGGTGGATCGCAGCTCATCGCGACGTTCGACGATTCCGCGCTCCCGGCGTTGCTCGAATCTGGGGGACGGATGGTGTACACGCTTGCTGCATTCACGTGCGCCGCAGACCCGGAAGGTCCTGAAGCTGGTCTGCGATGCGGGTATTGGGAGATCTTGGACGAGGTCAACACGTTCAAGTCGTATCGCCTCTAGCGATGTAGTGAGCCCACGACGACGGCGTACGACGATGGTGCCCGAGTCGAACCCGACCGTTGCGGTCACAATCCCCGACGTGGTCGACGGTGCCCTCGCGGGGTTCGAGGCGTGGTACCTGCGCGAGCACCCGAAGGTCATGGCCGCGTTGACGTGGGTTGCCGGCGATCCCCACGTGGCGGCCGACGCGACCGATGAAGCGTTCGCTCGGGCATACGCCAACTGGCGCAGCGTCGGACGGATGGCCTCGCCGGGCGGGTGGGTCTACCGGGTGGCGCTGAACGTGGTGCGCCGCCGAATGCGTCGCGCAGCCTTCGAGCAGCGGACCGTCGAGCCGCCGGCCGAGGTGGCCCAGGTCGTTGACCGCGAGATCTGGACGGTCGTGCAACAGCTCCCCGAGCGCCAGCGGGTGGCCGTCGTACTGCGGTACCTGCTCGATCTTCCCGAGCAGGACGTGGCAACAGCCATGAACATCTCGCGAGGCACGGTCGCGTCCGCGTTGGCCGCCGCCCGACGGCGACTCGCTGATTGGCTCACTGCCGAGGAGGCGTCGGATGACTGAGCTTCGACAGGCTCTCTACGCGCTCGTGGAGCACCCTCCCGTCGCGCCGGACATCGAGGTCGTGGCCGCTCGGGGCACCCGCTTGATTCGGCGCCGTCGAATCGTGCGCGGGGCAACCGCCTTGACCCTCGTTGTGATCGCCTCCGCTGCCGGCTTTGGTGTCGCGCAGCACAACTCTGACCCGGGCGTGTTCGTGGCCACGCAAGGGGCCGGCCCAGCGGTCTCGTACACCGACCCTGCCGGCGATGCGATCCGGCTGGGGTCCCCCACGAGCCGTCCGGAGTTCGACATCGTGCAGGTCGGATGGGCGCCCGCGTCCGACACCGACCAGCCGCGGGGCGGATACTCAGCCTCGATGACGGTCGCCGGCAGCGCCCGTGACGACGGATACTACGTTTCATACGGCGACTTCCCGGCGGACGTCGCGGGCGAACAGTGCCAGATCTACCATTTCCTCACACCAAGAACGGATGCGTTCGCGAACGTGTTCTGCGGGCGGGAAGACGCGGGAACGCGCCGGCTCATCGGCCGCATGCAGGGGAGCGCGGTGATCACGACGGCGACGCCGGACGGGGGCACACTGCTCGAGGCCACGTTCGACGATTCAACGCTTCCGCAGCAGCTGCAGACCGCAGGCCGATTGTTGTCCAACCTGTCCGCGTTCACGTGCGACGAGAACACGGACTTCCCCGTCTGCGGCACGTTCGAGGGAAACTCCGACTTCGTCGCCTCAGCAGTTTCGTATCGCGTCTAGCGAAACGGCTGCGCCGTGCACGTGTGTGGACAAAAGTGGAGGTGATGGGAATCGAACCCACGACTTCTTCGATGCGACCGAAGCGCTCTGCCGGGCTGAGCTACACCCCCGGGGTGGAGCATTGAGGATAGTCGGATGACTCAGTCCGACCCCACCGAGCTTTCGATGGCCTCACGAAGTCGGGTCTGCAGCACGGTGGTCGTCACGTCGCCTCGAGTGCGTTCGAGTACGGCTCGCAACGCGTCGAGCGTGCGACGCAGTCCTCCGGTGATGGCGTCGGGGAAGTCGACAGTGATGAGTGCGTCGTAGACGTCGTCCATCAGTGTCAGCAACTCTTCGCCGCGATCGAGGTCGCCGTTGCGAAGACGATCGAGCAAGTGCCGTCGCATCTCGCTCGTCGCTTCGGCGAGTCCTTTCAGCCACGACGCTGGCATCACCATGAGGTCGTGCGCCGACGGCAGCGCGGTTCCTTCGACGAAGGCGAGCGTCAGCTTCGCCTCGACGAACTCCTTCTCGGCGTCGGTGAGAAATCCGGCGTACGCGACGGCGGGATGCGGTTCCAGCACGTCTTGCGCTTCCCGCAGCGCACGCTCCGCCTCGACGATGAAGCCAGTGGCTTCGCCGAAGTCCAGCCGGTGGACCGAGCGGATGGCGCTACCGGAGGCGCGGATGACCCGCCGGCATGCCACGAGCCCGATCTCCCGAGCTTGGTTGGCGGCCGTCAGCGAGGCGGTCGCGCCATCGACGAGGTCGCGCAGTTCCGCGCGGCGGCTCACCTACGAGACGAGGTCAGCTGCCGGAGCGGCGCAGCAGCAATGCCGGCTCGGCGCGTACCGAATGGTTCGGCAGGTACCGCACCTTGCTGTCCCGCTCCGTGGCGCGCTGCTGCGTTTGCACGAGCATCGCCACGTACGCGGCCAGGAAGAGGTCGCAGATCAGGTGCAGACCCCAAACGGGCCCGCCGAGCATCAGCGCCATGAGGAACGTGAGGCCTGCGGCCCCGGCGAGCGTGAACAGCACGTCGCGGCGGCGCTTCCTCGCCTCACTGCGCGAGAGGCGCAGCGCGGGCGACACCTCGGAGTTGAAGGACCGGCCGGAGCCGCCGGGCCGCTGGAGCGACGGGTTCACGACCACGGCGCGCCGTTCGAGGACGGACAGCTGCCGCTGGAACGAGGAAATCGAGTCGGCTGGGCGACTCTCGCTGCGGTTCTGCAGGTACGGCGGCAACAAGACCGCAGCCCAGATCACAGCGAGGATGAAGAGGACCAACAACGTCACGCTCCGCGCCTGCCTTTGGGACTCGGGGACCGTAACCCTCCGCGCCAAACAGATGGTGGATGGTTGCGATCCGGTGAACGACGGACGAATGCTTTACCGCTGGATGGCGGTTGTTACGGTTCTACTACGGTTCGACGTCGAGCGTCCAGCCCCCTGCTTGCAAAAGTTCGCAGGGTCAGGCGGTCGCGAGGTCAGCTCCCGAGGGCGTCGTCGTCGAGATCGAGGGCTCGCCGGTAGCTCCCGGAACGCCCTCCGGTCTTCTCCCACAAGGCGATATCGCCCAGCACCATGGACCGATCGGCCGACTTGCACATGTCGTAGATGGTGAGCGCCGCGATCGAACAGGCGGTCAGGGCCTCCATCTCGACGCCCGTCCGATCGACGGTGTCGACCTGGGCCTCCACCTCGATGTAGGTGTCCTCGATACGGAAGTTGACGAGCACTGCGCCCACGAGAAGCGGGTGACAGAGCGGGATGAGATCGGGCGTGCGCTTGGCCGCCTGGATGCCGGCCACCCGGGCCACGGCGAGCACGTCGCCCTTGGTGATGGCGCCACGGGCGATGAGCGAGGTGGTGTCGGGCTGCATGTACACCCGGCCTCGGGCGACCGCACGACGGTGCGTGGCCTCCTTGGGCGTGACGTCGACCATGCGGGCGCGCCCAAGCGGATCGAGATGGGTCAACCCCCGGTCAGACATGTGGCCGGGAGTTTAGATGCCTGTGCTGGTCAGCCGCCGATTCGCTTCGGTCAGCCGCCGATTCGCTTCGGTCAGCCGCCGATTTGGCTCATGGAGCGACGCGGCCGGATGAACTGCACCTGGTTGACCGAGTGCCCGGCCCACTTGGCGGCGACGCAGCGCTCGACGGCGGCGGCGAGATCGTCGTCGCTGGCGCCACCTCGCAGCAGCGCCCGAAGGTCGAGCTCATCCAGGGCGAAGAGGCACGAGCGCAACTGACCGTCGGCCGTGAGTCGCACCCGATCACACGAATCGCAGAACGCATTTGTGACGCTGGCGATCACACCGAAGTCGCCTCGGCCGTCGGCGTAACGGAAGACCTCGGCCGGCTCGGGGCCGGTGCGGTCGTGCCCGGCGGCCTCCAGCGGAAAGACGCCACCGATCGTGGCCACGATCTCGTCGCGCGCGACGACCTTGTCGGCGGTCCACTCTCCGGACGCATCGAGGGGCATGAACTCGATGAACCGAACGCTGACGCCACGTTCGCGTCCAAAGGTCGCGAACTCGACGACTTCGTCGTCGTTCACGCCTCGCACCAACACGGCGTTGACCTTCACGGGCGCCAGGCCCGCGTCGATCGCGGCGTCGATGCCGTCGATCACCTGGGCGAGACAGTCACGCCGGGTCAGCTCGATCACCCGCTCGCGCCGCAGCGAGTCGAGCGATACGTTGATTCGTCGCAGTCCCGCAGCGGCGAGGTCGTGGGCGATGAGCCCGAGGCTCGTGCCGTTGGTGGTGAGCGCGAGATCGGTGTCGAGCTTCGCCAATCGCTCGACCAGCACCGGGAGATGCGCGCGAACGGTCGGCTCACCGCCCGTCAATCGGATGGACGTGAAGCCGTAGCGCTCGACGAGCAGACGGGCGATCCGCTCGATCTCCTCGAAGGTGAGGACCTCCTGTCGAGGCAGCCACTTCATGCCCTCCGCCGGCATGCAATACGTACAGCGCAGGTTGCATCGGTCCGTCACCGAGATGCGCAGGTCGCGGTGGACGCGGCCGAAACCATCAGTCAGTGCCTGCGTCACGCTGGCCAGGTTAGGGGGATGACCTCGACTTCGTCGCCTGCGGACGCGCCGTCGCCGTCGGGCAGCACCGCCAACGCGTTCGCCGCGGCCATCGCCGCCAGCTGGTGCGACCCCTGGCCGCCGGCCGATCGAACCCGCAACCGACCGTCCTCGACCGTCATGGCGACGCGGGCAAAGTGCACTTTGCCGTCGCGGTGACGGCGGAAATCGTCGGAGGCAACCGCGCGAAGACGGGGTCGGTCGAGGTCGTCGTCGGCGTGACCCATCATCTTGCGCAACGCGGGCCGAGCGAGCAGCTCGAACGAGATGATCGACGACACGGGATTGCCGGGCAGGCCGAAGACCGGCGTGCCCGCGAGCGTTCCGAAGGCGAACGGCTTGGCCGGACGGATGGCGATCTGCATCCACCGCATGTCGTCGGCGCGTTCGGAGAGCACCGCCTTCACTTCGTCGAAGTCGCCCATGCTCACACCGCCGCTCGTGATCAGCGCGTCGCACGACACCACCGCGTGCTCGATCGCCTCTGTGATCGCGACGCGGTCGTCGCGAACGAGGCCGAGGTCGACCGGATCGCATCCGGCCTCCGTGAGCATCGGCAGCAGTGTGTGACGGTTGGACTCGCGGATCTGGCCAGGCTTGAGGGGCGCGCTGCCTTCGACGAGCTCATCGCCGGTCGAGAGCACGCCGACGCGGAGCCGCGGTACCACCGTCACCTCGACGACGCCGAGGCTCGCGAGCACACCGAGGTGCGCGGCCGAGAGTCGCGTGCCGACGTCGACGACCAGATCGCCCGGATGGACATCGTCTCCCGCACGCCGGATGTGATCGCCGGCTCGAGCAGCGGCATCGATCCGAACACGACGACCGTCGTCGACGGATGCCGTTTGTTCGACGATCACGATCGCGTCGGCGCCCTCCGGCATCGCCGCGCCGGTCATGATGCGCGCCGATTGTCCGGGGCCGACCGTGACCGTCGCAGGATCGGCTCCCGCCGCGAGCACGCCGACCACCGAAAGCTCGAGGGGTGCGCCAGTGGTGTCCGCCGCGCGTACGGCGTAGCCATCCATGGCGGAGTTGTCGAACGGGGGCACCGCCTCGAAGGCGACCACGGGCTCGGCCAGCACACATCCGTACGCCGCTCCCGTCGAGAGCCGCACCGCCGGCATCGGCTTCACCCGATCGAGGACATGCGCACGCGCCTCCTCGAGCGGAATCACTCAGAGGCCCTTCACGAACGCTTTGAGGAAAGCGCGGAACTCCGGCCCGAGGTCTTCGCGGCGGGAGGCGAGTTCGACCGTGGCCCGCAGGTAGTCGAGCTTTTTGCCCGTGTCGTAACGGCCTTCCGAGAAGGTGTAGCCGTACACGTTCTGCTCCTCGAGTAAGAGCGCGATCGCATCGGTCAACTGGATCTCGCCACCGACACCGGGCTGCACCTGCGCAAGCGCGTCGAAGATCGCCGGGGAGAACACATACCGACCCATCACCGCCAAGTTCGACGGTGCCTCCGCGGCGGCGGGTTTCTCGACGATGTCGAGTATGCGGACGATGTTGTCTCCTGCCGGCTCGGCGCGGGCGCAGCCGTAGAGCGAGGGGTTCTCGACCTCCATCAGTGCGATCACGCTGCTGTCCAGCCGCTCGTACGTCTCGATCATCCCTTCGAGCAGCGGCAGCCGCTCGTCGATGAGGTCGTCACCCAGGAGCACGACGAACGGGTTGTCGCCGATGTGCTTTCGGCAGATCGACACCGCATGGCCCAGCCCGAGCGGCTCGCCTTGGCGCACGTAGAAGATGTCCGCGAGGTTGGCGAGCGCTCGAACCTCCTTGAGGGCCTCGAGACGGCCGCGATGCTCGAGCTCGAGCTCGAGCTCGACGTTGCGGTCGAAGTGATCCTCGAGGCTGCGCTTGCTGCGGCCGGTGATGATGATGATGTCGTCGATCCCGGCACGGACGGCCTCCTCGACGACGTACTGGATCGCCGGCTTGTCGACGACCGGCATCATCTCCTTCGGCTGCGCTTTGGTGGCAGGAAGGAAGCGCGTTCCCAAACCCGCGGCCGGGATCACCGCCTTTGTCACCGTCATGGATCGCTCGTTTCTTCCCTCGTCAGCGTCGATTCCTCGCCCCTACGGAGCCGTGCCAGGTTGCCACGGTGACGCAGCACGACGAGAACGGCGACGCCGGCGAGCGTGGCGACCTCCCACGCGGGACGCCCCGCGACCGCGATCGACACGACCACGACGAGCACCATCGCGACTGAGGCGACCACCGCGGTGCGCGTGACGCGCGCGACCGCAGCCCACACGATCGCAGCTGCAATCGCCGCCACGGGCTCGAGCACGGCGATCATCCCGACCGCAGTGGCGACGCCCTTGCCGCCACGAAAGCGTCGGGCGATCGGTGCGACGTGGCCGACCACGGCGGCCGCACCGGCAGCGACGCCCAGACCTCTACCCCCTACGGCCAGGCCAAGCGCTGCCGCGATCGCCCCCTTGCCGACGTCGCCGACAAGGACGAGCACACCGGCGCGTGCACCGCCGAGCCGAAACGAGTTCGATGCTCCCGGGTTTCCGGAGCCCGCGCCCTGCGGATCGAAGCCAGACCTCCGGCCGACGAGCGCCGCCGTCGGGAAGCCGCCCAGCGCGTAGGCGCCGACTACCACGAGCGCGGCTACCACCACGCCGGACACTGTACGTACGCACCTCTCCGGGTATCCTCAAGCACTCAAACCAGTCGACTGCTAACCGGCCGGAGCCACGAATGCCCACCTACGAGTACCGCTGCAAGGACTGTGGCGAACACCTCGAAGTCGTCCAGGCGTTCACCGACGATGCGCTCACCGAATGCCCGGCGTGCGGGGGGCAGTTGCGCAAGGTCTTCGGCAACATCGGGATCACCTTCAAGGGCTCCGGCTTTTACAAGACCGACAGCCGCTCGAAGAAGACCGCGGCAAAGACGTCGGACGGCAAATCCGAGACCTCCCCCTCGGAGAAATCCGACTCCTCCGAAAAGTCCGACGCGAAGTCGTCAGGCAGCAAGTCCGACTCGAAGTCCGACAGCAAGCCGGCCGACGCGAAGAAGGACACCAGCGCCGCGAAGAGCTCGCCTGACACAAAGACGGCATGACCAGCGCTCACATAACCTGAGCGCAGCGACCTTCCCCCTCGGTCTCTCATTCGAGGAGGAACGCCATGCGTATTCGCCGCCGCGTCATCGTCCGTCGTCGCTTGCTGCCACGGCGAGTTCGACATCACCCGGCCGCGCGAGCGGCGGGCGCAATCGTGCTCGCGCTGGTGGTGACGTCGATCATGCAACGGACCGCGGCCTCTGCAATCGACGCACGACGCCAATGGGGTGAGGAGCGCACGGTCGTGGTGGCGCGTCACCGCATCGCGATGGGTGATGTCATCGAGTCAGATTCGATCACGACGCAGTCGTGGCCGGCCGCGCTCGTACCGACGGGCGCGGTCGACAGCCCACCGATCGGACGCACGGTGGTCGCGACGATCGAGCCCGGCGAAGCCGTGATCGTGACGCGACTTGCGCCCGACGGCCTGAGCGGTGTCGCCGCCCTCGTGCCGCGCGGTTGGAGGGCTTTGGCCATCCCGGTTGGTCCGACGGTAGTGGCGCTCACGGTGGGCGATCGTGTCGATCTGATCGCGGGCTTCGACGTGGCCGGCGCGAACGCCGACCAAGCGCCGGCGTTCACGATCGCCGAGAACGCGATCGTCTTGGCGGTCGACGAGCAACGAGTCACGGTGGCGGTCCGCGACCTCGACGCCGAGCGCGTCGCGTTCGCGATCGTGGCCGGCACCGTCGTTCCCGCGTTGAGAGCCACCTGATCGGTCCAGCGTGCATTTCGGACGTATCGCCGATTGGGTGCTCTAAGGTCGCTGTCGAACACCACGACTCAGCCGTCTCTTGGGAGCAGCTCCATGCAAAGGGTTCTTCGCACGCTCGTCGCCGCCATCGTCGGGGTCACGGCCATCCTCGCGATGTCGTCTCCGGCGGTGGCGATCACCGGCGGCACCGAGGACACCGCCAACACGTACTCGAACGTGGGAATGATCGTCTTCTATCAGCCCGACGGACGGTTTCGTTGCTCGGGCACGCTCATCGCACCACGGGTGGTGCTCACGGCTGCGCACTGCACGTTCCAGGACATCGGAAAGGTGATCGTCACCTTCGACCCGGTCATCTCGCGTACCGCGGAAGAGGCCGAGGTCGACATCCCCCGCGCCGCGGACGACAGCGGTCCGACGGACGCCGTCTCCGCGATCGGCTACGCGCCGGACGACATCGTTGCGCCCAAGTACCAGGGCGAGCAGCAGTACTTCCTGGGTGTGGCGCGGACGCACCCCGATTACAGCGACTTCACCGACGCGAAGAACTGGAACGACACCGGCGTCATCATCCTCGACACGGCGCCAGGTTTGCCGACCTCGCCGATCGCGCCTGCGAACTACCTCGACCAGTTCCAACAGCCGAAGCTGAACCACACGAACTTCCTCACGATCGGCTACGGCACCGAGGTGCGACAGGCCGACTCCGGGCCGCAGAAGCCGACGCCCGAGCGCCAGCCGATCGTGCGCCGCTACACGACCGAGGTCGGCCAGAAGCTCACCAGCCAGATCCTTCAGATGAACGGCAACGAACACGACCCTCGCGCCGGCGGAGGCACGTGCTTCGGTGACTCGGGTGGACCGGCGATGATCGGCGGTTATGTGGTCGCCGACACGAGCTACGGCTACACGAACAATTGCCGCTACCTCGGCGGCTACCAGCGAATCGACATCCCGGTGGTGCGCAATTGGCTGCTCGACTGCACGGCCGACCTCGCCTGCCCGTCGAAGAGCTGACGGCGACGCGCTACCTGATGCCGGTCGTGTAGACGACGAGAATGATCGCGCCCGCGGCGACGCGATAGATGACGAAGGGCGTGAAGCCACGAGTGCGGATGAGCCGCAGGAGGGCCCACACCGCGACATAGCCGCTGATCCCGGACGCCACGATTCCCCACGCGAACGGCGCGGCGAACCCGTGCGGAAAGCCACGCGCGAACTGCTTGCCGAGCTTCAGGGCGACCGCACCGCCGATGATCGGTATGCCCATCAGGAACGACAACCGGGCCGCGGCGTCACGGTCGAATCCGAGCTTGCGGCCGACGCTGATCGTGACGCCCGAGCGCGACACGCCGGGTGAGAGGGCGAGGGCCTGCCCCGTCCCCATGAGGAGTGCATCACGCAGCCGGAAGTCGGTGACGTGACGATCACCGCTCAAGTGGTCCGCCCAGTAGAGGATCAGCCCGAAGGCGATCAGCATGATCGCGATCAGCCAGATCTGACCGAGGTGGTCCTCGATCGGCGTCTCGAACAAGGCTCCGGTGACGCCACCGGGAATGCACGACAGCAGCAACAGCCATGCGAGCCGCCGATCGGCTTCGGGTGTCGGATGATCCGCGGCGAGCGTGCCGCTGGTGACGACGGCCGGCGCTCGGGCGGGGAAGAACGCGGCCCGCACCAGCGTGATGATGTCGGCACGGAAGTACGCGATGGCCCCGAGGAGCGTGCCGAGGTGGAGCGCGACATCGAAGGTCTTCTCGAGATCGGCGCTGCCGGCGAAGTCGTGCCAGCCGAACGCCCACGGCGTGAGCAACAGATGGCCGCTCGACGAGATCGGCAGGAACTCCGAGAGGCCTTGAACGATGCCCAGGACGATGGCGTGCAAGATCGGCACGCCGACTTCCTACTCGACTGCTAGCTCCCCGAGACAGTCACGTCGCCGATGACAAGCGACACACCGGCCGCGGACATCGGCAACCACTCGATGTCTCCGCCAACGGCGAGCACGTCGTGAAGGATGCGCTGCAACGTGGACGCGATCGTGAATTCACGAAGCGGAGCTCCGACCGCGCCGCCGGCGATCCGCAACCCTTCAGCCCCCGTCGAGAAGTCGCCCGAGACGGGGTTGACGCCGGAGTGCAGCCCTGAGACCGACTGGACGAGGATGCCTTCGCCAACGTCGGCGACCAACTCGGCTTGCGACTTCGTGCCAGGCAGCAGCGACACCGCTCGAGCCCCCGCACTCGGCGTGGACTTGAAGCCCCGCACGGCCGAGCCCGTCGAGACGGTGCCCAACCGACGCGCCGTGTACGAGTTGTGCAAGAAGCCTTTCAACACGCCCCCTTCGATCAGGGGATTTCGCCTCGTCGCCAGACCCTCGCCGTCGGTCTGCGTGGCCGTGAAGGCTTCCGGGTTGGTCGGGTCGTCGACCAACGTCAAGAGGCCATTGCCGATTTCGTCGCCGACGCGATCGGCGAACGGGGACCGACCCTTGAGCACGGCTTCGCCCGACAAGGTGCCGCCGATGATGGCAAGCAGCTGCGCGGTGACCCACGGATCGAGAATCACCGTGAGCCGCTGGCTCGGAGGCTTCGTCGCGCCGAGCATGCGAGTGGCTCGCTCGGCGGCATCCGCGGCCGCTTTGTCGAGATCGAGGTCGCCGGGTTCGCGTCCGACGGAGAAACCGAAACCCGTCTGGGTCTCGTCGCCCTCGGCCGCAAGTACCGACGCCATGACGTACGCGGCCGTCTCGCGGGCCGCAGTACGGATGCCGGTCGTGGTGACGACCGCACCTTCGGCGATCGAGTCGACATAGTCGGCAGACTCCACACCGGAGATGCGGGGATCAGCGGCGCGCGCCGCGCGCTCGAGCGCGATCGCCAGCTCCACCTTGGAGTCGGTCGGAAAGTCGGCCAGCGATTCGCGGTACAAGTCGAGGTCAGGAACAGGAACGCCATCGGGGCTCGCCAGACCGACGAACTCGTCGGGGGTTCCGAACCCGGCGTTGTCGCGGGCCTCCTCGAGCGTCTCGCTCAGGACGTCGTCGTCGAGCGAGCCGGCGTACGCGAACCCCACTCGTTGATCGCGCACGACTCGGATCCCCACGCCTTGCGTCTGGGCGGACGAGAGCTGCTCGACCGCGCCCTCGTACGCACGGATCTCCGTGTCGCTCGACCGCACGACCACGGCCTCCACCTGCTCACCGTCTTTCGCCCGCCCGACGATGCGATCGCCGATCGCGAGAAGGTCGTCGACGTCGAGCCCGCCACTCATCCCGTTCTCCCCGTTTGAACCGGAGGTTTTCTCCGGTTACGACCGCACAAACGGATGGTCATGCGGCGGTGCCGCCGATGGTCAGCGCTCGGACTCGGAGCGTCGGGACGCCGTCGCCGACGGGGACGCCCTGGCCGTCTTTCCCACACGTGCCGGGAGGGCCCATCGCGAAGTCGTTGCCGATGGCTTCGATCATCGTGAGCACCTCGGGACCGTTGCCGATGAGGTTGCCTTCGCGCAGCGGATCGGTGATCTCACCGTTCTCGATCAGGTACGCCTCGGTCATGCCGAAGACGAAATCGCCGGTAGCCGTGTTGACCTGACCGCCGCCGAGCGCTTTCACGAACACGCCGCGCTCGGTGCCGGCAACGATGTCCGCGGGATCGTCGTCGCCCGCCATGAGGAACGTGTTGGTCATGCGCACCATCGGGAGGTGCTGGTAGCTCTGGCGTCTCCCGTTGCCCGACCGCTGGCGACCTTCCTTACGCGAACGCAGGAAGTCGTACATGTAGTCGGTGAGGATGCCGTCTTCGATGAGCACGTTGCGCTGCGCGGGGGTGCCTTCGTCGTCGATGGCGAAGCAGCCCCACTCCTCGCCCATCGTGCCGTCGTCGACGAGCGTGACGAGCGGCGACGCGACCTGCTGACCCTTGCGCCCGCGGAACACGGATGCGCCTTTACCGACCAGGTCGGCTTCGAGGCCGTGACCGCACGCCTCGTGGAAGAGCACACCGCCCCCGCCCCGCCCGATGACGACCGGCATCGTGCCCGACGGTGCGGGACGCGCGTTGAGCTTGGTCAATGCCTGGCGGGCGACCTTGCGAGCGTGGTCCTCGACGTCGATCCGGTCGAAGAGCTCCCACCCGATGGTGTGGCCGATCGACTCGTACCCGGTCTGCATGCCCGTGTCGCCCGTGGCCACGCATTGGACGGCGAACAACGTCTTGACCTGATCGTCGTCGGCGAGCAAACCGTCGCTGTTGGCCACGAGGATGCGCCGCCGGCTGTCGGCCAGCCGGGCCGTGACTTGCTTGATCGCGCCACCTTCAGCGCGGGCGGCGGCATCGGCCCGGTTGAGCAGGCCGACCTTGGCCGCCTTCTCGATCGAATCGGGCTGGATCGCGACCTCGTTGGGCCGGGGAGCGTTCAGCTTCGTGAGGTCGACGACGCGCTCGCCGCCGGGGTTCCCCCGAGCCGCGGCAGCCGCGGCCTCGGCGGCCGCTCGCAATCCGTTCTCCGTCAGATCCGCCGTGTGCGCGAAGCCGGTCGTCTCGCCCACGACCACTCGGATCCCCGCGCCGCGATCGCGACCGGAGCTCAGCTCCTCGATCTTGCCGTCATCGAGCCGTGCCGACGACGACCGTTTGTCCTCGACGAAGATCTCGGCGAAATCGCCACCCGTACGCAGGGCTGCGCCGAGAACGCGCTGGATGACGGATTCTTCGAGCACAGGCTCCCCTTCAGTGGTGGACCGAGTTCGCAGGGCGTTCGGAGGCTGCGTATCGTACCCCGGTGCCCCCGGAACTAGGCCTGGCCGCAGAGGTCAGGGTGGCCGTCACCGACGACGACACGGCCATCGCACTCGGGTCAGGCACGGTGGCCGTCCTGGGGACGCCGCGGGTGGTCGCGCTGGTCGAAGAAGCGTCCGTCAAGGCGCTCGACGGGCGTCTCGATCCCGGTACGACCACGGTTGGAATGCGCGTGCAGCTCGACCATCTCGCTCCGACCGCCGTTGGCCACAAGGTGCGCGCCGAGGCCACGCTCAAAGACATCGAAGGACGCCGGCTCACGTTCGCCGTATCGGTCCACGACGAGCGCGGCTTGGTGGCCGCCGGCAAGGTCACCCGCGTCATCGTCGACATCGACCGCTTCATGGACAAGGCCCGATAGCCAAGAATTACGTCAGGTCATGCGGCTGGGGGCGGTGCGGCCTTCGACGGTGACGTTGCGTTCGGTGAAGAGCCAGCTACCTGACGTGTCGTCGCGCGTGAGCTCGTCTCGATAGGTGCCCCAGTGGTCGGGGCCGATCTCAGTGACGACGAAGAAGTACGAGGTGGCGGCGGCCCGACCGGCGGTGACGTCGACGTCGATCGCGATGCTCGACACGTGATGGCGGATGAACGCGTTCGTCGACGTCGACGCCAACTTGCGACCGGCGCCTGCGAACATCTCGGTGATCGCCGCGCGACCTTCGTGCCGGCCGGAGCCGCGCACCTCGAGCACGCCGGTCTCGGCGAAGCACGCCGCCGCCGCTTCGAACTTCCCGTGATCGACCGCGTGCGCGTAGCGAGCGATCGACTCACGCACGGCTTCGCGCGCCGCCAGCTCGTCGGGTCTCATCCGAGATTGGACGTGCGCGGGTATTGGTCGGTCGGGTCGGTCAGCACGTTGACGACGTACGGCACGCCCGCGGCGAACCCGCGATCGAGCGCCGGGCCGAGGTCGTCGGGTGACGTCACCAGCTCGCCGGCACCGCCCAACGCCTCGACGACCTGGTCGTAACGGCAGCCGGGCTGCAGGTCGGCGGCCACGTCGTAGCCGTAGATCGCCTGCATCGGATGCTTCTCGAGTCCCCAGATGCCGTTGTTGCCCACGACGATGACGACGGGTAGGTCGTGGCGCACCAGCGAGTCCGCGTCCATCAGCGAGAAGCCGGCGGCGCCGTCGCCGAGCATGACCACCACCTGGCGGTCGGGATGGGCGACGCGAGCAGCCATCGCGTAGCCCATGCCCGTGCCGAGGCAGCCGTACGGCCCGGCGTCGAGCCAGCAGCCTGGGCCGTACGAGTCGATGTACTTGCCGGCATACGACACGAAGTCGCCGCCGTCGCAGACCACGATGGCGTCGTGGTCGAGGCGGCGGCGCAGCTCGCCATAGATGCGAGTCGGCTTGATCGGATCGCTGTTCGCCTCGAGCAACGGCACCTCGGTAGCCGCCGCGGCGGACTCGGCGTCGCGCAGCCGCGAGATCCACGGCTCGTGGTCTGCACGATTGCCCGACCAGTCGGCAAAGGCCGTGAGGATCGCACCGAGGTCGCCGCACGGGGCCGCTGCGGTGGCGACGTGGGTGGAGCGTTGCGCTTCGCTGTCGACGACGTGCACGACCTTCGCCTCACCGAATGATCCGAACGACAGGCGGAAGTCGAGCGGCGCCCCCACGACGACCACGACGTCGGCTTCGGACTTCAACAATCCACGCGTGCGCGAAAACGCGAGCTCGTGGTCGGCCGGCAGGCAGCCCCGCCCGAGCCCGTTGGCAAACACGGGCACGCGCAGTGCCTCTGCGGCCGCGCGCAACGCCTCCCACGCGGTGTCGAAGTACACGTCGGTTCCGGCGATGATGGCGGGCCGCTGCGCGCCCGCGATCAGCTCGACCGCGCGCCCGACCTCGTCGGAATCAGCGTCGGCACCGCGCGGCACGATCGCGTCAGGGATCTCGCTCGACCCGTGGCGGAAGACCACGTCGAGCGGAAAGTCGCAGAACACCGGACCGCGATGCGGCGTGAGGGCTTCGCGTGCGAGCTCATCGACGAGCGCGGCGATGCCATCGACATCAGTTGCCGTGGCGGCTCGCTTGGTGATCGGCGCGAGCACCGGCACGTGGTCGAACTCCTGCAACGAACCGGCACCCCACCGCGCCTGCGGCGCTCGACCGCCGAGCACCACCAGTGGTGTGCCGTTGAAATGCGCGGACGTGACGGCGGATATGCCGTTGGTGACACCGGGGCCGGCTGTGAGCACGGCTAGGCCTGGTCGACGCGTGAGCTTGGCGGTGGCCTCGGCCGCGAACGTCGCCGTTTGCTCGTGCCGCACATCGATGATGCGCCAATCGGTACTCGCGCCCTTCACGACCGCGTCGTAGAACGGGAAGATGTGCCCACCCGAGAGCGTGAACATCTCACGCACGCCATATCCGGAGAGTGCCGCCAGCGCCAACTCACCGCCGTGTCCGTTCATACCGGTGCGGCAACTCTCGCGAGGAACGTCGAGAGCGCGTTCCACCACGCGTCGGGGTTCTCGAACTGCGGGCTGTGACCCGCGTTTGGGATTACCGCGAGCTCGCCGCCGGGAATGGCCTCTGCCATCGCCATCGACGGCTTGACGATCGGTCGATCTTGCTCGCCGGTGATGACGAGCGTGGGCATCGGGAGCGATCGCAACGCGTCGAGTCGGTCGCTCGCCTCGAACATCGCGCGGAGGAGCCCGGCGTACGCGGCCGGCGCCGTGTCGCGGAACTTGCGGTCGTTGAACTCGGCGTAGCCGGGACGCTCAGCGATCAAGCGGAGGTGCGCGGGCGAATCGAGCGTGCCGCCGCGTTCGGCCAACGCCGCCGCCAATCCATCGATGCCTTGCTCCTCGACCACCGCGATCGCCAACTCGACTTCGTCAGAAGTGACGAACGGCAACGGGCCATGGAGCGTGTCCATCAGCACGAGGCCGGCTAACCGCTCCGGCGCGCGCAGCGCTGCAACCTGTGCGGCCATGCCACCCATCGAATGGCCGAGCAGGACGAACTTGGCGTCGCCGCCCCACAACTCGTCGGCCAACGCGAACAGGTCGGTCGCGAGAGCGTCGAACGTGTACTGCGCTTTGTCGTCGGGCTTCTCGCTCGCTCCGTGACCGCGATTGTCGGGTGCGACTGCGTGCCACCCGGCCTCCGCCAACGGATCCAGCCACTCCGTGAAGTCTTCCTTCGCTCCGGTGAACCCGTGCACGAGCATGAAGGGTCGCCCCCCGGCACCCGCATCTGCGTACGCGAGCTTTGCCATCATCCCCCTGTCGTTCCTCCGAAGAGGCGGTTCACCACTTCAGTCTCGTCGGTCACTTGATCCGCCGCTGGCGGGTCGATGACAACCGGCGCTCCGAGATCGAAATACTCCAGCGAAACCAGGGCGCTGCCCTCGCTCGACCCGTCAGCGAAGCGCATCGTGGTCGGCTGGACAAGTCCGTCGCTGCCGCGCACCTCGTCGAGCAGCCGCCGAGGATCGATGATCGACGACGGCAGCAGCTCGGAGGTCGCACCGCGCACCATGATCCACCTCGTCGTGACTCCGAGCAGGCGCGTCAGGTAAGGCCAGTCGATGTACATGGCATCGGTTGTCGCAACGATCGCCACCTGGCCGTCGGCGTCCGGAATGAACGCGGAGAAGTCGGTGACGATCGAGAACAGGTGTCGGTCGTCGTCGAAGGCCCCTGTTGCTCGAAGCGACCGGGCCTGGGCCGGCTCAGTGGCGACGACCGCCGCCTCGAAGCGACCCGTGTGTCGAACAATGGTGCGCTCGTCGGGGCGCTCGTCATTCGCGCATGCCGCCAAAAGCCCAGCGAGAACAAATGCCGCAACTGCGAGCCGGTAGCCCATTGCCTACTCCCCGAGATTGCCCTGTGAGAGGGCCACGGGGAATGGCCGAGGAACCGAGACCCTGCGCCGTAGACTCGGGCGGTTCGTGGGCAACGGTAGCGAACGACGGTCGACCGGGTGGGGGCATACCCGTAAAGTGACCGACGGATGGAAGGGGATGCGGTGGGAGAGTCGGTGCAGAGCGCGGAAGCGCCAGCGGCGCGTTCTCGCGTCTCCACGCGGCGCCGCCCATACGTACTCGCCGCGCGGATCGCGCTCAGTGCGCTCATGCTCGGAGTGTTGCTACGGCGCATGCCGCACTTCCGCTTCGACAGCCTGCTCCCCGATTGGAATCGCGACACCGCGATGTTCCTCGCGCTGGCGATGGTGTTCACTCTCGCCGGCATCGTGTTGTCAACGCTGCGCTGGCGCGCGGTGCTGGCCGCGCTCGGACAAGACGCAAAGCTCGGGCATCTCCTCTCCCACAACCTCGCGGGCCTGTTCGTGTCCAACGTGTTGCCCACGACGATCGGCGGCGACGTGCTGCGCGTGTCGCGCCTCTCGCGCGAGAACGGCGAATCCACCACATCGTTTGCATCGGTCGTGCTCGAGCGCCTCACCGGTTGGTTGGTCCTTCCGGTCATCACGCTCGTCGGCTTCCTGGTCAATCCCGGACTCCGCCATCTCGGTAGCGCTACCGAAGTCGCAATCGCATTGTCGGCCGGCACGCTGATCGCGCTCGTCGCCGTGATGCTGAGCGTCGCCAGCCACCGGTTCGGCGCGCGCGTCGCGGGTAGCGACGGCTGGCGCCGGTTCGCCTCCGCTGTGCACCTCGGGATGGAACGGCTCCGTCGGCATCCGGCGGCCGCGTTGAACGTGCTCGTGGTCGGGTTCGCCTATCAGCTCGTGCTCGTCTTCGCGGCCCTAATGGCCGCCAAGGCGGTCGGCATGAGCGTGGCCGTCGGCCCTACGGCACTGCTCGCCTTCTTCCCCGCGGTGCTGATCGCCCAAGTGCTGCCGATCTCGATCGCCGGCCTCGGCGTGCGTGAAGGCGCCTTCGTACTCTTCCTCACACCGCTCGGCGTTCCCACCGAGCAGGCCATCGCCCTCGGCCTGCTGCTGTACCTGCTGAACCTCGGGGTGAGTCTCCTCGGCGCACCGGCGTTTGCCGTGGGCGGCCGAGGTCGCGCGACGCTTGCTGCGTGAGCGACTCGTCCCTCGAGCCTGACGTCGCGGCCGTACGACGACGGCCCATCTGGCGCGAGGTCGTCTACATCGTCGGGATCTACCTCGTGTACTCGACCGTGCGGAATCGGTTCGGCTCCGCCGGAGGCGAGCCGGGTCACGCCAACGGCATCGCTTTCGACCACGCCGTCGACGTCATCGACGTCGAGCGCGGGCTCAAACTCTTCTTCGAGCAGAGCGTGCAGTCGTGGTACCTCGACCTTCCGGCACACGGATTCATCCAAGCGTGGAACGTGTTCTACGGAACCGCCCACTTCGTCGTCACCGCCGCGGCCCTCGTCTGGCTCTTCCTGCGTGACCCCGCCCGCTATCCGCGCTGGCGCAACACGCTGGCGTGTACGACGTTGCTCGCGTTGATCGGTTTCGCGGCGTTCTCGCTCATGCCGCCGCGACTGCTCGACGAGCCGCCCGACCGATTTGGTCCACCGCCCGCGGCGCATCACGAAAGCTTCGGCTTCGTCGACACATTGGCCGTGTTCCCGACGTTCTGGTCCTTCGACTCCGGAGGGCTGAAGAAGCTTTCGAATCAATACGCGGCGATGCCCAGCCTGCACATGGGCTGGTCGACATGGAGTGCACTCGTGCTGTTTCCACTCGTGCGGCGACGCTGGGCCCGCATTCTCGTTGGGCTGTATCCAGTCGCCACGTTCTTCTGCATCATCCTCACCGCGAATCACTTCTGGATCGACGCCGCGATCGGACTCCTCGTACTCGGTGCGGGCTATCTCCTCGGCAGCAGAGTCGCCGAGTTCTGGGAACGACGAGCAACCGCGTCGCTATCAGTCGCATAGGCGCACTGGCCGGCCGTGGTATCCGCTGATGGCCAACACGCGCTCATCCCCCGGCCATTGCCTGAGTCGCACTTCTGCGCCTTTCGTCGGGTCGACGCCGGGCTCCATTCGCAGCCAGGCGACCGGCGCACTCGCCGACGCGCGCGCGCCGGCCGCTTTCACCGCGTCTCGAACGGCGGATCGGGTGTCCGGTGTGAGGTACTGCCAGACGATCGACTGGAAGAGCACGGTCGCAACTCCGTTGACCACTCGATCGAGTTGCTCCACCACCCACTGGCTGGCATCGGCGCGATCCACATCGACTGGGACCAAGGGCGCGAGGGCCAACGCCGCGTCCAGCGCGGCCATGCGCTCGAGCTGATCCGGCCATACGAACGACCGCAGGAGTTGACGTCCATCCGAGCTCGTGGCATCGATCGGGTTCCGATCGCAGCCTCGGCGGTCGACCACCACGGCCTCCACATCCAATCGCGGCAGGGGATCGACATAGACGTCGGTGAAGCACAACGCGGCGTTCGCGGTGCCCCATGCTGATCCTTCGGCCCCGCCCTCGTAGCGGTACTGGTCCCATCGGAGGTTCAGGCCCGCGCTCGTTCCGAGCTCGAGAATGCGCAACGGCAACCCGGTCGACTCGGCCACCGCGAGGAATCCCGGCAACAGCGACGCGCACCGGCCGACCTCGTTGGTCTGCACGGTGCGGGCCAGGGACTCGACCACGCGCCCGCGATGCTCAACCACCGTTGCAAGGAACGCGGCTCCGGGATCGAGCTCGGGATCGTCGGGCTCGAACTGTCCACCGGCTGACGGGTAGTAGCGCGCGAGGTCGGGCGCGTCACCGTCGAGCACGAGCCGGTGCACGCCGCCGAGAAATCGCAACGGCAGCGCGTCGAGCACCGGGTCGACTCCCTGGGGAGTCTGCGCGAGCACCTCGGCGCAAATGCCGTGCTGCTCGGCGTCGTCGACCGCGAGCCCGAGGAGCCGGTGGTAGAGCGGGCTCGTCGCCAGTCCGTCGCGTTGATACCGAAAGGCGGCGAGGATCGAATCGAGTGTCATCAACCAGCAGTTGCTCGGCACACCGCGATCGCCTCGTCGAGCCCCTTGAACGATCGCTTTCGCAACCGCGAGAACGTCACACCTCGCAGATCGGCGACCGACGCTCGGACATTGCTCGTGACGACGACCTCGTCGCCCTTGGCGGAGTCGGCGACGCGAGCCGCAACGTTCACGACGTGGCCGATCACGTCGTCCCGGGTGGCGACGACCTCACCGCAATGCACGCCGGCGCGCAGCTTCAACGATTCCGGAGCGGTGGGAAGCAGTTCGAGGCTGGCGTAGACCGCGGCCTCGGAGGAGGGGAAGGCGAGCAGCAGACCGTCGCCGAGGCGTTTGACGATCCGGCCGCCGCGGCTACGGATCACGGGACCGACCAGGCGATGGTGTTCGTTGAGCATCGCGGTTGCCGCCTCGTCGCCGGAGTCCGCGGTGTAACGGGTGAACCCCGACAGGTCGGTGAACACGATCGCCACATCAGAAGGCGCTCCGTCGGCCTTCACCTCGCTGTTCCATGAAAGCATCTGGATCGCATTGAGCCCGATCGCCGCGAACGCCGAAGGTTTGCGTTCCACCGAGCGCTCGAGAAATCGCTGCACGACGTCGAGGGTCGTCGTCGTCGACAACGGGTGCCGGCCCGGCTCCTCGAGCCACTTGCGATCGACGACTCCTACTTCGATCGCGGTGTCGACCAGCTCCGGATCGCGCTGCATCATCCTCGCCATCCGCTCCGCGAGCGCAATGCGCCACGACGCCACCGTTGACGACCCCGCTTCGTGCGCGTCGTCTGCAAGCGACATGAGCCTCAACCTAATCTCCTGCCATGACCGCTCATGATGTGACCCTTTCCACTCCGGACGGGCCGATGCGGGCCTACGAGGCCCTGCCTGACGGGGGCGCGAGCACCGCAGTGATCGTGATTCCGGAAGCGTTCGGACTGAACGGGCACATCGAGGAGATCACCGAGCGGCTCGCGGCCGCGGGTCACCACGCGCTCGGACTCGACATCTTCCACCGGTCGGGGGGCGGCACCGCGCCGTACGACGACTTCGAGAAGGTGCTTCCGTTGTTCGAGGGTCTGACCGATGAAGGCCTGCTGGACGACATCGACGCGGCCCGAACGCATCTGCATGGGGCGCGCCTTGCCGATGCTGCGGTCGGCATCGTGGGTTTCTGCTTCGGTGGCCGGACGACGTTCCTCGCGGCGGTGCGCCGCCCGCTCGGCGCCGCCGTCGGGTTCTACGGCGGTGGCATCGTCACCGGACGATTCCCGCAATTTCCTCCTCTGGTCGAGGAGAGCGCCGCGCTGCAGAGCCCGTGGCTCGGCCTCTTCGGAGACGCTGACCAGGGAATTCCGATCGACGACGTCGAGCGGCTGCGGGCGACGCTCGACGAGCGCACCACCGTGGATCACGACGTCGTGCGCTTCGCGGGCGCCGACCACGGCTTCAACTGCGACCAGCGTCCCGCCTACCACCCGCAGGCCGCCGCCGACGCTTGGCAACGCACACTTGCTTGGTTCCGCGACCATCTCGGGTGAGGGCCGCTGACCTGCCGTTCTCCGCCCTGCATGGTGGAGGTCAGGACCGACGCAGTACCGTCTGTGTCGCCATGCTCCTCGATTCAGTGAGCAGCCCCGAGGACCTTCGGGGGCTCTCCTACCCAGAGCTCGACGAGCTCGCCAGCGAAATCCGAGAGTTCATCGTCGACGCGGTCACCCGCCCCGGCATGAGCGGACACCTCGGATCCAACCTCGGCGCCGTCGAGCTCACCCTTGCGGTCCACCGCGTCTTCGAGTCGCCGCGCGACATCGTGCTGTGGGACACCGGCCACCAGGCCTACGTGCACAAGATCGTGACGGGCCGGCGAGCGGAGTTCGAGAACCTTCGGAAAGCCGGAGGGCTGTCGGGGTATCCGAGTCGAGCCGAATCGGAGCACGACTGGATCGAGAACAGCCATGCCTCCACGATCGTGAGCTACGCCCACGGTCTCGCGACCGCCCTCGAGATGGACCCCGACGAACCCTCCGACCGGCGCATCGTCGCGGTGATCGGCGACGGGTCCATGACCGGCGGCATGGCGTTCGAGGGCTTGAACAACCTCGGGCACTCGGGCCGCAAGGCGATCATCATCCTGAACGACAACGGACGCTCGTACGCGCCGACGATCTCGAAGCTCGGAGACTCCGTCGCGCGCCTCCGGGTGAGCCCCGCCTACGTGAAGCAACGGGCGCGCGTCGACCGTGTGCTGCGCGATCTTCCCCTCGTCGGTGATCGCATGGAACGCGGCCTGCAAGCCGCAGTCGCGGCGCTGCGGGAGTACTTCGAGCCGCGTGCGTTCTTCGAAGATCTCGGCGTGCGCTACACCGGCCCGTTCGACGGGCACGACGTGCGCGGCCTCGAAGCAGCGTTGCGCGCGGCGGCCGAGTTCGAAGGTCCGATCGTGGTGCACGTCCTCACGCAGAAAGGACGCGGTTACGCGCCTGCGGAGAACGATCCGATCAAGTGCCTGCACGACATCTCTCCTGAGGCGAAGCCCGGCTCGTACACCGCGGCGTTCACCGAAGCCTTGATCAAGGCGGCCGAGGAGCATCCGGAGCTCGTGGCCATCACAGCGGCGATGCCCGACTCGACGGGGCTGCTCCCCTTCGGCGAGCGATTCCCGGGACGTCTCATCGACGTGGGCATCGCCGAGCAACACGCCGTCACTTCCGCGGCCGGAATGGCGATGGGCGGCCTCCGACCGGTCGTTGCGCTCTATTCGACCTTCCTCACGCGTGCGATCGATCAGGTGATGTACGACGTCGGCCTGCACCGCCAGCCGGTCATCTTCTGCCTCGACCGCGCCGGCATCACGGGCGACGACGGTCCGTCCCATCACGGCGTACTCGACATGGCGCTGCTGTTGAAGGTGCCGGGCATGACGATCCTCGCCCCGTCGTCGTACCAAGAGCTGGGCCAGATGCTCCGCGACGCGCTGACGATCGTCGAGGGTCCGGTCGCTCTGCGCTGGCCGAAGACGCTCGCCCGCAACGTTCCCGACGACGAGGTCGGCCGCGGCTTGTCCGCTCGGCGCCTACGCGAAGGCCGGGATGTCTGCCTACTGGCTGTCGGCAAGATGCTCGACGCGGCCGAAGCGGCGGCCGACGATCTCGAGCGCGAAGGCGCGTCGGTCACCGTCTGGGACGTGCGTTCGGTGAAGCCGCTCGATCCGCGGATGATCCTCGACGCCGGCCGTCACGCCCTTGTGCTCACCATCGAGGACGGCATCCGCGACGGCGGTGCCGGCGCGGCGATGGCCGATGCCATCAGCGTGGCGGCGATCGAGGACGGCCGAGTCGGTCCGCCCGTGCGGGTGCTGGGCACCCCGGTCGAGTTCATCGCCCACGGCAAGGCCGACGACATCCTCCACGACCTGGGGCTCGACGCCGAAGGCGTGGCCGCTGAAGCTCGCCGTTTACTGGCCGCGCTCGTCCAGCGCTGATTTTTCCGATCCGACCGCAAGGGAGTCCCCGCTCGCCCGTTCCAAGGGTGCAGCGCATCTCCCTCCCGAAATCGCTGCGTCTGTGCCGAGGCGCCCCTCCGACCCCCGGGGCGCTTCGGCGTTTTTGGCCTCAGACGCGACGAGGCCCGGACCAAAGGCCCGGGCCTTCCCCCCTTGGCGTCGCCCCCAACAGAGAGAGCTGAGAGTAGCAACGCGTTTCTTGCGTGTCACCTGCGACAACGTGGGATCAGCCGGGCTGGGCTCCCACGATCGACACGAAGCTCACGCATTGACCGGGCGCGCCCCCGAGGTTGTGGGTCAGTCCGAGCGTTCGGCCCTGGTCGATCGTGGCGATCTTGCGCTCGGCCGGAGCCTCGCCCCGCAGCTGCAGCCAGCACTCGAAGAGCATCCGCAGCCCTGACGCACCGATCGGGTGTCCGAATGACTTCAGCCCACCATCGGGATTGACGGGCAAATCGCCGAGGAGGTCGAACGAGCCGTCGAGCACGTCCTTCCAGGCGTGGCCCCGCTCGGAGAAGCCGAGGTCTTCCATGAGGACGAGCTCGGTCGGAGTGAAGCAGTCGTGCACCTCGGCCATCGCGAGTTGCGAGCGAGGATCGGTGATGCCCGCTTGCTGGTAGGCATCCTCCGACGAACGGACCACTTCGGTGAACGTCGTGTAGTCGTAGTCGGGATCGATCGGACCCGCGGCGGGGCCGGCCGCAAACGACAGCGCCTTCACATACAGCGGCTTGTCCGTGTACTTCGAGGCGTCCTCGGCGCGCACGATGATCGCGGACGCGGAACCATCTGAGACGCCGGAGCAGTCGAAGATCCCGAGTTGGCCGGCGATGAGCGGAGATGCGCTGATGACTTCCTTCGGCACCTCTTTGCGGAACTGGGCGCGCGGGTTGCGGGCGCCGTTGTAGTGGTTCTTCCACGCGATCCGCGTGAGAACGTCTTTCATCTCCTCTTCCGACACACCGAACTTGTTGCAGTACGCCGGCGCCAACAAGGAGAAGGTCGCCGGTGCGGTCATTGGGACGCTGGTGCCGTCGTGCGGCGCGATGGCGCCGACGAGGCCGGAGAAGCCGGAGTCCTTCAACTTCTCGACGCCGACCGCCATCACGATGTCGTACGCACCGGAAGCGACGGCGTAACACGCGTTGCGAAACGCTTCAGAGCCCGTCGCGCAGTAGTTCTCGACGCGGGTCACGGGCTTGTAGTCGAGCTTCAGCGGCCGTGAGAGCGTGAGGCCCGACCCCTGGCCCGAGCCCATCGTGCCCAACCAGTACGCGTCGACGTCGTCCTTGGTGAGACCGACCGACCCGAACGCCTCTTGCGTCGAATCGATGAGCAAGTCGTCGGTCGACTTGTCCCAGTGCTCGCCGAATTGCGTGCAACCCATGCCGATGATCGCGACGCGATCCTTGATGCCGTGTGAACCCATGGCTAGTTGCCACCTTCCGTTGCGGGGGCTGCGCCCCCGGACCCCCTGATCGGGCGAGCTTTCCAGAAGTAGTTGTGAATGTTCTTCGCGGTCACGGTGCGGCGGAACGTGAGCTCGACGCGCTGACCAACGGCGACGGTGTCGGGATCGACATCGGTGAGCTCGCACGTGTAGCGGCCGCCGCCGTCGAAGTCGAGCACCGCAGCGACGGTGGGAGGCGAGAGCGAGTACGCCAACCGGTCGATCGTGTACGTCGCGATTGTGGCCTGCGTGTCCGCCAGAGAGACCGATGCCATCTGGTCGATCGAGTCGCAGCGGCTGCAGACGCGAGCGGGGGGAAGGTGGATGAAGCCGCATTCAGTGCACTTGCTGCCGACGAACGCGAACTTCCACGCCTCGGTCCGGTGCGCCGGCGGCCCGTAGTAGGCCTCGGGATCGGGGCGGCGCGGCGGCTCACGATCGAGGAAACCGCGCCACGTGAGATACGTGTTGTACGGCAGGTCGTCGCGGCCCGCCGCGATCTGCGACGCGACCGTGGAGGCCTGACGCGATCGGTAGGCAGTGATCGCATCGGTGGTGCGGAACACGCTCACCGCGGCGCCATCCGCCAGCTGTACCAGGAGAATGAGTTGCCCCGGCTCGGCCCGATCGAGCACCTCGGCGAACGCCACGCCGTACTGCGCCGTCCCCGCGCTGCCAATCGTGGCACCGAGGTCGGGGGCGTAGCTCTCGGGGCGGGCGCCGATCCGCGCCGCAACTGAACGAGCGGCCCGGGGATGCACCCCCGTGACCACCACGTGATCCAGTTCCTCCGCAGTGACACCGATCTTCTTGAGCGCATCGTTGACGGCTTGCTCGGCGAGCGGCACGAACACCTGCTCGCCGAAGCGCTCTTCCCACACATGCGACGCGGGCTCGCCTGGGATTCTCCAGCGATCGAGGAACTCGTCGGTCGCCGCGGCGAACGAGACCTGCTCGACAATCACGCCGTCACCACTCGCCCAGAGAAACGCCGTCGCCCCGTCTCCGCCATCGCGCTCGTCGGCGCCACCAGGAAGTCCGTTGCGTACATCCGAAAGGACAGTCAGTACCGAGAACGGTGCGAAGTTGGCGAAGCCCATCGATGCGATCGCCGAGCGAGGCGCGCCGCCGACGTCTGCGGCCATCACCGACGCGTCGAGTCCGAGGGCGGCGTGAATCGCGGTGGCGTTCGTCTTGTCGAGATAAGGCGGAGACGCCGTGGAGAACAGCACCGTTTCGGGCGTGACGCCCTCGGGCGCGGCCTTCAGCGCGAGCCGAGCGGCCTCGACACCCATCGAAGTGGCGTCTTCGTCGTACGACGCCACCGCACGGGTTCCCTTGCCGCCGGCTGCGCCCAATGCCGCGCCGATGGCTGACCGCTGCAAGCGCCAGTACGGCACGTACGCGCCGTAGGCGACGATTCCTTGCACGCCCTACCCCCTTGTCGAATCTTGGAGAACCTTGCCTTAGTAGAAGGGGTTCTCGCCAGACGCGTGGTCGGTGGTGTCCTCGACCGCGGTGATCTCGGGGATCGATCCAAGGATCGCGGACTGGATTCCTTCGCGCAGGGTGAGGGCGGACATCGCGCAGCCTTGGCAGCCGCCGCCCATGGCGATGAATGCCGTGGCGTCTTCGACGCGGATCAACGAGGCGAAGCCGCCATGCGCCGCGATCGCCGGATTCACCTGCTGATCGAGGAGTTGGCGGATCTTGTCTTCAGTCGTGCCGGTCAGTTCGATCGGATCGCCGAGCGCAGGGATCTCGGGACGGTTTGGGTTCCGCAGCACCAGTCCGCCCTGGTCCTTGTTGCTCGGTAGGTCGAGCGTTGCGCCCAGCAACTTGTCGACGCTCTCGGCCGGGACGACGACCGCGAGACCTCCCTGCTCGTGGCGCACATCGTCGGCTTCACACTCGTCGAGGGGCTCGAACGCGAGGTCGTAGCTGAACTCCGCCCCGCGGACTCCCGTTACTTCGATGCGCAATCCGAGCCCATCGGGATTCTCTTCCGCGGCCCGCAACTCGAGGATCTTTGTGAGCGCGGTCTCCGTGACGTGGATGATCGGCTCGGTGAGCGTGTCGGTCTCAGACATCGCAACCAGGCTACCGGGTGGCTATTGCGCTCCCCCATCGACGTAGATCCGCTCGCCGTTGAGGTAACCGGCGCCGTCGGACACGATCCAACGCACCACGTTGGCGACGTCCTCCGGCCGGCACACTCGGCCGTACGGCGCCATGGGATCCATTTCTTCGATGTCCTGCCCGAACGCATTCATCAGCCGCCTGCCCATCTCGGTCTTCACGAGACCGGGAGCCACGATGTTCACGTGGATGCCCTTCGAGCGCTCCTCCTTCGCGAGCGTGAAGGCCAACGACTCCATTGCGTGCTTGGCCATGTTGTACGGCGCGCTGGCGGCCGAGTTGCCGCGTGTCGCCGCCGACGAGATGAACACGATGTCGCCCCGCGGACGCGTCCGCATCCCCGGAATGATGAGGCCGCACAACCAGTGCGGACCGATCGCGTGCGTGCGGATGACGCGCTCTACTTCCTCTGGGTCTGTCTTCGCCACCGTGTTGCCCCGACTGGCGATGCCCGCATTGTTGACGAGGATGTCGATCGGTCCGAGCGCAGCAATGCTCGCATCAGCCAACGCGCGAACGTCTTCCAACACGTCGACGGAACCGCTCACCGCTACGGCACGCCGACCGAGGGCCTGGATCTCGGCGACAACCTCCTCCGCCGCGTCCTTGTCGCGCCGATAGTTCACCGCAACATCCGCGCCGTCGTGCGCCAGCGCCAATGAGATGGCCCGCCCGATGCCGCGACCACCTCCCGTTACCAATGCGTTACGACCGTCAAGCGTCATGCGAGGTTTCTAGCGCACGCCCTCAGAACCCGTCGTACCCTGTGCGGTAGGGGGAAAAGCGGCTAGGGGGTGCGGGTGTCTGTCACGACATTGCATCCTCGGGGGAGCGGCCAACGAACGGCGTTCGTGCTGGGCGGGGGCGGCAACCTCGGGGCGGTGCAGATCGGGATGTTGCAAGCATTGTTCGAGCGTGACATCACGCCGGATGTGCTCGTGGGCTGTTCGGTGGGAGCGCTGAACGCCGCCGCGATCGCCGCCACGCCGAACCTCGACGGTGTCGAGCGGCTGCGCCAGGTATGGCTCGATCCCGTCACCTGGCAGGTGTTCACCTCCGGCAAGCTCACCGGCCCGTGGCTGTTGCTCAAGAAGGCGCGGTCGATGATCACGAACGAGCGCATCCGCCGTCTCGTCGAGACGACCTTCACCGAGCGAACGTTCGAGGAGTTCGCGCTCCCCCTTCACGTCGTCGCCACCTCGTTGCGCACCGGTCGTCCAGCGTGGTTCCACCGTGGCCCCGTTGTTGCGCCGATACTCGCGTCGGCCGCTCTACCCGCAGTGCTTCCCCCCGTCGAGATCGACGGCGAATCATTCATCGATGGTGCCGTGGTCGACAACGTGCCGATCTCACGCGCGATCGATCTGGGGGTCGACCGTGTCGTCGTGCTGCATGTCGGCAACTTCGAACGCCCTCGTCCAAACCCGCAACGTCCGCTCGATGTGTTGCTGCAGGCCTTCTCCATTGCCCGCAACGAACGCTTCGCTCGAGAGAGCGAGGTACAGCACGACGAGGTCGAGGTCGTGATCCTGCCGGGTGTCGATCCTGGTCCGATCAAGCGCAACGATTTCTCGAAGACGGCGCAGCTCATCAATCGAGCACATGCCGCCGCCGCCGGCTACCTCGACGCGCACCCCGTAGCCGCGAGCCTTTAGCGCCGTTCTGCCGGTAGTAACCGCCGCTCCGCGGCGATTACTACCGCACAAACGGCCGATGAGGGTCCACGTTCGCGGTGGGCGCCGTCGTTACGCTCCCAACTTCATGGCCGAGCCCGATGGCGGGATCTTGAGCGGCCTCCCTGACCTCGACGCCCCGCGTCGCGTACGCGAGACGTACCCGGTCGTCGAGGCCGCCGAAGGACGAATCGTCGAGCATCGCGCCTCGGGTCTGGTGGGCTTCGTCGTGCGCTCCAAGAGCGGAGTCGTCGTATTGCGCGATCGGCGCGGCCGCGAGTGTCCCGTGCGGCTGTTGCCCGGCGGCTTCGTGGTGGAGGGCCGCGTCGTCACGCTCGTCCCGCCGCGCGCTACCGAGAGCGGCGCGCCATCACGCACCGCGTCCGGCTCGGTCGCCGTCGATCACAAGCCGCGCGTCGCCCAGGCGAGCCGCATCCTCGTCGAAGGAGTGCATGATGCGGAGCTCGTCGAGAAGGTCTGGGGCGACGACCTTCGCGCCGAGGGCGTCGTCGTCGAACGCCTCGATGGCCTCGATCACCTTCCCGAAGCGGTGCTGGACTTTCGACCGGGCGCTGGTCGCCGCCTCGGCGTATTGGTCGACCATCTGGTCGATGGCACCAAAGAATGGCGCATCTCACAGGCGCTCACGTCGTCGTACGTACTCGTGACGGGAACGCCGTACGTCGACGTATGGGAGGCGGTGAAGCCGTCACTCATCGGCTTACCCCGCTGGCCGACGATCCCGCGCGGTGTGCCGTGGAAAGAGGGCGTGTGCCGCGTGCTCGGCGAAACTGACCCAGCAACGCTGTGGCGCCGGCTACTGGCGAACGTGCACAGCTACACCGACCTCGAGCCGCCTCTCGTCCGCGCCGTCGAAGAGCTCATCGACTTCATCACCGAGCAATAGCGTTACGCCGCGGCGGACCGGAGGGCTCGCAGCAAAAGGCCCTGGTCGCCGAGGCGGGCTCGTAGCAAGCGCTCGAGGCCGGCGATCGGGTAGAGGTTCTGCGGCGCCCGAGCATCTTTGTGGGGCGCGGATGCGAAGCGCGGCAGCGAACGAGCGGAGCAGTCGGCGAGCGCGGCCGCGGCCGCGAGGGGCACGTCGCCCGCGGTCTCACAGCGCACGATGCCGGCAAGGGGATGGGCGATCGCTCCCGGCAGGCGGACGTACCACGACCAACGCGCGACCGATTCGCCGATGACGAGCATCGGTGTGCGCTCACCGGGCTGCAACTCCGCGGCAACGCCGAGCACATCGGGGGGGCCGTAGCCGCGTTGCAACGTCTTCACGTAGCCGAGCGCGCCGGCGAGATGACGATGTTGGCTCAGCGGACCGTCGACGACGATCTGGTCACCCTCGGCCGCGACTCGTTGTGCCAATGACGCTTCGAGCGAGCCCCGCAACCGGCCGATCGCTTGGTCGAGCACCACGAGGTCGTCGTCGGCGACGGGAACGTGGCGCCAGACGCCGTGCCGCGTGACGAGGTGGTCGGCGCCTTCGACCGGTGACACGAGCGCTCGATCGACCACGACCTCGAGAATCTCCGCCACGCCGTCGCAATGCACGGCTCCCGCGGCGACACTGACGCAGAGCCCTTGTCGGGTGACGCCGTTGTCGTCGGTGACCCACGCGCGCGCGTCGATACGTTGCACGCCATCGACGAAGACCACGGCCTTCCAGGGCGGGGTGCCGTCGACCCGAATGGGCGCCCATTGCTCGAGTGGCACCTCGGCGCTCGGGTCGGTCGGCACCTCGCTCTGCACGAGCTCACGGGCGTCGGACGCGCCCGTGCCGTAACCAGGATCCCAGCTGTCGATGGCGACGCGCATCACCGATCGACCCGTTCGACCGTCGAGGCGTTTCCCGATCGGCGGACCTCGAAGCGCACCGGCAAACGCTCGGCCAGTTCGGCCGCGTGGCTGGCGACGCCGACCAACCGACCACTCGCGCCGAGCTCTTCGATGGCGGACGCGACCACGTCGAGGGTGTCGGGATCGAGCGTGCCGAACCCCTCGTCGAGGAAGATCGATTCGAGGCGGGCCGCACCTCGTGCGGCCAATGTCGCGATGCGATCGGCGAGCGCCAGCGCGAGCGCCAGGGAGGCGAGGAACGTCTCGCCGCCCGAGAGGGTTCGGGCGCTGCGGATCTCGTCTGCGTTGCGGTGATCGACGACAACGAAGCTCCCGTTCTTCGGGTCGACCCGCAACGAATACTGATCGCCTGACAACGTGCGCAAGAGATCGGTCGCGCCGTCGGCCAACGCGGTCATCGCCTCGTCGAGCAGCCACTTCTCGAAGTGACCAGCATTGAGATGGAGCGCAAGCCCGTGCGCGAGTTCGCGCCGATCTTCGGCCGCGGACAACTCGGCGCGCATGCCGTCGGCCTCACTTGCCCGCGTGAGCAATGTGTCGTGATCCGCGCGGGCTCGTCCGAGCGCTTCCCGGGCCGCCGCGGCGGGCTGGCCACCCTTCGGCACGACGAGGTCGGCGCTCGCGCAACGGGCCGCGAGGTCGGCGATGAGGTCGGCGAGCTGCGTAGCGACTGTGGACGCCTTCACCTCGAGCTCGCGAGCGGTCGCCTTGCGCGCGGCGGCCTCGCGGTGCGCCCAATCGACGATCGTCGCCCATTCTTCGAGAAGGGTGGCGGATGTTTTCCGGCGGCTCGGAGGCTTCAGCGTGGCCAAGGCGTCACGCACATCGTCGTATGCGGCGCGCGTGGCGCGCTCGTCTGCCGTGGCGGCCTCACGAGCCGCGAGCGCGGTGGCGTGTTGTGCACGCGCCCGCGTGACTGCGGCCCTACACCCCTCCAGGTCGCTAGTGGCTCTGGCATGCTCGCCCAGCAGACGCTGCACCTCTGCACGTTCAGGACTTCCGTCGAGCAGCTTGCGGACATCGGCGAGGTCGGCGTCGAGCGCCACCAACGTGGCTTCTGCGATTCCCAGCGCCTTGTCGGCCGCGCTCTGTGCTTCGGCCGCGGTGCGTAGCTCGCGTTCTGCCTTCTCCCGCGAGGCCTTCGTCTTGCTCATCGCAGCCGGCGCCTTGATCCGCGGCACGGTCGTGACCGCCTGCAAGCAGACAGGGCACTCCTCTCCGGCAACGAGGTCGGCCCGCATCGCATGAGCACGATGGGCCGCGGCGATCGCCTCTTCTTCCGCTCGGCACGCCTCGAGGACGGCCGAGGCGCCGACCAGAGCCTCCGCGGCCGCCGCCGCATCGGCGCGGCGCTCATCGACGACGACCACGCCTTTCACCCGTCGCTCGTGCAATGTCGCACCGCGATCGTGGGCATCGAGCAGGCGTACGAGCTCGGCGCGGTCGCCAAGGCGAGCGAGCACGTCTTCGCCGATCGACACGGCAGTCTCGGCCGTGCCGACCTCGGCGGCGGACCGTTCGAGCGTGAGCGTTGTCGCCGCCAACCGATCGTGCAGCTCCGTGAGACCCGGCGGCACCTCGACGCTTCCGAGGAGCGCCGCTTCTGCAGCGATTCGTGTGGCGTCGTTCGCGATGGCGTCGACATCGCCGGCGAGCGCCGTCAGTTCGGGTGCGGTGACGTCGAGCTCGGTCACGAGTGCGGCGAGCCGGTCGACGCGCGCTGCCGCGGCTTCGACGGCCTCCGGCGTAGCGTGCGCGGCGTCGCGCAGTCGGCCTTGGAGCACGCTCGCATCTGCCTTGGCGTTCGCGGCTTGCTTGCCGGCAAGGTCGGCCATGTCGGCATAGACGCCGAGATCGAGCAACGAGATCAGCAGGTCTTGCCGAGCGGCCGGCTTGTCGTGCAGGAAACGAGCGAACTCTCCCTGCGGAAGCACGACGCACTTGGTGAAGTGCTCGTAGCTCAAGCCGAGCCGCTCGGTGACCGCGGCCGTGACCTCGTCGGCCGTACCGGCGAGTACCTCACCACCGCACTCGAGTCGCGCCTCGGCGGTGCTGCCACCTCCCCCCTTCGTGCGGCGCACGATGCGTGTTGCGGTGTAGCTGTCTGCACCGATGGTGAAATCGAGGCGGACGCGAGCCTCGGCCATGCCTTGCGCGATCACCGGCACGACCGTGCGTTGGTCGGCCAGCCGGGGAACGTTGCCGTACAGCGCGAAAACCATCCCGTCGAGAATTGATGTCTTACCGCTGCCCGTCGCGCCGGTGAGGGCGAACAGATCCGCACCTTCGAAGTCGACAACCGTCGGCGCACGAAACGCGGTGAACCCCTCGAGCTCCAAGCGCACGGGTCTCACTGGTGCTCCACGAAAGTCGTGCGCTCGCTCACAGCGTTGCTTCCTCGTACAACGTGTCGAACAGCGCGACGAGCTCGGCGTCTTCGATCTCGGCATCGCGGAGATACGCGGTGAACAAGTCATGGGCGCTGCGCTCCGAACGCGACTCAGGTGTCGGCTCGGCCTTGCCTCTCCCCACCGGCGCTTCGAGCACCACGTCGACCACGTTGGGGAACAGGTCGCGCACCTCGTCGGCGAGCCCGAGGCGCAATCGCTCGCGCACATGGACGCGCAGGTACGCGTCGTCGCTTCCGTTGCCGGCGCCGGCCAACGACTGCAATTCCGCCAGCGTTCCCTTCAGGACCTGCAACGGACGTCCGGACGTGAGCGGCACCTCCGTGACCCGCGCGGGTTTCCCGGCAGATGCCTCGACGACCAGCGCAACCTTCTGCTGCCCGGCCTCGCCGAAGTCGAGCGCCATCGGCGAACCGCAATAGCGGATGGGACACGGCCCGGGGATCTCCTGGGGACGGTGCAGATGCCCGAGCGCTACGTAGTGCGCGTTCGTCGGAAACACGGTGGACGGCACCCCGTAGGCCGCGGAGAGATGGGCCGCCCGCTCCGAGCCGCTCGCATCGGCGCCGTGCACGAACGCGTGGGCGGCGACGACGTTGACGGCGTCGTCACGGAAGGGCTCGCACATCCACTTGCACAACTGGCGGTATCGCTCCTCGTAGAGCTGCACGGCCGTCGCCGCGTCGCCGCCCATGAGCTCGCTTGCTTTTACGATCCAGCGTTGCGAGAGGAACGGAAGCGGCGCGACGAGCATCACCTCTCGACCATCACGGCTCGGCAGCTCGACGACGGCTGCCTCTGGTTCGGCGAAGACCGGGCGCGTGATGACCGCGCCGAGCTCGAGGAGCGGTTGCACCGCTTGCAAACGGCGATCGCTGTCGTGGTTGCCGGCGATGACGATGACGCGAGCGCCCGTGGCCGCGAGATCGAGCAGCGCCCGGTACACGATCTGCTCGGACTCCGGCGTCGGCGCGGCGGTGTCGAACACGTCGCCGCACACGAGCACCGCATCGACCTCGTGATCGCGCGCGGCCGTGGCCAGCTCCGCGAGCACGGCCCGATGCTCGTCGGCTCGCGACTGCCCGCGGATCGTGCGCCCCACGTGCCAATCGGCCGTGTGGAGGAATCTCACCGACGCAGACCTTCACTCGCTCGGCTGCGAGCGCTCGCTGCGCTCGCTGTCTCCGCCGAGTGCGGCTTGTCGCTGGCGCTTCCCTCGCCGCGCGCGCACGTGAGCCGCGTCACCGAGGCAGACCTTCTAGTGGGTTCTCCGGCATCTGGGCTTCGATCAGCGCGGGATTGACGCCGGCTTCTGACGAACGCGTGGCCCACGCCGGGAACGGGAACTCGAGCACGATCGGCACCGGCAGCATCGGTTGGCTGACGATCATGGTTCCCGGCTTGATGAGCGTGGCTCGCTGGCGCTGCGTCGGCGGGAGGAACCCGTACTCCCCTCGCCCGGCTTCCGCCGCGTCGAGGCGTCCGACGACGCGCACGGCCGAGTTGGCGACGATGCGACGCTCGACCTCGCTGGCCGTCTGCTGGCACCCGATGAGGACGATGCCGAGCGAGCGCCCGCGCTCGGCCACGTCGAGCAGGATCTCCTTGATCGGGCTCGAGCCCTCGCGGGGCGCGTACTTGTTGAGCTCGTCGAGCACGATCAGCTGCAATGGTCGAGCGGTACCGGCGCGCTCCTTGGCCTCGAACGCTCGTCGGAGCAGCACGCCGACAACGAAGCGTTGGGCGCGGTCGTTGAGGTTGTGGATGTCGACCACCGTGACCTGATGGTCGAATGCAACCGAATGCTGATCGGGGCGGGCGACGTCGGCCCGCACGAGGTGCTTCACGTGGCGGGTGGCACCGTGCATGCGCCGCAGGAACGCGTTGACGGTGCCCATCGTGATGGCGCGCCCGGCCCAGGGCCCGAGGTCGCCGTCTTCGGTCAGCACCCGCTCCTCGATGACCTGCACCAGCTCGTCGAAGTGGCGGACGACCTTGCCGTCGAAGCTGACCGTGCCGTTGACGGGATCGCCATGATCGCGGGCGGCGCGCTGCAACTCGGCGGCCACGTTGTGCACGACCATCGTGTACTGCTGCCGATCGTCTTCGGCGTCGGCGAAAAGGAAGGGAAGGAGCAGCTGATCGCAGAAGTCGTGGATCGTCCAGAAGAAGCTGCGCACGCCCAGCGATCGGCTGGCCACGTCTGGCGCGGCGATACCGATGTCGTCGCGCCGGGGCGGCGCCCACACGCCGACGCTGCCGAACTCGTCGGCCGGCAGGCCCAGGGCTCGATAGCGCTCGGCTTGATCGGGCGCGAGCGCGATGTTCGGGTGGTCGAGGAAGAGAAGGTCTTCGCCCTTCACGTTGAACACGAGTGCCTTCGTGTTGACCGCCTCGGCGCCCAAGACGCCCGAGTGGAACAGGCCGTACAACAAGAACGTGGCATAGCTCGTCTTCGTGGCGACGCCCGACACGCCGCTGATGTTCACGTGGGCGCCCTTGGTGCCGTCGAGGAAGTCGACATCGATGAACACCGGCTCGCCGTCGCGTGACAGTCCCGCCGGCAGCTTGCGCGCCACCTCATCGAAGCCGAGGGCGTGATCGCGTTCCGCACCAACTGCGCGTCGCACCTCGTCTCCCGGCCGAGGCGGCACCAACACCTCGGGCTCGAAGCGGGTCGACTGCACCTGCGCGGCCTCACTCACCTCGGCCGGCAGAACCCCGTCGGCGACGAGGAACACATCACTGTCGAAGCGCACCCCGTCGTGGCGTGCGCGTACTTGCGACACGACCCCGTAGATCCGCACCAGCTCGCCGTCGGGCAACATCCGATCGAGGCCCACGACGTCGTCGAGCTGTAGGAACGCGCCCGGGCCGACCCCTACCCAGAACTCCAGGGGGGTGGCGTCCTCCGTTCCGATCACCCGTCCGACGACAGTGCCTTCAACCATCACGACGATGGTAAGACCGGGGTACGACAGTGTCGGGGACCTGGATTCTGGGCCCTGTCAACCGCGGGCCTGGCGCCCCGCGGCCCTCTCATACAGCTGTACGGAAGTCGCGAGCCAGCGGTTCGGGAGGTACGAGGCCACGAACAGTGGCCACCGTCTCGCCCTGCGGGGATACAGCGACACTCCGGCTCGGATGGCCTCGCGGACGAGCGGGGCGTCGTTCCGTCCCGCCGCGACCCGAGCCAGCCGCAGCCACCAAGCCGCATGGAGCGAGGGATCGGCGGCGAGATCGTCGGCATATTTGGCCATCAAGTAGCGGTACGTGCGGCGTTTGTCGCCGTCGCGAAGCCCGGCTTCCTCCTTGTGGATCCGGACGAGTGGCTCGTTCACGAACGCGAGCACAGTGCGCCGCAGCAACCGAATCACGAAGTCACGATCCTCGGCGTGTCGCAATCCCTCATCGAAGCCGACTTCGACGGCAATCTCGCGACGCATCAGCAGCGGGACGATGTGCACCCCCGCCCGATACGAGAGCACCGTACGATCAGTCGCGCCCACCAGGTACGGCAATCGGACGTCTACACGGTCCGCGTAAACAACCTCACGTCCACACTCGACCACCCCGATGTCGCTCGTGGCCGCGTCGAGCACCGGCACCGTTTGCGCGAGCCGCGACGGCAACCATTCGTCATCAGAATGCAGAAACGCGACATACCTACCCACGCACTGCTCGAGGCCGGTGTTCTGCGCGGCCGCGACCCCGCCGTTGACGAGCCGTCGCACACAGCGCAGGCGATCGTCATTGAAGGAGGCGACCGCCATCGCAATGTCGTCGCGCGACAGGTCATCGACGACGATTGCCTCCCAGTCTGTGTACGTCTGAGCCAAGAGGCCCCGGATCGCGCGCTGTAAACGTTCCACGCGGTCATGGCTCGGGATGACGATCGATACCGCAGGTTCGTCGACCATCGTTGCGTAAGGTACGCGAAGTGACCAGCAGAGCGCGCGTGCTGTGTATCGGGCTGGACGCGGGCAATCGAAAGACCGCCCTCGACTTGGTCGCCCGCGGCCGAATGCCGAATCTCGCCGCGCTGCTCGAGCGCGGTTCGATGGCGGAGGTCGAATCGCCCTACGGAACGTTCGTCGGTTCTGTGTGGCCGACGTTCGCCACGAGTCGCGGGCTCTCGCGCCACGGGCGCTATTGCTACGAACAGCTCGTCGCAGGTACGTATGAGGTGCACCGCGTTCCGGGCGGAACGGCCGATCCGTTCTGGGCGGGCATCGCCGCCGCCGGCCGGCGCGTTGCCGTCGTCGATCTTCCCCACGCCGACATCGTCCCTACCGTCGACGCGTTGCAGGTCGTCGACTGGGGCCGACACGATCCGAACGTCGGATTTCGCACCCATCCCGAGGCGCTGGCACGGTCGATCCTCGAACGCTATGGATCGCAGACCAACGATTCGGATCGCTACGCCCGGCACGGCCAACTCGCCCAGTTGCGCCACGATCTCCTCGACGGGCTCGGCCGCAAAACCGACTTCCTCGTCGACCTCGTCGGGTCCGAGCCGTGGGATCTCTTCCTCGCTGTGTTCAGCGAAAGTCACTGTGCCGGTCATCAGTTGTGGAGCCTGCACGATCAAACGCATCCGAGCTTCGACCCCGATCTCGCGGCGAAGTTGGGCGACCCCGTCGAGGAGATCTTGACCCAGCAGGATTCCGCCATCGGACAACTCGTCGAGGCCGCCGGCGACGATGTCGCCGTGTTCGTGCTCCTCAGCCACGGGATGACGTCGCACTTCGACGCCACGCAGTTCCTGCCGCGAATGCTGGCCGCCATCGAAGACGCCCATGGCGCGCCCCGAAGGCTGACTCGGGTGCGGGTGTGGGCCGCGCGCGGAATGCGGCGCGTGCGGCGCACGATCTCGCGCCGCGCCCACCGGGCTTCGTTCGTCAAGTCCGTCGATGGCAGCCGCCGGTTCTTCGCCATCCCCAACAACGAGGCGTACGGAGCGATCCGGCTCAACGTCGTCGGGCGCGAGCCGTTGGGCCGCGTGACGCCAGGGCACGACTTCGACACGACCTGCGCGTTCCTCGAGGAGCAACTGACCAACTGGGTGAACGCCGACACCGGCACCCCCGTCGTCGCCCGTGTCGTGCGCGCGTCGGACCACTATCCGGAGTCGACGAGCTGCGCGCTGCCCGACCTGCTCATCGAGTGGGAACGATCCGAGCCAATCGACGCCGTCGAGGCACCGGGACTGGGCCGGCTCGCGAACACGCCGCCACTGACACGAACGGGCGACCACATTCCGGGCGGACTGCTGGTCGCGGCGGGCCTCGGAATCGCGTCCGGTGCAACCCTGCCCCCGGTTTGCATGGAGGACATCGGCCCGACGATCGGCGCCATCCTGGACGTCGAGTTGTGGGACATCGACGGCAACGTGGTCGACACGCTCGTCCCGCTCTGACCAGCTGATGTGCCGCCTGATTGCCTACCTCGGTGCGCCGGTCACCTTGAGCAGCGTGCTCCTGGAGCCCGAGTACTCGCTTCGGCGCCAGTCGTACGAGCCGCGTCACCAGATCCATGGCCGGATCAACGCGGACGGCTTCGGAGTCAGTTGGTACGCGCCCGAGGTGCGGGCGTTGCCGGCCCGGTACCGCAAGCCGACGCCGCTGTGGAGCGACCAGACGTTCGCCAGCCTCGCCGGCGCGGTTCGTAGTGGCGCGTTCCTCGCATCCGTTCGCAACGCCAGTCCGGGGCTTCCGATCAACGAGGCGTGCACCGCGCCGTACACGACCGAGCAGTGGGTGTTCGCCCACAACGGGCGCATTCTCGACTGGCACGGTCCGACCGGAGCAGGGGTCGCACTTCGGCGCCGCCTGTCCGACGCGTCGTTGGCCGCCATCGAAGGCGCGACCGACAGCGAGGTGCTCTTCGGCCTCGTTCTCGACACGATTGCCGACGGAGCTACCGCGGCGGACGCGATCGTGAAGGTCCTCCGTCTCGCTCAGGACGTCTCTCCCGGTTCGCGCCTGAACCTCATGCTGACGGATGGCGTCACGGTCGCCGCAACCGCCTGTGGCGACACCCTGTTCACCCACCGCGACGACGCGGTCGTCGTCGCATCCGAGCCCTTCGACGACTCGCCCACTTGGCAACCCGTTCCCGACGACTCCCTCGTTGTTGCCACCCGCACCGAGCTGACCGTTGCCGCACTCTCGTAGGTCTGGTCTGGTCGGCGGATGGGCAAGCGGAACCCATGATCGGATTCCTCATCTACTTGGTCATCATCGGACTCGTCGCCGGCTTCATCGCGAGGGCCCTCGTTCCCGGCCGCGATCCGATGACCGTCGGTCAGACGATCCTGCTGGGAATCGTCGGCAGCTTCATCGGCGGCTTCATCGGATGGGCGCTCTTCGGTGCCGACGTTGCAGACGGAGCATTGCAACCGTCGGGCCTGATCGGCTCCATCGTCGGAGCGGTCATCGCGCTCTTGGTGTTCCGCCGCGTGGGAGGACGAAGCCGCGGCCGGCTCGGCGTCCGCTGACCAATTGGTTGATCAGAGCGCGGGAGCGGCCTCAGCTTCCAGCGAACGGACCCGCAGGCCCATCTCCTTCATCAGCTTCCAACCCACACCGTGCTTCTCGACCAGTGCGTGAAGACCCCGAGCGTCGACGACCAGCAGGCGCACGTCGGTCAATGCGGTGACCGTGGCCGATCGGCGCTCGTGATCGATCACCGCCATCTCGCCCGTACAGCCGCCCGGCCCGACGACCGCCACCTGCACACCGCGAACGCTCACGGACGCCGTGCCTTCCAAGATGATGAAGGCTTCACGGCAGTCGGTGGAGCCTTCCGAGATCAGCACGCGGCCCTCGGGGACGACGGCCTCGTCGACGAGCCTGGAGATCTCGTGCAGCTCTCGGTCATCACAGCCGGCGAACAGCGGGACCTCTTGCAGCCGTTCGAGCTTCTCGTCACGTCGCTTCATTTCGACTCCCTACGTGAGGAGGTGTGGGACCCGGGTCGCCCCGGGCCCCCACCCGCTCCACCGATCACCCAACGGCTCCACCTGAGGGGTGGTGGGCTACCGCCGTGCCGCTCTCACGACAGGAAACCGGACAGAGCGCTTCTGCAGTGACCATCGCATCGAGAGGGGGTGTCCAACAAGGAACACTCCTCTTACCTTGTACGTGTCGTCCGTCACCCGAGGGCGCCAGGTAAACAATCACGTTGGCGTTGCCGACCCGTTCCCGACCACTCCTAGGAGACTCCGCCATGAAGAACCGCCTCGCGGCCACCGTCGCCCTCGCGATCGGCGTGCTCCTGTTGGAGGCTGCGCCCGCGTTCGCGCACGTCACCGTCGACCCGGCGGAAGGGCCCAAGGGCGGGTCCATCAAGCTCACCTTCCGAGTGCTGAACGAGGTGGCGGTGGCGAACACGATCAAGTTCGACGTGAAGTTCGACGAGAACCACCCGATCGCCACCGTGTCCGTGAAGCCGAAGCCGGGTTGGACGCCGAACGTGATCAAGAAGCCGTTGAAGGCTCCGCTTCAGACAGAGAGCGGCCAGGTGACCGAAGCGGTGTCAGAGATCACCTGGTCGGGAGGCACCATCGCACCGCAACAGTTCGACGAGTTCGAAGTGTCCGTCGGACCGCTGCCGAGCGACGTCGATCTCCTGCTCTTCCCAGCGGTGCAGACCTACTCCGACGGCACCGAGGTGAGCTGGACGCAACAGTCCTTCACCGGCCAGCCGGCCCCCGATCACCCGGCCCCCCAGCTCAAGCTGCTCACCCCCGGCACGAAGAAGGCGGCGACGAGCAGCACGGCGAGCACCACCAAGACGGTCGCACTCGCGGCGTTCGCGATCGGCACTGCTGGGCTGGTGATCGGCGGTTGGGCATGGTGGAACGTGCGTCGTTGGCGTTGATGTCCGCCGACATCACGTCTCGCGGCTGAGCCAGCGCCCAAACGCGACGAGCAGCCCCACGAACACGACGACGCCGATCACGGTGATGCCCTTACCCGCACTCTTGTAGGCCGCACCGAACAGGTAACCGGCGATCAGCACCTCGGCGATCGAGAGCAGCCCGCCGACTCCATCAGCGAGAAAGAACCGACGGGCCTCCATTCGAGACGCGCCGGCCGCGGCTGCGATGAGCGTCGATGGGAACGCCGCCAACCGGCCGAAGAACACGAGCGGTACGCCCTTCTTGTCCAAGACTTTGGTGAGCGCTTTGATCCGCTTCGGCGGCAGGACTCGCTGCGCGATCCGAGGCAGACCCTTGTCGTCGTTGATCTCCTTCGCCCATGCCTGCCCCAGCACGTAGAAGTGCCACACGCCGAGAATCGCGAGCGGTGTCGCGGCGAGCAGCACGGGGAGCAGGCCCACCCGCCCGTCTCGTATGAGAAAGCCCGCAGCCAGCAGCACCTCCTTCGAGGGGCGAAGCAGCACGAGGACGATGAAGTGGTCTTCGTACAACGCCGGTGCGAGCGGTATGGCGATGATGCCGAGAACGGCTCGAGCCGCTGCGACCCACAGCAGAGGCGCGCGCCAGCGTCGGGATTGACGCTCGCCGCGATCGGCTACACCCTTTGGCATGGCCCGGTCATTACCCGACTCGATTCGCCGGAGACTCAATCCCGAAGAACGATTCGGGCTGCGCGTCACCCTCTTCGCGGTTGCGATCGTGCTGGTGACAGTTCCGTTCGCGACGCTCGTGTTCCAGGTCTTGGCAAAGGGACCGTTGACCAGGCTCGACGGGAGCGTGGCCAACCGCCTCAACGACTGGGTGCACAACTCTCCGACAGTGGTCCGGGTCCTCGACGTCATCACGAACATCGGCAAGCCGATCACCTTGTTCGTTCTCGTCACCGCGGCGGTCATCTACCTGCTGTGGCGGAGGCGGATCCGCCTTGCGCTGTACCTCGTTGTGACGTCGGTCGTCGGTGGGCTCATCGACACCGCCGTGAAGGTGCTGGTGAATCGGCCGAGGCCGGTGGTCGACCATCCGATCGCCTCCGCCCTGGGCAAGAGCTTCCCGTCCGGACATGCGATGTCGTCGACGGTCACCTACGGCGCGCTGGCGCTCGTGTTCCTCCCGGTGCTGCCGCGCCGTTGGCGCCCCGTCGGGTTGTGTGGGGTCGTGCTCCTCGTGCTGGCCATCGGCACCTCACGTCTCTTCCTCGGCGTGCACTTCGTCAGCGACGTGGTCGGCGGGTTCGTGCTCGGGCTCGCGTGGCTGGCCGCCTCGACCGCGGCTTTCAGCATCTGGCGGACGGAGGAGGGCAAGCAGCCAGTGGAGGTGACCGAGGGACTCGAGCCGGAGGCCGCGCTGGCACTGCGTGGTGACGGCTGACGGCCCGGGTCAAGAGCGCCGGCGACTGCCTCCGCTGGCCGGGCCGAGCGTGCCGGGAGACGAGCCTTGTTCGGCGCGGATCAGGTGGATCACCGCGTTGATCAGCGCAAGGTGTGTGAAGGCCTGCGGGAAGTTGCCGAGGTGCCGCCCACTGTGTGGGTCGATCTCTTCGGCGTAGAGGCCGAGCGGGCTGGCAAACGACAGGAGCTTCTCGCACAGCTGCCGCGCCCGCATGACATCGCCGATCTCCACGAGCGCAGACACCAGCCAGAACGAGCAGATCGTGAACGAGCCTTCTTCGCCGGACAGGCCGTCGTCGGTCTCCTTCGTGATGTAGCGCAGCACGAGCCCGTCGATCGTCAGCTCGTCCGCGACGGCGTACACCGTGGCCACGATGCGGGGATCGTCGGCCGGCAGGAACCGCACGAGCGGCATGAGCAAGACCGACGCGTCGAGCGCGTCCGTGTCGTAGTGCTGCGTGAAGACGCCGCGCTGGTCGACACCGTGCTCGAGGATGTCGGCGTGGATCTCGTCGGCGGCCTTCTGCCACTCGTCGGCCAGTTCGAGATCGTCACGTATCCGCGCCAGTCGAGCACCACGGTCGACCGCGACCCAACACATGAGCTTCGACGAGGTGAAGTGCTTCGGCTCACCCCGCACTTCCCAGATGCCGCGGTCGGGGAGCTTCCAGTTCTGTAGCGCCGCCTCGACTTGGCGCTTGAGGATCGGCCACAGACGTTCGTCGAGCTGGTCGCGCGATTTGGTGTGGATGTAGACGGAGTCGAGCACCGCGCCCCACACATCGTGTTGCACCTGGTTGTAGGCCCCGTTGCCGATGCGCACAGGACGCGACCCGAGGTAGCCGTCGAGATGCTCGAGGAGCTGTTCGGTGAGGTCGCGCTCGCCGCCGATGCCGTACATGATCTGCAGGTCGTCATCCCGCTCCGCCACGTCGGCAATGAAGCAGAAGAAGTCGTTGGCTTCCCAGTCGAAGCCGAGCGTGTAGAGCGCCCACAGGGCGAACGTCGAATCGCGGATCCACGTGTAGCGATAGTCCCAGTTGCGTTCGCCACCTGGCGTCTCCGGCAATGACGTGGTCGCCGCGGCCACGAGTGCACCCGTGGGCGCGTAGGTGAGGCCCTTCAACGTGAGCGCGCTGCGCTCGAGGTGCGTTCGCCAGGGATGGTCCGGGAAGTTGCCGCGCGCCAACCAGTGCTGCCAGTGGTGCGCCGTCCAGCGGAGCCGTTTGTACGACTCGTCGTACGTGCGCGGTGGCTCGTGCTCGCTCCACGACAACGCGCAGAAACGCGTGTCGCCCTCCTTCATCAGCGTGCGCGCCAACGCCCGCGGCCCTTCGAAGCCGAGCCGCATGTCGGTGGTCAATCGGAGTTGGACGTCGGAGCTGAACGACTCCGCGACGGCCTCGTGATAGTCGTGACCCGCGTAGGACCAGTTGCCGGATTCTCGCCCATAGTCAAGGCGCGGTTCGCACTGCAGCACGAGTTGCACCTCGCCGTTGACGCACCGCACGGTGCGCAGGAGGACGTGATCGGCGTCGTAGTCAGTCGGCGCCCGGCGATGGGTGTGCGACATCTCGTCCTCGTGATGCCATGGCCCGATGAGCAGCACGTCGCGCACGATGATCCAGCCGGTGGTCGTGCCCCAACTCGTCTCCAGCACCATCGTGCCCGGGAGATACCGCCGTGCCGCCGGCACCATGACATCGTCGGGACCGAATCGGAAGCTTCCCGCCCGGCGATCGAGGAGCGAGCCGAACACGCTCGGCGAATCGAACCGGGGCAAGCACATCCATTCGACGTTGCCCGAGGGCGCAATGAGCGCGCACGTCTCGCAGTCGGAGAGAAAGGCCAACTCCGCGATCGGCGGAAACGCAGACGCCCCGTACAGCGGGCCGGTCGAACTCGACACCGTCACCACCGCAGCTTTCCGCAAATCCCATGCATAGGCACACAAAAGTGTGTGCCTATGCATGGGATTTCGTTACGAGAGGCGGATCGGGAGGCGTTTCAGGGCGTTGTTGAGGTTGGAGCGAAGGCGAACCGGCTCGCCCGTGAGCTCGATCGTCGGAAAGGTGGCCAACAGCTCCTCGAGGAACACCTTGCCTTCGAGCCGAGCGAGATGCACGCCGAGGCAGAAGTGCGCGGCGATTCCGAACGAAAGATGCGGGTTCGGATGCCGGTGGATGTCGAAGCACTGCGAGTCGTCGAAGACCTCCTCGTCGCGGTTCGCCGAGGTGTAGTACATCGCGACCTTGGCGCCCTTCTCGATCGGCACCCCGCGCAGTTCGGTGTCGGCGAGCGTCGTGCGGCGGAAGTAGTGCAGCGGGTTGGCCCACCGCAGGATCTCCTCGACGGCACCGGGAATGAGCGTCGGATCGGCGCGCACCTCGTCGAGCTGGTCGGGATGCTGTAGGAGCGCCAGCAGGCCCGAGGACAGCATCGTCTTCGTGGTGTCGTTGCCCGCCGTGACCAGTTGCACGAAGAAGCTGCCGAAATCGATGTCGCTCATCGCCGAGCCACCGAAGTCCGAACCGAGGATCACCGACGTGAGATCTTCTCGCGGCTCCTCGGCGCGCCGCTGTCCGGCGAAACCGATGGCATACATCGCCATCTCGATCGACGCGTTGGCCAGCTCATCGGCGTCACCCGCAACATCGGGATCCTGGCCGCTCGTGCACCGCTCGGCGAGTTGATGGATCGTCGGCCAGTCCTCCTCCGGCAAGCCCATCAGCTGGCCGACAACGCGCGACGGAAGCTTCGACGTGACGTCGTGCACGAACTCGACATCGCCCTGCTCGGCCGCCTCCTTCATGATCGCCTGCGTGATCAGTCGGACGTTGTCCTCGAGTCGGGCGATGACCTTTGCCTTGAAGTGCTCCGACAGGGGTGCCCGGAACTGCGAGTGCGCCGGCGGATCCATCGCCAGCAACATGTGGCGCATCATCTCGAGTTGCTCCGGTGCGAGGTTCTCGATGACGACGCCACCTTCGCTGGCCGAGAACACGTCGGGATGACGAGCGACGTGAACGACGTCGGCGTGCTTCAGCACCGCGTAGAACCCGGGTTGGTCTCGCATCTCCTGGAAGTACACGGGCGACGTGCGGCGGAGCTCGGCCAGCTCCTCGTGTTGTGCCCGGTCGACGAACGCTCCGGGATCGGCGAGGTCGACGGTGCTCAATCGACGAGCACGTTGGGGCGCGGGAAGCCTTCGGCCTCGGCCAGCATGTAGTACGCCTCGAGGATCCCGCCGGCGTCGATGATGCTGTCGATGTTGCCGTCGTCGTCGAGGTTGAGGTTGGCCCCGTAGATCTGGAACCACACACGCGTGTCGTCCTCGACGACCGTGAGCGTGTGCACCGATCCCGCGGGCTCGTAGAGGAACGAGCCGGCGCGATTCACGTAGTCGTACTCCTTGTACTTCCACGCGCCGCTCGTCGTGTAGGCGTACACCGGTCCGGTGTGCTTGTGACGCTGCACCTCGTAGCCCGCTTGGAAGATGTTCTCGACGATCCAGAGGCCCTCGCTCACCTTCACCTGGATCACCTTCAGCTTGCTGCCGTCGCCGATGTCGACGAAGGGCAACTCATCGGCACCGATGTGGACCGCGGTCGGAATGTCAGTCACCGTCATGCACCGAGTTTCACACAGGGATTGCGGTGCCCGCTGGGGGGCGCGAGTGTCCTTCCATGAAGCAGCTCTCAGGACTCGACGCGTCGTTCCTCTACATGGAGACGCCGTCGCAATTCGGCCACGTGTCGAGCCTCTCGATCTTCGACAAGCCCGACGATGCGAACTACGACGCCTTCTCGGCGTGGCGGGCCCAGATCGAGGCCCGGCTGCACACCCTCGAGCCCCTCCGCCGGCGGCTGCGCAACGTGCCGATGAACCTCGATCATCCCTTCTGGATCGACGATCCCGATTTCGACCTCGACTTCCATGTGCGCAACACGGCGACTCCCCCTCCGGGTAGTGACCAGCAGCTGGCCGACCTCGTCGCGCGCATCATCGGTCGTCCCCTCGACCGCACCCGGCCCCTGTGGGAGACCTACGTGATCGAGGGCCTTCCCGACAACCGGTTCGGAATCCTCACCAAGGTGCACCACTCGACCATCGACGGGGCCTCTGGTGCCGAATTGCTCACGATGATGTTGGACGAGAGCCCGGAGGGCGACGAGGTGGCGCCGCCCGAGGAGGCGTGGAACCCTCCCCCCGATCCGTCCGACGCCGAGGTGCTCGCCCGAGCCGGTGCCAATCTCGTGCGCAAGCCCGGCCGTGCGATCCTGTTGAGCACTCGAACGATTCGTGAGTTCGGCAAGTCGACCAGGAACCCGGCGCTGGTTGCGGCCGCCAACCAGGTGCGCGACGGCTTGCGCGGACCGCTCGGCGCGCTGCTGAACATCGGCCGCCAGCGCACGCCAGAAGGCGAGATCAAGGGGCCGCTTCCCTCATTGTCCGCGCCCCGCACACCGTTCAACGCCGCGATCACCGCGCATCGCCGGTTCGCGTTCCGCTCGACCTCACTCGAGTCGGTGAAAGCGATCAAGAACGCGCTCGGTGCCACCGTCAACGACGTCGTCATGGCCGTGTGCGCGGGAGGGCTGCGGACCTGGCTGGAGAACCACGATGCGCTACCCGATCAACCGCTCAACGCCATGATCCCCGTCTCGATCCGGACGGGCGAGGAGACCGAGCGCTGGAGCAACCGCGTCTCCGGCATCTTCGCCGCGCTGCCGACCGACGAGCCCGATCCCGTGAAGCGCGTTGCGCTAGTGCACGAGTCGATGAGCAATGCGAAGGAACTGTTCGACGCCATCCCGGCCGACTCCCTCACCGATTTCGCTCAGTTCCCTCCCCCCGCGGTGTTCGCGCGCGCCATGCGTCTTTCGACGCGGTTGATGACGCGCAACTCGCCGATCAATCTGGTCATCTCCAACGTGCCCGGTCCCCGCCAACCGCTCTTCGCCGCGGGGAGCCGGCTGCTGCACTACTACCCGGTGTCCACGGTCACCGATGGGCAGGGCCTCAACGTCACCGTGCAGAGCTACCTCGACACGCTCGACTTCGGGCTCGTGTCGTGTCGCGAACTCGTCCCCGACCTGTGGGACATGCTCGACGCAATCATCGACGACCTCGCCGCCCTCGGGAAGGCGACTGGGGTCGACGTCCCGCTCTGACTTCTGACGTGCAAATCTGATGGGATGACCATCAGTTCGTTCGCGGGGATCATTCGGACGCACGGCCGGGAACGCAAAGACCACCCGGCCCTCGAGTTCGAAGGCAGGACGCACACCTTCGGCGAGCTCGACACGAAGTCGAGCCAACTTGCAACCGCGCTCGCATCGATCGGTGTCGGCAAGGAAGACCGAGTCGCGTTTCTGGACAAGAACGGCCCGGAGTTCTTCGAGATCACGTTCGCGCTCGGCAAGCTGAACGCGGTCAACGTGGCCATCAACTGGCGTTTGGCGCCCACCGAGATGGCGCAGATCGCCAACGACGCCAAGGCGAAGGTGCTGATCGTCGGGTCGGAGTTCTTTCCGCACGTCGAGAAGGTCGAGGGCGACCTCGAAACGGTCACGACGATCATCGCGATCGGTGACCACGCGCGGTGGGAGAACTACGAACAGTTCCTCGGAGCCCACCCAGCGACCGACCCCGGAGCTGAGCCTGTCGGTAGCGACGTCGCCATTCAGCTCTACACGTCCGGCACCACGGGCTTGCCCAAGGGCGTGATGCTCACCAACGACAACTTCTTCAGCGGCGTCATGAACGTCACCGAGTCATGGCAGTTCGACAAGGACTCCGTGAACATCGCCGTCATGCCGATGTTCCACATCGCTGGGTCCGGCTGGTCGATGGTCGGCTTGTACCACGGATGCCGCACGGTCGTGCTGCGCGACGTCGATCCGGCTCGCATCTTGCAGGTGATCCCCGAGTTCGGCGTGACCAACGCATTGTTCGTGCCGGCGGTGATCCAATTCCTCCTGATCATGCCCGAAGTCAATGAGACCGATTTCTCGACACTCCGCGCGATCGTTTACGGCGCGTCACCGATCACCGACGCCGTACTCACCAAGGCGATGGAGGTGTTCGGCTGCGACTTCATTCAGGTCTACGGCATGACCGAGACCACCGGTGCCATCTTCCAACTCGATCCGGAGGATCACGATCCGGTGAACCGGCCCGCGCTGTTGCGGTCGTGCGGCAAGCCGTACCCGTGGGTGGAGATGCGGCTCGTCGACCTCGACACGGGTCAGGACGTCCCTGTCGGCACGGTCGGTGAACTGTGGACGCGCTCGCCGCAGAACATGAAGGGCTACTGGGGCAACGACGAAGCCACGAAGGCCACGATCGACGAAGACGGGTGGCTCAAGACCGGCGATGCCGGTTACTGCGACGAGAATGGCTTCCTGTTCCTGCACGACCGCGTGAAGGACATGATCGTGACCGGCGGCGAGAACGTCTATCCCGCCGAGGTCGAGAACGTCCTTGCCAAGCACCCGGACATCGCGGACGTCGCTGTCGTCGGCGTGCCGGATGAGAAATGGGGTGAGGCGGTGAAGGCGGTCGTCGTGCGCCGCGAGGGCAGCGACGTGACCGACAAGGACGTCATCACGTTCGCCCGCGAGCACCTCGCCGGCTTCAAACTGCCGAAGACCGTCGACTTCGCGGAAGCACTCCCGCGCAACGCCTCGGGCAAACTGCTGAAGCGCGAGATCCGCGCCCCCTATTGGGAAGGCGCCGAACGCCAAATCGGCTGACCATCTCGAAATCCCACTCAGACATACACATTTCTGTGTATGTCGGAGTGGGAATTGATCTAGCGAGCCGGCGCGATGGCTTCGATCTCGTTGCGTTCGTCGGCGGTGAGCTTCCAGCCGACAGCGGCGGCGTTGGCGTGTACCTGCTCGGGCTTCGTCGCGCCGGCGATCACCGACGCGAGATGCGGCAATGACGCCAGCCACGACATCGCGAGTTCGAGCAACGTGTGCCCCCGCTCGCGGGCGAACGCGTCCAGCGCCTCGATCACGTCGAACCGCTTGTCGGAGAACGCACGATCGTCGGCCGACAGGCCCGACAGGCGCGTTCCCGCCGGCGGCGCTTCGCCGCGGTGGTACTTGCCGGTGAGCATCCCGCTGGCGAGCGGGAAGTACGGGAGGATCGCCAGGTCGTGCCGCTCGGCCGACGCCAGCAGGTCCGCCTCGCCGCGGCGGCGCAACAGACTGAGCTCGTTCTGCACGCTGACGAATCGCGCCGTGCCGTGTTTCTCGGCCGCACTTGCCGCGTCGTCGAGGCGCGGTCCGTCGAAGTTCGAGCAGCCGATCTCGAGGACCTTCCCGTCGCGCACGAGACGGTCCATCGCCCCGAGGGTCTCGTCGATCGGCGTGGCGTCGTCTGGGGCGTGGATCTGGTACAGGTCGATGCGATCGGTTCCGAGACGACGCAGACTGCCCTCAACCGCCGTCGCGATCGATGCCGCGCTCGCACCCGCAGGCAACTTCGTGCCGTCGCCCATGCCGAACTTGGTGGCGATGATCACGTCGTCGCGCCGCGAACCGAGGGCTTGGCCGAGTAGCACCTCACTCTGCGTTCCGCCGTAGATGTCGGAGGTGTCGAAGAGGTTGATGCCCGCTTCGAGGGCCGCATCCACCACCGCCTGGGTTGCTGTGGCGTCGATGCGTCCGCCGAAGTTGTTGCAGCCGATGCCGACGAGCGACACCGACAGATTGCCGATGGGGCGTGTCTCCATGTGGTCAACGTACTGTCACGGCATGAAGCAATTCGATCTCGGACGCATTGGCATTTGGACCGGAGTGCTCGATGCCATGCCCTCGGCCGAGGCGCAGAAGCTGGCCGGCCGGCTCGAGGAGCTCGGGTTCCCGACGCTGTGGATCCCGGAGACCATCGGTCGCGACCCCTTCGTCACGGCGACGCTGCTGCTCTCAGCGACATCGACCCTGCAGGTGGCGACCGGCATCGCGAACATCTACGCCCGCGACGCCGTCACGATGGCCAACACACAACGTTCGTTGGAGGAGGCGTTTCCGGGGCGGTTCCTGTTGGGCCTCGGTGTGAGCCACGAGCATCTGGTCGACCGCGTCCGCCATCACGACTACTCGAAGCCGTACTCGGCCATGGTCAGGTACCTCGACGACATGGACGCCGCCTTGTTCATGGCCGTCGGTCCGCAAGAGCGTCCGGCCACCGTTCTTGCCGCGCTGGGCCCGAAGATGCTTCGGCTGTCCGCAGAAAAAGCCGACGGCGCCCATCCCTACTTCGTGCCGGTCGAGCACACGGCGTACGCCCGCGAGATCCTCGGCCCCGACGCGATCCTCGCTCCGGAGCAGATGGTGGTGCTCGACACCGACCGCTCCCGAGCGCTCGACGTGGCCCGCAAAGGCATGGCCGTCTACCTGCGCGCGCCGAACTACGTGAACAACTTGAAGCGCCACGGTTTCACGGACGACGACGTCGCCGACGGCGGGAGCGAGCGGCTCGTCGATGCCATCGTTGCGATCGGCGATGTCGCGACCGCGGTCGAGCGAGTCGACGAGCACTTCGCCGCGGGCGCGTCACACGTCTCAGTCCAGGTACTGCAGGAGAACTTCACCGACGTCCCCGAAGGCGCATGGAGCGACCTCGCCGCCGGGCTCAACTCGTCCACGTGATGCGCTGACCCCACCCGAGGCGCTGCCAAGATGGGGTGATGGGCGCGCCAACCGTTCAGTATGCGAAGGACGGCGAGCTTCACATCGCCTATCAGGTCTGGGGCAACGGGCCTGTCGACCTCGTGCTCGTTTGGGGCACCTTCTCGCACTGCGAGCTCTTCTGGGAAGACCCGCCGATGGCCCGGTTCCTCGAGGAGCTCGGACGGTTCGCCCGGGTCGTGCAGTTCGACAAGCGGGGTACAGGCATGTCGGATTCGGTCGCCGGCGTGCCGACCCTCGAGGAACGCATGGACGACGTCCGCATCGTCATGGACGCCGTCGGAATCCAACGGGCCGCACTGTTCGGGGAGTCCGAAGGCGGCCCGATGTGCTGCCTGTTCGCCGCGACCTTCCCCGACCGCACCTCGCACCTCGTGTTGTACGCGCCGCTGGCGCAAGTGATCAACGGCGACGGTTTCAGCGGCGGATTCTCACGAGACATCTGGGAGCAGTTGCTCGACGGAATGGTCGACACCTGGGGCACGGGAGCGATGAGCGCGCTCGCGATGCCGAGCCGAGCCGCCGACGGTTCGGCCGTCGATATCAGCGCCCGTTTCGAACGCATCGCCCTGAGCCGGGGCGCGTTCAAGACGCTCATGCAGGCCAACTCCGAGATGAGGATCGCACCGGTGCTGCCGACCGTGAAGACGCCGACGCTCGTGGTTCACCGACGCGACGACATGTTCGTCTCGATCGCGCACGGGCGTTTCATCGCCGAGCACATACCGGGAGCCCACCTGGTAGAGCTGGACGGCATCGATCACTACGTGGCCGCCGGAGACTTCGGCGCGGTCGCCCGCGAGGTCGCGAGCTTCGTCACGGGCGCGGCGCAGCAGCCCGAGTCCGACCTGGATCGAATACTGGCCACCGTGGTCTTCACCGACATCGTCGGCTCGACGGAGACGGCGGCCCAGGTCGGCGATCGTCGCTGGCGGCAGATGCTCGACGATCATGACGGTCTCGTCGAAGACGCGGTCGCCCGTGCTCGCGGCCGGTTCGTCAAGTCAACGGGCGACGGCGCGCTCGCCACCTTCGACGGTCCCGCCCGCGCGGTGCGCTGCGCGCAGTCGATCTCGAGCAACGTGCGCCGCCTCGGCCTCGAGATCCGAGCGGGTGTGCACACGGGCGAGGTCGAGCTCCGTGGTGAAGATGTCGGCGGCATCGGTGTGCACATCGGAGCTCGGGTGGCCTCGGCCGCGATGCCTAGCCAGGTGCTCGTCTCGCGGACGGTCGTCGATCTGGTCGTTGGTTCCGGCCTTCGATTCACCGACGCAGGTGTGCACACGCTCAAGGGTGTGCCCGGAGAGTGGCCCTTGTTCGTCGCCGTTGCCTGAAACGTCGCCGTTGCCTGAAACAAGGCGTCGCCTCGCGCCCTTCGTGACTGTCACACGCGCCCCGTCAGTCGCAGCAGGAATCGCGCCAGCCACAGTCGCCGCAGCGGAAGTGCGCGTGCTCAGGCGTGAGCGTGCCCGTGCACACGGGACATTCGTCGAAGGTCGCGAAACGGGAGCAACTCGGAGGTAGTGGCGCGGCGAACGGCAACTCCAGCTGGTCCCACCGCATTTGCGGTAGTTCACCAGAGGCCGGCACCCGACGGGTTGACCCTCCGTAAATCTGCGGATCCTGCAAGGTTGCAGTCTGTGCAACTTTGTGGCAGAGTCCACGACATGTCCCCCGTTGTCGGCCTCCGCGAGCGCAAGAAGGCCGACACCCGGGTGGCCATCTCTCGCGCCGCGCTGCGGCTTGCCGTCGAACACGGCCCCGACTCGATCACCGTCGACGACATCGCCGCGGCCGCCGACGTTTCGCCGCGCACCGTCTTCAACTACTTCGCCACGAAGGAAGAGGCGATCCTCGGCTTCGATCCGAACCGGAGCCTCGAGGTCGGCCAGTCCGTGCTCGAGCGACCTGCTCGAGAGCTGCCGCTCACGGCGCTGCGCGCCGCATTCGTCGACATCGCGACTGGCGTTCCTGAAGTCGCCGAGATCTCCAGAGCGCGCGTCGACTTGGTGCGACGACATCCGCAGCTGCATCCGAGCTACGTCGCGGGCTACGCAGCACTCGAGAATGCGTTGGTCGATGCGATTGCACGTCGAACGGGGCTCGATGCCGAAGGGTCTTTGTATCCCCGTCTCGTGGTGTCGACGGCGATTGCTACGTTCCGGGTTGCCCTCGATCGGGCCGGGCCCGGAAAGTCGTCGTTGATCGCCGCCATCGATGAAGCCTTCGACGCACTCGCCGGCGGGCTGCGGCCGCCACGATGACGATCACCGCGGGTTCTGGAACGGTCGACGACTCCGCCGTCGTTCCGCCCGACCCCTCGAGCTTCTCGCACCGGCAGCGGATGGTGATCTTCATCGGGCTGATGCTCGGGATGGTGCTGGCCGCTCTCGATCAGACGATCGTGGCCACCGCGCTGCCGACGATTGTCGGCGATCTCGGAGGCATCAATCACCTGTCGTGGGTGATCACCGCGTATTTGCTCGCCACGACGATCTCGACACCGCTGTGCGGGAAGCTCGGCGATCTGTTCGGACGCAAGCGCCTGTTCCAGATCACGATCGTGATCTTCCTCGTCGGCAGCATGTTCTGCGGCGTGGCGTCCTCGATGCCGATGCTGATCGCGTTCCGCGCGGTACAAGGCGTCGGCGCCGGCGGACTCATCGTCCTGGGCCAGGCGATCATCGCCGACGTCGTGAGTCCTCGTGAGCGTGGCCGTTACCAAGGCATGTTCGGCGCGTTCTTCGGTGGTGCCAGCGTGGCCGGCCCCTTGCTTGGTGGTTTCTTCACCGACAACCTGTCGTGGCGCTGGGTGTTCTTCATCAACCTGCCGCTCGGGCTGCTCGCGCTCGTCGTGACCGGGTTCGTGCTTCCGAACCTCGGGCGCCGCCGAAAGGTGAAGATCGACTACGCCGGAGCGGCAGTGCTGTCGATCACCATCTCCGCACTCGTGCTGGCCACGACGTGGGGAGGTGTGGAATACGACTGGGGCTCGCCGGCGATCCTCGGGCTCGGAGCGCTGGCCCTCGCGGGCACCGCGCTGTTCCTCGCGGTCGAGCAGCGCGCCGACGAGCCGTTGCTCCCCTTCCGTTTGTTCAAGGTCCGCACCTTCACGCTGGCGTGCAGCATCGGCCTACTCCTCGGGGCCGGCATGTTCGGCGTCATCGCCTTCCTGCCGCTGTTCCTCCAGACGGTGAACGGCGACTCGGCGTCGGACTCCGGGTTGCTGCTCATTCCCCTCATGCTCGGGCTCATCGGCGCCTCCGTCCTCGCCGGCCAGGTCATCACTCGCACCGGCCGGTACCGCACCTTCCCGATCCTCGGCACCATCATCATGACGGTCGGCATCTTCCTGCTCAGCCGGCTCGACAGTGCCTCGAGCCAGCTCGAATCCGGCTTCTTCATGCTGTTGACGGGCGTCGGTGTTGGCTTCACGATGCAAGTCGTCGTGCTCGCCACTCAGAACGAAGTACCCGCCTCAGACCTCGGCATCGCGACATCCGCCGTCAACTTCTTCCGAGCGATCGGCGGGTCGGTCGGCGTCGCACTGGTAGGCGCCCTGTTCACCAGCCGCTTGGCGACGGCCGTGGCCGGCATCGTTCCCGGTCAGACCGCTCTCGATCCGACGCAGGTGGCAACGCTTCCGCCGGATGTACGAGCGCAGTACGTCGCCAGCTTCGCCCACGCGCTCGCGGGCACCTTCCTCTTCGTGGTGCCCCTCATGGCGGGTTCCGTTGTTCTCGCTCTCGCACTGCGGGAAGAGCCCCTGCGACAGCATGTGCACACCGATGCCCTGCTCGAGGCGGTGTAGCGGACGTTGGCCAATGCGTGCAGCCACATCGGCCTCTGCGTGACCGACCTCGAACGATCACGCCGGTTCTACGAAGAAGTGTTCGGATTTCGCCCCGCATTCGAGTTGCGCACCGACGGGCCCGAGACGCCGCAACTCTTGCGCCTCGCTTCCCCCCTCGTGCTCGATGCGGTGTATCTCGCGCTCGATGGCCTTTTGCTCGAGCTCCTTGCGTTCGACCGAACGGACCGGACGAGCCATCGCGTGATGAACGAACCCGGGCTCACCCACATCTCGTTGTTCGTGGACGATCTCGACGCGACCATCGATGCCGTCGGACATCACGGCGGCCGCGTCAGGGCGGACACCAACATCGGCGTTGCGGTCTTCGTCGAGGACCCTGACGGTCAGGCCATCGAGGTCATCGGACCGAGCGGTCAGTTCCGAGCTCTGCGCGATCGGGCCCTCCGCAAACTCGACGACTGAGCGAAGGCCCGGCGGCAGCGGCCCAATCCGTTGGGTTCCACCACACCGCGTCGGCGAAGCTCTGGGAATGCGTTTGGGGGGACTCCAGCGGCGCGCCCTGTGGCGCACCCGGCCATACCTCCGGCCCTACGCGCGCCACATGGCGGTGATCGTTTTCACGTCGATCATGTCATCGGCTTTCCAGGTCGCCTTGCCGCTCATCGTGAAGACGGTGATCGACGGGCCGCTCCACGATGGAGACCGACGCGGCATCGTGCTGTGGGGCGTGGTGGCCGCCGTCTTGGCCGTACTCGACATCGCCATGGGCTTCGCTCGGCGCTACCTCCTTGCGTTGGTCGCCACTGAGCTCGAGACGCAACTCCGCGACGATCTGTATGCACACCTGCAACGACTGGACGTCGGCTTCCACGATCGATGGCAGTCCGGGCAGTTGCTCTCGCGTGCCACTGCGGATCTTGGCATCGTTCGCCGATTCATCGCGTTCGGTGCGGTGTTCTTCGTGCTGATCGGCATTCAAGTCGCGGCGATCTTCGCCATTCTCCTGACGTTGCATGTGGGTCTCGCGCTGCTCACGTTCATCGCGACGCTGCCGGTACTCCTGTTGTGCCGCCGTTTCGAGCGCGACTACCACGACATCGTCCGCGACATCCAGGACCAGACCGGCGACCTCACCACGACCATCGAAGAGGGCGCGCGGGGCATTCGCGTGCTCAAGGCATTCGGGCGCTGGGGTGAGGCCTACGACGCGTACAACGAGCAGAGCACGAAGCTGTACGACACTCAGATCAAGCGGATCAAGCTCCACACCAAGTTCGTGTGGGTGCTCGGCATCATCCCCAACCTCACGCTCACCGCGGTGCTGCTGGCCGGCGCGCTCGCGGTTGGCGGCGGCGGCCTGACCGTCGGGGAGCTCGTCGCGTTCGTGACCTACGTGCTGATGCTCACGTTCCCGATGGAGATCCTCGGCTGGATCATGGCGATGGCGGGCGAAGCGGAGTCTGCTGCGGTACGGGTCTACGAGGTGCTCGACACCGAGCCGACGATCGTCGATCGGCCGGGCGCGATCGCCATCGATGCTGCGGTCGGAGACATTCGCTTCGAGAACGTGTCGTTCGACTATCCGGCAAGTGATCGCACGGCCTTGCGCAACATCGATCTCGTCGTACCCGCCGGCGAGACGATCGCCATCGTCGGGGCGACCGGTTCGGGCAAGACCACGCTGGTCACCTTGCTCACTCGGCTCTACGACCCGACGGAAGGACGAATCACGCTCGACGGCCACGACCTGCGCGACCTCACCGTGAACAGCTTGCGTCGCAACGTCGGATTCGCATTCGAAGAGCCGTCGCTGTTCTCCGCGTCCGTTCGAGAGAACCTGCTCATGGGCAAGCCCGATGCGAACGACGAGGAGATCGCCGAGGCGCTCGCCGTCGCGCAGGCCGGATTCGTCAGCGACCTGCCGTGGGGACTCGACACCCGAATAGGTGAGCAAGGCCTCTCGCTGTCGGGCGGCCAGCGGCAGCGGCTGGCCCTCGCCCGCGCCATCATCGGACGTCCGCGCCTCCTGGTGCTCGACGATCCGCTGTCCGCGCTCGACGTGCACACCGAGGCGCTCGTCGAAGACGCGCTCCGGCCGATGCTGCGCGAGTGCACGGTGTTCGTCGTCGTGCACCGGCCGTCGACCATCGCGCTCGCCGATCGCGCGGCGTTGCTGGAGGGTGGTCGCATCGTCGCCGTCGGCACCCATCACGACCTGCTCGACAGCGAGCCGCGCTACCGCGCCGTGCTCAGCGAAGAAGTCGCGCACGACGACGAACAAGAGGACGAGGAGGTGGTGGCATGAGCGAGCTCGATCACGTGCACGAGCTCGATCCCCAGGCCGCGCTCGACGTCACCGGCGACGACCTGGTTGACGCATGGCGGGGTGTGAAGGCCGAAGAAGAGGAACAGGTCGCAGGCGGGCTGGCCAGCCTGCTGCGCACTCGAAGCCGCAAGCTGCTCGCCGACCTCGCCCGCCCCCACCGCGGCGCGCTGATCGCGGCGTCGGCCCTCATCGCGCTCAGCACCGCCTGCCAGCTCGCGGTGCCTTGGCTGATCCAGCAGGGCATCGACAACGGCATCCCGCCACTGCTCGACGGAGGCAGCGGCAGCACGCGGCCTCTCTTCACCGTGGTACTCGCCGTATTGGCGATGACGGTCATCGCGGCGGTGTCGTTCAACGCATTCCTGCTCCTGCTCGGCCGAGTCGGCCAAGAGGTGGTGCTCGATACGCGTCGCCGCCTGTTCCTGCACTTCCAGCACCTCTCGATCGCGTTCCACGAGAAGTACACGTCAGGTCGCGTGATCTCTCGACAGACGTCCGACGTCGAAGCCATAGCCGACCTGCTCGGGAACGGCATCATCACCCTCATCACGTCGATCCTGCTCGTGGGCGGCATCGGCGTCGCACTGCTGCTGCTCGATCTACCGCTCGCGCTCGTCACACTCGCGGCATTTCCCTTGCTGTTCGTGATGACGCGATGGTTCCGCGGTCACGCCGAAAAGGCGTACCGAGCGACGCGCGAAGCGATCGCGCTCGTCATCGTTCACTTCGTCGAGAGCCTCGGCGGCATTCAGGCCGTGCACGCGTTTCGGCGTGAGCCGCGCAATCAGGAGATCTTCGAATATCTCGATGACCGCTATCGCGGGGCGAACATGTGGTCGCAACGTCTCGCCGCAACCTACGGACCGGGCGTGCAGTTCGTCGGGCGTGCCACGACGGCGATCGTGCTGGTCTACGGCAGCATGCGCGTCCTCGATCACCGCATGACTGTCGGTGTGCTCGCTGCGTTCCTGCTCTACCTCCGTCGGTTTTTCGCCCCGATGGAAGAGCTCACGCAGTTCTACAACCTGTTCCAAGCAGCAGCGGCAGCTCTCGAGAAGCTCTCCGGCGTGCTCGACGAGGCACCGAGCGTGGCGGAGGCGCTGCACCCGACGCCGCTGCCCCACGCTCACGGCGAGCTCCGTCTCGAAGGGGTGCGCTTCGGCTACCGCGATCGGGTCGTTCTGCATCGACTCGACTTGGCGATCCCGGCCGGCCAGACCGTCGCGCTCGTCGGCGCCACGGGTGCGGGCAAGACGACGATCGCTCGCCTGGCGGCGCGGTTCTGGGATCCCACCGAGGGCCGCGTGTTGCTCGACGGCATCGACCAGCGCGATCTCTCCGAAGCCGACCTCCGCCGGGCGATCATCACCGTGACCCAGGAGAACTTCCTGTTCTCGGGTTCGGTGCTGCACAACATCGAACTCGGCCGGCCAGGCGCGTCGCGGGAGGCGATCGAAGGCGCGGCCGGCGCTATCGGCGCCCACGAGTTCATCGCCGGACTACCCAATGGCTACGACACCGATGTGCACCAGAAGGGCGCCCGGCTGTCCGCCGGCCAACGCCAACTCGTCTCGTTCGCGCGCGCCTTCCTCGCCGACCCCGCGGTCCTGATCCTCGACGAGGCCACATCGTCGCTCGACGTGCCGTCCGAGCGATTGGTCCAGCGTGCCTTGCAGACGCTGCTCGCCGACCGAACGGCGATCATCATCGCCCACCGGCTCACCACCGTGGAGATCGCCGACCGGGTCGTCGTCGTCGACGAGGGCCGCGTGGTCGAGGACGGCTCGCCCGACGACCTCATCGGCGGCACGGGCCGCTACGCCGCGCTGCACCAAGCCTGGGTCGAAAGCCTCGCCTGACTGACCGGTTCTCCCACTCATCCGTACACATTTCTGTGTACGGATGAGTGGGATTT